>NZ_BDBB01000006.1 GCF_001612765.1 Nocardia arthritidis NBRC 100137
CGCACCGCCGCCGCGAGGTCGGCGCGCGCGGGCGCGCCGACCGACTCGTCACGCAACCACTCGCTCACCACCGCCACCGCCGCCCTCGTCTGCGCCGGGCCGACCGTCCCTCGTCCTGCCACCTTCGCGACCCTACTTCCCGAATTCGTCCACAGTTGTCCCCAAGCCGTACTACGCCGGCCGGGATCCGCGCGAGGAAGCGTCGATGCGGCGGGCCAAGCACGGTGCGATCGCCCCGCCCGCGTTCATGGCGAGATGCAACAGCGCCGGGGCGACGGTGCCCGCGGTGCGGCGGCGCAGCCGACCGAACACGAGGCCGCCCGCCGCGGTGACGGCCACGGTGGCGGGGACGCTGTCGCCCACGGCCCGCGCGGGAGCGATGTGCCAGAGCCCGAAGGTCGCCGCGCCGAGCAACGCACCCGTGCGCGGGCCGAAGACGTGGTCCAGCAGGGGATCCAGCGTGCCGCGGAAAACCAGTTCCTCGCTGTAGACGGTCCCGAGGGGGATGTGCACGGCCGCCCACTCCGCCGTCGACACGTCCGGCCCACGTTCGGCGAGTTCGGCCAATCGCCATCGCAGCGATGGAACGGCAAGGGCCGCACCGTAACCGACCACGACGCCCGAGGTGGCGAGCAGCCCACAGCGCACGTCACGCCACGAGCCACGGCCCGGCTCGGCGCGCGACGCGAGTGCGTACGCGGTGGCGAAACCGGCGTTGGCCGCGGTACGCCCACGTATGCCGAGACCGAGGCGGGGCAGGACCACGTTGCTCCAGATCAACGGAAATGCCACGGCCGCGATGGTTCTCGCGGCACGCCTTCCTCTCACTTGGTCGTCCGCTCGTAATCCTCCGCGGCCTCGACTTCGGACCGGATCCGTTCGGAACGCTCCGCGGTCCAGTCCGGCGGCGCGGCGATGGCCGCCCAGCCGTCCAGCACCAGGCTGCCGTAGCGGTGTCCGTGCCCGTCGGTGACGCCTTGGGCGTTGGTGAGGTCGGCGGCCACCTGCCAGAAAGTGACGAACGGCCACCAGCGCATCTGGGAGGAGACGTCCGAGCCGCGCGGCTCGGACAGCCAATCCGGGCGCGAGAAGATCAGATCCGGCGACCACCAGACGATCGGGTCGGACGCGTGCTGCAGATACGCGATGCGCGGCGGCCGCCACTCCGTCGAGGGCCGTGCCAGGTCGACGCTGTCGCTGGCGAACCGGACCACCAACCCGTCCGCGTACAGCGGCTGGACCTCCCGGGAACCGGGATCACGGCGGGCGACGAACTGCTGCCACAGGCGGTTGGAATTGGGCGGGCCGACCCACAGGGCACCGTCGACCTTGGCCCGCAGATCGGCCAGACCGTCGAACGCCGCCTCGGACCCCTGCGAACCCAGGCTCTCCCCGTACACCAGCAGCTTGGGGCGAACCTGTGGCGGCCGCGCGGTCCAGTGCTCGTACACCGCGTCGAACAAGTCCCTGCCCGCGGCGGCGGCCTTGGTGCGGTCGGCCAGGAACGACAGCACGCTGGGCAGATACGAGTACTGCGTGGCGACGATCGCGGTGTCGCCGTCGTACATGTACTCGATCGCACCGGCGGCCAGCGAGTTCACCCACCCGGTCCCGGTGGTGGTGACCACGACGAGCGCTTTCCGGTCGAACGCTCCGGTTCGCTCCAGTTCCGCCACCGCCAGCTCGGCCGGTTCCTGGTCGCCTTCGCCCGACTCCAAGCCGACGTAGGCCCGGATGGGTTCCTTGGCCGGACGGCCGGTGACCGAGGTGATGCGGCTCGCCGTGGGGCCGTGCGAGACGAACCAGCGCCCTTCGAAGCCGAGGGTCTCCCACTTCGCCAGTGAGGTCGGGCTGCCGGAGCGTTCCGGCTGCTGCGGCTGCACCGCGTTCACCGAGGTGTGGTCGTTCTGCACGCTGAAGGCCGAGTTGGCCACCGCGAAGAACGCCTGGGTGGCCACACCGTTGAAGATCGTCACCGCCAGCACCACCAGCACCAGGAACCCGGCGGCGGGGGCGAGTTCGCGTGGGATTCGCACCCACCGATTGAGCAGGCGGGCCAGGAACAGGATGATCTCCCGCAGCGTCCGATAGGCCGCGACGGCCGCGACGCCGACCGCCAGGCTGAGCAGACCGGTGCGCAGGTAGGCGGGGGTGGTGGTGCCTTCCATGCCCATCAGTGCCGTGATCTCACGCTGCCACCGCGCCGACTGGATCAGCATCAGCGCGGCGCTCAACGCGGCGGTGAGCAGTACGGCGGACTTGATCGCGTAACGCGCCCACGTCGGCGGCGGCGCGATCTTCAACCGGGGCCGCACCCACAGCCGGAACAGCCACTCCAGCAAACAGCCGGCGCCGTAGCCGATGGCGGCGTTGATCCCGCTGATCAACCCCTGGAACAGCCAGTCGCGCGGCAGCAGCGACGGCGTCACCGACAGTGCGAAGAACACGGTGGCCACGACCAGGCCGACGTAGTTGAGATCGATGACGTCCTCGGCGTGCCGGGTCATCGCGACCGCGCGCGTACGCAGCTTTCGCATGGTCCCGGCGGTCTCCAGCATTCGATCAGTATGGCGGTCGGCACCGACGGTCCGGCGCGTCGCCCACCGCGACGCGGTCGCCCGGGGCGCCGATCACACCGCCTGCGGTCCCGTGAACGGACGGCTTTTCCGAATGGCAACTACCCATTCCGCTCGAGTAGTTGTACAGGGGTGCTCGGGCCGCGCCGTCCGGAAACTCTTATCCATGAGCACAACGACCACGCGGACGAAAGCCAGCGCCGCATACGTCGCGCAGGCCTCGCTCGCCTTCGGCATCAGCTTCGTCGGAATCGGCATCGGCATCTACGCGCTGCCAATGGATGTCTGGCAGCGCGGATTCCTGGGGATGTCCATGCTCTTCCTGGTCACGAGCACCTTCACGCTGGCGAAGGTGGTCCGCGACCAGCACGAGGCGGCGACCATAAACGGTCGCATCGATCAGGCGCGGATGGAGAAGCTGCTCTCCGAGCACGATCCGTTCAATTCCGTCGCCTGAGCACGCGCACCTGGGCGGGCCCGGTAACGAGGGGTTCAGGCCCGCCCAGGTGGGCGTTTCGTCAGACGGCGCCCGCGCCGAACAGCTTCGGCAGCGTGCCCTCGTGCGCGGTCCGCAACTCGTCCATGGTGATCGAGAACTGGCCCTGCACCTCGAGCGAATCCGAGCCCTGGTCGACCACGCCGATACGCACCCACGGCAATTCGCGCGCGGTGCACATCCGGGTGAACCTGGTCTCCTCCGAGCGCGGAACGGCGACCAGCACGCGCCCCGCCGACTCGGAGAACAGCGTGACGAACGGGTCCTCGCCCTCGGGAAGCAGGATGCGGCAACCGGTTTCACCGGCGAGCACGGCTTCGACGACGGCCTGGGCGAGACCGCCCTCGGAGAGGTCGTGCGCGGCGCTGATCATGCCGTCGCGGGAACCGGCGGTCAGCACCTCGGCGAGCAGTTGCTCGCGGGCGAAGTCGACCTTCGGCGGTACGCCGCCCAGATGCTCGTGCTCCACCTGGGACCAGATCGACCCGCCGAACTCGTCGCGGGTCTCGCCGAGCAGGATCAGCGTCTCGCCCGGCTCCAGCCCGAGGCCGGTCGGGATGCGACGGTGCACGTCGTCGATCACGCCGAGCACGCCGACCACCGGGGTCGGCAGGATCGCGGTCTGGCCGGTCTGGTTGTAGAAGCTGACGTTGCCGCCGGTGACCGGGATGCCGAGCGCCACGCAGCCGTCCGCCAAGCCGCGCACCGCCTGCTGGAACTGCCACATCACGCCGGGGTCCTCCGGGGAACCGAAGTTCAGGCAGTTGGTAACCGCCTTCGGCGTCGCGCCGGTGGTGGCCACGTTGCGATAGGCCTCGGCCAGCGCCAGCTGCGCACCGGCGTAGGGGTCCAGCTTGGTGTAGCGGCCGGAGGCGTCGGTGGCCAGCGCGATGCCGCGGCCGGTCTGCTCATCGATCCGGATGACGCCCGCGTCGGCCTGGTCGGCGAGCACGGTGTTGCCGCGCACATAGCGGTCGTATTGCTCGGTGATCCATTTACGGCTGCACAGCTGCGGGCTGGAGATCATCCGCAGCAGCGTGGCGCGCAGTTCGTCGGCGGTCTGCGGCCGGGCGAGCCGGTCCGGGGTGTCGGCGATCAGCGCGTCCTGCTCGTCGGGCCGCGCGAGCGGGCGCTCGTAGACCGGGCCCTCGTGCGCGACGGTGCGCGGCGGCACGTCCACCACGGTGTCGCCGTGCCAGGTGACCACCAGCCGGTCACCGTCGGTGACCTCGCCGATCACCGTGGCCAGCACGTCCCACTTGCGGCACACGGCCATGAACGCGTCCACGCTCTCCGGGGTGACGACCGCGCACATGCGCTCCTGCGACTCGCTGGAGAGCACCTCGGCGGGCGTCATGCCGGTCGCGCGCAGCGGCACCTTGTCCAGCTCGATGTGCATGCCGCCGTCACCGGCCGCCGCGAGCTCGGAAGTGGCGCAGGACAACCCGGCGCCGCCGAGGTCCTGGATGCCGACCACCAGCTTCGCCGCGTACAGCTCGAGACAGCACTCGATGAGCACCTTCTCGGTGAACGGGTCGCCGACCTGCACCGAGGGCAGCTTCTTGCGGCCGGAGCCGGACTCGTCACCGGAGAAGGTGTCCGAGGCCAGCACCGAGACGCCGCCGATGCCGTCCAGGCCGGTGCGTGCGCCGAACAGCACGATCTTGTTGCCCGCGCCGGAGGCGAAGGCCAGGTGCAGGTCCTCGACCCGCATCACCCCGGCGCACAGCGCGTTCACCAGCGGGTTGCCCTGATAGGAGGCGTCGAACACGGTCTCGCCGCCGACGTTCGGCAGGCCGAGCGAGTTGCCGTATCCGCCGACGCCGCGCACCACGCCGTCCACCACGCGGCGGGTGTCGGCCGCGTCCGCGGCGCCGAAGCGCAGCTGGTCCATTACCGCGATCGGGCGCGCGCCCATCGCCATGATGTCGCGCACGATGCCGCCGACGCCGGTGGCCGCACCCTGGTACGGCTCGACGTAGGAGGGGTGGTTGTGACTTTCCACCTTGAAGGTGACCGCCCAGCCGTCGCCGACGTCGACGACGCCCGCGTTCTCACCGATGCCCGCGAGCATGGACTCGCGCATCTCGTCGGTGGTGGTCTGGCCGAAGTAGCGCAGATGCACCTTCGAGGACTTGTAGGAGCAGTGTTCGCTCCACATCACCGAGTACATCGCCAGTTCGGCGTCCGTCGGCCTGCGGCCGAGGATCTCCTTGATCCGGGCGTACTCGTCGTCTTTGAGCCCGAGTTCTTTGTAGGGTTGCGGCACGTCGGGGTTTGCTGCGGCTGCGCTGACGGTGTCGACCTGCGGAGTCACGGAGTACCAGGGTCCTTTCGGCCGGGCATTGTGAAGCGACGAGCGTTGTCACTGGTGGGCGGCGAGATGCCTCGGTGTAAGTCTAGAGGCAGTGGGTACGGGCCATACGCACCGGCTAGTCTGAGCCGGTGAACGAAGGATCGGGGGTCGCGAATCCGGGTGAGCGATCGATCGCCTCGGACGCCGCGTCGGCCCGGAGCGGGGAATCGGGGGCCGCGCCCGGTGACGCGTCGCCGAACCCCGGGACACCGCAAGTGCGCTGGCTGATTGCTGCTGCCACGTTGTTCGCGGTGTCGGTGCTCGTCTCGCTGCTGGCGCACTGGTGGCACGGTTACATCGACCTGCAGGTCTATCGCAACGGCGCCCGAGTCTGGCTGGACGGCGGCGATCTGTACGGCCCGATGCCACCGGTCGAGGGGATCGGGCTGCCGTTCACCTATCCGCCCTTGGCCGCGTTGTTCTTCGCGCCGCTGGCGCTGATGCCGTTGGTGGTCGCCGAGGTGGTGGTGGTCGTCACCTCCGTAGCCGCCCTGGCCATCTCGCTGTGGCTGGTGCTGGCTCGGCTGCGTCCCGAACTGTCCCGTCCGGCCGTGCTCGCCCTGGTCGTCGGCGCGGTCGCGGTGGCGCAGTTCTTCGAACCGGTCCGCCAGACCTTCGGCTTCGGCCAGATCAACCTCGTGCTGATGGCCGCGATCACCCTGGACTGTCTGGCGCGCAAGCCGTTGTGGCCGCGCGGCATGCTGATCGGCATCGCGGTGTCGGTGAAACTGATCCCGGCCGGGTACCTGCTGTACTTCGTGCTGCGTAAGGATTGGAAGGCCGCGGGCACGCTGGTGGTGTCCGCGATCGCGGCGGTCGGTCTCGGATTCCTGCTGTTCCCTGATGATTCCTTGGACTACTGGTTCCACACCCTCGCCGACACCGGCCGGATCGGACCGCCCTACTTCGCGGGTAACCAGTCCATCAAGGGCATGGCCTTCCGGTTGGGCATCGACGACACGGCGGCCACTCTGCTGTGGATCACGCTGTCGGTGCTGGCGGTGGCGCTGGCCGCGGTGTGGATGCGCAGGCTGCTCGAAGCGGGCGCGACAGCGGCGGCGCTACTGGTGAACGCCGCGGCGGTGCTGCTGGTCTCGCCGGTGTCCTGGTCGCATCACTGGGTGTGGATCGCGCCCGCGATGGTGCTCACCGCCGACCTCATGGTGCGCGGCACGCGCAGCCCGCGGGTGATCGGCGTGGTCGCGGCGGGCGCCGTGCTGTTCCTGATCGGCCCGCACTGGCTGCTGCCGCACTCGCGCGACCGCGAGCTGGAGTGGGCCTGGTGGCAGCAGATCATCGGAAGCAGTTACGTGCTGGCCACGTTCGCGGTGTTCCTCGTCGCGGTGTTCACCTACCGCCCGATGGCCTCCGGCGTGAGGAAGGCGGCCAGCGCCGCGGCGTAGGCCGGGACGTCGAACACGCCCATCAGCTCGCGCGCGGAATGCATCGCCAGTTGCGGCGCGCCCACGTCGACGGTCGGCATACCGGTGCGCGCCGCGGTCATCGGCCCGATCGTGGAGCCGCACGGCAGGTCGGCGCGATGCACATAGCGCTGCAACGGGACCGCGGCCTGCGCGCAGGCCAGGGCGAACGCTCCCGCGCCGGTGGCGTCGGTGGCGTAGCGCAGGTTCTGGTTGACCTTCAGCACCGGCCCGCCGTTGACCTCGATGCGGTGCGCCGGCTCGTGGCGCTCCGGATAGTTCGGGTGCGTCGCGTGCGCCATGTCGCCGGACGCACAGACCGAACCCGCCAGCGCGGCAAGGTAATCGGCGCGGCCGCCGCCGCGCGCGAGCACGATGCGTTCCAGCACCGTGGGCAGCAGATCCGACTGCGCGCCGCGGTCGGACTGACTGCCGACCTCCTCGTGGTCGAACATGGCCAGCACCGGGATCGCGGCCCCCGGCGCATCGATCGCGGCGAGGAACGCTTGCAGGCCCGCGAAACAGGTGCCCTGGTTGTCCAGGCGGGG
The DNA here is from genome assembly GCF_001612765.1 of Nocardia arthritidis NBRC 100137. GTDB lineage: Bacteria > Actinomycetota > Actinomycetes > Mycobacteriales > Mycobacteriaceae > Nocardia > Nocardia arthritidis. The sequence goes on from NZ_BDBB01000006.1 coordinate 7,398, forward strand.
CGCGCTGACCAAGTCCTGGTCCCGCCCGATCAGCCTGCTCGGTGTCAGGTCGTGGGTCATCAGCTCCCAGCCGAGCACGTCCTCGGGATCGACCTCCACCCGATCGGCCACGAAATCGATGAACGATGCCGCCTCGTACCCCGCGCCCCACACCGCGTTGACGTGCCGCTGCGGGTCCAGCGTGACGCCCCTGCGGTCCTCGGACAGGTGAATGGCCAGCTGCGGCACCCGCAGGATCGGCTCATCGATGCGAACCAGCCGCTCGCCCACCGTGTTTCCGTCGCGCACGCTCAACCGCCCGGAGACGCCGAGCTCGCGATCCAGCCACGAGTTCAGCCACGCACCGCCGTATGGTTCCAGCCCCACGAGCTGCCAGCCCGCCGAGGTCAGGTCGGGATGCTGCTTGACGCGCAGGTTCGGGCTGTCGGTGTGCGCCCCGACCACACGGAACGGGGTCGCGCCCGCCGCGTCCCCGGCGGCCCAGGCCACCAGCGACCCACCGCGCACCACGTAGTGCCTGCCCGTGCCGTCCGACGGCCAGGTCTGCGACTCGGCGAGCCGGGTGAACCCCCGCGCGTCCAATTCCGCGGCGACCGTGCGGCAGACGTGGAACGGCGACGGGGACGCATCGATGAACGCGCACAGCCCGGCGGCGGTGGCTGCGGTGGTGGAGACGGGCATGCCTGCGATCCTAGGCAAGCGGGCCGTGGCCGGTGTCTCCCGGTCGATCGGCGGGCGTGGCGAATACTCGGTCGAAAACGACGTGGCCGACGCGGTAATCGCGAGGAATCGGCCCGCTGAGATCACCACTCGGCACAAGTCGATTCGCCCCGGAACATAAGGGCAAGAATGGGCCGGTATCCGATCACGAAACGGGCATTCACGGCATTCATCGGATGAATGCCGGTACTTCGGAGTATTACTCTGAGGCGATGGAAACCAGGTCGAGCAATCGCATGAGTTCGGTATATCGGCGCGCGCCGATGCGCCCGCGCAACTCTTGTTCGGCACGCGCCTCCTCCGCGCGCACCTCGGCGACCAGGTCGGCGCCGAGTCTGCTGAGGCCGATCAAGATGCGGCGGCGATCGTCCTGCGCGGCGAGCCGGAAGATCAGCCCGCGCTCGGCCAGGTAGTCGGCGTGCCTGGTGGCCGAGGACGGCGCCAGCTGCGACCTGGCCGCCAGTTCGGTCATGGTGATCCCCGCGTCGCCGCACAGATTCGACAACATCGACCACTGATCCGGCGAGAGCTGCCTGGCGCACAACGCCGCGTCCAGATGCCGCACCCAACCACGCTCCGCGGCACGCAGCGCGCCATGTAGCGTCGAATTTCCGCTCACAATGGACGTCATTATTTCCTGCCTGCCGTGAATTTCGCTCGAACGAGAAGAAGAGTACCGAATGTCGACCTCGTTCGAGAGCCCTGACGGGACGATCAAGGTCCTCGACATAGTTCCGCGGCAGGGACCGGGCGGTATCAACGCGTAGTCCTGCGACGCGGCGATATCCGTCGCGGCCGATGAAACCAACCGGAGTGCGGGAATTCCGGGCGCGAAATTCGTACTACGAATATCTACGAGGCGGACGCCGGGCGAGGTCTCCGCGCCGCCGTCCCCCGGCATGATGCACGCGTCACCGGATGCCGACCACGGCTTCTTCGTGGCGTCCAGCTTCTTCCTGGACGACCGCACACCCGAGGGGCGGGACCGGATGACCCGCTACCGCGCGCGGTACGGCGCGTTCGCGCCGGCGCTCACCAGCTTCGGCAACCCCACCTACGAAGCCGTCCACACACCGGGCGCGCTGGACCGGACGGCCGGATCGCTGGAAGTGCCCGAGATACTCGACGCCCTCGACCAGGGCCTGATTCTCGAAAGCTTTTGCGGCGTCCGGGTTTCCGAGGCGACCAGCCGATCCAGCGCGGATATATCGCCCGCGCGGATCGGGTCGACTTCGAGATCGTCGCCCGCACCAGCGGAAGACGAATACGAATGCTGGAGGACTACACCCCTACCAGCGAGTCCAGTACCGAAAGGAACAGGCCGAGACCGTCGTCACTGGGACCGGTCAGTGGCTCGGTGGCGTGTTCGGGGTGCGGCATCAAGCCGACGACGCGACCGTTCGCCGAGGCGATGCCCGCGATGCCGCGCTGCGAGCCGTTCGGGTTGCCGCTCGCGTAGCGGAAGACCACCCGACCCTCGCCCTCGAGCTGGTCCAGCACCGCTTCCGATGCCTGGTAACGCCCCTCGCCGGACTTGAGCGGGACGAGGATCTGAGCGCCCGGCTCGAAGCGGGAGGTCCACGCCGTCGACACCGACTCCACCGTCAGCCACTCGTCGCGGCAGATGAAGTGCAGCCCTTCGTTGCGGGTCAGCGCGCCGGGCAGCAACCCGGCCTCGCACAGCACCTGGAAGCCGTTGCAGATGCCCAGCACCGGCAGTCCGGCGCCCGCGGCGCGCACGACCTCACCCATGACGGGCGCGAACCGGGCGATGGCGCCTGCGCGCAGGTAGTCGCCGTAGGAGAAGCCGCCGGGCACGATCACCGCGTCGACGCTCTTGAGGTCGGCGTCGGCATGCCACAGGCTGACCGCCTCGGCGCCGGCCAGGCGCACCGCCCGTGCCGCGTCCACGTCATCGAGCGTGCCGGGAAAGGTGATGACCCCGATGCGCGCGGTCATGAGAGGCGAACCACCTTCCACTCCTCGATCACGGTGTTGCACAACAGCGATTCGGCGATCTGCTCGAGTGCCGCGTCATCGATGCTGTCATCGACGTCGAGTTCGAATCGCTTGCCCTGGCGCACGTCCGAGATGCCCTCGAATCCCAGGCGCGGGAGTGCGCCGACGATGGCCTGCCCCTGCGGATCCAGGATCTCGGCCTTCGGCATCACCTCGACCACGACTCGTGCCACGCGTTGCTCCTCATGTGGTTGGGGGGTTACCTCAGCAGCGTAGTTGTGCTGGTCGAGCGCGGCATCCGCGGGGTGCGCCGAGACACCCGCGATGTCGTGGAGAACACACCCGGCGTGGCTAGCATGGCGGCATGCGCATAGCCCACTTCGGCCACTCCTGTCTCCTCGTCGAGCTGCACGGCAAGAAGATCCTGTTCGATCCGGGCACGTTCTCGCACGGCTTCGAGGGCCTCACCGGCCTGGACGCGATCGCGGTCACCCACCAGCATCCCGACCACATCGACCCGAACCGGATCGAAGCGCTGGTCGAGGCGAACCCCGGCGCACGGTTGCTGTCGGATCCGCAGACCGCCGAGCAGCGCGGCGAGCGGTGGGAGGCGGTGCACGCGGGCAACGTGCTCACCGTCGGCGATCTCCGGATCACCGGCGGCGGGGGCAGGCACGCCGTGATCCATCCGGAGATCCCCGTGATCGACAACACCGTCTTCCAACTGGGCACCGCCGACGACCCGGCACAGCTCGTGCACCCCGGCGACTCACTGTGGGTGCCGCCGGTCCCGGTCGGCGTGCTGGCCGCGCCCGCCGCGGCGCCGTGGATGCGGATCAGCGAAGCCGTCGACTACCTGCGCGCGGTCGCTCCGCGCGTCGCGCTGCCCATCCACTACGGCATCATCCGCGAGGAGGCGCAGGGCATCTACTTCGGCAGGCTGTCCGAAATGGCTCCCGCCGGAACCGAATTCCGGGTGCTCGACCCGGAGAACGACACCGACCTGTAGCGCTATCCGGCGTAGGTCGCGAGAAAGATCGCCTCGGCCAGGGCCATGTGCTCGATCTCCTTCGGATCCACGCTCTCGTTGGGCGCGTGGATCAGGGCTTTCGGTTCCTCGACCCCCAGCAGCATGATCTCCGCGTCCGGGTAGGTGGTGGCGAAGACATTGCACAGCGGGATCGAGCCGCCCTGCCCCTGGGTGGTCGCCGGACGACCGTAGGACGCGGCGAGCGCCGCTTCCATCGCGGCGCGCGCCGGTCCGCCGGTCGGGGACCGGAACGGTGCTCCGGTGCCTTCCAGCTCGACGGTCAGCTCGGCGCGCCACGGCGTGTGCGCCTCGAGGTGCGCGACGAGCGCCCGGTGCGCCTGATCCGGGTCGGTGCCCGGCGGAATGCGCAGGTTCAGCCGGGCGCGCGCGATCGCCGGGATGGCGGCGGCGGAGCCCACCACCGGAGGGGCGTCGATGCCGAGCACCGTCAGCGCCGGCCGCGCCCAGAGCATGTCGGCGACGGTGCCGTCGCCGACGAGTTCGACATCGCGCAGGACGCGCGCGTCGGCGTGGAACTGCTCGCTCGGATATTGGACGCCCGGCCAGACCTGATCGTTCGGCAACCCGTCGACGGTGGTGTTGCCCCGTTCGTCGCGCAGCGAGGCAAGCAGATGGATCAGCGCGGCAAGCGCGTCGGGAGCCGGGCCGCCGAACATGCCGGAATGCAAGGGGCCGGCGAGTGTTTCGACGGTGACCACCACGTTCACTCCGCCGCGCAGCGTCTGCGTCAGGGTCGGCACACCCGCGGCGAAGTTACCGCAGTCGCCGACCACGATCGCGTCCGCGCGCAGCAGTTCCGGCTCGGCTTCGACGAACCGCTCCAGTCCCCCGGTGCTCTGTTCCTCGGAGCCTTCCGCCACCACGATGACCCCCACCGGCAGATCCGGCCCGAGCGCGCGCAGAGCCGTCAGGTGCATGACGATGTTGCCCTTGCAGTCGGCGCTGCCGCGCCCGTACCAGCGCCCGTCGCGCTCGGTCAGCTCCCACGGCGGGGTGCGCCATGCGGCCTCGTCCATCGGCGGCTGGACGTCGTAGTGACAGTAGAGCAACACCGTCGGCGCGCCCTCGGGAGCGGGCCGCGAGGCGACGACCGCCTTGGTGCCGTCCGGCGTTTCGTGCAGGCCGACGGCGGTGAGCCCCGCTGCGGCGAACGCGTCGGCCACCCACTGCGCCGCCGCGTCGCACTCCTCGGGAGGGTACTGCCGCGGATCGGCTACCGACTTGAACGAAACGAGCTGAGCCAGATCGGTTTTCGCCTGGTCCATCAGCTCCGCCACCGCGCTGCGCAACGCCGTGACACGCACATCGTCTGTCATCCCCCAACCCTAACCCCCTGACTTCCGAGTGAAGTTCGCACAGCTGGGCGGGTGTGCGCGCACAAGACGTCTCCGAAGAGAAGGCGAAGTACGTCCGGAGCACGCCCGCGGTGTGTCAAGGTGAGCGGGGGAAGATGTCAGCTATCGCAGGGCATCCTCCGCGAGAGATGAGGCACACCCGCACCCTGTCGACCGGGAGGCCCGCATGTCCGAAGCAGCTGATGACCTGTTCGCCCTGCCGGGGCTCAGCCGGTCCGCACCGCGAGCCGGATTTCCCCCGCACGAGATGTTCCCGCAGGTCGCCTACGAGATCGTGCACGACGAACTGATGCTCGACGGCGTCTCGAGGATGAACTTGGCCACGTTCTGCACCACCTGGGTGGAGGACCAGGCGCGCAGGCTGATGTCCGAATGCCTGGACAAGAACATCGTCGACAAGGACGAGTACCCGCAGACGGCCGAGTTGGAGCGCCGGGCCGTGCGGATGGTCGCCGATCTGTGGCACGCGCCCGACCCGGCCGGCACGCACGGCACCTCGACCATCGGCTCCAGCGAGGCGGCCATGCTCGGCGGGCTCGCGGCGAAGTTCCGCTGGCGCAAGGGTGGCGGCACCGGGACGCCGAACTTCGTCTGTGGCCCCGTCCAGGTGTGCTGGGAGAAATTCGCGCGGTACTTCGACGTCGAGATCCGGCAGATCCCGCTGCGCGGCGATCGGCTCACCATGCATCCCGACGACCTCGCCGAGTACTGCGACGCGAACACCATGATGGTCGTCCCGACCTTCGGTCAGACCTACACCGGCCTGTTCGAAGACGTCGCCGGGGCGAGCGCGGCCCTCGACGCGCTCGAGCGCGAGAAGGGCTGGGACATCCCGATCCACGTCGACGCGGCCAGTGGCGGTTTCCTCGCCCCCTTCGCCGCACCGGATCTGGTCTGGGATTTCCGGCTGCCCAGGGTGAAGTCGATCAACGCCTCCGGCCACAAGACCGGGCTGGCCCCGCTCGGCGCGGGCTGGGCGATCTGGCGCGAAGCCGATGACCTGCCTGCGGAGTTGATCTTCGACGTCGACTACCTCGGCGGCAGCATGGCCACCTTCAACCTGAACTTCTCCCGGCCCGGCGGGCAGGCGATCACGCAGTACTACCAGTTCATTCGCTTGGGACGGGCCGGCTACGCCCGGGTGCAATCCGCGATCTACCGGGTGGCGCAGCACTTGGCCGCGGCAGTGCGTGACCTCGAAGTCTTCGAGCTGATCCACGACGGCGATCCGCAGCGTGGCATCACGGCGGTGTGCTGGCGCCTGACCGGCGATCCCGGCTTCAACCTCTACGACCTGTCCGACCGGCTGCGCTCCCGGGGCTGGCTGATACCGGCCTATCCGCTACCCGCGGACCGCAACGACGAGACGGTGATGCGCGCGGTGCTGCGCCACGGCTTCACCGTCGACATGGCCGACATGCTGATCGCCGATCTCGGGCGCTGCATACGCCAGCTGCGGCGGCGGCCGTTCTCGACCTCGCTCACGCGCGAGGAGGCCGGCGGCTTCACCCACGATGCGACGGCTGCCGTTCCGGAGACGACGATCGCTGCGTCCTGATCGTGACAGCGCCGCCGCCCGGCTACGCCATTCGCGGGCGGCGGCGCCGATCGGTCGCGCGACAGCGGTCCCGACCGGCCACGGGCGATAGGGCCTTGCCCGCCGCCGCCCGCGGCGTCAGTCATGCGGCTCGAACGGCCGGAAAGGGTTCCCACCGGTAGGTCGTTCCCGCCGCACCGTGGAACAATGCCAGGTCGACGGCGTCGAGCACGGCTTGGCGAGGGCCCGAACGCGTCAGCTGGACCGCGGATACGGCCAATCGCAACACGCCGCCGCGACGGGCGGTGCGCGCGGCGCCCATGACCAAGGCGCGGCACCACCATGGTTCGGCGCGGAAGCCCTCGCCGAGGCCGTACACCCTGGACTTCTGCGCCATATTGCGCTCCAGGTCGATGATCGAGGTCAACCCGAGCGCCAGCCGGAAACCGACCTCGGGCAGCGCCGCCAGCGCGCCCGCCGAGGCATCCCAGCGCGGCGCCGCGAACAGCCGGGTACGCAGGTCGGCCTGCTCCAGCACGCGATCCGCGGCGGTCAGCCGCAATCGCGCCTCGTGCCGGGGCAGCGCGGCGAACTCGGCGCGCCGCCGCTTGGTGGCCGCCTGGTCGTAGCCGTGCAGCACGATGGCGTCGCCGCGGGCCCGGCGGCCGCGCAGCCATGCCTGCGTCGCCGGGTCGTCGAGCAGCCGGTATCCGCCCTTCAGCCGCGGAGCCACCAGCAGCGAGAGCGGCACGCCGCGCCGATCCATCTCCTCGGCGAATCCCATCGCCGTGTCCCGGGTGGTGTCCCTGATCCCGGAGACCGATACGACCAGCTCAGCGTTCATGTACCCACGGTGCCAGCCGCACGTGTCCGCGACGTGCAGGCTATATGACCAGGTGGCGAACACTCCGTCACGCCTGTGTCGGGCGCTCGCCCCGCGGTCGGCGCGCCGCCTTCACCAATGCGCCCGGCGATCGGCCGGTGCGCTACGCGTCGGCGAGACCGACCGTGTCGAGCAGCCAGGCGTGTTCGAAGGCCACTTCCCGCCACTTCTCGTAGCGCCCGCTGACGCCGCCGTGGCCCGCGCTCATCTCCGTCTTCAGCAGCAGCGGCGCGTCGCCGGTGGCGGTGGCGCGCAGCTTGGCGATCCACTTCGCGGGCTCCACGTAGAGCACGCGGGTGTCGTTCAGGCTGGTGATCGCCAGGATCGCCGGATAGTCCTTGGCCTCGACGTTCTCATACGGCGAGTAGGACTTCATGTACTCGTAGACGTCCTTGTCGGCCAGCGGGTTGCCCCACTCGTCCCACTCGATCACGGTGAGCGGCAGCGACGGGTCGAGGATGGAGGTGAGCGGATCGACGAACGGCACGTTCGCCAGGATGCCCGCGAACAGCTCGGGGGCCAGATTCGCCACCGCTCCGACCAGCAGGCCGCCCGCGCTGCCGCCGTCGGCGACCATCCGGTCCGGGGCGGTGACGCCCGCCTCGACCAGATGCCGGGCGCAGGCCACGAAGTCGGTGAAGGTGTTCTTCTTGGTGAGCGCCTTGCCGTGCTCGTACCAGAGCCTGCCCATCTCGCCGCCGCCGCGAACGTGCGCGACCGCGAAGACCATGCCGCGATCCAGCAGCGACAGGCGAGCGACCGAGAACGACGGGTCGATGCTCGCCTCGTAGGAGCCGTAGCCGTAGAGCAGCAACGGCTTGGGCTCGTCGGCCGCGGTGGTCTTCTTCCGCACCAGCGAGATCGGAATCCGGGTGCCGTCCTCGGCGACCGCCCACTGCCGGTGCTGTTCGTAGTCGTTCGCGTCGTAGCCGCCGAGCACGGGCTGTTCCTTGCGCAACAGCAGCTCGCCGGTGGCCGGCACGTAGTCGAACACCTGCATCGGCGTGATGAACGAGGTCAGTCCGATACGCAGGGTCGGCTGGGCCCACTCCGGGTTGGAGCCGACACCGACCGCGAAGAGTTCCAGATCGAAGTCGAGTTCGCGCCGCTCGCCGTAACCCTCGGCGGCCAGCGGCCACACCGCGATCCGGGTGAGCGCCTCGCGCCGGTAGCTGAGCACCAGGTGGTCGCGGAACGCGTCGATGTCCTCGAGCCGCACGTCCTCGCGATGCCCGATCAGCGGCGTCAGGTTCGACGGGTCGTCGACCGGCGCCTCGGCCAGCACGAAGTTCTCCGCCTTGACGCCGTCCACCACGTCGTTGTGCAGGATCAGGAAGCGGTCTTCTCCGCCGATCACCGCGTGCTCGGCGGAGTACTCCACACCCTCGCGGCGCGGCAGCAGCACGCGGAACTCGCCCTCGGGGTCGTCGGACTCCAGCACCCAGCCCTCGCTGGTGATCTTGGAACCGACCCAGATCATCAGGTATTTCTCCGAGCGGCTGGCGCCGATGCTCACCCAATAGCGCTCGTCGGGCTCGTGGAACACCTTGACGTCGGCATCGGTGCTGCCGAGCCGGTGCCGCCACACCGTGTCGGGCCGCCAGGACTCATCGACGGTCTGATAGAAGACGTGGCTGCCGTCCAGCGACCAGGTCGCACCCGGAGCGGTGCCCGCGATCTCGTCACCGAGCAGCTCGCCGGTGCGCAGATCCTTGAAGCGCAGAACGTACCGCTCGTCACCGACGTGGTCCACCGAGTAGGCCAGCAGCGTGCCGTCATGGCTGATCGAGAACGCGCCGAGGGCGAAAAAGTCGTACCCTTCGGCCAGCTCGTTGCTGTCGAGCAGCACCTCTTCGCCCGGGACCTCGGTCTCCGCGCTCAGCTGAGGCGGGGTCCACTCGTCGATGCCTTCGGCGTCCGCGGCGATCGGGCACCGGCAGTGCACGCCGTACTGCTTGCCCTCGAAGCTGCGCGAGTAGTACCAGTAGTCACCCAGCCTGGTCGGCACCGAGAGGTCGGTCTCCTGGGTGCGCGCCTTGATCTCGTCGAAGATCGTCTCGCGCAACGTGCTCAGGTGCTCGGTGTGTGCCTCGGTGTAGGCGTTCTCCGCCTCCAGGTAGGCGATGACGTCGGGATTCTCCTTGTCCCGCAGCCACTCGTACTCGTCGACGAACACGTCGCCGTGGTGCACCCGCCGGGTGGGCACCGTCTCGGCGACCGGCGGCGCCACCGCGCCGCTACCGGGTTCGGAGATCGTTCCGCTGTCGAGAGCCATGGCGTCCACCCTACTGTCCGGCGGCCTCGCCACCCGCCGCACGGATGATGCCGTCGAGCACGTCGCTCGTCCGGCGTAGATCGCGCATCGCCTGATCGATTCTGGTGCGTTCCTCGGTGAGCTTCTCCACCAGGAACGGCGTCGCCGTGGCATTGGGTGTGCCGTCGACGTCGTGGATGCACGGCAGCAGTTCGCCGATGGTGTCGCTGTGCAGGCCCGCGGCGAACATCTCCTGGATGCGCCGCACCCGGTCGACCGCCGCCTCCGGATACTCCCGCTGCCCGCCCGACGACCGCCGCGCGGCCAGCAGACCTCTTGCCTCGTAGTACCGCAGCGACCGGACGCTCACGCCGGTCCGCTCGGCCAGTTCACCGATCCGCACCTTCACTCCTTGACCTAACATCAATGTCAGGTTTTACGGTACAGCCATGCTGCTGTTGACCGAATACCGCAACCATCCGCTCGACCTGCCCAACCGGATCGTCATGTCGCCGATGACCCGGCTGCGCTCGCTGCCCGACGGCTCGCCGACCGGCGATGTCGCCGACTACTACACCCAGCGCGCGACGGCCGGGCTCATCGTCACCGAGGGCATCTGGCCGCATTCGACCGGCCAGAGCGAAGCCTGGGTGCCCGGCTTGCAGACCCCCGCGCATGTCGTGGCGTGGCGCCGGGTCACCGAGGCGGTGCACGCGCGCGGCGGGCGGATCTTCGCGCAGCTCATGCACGGCGGACGCAAGGGCCACCCGCTCGCCCGGATCGACGGGTCCTGGCCCGCCGGACCGTCGGCGGTGCTGGACGACGACCGGGTGCACCTGATCGACGGCGGCAAGGCCGATCCGATCACGCCCGCCGCCCTCGATCGCGCCGGTATCGCGGCCGCCGTTGAGCAATACGCCGTCGCCGCGCGCAATGCGATGAACGCGGGCTTCGACGGTGTCGAGATCCACGGGGCCAATAGCTATCTCCTGCACCAATTCCTCGCCGACAACACCAACCTGCGCGACGACGAATACGGCGGTTCCATCCCCAACCGCATGCGGTTGCCCCTCGCGGTAGTGGACGCGGTGACCGAGGCGATCGGCGCGAAACGCACCGCCATCCGACTCTCGCCGGGCAATCCCCAGTTCAACATGCACGAGGCCGACCCGGGACCGCTCTACCGCGCACTCGTGGCCGAACTCGACCAGCGGGGCCTCGCCTACCTGCATCTCACCGACAACGACCGCTACCCCGCGTTGCGTGACCTGCGGCCGCGCTGGCACGGCACGCTCATCGCGAACATCGGCGAGAACCACGAACCGACCACGGCGGCGGGCGCCGAACAGGTGCTGCGCGCCGGCCTCGCCGACTTGGTCTCCTTCGGCCGATCGTTCATCTCCAATCCCGATCTCGTGCACCGCATCCGCTACGACCTGCCCCTGGCTCCCCTTCGCGAGGAATTCCTCTACGGCCGCACCGCCGAGGGCTACAGCGACTATCCGAACTGGACGGCAGCCGAATTGGTGCGCGACTGACCCGTCCCTCAGGAAGGGCGGAGGCCGAGCCGGCGGACTCAGTTCCCCAGCGCACCACGGATCGAGGCGGCGAGATAATCCAGATCCTCCCGCCGCGGACTGGTCGGGCGACCACGCAACCCGAACCCGTCCCCCGGGGTGCGCGGGATGACGTGCAGATGCACATGGAAGACCTCCTGCCCCGCCGTCACCCCGTCCGCCAGAAAGAAATTGACCCCGTCGCACCCCACCTCACTTGCCCGCATCGCCGCCGCGAGCCGCTGCCCCACCTGGAACAACTTTCCGCCGACCACCGGATCGAGCTCCGCCAGACTGCGCGCCGCGACCTTCGGAACCACCAGCAGATGCCCCGGCGTCATAGGCCGAATGTCCATGAACGCCATCACATCGTCGTCCTCGTAGACCTTGCTCGACGGCGCCCGCCCGGCAACGATATCGGCGAAAATCGTGTAGGGATTCACGACCCGCAGCCTATGCGGTCATCTGTTGTGTTCGTGCTCCGGACGGTGGGCAGTCGGGTTTCGCGCTATTCAGGGGCAGCGCCGATCGCGATCACTGTCCGCACCAGTGGCATGACCATTGCTTTCCAGTTCCCGCCTGCGCCGAATGCCCAGGCGATGGCATCAGGAGGCGTGAATAGGCACCGAGGGACGATACCGGCCGACGAGCTGATTCGTCGCGAAAGGCGTAGTCCCGCTACAGGATCGGCGACGGCGAATACCGGGCCGCGTCCGGGTACCGGTCGACCAGCTTCTGCACTTGCCCGACGACGTCGGCGACCTGTGCTTCGGCCGCGCCGACGAAGGCGGACTTGTCGGACAGCGCCGCGTCGAGGGCGGGGCGATCGAGGGGGAAGCGCGGGTCGGCGGCGAGGCGGTCCAGCAAATCGGGTTCGCGGCCCTGCTCGCGCATGGCCAGGGCGACCGCAACGGCGTGCTCCTTGATGACCTCGTGCGCTGTTTCGCGACCGACACCGGCACGGACGGCGGCCATGAGCATGCGGGTGGTCGCGAGGAAGGGGAGGTAACGGTCCAGTTCACGGGCGACCACCGCCGGGTAGGCGCCGAACTCGGCCAGCACGGTGAGGAAGGTTTCCATCATGCCGTCGATGGCGAAGAACGCGTCCGGCAGTGCGACGCGGCGGACCACCGAGCAGAACACGTCGCCCTCGTTCCACTGCGCGCCCGCCAGTTCGGCCGCCATCGAGGCGTAACCGCGCAGCACAACCTGCAAGCCGTTGACGCGTTCGCAGGAGCGGGTGTTCATCTTGTGCGGCATCGCCGAGCTGCCCACCTGTCCGGGCTGGAAACCTTCGGTGACCAGCTCGTGCCCGGCCATCAACCGGATGGTGTGCGCGAACGAGGACGGGCCCGCGCCGACCTGAACCAGCGCGGAGAGCACATCGTGATCCAGCGAGCGCGGGTAGACCTGGCCGACGCTGGTGAACACGGTCGCGAATCCCAGGTGCCCGGCCACCTGCTGCTCCAGCCGGGCGAGCTTGGCCGGGTCGCCGCCGAGCAGGTCGAGCATGTCCTGCGCGGTGCCCATCGGGCCCTTGATCCCGCGCAGCGGGTAACGGTCGATCAGTTCGCGCAGCCTGGTCAGCGCGATCAGCAATTCGTCGGCGGCGGAGGCGAACCGCTTGCCCAGCGTGGTGGCCTGCGCGGCGACGTTGTGCGAACGGCCCGCCATCACCAGCGCCTGGTATTCGGCGGCGCGCTCGGCCAGTCGCGCGGCGATCGCGACGCCGTGGGCGTGCACGTGCTCGAGCGACAGCCGGATCTGCAGCTGCTCCACGTTCTCGGTGAGGTCGCGGCTGGTCATGCCCTTGTGCACGTGCTCGTGCCCGGCCAGCGCGTTGAATTCCTCGATGCGCGCCTTCACGTCGTGCCGGGTGACCCGCTCACGTTCGGCGATGGAGGCGAGGTCGACCTCGTCGAGCACCCGCTCGTAGTCCGCGATGACCCCGCCGGGCACGTCGACGCCCAGCTCCGCCTGTGCCCGCAGCACCTCCAGCCACAGCCGCCGCTCGAGGACGATCTTGTGCTCCGGCGACCACAGGTGCACCAGCTCCGGGCTGGCGTAACGGGTGGCGAGGACATTGGGGACGATGCTCACGTCCGGTCAGTCTAGTGCGCGGTAACGATCCACTTGCTGGGGCGTGGCGCGCACGGGGCCGTCCGCGCTCACGTAGGCCGCCGGTTCGGGAGTGACCGCCCGCGCCGGGGGCGCGACGATATCGATGACTTCCAGCAGCGCGCCGCGGGCCATCCGCCGCGGTTCGGGGTCCATCTCGGTGAGCGCGGCGACCACCGCGCCGTCCACCACCGCGACCAGCCTGCGCAGCTGTTCCGGCCGCACCATCCGGTCGGATCGGCGCAACACGTCGGCCAGCAGCTCGTCCAGCTGAGCACGCAATCGGAGCTGGACTTCGCGCAGCTCGGGGTGGCGCGCCGAGGCGACCGAACGCTCGTAGCGGGCGATCAGCTGCCCGCGCGCGCCCTCGTCGGCGCCGTCGCTGCCCACCAGCAGGTCGAGCACCAGGTCGACGGTGGCCTCCGCGCCGCGGCGACGGTGGCTGACCTCGCCGACCCGCCTGCGCATCGCGTCCAGCTCGGCATTGCCGCTGAACTCGACCGCCCGGGCGATGAGGTCGTCCAGGGATTCGAAGTAATAGGTGGTCGACGCCAGGGGCAGATCAGCGCGCGTCGCAACCGAACGGTGCCGCACCGCCTCGAACCCGCCTTCGAGCAGGAGTTCGGCGGCGGCGGCTATCAAAGCCTGGCGACGCCGTTCGCCTTTCGGGGTCGTCGCGGTGATCACCGTGCCATCGTGCCAGTCGTCATCAGTTCTTCCAGGGGAAATCAGCGAGGAAAAGCAACCAACGTTGTTTTACCGCATCCGCGCGGCCAGGGTGCCGAACTGCGGAAAGTTCTTGCCGGGCAGGGCTTCACCCACCTAGATAGTGCCCTAGACGCAGTAGCGCCGCCTCGATGTCGGCGGTGGCTCCGGCGAAGGAGAAACGAACGGTGCGGTGTCCGTCGACGGTGTCGAAATCCACCCCCGGCGCGAGTGCGACGCCCGTGTGGTTCAGCACGTCGGCGCACCAGGCGCGGGAGTCGTCGGTGAGGTGGCCGATGTCGGCGTAGGCGTAGAAGGCGCCGTCGGCGGGGGCGAGGTCGGTGATGCCCAGTTTCGGCAGCCCGTCCAGCAGCAAGCGCCGGTTCACCGCGTACCGCCGGACGTGCCCGTCGAGTTCCTCCTTGGCCTCCGCGCCGAAGGCGTGCAGCGCCGCGTACTGGGAGATGGCGGGCGGGCACACGGTCAGGTTCGAGGCCAGACGTTGCAATGCGGGGCGCAGCCCGCTCGGCGCCAGCATCCAGCCCAGCCGCCAGCCGGTCATGGAGAAGTATTTGGACACCGAGCCGATCACCACCGCTTCTCGCGAGGTCTCCCAGGCCGACGAGGTCGCGTTGTCGGCGCCCGCGCTGTCGTAGGTGATGCCGTGGTAGATCTCGTCGGAGATCAGCAACGTGCCGTGTTCCTCGCACCAGCGGGCCAGCGCGGCGAGTTCGGCGGGGGCGATCATGGTGCCGGTGGGGTTGGCGGGGCTGGCCACCACGAGACCGGCGGGGGGCTGCGGGAGCGCCTCGAGCATGGCGACGGTGGGCTGGAATCTGGTTTGCGCGCCGCAGTCGAGTTCGAGCACCCGGCAGCCGAGCGCGGCGAGGGTGTTGCGATAGGCCGGATAACCGGGACGCGCGACCACGACGGTGTCGCCCGGGTCGAACGCCGCGAGGAAGATCAGCGAGAACGCGCCGGACGAGCCGGTCGTCACCACGACGTCGTCCGGATCGACCTGGTAACCATAAGTGTCTCGATGGTGTTCGGCGATCGCTTCCCGGATGGCCAGGATGCCGAAAGTCTCGGTGTAACCGAGTAATTCGGACCGAATGGCCAGTTCGGTCGCGCGCAGGACCGGTGCGGGTGCGGGCGTCGACGGCTGCCCGGCGGCGAGCACGAGCACATCACCGTGGGTCCGGGCGCGTTCCGCGGCGGCTTTCCAGACATCCATCACGTAGAAAGGTGGAATGGTCGACCGGCGAGATTCTCTGGACACTCGACAGACGGTAGAGCACCTATTACCGCGCGGCCGCGGTTATGGTCTGCCCTGATGCTCGATAAGTCTCGACGAGGCGGGCTCGACCGAGTGCGCGGAGTGGCCGGTGTCGGTGTCATTCCGCGCGATTGGCGCGCGCGCTCGCCGCGACGATCCGGCGAACGGCTTCTCTGGGATGGCGGCAAGCTCGATCCCCGCGCCCTGTGGGCCCGCGACCACCACCTGCGAGCTTGGTGGGAGCGCAAACCGGATCCGCGCGACCTGTGGCGGCGCAAACCCACCGGCGAGGATTTGCTCGCACTGGCGCGCAAGCACCAGGTGCTGCTGGCCGGACTCGTCGCGACCGCGGTTTTCGCCGCGGGCGACACGTCGTTCGCCGGGACGGTCACCGAGCGCACTCCCGCGCCGGATCGCGGCCAGCGCGTGGCCGTGGCGTATCCGCCGCAGATGCAGAACACCCCACCGTCGGTGACGCGGCTGCTGAACGCGATCGCCAATGGTGAGCGGCTGCGCGAGCAGGCGGTGGTCGCGGCCGCCGCGCGCGCGACGCTGGAACGCGCGAAGGCCGAGGCGGCCGCCGCCGTCGCCGGTGAGCGTCAGCCGTGGATGACCGCGACCGCGCCGGTGCAGCCAGGGACGATGCCGCCGAGCGGCCGGGGCTTCGCCCTGCCCGCGCACGGCGTCTTCACCTCGGGCTTCGGGTCGCGCTGGGGCACCTTCCACGCCGGTATCGACATCGCGGGCCCGATCGGCACCCCGATCTACGCGGTCGCCGACGGCACGGTCATCGACGCGGGACCGGCGCAGGGCTTCGGGCTGTGGGTGCGGATCCGCCACGACGACGGCAGCATCACCGTCTACGGGCACATGTACGACTTCTTCGTCTCGGTCGGCGAGCGGGTGCCCGCGGGGATGCAGATCGCCCGCATGGGCAACCGTGGCGATTCCACCGGCCCGCACCTGCACTTCGAGGTGATCGTCGGCGGACAGCATGTAGACCCGCAGCAGTGGCTGGCGGTGCGCGGACTCACGTTCGGCTGAGGAACGCACGCTTCCGCTCAGCGGCGTCCGAGACGACTGCGCGCACGCGAGGATCGGCCCGCGGCGAGTGGTGGCCGAAGACGGTCGGCCACGGGTTCGGTCACATGGCCGCAGCGGATCACGCCCGCGCTGTCGAACTGGCTGCCGACCGAGCGCAGGATCAGCCATCCGGCCGCCCGTGCGTATTCCGCCGAGCCGCTGACTCAGACCTCGATGCGCCCTTCGACGGCGGCCAAGCCGATGTCCGTGCGGTAGTGGCTGCCCGGCAGCTTGATGGCGGCGATGCGGTCGTAGGCGCGGGTGCGGGCCTCGGCGAGGTCGGCGCCGACGCCCACCACGTTCAGCACCCGTCCGCCCGCGGAGATCAGAGCGCCGTCCTCACGCTGCGTAGTGCCCGCGTGCAGCACCGTCGCGGTCTCGTCGAACGCGCCCTCACCCGCCCCCGAGATCGCGTCGCCGAGGCGCGGACGGCCCGGGTAGTTCTCCGCGGCGAGCACCACGGTGATCGCCGAGCCGTCGCGCCAGCGCGGCGGGGCGACCTGCGCCAGCGTGCCGGTGGCGGTGGCGTACAGCAGCTCGCCGAGCGGGCTGTCCAGCAGCGCGAGCACCGCCTGCGTCTCGGGATCGCCGAAGCGGCAGTTGAATTCGACCACGGCGGGACCGCCCGCGCCGATCGCCAGCCCGGCGTAGAGCAGGCCGGAGAACCCGCTGCCACGCCGCACCAATTCGGCCGCAACGGGTTTCACCACGTCCTCGACGATGGCGGTGACGGCCGATTCGGGCAGCCAGGGCAGCGGCGTGTAAGCGCCCATGCCGCCGGTGTTGGGACCGGTGTCACCGTCACCGACGCGCTTGTGGTCCTGCGCGGGCAACAGCGGCACCACCGTCTCGCCGTCGACCAGGCAGAACAGCGAGACTTCCGGTCCGTCCAGGAATGATTCCAGCAGCACCGGGTGGCCCTGCTCGAGCAGTTCGGCCCCGTGCTCGCGCGCGGCGGAGCGGTCGGCGGTCACCACCACGCCCTTGCCCGCGGCGAGTCCGTCGTCCTTGACCACCCAGGTGGGGCCGAAGCGGTCGAGCGCGTCGTCCAGCTCGGCCGGGTTGTCCACCACCTCGCTGTGCGCGGTGCGCACATCCGCCGCGGACATCACATCCTTGGCGAATGCCTTGGAACCCTCGATCCGGGCGGCCGCGGCCGACGGGCCGAAGCACGGGATACCGGCGACTCGCAGCGCGTCGGCGACGCCGAGCACCAGCGGGACCTCGGGACCGATCACCACCAGGTCGGCGTCCACCTCGGTGGCCAGCGCGACGACGTCCTCGGCGGCGCAGGGGTCGACCGGGCGGACCTGCGCGTGCTGGGCGATGCCCGCGTTACCGGGGGCGGCGAAGAGCGCGGTCACCGCGGGGTCCCGGCGCAGGGCCAGGACGAGGGCATGTTCACGGGCTCCGGAACCGATGACGAGTACACGCACGGCAGACAGCCTAAACGAGCCGTTCGCCGTCTTCGCCGCTGCCGGTGCGCGCGACGGGGATGATGAATAGGGACAACGGATGTGGGGCCTGACCGCTCCTGCCACCGGAGCACCCGAAGGAAGTGCTGAGCATGGGTCTGATCGACGGACTGATGGGCAACGCCGGCCGGATCGACCCGGCACAGGCGCAACAGGAGTACGGCAAGCTCCTCGGCAGCGGCGAACAGGTCTATGCCGCCTACCTGCTGGTTCGGGATGCGATGCTGTTCACAAACCGCCGCCTGATCCTCATCGACAAGCAGGGCGTCACCGGCCGCAAGGTGAGCTACCACAGCGTGCCGTATCGCGCGATCACCCATTTCTCGGTGGAGACCGCGGGCACCTTCGATCTGGACGCCGAGCTGGCCATCTGGATCGCGGGCACCGCCGAACCACTGCTGAAGCGGTTCAACCGGCAGGTGGACATCTACGAGGTGCAGGGCATCCTGTCGCATTTCGTCGCGGTGTAGCGCGGGCCGGTCCGGCGCCCCGGCGCACCGGCCCGTCTACGCTGCGGGACATGGCTTCTGTCTTCAGCGCGATCATCGCCGGTCAGCTCCCGGGCCGTTTCGTCTGGGAGGACGACGAGTTCGTCGGCTTCCTCACCATCGCCCCGGTCACCCCTGGTCACACCCTCGTGGTGCCTCGCAAAGAGATCGACCAGTGGCAGGACGTCGACGCCGACACCTTCGCCCGGCTCACCGCCGTCGCCCAGAAGATCGGACAGGCCGTGCGCGCGGCCTGGGAGGCCCCGCGCGCCGGTCTGCTGATCGCGGGATTGGAGGTGCCGCACCTGCACGTCCACGTATTCCCCGCCTTCTCGATGGGCAACTTCGACATCTCCGGCGCCGACCCGAATCCGAGCCCCGAGTCCCTGGACGAGGCCCAGGCCAAGATCAAGCAGGCACTGCGCGACCTCGGCCACGGCGCCAACGTCCCCGACTGAATCGCGGTCGGAAAGATCCGGCCGCGGCTCGCGGTCGGACCTTCCGCTTTCATCCGTCAACCCACGTCGTGCAGCGGAGTATCCACTCCTCCCACCGCCACCGTCGCGAGCGTCTGGGCCGGTGTCCAATAGATCCGGCCGTGCTCGAAATCCTGATAGGTGCCGGTGTCCCAGGGGATCTCGTCGCTCGCCGGCCAGCCCAGCGGCCCGTTCTCGTAACCCGCGCGGTTCCAGCGGTCGCGGATCGCGCCGTGCACCCAGTAAACGCTGCCGCTGGATTGCCGCCGGTAGAGCGCCCCGCCCTGGAAGCCTTGCACCTCACCCGCCGCTTGGCCGTCCGGCCCGGACAGCACGGCGCGGTCGGTGATCGGGTAGCCGAGCGGACCGGCCTCCCAGCCCAACTGCTCGAACTTTCCCCACAGCGTCTCCGGGATGGCGTGCGCACCGGTATCCGGATGCCAATAGATGTACCCGTGCTCGAACTGGGCGAAGCGGCCCGCGCCGTCGGGCGTCGCGATCTCACCCTGCGTGATCCGGGCGCCCAGCCATGGATTCGCGGCCGCGCAATCATTGATCGCGTTCGGTTCCGACCCGGTCGGCTCGCCGGTGGCGAAACCGCGCACGTCGTCGGCGAACACGTCCCAGGGGAAATTCGGTCCCACGTCGGTGTGCGTGCCGATGCCGAGACACTCGGTGACGTACTTGTGGTCGGAGATGCCCTGGCGCCGCTGATAAGGCGGCGCGATGACATACGTGTCGAACCCGTATTTGCGCGCGTCCTGCACCGCGAGCCAGGCCGCGATCCGGATGTCGTCGCGGATGCTCAGCCAGTCGTTGCGGCTCCACGCGGCGCGGCTGCCCGCGAAGCAGAGGTTGATCGTGAACGAGTTCGCGTCCAGCACCGACCAACTGGCCAGATCGGTGTCGACCACGTCTACCACCACGCGATCGCGCACGGTGTAGTGGTAGCTCACCCCGTTCGCCGGATTGTTCAGGTAGTTGGCCAGGCTCTCGGCCGTTCCGTTGCCTTCCTGAGTGTGCAGCAGGAAGTTCTCGACGCGCGCCCCGTGCCTGCTGGAGGCGGAGTCGCCCATTCGGTCCAATTCGACGTAATCCGGCTTCTGCATGGCTCCCCCTGGATTCGAGATGGCCTTCGACCACTGGCCGTAGTCGGCGGCGAGGACTTTGTTCACATCCACCACGACGCCTGCGACCCGGTCGCTGTCGATGCGGATCTGATGGAGGTGCGCGGCGGGATGGTCGCCGTTGATCGAGGAATCGCCGGACCAGTTGTGTTGCCAGAACCAACAGGCGACACCGTCCTCGAGTGCCCAGTCGATACACCGGGCATTGCCGTACATGCCGGTCCATTCCCATCCGACCACCGATGCCCAGCCCCGCAGAAACGGAGCGATCAGCGAATTCCACTCCGCCAAGGACGGATTCGCATCGACCGGGGCGTACAACGGACGGAAACGTGGCCCGCCGGCCGCGAGGTGGTAATCCAGCGCGATCCGCGCATGACGCACGCCCGCGTCGTAACCGCCTTTCCAATCCGACGTCTCACCCTTGCCGTACTGGTAATTGCTCACTATCTCGAGCCCGATGGCGCGCAATCGGTCGCAGTATTCCCGCCGCAGCGGCTTCGCACCGAAATTCGCGCCCGGACGGGAATCGCTGAAGTAACCGATGACGCCCGCGTATCCGGCGTCCTTGATCGCTTGCGGATCGATAAGGGTTGCGGAGAAGTCGATCAGCTCGGTCATCGCGCACCCCCACGCTCGTGAGCTCGCGTATCGGTCGGCAGCAACGCGTTGTATTCGTCCATCTCAGCAGCTTTCGGCAGATGAAGAACCCGATACAGCTAGGTTCACCCCAGTGTGCGCGAAGTATGCCGACATGTCCCGTTTGTGGCCCATCTGGTGTTTGCCTGTGACCTGAACAGGTCCTTTGCGAGAGATGTTTGCGCACACCAGACTACAAACAGACTCGTAGCCGAAAACATGCTCGTCGGTCGGTAATCGGATCTGCTAGCAGTTCGCTAGCGTTCGTCATACTGGTCGGCCGCTTCGCTCGGCCATTTCGGCCGGATCCGACGACGAATCGCCCGACGCTCCCGGCCGAATTCGGACCGGATACGTTCGGCGACACCCGGAACCACTCACTGCCGACCTTCACCATGAGGAAGCGGCGACCGAACCCGGTCTGCGGTGGTCTCACCGCCCGCAAGAGACTACGTCTCCCAGGACAGCCCGGGAAACCTGGTCTTTCAGCTCAAATCTTGACCTTGGCCCACTTCGCGAACCGGGCCAGGGAATCGGTGCCGCGGCGGGCGTGGGCGAGTACGCGCACGGTCTCGTGGACTTGGGGATGGTTGCGCGTCAGCCCCGGTGCGATCCGGCGCGCCTGGTCGAGGCTGGTGAGGGCCCGCTGCTTGTCCCCGTGTAGCAACCACGCGCGCGACACGTCGATCCAGTGATGCCCGGCACGGGACGGTGTGACCGATGCCGGTAGCCGAATCCGCTCGGCGCGGCTCACCGCGGTCGTGCCATCGGACAACTCGACGGGCACAGCGACGGAGTGGATCTCGACGTTCGGCAACTGGAACCCGGTCCCGTACTCCTGATACCGCTCGGAGCTGATCGCCTCGCCGATCCGGCGTGCTTCCCGGAGATGCGTGTCGGCGGTGTCGGCGTCGAGCGCGCGAGCCGACAGTATCGACCCGCGCAGGTGCAACGCGCCCCGCACCGCGAGGACTTCCGGTGTCGCGGGCAACTGTTCGCTGGCGGCGTGCGCGCGTTCGATGATCCGCAGCCCACCGGCGTACGCGCCGGAGTACAGCAGGATCAGCGCGCGATGGTATTCCGCCGCGAGCGGCCACACCGGGTCACCACTGCGCTCAGCGGCCCACACGCAGCGCTCGGCGGCCAGTCCGGCGAGGTCGAGGTAGCCGTACCGGTAGGCGACCGACGACGCGCTGTTGTAGGCGTAGGCGAGCGTCGAATAGATCTTCTCCACACGATGCCCGGAAGGCTCGTCGCTCGCGAGCACGTGCAAACCGTGGATCACCTCCGGCAGTTCGGCAGTGTGATCTCCGTACCGGCCGCGACCCCTGCTCTCCTGAACCCGACGCAGTGCGGCAGTCAGCTCTTCCAGCGTGCCCGGCGCGCTCAGAGGTTCGTCGTCGAATGCCAGCAGCTTCCGGCGCAACTCGCGAATGGTGGCGTGCGCGCCGGCATCGTCACCCGCCGGGGTGTAGGGCTGCCCGGTCAGGTCCTCGATGTTCACGCCCAGAGCGTCTGCCACGGCTGCGATGAACGCGGGCGAGGCAGGCCGGGCGCCTCGCTCGACCTTACGCAGCAGCGAAATCGAGACGTTCGCCTTCTGCGCGAGCTGTAGCTGTGTGAGCCGAACCAGCTTGCGCGCCCTGGCGGTCCGCTCCCCGATCCCGGCATCGTCCATGTCTCCACGGTGACACACGATGTGCCGCTTCGCAGGGTCTCACTCAGGACAAGGTATTCGCAGGCCCCGGCGTCGGGTTGAGCGCTCGAGCTCCTCGGCGCCGGGCGCTCACCAAACAATCACAAATAGAGGGGATACAGCCAATGCCCGCAGAGCTCGCAGTCACCCTGATCGTCATGGCCGCCGTCGGCGGACTGCTGATACTCGTCTTCTGGGTGTTGCCCTGGCTACTCGACCTCGGCGGCGAGCCGGACGAGTCGGTCTCGGCGCGTGAGATCTTCGCGCGGCTGGAGGACGAGCAGCGATGACGACGCGGCGTTCCTGGGTGGAGGACTACTGCGAAGACGGCAATATGCCCGCCGACGACGAGCACGCGCGAGGGCTGATGAAACTGCACGCGAGTTGCACACCGCCATGTCCGCGAAAGCTGAGCGCCGAACGCTATCTCCGCGAGCACGGCCTCTACCACTGAGCTCAGACGCGCAGCGACTGCGACATCGAGCCCCCTGTCAGGATTGAACTGACGACCGCTCGCTTACAACACCGGGCACGGCCTCTACCACTGAGCTCAGACGCGCAGCGGCTGCGACATGGAGCCCCCTGTCAGGATTGAACTGACGACCGCTCGCTTACAAGGCGAGTGCTCTACCACTGAGCTAAGGAGGCGGGAAAGCGGTTGTCATCATAACCGGGGCCGCTGTCCGGGCGACAGCGGAACCGCGTTCGGCGCCGAACGCGACCATTACGACCGGACAACCGCTTTCGAGTGAAGCGAGATCGAGCATTGCTCGTTCGCGACCCCGCCCAGGCCCGAGCGACCGGCCCGCCCACGACGAAGTCGTCGACGGGGTCGCTCGGACGTGAGACATGACGGGACCACGAACCTGCCGCGCCGGAAGCGCGGCACTCGGAGGACCGATCAGGACTGGGCGCCCTGACGAGCCGCGTCGTCGGCGGCCATGGCGTCGCGCAGGCTCTTCGGACGCATGTCGGTCCAGTTCTTCTCCACGTACTCGACACAGGCGGCGCGGCTGTCCTCGCCGAACACGACTCGCCATCCGGCTGGAACCTCTGCGAAGGCCGGCCACAGGGAATGCTGTTCCTCGTCGTTGACCAGGACGAAGAAGCGGCCGTCTTCATCATCGAAGGGGTTGGTGCTCAATTTCACCTCACTGGATACTGGCGCTATGTACGGGATCGCTCCTGGTTCGCCCGGTGCCGGGCTGCTGTGAACCCCTGACACCGAGAGACCCCGAGCGTTGTTTCGACACTAGCAAGCAAGACGTTACGCCTGGGCGGTTACCTAGGCCGCCACCCCGGCCGACTCACAATCAGCCAGCGAAGAAGTCCAAGAGAATCTTGTTGACCGCCTCGGGCCGCTCCAAATACCCGAAATGCCCCGCGTCGGGTACCTCCTGGTACCGCGCACCCGGAATCACGTCGGCGATCTCCCTGGACAGATACGGCGGAATCATCCGGTCGTCGGCGAATCCGATCGAAAGACAAGGCACCCGGATCGCCCGGTATGCCTGCATCCGGTCGAAATCGTGGTCCATCCTGCGCTGGGCGCGAATGCCGGGCGTGACCGGTCCTCCGGTGAACTCGAACATGTCGAGCCAGTCGCGCGCGGCGTTCGTGTCGGCCATGGTCGCGGGCGAGAGATTCATGACCGCGGTGATCGCCGCCTCGTATTTCGGCGGCAGTTTCACCCCGGCGGCGTCGAGTTCGTGTTCGCCGAGCGAAAGCGTCTTCTGGAACTGGTCCAGCCGCCCGTGTCCGGCCATGAACACCGCCTTGCGCACCAGGTCGGGGCGGGCCAGGGCCAGCTCCTGCGCCACGCGCGCCCCCATCGAGGTGCCCACCACCAGCGCCGGGCCCTCGTCCAGGAATTCGATCAGGGCCGCGGTGTCGGCGACCAGCTCATCGATGGTCATGCCCGAGGCCGCCTCGAAGGACGGCGCGATCCCGCGATTGTCGAACGTGCACACCCGGTAACCGGCCGCGACCAGGGCGGGAACCTGGTGCAGCTCCCATACCCGGCCGGGACTGCCGGTGCCCATGATCATGACCACGAGCGGCGCGGAGCCCTTGGCGCGGTCACCCTTCACCTGATAGTTGAGGGAAATCCCGTTCACCGTGGCCAGCGGCATGTCGACCCTTTCGTGGAGAGTTGGTGCAGGTTCCCACGGTATAGGGACCGGTGGGGCGGACGCATCGACCGGGGGTGCCCCGGCGGCGCGTGTCGCCCTTCGGCCAGCGCCCCGGCGGACGCACCCTCCAGCGTCGCATACCATTGGCTTTTCGCAGGGTAAGAGCGCACTGAGCCGGGAGGACTTGACGATGGCCGTGAAGGGCAGCGCGAACGACATTGCGGACGACGATCTGGAACCGCTCGCCGACGAAACCGCGCGTCAGGCGCAGCGGGTGGTCGCGGCCTACGCCGAGGACGCCGATGAGTGCCGGATGTTGTTGTCCATGCTGGGTATTGGACCGAACGCTCGAGGCGAATAGTCTCGTTCTCGACGCCAACGGCGACGTCGACTACACAACTCCAGCGGGATGAAGCAACGCGCAAAGGATGCGTGAGTGGACCAGATGAATCCGTCCGACGACTCCGAGCAAGTCAGAGACACTTCGACTGCTGACGCCGCGAGGGAGAACAACAGCTCCGGGGCGGGCTCCGGTTTCGTCGTCGTCGCCAACCGGCTCCCCGTCGACCTCGAGCGACTGCCCGACGGCAGCACCCGATGGAAGCGCAGCCCGGGTGGTCTGGTGACCGCGCTGGAATCGGTCCTGCGCAACAACAAGGGGGCGTGGGTCGGCTGGGCGGGCGTCCCCAACGTCGAGGTGGACCCGATCATCGAGGACGGCCTCGAACTGCATCCGGTCCCGCTGTCCGCGGACGAGGTGGCCGACTACTACGAGGGCTTCTCCAACGGCACGCTGTGGCCGCTCTACCACGACGTGATCGTGCGGCCGGTGTACGACCGCAAATGGTGGAGCGCCTACGTCACCGTGAACCGGCGCTTCGCCGAGGCCACCGCCAAGGTCGCCGCCGAGGGCGCGACCGTGTGGGTGCAGGACTACCAGCTCCAGCTGGTGCCCAAGATGCTGCGCATGCTGCGCCCGGACCTGACCATCGGATTCTTCCTGCACATCCCGTTCCCGCCGGTCGAGCTGTTCATGCAGATGCCGTGGCGCACGGAGATCGTGGAGGGCCTGCTCGGCGCCGACCTCATCGGCTTCCACCTGCCCGGCGGTGCGCAGAACTTCCTCTATCTGGCCCGCAGGCTGGCCGGGCAGCCGACCTCGCGAGGCTCGATCGGGGTGCGCTCCAAGCTCGGCGTCGTCCAGGTGGGGTTCCGCACGGTGCGGGTGGGCGCGTTCCCCATCTCGATCGCCTCCGCCGAACTGGACGAGCATTCCCGGCGCAGATCGGTGCGCGAACGCGCCGCCAAGATCCGGGCCGAGCTGGGCAACCCGAAGACCATCCTGCTCGGCGTGGACCGGCTGGATTACACCAAGGGCATCGACATCCGCCTCAACGCGCTCGAGGAGTTGCTGATCGAGGGCCGGATCGATCCCGCCGACACGGTGATGATCCAGCTGGCCACCCCTAGCCGCGAGCGGGTGGAGAGCTACATCCAGATGCGCGGCGACATCGAACGCCAGGTCGGCCGGATCAACGGCGAGTTCGCCCGGGTCGGTTACCCGGTGGTGCACTACCTGCACCGTCCGATCCCGCGCGACGAGCTGGTCGCGTTCTTCGTGGCCGCCGACGTGATGCTGGTGACGCCGCTGCGCGACGGCATGAACCTCGTCGCCAAGGAGTACGTCGCGTGCCACAGCGGGCTCAACGGCGCCCTGGTGCTGAGCGAGTTCACCGGCGCGGCGGCCGAGCTGCGGCAGGCGTACCTGTGCAACCCGCACGACCTGGACGACGTGAAGGACGCCATCGTCGCGGCTGTCGAGGACGAGCGCGACGTCAAGCGCAGGCGGATGCGTTCGATGCGCAGGCAGGTGCTCGCCCACGACGTGGATCGCTGGGCGCGCGCCTTCCTCGACGCCTTGGCCCAGGACCAGGTCGCGGGCAGCGCGCTGCTCACCGACGACGACGTCTACCCGGAGGACCGCGACCCGCGCTGAGGCCGTTCACAGGAATCACCCAGCTTCGGTCCAGGAACTTCGCAGCCGGATACCGGACCATTTAGCCATGAGTGGTGCCCCCGTGCAGCAGACACCCGAGGCCAGGGTCCTGGTGGTCGACGACGAGCCGATGATCGTCGAACTGCTCGCGGTGAGCCTGCGCTACCAGGGCTTCGAAGTGGATACCGCGGCCGACGGCGCCCAAGCGCTGGACAAGGCGCGCTCCTTCCGTCCCCAGGCCCTGATCGTGGACGTGATGATGCCCGGCATGGACGGCTTCGGCCTGCTGCGCAGGTTGCGCGCCGACGGTGTCGACGCACCCGTGCTGTTCCTGACCGCGCGCGACGACGTGCAGGATAA
Source organism: Nocardia arthritidis NBRC 100137 (assembly GCF_001612765.1). Taxonomy (GTDB): domain Bacteria; phylum Actinomycetota; class Actinomycetes; order Mycobacteriales; family Mycobacteriaceae; genus Nocardia; species Nocardia arthritidis. Next base: position 34,284 of record NZ_BDBB01000006.1, read on the forward strand.
GATCACCGGCCTCACCCTGGGCGCCGACGACTACGTCACCAAGCCGTTCAGCCTGGAAGAAGTGGTGGCCCGGCTGCGCGTCATCCTGCGCCGCGCGGGTCACGCGGCCCCGCAGCGGGAGAGCTCCCGTCTGCGCTTCGAGGACATCGAGCTCGACGACGACACCCACGAGGTGTGGAAGGCGGGTGAACCGGTCGCGCTGTCGCCCACCGAATTCACGCTGCTGCGCTACTTCATGGTCAACGCGGGCACCGTACTCAGCAAGCCGCGCATCCTCGACCACGTCTGGCGCTACGACTTCGGCGGCGAGGTCGGCGTGGTGGAGACCTACGTCTCCTACCTGCGCAAAAAGGTCGACACCGGCGACACGCGGCTGATCCACACCTTGCGCGGCGTCGGTTACGTGATGCGCGCGCCCCATCGCAAGAGCGGTTCATGAGCCCGAGCCGGCTCGGGCTGGTGCGTGCGAAGGTCTCCGGCCTCTCATCCGCGATTCCATTGCGCGGGACCTTGACGATCCTGCTGGTGCTCACCGCCGGGCTCGGCCTGCTCGTCTCCGGCATGGTGGTCACCTCGGCCTTGGAAGGCCAGTTGACCAATCGAACCGACCAGCAGTTGCGTGAAGGCGCGATGGAATGGTCCAGGCGCCCGCCTCCGCCACCGGTGCTACCGCCCGAGCCGCGCCACGCCCCGAGCCAGTTCTACGTGCGCTCGATGCGCACCGACGGGCGCCTGTTTCTCGTCCCGGCGTTCGCCGTCGACTCCGAACCCGCCCTGCCCGCGACCCCACCACCGTCCGGCCCGTACACCGTCGGCTCCGTGAACGGAGGGCCGATCCAGTGGCGTGTGCTGACGCTGCGCACACCGGAGGGCACGACGACGGTCGCCCTGCCGCTCACGCAGAACACCGACACCGTGCACCGGCTCGTGATGCTCGAGCTGATCGTCGGGGCGATAGTCCTGGCCGTGCTGGCGGTGCTCGCGTATTTCCTGGTGCGGCGCAGCCTTCGTCCGCTGCGGCGGGTGGAGAGCACCGCCGCAGCCATCGCACGCGGCGACCTGCACCGCCGCGTGCCGGTGCGCGATACCAACACCGAGGTAGACCGGCTTTCCAGATCGCTGAACGGAATGCTGGCGCAAATCCAGCGCGCGTTCACCGCGACCGCCGCGTCCGAGGAAGCGGCACGCAAGTCCGAGGAGCGCATGCGCCGTTTCATCGCCGACGCCAGCCACGAGCTGCGCACGCCGTTGACGACCATCCGCGGGTTCGCCGAACTGTATCGCCAGGGCGCCACCGACGATCCCGCCGCGTTCATGGACCGCATCGAGCGCGAATCCCAGCGGATGGGCGTGCTGGTGGAAGACCTGCTGATGCTCGCGCGGCTGGATGCCCAGCGCCCGCTGGAGCTGGGCCCGGTGGACCTGCTCGCCGTCGCCAGCGACGCCGTGCACAACGCACGCGCCGTGGTCGCCGCCGGACATACCGAGGGTCCCGTCCGCACCATCGAACTGAAGATCGAACCGGGCGAGGGAACGCTCGAGGTGATCGGCGACGAGGCGCGGCTGCGCCAGGTCTTGGGCAACCTGCTGAACAACGCCGTCACGCACACCGCGCCCGACGCGAAGGTGACCGTGCGGCTGGCTCCCGGCGCTGACGACGTGCGGCTCGAGGTGGCCGATACGGGTCCCGGCCTGCCCCAGGAGGAGGCCGAACGCGTCTTCGAGCGCTTCTACCGCACCGACACCTCCCGCGCGCGAACCAGCGGCGGCACCGGGCTCGGCTTGTCCATCGTGCAGGCGCTGGTGACCGCGCACGGCGGCGAGGTCGGCGTGCGCAGTTCGCCCGAGGCGGGGACAACGTTCACGGTGCGGCTGCCACGCAGGCTGCCGGAGTGACCCTGGCGAATTCGCCGGACTCAGACCGGGGTAACCGCCGAGACCAACCAGTGCGAGTCCGCCTTCGTCAGCGTCACTCGCACACGACTGCCGGTGGTGGTGCCCTGCGGGGTGTCCTTGCTCGTCATCACCTGGTTGAGGAACAACAGCACTTGCGCGTGCGAACGGTCCGCGGAGATGACACCGCCCGCCTGGGTGGTCGCGGTGACGGTGAGCTGCTTCTCCTTGGCTCCCGGCGCGATCTGCTTGTCGATCAGCGTCAGATAGTCGTCGCGGAAGTCACCGGTCAGGTTGTCGGCGGACTTGCGCAGTTCGGTGTCCACGGTCTGCGGGTTGTAGGTGAACATGGCCTCGAGGGTGCGTCCCGCCGTCGCGACCGCGTCCGCGCGCGACTGCTCGGCCTGCCGGTCGTCCCAGTAGCGGTAACCGTTGACGCCACCGATCACCGCGGCCGCGGCGACCACGACACCGAGTACCGCGAGCAGGATCTTGGCCCGAATTCCGTTCATGCTGCGTCCGCCGGTCATGCCACGAACTCCACATTGGACACGGTCAGCCCGGAATCACCGCGGGACACGGTGACCCGGAATCGGTAATACCTGGTCTGCGGCTCGGCCTGGCCCGCGTTGGTGAGCGTCTGCTTGGCGGCGACCAGTACCCGCCCGGATCGATCGTCGTCGCTTTCCAGCGCGGCCTCCACGATCTCGCCGCTGGAGACCACTTTGGCCTGCTGCACGATGCTGGTGAACGGATCGACCCGGCCGTCGAACTCGGTCTTGAACTCGCCCGAGGCCAGCGACAGGATCCGGTCGATGTCCTGCTTGGCGGAATCGGCGCGGATGGTGGTCAGATTGACGATCGCCTGCCGGGCGGTTTCCACGTATTCGGCGCGGCGTTCGTCGCGCTCGTGCGCCGAGCGCATCGCGAGCACCGAGAGGGTCGCGCCGCAGACGAGCGCGACGATCAGCAGCGCGGCGGCGGCCATCGCGACAATGCGCGGGAGGCCGCGGCTCTTGCTCGGAGCGGGCTTCTGCTCGGACGGCGACTCGGCAGCGGCTTTCGTCATGCTGACTGTCGCCTTGTCCGCGTCGGCGGTCGAGTCGTCCGTGGCCGGTACCGGTGCGCTCGGGGGGCTCGACTCGGCGCCGACGGTGCTCGGCTCGTCGTCCGCGTCGGCGGTTTCGGCCGAGCGGTCGGAAGAGACCTTCGCGGGTGTGGCCTCAGCATCGTCTGCGGCCGTGGTCTCAGCGGCGGCGACCACGGTCTCCGCGTCTGTGGCAGCGGTGGTTTTCGCACCCGCGGCAACGGGTGTCTTCGCATCGCGCGCGGCCTGGGTCGCGGGCGCGGCGTGGGTCGCACGCGCGGCGTCGCTCGAAGGCGTGGGCGCGGCGCCGTCGGGGATCGCGTTCTCCTCGACCGGCGGTCCGGCCGAGCGCACCGCACGACGCCGCGTGCGGTGACCTTCTCCGTTGCTGTCACTCATCGTTGCTGCTCCTCGAGCATCGCCTGCCAGCTCGACGGTACCGTGCCCGAACCGCTCGGTCCGATATCGCCCTGTCGATATGTCCGCCCGTCGGGGCCGATGTAGACGCCGCTGTCCGGGTCGTACGCCCGGGCGGCGGCCGGTGTGCCGCCGCCGTAACTCGCCGGCGCCACGACGGGCGGCTCATCGGCGGGCGCTGCCGCGGGCGCGACCGGCCGCGGCGGCCCGAACGGCGGGTTGTCACCCAACGGAACGTACCCGGTCCGGCACATCTCCGGCGTCGGAGCGCGCACACCGGGCACTTCGGCGCACGGCGTGTTCCGGATCCCGCGCACCGCTTCGGGAGCGTCTTGCGGCACCTTGCAGTACAGGCCGGAAGGCGTGGGCGGGGTGTCGAGTTCGCTCGGCGAGCGGCGCTGGTCGGGTGGGAGGAAGCCGGTCGTGCAGGCGGGCGGGTCGTTGACCAACGCCATGAAGTCGACCAGTGCTCCGTATTCGAGCGGGCCGCGTACCGCGGTGAGCAGCGCGGCGACCAGCGGCGGATAGACCACCAGGATCTGCTCGAGTCCCGCGTGGTAGGTGACCGCGACTTGGCCGACGCTGACCAGGTTCGACAGCAGCAGCGGCAGGGTCGGGCGCAGATCTTCGAACAGTGTGGTCACCCGCTGCATGGCGGACGGGCCCTCGCGCAGGACGCCGCGCAGCGCGGGGTCGTGACCGCGCAGCTGGTCGGTGACGGTCGCCAGATCGGCGGTCCAGGAACGGATCGCCGCGTCCGAACGGGTCTGGGTGTCCAGCAGCGGCCCGATCTGGTCGAGCAACTGCTTCGTCGGTTCGGCGTTCGCCTGCGCCTCCTGCACCAGCAGCGACGCGGAGTCGATGAATCGTTGCAGGTCCGGTCCGGCGCCGTTGAACGCGAGGAACGCCTCGTCGATGACCTGCCGCAGCCGGGTGTCCGCCACGCTCGACAACAACCGGTCGGCTTGGTCCAGCAGCGCGCCGACGTCTTGCGGCAGCTTGGTGCGCTCCACCGGGATCACGCTGCCATCGCGCAGGTTCCCGCCCGTGCGGTGCTCGGCGGGGACCAGATCCACGTACTGCTCGCCGACCGCGGAGACACTGCGGACCCACGCGTCGACGTCGGAGGGAATCTTGTAGTCGCTGGCGATGGACAGTTCCGCGTCCACGCCGACCGGGGTGAGCCGGACCTCCTTCACCACACCGACATTCGTGCCGCGATAGGCGACGTTGGCCGTCGGGTACAGGCCACCGGTCGCGGCCAGTTTCACCGTGACCTCGTAGCGCCCGATGCCGAACATCGCGGGTACCTTCACGTATGTGCCGCCCATGACCACCAGGCCGATCACCGTCAGCACGGAGAAGATGATCAGCTGGGTACGGACGAACCGGGTGAGCGTCACTGGCCCGGACCCCCTTGCGGCGCGGTGTTGCCCGGCATGGGCACGGTCAATCCGGGAATGGCGGGCAAGCCGGGGATCGGCGGCAGCCCCGGGATGGTCGGGGCGGGCTGGCTCGCCGCGGGCGGCGGCGCCTGCAACGGCCCGGTGGCCGGGTCGCCGTTCTGCGCGGCCGTGCCCGGCGCGAAGCTGCCGAGAGCGCCTTCCACGCCGCCGAACCGTCCACCCAGCGGCGTGCCGGTGAGGAAGTTCGAATCCAGCCGCTTACCGGTGATGTCCACGGTCATGAACAGGTTCAGGTAGTCGCCCTTGATCGCGTGGTCCAGGTTCTTCATCGGGAACGGGAAGGTGGCCAGGATCTTCAGCGCCTCGGTCAGGTCGCTGCCGGTGTCCGACAGCGATTTCAACGCGGGCACGAGACTGCGCAGGTTGGCCTTCAGGTCCTCGCCGCTGGCGTCGACGATGCGCCCGACGACGTCGCTCAGCTCGCCGAGCGCGGTGATCGCCCTGGTGATGTTCGCGCGGCGGTCGGCGAGCACGGTCAACGCCGGATGGATCTGCTCGATGGCCGCCGCCACCACGTCACGCTGCTCGGCGAGCTGACCGCCCAGCCGGTCCAGCCCGCTCATCGCCGCGATGATGTCGCCGGTCTGGCGGTCCAGGTTCGTGGTGAGCTCGTTCAGCTGCGGCAGCAGGTCGCGGATGGCTTCCTCGCGCCCGGTGAGCGCCGAATTGAGTTCGTGGGTGATGGTTTCCAGCTGCGCGACGCCGCCGCCGTTGAGCACTACCGACAGCGAGGACAGCACCTGCTCGGTGGTCGGATAGGTCCCGGCCCGCGCCAGCGGGATGACATCGCCCGCCCGCAACCGGCCTTCGGGAGCCTGATCCGTCGGCTCGGCGAGCTCGAGATGGTTGGACCCGAGCAAACTGGTCTGCCCGATCTTGGCGACGGCGTTCGCCGGCAACTGCACGTCCGGGTTCAGCGTGACGGTGACCAGCGCGTGCCAGTCCTCCACCTCGATCTTCGACACCGTGCCGACCGCTACGTCGTGCACCCGGACGGGGGAATTGCGGGTCAGCGTGGTCACGTTGGGCATCTGGATACGCACTTCGTAGGAGCCGGGCGCGGTGCCCTCGGTGCCGGGCATCGGCAGCGAATTCAGTCCGTCCCACTCACAACCGGAGACGCCCAGCGCCACCGCCAGCCCCACCGCGACCATGGCGGTGCGGTGCAATCGCCGCGTCGGCGTCATCGCACTCCTCCCGGAATGGCCAGTCCGGCAAGGCCGCTGGGCACGCTCACCGGAGCGGGCTGCGGTGGCGCGGGAGTCTGGCTCTGCACCCGATCGGCCAGGCTGGGATCGGTGTACACCAACTGGTCGGGGAACGCGGTCACGCCGCTGGCCGGGTTCGTCATGATCGGCACGTAGTTCATGCTCAGGCTGTTGATCACCGGCGCGAGGTACTGCGCGCAGAGGTCGGCGCTGCGATCGGCGTCGTTGGTCTCCAGCGCGCGCACCGAGCCGCACAGGAACCCGAGCGGGTCGGCCGGGTTGTTCAGCGCGATCGCGCCGGTCAGGGTGCCTTGGGCGGGCTTGTAGATCTGGTAGAAGTTCACCAGCGCGGTCGGGCCGGAGTGCAGTACGCGTTCCAGTTCCGGCCGCTTGTCGACCAGCACCTGGGTGGCGTCGGCCAGCCGCTGCACGCCCTCGGTGAGTTCGGCGCCGCTGCCGTCGATGAACCGGCGCACGTCGACGATCGCGGCGTCCAGATTGTCCAGTCCCGCGCCGAGATCGGCCGAGACCCCGGCCAGCACCGAGGACACCGACGCCAGCCGTCCGCCGAACTGCACGATCTGCTCGTTGCTCGCCGACAGCACGTCGACGAACTTCTGTAGGTTGCGCACCGTGCCGAACAGGTCGGTGCGCCCGTCCGAGAGCGTGCTCAAGGTGGCCGACAGTTCCCGCAGGGTGTCGCGGAATCGCTGCCCGTTGCCGTCGAGGTTGTCGGCGGCGGTGTCGACGAAGCGGCCGAAGGACCCCTGTTTGTCGTCACCGACCGGACCGAGGGCGGTGGCCAGCTTGGACAGCTCGGCCTTGATGTCGTCCCACTCGACCGGCACCGCGGTGTGCTCGATCGGGATCACGCTGCCGTCCTTCAGCTTCGGTCCGCCGGTGTAGGCGGGCGCGATCTGGATGAAACGCGCCGAGACCAGCGACGGCGAGATGATCACCGCCTTCGGGTCGGCGGGGACGTCGATTCCGCGATCGAGGGTCATGGTCACCTTCACCCGGTCGGCGCCGGGCTCGATCGAGTCGATCCGGCCGACCTTGACGCCGAGCACCCGCACGTCGTCACCCGCGTACAGGCCCGACGTGGACGGGAAGTAGGCGGTGACCTTGGTGGTCCCGATCCGGGTTATGCCGGTCCACGCGACCGCGACCACGAGCGCCGCGACGACCACTCCGGCCAGCACCAGCGCCCAGCGGGGCAGTTTCCGAACGACGTTCAACATGCGCATCCCCCCGGACGCGACTCCCCCGTGGTCGGCGCGGATCTATCGACGGCTCGAGACGGGTACAGGATGGACGGGTAATGCCCACTCATCGCGGCGGCTCCTGTATCGCGGGTTCGATCGACGGGGACGGCGTGAGGTAGCTCTGCAGATCGTTCGGCAGGTGCTGCGGCCACACCAGCGCGTCCACCAGCGGTTGCAGCGTCTTGCTCGCGGCATTGATCACGTACGCCTGGAAGTAGGGACCGCTGCCGACCTGCTCACCGAGCGCGGCGGCGAACGGGCCGAGACCGTCCAGCGCGTCGGCGAGGTTCTGTTTGTTGCGCTGCAACAGCGCCACTACCGAATTCAGCTTGTCCAATGCGGGTCTGAGCTGTGCCTCGTTGTCGGCGACCAGGCCGGACAGCTGCTGGGCGAGTCCGTTGACGTAGACGATCAGCTGCCCGAGCGCGGTGCGCCGCCGGTCCAGCTCACCGAGCAGCTCGTTGCCGTCCAGGATCAGCGCGTTGATCTGGTTGCCGCGGTCGGCGAGGATCTTCGTCACGTTCTGCGCCCGCTTCAGCAGATCGGTCAGCGCCTGGTCGCGCGCGTTGATGCTGCGAGAGAGCGCGGTGACGCCGTCGAGCGCCGAGCGCAACGGCGCGGGGGTGTCGGCGAAGGTCGCCGAGAGGGCGTCGAGGGTCTGGTCGACCCGGTCGAGATCCAGGTCGTGCACCGTTCCCGCCAAGTCGCTCAGCGCCTCGTTGAGCGAGTACGGCGAAGTGGTGCGCTCCAGCGGGATGGTGTCGTCGGTGCGCAGCGCGCCGGGACCGGCTGGCGTCACCTCCAGCGATTTGCGTCCGAGCACCGTGTTGGTCTTGATCGCCGCCGAGGTCTTCTCGCCCAGCACGATCGACTCGGCGAGGGTGAACCGGACGAGCACTTTCGCGCCGTCCAGGCCGACCTCCTCCACCCGTCCGGACCGCACGCCCGCGACCTGCACCGCGTCACCGGGGAGCAGGCCGCCCGCGTCGGCGAAGTAGGCGGTGAACGTCGCGCCGGAACGAATGAACGGCAAACGGTCGAATTGCAGTGCCGACAGCGCCACCGCCACCGCGAGCACGAGGCCGACGATGCCGATGGTGATGGCGGATGATCGCTGCTGTTTCATCGGTTGTCCGCACACCTTCCGGTCGTCTGCGCCCCGGGCATGTTGATCTTCATCGTCTGTCCGTTCGGGCCGTCCACCAGGAAGTTCGTCGAGCAGACGTAGAGCTGGAGGAAGGAGCCGTAGGAGCCGATGCGGATCAGCTGGCGATAGGTCGACGGCAGCCGTTCCAGGACCCACTGCACCGTGTCCGACCCGGCGTCGAGGTTCGTGGCCAGTCGTCCGGTCTGCTCGATGGTGCCCCGCAGATCGGGGCGGGCCTGGGCGAGCAGGTCGGTCAGGTCGCCGGTGGCCCCGGCGATTCGCGGGATCGCGTCGCCGATCTGGTCCTTGTCGGCCGCCAGTCCGCTGATCAGGCGTTGCAGTTCGGCGATCGTGGTGGCGAACTGGTCGCCGCGCTGATCGATGGTTTGCAGCACCGCGTTCAGGTTGTTGATCACGCTGCCGATGAGCGCGTCCCGGTCGGCGAGCGTCTTGGCGAACGAACCGCCGCTGTTGAGCAGGGACACCAACGTGCCGCCCTGGCCCTGGAAGATCTGCAGCAGGGCGTTGGTCAGGTCGTTCACCTGGCCGGGGTCCAGGCCGCGCAGCAGCGGCCGGAAACCGCCGAGCAGCATGTCCAGGTCGAGTGCGGGCGCGGTCTGTTCCTTGACGATGGTGCCGCCGGGCTGCAGGACGCGGTTCGAGCCGGGCCCCTCGGACAGCTCGACATAGCGGTCGCCGACCAGGTTCTCGTACTTGATCGCCGCCCGGGTGCTGGTGAGCAGCCGGTACTTGCGGTCGACGTCGAACTCGACGTGCGCCAGGTAGTCCTTGCCCACCTTCACCGAGGTGACCGAGCCGACCGGCACACCCGCGATGCGCACCTTCGCCCCGGGCAGCACGCCCGAGGAACTGGTGAACACGGCGTGGTAGCCGTTCTCCCTGGCGAAGCGCATCTGGCTGAACACGACCGCCAGGCCGGCGAAGATCAGCGCCATCACCAGCGTGAAGATCGCCAGTTTGACGGTGGTCGCGGTGTTCTTCACGGGCGCGGCACCCCCGGTAGTCCGGCGAACAGGAGCTGGAAGATCTTCGGCGGGTTCACACTCAGCGTCGTCGACGGTGTGTACACGTGGCCTTCCGAGGTATCGGTGACGACATAGTCCGAGTGGCTGCCCGGCACCCGGTCCAGCAGGCCCTCGCATCGCGGGCCGCCGGTCGCGTTGACCTTGGGCAGGTCCTCCGGGTAGGTGTACGGCTTCGCGCCGTACATGAAGCCGGTGTTCAGCGCGACGCCTTCCTGCAGCCCGCCGAAGACCGCCTCACCCATCGGCAGCGCCTTACCGAGGCCGCCGATCAGGCAGTACAGCGCGGGTGCGTACTCGTCGAGCAGCCCGGTGGTCGGGCGCAGCAGATCCAGCGCGGTGCCGAGCTGATTCTCGTTGTCGCGCAACACCGATCCGGTGGTGTCGGCCAGGCCGGTGAGGTTCACCAGAACGTTGTCCAAGCTGTCCTGCTCCTGGGCCAGGGTCTTGCTGGTGACCGTGAAGTTGTCCACCGTGCGCAGCAGGTCGTTCACCGTGTCCGCGTACAGGTCGGTGACCTCACCGGTCTTCGCCAGGTCCTGCCGCAGCGTCGGCAGATACGGGTTGATGTCGCGCAGGTAGGCGTCGCTCTGCGTGAGCAGCTCACCGAGTTTCTGCCCGCGGCCCTGCAGCGCCGTGCCGAGCGCGGACAGCGTCGCGTTCAGCTTCTCCGGCTCGATCTTGGCCAGCACGTCCGACAGGTGCTGGAACAGGGTGTTGAACTCGACGGTCACCCGCTGCGCGGTCACGGTCGCGCCCGGCCGCAGCGGGGTGGACGAGGGCTGCTGCGGAACGATGAAGTTGATGTACTTCGCACCGAACACCGTGGTCGACCTGATGTCGACGTCCGCGTTGGAGGGGACCAGTTTCAACAGGTCCGGATCGAGGGCCAGTTTCAGTCGGGCGCCCTCGGCGGTGTGGTCGACGGACGCGACGCGGCCGATCTCCACGCCGCGCACCTTCACCTTGGCGTCCGGGTCCAGGACCAGGCCGCTGCGCGGCGCGTCCACCGTCACGGTGGCCGTGGGCGTGAACCCGCCGACGAACATGATCATCGCGACCGCGACGATCGCGACCAGCGCGAGCACCATCGTGATGCCGGCCAGTTTCACGCCGAGCCCGCCGCGCAGCGCCCGCCCCAGGCGGCTTTCCGTTTGCTTCGATTCCGCCATGTCGCTATCCGGAGAGGTGGAAGTTGCCGGAGGTGCCGTAGATGGCCAGCGAGACCAGCAGGGTCACCGTGACGACCGCGACCAGCGAGGTCCGCACCGCGTTGCCCACCGCGACACCCACGCCGACCGGGCCGCCCGCGGCGGTGTAGCCGTAGTAGGTGTGGATCATCATGATCGCCAAGGACATGAGAATCGCCTGGGCGAACGACCACAGGATGTCGGTCGGGATGAGGAACGTGGAGAAGTAGTGGTCGTAGACGCCGGCCGACTGTCCGTAGATGACGACCGTGGCGAACCGGCTGGCCAGGAACGACGCGATCACCGCGAGCGCGTACAGCGGGACGATCGCGATCATCCCGGCCAGCACGCGGGTGCCCACCAGGTAGGGCACCGGCCGGATCGCCATCGACTCCAGCGCGTCGATCTCCTCGGCGACCCGCATCGCGCCCAGTTGCGCGGTCGAGCCCGCCCCGATGGTGGCCGCCAGGCCGATGCCGGAGATCACCGGCGCCGCGATTCGGACGTTGATGAACGCCGCGAAGAAGCCGGTCAGCGCCTCGACGCCGATATTGCCCAGGGAGCTGTAGCCCTGCACGGCGATGGTGCCGCCCGCGAAGAGGGTGAGGAACCCGACGATCACCACCGTGCCGCCGATCACCGCCAGCGCGCCGGTACCCATGCTGATCTCGGCGATCAGCCGGATGGTCTCGGTGCGATAGTGCACCAGCGCGCGTGGCAGGGACCCGAGCGCCTGGGCATAGAACACCGCGTGCTTGCCGACCGAATCGAGCGAGTCCGACACCCTGCGCATTCGCCGGACCGTGCGGGGAAAGCGGGATTGGATTACGAAGGCCATCGCGTCACCGCGCCGTGAACTTGATGCCGACGGCGGTGACCACCACGTTCACGACGAACAGGGCCATAAAAGCGAAGACTACGGTCTGATTCACCGCATCACCGACACTCTTGGGTCCGCCTTTGACATTCAGGCCCAGATAGCAGGCGACCAGTCCGGCGATCAGCCCGAACAATCCGGCTTTCACCTCCGAAATGATCAGCTCGGGCAGATGAGTGAGCAGCGTGATGCCATTGACGAACGCGCCGGGGTTCACATCCTGCAGATACACCGAGAACAGAAATCCGCCGACGATGCCGATGGTGCACACCAGGCTGTTGAGCATCAGCGCGACGAACATCGACGCGAGCACCCGGGGCACCACCAAGCGCTGTACCGGATTGATGCCCAGTACTCGCATGGCATCGATTTCCTCGCGAATGGTGCGTGCGCCCAGGTCGGCGCAGATCGCGGTGGCGCCCGCCCCCGCCACGATGAGCACGGTGACGATCGGCCCCACCTGGGTGACCGCGCCGAATGCCGCGCCCGCCCCGCTGAGGTCGGCCGCGCCGATCTCCCGCAACAGAATGTTCAACGTGAAGCTCACCAGAACGGTGAACGGAATGGCCACCAGCAATGTCGGCACGATCGATACTCGCGCGATGAACCAGGACTGGTCGATGAACTCCCGCCATTGAAAGGGCCTGCGCACACTGGCGCGCGCGACATCGGCGGTGAGTTCGAAGAATCCTCCGACGGCCCGCAACGGCACGGCAAGGACCTCGTTCATCCACGATCCTCCTTGCTCAACCCGGCGTACACAGCCCACGGCGCGAATCTCCACCGTGGCCGCACCGCCGGAACGATTAGAACACGTTCACCGTGTTGCCGGTAGCGCTTTTCACACTTTTGAAGTGCAATTTCCCGAAAAGTCGGCATATAAATTTGGAACCGGTGTCATCGGGTGATGATCCCACCTTTGTGAGGTTGGACATAACCCGTCCCTATGTCTACCAAGCACCGATCCCATGATCAACAGTTGGACAGCTGATCAGTAGCGGGTCCACGGCGAGCCGCCGCGGCTCACCCCAGCTCTGCCAGCGAAGACGCCGAGAAGGTGCGCCCTTCCGGGCGATCGGCGAAGTAGCCGCCCAGCGTGTCGGCCAGATCCTGGGCCGACCACTCCCCCGCGGCCGCGTCGAACCGGCGCTCCACGACCGGCGCCGCCATGAGCGCCACCATCCCCCCGTAGACGACGAACAGCTGTCCGTTGACCGCGTCGGCCGCAGGCGAGGCCAGATAGGCGACCAGTCGGGCCACGTGGTCGGGCGAGAGCGGGTCGGCCTCACCGTCCGGGGCGGGGCTGAACACCGCCTCGGTCATCGCGGTGCGCGCCCGCGGCGCGATCGCGTTGGCGCGCACGCCGAAGCGAGACAGGGCCCGCGCGGCCGAGAGGGTCAGCGCGGTGATGCCCGCCTTCGCGGCCCCGTAGTTGGCCTGCCCCTCCGGGCCGAGCAATCCGGCCTCGGAGGAGGTGTTGATCAGCCTGCCGTAGACCGGCGCGCCCGCCTGCTTCGACTTGCCGCGCCAATAGGCGGCGGCGTTGCGCGAGAGCAGGAAATGGCCGCGCAGATGCACCGCGAGCACCGCGTCGAAGTCCTCGTCGGACATGTTGAACAGCATCCGGTCGCGGGTGATGCCCGCGTTGTTGACCACGATGTCGACCGATCCGAACGACTCCTCGGCGGTGCGGATCAGCGCGTCGGCGGTCGCGCGCTCGGCGATGCTGCCCGCGACGAACTCCGCCTTGGCGCCCAGCGCCCGGATCTCACCGAGCGTGCTCGCGACCGCCTCCGACTCCGCGAGGTCGTTGACCACCACCGACGCACCGGCTCCGGCCAGCGCGAGCGCTTCGGCCCGCCCAAGTCCGGCGCCGCCGCCGGTCACGATCGCTACACGGCCCGCAAGGCTCAGATCATTGCTCACGCGGCCGACTCTAGAACGTGTTCCAACTTACGGCAAGCATCGCTCACTGCAACCGCAACGCCGCCTTCGGACATTGCGCGACGGCGTCCTCGACATCGGCGAGCCGATCGGGGGGCACGTCCGCGTTCGCGATGTGCAGGACGTCCTCGTCATCGAGTTCGAACACGTCGGGGGCGATTCCGACACAGATTCCATTCGCTTCGCACTGGTCTGGATCGACACTGATCTTCATGGCAACTCCTTTACCACCACTCTGGCCGAAGCCTAACAAGCCGATCCGCTCCACCGGGGCGTCATCGGGGGGATTCGCTATCAATACTGGAACATGTTTCAGTCCATATGCAATGATCGGGGAAACCCGGTCCGACGAAGGCTCGTCCCACCCACCCCGCCGAGAGGTCTTGCCATGCGCATTGCGTACACGCCGCAACAGGAGCAGCTGCGCGCGGAGTTGCGCGACTACTTCGCGCGACTCATCACCCCTGAGCGCAGGGAGGCCCTGAGCGCGCAGACCGGCGAGTACGGGCAGGGCAACGTGTACCGCGAGGTGGTGCAGCAGATGGGCCACGACGGCTGGCTGGCGCTGGGCTGGCCCGAGGAATACGGCGGCCAGGACCGCCCCACCATGGACCAGCTGATCTTCACCGACGAGGCGGCGATCGCGGGCGCGCCGGTGCCGTTCCTGACCATCAACTCGGTCGCGCCCACGATCATGCACTACGGCAGTGCGGAGCAGAAGAAGTTCTTCCTGCCCAAGATCGCGGCCGGTGAACTGCACTTCTCCATCGGCTACTCCGAGCCGGGCGCGGGCACCGACCTGGCCAGCCTGCGCACCACCGCGGTGCGCGACGGCGACGACTACGTGATCAACGGCCAGAAGATGTGGACCAGCCTGATCGCCTACGCCGACTACGTCTGGCTGGCCGTGCGCACCGATCCGACGGCCAGGAAGCACAAGGGCATCAGCATGCTCATCGTGCCGACCACCGCCGAGGGCTTCTCGTGGACGCCGGTGCACACGATGGCCGGGCCGGACACCAGCGCCACCTACTACCAGGACGTTCGCGTGCCCGCGAGCGCGCTGGTGGGCCAGGAGAACGGCGGCTGGGCGCTGATCACCAACCAGCTCAACCACGAGCGCGTCGCGCTCACCTCGGCCGCGCCGCTGGCGCTGGCGCTGCGTCAGACCGTCGAATGGGCGCGCGAGACCAAGGCCAGCGACGGGTCCCGCGTGATCGACCGCGAATGGGTGCAGCTCATCCTGGCCAAGGTGCACGCCAAGGTGGAATACCTCAAGTTGCTGAACTGGGAGATCGCCAGCCGGGCCGACGCGGGCGGCGACGCGGCTCCGCGTCCGTGGGACGCCTCCGCGTGCAAGGTGTACGGCACCGAGCTGGCCACCGAGGCCTACCGGTCGCTCATGGAGGTGCTCGGCCCGCAGGCATACCTGCGCCAGGACTCCCCCGGCGCGCAATTGCGCGGCCGCCTCGAGCGGATGCACCGCGCCGCGCTCATCCTCACGTTCGGCGGCGGCACCAACGAGGTGCAGCGCGACATCATCGCCATGACCGCCCTGAAGCAGCCTGCCGCCGCGCGCTGACGAAAGCTGAGAGACCACCATGGATTTCACCCCAACCGAAGCCCAACTCGATCTCGGCCGGCTGACCGGCGAGGTGTGCGGGAAATTGGTCACCGCAGACCGGTTGCGCGAACTCGATACTGCCGAAGAGCGATTCGACCGGCCGCTGTGGAGTTCGCTGGCCGAGACCGGTGTGCTCGCGGCGGCGCTGCCCGAATCGGTCGGCGGCAGCGACCTCGGCGCGCTCGAGCAGACCGCCGTCCTGCGCGAGCTGGGCAAGCACCTCGCGGCCGTGCCGTACCTGTGGTCGATCACGCTCGGCGCGGGTGCGCTGGCACGGTTCGGCGATGCGGCGCAACAGGATCTGGCCACCCGGGCGGGCGCGGGCAGCGTCATCCTCACGGTCGCGCTGGCCGAGGAGCGCAACTGGGAACCCGCCGCGCCGACCACCAGCGCGGTCGAGACCGCCGACGGCTGGCGGCTGACCGGCGCCAAGACCACCGTGCCCTTCGCGAACCGGGCCGAGCGGATCCTGGTGCCCGCCACGGTCTCCGGAACCACCGCGGTGTTCCTGGTCGATCCCGCGGCGGCGACGGTGACCGCGCAACAGGTGGTCGACCGCAGCCCGGAGTTCGCGGTTGAGTTGACCGATACACCCGCCGAGCTGATCGGCACCGTGGCCGACGGCGCGGAGATCCTGGACTGGATTCTCACCCGCGCCTGGCTCGGCCTGAGCGCCGTGCAGCTCGGCACCCTGGAACGGGCGCTCGAGCTGGTCGCCGAGTACGCCAGGGAGCGCGAGCAGTTCGGCAAGGCGGTCGGCAGCTTCCAGGCCGTCGCCCAGCGGCTCGCCGACGCCTACATCGACGTGCAGGGCCTGCGCCTGGCGGTCACCCAGGCGGCGTGGCTGCTCTCGGAGGACCTGCCCGCCGCCGAGGCGGTGCACACCGCCAAGTTCTGGGCCGCCGACGCGGGCCATCGCGTCGCCCACACCGTGGTCCACGTGCACGGCGGCGTCGGCATCGACCGCGACCACATCGCGCACAACTACTTCACCGCCGCCAAACACAACGAGTTCGCCCTCGGCGCGAGCACCGACCACCTGCGCGCCCTCGGCGCGCTGCTGGCCACGTAACCGCACCCGTGCACATTCGGCCCGCACGGCACCATGCCCTGCGGGCCGAATCGCGTTGCGCTCAGACCAGTCGCCGGTTCAGCTCGCCGCTGACCCGCAACACACGCCCGGCTGCGTCTTCGAAAGCTGCGCGGCGCGAGTCGATCGCATTCGTGCCGGTGTCCTGAACGCGGCCGCAGCCGTCTCGCCGCGGCGCAGAGTAGCGGGGATCGCGCTTTCAGTCTGCTGGGATCGACGTCAGGTAGCGCTGGAGAGTGGGGCCCACCTCGGCGATGATCTGGTCGCGAGTCAGGGCGACGACCGGGGGCAGGCGCAGGACGTAGCGGCACAGGGCGAGGCCGAGCATCTGGGTGACGATCAGGCCGCCACGGCGGGGGGCGTCGGCGGGATCGCCGAAACGCAGGACGGCGGGCAAGATCTGCTCGGCGAAGATGGCGCGGACGCGGTCGGCCACCGCCTCGTCGGTGATCGATGAGCGCAGCAGCGTCAGCAGCACCTCCTTGTTCGGCTGCTCTTCCCAGATCTCGAAGAAGCGGCGCACCAGCAGCTCGCCCAGGCTGTCCGGCTCCGCGGAGCCGAGGTCGGGCAGATCCAACCGGACGTCGACCGCGGCCGCGAAGAGTCCGTCTTTGCTGCCGAAGTACCGCATGACCATCGATGGGTCGATATCCGCGTCGGCGGCGATGGCGCGAATGGTCGCCTTGCGGAATCCCTCGGCGGCGAATCGCGCGCGGGCCGCGTCCAGAATCGCCGCACGCGTCGCGTCCGAGCGGCGAATGGGGACTTGATCAGGCTCTACGGTCATGCCAACGAGTGTAGGCCAACAACTGTTGACTTCCTAGGCCGCACGGAGCTACGGTTATGCCAACAAACGTTGGCCTACAGACGTTGACACGAGGAGTTCCGATGAACGCCACACCGAACCCGCTGCCCGCCACCACCTCCGTCGTGATCGTCGGCGCGGGGCCCGCCGGGCTGACCACCGCCATCACGCTGGCCGACGCGGGTGTGGATTTCGTCCTGCTCGACCGGCAGAGCGAAGGCGCCAACACCTCCCGCGCGGCGGTCGTGCACGCCAGGACGCTCGAGGTACTCGAGGAACTCGGCATCGCCGACGAGTTGGTCGCGACCGGCGACATCGTCGCGCGCTTCACCGTCCACGACGGCGGCAAGACCTTGGCCACCATCGACTTCGACGGTCTCCCGACGCGCTACCCCTACACCCTGATGACGCCGCAGGACACCACCGAGGCGGTGCTGCTGAAGCGGCTGCGGAAGGCGGGCGGTGACGTGCAGCGGCCGTACCAGGTCAGCCGGGTCGCCCAGGATGGCGACGGTGTCACGGTCGAATACACCGACGACGCGGGCACCGCCGGCAGCATCCGCGCCGACTACGTCGTCGGCACCGACGGCATGCACAGCGTCGTCCGCGAGCAAGCGGGCATCGGATTCACCGGCGCGTCGTACCCGGAGTCCTTCGTTCTCGCCGATGTGCGGATGGACTGGCCGATCGCGCGCGACGAGGTGGCCCTGCACCTTGCACCGGAGGGTGTCACCGTGGTCGCGCCGCTGCCCGACGAGGGAGAGCCGAACCGCTACCGCGTGGTCGCCACCCTGGAAACCGCTCCCGAGCACTCGACCGCAGCACAGATCCAGGCCCTCCTGGACGCCCGCGGCCCCGGCGGCGCGGTGCGGGTTCGCGAGGTGCTGTGGAGCTCACGCTTCCGCGTGCACCACCGGGTCGCCGACCACTACCGCAACGGCCGCATCCTGCTCGCGGGCGACGCCGCACACGTGCACAGCCCGGCAGGCGGGCAGGGCATGAACACCGGCATCCAGGACGCCGCTGCCCTCGGCCCGTTGCTGGCGCGAGTCCTCACGGGCGAGCCCGACACCCTGCTGGACGAGTACGAGACCACCCGCCGCCCCGTGGCCCTCGGCGTCGTCTCGTTCACCGACCGCATGACCAAGATGGCGACCCTGCGCCGCCGCCCCGCCCGCACCGCGCGCAACCTGATCCTCACCACCCTGTCCCGCATCCCCGCCTTCCGCCACCGCCTCGCCTACCAGCTGGCCGAACTCGCCAACCGCTGAGGTTCCGCGAGGCCCGAGCGAGCCGAATGAAACGCCGCTCCGACAGCCGCCCAGTAATGCGTACCGGCCATCGGTTCTGGGACAACTGGCGAACTCGGTGGCGCGGAATTGGAGCAATGGCAGTACGAGATCACCGGAGGCGGCCGGATCTGGTACGCGATCGATGACGCCAACCGGACGCTGTATCTGACCCTCGCCGGTACCGGGCATTCCCGGCAGACCGATCGGCGGCGCTGATATCCGGTCGGATGCCTACATGATCGGCCACTGTCCGAGGAACGATGGCCGACCATGAGGCCGGGCTCCTACTTCGCGCTCGCCACCGTGTGGTCGTCGGCGGGGCGGGACTGGGTCTGCTCCTTGGCCCAGCGGTAGTCGGGCTTGCCCGCCGGGGACCGTTTGATCTCGTCGACGAACCACAGGCTGCGGGGCAGTTTGTACGGCGCGATCTCCTGGGTGAGCATGGGGCGAAGCTCCTCCAGGGTGGGGCGAGACTCGCCGCGGCATTGCACGACCGCGACCACCCGCTGACCCCAGCGCTCGTCCTCGATGCCCACCACCAGCGCGTCGAAGATCTCGGGGTGCGTCTTGAGCGCGCCCTCGACCTCCTCGGGATAGATCTTCTCGCCGCCGCTGTTGATGCTGACCGAGCCGCGGCCGAGCATGGTGACCGTGCCGTCCTCCTCGACCCGCGCGAAGTCGCCGGGGATGGCGTAGCGGATCCCGTTGAACTCCTTGAAGGTCGCGGCGGTCTTCGCCTCGTCCTTGTAGTAGCCGAGCGGGATGTGCCCTCGGCGGGCCAGGATGCCGACCTGGCCGGAGCCGGGCTGCACCGGATTGCCGTTCTCGTCGAGTACATCGGTGGAAGCGTCGATCTTCACCCGCGGCCCCCCGGTGTGCGTCGCACCCTTGGCCACGATGGCGATACCGCCGAAACCGGTCTCCGACGAGCCGATCGAATCGGAGATCATCCGGTTGGGCAGCAGCTCGAGGAACTGGTCCTTGAGCGAGGGCGAGAACAGCGCCGCGCTGCTGGCCATCACATACAGGCTGGAAAGGTCGTAGGGCTGACCGGTCTCCGGGTTGCCTTCGATGAGCGCGTCGAGCATCGGGCGCGCCATCGCGTCACCGGTGATGAAGATCAGGTTGATCTTGTGCTTGTCGATCGCCCGCCACACGCCGTGCCCGGAGAACTCCGGGATCATCACGGCTTTACCGCCGCCGAACAGGCTGTGGAACGTGGCCCACTGCGCGCCGCCGTGAATCATCGGCGGTATCGGGAACCGCACCATCGGCGGGCTGCCCGCGCCGACCTTCGCCAATTCCCATTCGTCCTGGACGTATTCGCCGGTGATGAAGTTGATCCCCGCGCCGAGCACGCGCCAGACGTCCTCCTGACGCCACATCACGCCTTTGGGCATGCCGGTGGTTCCGCCGGTGTAGACCATGTACAGGTCGTCCGGGGAACGTTCGCCGAAGTCGCGCTCGCCCGAGGACTGCGCGAGCACCGTCTCGTAATCCACCGAATCGGCTGCGGTGGCGATCGTGCCGGTCGTATCGTCGTCAACGACGACGACCGTGCGCAGCTGCGGCGTCTTCGCCCGGACGGCAGCGACCTTGTCGCTGTAGCGCCGCTCGTGGATCAGCGCGGCCATGTCCGAGTTGTCGAAGATGTACTGCAACTCGTTCTCGACATATCGGAAGTTCACGTTGATCATCACGGCCCGCGCCTTGAAGATCGCGACCATGGCCTCGACGGCCTCGATCGTGTTGCGTGAGTAGATACCCACCTTGTCGCCCGGCCGGACTCCCTGTTCTTGCAGGTAGTGAGCGAGTTTATTGGCCCGCTCCTCCAACTGGGCGTAGGTGACCTCGCGGCCGTCGTCGGCCAGCGCGACGCGGTCGGGCATCAGGTCGATGGCATGTTCGACAAGGTCCGCTATGTTGTAGCTCACAGCCATAAAAATAGAACGTGTTACTGTTTCTGACAAGGCTCGAAGTCAGGAGAATCAGCGATGCCGCACTGTCTCGTCGAGAAGCGCGACCATGTCCTCATCGTCACCATGAACCGACCCGAGGCGCGCAACGCGCTGTCGGGGGAGATGATGGCGATCATGAAAGACGCCTGGAATCAGGTGGACGAGGATCCGGACATCCGGGTCGCGATCCTGACCGGTGCGGGCGGGGCGTTCTGCGCGGGCGCCGATCTCAAGGGCATGACCTCCGAGCACCCCGGCGACACCATCGACGGCGGCGGCTGGAATCCGGCCAAGCTGGAGGCGCTGCTCAAGGGCCGCAGGCTGACCAAGCCGCTGATCGCGGCGGTCGAGGGCCCTGCCATCGCGGGCGGTACCGAGATCCTGCAGGGCACCGACATCCGGGTGGCCGGGGAGAGCGCGAAATTCGGTGTGTCCGAGGCGCGGTGGGGCCTGTTCCCGCTGGGCGGCTCGGCGGTGCGGCTGGTCCGCCAGATCCCCTACACCGTGGCCGCGGAAATCCTGCTCACCGGCCGGCACCTCACCGCCGCCGAAGCCAAGGAGATCGGCCTGATCGGGCACGTGGTCCCGGACGGCGCCGCACTGGACAAGGCGCTGGAGATCGCGGCGCAGATCGCCGCCAACGGCCCCCTCGCCGTTCAGGCCATCCTGCGCACCATCCGGGAGACGGAGGCCATGCCGGAGGAGGCCGCCTTCGAGATCGACGCAAAGCTCGGCATGTCGGTATTCCGCTCGGCGGACGCCAAGGAAGGGCCGCGGGCGTTCGCGGAAAAGCGCAAGCCCTCTTTCACCGGAAACTGAGAATCCCGGCGGAGCCCAACGCCCCCGATGCGTACCCGCATCGGGGGCGACCCCTCGCCGGGCTCAGTTCGCGCCCGGGTAGTCCATCCAGAACGGCTCCCACTGGTGGCCGTCCGGGTCGATGAAGGTGCGGCCGTGCATGCCGACCTGCGCTTCTTGTGCCCGCTTGTCCTCGTTCACCTCTTCGGTCGCGCCCGCCACGACAGCGGCTTCGGTCAGGCTGTCGACCTCTTCGGCGCTGCTGAGGGCGAGCGCGTACGCGGCGTTGATCGCCGTCTTGGTGTCGGCCACCGGCCGCTTGCTGAAGGTGGTGAAGAACGTCTTGATGAGCAGCATCAGGCAGATGTTGTCGTCGACCACGATGCAGGCAGCGTTGTCGTCGGTGAACTCCTGGTCGACCTTCCAGCCCAGCGCCTCGTAGAACGCCTTCGACCGGTTCAGATCGTCGACCGGGAGATTGATGAAAATCATCTTGCTGCTCATGGCCTCTTCCTCTCGAGCAAGTCCGTTCGTGTCACTGGATAGGACGTGCCCCGGACGGCTAACTCATCGCGGAAGCGTCCGTGTCGCATCCCACACGCCGAGCAGGTTTACCGATCTTGATCAGCTCCGCCCTGGCGTTCGCGGCCCTGTTCTGTGTCGGTGGCCTGTGGCAGGGTGACTCCCATGAACGACTCGCCCGGCTCCTCCGCCGGACTCGCTCCCGAGCTGCTCGCCGCGTTCGAGACCCACCGCAGAGAGCTGTGCGCGTACGCCTACCGCATGCTCGGTTCCTCCTTCGAAGCGGAGGACGCGGTGCAGGAGACTCTGACGCGGGCCTGGAAGTCCTACGACTCGTTCGAGGGCCGCGCCAGCCTCCGCTCCTGGCTGTACAAGATCACCACGAACGTCTGCCTGGACATGCTCGACGGCCCGCAGCGGCGGGCCAGGCCGATGGACCTGTCCGGTCCGTCGCGGCCGGATTCGCCGCTGCCCGCGCCGCAGCCGGACTACGTGTGGATCGAGCCGATCCCGAACGCGCTGGCCTTCGGCGCCGACCCGGCCGATCACGCCAGCGCGAAAGACACCCTGCGCCTGGCCTTCGTCGCGGCCTGCCAGCATCTGCCCGCCACCCAGCGCGCGATCCTGATCATGCGCGAGGTCCTGCGCTTCTCCGCCAACGAGACCGCCGAGGCGCTCACCATGTCGCCCGCGTCGGTCAACAGCGCGCTGCAACGGGCGCGGGCGACCATGTCCAAGGTCCAGCCCGCCGCCACCGATACCTTCGACGAGTCCGACGAGGATCAGCGCAGACTGGTGGACAACTTCGTCAAGGCGTTCGAGTCCTACGACATGGACACCCTCACCACCCTGTTGAAAGCGGATGTGGCACTGTCCATGCCGCCGATCGAGCTGTGGATCTCGGGCCCGGAGAACGTGGCCGCGTTCATGCTCGGCCACGGAAGCGCTTGCCGCGATTCGCGGCTGGTCCGCCTGGAGGGCGCCAACGGCTTGCCCGCCTTCGGCCACTACAAGCCGGGCACGGAGCCGGGCGTATGGGTGCCGTGGTCGATCACCGTGCTGGAACTCGACGGCGACACCATCGCCGGACTGAACTTCTTCCTCGACACCGAGAAGTTGTTCCCGCTCTTCGGCCTCGCGCCCGAACTGCGCGAAGGTATCTGACCCCGAACGCGCGAATGCGCCCTTCGTGAAGGGCGCATTCGCTTTGGGCGTCGTCGCGCGGCCGGGCCGCAGCCCCAGCGGACCGGCTACACGGCCGCCACGTCTCGCCGGACTCGGGACAGACTTTTCTGCCCGAACTTGTCCGACGGCACCCCCTCAGGACGCGGGGATGTACCGTTCGCGCAGCTTGCGCTTGTAAAGCTTCCCGTTCGGGTCGCGCGGCAGTTCGGGCAGATAGTCGATCGACTTGGGCATCTTGTACTTCGCCAATTGCGTGGCGGCGAAGGCCAGCAGTTCCTCGGTGAGCGCGTCGTCTCCGTCGATACCGTCGGCGGGCTGGACGACGGCCTTCACCTCCTGACCCCAATCCGGATGCGGCACACCGAAAACCGCCACGTCGGCGACCTTCGGGTGGGTGATCAGGACGTTCTCCACCTCCGCCGGGTAGATGTTCACACCGCCGGACAGGATCAGATCCGAACGCCGGTCGTGCAGGTAGAGATAGCCGTCCTCGTCGAGGTGCCCGATATCCCCGACGGTGAACAGGTCACCGACGCGCGAGTCGTCGGTCTTGGCCTTGTCGTGGTGATACTCGAAACTCGAAGCGCCCATCCGCATGTACACCAGGCCGGTCTCGCCGGCAGGCACCTCGGAGCCGTCTTCCTCGCTGAGCACCTTGATCACCGACCACGGCCACGCCTTGCCGACCGAGCCCGGCTTGCGCAGCCACTCGGAGCCGTTGATCACCGTGCCGCCGCCTTCGGTGGCCGCGTAGTACTCGGTGACCGTCGGACCCCACCACTCGAGCATCTGCCGCTTGGTCTCCTGCGGGCAGGGCGCGGCGCCGTGCACCATGCTGCGCAGCGAGGACACGTCGTATTTGGCGCGCACCTCCTCCGGCAGCGCGAGCAGGCGGTGGAACTGGGTGGGCACCATGTGGCTGTGCGTCACCCGGTGCTTGTCGATCAGCCGCAGCATGTCCTCCGCGTCCCAGCGATCCATCAGAACGAGCTTGTGGCCCAGCTGGATCGAGATGGTGGCGAAGTTCAGCACCGCCGTGTGGTACAGCGGCGAGCCGCAGATATGCACGTGGTCGTCGTAGGGCGCGAGCTCGAACAGGCCGAAGAACGCGGTGGTGTGCGGCGGGACGACATCGGGGTCCGCGCCGGTGAGCGGCCGCCGTACTCCCTTGGGCCGCCCGGTGGTTCCGGAGGTGTAGAGCATGGGTGCGCCCGTGCTGCGGTCGGACGGACGCCCGGTGTCCGCGGCGCCGAGCCAGGCCACCGACTTGAAACCCTCGATCTCGCCCACCGCGAAGCGCGCCGTCGCGGGCAGCCCCGCCTCGTCGGCGGCGGCCTGGGCGGCGGCGGCGAAGCGATCGCTGGCGATGAACGCCTTCGCCTCGCTGTCGGACAGGATGTAGGCGACCTCCGGACCGGTGAGATGCCAGTTCACCGCGACGATGTACAACCCGGATTGGTAGGCCGCGAAATACGCCGCGATCGCCTCCACGCAGTTGTGCACCATGCTCACCAGCACGTCACCGGTTTGCAGGCCGAGCCCGCGCAGGCCGGTGGCGTAGCGATTGGCGAGCGTGGCCAATTCGCGATACGTCACCTCCCGGCCCCAGGGATCGACCATCGCGATCCGATCGGGCTCGGCTTCGGCGATGTTCCACAGACCGAGAATTTTCACTGACTCCTGCGTGGGGGAATGGTGAGGAGGCGGAGCCGACGGGGCGGGTGAGGCAGTCACCCCATTGAATTTAGAACGTGTTCTACTGTTCGACAAGGGGGGCGAGCCGATGCAATTGCGCGACATCGGGAACCGACACCAGCATCATCGTGACGCCCGCGGCCTCCCAGACCCGCAGCTGCTTGCGGACATGCTCCTCGTCGCCGATGATCGCGGTGTCCAGAATCAGCTCATCCGGCACCACCGCTGCCGCCTCGGCCTTCTTGCCGGACTGGAACAGCCGGCCGATCTCGTCGACCTCGCGCTCGTATCCCATCCGCCGGTACACCTGGGCGTGGAAATTCAGCTCGGGCGCGCCCATGCCGCCGATGTAGAGCGCCATGATCCAGCGCATCCGCTCCAGCTCGCTCGCGGGGTCGTCGGTGATCACCACCTGGCAACTGGCGGCGATCTCGAAATCGTCCCGGCTACGCCGCGCCCCGGCCCGTGCGAAGCCCTCGTCGAGCCACTCGTCGTACATCCCGGCCAGCCGTGGCGCGTAGTAGATGGCCAGCCAGCCGTCGGCGATCTCGGCGGTGAGCGCGACGTTCTTCGGTCCCTCAGCGCCCAGCCAGATCGGCAGATCCGCACGTAGCGGATGCACGATCGGCTTCAGCGGCTTACCGAGCCCGATCGAGCCCGGGCCCGTGTAGGGCAATGGGTAGTGCGGACCGTCGCTGGTGACCGGAGCCTGCCGGGCCAGCACCTGACGCACGATCCCGACGTACTCGCGGGTGCGCTGCAACGGCTTGGCGAACGGCTGGCCGTACCAGCCTTCCACCACCTGCGGACCCGAGACACCCAGACCCAGAATCGCACGGCCACCGCTGAGGTGATCGAGGGTGAGCGCGTGCATGGCCGTCGCGGCGGGCGTGCGCGCCGACATCTGCACCACCGACGTGCCGAGGCGCACCCGCCGCGTCGACGAGCCCCACCAGGTGAGGGGACCGAAGGCGTCCGACCCCCACGACTCGGCGGCGAAGACGGCGTCGAACCCGGCCTCCTCGGCCGCCGCCACCAACTCCCCCGCGTTCGCGGGCGGCTGGGCCATCCAGTACCCGAGTTGCAATCCGAACTTCACGCCGGACCCCTTTCCAGTCAACTGCTTGCCACCAGAGTTAGAACCTGTTCTACTCGATATCGTGACTCAGGGGAATACTGCATCCACGGCAATCGCTGGTGGTAGCGGCACGGCATTGAACACAGCGGCCGTGCCCGATGTACTCAGCGCGCCCCTACGGGTGCGTTTCGACTACACCCGCTCCGTCGGCTCCACCATCGGGACGTTTCTGACCCGGTTACGCGATCACAAGATCGTCGGCGCGCGCGGCTCGGACGGGCGGGTGATCGTGCCGCCGCCGGAATACGATCCGATCACCGCCGAACCGCTGACCGACTTCGTCGACGTCGCCGACACCGGCACCGTCGAATCCTGGACCTGGGTGCGCGAACCGCTGCCCGGCCAGCCGTTCGACCGCCCCTTCGCCTGGGCGTTGATCCGATTGGACGGCGCGGACACGACGCTGCTGCACGCGGTCGACGTGGCCGCGCCCGAGGACATTCGGAAAGGCTTGCGGGTGACCGCCCGATGGGCCGAGCAGACCGAGGGCAGCATTCGCGACATCGTCTGCTTCGAGCCGGGCGAGAAGTCCGCCGCGCCGGTGGCGTCCGCCGCGGCCGAGCCGGTCACCATGCTCATCACGCCGGTCGATCTGTCCTACAAGCACACCGCCTCGCCGCAGGAGACCGTCTACCTGCGCGGACTCGCCGAAGGCAAGTTGATCGGCGCGCGCACCGACGCCGAGGGCAAGGTCTACTTCCCGCCGCGCGGCGCGAACCCGACCGACGGCAGGCCGACCGACGAGTACATCGAGTTGTCCGACCGCGGCACGGTGACCACCTTCTGCATCGTCAACGTGCCGTTCCTCGGGCAGCGGATCAAGCCGCCGTACGTCGCGGCCTACGTGCTGCTGGACGGCGCGGACATCCCCGTGCTGCACCTGGTGCTCGGCTGCGACGCGAGCGAGGTGCGCATGGGTATGCGGGTGGAGGCGGTGTGGAAGCCGCGCGAGGAGTGGGGCTACGGCCTGGAGAACGTGGACCACTTCCGTCCCACCGGCGAGCCGGACGCCGATTACGAGACCTACTCCCATCACCTCTGAGAGAGGCGCACGTTGACTGACAACGCCACCGACATCGCGGTCGTGGGTTTCGCCCACGCGCCGCACGTGCCGGAGACCTTCGGCACCACCAATGGTGTCGAGATGCTGGTGCCCTGCTTCCAGCAGCTCTACGACCGGCTCGGCATCACCAAGTCCGATATCGACTTCTGGTGCTCGGGCTCGTCCGATTACCTCGCCGGGCGGGCCTTCTCGTTCATCTCCGCGATCGACGCCATCGGCGCGGTGCCGCCGATCAACGAATCGCACGTGGAGATGGACGCGGCCTGGGCGCTGTACGAGGCGTGGGTGAAACTGCGCTCGGGACAGGCGAAGACGGCGCTGGTGTACGGCTTCGGCAAGTCCTCGGCGGGCACGCTGCGCCAAGTGCTCACCATGCAGCTGGACCCGTACGTCGTCGCGCCGCTGTGGCCGGACGCCTGGTCCATCGCGGGCCTGCAGGCGCGCGCCGGCCTCGACGCCGGACGCTGGACCGAACGGGACATGGCGGCCGTGGCGGCCGGCGAGTCCGGCGACGCCGACAGCCTGCTCGACCAGCCCTATGTCGCCGATCCGCTGCGCGCGCACGACATCGCGCCGATCACCGACGGCGCGGCCGCGATCGTGCTCGCCGTCGGCGACCGCGCTCGCGAACTGTGCGAGCGCCCCGCGTGGATCACCGGCATGGCGCATCGAATCGATACTCCTGTGCTCGGTGCGCGCGACCTCACCGTCTCGCCATCGACGGCGGCCGCGGCCAAGGCGGTCACCGGCGGCGACGTCAGCGGTTTCGACATCGCCGAGTTGCACGCGCCGTTCAGTCATCAGCAGCTGATCCTCGCCGAGGCGATCGGGCTGAAGAACGGCACGAAGGTGAACCCGTCCGGCGGCGCGCTCGCAGCCCACCCGATGTTCGCCGCGGGCCTGGAGCGCATCGGCTTCGCGGCCGAGGCGATCATCGCGGGCTCGGCGAACCGCGCGTTGGCCCATGCCACCAGCGGCCCCGCGCTTCAGCAGAACCTTGTGACCGTCTTGGAATCGGAGAACCGATGAGCTTGCCAGCTGCGGTGCTCGGCACCGGACAAACCCATCACGTGACGAAACGGACCGACGTGTCCATGGCGGGGATGTGCCGCGAGGCCATCGATCGTGCGCTCGCCGACGCAGGTCTCACCATCGCCGATATCGACGCGGTCGTGGTCGGCAAAGCGCCGGACGGATTCGAGGGCGTCATGATGCCCGAGCTGTTCATGGCGGACGCGCTCGGCGCCACCGGAAAGCCGCTGCTGCGGGTGCACACCGCCGGTTCGGTGGGCGGCTCCACCGGCATCGTCGCGACCAATCTGGTACAGGCGGGCGTGCACAAGCGCGTGCTCGCGGTGGCGTGGGAAAAGCAGTCGGAATCGAATGCCATGTGGGCGTTGTCGATTCCGGTGCCGTTCACCATGCCGGTCGGCGCGGGTGCGGGCGGTTACTTCGCTCCGCACGTGCGCTCCTACATCCGGCGCTCCAACGCACCGGGCCATATCGGCGCCATGGTCGCGGCGAAGGATCGCCGCAACGGGGCCAAGAATCCGCTCGCGCATCTGAAGCAGCCCGACATCACGATGGAATCGGTGCTCGCCTCGCAGATGCTGTGGGATCCGATTCGCTTCGACGAGACCTGCCCCTCCTCCGACGGCGCATGCGCGATCGTGCTCGGCGACGCGGAGGCCGCCGAGGCGGTCGAGGCCACCGGCCGCAAGGTCGCCTGGGTGCACGCCACCGCGATGCGCACCGAGCCGACCACCTTCGCCGGGCGCGACCAGGTCAATCCCCAGGCGGGCCGGGACGCGGCCGCCGCACTGTGGGAGGCCGCGGGTATCACCAACCCGCTCGAAGAGATCGACGTGGCCGAGATCTACGTCCCGTTCTCCTGGTTCGAGCCGATGTGGCTGGAGAACCTCGGCTTCGCGCCGCAGGGCGACGGGTGGAAGCTCACCGACAAGGGCGAGACCGAGATCGGCGGCGCTCTTCCGGTCAATCCGTCCGGCGGCGTGCTCTCGTCCAACCCGATCGGCGCCTCCGGGCTGATCCGGTTCGCCGAGGCAGCCAAGCAGGTTATGCAGCGGGCCGGGGACTATCAGGTCGAGGGCGCGCGTAAAGCGCTCGGTCACGCCTACGGCGGCGGGTCGCAGTACTTCTCGATGTGGGTGGTCGGATCGGAGCGGCGGTGACGCCGCTGAAGTTCACCGTCGGCATCGCGCTGAGTCCGCTGGACCAGCTGACCGAACTCGCGAAGACCGCCGAGGAGTGCGGGTTCTCGTCGATCGCACTGCCGGACTCGCTGTTCTACATGAAATCGGCGGCGGCGAAGTATCCCTACACCGCCGACGGCAGCAGGTTCTGGGGCCCGGAGACGCCGTGGGTCGATCCGCTCATCGGCGCGACCGCCATGGCGGCCGTCACCAGCCGCATCCGCTTCTACACCAACGTGCTCAAGCTGGGTTCCCGCAATCCGCTGCTGCTGGCCCGGCAGGTCGGCTCGGTGGCCAACCTGTCGGGTAACCGCTTCGGCTTCGGTGTCGGAATCGGCTGGGCGCCGGAGGAATTCGAGTGGTGCGGGGTGCCCTTCGCGCGGCGCGGCGCCCGGGTGGACGAGATGATCGAGGTCATCAAACTGGTACTGGCCGGCGGCATGGTCGAGTACCACGGCGAGTTCTTCGACTTCGATCCGCTGCAGATCAGCCCGGCGCCGAGCGAGCCGGTGCCGTTCTACATCGGCGGGCACACCGACGCGGCCCTGCGGCGCGCGGCCCGGGTGGGCGACGGCTGGACCTCGGCGATGATGACCTACGACGAACTGCGCGGCACCATCGGCAAGCTCGACGCGCTGCGCGTCGAGTTCGGCCGATCCGGCCAGCCGTTCGAGATCCAGGCGGTGTGCGTCGACCGGTTCGGCCGGTCCGGCTATCAGGACCTCGCCGACGCGGGCGTCACCGACGCGATCGTGGTGCCCTGGCTGGCCGACGGCATCGGATTCGACGGCGAACTGTCCGCCAAGCAGGACTCGCTGCGCAAATTCGCCGAGCAGTACATCGCCGAACCCGTCCTCGCCGAACGATGACGACTCGCTGGCCAAGGGAGGCCGTATGACCACCGCAACCGAGCATCCGGCCAGGGCTGCCGGCCTGGCCTCGCAGGCCGCCGTGCGAGCACGGGACAAGCAGGCCTGGGTCGCGCTGTTCGCCGAGGACGGCATCGTGGAGGACCCGATCGGCCCGTCCGGCTTCGATCCGGAGGGCAAGGGCCACCGCGGCACGGACGCCATCGCCGCGTTCTGGGACATGGCGATCGCGAAGACCGAGCTGATCGAGTTCCTGTTCGGCGACTCGTTCGCCTGCGGCAACGAAGTCGCCTTCACCGGCACCATCCGCAGCACCATCGGCGGTCACCGGATCGACGCCGACGGCGTATTCACCTACCGGGTGGACGACGACGGCAAGATCACCGCGCTGCGCGCGTTCTGGGAGGTCGATCGCGCCATGAAGACCGCGCGTCCGGTCGACTGAGATCATCCGAAAGGGCCCTCGCACCGTGCTGGTGCGAGGGCCCTTTCTCGTGTCTCAGTGCGCGACCGGGCAGGTCTTGTAGTCGACCGGGAACTCCTTGATGCCGTTGAGCCAGCCCGAACGCAGCCGCTTCGCGTCGGCGATCTTGCTGATGTCGGGCAGGTGATCGGCGATGGCGTTGAAGATCAGGTCGATCTCCAGCCGGGCCAGGTTCGCCCCGATGCAGAAGTGCGCGCCGGTTCCGCCGAAGGCCAGGTGCGGGTTGTCCGTGCGCATGATGTCGAACTTCTCCGGGTGATCGAAGACGTCCTCGTCGAAGTTGGCCGAGCGGTACAGCATGACCACCCGCTGGCCCTTCTTGATCTGCACGCCGCCGAGCTCGGTGTCCTCCAGCGCGGTCCGCTGGAACGAGGTGACCGGCGTGGCCCACCGGATGATCTCGTCGGCGGCCGTGGCCGGGCGCTCCTTCTTGAACAGCTC
Organism: Nocardia arthritidis NBRC 100137; assembly: GCF_001612765.1. Classification (GTDB taxonomy): domain Bacteria; phylum Actinomycetota; class Actinomycetes; order Mycobacteriales; family Mycobacteriaceae; genus Nocardia; species Nocardia arthritidis. Next base: position 64,998 of record NZ_BDBB01000006.1, read on the forward strand.
CCACTGGTCCGGGTTCTCCAGGAACGCCATCATGCCGTGCGAGATGGCGTTGCGGGTGGTCTCGTTGCCCGCGACCGCGAGCATGATCACGAAGAAGCCGAACTCCTCCTCGCTGAGCTTGTCACCGTCGACATCGGCCTCGATCAGCGTGGTGACGAGGTCGTCGGCCGGGCACTGCTTGCGGGAGGCCGCCATCTGGTAGGCGTAACCCAGGATCTCGGCGGAAGCCGCGACCGGGTCGGCGGTGCTCTCCGGGTCGTCGTAGCCGGTCATGTCGTTGGACCAGGTGAAGACCTTCATCCGGTCTTCCTGCGGGACGCCGATCAGCTCGGCGATGGCTTGCAGGGGCAGTTCGCACGCGATCTGGGTGACGAAGTCACCGGAGCCCGCCTCGGCGGCCGCCTTCACGATGGATTCCGCGCGGGCCGACAACTCCGCGCGCAGGCCGTTGATGGCACGCGGGGTGAAGCCGCGCGAGATGATCTTGCGCAGCTTGGTGTGCTCGGGCGCGTCCATGTTCAGCAGGACGATCCGCTGTAGTTCGATCTGCTCCCGGGCGATGTCGTCGTTGAACCGCGGGATGGCGGTGTTCTCGTAGCTGGAGAACACGTCGCTGCGCCGCGAGACCTCCTTGACGTCGGCGTGCTTGCTCACCACCCAGAAGCCGTCGTCGTGGAAGCCGCTGACGTCCGGCGACTGCGGGTTCCACCAGATCGGCGCCGTCCGGCGCAGCTCGGCGAACTCTTGGACCGGAACACGCTCGGCGTAGATGTCCGGGTCCGTGACGTCGAACCCGTCCGGGAGATTCGGCCGGGCATTCCGAGTGTCTACCACCAGATGTCTCCTTCGACAAACTGAAACACGTTCTATAATCATTGAAGCACAGGCGCGGGAATGAGGAAAGAAACCGGACAGATCCGCCCCTGACAAGTGCTATGAACGCGTTTCAGTTTTCTGTCCCGAAAAGAGAGGTTGGACATGGGCACACCCGTGATCGTCGAGGCCGCACGCACCCCGATCGGCAAGCGCGGCGGCTGGCTGTCAGGGCTGCACGCGGCCGAACTGCTGGGCGCGGCCCAGCGCGGGCTGCTCGAGCGCGCGCATCTGGACCCGGCACAGGTCGAACAGGTCATCGGCGGCTGCGTCACCCAGGCGGGCGAGCAGTCCAACAACGTCACCCGGGTCGCCTGGCTGCACGCCGGCCTGCCGTGGCAGGTCGGCGCCACCACGATCGACACCCAGTGCGGATCGGCCCAGCAGGCCAACCATCTGATCGCGGGCCTGATCGCGGCCGACGCCATCGAGATCGGCATGGCCTGCGGCGTGGAGGCGATGAGCCGGGTTCCGCTGGGCGCCAACGTCGGCGAGAACGCCGGACCGCGCAGGCCCGCCTCGTGGAGCATCGACCTGCCCAACCAGTTCGAGGCGGCGGAACGAATCGCCAAGCGGCGCGGTATCACTCGCGCGGATGTGGACGCGTTCGGCGCGCGCTCGCAGCGCCTGGCCGGGCAGGCGTGGGCGGAAGGCCGGTTCGATCGCGAGGTACTCACCGTCACCGCGCCCGCCGTCGACAAGGAAGGCAACCCCACCGGCGAAAAGCTCGATGTGTCGCGAGATCAGGGCCTGCGCGAGACCACCGTCGAAAGCCTGGCGAAGCTGAAGCCGGTGCTGGAGGGCGGCGTGCACACCGCCGGATCGTCCTCGCAGATCTCCGACGGCGCCGCCGCGGTGCTGCTGATGGACGAAAAGGCCGCGCAGCGGGCCGGATTGCGGCCGCGCGCGCGAATCGTCACCCAAGCGGTGGTCGGCGCGGAGCCGGAGTTCCACCTCGACGGCCCGGTGCAGGCGTGCAGCAGGCTGCTGGAGCGGTCGGGCATGAGCATCGGCGACATCGACCTTTTCGAGATCAATGAGGCGTTCGCATCGGTCGCACTTTCGTGGGCATCTGTACACCAGCCGGACATGGACAGGGTTAATGTCAACGGCGGTGCCATCGCCCTCGGACATCCGGTCGGCTCCACCGGATCGCGTCTCATCACAACGGCTTTGCACGAACTGGAGCGCTCCGATCGCAGTACCGCAATGGTTCTCATGTGTGCCGGTGGCGCACTCGCGACAGGAACGATCATCGAACGTTTGTGACTTCAACCATTTCGCGTGCGTTGATTGAACGTTCATCTCCTACGGGCGCAAACGTGTCGTACGCCACACAAACCCATGTACCGCCCAGTTCATGAGATGTCAGCTATCTTGCGGCTATCAAGACCCCCTCTGCCGAGACCGCAGCGACGGGCCAGAACCGGTTCGTACCGCGGCTTCTCGAGAGCCCTTGGGGTGACCCGCAAACCCGACCGTCCCAGCCCCTTCGCCGCCATCCAACCTAGAAGCTTCAAGGAAATCCGGAATCAGGCGTAGGTTTTCAGTTACTGAGCCGCTAATATCAATGATACGTATCCGAGATAACGACTGTTAGTACAGCGAAGGGAATTGGGCGGCTCACAATGGCTGATTTCGCGGCGCGGCTGAACAAGCTGTTCGAAACCGTGCATCCCCCGGGGCGTAAGCCGCACACCAACGCGGAGGTTGCGGCGGCGCTGACGGCCTCCGGACATCCGATCTCGAAACCGTACCTGTCGCAGTTGCGGTCGGGACAACGGACGAACCCGTCGGATGAGACGGTGGCCGCCCTGGCGAAGTTCTTCAAAGTCAAGCCGGACTACTTCTTCAACGACATCTATGCCGCCAAGATCGATCACGATCTGGAGCTGCTGTCCCAGCTGCAGGGCTATGGACTGCGACGGCTGTCGAGTAGAGCGTTCGACTTGTCCGAAGAATCACAGAACCTGCTCACGTCTATGGCGGAGAAGTTGCGGGCAAGCGAGGGCTTGCCCGAAATTCCTCCGGACGGCACCGAATAGGTTCTCTTGCACGGCAGCACAGTGCGGCCCCAGGGTCGCACTGTGCTGTGTTATGTGCGCGTAAGCGGGCACAGCACACAACCGGCGCGCGTCCGTGCCCCGAGGAATTGGGGCACGAACGCGCGCCCGTGTGTGCTGCGGTTCGGATCCGGCGGCACATAAGTACATTCGGGGGGGCGTTCGTCGGCGCGCTTCGCCCTGAAGGAGATTCCCGATCCAACCGGTCTGTCCGAATAGTCCGATCAGTCGCGCCCATTTGCGTCAGATTGATCGGATTCGCGCGAAGTTGATCAATTTCGCGCGGGCGCGGATGCGGTCGTCCGATAGGCCCGTGCTACAGCCTGGACCCAGCCGCGAGGACTAATGCCTTCGGGCGGAGCAATCCACCGCGCGTCTACTAGGGACTCCCCCGCCGGGTCATGCGCCCACCGCGCCACCCGGGCGGCCCGGTCCGCCACCGAGGCAGGCGGCGGTGCCAGTTCCGCCAGCACGAGACCGCCGCCGGACTGCAGATACAACGCGTCGATGATCTGCGCCACCTGGTCGGAAGCCTCGAGCTGCGTGGAGAATCCGCTCTGTTGGTGTGCCACCACCTCGGGGAAGCGACCGACCATGGTCCGGTGCAGCGAGCGGATCCGGCGCAGCAGCATCCGCGCGCGCACCCAGAGTTCCACCACGATCCACACCGCGCCGAGCGCGATGAGCAGGCTCGCGAGCCCCCAGAGCGGCCATGCCCAGGCGGGAGTTCCGGGCGCCGCCGGGGGCGCGTGCTGGAACGCGCGCCGAACCTGACCTGCCGCGAGCAGCGCGACCACCGCCGTGCCCGCCGTGTAGAGCGCGATACCGCGGCCGAGCGCGGTCCAGTCCAGAGTGCGCAGACCGGTGACGACCACGAACACGCTCCCCGCGGTCACCGCCGACCACCCGAAGGTGAACGACCAGGTCAGCGTGACCATCGCCACGGAAAGGCCGACGCCGTAGACGACCAGGGCGACCTGCCGCAGGTTCCGCCGCGACACCACCGGCCAGGCGGCCGAGGCGACCACCGCAGTGGCCGTAGCGAAGGCGACCCAGCTCGCGGTGACCACGGCGTCGGACAGCCGGCCCGCCTGCACGCCGCCCGGGACGAGATTGTCCAGCGCGACCGCGATCTCGGGCACCGCGACGGTCGCGGCGAGCGCGACGGCGGCGACCGCGACGACAATGGCCACCCGGGTCGTGGTCGCCGGCTTGACCAGGACGCGCCCCACCCGAGCACCGGCGGCCATCCAGACCAGCAGAGCCGTCGACCACAGGGTCATCCGAGCGCCTCGTCGAATCGAAGAACCGAGACGCCCGCGCCCCGGCTGTTGAATACGCGCAATCGGGTCATCAGCATGGCGGCGAACGTCTCGGCCTCCCATTCGGCGAGCTCGTCGGCGCCGTCGTCGACGATCCGCTGATGCGCGCGCTGGCTGAGCATGTAGGCGATCAGGTCGTCGCTCGCCTCCAGCGTCACTTCCGGCGCGGGCGCGCCTTCGTGGTCGAAGACGATGTGGCCCAGTTCGTGCGCGAGGGTGTGCTCGCGGCTCGGCAGTGTCTCGGCGAGCACGATCACGTCGCGGTCGGGATAGAGACGGCGCTGCCCGCAGACACCCGGACCCAATCGCGCACTGGCGATTTCGATCTCACGACGCCGCTCGCCCCCGATCGCGTGAACGACCTCGTCGAGGGTGGTCGCGTCGAAGTCGGCCGCCACCGCGCACACCGCGTCGACGGCGGCGGCGACTCGGCGATAGGACCGCAGGTCACCGCGTATCCGGCTCACGCTCATCGGCTGCCCCCTCACGGCCTCGGGAAGAACTGGGCTCGGGCAGCGTCGATCCTGGCCTGCTCGGCCGCCGCGCTCCGGAAGCTGATCGCGCCGGATCCCGCTCCCGCGAGGCCGAGCGCGATCAGGCCGCCGATCACCGGCAGCAGTTCCGTCGCGGGAAGGGCGTCGGTGGAGCTGGTCGGGAGGAGCGCTGGAGTCGCGGGCTGCCGGGTCTGCGGCGGCGCGGGGGCGGCAAGGCCGGGCACTGGTGCGGAGAAGTCGGGCGCTGGTACGGCGAGCTGCGGAATCATCGGCTCGCCCAGCGGAATCGGTGAGATTTTCGGTGCGCCAGGGGGAGCCGCCGGAGGAACGGTCACCGGCGGCAGCGCGGGGGCGGGCGGAGCGGTCGCCTGTGGGAGTGGAATCAACAACAGCAGTAGGGGACTCGCGGAACCGACGGCCGCCGATCCCACGGCGGCGGAACCCGTTGCGGCGGAACCCGTTGCGGCCGAACCGGTCGCAGCGGATCCAACACCTGCGGATCCGACGGCTGCCGAACCGGTCGCAGCGGATCCGACACCTGCGGATCCGACGGCTGCCGAACCGGCTCCGAGCACTACGCCGAGACCGGCCGAACCGGAACCGAGGACGAGCGCGAGACCCGCGGAACCGGAACCGAGCACCACCCCGAGACCAGCCGAACCGGAACCCAGCACCGAACCCAACCCGGCGGATCCAGCCGCCGAACCCGCTGTGGCCGACCCGGTTCCGGCGGTCGGATGAGCCGGAGCCGCGCTGATCTCCGCCTCCTGCCCGGGCACGGTCAGCGAATACCAGGGATCGCCGCTGTCATAGGGCGGCGGGGTGGGGTCCGCGACGCACGAGGGGCAGGAAGGTTGCGCGCCGGCGAAAGCCGGGCTGCCGAGCAGCGCGCAACCCGCGACGGCGCAGGCTGCTGCCAGCGCACGGAATGCGCGACCTCCTGCCATGCGCCGAGCCTTCCCCTCATCAGTCGAAGCGCAGTTCTGTGCCCGATCGCCACTCTCACACGGGACTTTCCGAACGGATGGGTGCCCATAGTAGACCCCGTTCCGCGAACGCGCCCCGGAAGGGGCGAAGCCGATCAGGCCCCGTACACCGGCTCCGGCGGAGTCGCCTTGGCGATCAGATCGGCCACGACGGGGCCGAGCTCGGCCGGATCCCAGCGCGCGCCGCGGTCCACGGCCACCCCGTGCCGCCAGCCGTCGGCCAGCGCCACCTTGCCGCCCTCGACCTCGAACACCCGTCCCGTCACCGCCGCCGACTGGGTACTGCCCAGCCACACGACGAGCGGAGACACGTTCTCCGGCGCCATCGCGTCGAAGCCGTCTTCCGGCCTGGCCATCATGTCCGCGAACACCGTCTCGGTCATCCTGGTGCGCGCGGACGGAGCGATCGCGTTCACCGTCACGCCATAGCGCGCGAATTCGGCCGCCGCGGTCAGCGTCAGGCCCGCGATGCCCGCCTTGGCGGCGCCGTAGTTGCTCTGCCCCACGCTGCCTTGCAGACCCGCTCCGGAGCTGGTGTTGATGATCCGGCCGTCGACCGGACGGCCCGCCTTGGCCTCCGCGCGCCAGTACTCGATCGCGTGCCGCATGGTGGCGAAATGCCCCTTCAAGTGCACGCGGACCACCGCGTCCCACTCGTCCTCGCTGAGGTTGACCAACATCCGGTCGCGCACGAAACCGGCGTTGTTGACCAGCACGTCCAGCTTGCCGAAGGTGTCGACGGCCTGGCGGACGAGATTGCGGGCGCCTTCCCAGTCTGCGACGTCGTCTCCGTTGGCCACAGCCTGGCCGCCGAGCGCCTCGATCTCCGCGACCACCTGAGCGGCGGGCGTTTCCGCGGTGGCCGCGCCGTCCAGCGTCGAACCGATGTCGTTGACCACCACGCGGGCGCCCGCCGCGGCGAAGGCGAGAGCGTGCGCCCGGCCGATGCCCCGGCCGGCGCCGGTGACGATGACGACGCGCCCGGCGCAGATCTGCTCGGTGTCCATACTGTGTCCCTTTCCGATGTGAGCGGGGCCCTTGGGGGTCACGCTCCGCTGCCGCCTCCGGGCCTGACGTTCATGCCCGGTGTCCCTTTCCGATATGAGCGGGGCCTTGCCATGGTCGCCCGCCCGCACTGCTCCCCTCCGGTGTGTTCAGGACTGCTGGTCGGCGGTGGAGGCGGCGAGGAAGGCGGGCCGCTCACCCCCGCCGTGCACCAGCAGAGTCGCGCCGCTGACGTAGGCGGCCAGCGGCGAGGCCAGGAACACCGCGCAGCGGCCGACATCGTCGGGGCGGGCCATACGGCCCAGTGGGATGGTCCGGCCCACCGCGTCGACGCCGTCCTGATCGCCGTAGTGCAGTTGACTCAGTTCGGTGTCCACCGGGCCCACCACCAGCGAGTTCACCCGCACCTTCGGTGCCCACTCGACGGCGAGTGAGCCGGTGAGACTGTCCATGCCCGCCTTGGCCGCGCCGTAGGCCGCGGTGCCCGGCGACGGACGGTGCCCGCTGACGCTCGACACGTTCACGATCGAGCCGCCCTCATCCTGGCGCTGCATCACCGCGTTGGCGGCCTGCGCCATCAGCAGCGGAGCGAGCAGGTTCAGCTCGACGATCTTGGTGTGGAAGTTCTTGCTCGCGTCGGCGGCGAGCGCGAAGGGAGCGCCACCGGCGTTGTTGACCAGATGGTCGAGGCGGCCGTGGCGCTCGACGATCCCCTCGATCAGCGCGCGCACCGCGTCCGCGTCCCGCACATCGCAAGGCAGGTACTCGATCGCGCGCCCGTCGACTTCGACGGGCGTGTCCGCCGGTCGCCGCGCGCACGCCACGACGGTCGCGCCCGCGGTCAGGAACGCCTTGCTCACGCCCGCGCCGACGCCGCGCACGCCGCCCGTCACCAGAACGACGCGCTCGGCCAGATCGATTTCGAGTGCCACCGTGCTAACCTACCAAGCAACTGCTTGCTTTGCCAATGCGTTCACACACGATGGGAAGTGCCATGGGGATCAACCGCCACTCCGAATCGACCGGCATCAGCGTGGTCACGGTGGACTATCCGCCGGTCAACGCCATCCCTACCGACGGCTGGTTCGCCATCGCCGACGAAGTGCGCGCGGCGGGCCGAGATCCGGACACCAAAGTGGTGGTGCTGCGCGCGGAGAACCGTGGGTTCAACGCGGGCGTGGATATCAAGGAGATCCAGAGCAAGCCGGGCCACCAGGCGCTGATCGACGCGAACCACGGCTGCTTCGAGGCGTTCGCCGCGGTGTACGAGTGCCAGGTGCCGGTGATCGCGGTGGTCCAGGGCTTCTGCCTCGGCGGCGGCATCGGACTGGTGGGCAACGCGGATGTGGTGATCGCCTCCGACGACGCCACCTTCGGGCTTCCCGAGGTCGACCGCGGCGCCCTCGGCGCGGCAACCCACCTCGCACGGCTGGTACCCCAGCACCTGATGCGGGCGCTGTTCTACACCGCGAGCACCATCACCGCACAGCAGTTGCACCACTACGGCTCGGTCTACCAGGTGGTGCCGCGCGCCGAACTCGACGCCGCCGCCTTGGAACTGGCCAAGAACATCGCGGCCAAGGACGGCCGGGTGATCCGGGCGGCCAAGCGGGCCCTCAACGGCATCGACGTGCAGGACGTGCACCGCAGTTACCGGTACGAGCAGGGATTCACCTTCGAACTCAACCTCGCCGGCGTCGCCGACGAGATCCGCGCCCGGTTCGACGACGATCTCGCGGCGCGCAAGAGCGGGCAGTAGAGAGGAATTTCCATGCGAGACAAGCGGATGTCGCTCGACGAGGTCGTCGGCGAACTGCGCAGCGGGATGACCATCGGCATCGGCGGCTGGGGGTCACGGCGCAAGCCGATGGCGCTGGTGCGAGCCATCCTGCGTTCGGACATCACGGATCTGACCGTGGTCGGCTACGGCGGGCCCGACCTCGGGCTGCTGTGCTCGGCGGGGAAGGTGCGCAAGGCGTACTACGGCTTCGTGTCGCTGGATTCGCCGCCGTTCTACGATCCGTGGTTCGCCAAGGCGCGCACCTCCGGCGCGCTGGCCGCCCGCGAGATGGACGAGGGCATGCTCAAGTGCGGGCTGGAGGCGGCCGCGGCGCGACTGCCGTTCCTGCCGATCCGCGCCGGACTCGGCTCCGATGTGCCGAACTTCTGGGAGGGTGAGCTGAAGACGGTCGAATCGCCCTACCCCGTCGACGGCGCGCCCGAGACTCTGATCGCCATGCCCGCGCTGAATCTCGATGCCGCGCTGGTGCACCTGAACCTCGGCGACGCGCACGGCAACGCCGCCTACACCGGCGTCGACCCGTACTTCGACGATCTGTTCTGCCTGGCCGCGCAGCGCCGCTACGTCTCGGTCGAGCGCGTGGTGGAGACCGACGAACTGGTGAAAACCGTTCCGCTGCAAGCGCTGCTACTCAACCGCATGATGGTGGACGGCGTGGTCGAGGCGCCGGGCGGCGCGCACTTCACCCTGGCCGGAGACGACTACGGCCGGGACGAGAAGTTCCAGAAGCACTACGTCGAATCCGCGAAGACGCCGGAGGCGTGGCAGCGGTTCGTCGACAACTACCTGGCCGGCTCCGAGGAGCAGTACCAGGCCGCCGTCCGCCGATTCGCCGAGGAGGCGTGATGACCAGCACCGAAACCGTCACCCGCGCCGAGATCTGCGCCGTCGCCTGCGCCGAGATCTTCAGCGGCGCCGGGGAGATCATGGCCAGCCCGATGTCGCCGATGTCGATCATCGGCGCGCGCCTGGCCAAACTCACCACCGAACCGGATCTGCTGCTGTCCGACGGCGAGGCGCTGCTGTTCGCCGACACGCCACCGCTGGGCGGAAAAGCACCGATCGAAGGCTGGATTCCGTTCCGCAGGGTGTTCGACGTGGTGGCCTCCGGGCGGCGGCACGTGGTGATGGGGGCCAACCAGATCGACCGGTTCGGCAACCAGAACCTCTCGGCGTTCGGCTCGCTCCAGCAGCCGACCCGGCAGATGTTCGGCGTGCGCGGCGCGCCGGGCAACACGATCAATCACGCCACCAGCTACTGGGTCGCGCGGCACACGAATCGCGTCTTCACAGACAGTGTCGACATCGTCTCCGGTGTGGGCTACGACAAGGTCGACGCCGCGAACCCGGCCTACCGCTTTCACCACCTGCACCGCGTGGTGACCAATCTGGGCGTCTTCGATTTCGAGGGCCCCGGCCACACCATGCGCGCCCGCAGCCTGCATCCCGGCGTCACCGCCGACGAAGTCGCCGAGAACACCTCGTTCGAGATCGCCGGTCTCGCCGAGGCGGGCGAGACCCGGCAGCCCACCGCCGAGGAGCTGCGGCTGATCCGGGAGGTGCTCGACCCCAAGAAGATTCGCGAAACCGAGGTCCCGTCATGAGCCCGCGCCTGCGTACCGCGCTGACCGATCTGGTCGGCATCGAACATCCGATCGTGCAGACCGGCATGGGCTGGGTCGCGGGCCCGAGCCTGGTGTCGGCTACCGCCGAAGCGGGCGGGCTCGGCATCCTCGCCTCCGCCACCATGACTTTCGCCGAGCTCGAAGCGGCCATCGCGAAGACCAAGTCGCACACCGCGAAGCCGTTCGGTGTGAACATCCGCGCCGACGCGGCGGACGCGCCCGAGCGGATCGATCTGCTGATCCGGGAGAAGGTGGCCGTCGCGTCGTTCGCGCTCGCGCCCAAACAGGACCTGATCGCGAAGTTGAAAGACGCGGGCGTGGTGGTCATCCCGTCCATCGGCGCGGCCAAGCACGCGGTCAAAGTGGCGTCCTGGGGCGCGGACGCGGTGATCGTGCAGGGCGGAGAGGGCGGCGGACACACCGGCCCGGTCGCCACCACCCTGCTGCTGCCCTCCGTGCTGGACGCGGTGGACATCCCCGTGGTCGCGGCGGGCGGATTCTTCGACGGGCGCGGACTGGCCGCCGCGCTGGCCTACGGCGCGGCGGGTGTCGCGATGGGCACCCGGTTCCTGCTCACCCAGGAGAGCACCGTTCCCGACGCGGTCAAGCAGGAGTACCTGCGGCGACAGCTCCAGGACACGGTGGTGTCACTCAAGGTCGACGGCATGCCGCACCGCGTACTGAACACCGAATTGGTGCAGCGGCTGGAACATTCGGGCCGCTGGCGCGGGCTCACCGCCGCGGTGGGCAACGCGGCCCGGTTCAAGAGCATGACCGGCATGAAGTGGTCGACCATGATCCGCGACGGCCTGGCCATGCGAAAGACCAAAGACCTCAGCTGGTCCCAGGTCGTGATGGCCGCGAACACGCCGATGCTGCTGCGCGCCGGATTGGTCGAGGGCAACACCCAGGCGGGCGTGCTCGCCGCGGGTCAGGTCACAGGGATCATCGACGACCTGCCGACGTGCAAGGAGTTGATCGACAGGATCGTCACCGACGCGGTGGGGCGGATCGAGACGATCGCGGCGCTCGCCGGAACGAAACAAGCGGCGGCGGCGGGGGCCGACTGAGGGCCAGTAGTGCTGGAACAGGCGACGGCCCGCAATCTTGCCCCTAGCCCGAGTAGGCCGATTCGGCACGATGACCGTGGAAAAGGGCTTCGATGGAAGCCCGCCAGTGACGGCGTGTTTGCGGCCGAGCCTGGCCGGTCGGGCCTCGTCGGCTTACGCTGGACTGATAACGACATACCGGGTTCGCCTGGTATCCGCCGCCGTCGCGCGCCGGGCTCGTCCGCACGGACAGGGACAGGCGAATCGCAGGACTCGACTCCCATCCTCGACCCGAGCGGAGGCCGCGATGCCCGCCACGACTGAGATCTCGGTGCGTAGTACCGCTTTCAACCATGGCGATCCGATCCCGGCGGTCTACACCTGTGAGGGCAGAAACGAGTCGCCCCCACTGGCCTGGACAGTTCCCCCGCAGGCCGCCGGTCTCGCCCTCATCGTGGACGATCCCGACGCCCCCAGCGGCCTGTTCACCCACTGGGTGGTCAGCAATATCCCACCGGCCACCACGTCCACAGCGGAGGGGCAGACTCCCGCAGGCGGGATGGTCAGCCTGAACAGCGCCAACCGAGCCGAATACTTCGGCCCGTGCCCACCCGCGGGAACCGGCACCCACCACTACCGCTTCATCGTGTACGCCCTCTCCCACCCCGTGCGGGTCGACTCCCAGACGTCACCGGCCGATGCCAGATCCGCCATCGTCGACGCCAGCATGGGAGACGGCCGACTCATCGGTACCTACGCCGTCGACGGGTAGCAGCCCGAATCCCGGTTCCACCCCCATCGGCGTCGACAACACCTGACACGGAGCGCTTTCGAAGCAGGTCGTGCCAGGCGCTGCTCCGGAGCTCGGATTCGGCCGCTTTCCGGCCACTATCGCCGTAGGTCAGATCGGACGCGGTGGCCAGATCGACATCAGCAGGGGCAGCCAGCTGCCCGTGGGCGGCAACCAGTGGAGCATGCGCAACTCTCCAGTCGGTCGAACGTCGTGATGAATCCGTCCGCTACTGCGCCGGGCAGGGCGGCTGGTCGGGGCCCTGCGGTTGCCCCGGCGGGGGGCAACGCGGATCCTGCGGTCGGGCGGGAGCGGGCGGCCGCTGCTCCGGGGCCGGATCTGCGCTCGCCATACCCGCGCCGATGCCTACCAGGCCGACCACAACGCCGACGGCGACAACGGTCTTGGCCAGCATCGACTTGATGCTCGATTCGTATCCTCTCTTCGGTGGATGCCGGTCCGACGCGCGGCTTCCGGACCGGCGAGAGAATCCTCGAAGAGAAACTTGTGTGCGCGCTGGGCCGCATCTGGTTGTGCGCTGTGAACCGGAGCATCAGATCCGGGTACTCAGCCACGAGTTGTTCACCGCCGTGCGGTGAGCGAACTCGTGCGTCACTTACGGTGGGGCGCCACGCCGTACGCGGGCCGGGTGGCGTTCACAGACCGAAGGTTTCGCGTGCGCGGTTTTTCCATTCCTCGATGAGTCGGCGTGCTTGCCGGTCGAATTCCTCCCGGTCGGCCGCGGGCCAGGTATCGGGGTCGGTGTCGAGGCCGCGTTCGGTGACGAACCGCATGAAGTGGGTGGAGGTCGCTTTGCCGCGGGCCTCGATGAACTCACGTTCTTCCGGGGTGGGAGTCACAGTTTCTTCATCGCGTGCCATGATGATCCTTTCATCAGTTCCTCGCCGAGTTTCAGGTTGTCACCGGTGAGCATGACCAGTTCCCGGGGTGAGGGGAATCCCACCGGCGGTCCGTCGAATCGTGTGCGCATGTCCTGAAGTAGCGCTGTGTCGGCGGGGCTCAGCGTGCCAATTTCCCCGTCGAGCAGAGAATCGATCCTGGATCTCATGCTGTTGACGGACTTCGCCAGTTTCCCGGGATCCGGATTCCAGTCGTAGCCGGCCTTGGCCCAGGCGACCGCGCCGTCGAGTGAGTCGTCTTGCCGAAGTCTCGTGGCGGTCAGCTCTATTCTGTCCACGCCCGATCGGCGGAAGTAGTCCTCTGTGGATGCGGCGAAGGCAGTGGAGAATCCTTTGCCGGTGAAGCCTTCGTTCAGTTCGGTGAGATCATGGGTGACTACGAGCCTCCCGTCGTTGTCGCGCGTGAAGCTGTAGAGCAGCGATCCGGCGTCTTCTCCGCCGGGGCCGGAGATCTGCGCGGTGAACCCCACGTTGTCGGGGTGAATGCTTCCGTCCTCGTCTTCCCAAGACCGTTCGTACCAGGCGCCGAGATCCTCGAGGTGATAGGGGCCGTACCTGCGCTGTAATCCTCCCAGCTCCCGGGTCAGGTCGTAGTCGTCGAGATCGCCGCGCCGAGCGCCGTCGAAGAGGTCACCCAGGGGCCGCATATGCGACAGATCGGTGAGCGGTGTCCGCCCGGAGCGTGCGGCGACAGGAGCCGAACCGCCCGCGGCATCGCTTGGTTTTCGGGTGGCCGCGATCCGGTCGTATCCGTCCTGGTCGCTTCTCCGGATGACGCGGTCGGTTTCTCTGACGCCTTCGGCCTTGCCGTGTATCCAGGCACTGTGGCCCTCGGCCTGGCGACGCAGCATTCCGCGCAAATCGTCACGGAGTCGCCTGAACAACTCCCTGACAGCATTGGCCCCCGGACCCCTCACCGGATCAGCGCTCCACCGCCACCGATCGGATCCAGGGCAGCACCATCGAGCCGAAGCAGTTCGAGCGCAACGATGTTCGCCACACCCGAACTGTACAGAAAAGGATGATCACTAATATTCGAACAGTCGAACGTTACGAATATTTTCGAATACGTTGGACTTCGAATTCTGCGTCATCGAGCTCCCTGCGTTTCTCGAGCAAGCAGTCGAATCTGCCCAGGATGTAGGCAGGGTCGGTGTCGAGGGCGGGGTGGTACTTCGCGATCACCGTGACAACTCATGAAGGTCAGCGCTTCCCAGGTGCCGTCCGCGGCCGAAGTCCCTCGCACGATCGTCATTGTCATCGGCCGGAGAGAGCGGTAGTGGTCGAATCCGTCGCCGCACATCCGATCTGCGACTGCGAGCAGTGGATGAAACCATTCTCGGACACTGTCGCCGGCCGTTGAGACCGCATCCGTCCGGTGGGGGGCCACGCGATCAAGCGGTTGGTTCGGTAGGGGTTTCGGACAATCGTGAGCGAGCCAGGTCTGTAGCGCTGCGTTCGAGGGCCATCCAGAGGGCGGTGATGTCATCGATGAGGCGATCACGGGTAATAGGCAGGTGTCCGTTCGCCCAGGACAGGATCGCTTGGGCGGTGCCGCCGATGACGAAGGCGGGGGCGGTGGCGGCGAGGGAGTCCCGTTCGAGCGACACGTCGTGGGTGGTGCGCGCGTGTGCGATCAGGGCGGCGGTGAGACCGGCGATGACAGCGGTGCGTTTCTCGTGTGCCACCGGCGTGGTGGGCACGCCCCCGAGAAGGACCAGCGCTTTGCGTGGGTCGTCGCCGAGGACGTCGACGACGGCGGCGATAGCTCCGCGAGCCTGTTCTTCCACGGGTCGGTCCAGCAGCGGCAGATAGCCGCGGACGCCCGCCTCGGCGACCTCTTCTGCGATCGCTTCGATGACCGCGTCGGCGAGGGTGTCGAGACTGTCGAAGCTTTCGTAGAAGTAGCGCTTGTTCAGCTTGGCCGACCGGCACAGCGCGTCCACCGTCGCCGTACGCCAGCGGTTCTCGGCCATAGCCGTGAGCGCGGCATCGATCAGGGCCGTGCGCCGTCGCAGGATCCGCGCGCTGGCGGAATCCCCTGCGTACTTGCGCTCGGCGGTCGACATGCAGTCATCCTTCCACCTCCACCGCCAGGCGTTGACAGCCCGGCCCGCATTCTGGCACAGTTCCGTACCAGATAACTGGTACGGAATCGTGCCAGATTGGAGAAGGTGATGACTGCACAACTGGAACACCACACCTCGACACCGCGCGCGATGCTGGACGAACTGCGCGACCGAGCGGCGACACATCCGGTCTCCGCCCGCGATGCCGCCTGGAGATATCTCGCCGATCTCGGAGCGCGTGCCGACCACGCCGCCCTGGCGGAGGTGTTCGCCGCGGGGACGGCGCCCGATGGGCCGGACGGGAAGATGGAGGGCCTGATCGTGGGCAAGCTGTTCGGAATTCCCGAAGCGCGGTTGGCGAATCCGCTGATGCGGATCGATCCGACCTGGCGGGGCAAGACCTTCGACCTGGCGGGAGGGGTCGGCTGGAACCGGCTTTCCCCGCTCTCCCGTTACATGATGCCGATCGTGACAGCCGGTTACCTCGGCCTGCGCCGGGTCGGTGCGGAGATGGAAGGTTTCGACTTCGCGCACGCTCTCGCCCCGAGCTGGATCGAACCGGAAAAGACGGTGCGCGCTCTGGACTATTCGGTACCCGAGTACCGCAACCCCAGCGTCCGGACGTTCCCGATCGCGCGGACACGCGACGAGATCGTGGAAGTGATACCCGGCGTCTACCTCGGGCGAGCACTGCTGCGGATGCATGACGGCGCGATCCGGCTGATCGCCTACTTCGCGCTGCGGGAGCCGATCGGAAGCCCACTGTGATCGACCTACACGGCGCACGCGTATGTGTCACCGGTGGGGCGCGCGGGATCGGGCGAGCCACCGCGGCGGAACTGGTCGCCCGCGGTGCCCGGGTATGGATCGGCGACCTCGATCTACCGGTGGCCGAGCGCACCGCCGCCGAGATCGGCGCCAGCGCACACCCTCTCGATGTCACCGACGAGAACAGCTTCCGCGCATTCATCGCCGCCGCGGAAGCCGACGGCCCGATCGACATGCTCGTCAACAACGCCGGTATTCAGCTCATGGGCGGTTTCGCCGACCAAGATCTGGCCGCGATGCAGCGAGAACTCGCCGTCAACCTCGGTGCCGTGCTCACCGGTGTGCACCTGGTGCTGCCAGGAATGCGCCTGCGGCGTCGCGGGCATATCGTCAACGTCGCGTCCATGGCAGGCAAGATCACCACACCGGGGATCGCGACCTACTGCGCGTCCAAGTTCGGCGTCGTGGCCTTCTCTCGTGCCCTCCGGGCCGAACTCGCGGGTTCGGGCATCACCGTGACCGCGGTGCTGCCGGCCGCGACCCGAACCGATCTCACCTCCGGCGTGAAGTTGCGGCTCCAGCCCACATTGACACCGCAGCAGGTCGCCACCGCTATCGCCGACAGCGTCGGACACGGCCGTGGTGAGGTCACCGTGCCGCGCTGGCTCGCGCCGGTGGGCCTGGTAGAGGAACTCACTCCCGCACCGGTCCTGTGGTGGCTCAAACGCTTCGTCGGAGGCGCCGAGTACGGCGGTTACGACCCAGCGAGGCGAAAGAACTACCTGGACCGCCTCAGGCAACAATGACCTCATTCGTCGCACAGCCCTGACCACACCCACCGCGGAGTGATCTCGGCAGGCGGGCGCAGTCCGTACCGGCTGTCGCCCGCCGCCGAGGGCAGCGCGATCCGGGTGATGCGAGCCTGCTCATCACTTACAGGTCAAGACCCCCGCCACCGGATGTCGGAAAACCGATCTCTGGTTCAACCGGTCGACGTATCTGCGCCTCGGCGCAGCAGGTCGAGGAGTCTATGTGCGCGATCCCAACGGGCACAGCTATGAGCTGTTCACCGATGTGCCGTGAACCCCTGTGGTGCCCCAGAAATGCCGATGCCCCGGATCCGACTGGAATCCGGGGCATCATTGACCAGCATCCGGCCTTGGCCCTACCCGTTCAGGCAAGCTCTGGAGCGAACTCCCCGGACTGCACTGCTGCCGTGAAGGCGTCCCACTCGCTCGGCGCGAAGACGAGCGTGGAGCCGCTCGGATTCTTGGAATCCCGAACGCCGACAGTACCGCTCCCGATGAAGGCGACTTCGACACAGTCGGAATGGGTAGCACTGTGGCTGCTTTTGAACCAGTCGGCCTTGGATAGATCCGCAGTCATGCTGAGAACTCCTTCGCTATCTGGCGGAGCAGACTCCTGCTGTCCGCTTCATCCAGCGCCGCCCGCCGGAGGCGGTCATGCACTCGATCGTACCGCTGCACGTCATCTGGTTTTTCCAAGTACATGCAGCCCGTGAAGGTCTCCAAATAGATGACCGGAGGTGACACCGACACCTCCTTCGGGTTCCTATCGAACTCCAGAATCGCGAACTGGCCTACCGGATCACCAACTGGCGCTCCAGCCATGAACGGCAGGATTCGAATCGTCACATTGGGCAGTTTTCCGACCTCAGCCAAGTGATGCAGTTGAGGAGTCATGACTTCTCGTCCTCCCACCGCACTTCGCAGCACTGACTCGTGCAGCACCACATCGAGCGTAAGAGGCCGATACTTTCTGGTGATCAGCGTTTGGCGCTTCGTCCGCAGCTCAACACGGCGGTCGTGCTCGACGCCGCTCTCCGTCGGTCTCCCTACTCGGATGAGAGCGCGGGCATAGTCGGGAGTCTGAAGTAGACCATGCACCAGCGACGGCTGGTAGACGGCCATCCTCCGTGCCGCCGTCTCCAACCCGACGTACACGTCGAAATCCGCAGGTATCACTGTTCCGTACTCGTGCCACCAACTCGTCGCGGCACCTTGCTGGTGTAAGCCGATCATGGCCGCCGTCATCTCCCGAGACATCCCAAGCACATCGCAAAGCGCCTCGATATCACGCACTTTCAGCCGAGTTGCCGACCCCTTTTCCAGTCGTTGCAGAACCGACGAACTCGAGTCGGTCAACTCCGCAAGCCTTTCCAGCGACAGATTCAGCGCTATCCGTGCGTCACGCAGGTAGTACCCGAGCTGACGCCTCGGCAGGGTCGAGCCGGTGTCGTGCTCGTCCATGGATCCCCTCTCCTAGTGCGGATTCGACCCGTGCCGGGTGACGGCTACGACCCGGCACGGGATTTGCTCTGGACCTTCGGCCGAGTTCGTCCGGGAAACCCAGACTTCTGACTCCACGCAGGTCACAAGTGTTTTCCTGACTCCGCGCCCAGGAGGGGGCCACCCCGATTTCCCACCACGCCCCCCACCCCTGAGTTCTGCCGACTTCCAGGGCTGGGCGCACCCTAGCTCACCGACTCGTGCAGAGGTCTGGAAATGAACCAATCGGAGTTCGGGGACACGCCTGTGTCCCGCTGCCGGTACTACCGGCTGGTGTGCGGTCTGCCCGCGATCGTCGACCCACCTGAGTTGGGCCGCATCGTTATTCGGGCCGGAATCGTCTGGGCTGTGATGATGCCCGCCCACCTAGGGCAACTCGTGAAGAGCGACCTACAGCGCCGTGGGCACGATATCGGCCCGATCATGTCTCACCCGCGTTCACAACGGTGGAGCTACCTGATGCGTCCCGACCTGCCCAACGATGACAGCCTTTTCGCGGAGATGTTCCGGCTCGACGTCTCCATAGTTCGCGCGGGCGGAGAAATCGCGCTCCCGTCCCCCACCGACCGAGGTGCCCTGTTCCGCCACTGGGTCGAACCTCCGCGCTGCGGGTACCGTCCGTCCGGCCAGTTGATCCTCGAGTCGATCCGGCACCTGACGCGCGGAACGTCCGCACGACATCCGCGAAATCGGCTCGCGCAATCGATCGGCGAATCCGGAAAGGGTTCGAGCGCGTGACCTTCCCGCTTGGCCATATCGCCCATCCACAGATAGACCGGCCCACCCCCGGCGGCGCGCGATGACCGTCATGGAACCTCTACCCCCTAAACACCGCCTGCTTGCCGCCTGCCGTGGCGACGCCCACGACGACCATCCCCTCCTGACCGCGGCCCGCGATCTCGCCGCACTGCACGAAAGCCGCCTCTCCGCAGGACTGGCGCAGGCCGAATCGATCGATCAATGCCGTACCCGCCTGGTCCGCGATATCGACCGCTGGGTCACCGCCCAGCTACGACCATCCCTCGGCGCGGCCCGGGTCCACACCGAGACGATCGGCTCGGTGGTAGACCGCCTCGCCGAATACACCGCTCTCGCCTACGCGGCATTGGCAAGCAGTTCGAATTGGGTCCTCGGCGACGCATGGGAACGCCTGGCGGAACTGGCCGTCGGCTACGAGGACTTGAAGGACGAGGTGGGGACGGGACAACGCCGCCTGCCGGGCGGGCCGTAGGTCGAGTTCGGTACGGCCCTAGCGGGTCTGCCGGGTTCGGACGCAAACACCGAACTCACGCGGAGCCGTATCGGGGAGCGCGCCTATCGCCCAGGTTTAACCTGATGCCGTCTGACCGGATGTCCGCACCGAAGACGGATGTCCAGCCGAGTCGTAGACCGCGCTGAGGGCGTGAGCCGCTCACAGTTGCACACGATCGCGGCTGGTGAGGTGTGTTGCACAACTTCACAAGTGTGATGGCGTGATTCAGCACCGACCTGGTTGCACCCGTGGGGACCGGCCAGTAGCGTCGATCCCAGCTTGCAGGGGGCGGATAAGCCGGTCCGGCCCCGTCGATGCGGTACGGCACCGGCGGTGAGGAACCGATGACGAGCTGGGGGAATTTTCTGCGTGGTGCCGTGCTCGCGATGGGTGCGGTGGTGGTGCTGTCTGGGTGTGAGGACTCCGCTGGCGGCACTTCGAATTCGACTGCGCCCGTCTCGGTGACCACCTCCGCCGCTACGAAATCGGCAGATCCCGACGCGGCTCTGTGGGACCCATGTGGCCTGCCGGAGGGTGCCATCTCTGGGACCGGTTTGGACGCCGCAACCAAGACGAAAGATGTCGCGGGAGTGGATTTCACCGGCTGGAAGGTCTGTAGCTGGCGGGCCACAGCCCGTTGGTACAGCCTCGGCGTCCTTTCCGGAACGCCGACCATGGACGACATCCGGAGACGCTCCGATTTCGAGGCGTTCTCGACGCTCACGGTCGGCACGCACCAGGCGGTCCAATTCCTGGACATCGGAGACGCTCAACGACTCAATTGCACTGTCGCGATGGAGGTTCCGCGCGGCACTGTGATGTTCTACGTGACGACTCGATACTCCGTGGGCAAGCAAGGGGATCCGTGCGTCCAAGCGCGCAGCCATGCGCAAGATCTGGTCAGTTACTTGCCGGGTAGTTGAGGAGGGGATGTGAATCTCGGCGTAGATCCGATCGAGTGGCGGGGACTGCTGGACTCAGCCAATGCCGGTGAACTCACTTTGCACCCGGAAGTCGGCAAGGGTCTGGACAAGGCCTGCGACGACTATCTCGACAAGCTCGATGGGATTTTGGAGTCGTCCGCCTACGTCCAGCGGATATCCGGATTCGGTACGTTTCCGTCAGGTCAGGCACTGGAAGACAAGTTCAAGCTGAAGGCAACCGGCACAGCTGCGTCCTTGGACGCCGTCCTCATGCAGCACATCGACGCGGTGAAGATCGCGAAAGAGGTTGTGGCCAAGGCTATCGCGAACTTCGTGGAGCTGGATCAGTCCAGGACCGACCAGTTCACCGGTCTGGACGCCCAACCATGACCTACGACGATTACCGCACCCGGATCATCGCCGCGCAGGAGCAGTGGAATCGGGAGCGCGACACGATCTACGACTTCACCGGTCGGTTGGGCACGTCGTTTCAGGGGGAATACGAGCCGCCACGGATTCCCGGGCCGGACAACTACGACAGTATGACGTTGGCGCAGATGGTCGATGCCGTGAACGCGATGCGGCCGGGGACGGTGCGGGAGGCGTCCGAGGCGTGGCTGAACATCGGGATGAACCTGACCGGGGCGATTCAGGCGTTCAACGAGCAGTTCGGCCGCACCGTGACCGGTGACGGCGCGAATCCGGGGTGGACGGGGCAATCCGGTAAGGCGGCGGCCGAGGCGGTCACGAATTACCGGAACCAGTCGGGGAATCTGGCCGATGCCGCTTGTCTGGTGAGTTTCAAGCTATCCGAGATGCATACCGGTCTCGAGCAGACGCAGGCGTTGATGCCGCAGGTCACCGAACGCCCTGACCTGATGGGTAAGACGTTGCCGCAGGACGGCGTCATGAAGGCGGGTGATTACACCGAGGAGGAGGCCACGCAGGAAGCACGGCGGATCCTTCGCACGGTCTACGGGCAAGTCGCCACTCAGACCGACCACGGGGTACCCGTCCTGCCGACGGCCCCGCAGATCGTGGCGGATAGCGGGCAGCCGGGTCCGTCGTCTCCTGGTATCTCCAATCCCGCCGCGCCACAGGAATTTTCCGACTCGGACGATCCCGCAGGCGCGGAACCGGAATCCACCGAACCGTCCGACGGTGACCCGCAGGAATCGCCCCGGACCGACCCCGCAGCCACCACACCCCAGTCGGTCACCCCGGCTGGGGTGAACCAGCCGACCAGCGTGCAACCGACCACTTCGACCACCCCGTCGACGACGCCGAGCAGCACCACCACACCGAGCCCGAACATCACTACCGCCGCACCGGGTCGACCCGATACCACGAGCCCGAGCACTCCCCGGCGATCCGGCAGCCCGAGCAGTCCCGGTACGCCGAATTCCACCACCACGCCGGTGCCGGGCCGCAACGTTCCCGCCGGTCCACAGCAGCCGAACGCCCTTCCGGCCGCCACGGCAACCGGCAGCCAGGCGGCTCGATCCGGCGCGGCCGGCACGACCGGCATGGCCCCCGGAATGGGGGCTCGCGGCAAGGACGACGAGCGGGAAACCTCCGACGTCAAGGGCTACCTGATCAACCAGCACAACGGCGAGGAACTCACCGGTTTGGACGCCTTGCCGAAGTCCGTCCCTCCGGTCATCGGAGACGACCCGAATGGCTGACTGGCGCTTCACCGGGCAGGAATTCGAAATCCTCTGGGCAGCCTATGGTCGCGACCGCCTGCCCTACCCGCTGCAATACCGGCCGGAGGAGATGGATTTCGCCGACCTGAAGCGTCAGCGCGAGGCAGCGGTGGACGCGCTACTCGGGCGATACGCCGTCGAACTGGAACGGGCGCTCGATGTGTTGCTGGAACCGGAGGCGCGCGTCGAGTCCAAAGGGATGGGCGGCCCGGACATGTCGATCGTCTTCCGTTTCCACGGGGCCGTACGCGGGCAGATCGGCGCCACCCTGGTCCAGCTTCCCGGCACCGCGCCGGACACCGGCGGTGACGTGATCGTGAGTTTCTGCGCCGCGCAACGAGTGGCCGCGAAAGCGGTCGCCGCGCTGCCCAAGATGCCTGCGGGCACGCATCCGCCGATCGAAGCGCGGCGGGAAGAAGTGAGCGCCGACCGGGATCGGCCGGTGCGCAGGCCCTATGAGGTCGGCGTCGTCGCACAACTGGACCGAATCTTCAAACGCGAACGCCTCGGCCTCGGTGAGATCATGGTGCTCGCCGGTCCGGCCGTCGATGCGCGCCCGAGCTTCGGACGCGGCTTCTGGTGGATGGATTACGCGGACGGCCGCTACTACGTGAAGACCGGCGATCCCATCGTCGCCAAGCCGCTGGAACCTTCCGCCATGGCAGCCGAGATCAACCGGCTCACCGCTTTGACCCAGCGCTACTACCGCGAAGATCGCGAACACGACGAGTACCTGCGGTCGCAGCGATAACGGACTATCCGGGCATCCCGGGACTACGTCACAGCGGGATGTCGGCCTCGTCACGAGGACATTCGGGCGCGGCGAGCCCGGATGCGCGGCTCGTTCCCGATGCTAACTTCGCGCTGCTCCACCGACGAAACCGATCACCAGGGAGGTTTGGTAGTGGGAAAGACAACCGTTCGGGCCATCGTGACGGCAGCGGCGGTCGCCGCGGGCACGTTGACGATGGGTCTCGTCGCACAGCCCGCGACGAGCGAGACGATCGACGGTGATCCGGTCGCCTACCTGGCGCAGGACGAAGAGCAGGGTCAACCCTCCGACCCGAGTGACGCCGACCAAGGCGAAGGCAAGGGAAAGGGCAAAGGAAAAGGCAAGTCCGAGGGGAAGGGCAAGGGAAAAGGCAAGGGTAAGGGCAGCGAGGGCGGTTCTACGAGCCGAGCGTCATGAACGACGTTTCTGCACAAGGACAGTCGGATCACGAGGTGCAATCCGACTGAGCCCCCCGGCACCCACGATGCGCATGCCGAGCGGCACGTCGGGCGACCCGAATTCGCCGACGTGCCGCTCGGTGCCGGTCAGCGGGGCAGGCGCTCGATGATCGTCGCGTTGGCGGTGCCGCCGCCCTCGCAGATGGTGAGCAGGCCATAGCGGCCCTCGATCCGTTCGAGTTCGTTGAGCAGCGTGGCGAACAGTTTCGCACCGGTCGCGCCGAGCGGGTGACCAAGCGCGATGGCGCCGCCGTTGACGTTCACCTTCTCGGGGTCCGCGCCGGTCTCCTTCAGCCAGGACAGCACCACCGGCGCGAACGCCTCGTTGATCTCGACCACGTCGATGTCGTCGATGGTGAGGCCGGTCTTCTCCAGCGCCCACTTGGTCGCCGGAATCGGCGCGGTGAGCATGAAGATCGGGTCCGCGCCGCGCGCGCTCACATGGTGGATGCGCGCTCGCGCGGTCAAGCCGTACTCCTGCACCGCCCACTCCGAGGCCAGCAGGGTGGCACTGGCGCCGTCGGAGATCTGGCTGGCCACCGCGGCGGTGAGCGGGCTACCCTCGACCAGGGGCGGCAGCGAAGCCATCTTCTCCAGGCTGGTCTCGCGCGGACCCTGGTCGATCCAGAAGTCGCCGACCGGCACGATCTCGTTGTCGAAGCGGCCGTTCTTGATCGCGTCGCGGGCCCGCTCGTGGCTGCGCAGCGCCCAGCGCTCCATCTCTTCCCTGGTGATGCCCCACTTCTCGGCGATCAGCTGGGCGGCGCGGAACTGCGTCACCTCACCGGTGCCGTAGCGGTGGTCCCAACCCTGCGCGCCGACGAACGGGGTGTCGAAACCGTACTCCTTGCCCGCCAGCATGGCCGCGGAGATCGGAATCGCGCTCATGTTCTGCACGCCGCCCGCGACGATCACCTCGGCGGTACCGCTCATGATGGCCTGCGCGCCGAAATTGATGGCCTGCTGGCTGGATCCGCACTGCCGATCCACGGTGACGCCGGGAACCTCTTCGGGATATCCGGCGGCCAACCACATGGTGCGGCCGATGTTGCCCGCCTGCGGGCCGACGTTGTCGACGCAACCGACGATGACGTCGTCCACGGCGCCCGGGTCGATCGGGGTGCGGTCCAGCAGGCCGCGCAGCGCGGCCGCGCCCAGATCGGCCGGATGCACGCTCGCCAATGCGCCGCCGCGCTTGCCGACCGGGGTGCGTACCGCATCGATCACGTAGGCGTCCCGCAGCGGGGCATACGGACGACGGGACGCGGAAGGTGCTGACATGTAAGGACTCCTACGTGGTGCGCTCGGGGACGGTGAGCCCGTCGAGCACGATGGTCAGGTACTGCTTTGCGAGGTTCTCGACAGTGATCGGCCCACCCGGCCGGTACCACCGCACCGCGACCCAGACCGTGTCACGCAGGAAGCGGTAGGCCAGTTCGACGTCGAGTTCCGGCCGGAAGCTGCCGTCCTGCACGCCGTTGGTGAGCACCCGGTGCCACAGCTCGCGGAATTCGCGGTTGTACTCGGCGATGTAGGTGAACCGCTCCGAGTCGCGCAGTCGCTTCGCCTCGGTCTGGTAGATCGCCACCGCGGCGTGCCAGCGGTCGAACGACTCGTAGGAGGCGAGCACCAAGGCTTCCAAGGTGTCTCGCGCGCTCAGTCCGGAGGCGACGATCTCGCGGTAGCGGCCGAACAGCTCGTCCAGGAACCCGCGCAGGATCTCGTCCACCATCGATTCCTTGGAATCGAAGTGGTGATAGAGACTCCCCGAGAGGATTCCGGCCGCGTCGGCGATGTCGCGCACGGTGGTGGCGCGCAATCCCCGCTCGGCGAACAATTCGGCCGCCAAGGCGAGCAACTCACTGCGCCGAGCTGATTTAGAGGCGTCTGGTGCGGGCACACGGCCATCATACAACCAAGCATTTGCTTGGTCGAGAGGTACTCAGCGCTCCGAGTAGCGCAGCGGCGAGGAGACCGACAGATCGGCCAGCAGGCGATCGCAGATGATCACGGGCGAGACGCCCGCCCGCGCCATTCGCGCGACGAGCGCCAGACGACGTTCACAACTGTCCCATTCCACGGTGAGCTGACCGCGATCCGGACCGGCGTCCACCGTGGCCATCACCCGTGGCGGGCCGCCGCGCACGGGTTCCTCGCTCAACTTGAGCACCATGCCGCGCTGCCAGGCGTGGTAGGCATCCATATCCGCCTCGACCACCAGCTTGTCGGTGGCCGCGCACAGGCCCTGCGCGATCTCGTCGGCGAAAGTCACCTGGTCGAAGCGGAATTTCCGGCATTTCGCGACCACCGCGAGCAGATCCGAGCGCACCTCGCACAGCAGGGCGGTCTGGCGCTGCCTGCGCCGCTCCTGCTCGGTCTCCGTACCGTCGGCGCTGAGGCCGATGCGCCGGGCACGCTCGCGGTCGCGCGCCAGATCGGCGCGCAGCGCGCGGCGCGGGTCGCGGGCGACCTCCCCCTCGTCGACGGCGTGCTGCGCGAGAATCCGCATGGCGGCCGTGGCGAGGGCGCTTGCGGAAGTGTGCTCGATGAGTTCGGCGCCGAGGGTGAGCGCCGAGAGGACGAGGCTGTCGAGCCGCCGCCTGGCCAGCACGACTTCGCGCACCACATCGAGTTCCAGTTGTTCGCGGGCAGGTGGGCGATCGAGGCCCATAGCCATCGCCCCCTTGTCGAGCGTGGATCCGATCTCATCCAGCATGGCACACCCCGCCCCCTCGCGGCTCGCCCTTTTCTACCTGATCAGCCGCTCATTTCGGGTGGCGTGCGCGATGCGAGAAGGCGATCGCAATACGGCGCGCGAGGACTCGCCCGCGACGGCGGGCAACCGGCTGCTCGGTGGTCGCCGGGTCGGCTCGTCCGCCCGGCGCGGCGCGGACGAGCCCGGGATCCGCTGCGACTCAGGCGCGTTGGCTGCTGATCGAGACCACCTCGCCGGTCAGGTAGGTGGTGTAGTCGCTGGCCAGCATGGCGATCGTCGCGGCGACCTCCCACGGCTCGGCGGCGCGGCCGAACGCCTCCCGCTCCGACAGGTGGTCGAGCAACTCGGTCGAGCTGACCTTGTCCAGAAAAGCGTGCCTGGCGATGCTCGGGGCCACCGCGTTGATCCGCACGCCGAGTTCGGCGGCCTCGATCGCGCTGCATCGGGTCAACGCCATGACGCCCGCCTTCGCGGCGGCGTAGTGCGCCTGACCGTGCTGCGCGCGCCAGCCCAGCACGCTGGCGTTGTTCACGACGACGCCGCCGTGGCCCGCGGCGCGGAAGTAGCCGAGCGCGGCGCGGGTGCAGCGAAAGGTGCCGTTGAGGGTGATGTCGAGCACTCGGTCCCACTGCTCGTCGGTCATGTCGACCACGGGCGTCTCACCGCCGAGCCCGGCGTTGTTGACCATGATGTCGATCCGGCCGAGCGCTTCGGCGGCACCGCGGACCAGCGCGTCCACCTGTTCGGTGCTCTGCACGTCGCACGGGATCGAGGCGACCCGCCGGTCCGGGAACTCGCCGGCCAGCTCGGTCGCGGTCTCTGTCAGACGCCGCTCGTGCCAGTCGGAGACCACCACGTCCGCGCCCTCGGCCAGCAGCCTGCGCGCGGTGGCCGAGCCGATGCCGGTGCCCGCGGCCGCGGTGATCACGGCGGCGCGCCCGGTCAGCAGGCCATGCCCGGCGACGGGCGCGGGGGCGACCGACAGCGGGCCGGTCACGGGCGCGCCTCGCGGGGTAGGCCGAGCACGCGCTCGGCGATGATGTTGCGCTGCACTTCGTTCGAACCTCCGTAGATGGTGTCGGCGCGGGTGAAAAGATACAGCCGCTGCCATTCGTTGAGATCGTCCTCGCCCGCCACCAGGCCGCGGGCGCCGAGCACGGCCATCGCCAGCTCGCCGAGCCCGCGATGCCAATTGGCCCAGAGCAGTTTCGCCACCGAGGCCTGGCCGGCGCCGTCGTCCACGCCCGCGCCTTCCATCGTGCGCATGGCGTGCGCGCGCAGCACCCGCAGCCCGACCCAGGCCCGGTCGATCCGGTCGGCGATCAGCGGGTCGTCGGCCGCGCCGGTGCGGCGCGCCAATGCCTCGATGTCGGCCAGCTCCCGGGCGAATCGGATCTGCTGACCCAAGGTGGAGATGCCGCGCTCGAAGGTGAGCGTGCCCATGGCGATGCGCCACCCGTCGCCCGGCTCGCCGACCACCAGGTCGGCCGCGGTGCGGGCGTTGTCGAAGAAGGCTTCGTTGAATTCCGACGTGCCGGTCAGCTGGATGATCGGGCGCACGTCGATGCCCGGCTGCTTCATCGGGACCAGCAGGTAGGACAGGCCCTTGTGCCTGGCGGACCCGCGCTCGGTGCGGGCGACGACGAAGCACCAGTCCGCGACGTGCGCGAGCGAGGTCCAGATCTTCTGCCCGTTGATCGACCACTCGTCGCCGTCCAGGTGCGCGGCGGTCGTGATCGCGGCCAGGTCGGAGCCCGCACCCGGCTCCGAATAGCCCTGGCACCACAGTTCGCTGACGTTGCGGATGCCCGGCAGGAACCGGTCCTTCTGCGCCTGGGTGCCGAACGCGAGCAGGGTCGGACCGAGCAGTTCCTCGCCGACGTGCGACACCCGCGCGGGCGCGTTCGCCTTGGCGTACTCCTCGTGGAAGATCACCTGCTGGCGCACCGTGGCCTCGCGGCCGCCGTACTCCTTCGGCCAGCCCAGGCAGGTCCACCCGGCCGCGGCCAGGTGCCGGTCCCAGGCGAGGCGTTCGTCGAACGCCTCGTGTTCGCGGCCTGGACCGCCGAGGCCGCGCAGCTCGCGGAAGTCTCCGTTGAGGTTCTCCTCCAGCCACTCGCGCACTTCGGCGGCGAATCGCTCGTCCTGCGCAGCGGAAAACCGCCCGTCCGGAGCGGCGGTGTCGGATTCTGAGGTCTGGATCGCACCCACGCCGGTAGGATAACCTACCAAGCACTTGCTTTGTAGAGCACTCGCATAAGTGACTCGCGGACGGTGAGGACAACCGTGACAACCCCTGCACAGACGACACCGATGGCACTGCGTCACGCCGCTCGGACCTTCGGCGACGCCCCGGCGATCGCCGACGGCGAGGTCCGGCTGGACTGGACCCAATTGTTCGAGGCGGTCCAGGAAGTGGCGCGGGCGCTGATCGCGCGTGGCGTGCGGGTGGGCGACCGCGTGGCCATGTGGGCGCCCAATACGCACCACTGGGTGGTCGCCGCGCTGGCAGCGCACTACGCCGGAGCGGCACTGGTACCGCTGAACACCCGCTACGTGGCCGACGAGGCCGCCGACGTGCTCGGACGGGTGAACGCGAAGGCGCTGTTCATCGCGGGGCCGTTCCTCGGCCGCGACCGGCTCGCCGAATTGCGCACGACCGCGCCGGACCTGGCCATCGATACCGTGGTGGTGATCCCGGTCGAGCCGGGCACCGAGAACACCGACATCGCCGCGCTGGACTGGTCGGAACTCGCGACCGTCGCCGCGCCGGTGACCGTGGCCGAAGCCGAGAAGCGCGCCGAGTCGGTGTGTCCCGACGACATCTCCGACATCCTGTTCACCTCCGGCACCACCGGCCGCAGCAAGGGCACCCTGGTCGCCCACCGGCAAGCGCTGTCGGTGGTGCGGGCCTGGGCCGAGTGCGCCACGTTGCGCGGCGACGACCGGTATCTGGTGGTGAACCCGTTCTTCCACAACTTCGGTTACAAGGCGGGCATTCTCGCCTGCTTGGTCACCGGGGCCGCGATCATCCCGCAGGCCACCTTCGACGTGCCGGAGACGATGCGGCTGATCGGCGCGGAGCGGGTCACCGTGCTGCCCGGTCCGCCGACGATCTACCAGACGATCCTGGATTTCCCGCGCCGCGCCGAATTCGACCTGAGCTCGCTGCGGGTGGCCGTCACCGGCGCGGCGACGGTGCCGGTGGTGCTGATCGAGCGGATGCGCTCGGAGCTGGCCTTCGACGTCGTCATCACCGCCTACGGCCTGTCCGAGAGCGCCGGCTTCGGCACCATGTGCCGGGTCGATGACGACGCCGAGACCATCGCCAACACCTGCGGCAGGCCGATCGCGGATTTCGAGCTGCGTCTCGGCGAGGCGGGTGAGGTCCTGCTGCGCGGGCCGAACGTGATGCTCGGCTACCTGGACGACCCGGACAGCACCGCGCAGACGATCGACGCCGACGGCTGGCTGCACACCGGCGACATCGGCACGATCGACGAGCGCGGGTACCTGAAGATCACCGACCGGCTCAAGGACATGTACATCTCCGGCGGCTTCAATGTCTATCCCGCCGAGGTCGAACAGGCGCTGGCCCGGCTGGACGGCGTGGCCGAGTCGGCGGTCGTTGGCGTGCCCGACACCAGGATGGGCGAGGTGGGCAAGGCGTACGTGGTGCGCAAACCCGGGTCGGCGCTCACCGAGGACCAGGTGCGCGCCCACGCGGCGACCGTGCTGGCCAACTTCAAGGTGCCGCGGTTCGTGGAATTCCGCGGCCGGCTGCCCTACAGCGCCGCCGGGAAAGTGCTCAAGCGTCAACTACGTGAGGAGAAGTCGTAATGTCGCAACCGGCAACCCCGAACGAGGGTCCGGCGATCCCGGACGAAGGTGAAGTCGTCACCTACGAGCGGCGCGGTCGCGTCGCGGTCGTCACGCTGAACCGGCCGGACTACCGCAACGCGCAGAACTCGGTGATGACCTACGCCATCGACGCCGCCTTCGAGCGCGCCGTGGAGGACCCCGAGGTCGGCGTGATCGTGCTGGCGGGCAACGGGAAACACTTCAGCGCCGGGCACGACATCGGCACGCCGGGCCGCGATCACCATGTGCGGTACCAGAACAAAGCGGCGCTGTGGTGGGACCACGTGGACCGGGCCGGTGGCGATCAGCGCTTCGCCCGGGAGCTCGAGGTCTACCTCGGCATGTGCAGGCGCTGGCGGGAGATTCCGAAGCCGACCATCGCCATGGTGCAGGGCGCCTGCATCGCGGGCGGGCTCATGCTGGCCTGGGTGTGTGATCTGATCATCGCCTCCGACGACGCGTTCTTCTCCGATCCCGTGGTCCGCATGGGCATTCCGGGCGTCGAGTACTTCGCGCACCCGTGGGTGATGGGTCCGCGCGCGGCCAAGGAGTTCCTGTTCACCGGCGACCGGTTCGGCGCCGCGCAGGCCAAGGAATGGGGCATGGTCAACCGGGTGGTGCCCCGCGCCGAGCTGGAGAACGAGACGTTGGCGCTGGCCGAGAAGATCGCCACCATGCCGCAGTTCGGTCTCGCGCTGACGAAGAAGGCGGTCAACCAGGCCGAGGACCTGATGGGTATGCGGTCGGGCATGGACTCGGTCTTCGGGCTGCACCACTTCGCGCACGCGCACAACGCCGAAGTCGGCGCCGACTCCCTCGGCGGCATGAACGCCAAGTCGATGAAGGCGTCGGCAGGCACCGCAGAACAGAACGGAACGACGTAGTGGATCTGGATCTCGACCAGGCGGCCCAGGAATTCCAGCGGGAGGTCCGCGAATTCCTGGCCGCGAACAAACCCGCGAAACCGCTGGCCTCGATGGACACGAAGGCCGGATTCGAGGCGCACCGCGCCTGGGAGCGCACCCTCGCCGACGCCCGGCTCTCGGTGGTCGCCTGGCCGGAGGAGTTCGGCGGGCGCGACGCCTCGCTGCTGGAATGGGTGCTGTTCGAGCAGGAGTACTACGCGGCGGGCGCGCCGGGGCGGGTCAGCCAGAACGGCATATTCCTGCTGGCTCCGACGCTGTTCGAACACGGCACGCCCGAACAGCTGGAGCGGATCATGCCGCGGATGGCGCGCGGCGACGACATCTGGGCGCAGGCCTGGTCGGAGCCGGAAGCAGGCAGCGACTTGGCCGGTATCCGCTCGACGGCCCGGCGCACCAGCGGCGGCTGGCTGTTGAGCGGCCAGAAGACCTGGAGTTCGCGCGCCGCCTTCGCGGACTGGGCGTTCGGCCTGTTCCGCAGTGATCCCGAGGCCGAACGGCACAAGGGACTCACCTACGTCATGTTCCCACTGACCGCCGACGGGGTCTCGGTGCGCCCGATCCCGCAGCTGGACGGCGAACCCGGCTTCGCGGAGATCTTCCTCGACGACGTGTTCGTGCCCGACCGCGACGTGATCGGCGCACCCGGCGAGGGCTGGCGGGTGGCGATGAGCACCTCCAGCAACGAACGCGGCCTCTCGCTGCGCAGCCCCGGCCGGTTCAGCGCCACCGCCCAGCGGCTGATCGATCTGTGGCGCGAGGAGGGCGACGAGGACAACACCGCACAACGCGATGCCGTGGTGGACGCCTGGATCGGCAGCGAGGCCTACCGGCTGCACACGTTCGGCACGGTCACCCGCCTCGACGAGGGCGGCAAGCTGGGCGCGGAATCCTCGATCACGAAGGTCTTCTGGTCCGAGCTGGACATCGCCATGCACGAGACCGCGCTCGACGTGCTCGGCGCGTCCGCGGAACGTTCCGGGCCGTGGACCGACGGATACCTGTTCGCGCTGTCCGGCCCGATCTACGCGGGCACCAACGAGATCCAGCGCAACATCATCGCCGAGCGGCTGCTCGGACTACCGAGAGGAAGCAGCCGATGAGATTCGCGCTCAGCCCCGAACAACTCGATTTCGGCGCCAGCCTGCGCAAACTGCTGGAGGCGGGCCGCGCGCCCGCCGCCGTGCGCGCGTGGGCCTCGGGCGACAGCGGGCCGGGTCGCGCTCTGATCCGGCAGCTCGCCGACGCCGGTGTGCTCGGACTGGCCGTCGCGGAGCGGCACGGCGGCATCGGCGCCGAGCCGATTGATCTGGTCGTGGCGTTCCAGGAACTCGGTCGGGCAGCCGTGCCCGGACCGCTGGTGGAGACCGCCGCGGCGATTCCGGCCCTGCTGCAAGCGCTTCCGGACCAGGATCTGGCGGCACGGTGGTTGCCCGGCTTCGCGGAGGGCGCGGCGCTGGGCACTGTCGCCTTCGCGCCGCCCGGCCCCGGCGTCGCCCTGGACGCCGACACCGCCGAGGTGGTCCTGCTGGCCGGTGAGAATCAGCTGTCCACCGGGAACCGCACCGGCCTGGTGCGATCGGTCGATCCCGCGCGCCGCTTGTTCACGGTCGCCGCGGCCGAGACCGTCGCCGAGGGCGATCAGGTCCGCGCGGCCGCCGCCGCGGGCTTCGACACCGGCGCGCTGGCCTGCGCGGCTCAGCTGCTCGGCGCCGGAAAGGCGCTGCTGCACGCGTCGACCGAATATGCCAAGCAACGCAAGCAATTCGGCAAGCCCATCGGCGAGTTCCAGGCCGTGAAGCAGAAGCTCGCGGACGTGCTGATCGCACTGGACTTGGCCGAACCACTGCTCTACCGGGCCGCGCTGACCACGGCCGAAACCACCCGGAGCCGGGATGTGTCGGCCGCCGCGGTCGCCTGCGGCGATGCCGCCTACCGCGCGGCTCGCGCCGCCCTCCAGGTACACGGCGCGATCGGCTACACCGCCGAGTACGACCTGTCCCTGTGGCTGACCAAGGTGACGGCACTGCGTTCGGCGTGGGGCACACCGGATCTGCACCGTGCGCGAATCGCACGAGCGCTGCGGGAGGACACCGACCCCGATCGCGCCGCGCGAGGCATCGCATGAGCGGTCAGGCCCGGAGGCGGCGGCGAAACGTGACCACACAGGGTCCCGCTCATGCCGGAAAGGCCCCGAGAAAGCAGCGAAGCCTCACCACGCAGCGCTCCCGCTCATGCGCGAAAGGACACCGATGAGCACCGCCGAACACCAGGAATTCCTCGCCTCGGTGCGCGCGCTGCTGACCAAGCACGCAGGCTCGGCGGCGGTGCGCGCCGCGATGGACACCGAACTCGGCTACGACCCCGCCCTGTGGCGGCTGCTGTGCGAGCAGATCGGCGTCGCCGCACTGGCGATTCCCGAGGAGTTCGGCGGCTTCGGCGCAGGCTTGGTCGAATCCTCGCTGGTGGTAGGCGAATTGGGCCGCACCCTCGCTGGAGTGCCGATGCTCGGCTCGGCCGTGCTCGGCGCCCAGGCAGTGCTGCTGTCGGGCGACGCCGAAGCTTGCGCGCGGTTACTGCCGGAGGCGGCGGAGGGCACGCGCACGATCGCGGTCTGCTGGGCGGACGAGCGCGGCTGGGACGAACCGGGCGTGCACGAGACGGACAGCGCCCTCACCGGGACCGCGCACTACGTGCTCGACGGGATGTCGGCGGACACCCTCGTCGTCGTCACCCGGACGGGCCTGTTCGAGGTCGAGCCCGCCGCGCCGGGTGTCACCCGGCGATCCGCGCCCACCATGGACCCCACCCGCAAGCTGGCCGAAGTCGATTTCGCCGACGTGCGCGCCCGACGGCTCGGCTCGGGCGGCCAGGCGGCGGCCGTCGCCCGGCTGCGCCGCATCGCGTGGGCTGCGCTGGCCGCCGAGCAGGTCGGGGCCGCCGACCGCTGCCTCGAGATGACGGTGGACTACACCAAGTCACGTGTGCAGTTCGGCCGGGTGATCGGCAGCTTCCAGGCGCTCAAGCACCGGATGGCGGACATGTACGTGCTGCTGGAATCGGCCCGGTCCGCGTCCATCGCCGCGACCGCGGCGGTGGCGGCGGACAGCCCGTCGGCCGCCGAAGACGTCTGGGCCGCCCGCGTGCACTGCTCGGAGGCGCTCACCGCGATCGCGGCCGAGACCGTTCAGCTGCACGGCGGCATCGCGATCACCTGGGAACACGACGCGCATCTGTTCTTCAAGCGTGCCCATGGCGACGCGCAACTGTTCGGCGCCGCGCACCGTCCGGTGACGCAGCCGGCCTGAGCCGGGGCAGGGGCGCGCCGGGGCGACGGCGCGCCATGTCCCGAATGGCTGTCGGCGGCTGAGCCGATGAATTAAGATGTGACACGCGCCACATGCGTATAGGCGGGGATGCGTTTTCCAGTGGCACCGCAGGTCGGATCGGTGCCGTCACGAGTCGAGATGCCGACTCGTCACCCAACAAGTCGCCGGGGCCCACCAGCTGGGAGGATGCCATGACGCGAACAGTGAATTCCGATCTCGAGATACTGCGTTCCACAATGGACGGGCCGGTGCTCGGCCCTGGCGATGCCGGATACGACCGAGCCCGCGCCATCTGGAACGCCGACATCGACCGGCGCCCCGCGGTGATAGCCCAGTGCGTGTCGCCCGGTGACGTGGCCGCGGCTCTGGCCTTCGGCCGGGACCGCGGGCTGGAGATATCCGTTCGCGGCGGCGCCCACTCCTACAGCGGGACCGCGGTCGGCGAAGGCGGCCTGATGATCAACCTCAGCGCGCTGAAGGGCGTCGCGGTGAATCCGGAGGCCGAGCGAGCCCGGGTAGGCGGCGGAGCGACGATGGCGGATCTGGACGCCGCGACCCAGGCATACGGGCTGGCGGTGACCGGCGGCGTGGTCAGCGACACCGGCGTCGGCGGCCTCACCCTCGGCGGCGGCATGGGCTGGCTGACGCGCATGGCCGGCCTGGCCATCGACAGCCTCGTCTCGGCGCAGGTGATTCTCGCCGACGGCCAGGTGGTGCGGGCGTCCGAGAACGAGAACGCGGATTTGTTCTGGGCATTGCGCGGGGGCGGCGGCAATTTCGGCGTCGTCACCGAATTCGAATACCGCCTGCACCACGTCGGGCCGGAAGTGCACCTCGGCCTGTTCTTCTGGGACATGCCGGACGGGACGGATGCCCTGCGCCTGATCCGGGAGTTCATTCCCACTCTGCCGCGCCGGTCGGGCGCGTTGATAGCGCTGGCGATGTCGGCGCCGCCGGCGCCTTTCGTTCCGGAGCGATACCGCGGCCGAGCGGGGCACGCCCTGCTCGTCGCGGGGTTCGGGACAGCCGAGGAACACACCGCCGCGGTGGCGCCGATCCGCGAAGCGCTGCCGCCGCTGTTCGAATTCCTCAGGCCCATCCCCTACGCCCGGCTGCAGCGGATGCTCGACGGCGCGGCGCCGTGGGGCTTGCGCGGGTACGAAAAGGCGCTCGACCTCGGCGATTTCTCGAACGACGTGATCGCGGTCCTGACCGCGAACGCCGCCGAGAAGACCGCGCCGCTGTCGTTCATGCCGATTTTTCCGCTCAGCGGCGCGTTCAGCACCGTCGGCGAGGACGACACGGCATTCGGCGGCGCGCGCACCCCGCATTACGGATGCAATATCACCGCGATGGCTCCTGACGCCGAAACGCTCGCCCTCGACCGGGATTGGGTGCGCAGGACGTGGGAAGCGCTGCGCCCCATGGCTTCCAACCGCGGCGGGTATGTGAACTTCATGGCGGACACGGACCGCGACCGGGTCCGCGAATCCTACGGGAGCGCCAAATACGCGAAGTTGGCCCGTATCAAGGCCGCCTACGACCCGGGCAACGTCTTCCACCGCAACGCCAACATAGCCCCCGGCTGACTCACTCGTTCGAGCGTCTACCGGCCGCGCCGAGGCGCAGGCCATCCAGAACGATCTCCACGAGCCGCCGCCGATCACCGCTACCGCTGCCGATGGTCGCGGACATCGCGCCGGGTGCCGTTGCCGCCCGCCTTCGCGGTGAATGCCACCACCGCCGACACCGAAGGCAGGTTCTCCCTGCTGGAGGTGACCTCGCGCGCCATCCCCCGGCATACCCATCACGTCGCCGACGAGGCATCTACATACTCGAAGGCACACTCGACGTCGAATTCGACGATCGGACGCTCTCTGATGGAGCGCTGGACCCGGTGAAGATCAATCCGATCGCGGCGAAGTACGCATCCGCTACGAGATGACTTGATCTGGCCGATTCAGCCTGTCAGGCGGCAGCTTTGACGCCGGTCCGGTGCACGTTCGATAGCCCCCGTGGAGCCGGTCGCTCCACGGCGCGCCTCGCTCGGGTCATGTGGCCGGCTTCACCGGCCAATAGATAGTTAGCCTATGTAATAATATTTCCGTGCAGCAAGCTCAGGTGAACGCAGCGGATGACATCGTCGTCGACCTTCTCGTCACCGCGGGCAGGCTCACTCGGCTGGCCGGGGTGATCAGCGGCGACGACCTGCCGCGCGCGATGTTGCGGGCACTGGCGGTGCTCGACGAACACGGAGCGCTGCGGGTCAGCGAATTCGCCAGGATCGACCGATGCTCACAGCCGGCGGCAACGGCGCTGATCGGCAAGCTGGTCGCGGAAGGCTTCGCGACCCGGCGCAAGGACCCGGAGGACTTCCGGGCCGTGATCATCGAACTCACCCCGGCCGGGCGGGCCCGGCTGGCCGAGTTCCGCCGAGCATTCGCCGCCGTGATCGGCGGACATCTTCCCGGCTTCGACGCCGAACGCCTGGCGCGCCTGGACACCGAATTACACGACCTGCTGGAGGCCTTGAAAACGGCTACGCGACAGCACGATCCGATCTCGAGGGGACATCGATGAGCACTTCGGCTCCCACCCGCGCCGCGGCCCCTGTCGCGGATGACACGAAGCAACCGAAAGCCGTCTGGGCGGTCGCGTTCGCGAGCGTGATCGCGTTCATGGGTATCGGCCTGGTCGATCCCATTCTCAAACCGATCGGCGAACAACTGCACGCCTCACCTTCCCAGGTGTCGCTGCTGTTCACCAGCTACATGCTGGTCACGGGCGTGGCCATGCTGATCACCGGCGTGGTATCCAGTCGCTTCGGCGCCAAGAAGACCCTGCTGGCGGGCTTGGCGATCATCATCGTGTTCGCCGCGCTGGCCGGCATGTCCGACACCGTGGCGCAGATCGTCGGCTTCCGCGCGGGCTGGGGTCTGGGCAACGCGCTGTTCATCGCCACCGCACTGGCCACCATCGTCGGCGCGTCCAGCGGCGGTGTGGCCCGCGCGATCATCCTGTACGAGGCGGCGCTGGGCATCGGCATCGCGACCGGACCCCTGGTCGGCGGCGTGCTCGGCGGAATCAGCTGGCGCGGACCGTTCTTCGGTGTCTCGGCGCTGATGGCCGTCGCGCTGGTCAGCATCGTCGTCCTGCTGCCGGAAGGCCCCGAACCGGCCCACCGCACCTCGATCGCCGCGCCGTTCCGCGCGTTGCGCCACCGCGGTCTGCTGATCGTGAGCATCACCGCCCTGCTGTACAACTTCGGCTTCTTCACGCTGCTCGCCTACACCCCGTTCCCGCTGGACATGGGCACCTACGCGATCGGCTTCATCTTCTGCGGCTGGGGAGTCCTGCTGGCGATCGCGTCGGTGTTCCTGGCTCCCCGGTTGCAGCGCCGGTTCGGTTCGCTGCCGATGATGGGACTGTCCCTCGGGCTGTTCGCTGCGGATCTGGCGATGATGGCCGTCTTCGCCGAGCACAAGCCGGTGCTGATCATCGGCACCGTGCTGGCGGGCCTGTTCCTCGGCGTGAACAACACGCTGATCACCGAGGCCGTGATGATCTCGGCGCCGGTCGAGCGGTCCACCGCTTCAGCGGCCTACAGCTTCGTCCGCTTCGCGGGCGGCGCCGCGGCCCCCTACCTCGCGGGCAAGCTCGGCGAGCACAGCATCGCACTGCCGTTCTGGGTTGGCGCGGCATGTACCGCCGCCGCGGTGGTCGTGCTGATAGCCGGGCGCGCCGCTCTGGCCCACCTCGACGACCACGATCCCGCACCGCACAGCGTCGAGGAAGCCCAGGCCATCACGGTCGGCGACGACTGACCCGATACCCGCCGGAGGCAGCCACCACCGTGGCCGCCTCCGGCGTTTCCGCCCCTGCGCCTGCCGGTGCGAGGAGTACGGTCGAGAGATATGACCGAAGCGAAGCGGGGCCGCGTCAGCGTCGAGACCAGCCAGAAGCGGGTGCGCGTCTACCTGGGCGGGCACCTCGTGGCCGACAGCGCGCGGCCGGTGCTCGTGTGGGAGAACCCGCACTACCCCGCCTACTATCTGCCGGTCGCGGATCTGCGCGCGAAGCTGGAACCGAACGGACACACCCAGCACTCCACCAGCCGCGGCGACGCGACCGTCTACGACGTCATGGTCGACGGCACGACGGCAGGCGGCGCCGCGCTGCGATATCACGACTCGCCGCTCACCGAATTGCGCGATCTGGTGCGGTTGGAGTGGAACGCGATGGACGAGTGGTTCGAGGAGGACGAGCCGATCTACGTCCATCCGCGCAACCCGTACTCGCGCGTCGACATCCTGGCCAGCTCACGGCATGTGCGGGTGGAGATCAACGGCGTCACCGTCGCGGACTCCCGATCGCCGCGCATCCTCTTCGAAACCGGTTTGCCCGCGCGGTATTACCTGCCGATGACCGATGTCCGCATGGACCGGCTGTACCCGTCGGCCACCCACACCAGCTGCCCGTACAAGGGCACCGCCGACTACTGGACCGTCCGCGTCGAGGGCGAGGAGTATCCCGACTACGTGTGGGGCTACCGCACGCCGCTTCCGGAGAGCCAGAAGGTCGCCGGACTGGTCTGCTTCTACAACGAGAAGGTCGACATCTATGTGGACGGTGAGCTCCAGGAACGCCCCCGCTCGCCGTTCAGCTGAGTTCAGTGACAGCCCGCCGGCCCGTTCTCGCCCGAAGGGGCATGCGTGCGCGGGCGGCTTCGGTCCGCCCCGGCCAGACCACATGGTCCGGTCGGGCACGACGGCGCCCCTCACACACCTGAGTGCGGACAGGTCGGTCACACCGCGACCAGGGGCGTGTCCCCGCCCACGCGGCGGTATTGCCCCGGCGCCAAGCCGTATTCGCGCTTGAAGGCTTTCGCGAAGGCGAATTCGGAGGTGTAACCGACCCGGCGGGCCACGGCGCCGAGACTGCTGTCGGTGTCGCGGAGCAGGCGGGCGGCGGTGAGCATGCGCCAGCGGGTCACGTAGGCCAGTGGCGGTTCGCCGACCGTCGCGGTGAAGCGGCGGGCGAGGGTCGCGCGGGAGACGCCCGCGATGTCACCCAGATCCGTCACGGTCCATGCTCGCGCGGGCTGCTCGTGTACGGCGCGCAGCACCGCAGCCACCGCGGGGTCGGCGAAAGCGCCTGCCCAGCCGGAGGATTGCACGTCGGCCTGCTCGTCGAACCAGGCGCGCAGGATGAACAGCAGCAACGTCTCGAGGATCGCGGGCACGGCCGCATCGCTGCCCGCACGCGGCTCGGCGATCTCCGCGGCCAGCAGGTCGACGGCGCCGCGCAGCGCCGGATGACGCCCCGGACGCGCGGGCAGATGGATGAACTCGGGCAGCTCGTCGAGGATGGGGTGGCTGCGCCCGCGTCCGAGCTCATACGCGCCGCACAGCAGCGCGGTCCGTACGCCGGGCCCCACGATTTCCCTGGGCTCGCCGGGCAGCGCGATCTCGGTGACCGGGCTGTCCAAGCTGTCCACCAGGTCGTGGTCGGCCCCGCGCGGCATGAACAACACGTCCCCCGCACCGAGCGCCATCGGCTCGCCGTTGGGCGGCACCACCCAGCAGGAGCCCTGTAAGACCACGTGGAAGCCCGCGCCGGGCACCACGGGATATCGGCGGCCCCACGGCGCATGCCGGATGAACAAGCCGGAGGTGGGGCTGCCGGTGCGGATGGCCGCGATGGCCTCGCTGAGGATGTCCACTCGTATACCGTAACACTCCTGATGTGAGCGTTTCAGACAAAGTTTTGCGCTGCATAAGCATTGGTGTACTCAATTGATGGCAATAGGTTCGTTCTCATGACATCAACCGAAGCCTCCCCCACCATCGCCGTCTACGGCGCCACCGGACATACCGGCGGCTACCTGCTCGAGGAACTGCGCCGCCGCGATCTCGCCCCGATCCTGGTGGGCCGCGATGCCGATCGCATCCGTGCCGCCGCCGATGCGGTAAACCTGCCCGACACCGATGTCCGGATGTCCGATCTGACCGACCACGCGGCCCTCGTGACCGCGTTCGCCGGAGCCGACGTGGTGATCAGCAGCCTGCCCGCCTACGTGGAGCACGGCTCGGCGGTGCTCGCCGCGGCGATCGACGCCGGCGCCCACTACACGGACATGTCCGGCGAGCAACTGTTCCTGAAGCGGGTCTTCGAAGAGTTCGGCCCGCGCGCGGCGGCGGCGGGCGTCACCGTGGTGTCCGGCATCACCGACAGCAATCTCCCTGGCGACCTGCTCGCTCACCTCACCACGCGCCGGGTCACCGGCCCGGCCGAGGTGGTGCTGAGCCACCTGAGCAACAGCGGCGGCAACGGTTCGAAAGGCAGCGCCAAGACGGTCTTCGCCAGCTTGGACTGGTTCCGCGGCGGCGGCTGGCACTACGCCGACGGCGAACTGCGCACCGGCGCTACCGCACGCCACGACAAAATGACCTTTCCCGGCCACACCGAGCCGACCGCGGTCGCGAAATTTCCCCAGCCTCCGGTCCTGACCATCCCCCGACACTCCGAGGTCTCCTATGTCGAGGGCGTCCTCGCCACCTCGATCCTCGACACGCTCAGCGGATTCACCGCCGAACTCATCGACGCGCTACCCGACGCGCCCAGCGCCGACCTGCGCTACGAGCTCGTCGTCGACGCGTTCGGCGCGGACGGACATCGCGTCCGGGGCGTGCTCAGCGGCGTCGACTCCTACCGCGATTCGGCGCTGATGGCGGTGGAGACAGCCGTCCGGCTGAGCGAGGGCGCCGCCGCACCGGGTGCGCTCGCGGCCGCCGAGGCGTTCGACGCGACCGATTTCCTCGACGCGCTAGCTCCTTTCGGCATCACCTGGCGTATCGAAGAGAACCGATCGCGACGGTGATCGGGCATAGTCGAACGATGACCGACAACCGGCCGCCGCTCGCCGCCGCACTCGATCTCGCGCCGCACCCCGAGGGCGGCTGGTATCGCGAAACCTGGCGCAGCCCGGTGGAATTCACACCGGAGGGCTACCCGGGCGCGCGTGCCGCCGCCACGGCCATCCATTTCCTGCTGTTGCCCGGCGAGCAGTCGGCCCCGCACACCGTGCGCTCCGACGAGCTGTGGCTCTGGCACCGCGGCGGGCCGCTGGCGCTGGACATCGGCGGCGAGGTGGTGATCCTCGGCTCCGACCTGGAGCGTGGTCAGGCGCTCCAGGCCGTGGTGCCGGGTGGCGTCAGCCAGTCGGCGCGACCGGCCGGCGCGGAATACGTGCTGGTCAGCTGCATCGTCGCGCCGGGATTCGACTTCGCGGACTTCCGGCTGGACTGAGCGGGTTCAGCGCACCGGCACGGTGGCGAATTGAGCGAGTTCGTGCGGGTCGTGGGCACTGAACATCCGCACCCGGTCACCGTGGTCGGCGCGCAGCGTGCGCAACCGCTCCAGATTCTCCACCCGCGCTCGGCCCAGCGTGCCCGCGAGGATTTCGAAGACGCCGAGTCCGACCGGCGGGCGCGCCCTTCCCGCCGCCAGCTGCCGGTGGTGGAAATAGGCGTCACCGCAGTGCAGCAGCCACCCGTCGCTCTGCCGGACCGCGACGCCGCTGTGCCCGCGGGTGTGTCCGACCAGGGGAATCAACATGATGTCCTCGAGCACCGGGACGGCGGTGAAGCCGAACCAGGTGTCCGCGCCGGTTTCGTGGGCAAGCCAGCGCGGGCCGTGCTCCCACTGGCGCGGCTGGTAACGCAGTTTCTCCCCGAGGGTGGGACGCTGGATCGCCGCGTCGAGTTCGTCGGCGAAGACGTGCACCGTCGCGTCGGGGAAGTCGGACAGCCCGCCGGCGTGATCGATATCGAGATGGGTCAGCACGATGTGCCGGACATCCTCGCGCCGATAGCCGAGCCCGCGGATCTGGTGTAGCGCGGTGAGTTCCGGACGCAGCCGAGGGCGCAGCAATCGCGCGGTGCCTGCACCGAGCCGGCCGCGGTCGAGCACGTCGGCCATACCGAATCCGGTGTCCACCAGCACCAGCCCGTCATCGGATTCGATGAGCAGGCAATGGCCGACCAGCCCGCCGGTCAGCAGCCCACCGCTGCCCAGCAGCGCGCGCCCGCCGACCGGGCACATGGTCGCGCAGTCCAGATGCCGCACCAGCATCACGGAAACTCCCTCCTGAGGCGCCGGATCGGACGCGGTCCGTTCCGGCACGAAGGTCCTTTTTGTTCCCGTCAACGTAGCCCGAGCACGACTCGTCCGCGACAGCACGGTCACCGCCGCGGCGATCGGCGGGCAACCGATCCGCGCCGACCGCCCCGCAATACCCCGCCTAGTCAGGGATTTCGAGCACGCCCTCGTCCACGGCCCAGGCGATGGTGCGCTCGAGGTTCGGGCACGAGTCGGGGCGGCCCGGCCCGTGACCGCTGGCACTGAGTTCGGCGAAAACCGGGCAGCGCTCGGCCGGATCGCCGGTCCACTGCACCGAGGTCTGGTGTGGGCTGCTCTTGCGCACCAGCACCCGACTCTGGCAGGCCTGACACCGCAGCGGGGTCAGGCCCTCCTCCAGATAGCGCTGCTGGTCGACCACCGTTTGGGCGCGCACTTCGGCTCGCCGAGCGGGCTGGTCGGCGAAATCGGGAGCCTTCGCCCAGGTGGCCGACATCAGACGCTTGCCTCGGCTTCCTCGGACTCGCGCTTGCGCCGCAGGTTCTCGGCGACCTCGGCCTCCCACGCCTCGTTCGCCTTGGTGGTGTCCACCTCGAACTCGAAACGCTGGGTCATCTTCTCGGTGACGTCGGCCAGGTCGACGTAGAACTGGTCGTACCAGCGACGCAGCTGGTACACCGGCCCGTCCTCCTCGCACAGCAGCGGATTCTCGACCTTGGACTTGTGCTTCCAGATCTCGACGTCCTGTAGGAAGCCGACGCTGATGCCCTCGGTCATCTTCTCCGCCAGCTTGGTCGCCATCTCGCCCTCGACGCCCTTGGGCTTCTCCAGCGTGATGCCCCATTGCAGGACGAAGGAGTCCTGGGTGACCGGGTAGTGGCAGTTGATCAGGACGCTTTTGACCTCGTAACCGCTGTAGATGTTGATCAGCGGGTTGATCATGTACGAGGGTCCGAAGTAGGAAGCCTCGGACTTGAGCAGCGTGTCGCCTCCGTACTTGGAGGCCATGCCGATGTCGGGCCTGCCTTTGGTCTCCAGGAACTGGGTGGCGATGTGCCCCTCGAAGACGTTCTTGAAGTACGTCGGGAAGGCGAAATGGATGTAGAAGAAGTGGGCCATGTCGACCACGTTGTCGATGATCTCGCGGCAGTTGGCGCCCTCGATCAGCATCGAGTTCCAGGTCCAGTCGGTCCACCCGCTGTCGAGCTGCTCGGTGGGGTTGCCGTCCGCGTCGGTGTAAGGCCCCTCGATGTGCGGAATGGTGATCTCCGGCGGCGGCTGGCTGCCCTCGTGGTCGTGCCAGACGAACAGCTGGCCGTTGCGCTCCAGCGTCGTCCACTTCCTGGTGCGCGCCAACGGCGGCACCCGGCGCGCGTACGGAATCGCGGTGCACTTGCCGTTGGTGCCCGACCAGCGCCAGTCGTGGAACGGACAGGCGATGTCGTCGCCCTTGACCTCGCCCATGCTCAGGTCGCCGCCCATGTGCCTGCAGTAGGCGTCGAGCACCCGCAGTTCACCGTTGCTGTCGGCCCAGACGACGAGCTTGGTGCCGAAGACGTTCACCGCGTGCGGCTTGCCGTCCCGGTACGTCTTGGCCAGACCCAGGCAATGCCATCCCCGCGCATACCGGGTCGGTGCGGTGCCGACATCCAGCTCCCGGACCTTCGCACCGCTCCCCTGTGGGGTAACTGCCATCGCGATTCCTCCTCCTTCTGTACTAGAACACGTTACAAAACTGGCGCCCTTGACGCCAGCGATTCACCTCACTTCCTGCATGAGCGCATGTCCGGGCGGGGGTGAACACGGGTTCTCGACAGAAATAGGAACCTGTTCTAGTCTCAGAGGCAAATGAGATTTCGGACATCAACCGACCAGGCAGGAGCAGGTCCCGAGATGACGCAAGAAGTGACCGAACGGGTCGAAGCGCTGTTGCCGACGTTGCGCGAACGCGCACAGGAGGCCGAGGACCTGCGGCGCATCCCCGACGAAAGCATGAAGGCGTTGCAGGAGACCGGCTTCTTCCGGTTGCTCCAGCCCAAGCAGTGGGGCGGTCACGCCGCCGATCCGGTGGTCTTCTACGACACCGTGCGCAAGATCGCCAGTGCGTGCGGGTCCACCGGCTGGGTGGCGGGCATTGTGGGCGTGCACAACTGGCACCTCGCGCTGTTCGCGCAGCAGGCGCAGGAAGACGTCTGGGGCGAGGACACCGAAGTGCGGATCTCCTCCTCCTACGCACCGATGGGCGCGGGCACGGTCGTCG
The DNA here is from genome assembly GCF_001612765.1 of Nocardia arthritidis NBRC 100137. Lineage (GTDB taxonomy): Bacteria > Actinomycetota > Actinomycetes > Mycobacteriales > Mycobacteriaceae > Nocardia > Nocardia arthritidis. Next base: position 109,411 of record NZ_BDBB01000006.1, read on the forward strand.
ACGGCGGCTACCTGGTCAACGGCGCGTGGGCCTGGTCGTCCGGCTGCGATCACGCCACCTGGGCGGTGCTCGGCGGCCCGGTGATCAAGGACGGCAAGCCGGTGGATTTCGGCAGCTTCCTCATCCCGCGCGACGACTACCGCATCGATGACGTGTGGAACGTCGTCGGCCTGCGCGGCACCGGTTCCAACACCGTCGTGGTGAAGGACGTCTTCGTGCCGTCGCACCGTTTCCTCAGCTTCCGCGCCATGAGCGAGCTGAAGTCGCCCGGCCTGGAACAGAATCCGGACCCGGTCTACAAGATGCCGTGGGGCACCATCCATCCCACCACCATCTCCACCCCGATCGTCGGCATGGCCTACGGGGCCTACGCGGCGCACGTCGAGCACCAGGGCAAGCGGGTGCGCGCGGCCTACGCGGGCGAGAAGGCCAAGGAGGATCCGTTCGCCAAGGTGCGCATCGCGGAGGCGGCCAGCGACATCGACGCCGCATGGCGGCAGCTGTCGGGCAACGTCGCCGACGAGTACGCGCTGCTGGTGGCCGGCGAGGAGATCCCGTTCGACCTGCGCGTGCGGGCCAGGCGCGACCAGGTGCGCGCGACCGGCCGTTCGATCGCGGCGATCGACAAGCTGTTCGAGAGCTCCGGGGCCACCGCGCTGGCGAACGGCACGCCGTTGCAACGCTTCTGGCGCGACGCGCACGCAGGCCGGGTGCACGCGGCCAACGATCCCGAGCGCGCGTACCTGATGTACGGCACGCACGAGTTCGGCCTGCCCGTCACCGACGGCATGGTTTAGGAGGACGGCGTGACCTCTACCGCGGAACTCACCGCCGAATCGACCTCGCGCTACGCGCAGGTCCGGTCCGATCTGCGGCTGCACTATCACGAAGCAGGCGTGGGCAACGGGCCGACGATCGTCCTGCTGCACGGCGGCGGGCCTGGCGCGTCCTCGTGGTCGAACTTCGCGCGCAACATCCCGGTGCTGGCCGAGCACTTCCATGTGCTCGCAGTGGACCAGCCGGGCTACGGCCGCTCGGACAAGCCGACCGAGCATCCGCAGTACTTCGTGCACAGCGCCTCGGCGCTGAAGGATCTGCTCGACCACCTGGAGATCACCACGCGGGTGCACCTGCTGGGCAACTCGCTCGGCGGCGGAGCGGCGGTCCGGTTCGCGCTGGACTACCCCGATCGGGCCGGCAAGCTGATCCTGATGGGTCCGGGCGGGCTGAGCACCAATTTGTTCGCGCCCGACCCGACCGAGGGCGTGAAGCTGCTTTCCAAGTTCAATTACGAGCCGACCAGGCAGAACCTGGAGGCGTTCCTGCGCATCATGGTCTTCGACCAGTCGCTGATCACCGAAGAGTTGATCGACGAGCGGTTCGCCTCGGCGAGCACGCCCGAGGCGCTGGCCGCCACCCGGGCGATGGGCAAGTCGTTCGCGGGCGCGGACTTCGAGAAGGGCATGCTCTGGCGCGACGCCTACAAGCTGCGCCAGCCGGTGCTGCTGATCTGGGGTCGCGAGGATCGGGTCAACCCGCTCGACGGCGCGCTGGTGGCGACCAAGGTGATCCCCCGGGCGCAGTTGCACGTTTTCGGCGGCTGCGGACACTGGGCACAGCTGGAGAAGTTCCACGAATTCAACCGGCTCGCGATCGATTTCCTCGCGGGCGTCAAGGAGAAGTGATGGGCATCCGTTCACTGGGATATCTGCGCATCGAGGCGACCGACATGGCCGCCTGGCGGGAGTACGGCCTGAAGGTCCTCGGCATGGTCGAGGGCAAAGGCGCCGACCCCGGCGCGCTGTACTTGCGCATGGACGAGTTCCCGGCCCGGCTGGTGATCGTCCCCGGCGAGAAGGACCGGTTGCAGATCTCGGGCTGGGAAACCGCCAATGCCGAAGAGTTGCAGGACATCCGCAACCGGCTGGACGCGGCTGGCGTACCCTTCAAGGAGGGCACGGCCGCCGAACTGGCCGATCGCCGGGTGTACGAGCTGATCCGGTTCGACGACCCTTCCGGCAACACGCTGGAGGCGTTCCACGGCGCGGCGCTGGAGCATCGCCGGGTGGTCAGTCCCTACGGGCACAAGTTCGTCACCGAGGAACAGGGGCTCGGCCACGTGGTGCTCAGCACCAAGGACGACAAGGCGGCGCTGGAGTTCTACCGCGACGTGCTCGGCTTCCGGCTGCGCGACTCGATGCGCCTGCCACCGCAGATGGTCGGGCGCCCGGCCGACGGCGAACCGGCCTGGCTGCGTTTCTTCGGCTGCAACCCACGCCACCACTCGCTGGCTTTCCTGCCCATGCCGACGCCGAGCGGCATCGTGCACCTGATGATCGAGGTGGAGAACGCCGACGACGTGGGGCTGGCCCTGGACCGCGCGCTGCGCAAGAAGGTCAAGATGTCGGCGACGCTCGGACGGCACGTCAACGACAAGATGCTCTCCTTCTACATGAAGACGCCGGGCGGCTTCGACGTCGAATTCGGCTGCGAGGGCCTGGAAGTGGACGACCACGACTGGATCGCGCGGGAATCCACCGCGGTGAGCCTGTGGGGCCACGACTTCACCGTCGGACAGCGGCAGCAGTGACCGAGAGGGCGAGCGAAACGATGACCGCGGACGGATCCGGGATCGATCCACGGCAGTTCCGGAATGTGCTGGGGCAGTTCTGCACCGGGATCACCGTGATCACCACCTTCGACGATGACGGGGTGCCGGTCGGCTTCGCCTGCCAATCGTTCGCCGCCCTTTCCCTCGAACCGCCCCTGGTGCTGTTCTGCCCCACCAAAGCGTCCCGGTCCTGGGCGGCGATCGAGAAGACCGGGCGTTTCTGCGTGAACGTCCTCGCCGAACAGCAGCGCGAGCTGTGCGCGCGCTTCGGCTCCCGCGAACCCGACAAGTTCGCCGGCGCGGCGTGGCACAGCTCCGAGCTGGAAGTTCCAGTTCTGGACGAGGCGCTGGCCGCCATCCAGTGCACAGTCGACAGCGTGGTCGATGGCGGCGACCACTACATCGTGATCGGCCGGGTCCAGGCCCTCACCGAAACGACCACCACCGGCCGCCCCTTGCTGTTCTACCGGGGGCAGTACACGGCTATCGAACCCGAGAAAACCACCCCGGCCCCATGGCGCGCGGACCTGGAGCACTTCCTCACGACGACCACCCTGGACACCTGGTTGTAGTGCCCTGACGAGGGGGGGCTGTAGCCCCCAATGCTACAGCGGGCTACACTCGGATCATGAAGGTGATCACGCAGCGGGAGTTCCGCAACAACTCAGCGGCGGTCATGAACGCGGTCGAGGCCGGGGAAACGTTCCGCGTAACCCGCAACGGAGTCGAGGTCGCCGAGGTCCGACCTGTTGGCCGCAAGCGCCGCCGTACCGCCGAAGAACTCGTTGAACGGCATCGCAAGCTTCCACATGTCGACTACGCCCGCATGCGGCAAGAGGCGGACGAGTTCTTCGGAACGGAGGATCGAGTCGGCGACGACGACGCTTGGGGATCCCGCGCATGACCGAGCGACACGCGTCGGGCGTATTGGACACCTGCACTTACATCGACCTGTACGTGCTCGATCCCGCGTCTTTGCCAGAAATACCCGAGATCACGGCGATCACAATGGCCGAATTGCACCAAGGGGTTGCCATGGCGAAAGACACCGCCACACGGGCCGCACGATCTGAGCAACTGGGCGCTGCCATCGTGGATTTCGATCCACTGCCGTTCGACGAGGACGCCGCGACACGCTATGGCACGCTGGTAGCGCTCACCTTGGCCGCGAAGCGCGACCCGCGGCCCCGCCGGATGGATTTGCTCATCGCGGCAATCGCGTCAGCGCGCGGGTTACCGCTGTATACCCGCAACAGCGCAGATTTCCGCGGGCTGGAAAGCATGCTCGAGATCGTCGCGGTCTAGCGCATAAGGCGGTGCATGTCGCCCTCGCCAGTCAGTACTTGTAGAAGCCCTCGCCGGTGGCGATGCCGAGCTTGCCCTTATCGATGTAGTTCTCCTTCAACCACTGGGCCAGCCGCTGAGAGTCCTCGTCCTCGTTGTTGACCAGGATGTTGTAAGGCGTGGTCAGACCGATGATGTCGAGGATGCGGAACGGCCCCGCCGGTGCGCCGGTGCCGATCTGCCAAGTCTTGTCCACCGCTTCGGGATCGGCATAGCCGCCCGCCGCCAGGCTCATGCCCGCGTTGAGCAGCGGCACCAGCAGCGAGTTGAGGACGTAACCGGCCTTCTCCTTGTGGATTTCGATCGGCACCATGCCGATCTTCGAGGCGAAGTCGACCACGGCTTGGTACACCTTCGGGTCGGTGTCGGTCGTGCCCATGATTTCGGCCGTGTTGAAGTGCCACACCTGATTCGCGAAGTGCAGCGCGAGGAACCGGTCCGGGCGTCCGGTGAAGTCTTTCATGGCGCTGGGCAGCAATGTGGAGGAGTTGGTGGCGAAGATGGTGCGCTCCGGCGCGACCCGGCCGAGCTCCTCATACGTCTGCTGCTTGATGCTCAGCACCTCGGGAATGGCCTCGATGACCAGGTCCGCATCCTGCACCGCCCGAGCCAGATCGGAACTCAGCGTGATGTCCCCCGCCGACTGCTCCGCCTTGCCGTCCCCGCCGCCGGGTACCTGCTCGCGGTAGAGCGCCGCGAGCTTGTCGAGTCGCTCCCTGGCCGCTGCCAGCGCCTTGTCGTCGATGTCGTATGCCGTCACCTCGAAACCGCGGAAGGCGGTCTGAAAGGCGATCTGGGAGCCCAGTACCCCGGTGCCGAGCACGGTCACCTTGCGAATATCGATGGTCATTCGTTTCTCCTCTCGACTGTCGCGAAGAAGCCCGCGACGATCTGGGCAACCTCACGATCACCGCCACCACAGGTTCAACGTACCGGCGGTGATCTCGGCGTGATCGGAGACTTGCTGCGGCGCGACGCCTTCGCAACCGTTCACCCCGGCCTGGTTATGGGAGAAGTGCTCAATTGATGAGCACTTTGGGTTGGAGGATGAGGTACGAAGACAGCACCGCATCTCGGGAGATAGCCATGGGTCGGATCGATGGAACAGAAATCCTCACTTGTGCCGACGTCGCACAGTGGGAGGGGTGGCTCGCAGCCAATCACGACGAGGCCGCCGACGTCTGGCTGAAGATCGCCAAGAAAGGGGCGGCCGGGAGGACGATCAGCAACGGCGAGGCGCTCGACGGCGCGCTGTGCTTCGGCTGGATCGATAGTCACCGCCGCGGCTTCGACGCCGACCACTACCTTCAGCGATACTCGCCGCGGCGTTCCAAGAGTCCTTGGTCGCAAGTCAACGTCGCCAAAGCCGAAGCGCTGATCACCGCCGGACGCATGCGGTCACCCGGGTTGGCCGCCATCGCCGCCGCCCGGTCCGATGGCCGCTGGCAGGCCGCCTACGCGCCCCAGCGCACCGCCACCTGCCCCGGCGATCTGACCGCAGCTCTCATCGAAAACACCCGCGCGCGCGCCTGTTTCGACCAGCTCGACCGCACTGCTCGGTACGCGGTGTTCCTGCGGCTGATGAAGGCGCGGACGTCCGCCGAGCGCGCCGCCCGGCTGCGCCGGATCCTCACGGAGTTGAGCGGATAACCGCACTCGCCGCGACGCGCGGGCCACACTGCGTTCCGCGCTCCCGCCGTTGCCGTACGCGCGGGGTTGTGCACAGCCGTCCACAACCGCGGATGTGAGCAACGTCGGCTCCTGCGCATCGGCGAACTCGAGAAAGTGGGGCGGCATCGAGCGCGCCCGCTTTCTCGAGTACGTCACCGAGGGCCCGACGGGAGCACCGACGACGGCGACCGGGGTGCTCGCGACACCGGACGGGCCCGCACCGGTGGACGGCTGGCCCATTGTCGCCTGGGAACACGGGACCAGCGGCCTCGGCCCGGCTTGCGGGATCAGCACGAATCCGCGATACGACGCGCCCAGCGCACCAGACACCACGGGCCGCGAACGGTAATTCCGTTCGCGGCCCGGGTCGTCCGACAGGTCAGGCGGTGACGGTCGCCTTCTCTCGCTGCAATTCCAGCGCGATGTCGATGAGCTGATCCTCCTGGCCGCCGACGAGCTTGCGCTTGCCCGCGCGCACGAGCATTTCGGCGGCCGAGACGCCGTAGCGCTCGGCTTGGCGCTCGGCGTGCTTGAGGAAGCTGGAGTAGACGCCCGCGTAGCCCATCATCAGGGCCTGGCGGTCGAGCAGGCACTCCTGGGGCATCGCCGGGCGGACGACGTCTTCGGCGGCGTCGGCTATGGCGAAGAAATCGATGCCGGTCTTGACGCCCAGCTTGTCGCACACCCCGACCAGCGCCTCGACCGGCGTGTTGCCCGCACCCGCGCCGAAACGCCGGGCGCTGCCGTCGATCTGGGTGGCGCCCGCGCGAATGGCGTAGACCGAGTTGGCGACGGCGAGATCGAGGTTCTCGTGGCCGTGGAAGCCGACCTGGGCGTCATCACCGAGTTCGGCGACCACCGCCGCGACCCGGTCCGAAACCTGTTCCAGCACAAGAGCCCCGGCGGAATCGACGATATAGACGCACTGGCATCCGGCGTCGGCCATGATGCGTGCCTGCTTGGCCAGCACCTCCGGCGGCTGGGTGTGCGACATCATCAGGAACCCGACGGTCTCCAGCCCGAGTTCGCGCGCCAGGCCGAAGTGCTGGATCGACACATCGGCCTCGGTGCAGTGGGTGGCGATGCGGCAGATGGACGCGCCGTTGTCTTGGGAGATCTTGATGTCTTCCTTCACCCCGACGCCGGGCAGCATCAGCACGGCGATCTTCGCCCGCTTCGCCGTCTCGGCCGCGATGGTGACCAGTTCCTGCTCCGGCGTCTTGGAGAAGCCGTAGTTGAACGACGAGCCGCCGAGGCCGTCGCCGTGCGTCACCTCGATGACCGGGACGCCCGCGCCGTCGAGCGCGGCCACGATGTCGCGGACCTCGGTAGCGGTGAACTGGTGGCGCTTGTGGTGGGATCCGTCGCGCAGCGAGGTGTCGGTGACGCGGATGTCGAGTTCTGCTGAGTAGGCCATGTCGAAAGCTCCTTACACCCGGGCCGTGACGATCTGTTCGGCGATGACCTCGCCGACCTGCGTCGCGGCGGCGGTCATGATGTCGAGGTTGCCCGCGTACGGGGGCAGGAAGTCGCCCGCGCCCTCCACCTCGACGAACACCGACACCTTGGCCATCCCGCCGGAGACCACCGAGGGTTCGTCGAACTGCGGTTCGTTGAGCAGTCGGTAGCCGGGGACGTACTGCTGGATGTCGGCGACCATCCGGTGGATCGAGTCGGCGACCGCGTCGGTGTCGACGTCGTCGGGGATGGCGCAGAAGATGGTGTCGCGCATGATCATCGGCGGCTCGGCCGGATTCAGGATGATGATGGCCTTGCCGCGCTGCGCTCCGCCGATGGTCTCGACGCCGCGGCTGGTGGTCTTGGTGAACTCATCGATGTTCGCCCGCGTGCCGGGGCCCGCCGAGACCGACGACACCGACGCGACGATCTCCGCGTATGGCACCGGGACGACGCGCGACACCGCGGCGACGATCGGGATCGTCGCCTGGCCGCCGCAGGTGATCATGTTGACGTTCGGCGCGTCGAGATTCGCGCCCAGGTTCACCGGCGGCACGACGGCGGGGCCGACGGCCGCGGGGGTGAGGTCGACGGCGCGGATCCCGGCTTCGGCGTAGCGAGGCGCGGCGGCGCGATGCACATACGCCGAAGTCGCCTCGAAGATCAGATCCGGCATCTCGGATTGCCCGAGCAGCCAGTCCACGCCCTCGTGCGAGGTTTCCAGTCCGAGCCCGCGCGCCCGCTTCAGGCCCTCGCTGTCCGGGTCGATCCCGATCATCCAGCGCGGCTGGATCTTCTCCGAGCGCAGCAGTTTGTAGAGCAGATCGGTGCTGATATTGCCGGACCCGACGATCGCGGCGGTGACGGTCCCCTTGGACACGACAGCCTCCCTAGGTGAATTGCAGACGGACAGAGCCGAGTCCGGCGAACTCGGCGTGGAACGCATCGCCCGGACGGGCGTCGATCGCGCGGGTGCACGAGCCGGGCAGCACGATGTCACCGGCCTTCAACCGGACGCCGAAGCTCGCGACCTTGCGCGCCAGCCAGGCCACCGCGATCACCGGGTCGCCGAGCACGGCGTCGCTGCGGCCCTCGGCGACCACCTCACCGTTGCGGGTGAGCACCGCGTCGATGGCCTTGATGTCGATGTCCTCCGGCGCGACGCGCTCGGCGCCGAGCACGAATCCGGCGGAGGACGCGTTGTCGGAGATGGTGTCGGCCAAGCCGATATTCCAGTCCTTGATGCGCGAATCGATCAGTTCGATCGCGGGTGCGAAGGCGACCGTGGCCGCGAGCACGTCCGCTTCGGTGCATTCCGCGCCGGGCAGGTCGGCACCGAGCACGAACCCGACCTCCACCTCCACGCGGGGAAACAGGTAGCGACCCGCCTCGACCGGAACGTCTTCGTAGACTTCCATTTCCGCGAGCAGGTGCCCGTAATCGGGTTCGTCCACACCCATCATCTGCTGCATGGCCTTTGAGGACAGGCCCACTTTGTGCCCGACCACGCGCGCGCCCGCGTCGAGCCTGCGCCGGATGTTGATCAGCTGGATCTCGTAGGCGTCGACCACGTCGATGTCGGGGTGGCGGGCGATCAGCGGATCGATCGCCACCCGTTCGCGCTCGGCGCGCTCGAGTTCGTCGGCCAGTTCGGTTCGTACCGCGTCGGACAGCACGCTAGTTCCCTTCCGTTGCTTTTTCCAGCGCCGAGACCTGCTCGCCCGCGGCGGACCGGCCTGCCCTGCGGCCGGAGAAGATGCAGTCCGACAGCGACAGCCCGCTGACGTAGGACCGGGAGCAGACACCGATCGCGGTGCGTCCGGCCGCGAAGAGGCCGGGGATGTCGTCGCCCACGGCCGTCTTGACCGCTCCGGTGCGCTCATCCACGACGACACCGCCGAGGGTGAGCATGGGGCACGGGTTGGTCAGGCTCGGTTTGATGCCCACATCCAACAACCAGAAGGGGCCGGTGCGGACCGGATTGGTGAACTCCGAGGGCTTGCCGACCGGATCGGGGGCTCCGGTCTCGATCGCGGTGTTGTGCGCCTCGACCGTGGCGCGCAGCCCTGCGGGGTCGATGCCCGCCTTCGCGGCGGCCTCTTCCAAGGTGGCGCCGCGAATCGCGGTGCGCCGCATCGTTTCGAACTGCCCGCGCTGGAACCAGGCGCCCTGTTTGCCGATCTGCCCGATCGCGGTGCGCATCAGCGGGTCGTCGGCCAGCAGCCAGCCCTTGCCGTCGTGCTCGGTGATCAGCGCGTTACCCACCGCGGCGCCGTAGCGCGTCTCGTCGATCACCCGGCGGCCGGCGGCGTCCACCAGCAGCGCGCCGGTGAAGGCACTGGGTGGCAGCAGGAAGCGCCAGGCGGAGACGTTGTCCATGTGGTCCACCGCCGCGCCGGCCTGCTGGGCCATCAGGATGCCGCTGCCGTCGTCGGCGGTGGTGCCCAGGGCGAGACCACCGTGGAACGCGGGCGCGTGCTGCCGCACCATGTCGCGATTGGCGATGAACCCGCCCGCGCTGAGCACCACCCCGCGCCGCGCGAGGACGCGAATCGTGCTGCCGTATCGGCGTTCGAGCCGGTCCAGCCGCCGTTCCAGCGCCCGCCGCAGCGGCGGGTAGTAGATGCCCGGCTTGGCGGCGACCTTGGCCATGCGGGTATAGCGGTCGCGGACCCGGCCGGGCGCGTCACGCAGCGTGCTGCACTCGACGCCGACGACCGCGCCCGCCGCGTCGGTGATCAGCCGGGTAACCCGGGTGAGGGTTTCCACCCGGACGCCGGCGCGGGACGCCGCGGCGGCGAGCGGTCCGGTGAGCTTCTTGCCGGAAGTGCCCCTGCCCTTCACCCGATGGCCGCGCTGGGCGGCCGGGATGTCACGGAACGCGCCGGAGATCTCGCTGCCGGAGTAGTAGAGGTAGTAGCGGTCGTTGGGGTAGGAGGTCTTGTACGGGCACAGCGAGGCTTCGAACGGGACACCGTGCGCCTTCAGCCACTCGATCAGCTGCGGACTCTCGTCGACGAACTTGCGCAGCGTCTCCGGAGTGACCGCGTCGCCGACCTCGCGCTCGAGGTAGGCGTACATCGCCTCCGGGGTGTCTTCGACCCCGGCCTCCCGCTGCACCGAAGTGCCGCCGCCCGCGTAGATGATGCCGCCGGACAGCGCCGACGTCCCGCCTCCGGCGAACCGCTCGAGCACCAGTACCTGCGCGCCCGCCGCGGTCGCTTCCAGCGCGGCCGCCGCACCCGCGGCGCCGTATCCGACCACGACAACGTCGGTGGCCAGGTCCCATTCGAGGCCCATGTCTTTAACTCCGGTCTGAAACTGAAACAAGTTTCCTCGACAAACGGAACGTCGAGCAAGTCTTCTGCCACACAACATAGACCAATGGCGCGTCCATTCTATAACGTGTTCTACATGACTGATCGGGAATACGACGTGGTGGTGGTCGGCAGCGGCGCCGCCGGCATGACCGCCGCCCTCACCGCGGCCCAGCACGGGCTGAGCGTGGTGGTCATCGAAAAGGCCGCGCACTACGGCGGGTCGACCGCGCGCTCCGGCGGCGGCGTGTGGATCCCGGGCAACAAGGCGCTGCGCGCGTCCGGTCGGCCCGACGACCGCGAGGACGCACGCACCTACCTGCACAGCATCATCGGCGACGTCGTGCCCTCCGAGCGGATCGACACCTACATCGATCGCGGCGCCGAAGCGATGGACTTCGTGCTCGATCACTCGCCGCTGAAGATGACGTGGGTGCCGGGCTACTCCGACTACCATCCGGAGGCGCCGGGCGGGCGGCCGGAGGGGCGCTCGTGTGAGCCCAAGCCGTTCGACACGAAGATCCTCGGCGACGAGCGGTTCAACCTGGAGCCGCCGTACGCGAAGGCTCCGCTGAACGTGGTGGTCATGCAGGCCGACTTCGTCCGGCTCAATCTGATTCGGCGTCATCCGAAGGGCATGCTCCGGGCGATGCGCGTCGGCGCGCGTACCTACTGGGCCAAGTTCACCCGCAAACACATCGTCGGCATGGGGCAGGCCATCATCGCGGGCATGCGCAAGGGGCTCATGGACGCGAACGTGCCGTTGTTGCTGAACACTCCGATGACCGACCTCGTCGTGACGAACGGCGTCGTCACCGGCGTCCATGCGCTGCACGAGGGCGAACCGGTCACCTTCACCGCCCGCTACGGCGTCGTTCTCGGCAGCGGCGGTTTCGAGCACAACGCGGAAATGCGCACCAAATACCAGCGCCAGCCCATCACCACGGAGTGGACCACCGGCGCGGCCGCCAACACCGGCGACGGCATCCAAGCGGGCATGGGTGCGGGCGCGGCCATCGGTTTCATGGAGGACGCCTGGTGGGGGCCGACCATCTTCAAGGGCGGCAAACCGTGGTTCGCGCTGGCCGAACGGAACCTGCCCGGCAGCATCATGGTGAACGCCGACGGCAAGCGATTCGGAAATGAGTCCGCTCCTTATGTCGAGGCCGTGCACACCATGTACGGCGGCGAGTACGGGCAGGGTGAGGGACCGGGCGAGAACATCCCCGCGTGGCTGGTGTTCGACCAGCGCTACCGGAACCGCTACATCTTCGCCGGGCTACAGCCCGGGCAGCGTTTCCCGTCCCGGTGGATGGAAAACGACTTCATCGTCAAGGCCGAGAGCATCGAGGAATTGGCAGGCAAGATCGGTGTGCCCGCCGAGGAGCTGGCCGCGACCGTCACCCGGTTCAACGGCTTCGCCGAAACCGGCAAGGACGAGGACTTCGGCCGCGGCGACAGCCACTACGACCGGTACTACGGCGATCCGACCGTGCGGCCCAACCCGTGCCTGGCCGCGCTGGTGCAGGGCCCGTACTACGCCGCCAAGATCGTGCCGGGCGATCTGGGCACCAAGGGCGGGCTGGTGGCCGACACCGCCGGGCGGGTGCTGCGCGAGGACGGCAGCGTCATCGAGGGGTTGTACGCCTCCGGCAACTGCTCCACACCGGTGATGGGTCATACCTACGCCGGGCCCGGAGCCACCATCGGCCCCGCGATCACGTTCGGGTACCTCGCGGTGCTGGACATCGCCGAGCGCAAGAAGGAGCAGGCCACCGCCGCCATCGCGGAGGCGTGAGACGAGATAGCGGTGCGGGCCGCGAGTACCGGCCGGGCCGCGCCGACCCGCACCGCGGATTCGTCCCCAGGCCGATGAGCAGCCGCGGAACGATCTCGCGGAGCGAGACGAAACACTGGCGAGCCGGTGTCCGGACGCGCAGGATCGAACGCGGCGCTGTCGAATTGCGTCACGGTCTCGCACGCGGCGCGCCCGGCCCGGATCGATCCACAATCATGCACAAGGAGAACTGATGCCCATCGACCCGAAGATCGCGCTCGGCGCGCAACTGCCGAGCCGGGAGTTCGCCTGGACCCCCTCGGACGTGCAGCTCTACCAGCTGGGCCTGGGCGCGGGGGCGCGCTGGACCGACCCCGCCGAGCTGCGCTATCTCGACGATCGGGAACCGCAGGTGCTGCCGACCTTCGCCACCGTGGCGGCGACGCTGCACGAGACCGAGCCGCCGCGGGTGAGCTTCCCCGGCATCGAGATCGACCTGGCGAAGGTGGTGCACGGTCATCAGGAGGTCGAGGTGCACCGGCCGATCCCGGCCGCGGGCAAGGCGACCAAGGTCAGCCGGATCGCCGAGGTCTGGGACAAGGGCTCGGCAGCCGTCATCGTCCAGGAGCACACGGTCACCGGCTCCGACGGAGCGCCGCTGTGGACCGAGCGCTCCTCGATCTTCGCCAAGGGTGAAGGTGGTTTCGGCGGCGAGCGCGGCCCCAGCACCAAGTCGGAATTGCCCGACCGGGCACCGGATTTCGACGTCACCACGCCGACGCTGCCGCAGCAGGCGCTGCTCTACCGGATGTGCGGCGACCGCAACCCGCTGCACTCCGACCCTGAATTCGCCCGCGCGGCCGGGTTTCCCGCGCCCATCCTGCACGGTTTGTGCAGCTACGGGATCGTCTGCAAGACCGCGACCGACACCGTGCTCGACTCCGACGCCGGCCGCGTCATCGGGTTCCGCGCCCGCTTCGCGGGCGTGCTCTACCCGGGCGAGACGATCCGCACCCGGATCTGGCGGCAGGACGACGAATTGACGATCGCCGCGACCGTGGTCGAACGTGACGACGCCCCGGTGCTCGGTGACGTCGAGCTGCGGTTCCGGCCCGCCTGACGCGGGTTCCGCCGGAACCTCCGAACCCGATCACGCCGGGTTACGGCCTGGCGAGAGATCGCGGTCGGTTCGGTGCCCCCACGTCTGGGGACGCTCTGCCGCGTCTGCGCCTTCGAACTCGTGAAAGAGTCCGGAGAGCGGCGCGAGAGCCGCCGGTCACGAAAGGATGCCGTTTTGCTGATCGACTTTTTGATGGGTCTTCTGCACAATCTTCTGACTACCGGTAAGCCGTTCCTGGGATCCTGACTTCGCAATTCGCCGGCCTTTCGCGCCGGGAATCAGCACTTCAGCCATAGGCTCCTCGGTGCCCCATCCGGATAGCGGATCGGTTGGCATCCTCACCCGCGGGGCGTAACCGGCGGGGCCGCGGTGTGTCGGCGCCGCAAGGACAACCGCACGGCCGACGGCGAGTCGGGCCCAGCGCGGTCGGTGGGCGCGTCAGAGTTCGCCCGAGGCCGGAAGTTCCCGGTCGCCGCGCCCCCGCCGGGCCGCGACGCCCTGGATCACCAGGGCGTACAGCACCAGCACGAGCACCGGTGCGGCCAGCGGGGCCCAGGCCAGGCGCAAGGGGACGAGGGCGGCGAGAACGGCAGCCGCCGTGAAGCCGACCGCCCCGGCCACCGACGGGATCGTGGTGGGCACCACGCCGTGCGGCGCGGTCACCGTCGCGGCGTTGAGCAGGTAGGTCGTGGCAACCAATCCCGTTGCGGCGGAGGCGAGCACACCCGCGTCGGCGATGACCAGCACGCCGAGCGCGAGCAGCACCGCGCAGACCGCCAGCGGCCGCAGCCGCCAGCCGAGCCCGACGAGGACGAGGGCGGGAATGCCGACCCACGGCTCCAGCAGCGCCACCGACGTCGCCAGCAGCACGCCGGAGAGAACGGCGAGGAATTTGGTCATCGGCGCACCCGCACGGTCCTGCGGTGTTCGGGAAGCGCCCGCATGATCTGGTCCAGGCGCGCGTCTTCCGGCCACGCCACGATGTCGACGCCGACCGTGCCCATGTCCCGGTACATGGCCGCGCGCTCGAGCTGCCACATCTTGGCCAGGATCGGGTCGAGGTCGTCCCGGAACGGCGTGCCGCGCAGCACGTCCACCACGACCACCACGTGTCCGCGCTTGCGCAGGTCGATCAGCGCGAGCGCGAACTGGGTGTCCAGCAGCGTGGAGAAGGCCACCACGATCGCACCGAGCGGCACGGCCGCGTGCGGCGCGAGGGTGCCCGTGGTCGGAATGTGCTCGTCGCCGACGTCGAGCACGGTGTCGACGATGCGGTAGAACTGGCGGCGTCCGATGTCCGGCCGCAGCCAGCGCGGCGCCTGTCCGAGGCAGACCACCGCGGTCCGGTCGCCCGCCTGCAAGGTCGACTGCACCACCTGCGCCGCGCCGCGCACCGACAGCTCCAGCGAGTCGGTGGCCGGTCCCGGCGCCTGCTGTGAGGTGTCCACCAGCACCACGACCTCCGCGGAACGGTTGGTCAGCCGCTGGGTGACATACAGCCGCCCGCGCCGCGCGCTCACCGGCCAGTTCACGATGCGCAACTGGTCGCCGGGCGCGTAGGCGCGGATGTCGGCGTACTCGACGCCGGGCCCGTGCCTGCGGGTCAGGTGGGTGCCGAGACGCTCGGGAAGTTCGGTGCGCGGCAAACGCATCCGCTGCGGATCGGTGATCGGATACACGAACAGCTCGCCGGCGGGCAGTACCACGGTGGCCACCGCGAGCCCGGCCGGGCTCAGCGCCGAGACCCGCACCGACACCGGGTAGCGCCCCCATCTGCTCGCCGAGAGCGCGAGCCGCAACCCGGCGGGGGCGATTCCGGAATCGCTGGCCTCCTCGACCTGCATCGCCAGCCCGGTGCAGCTCTGCGGTTTCAGGCGCAGCAGCGCGTGCCCCTTCTCGACGAAGGCGGCGACGGTGAGCAGCACTTCCTCGGTCTCGAAACAGCGCAGCGTGCCGCCGCCGTCGACCTGGATCCTCGTCGAGGACTGCTGAAACCGCGCGGTGGCCAGCACGCCGAGCAGCGGCGCGGCGAACACGAGCAGCTGCCATCTGCCGAGGACCACCGCGAGCACCAGGGCCACCGCCGCGCACCCGGCGAGCATGAAGACCAGCGGCGCCGGCCGCCACCGCAATTCGGCGTCGACCGCGGAGCTGGCGTCGCGGTGCCTCATGTCACGGTGGCGCGCGGGACCGGCAGACGGCGCAGCAGTTCGGTGATCACGTCCTCGCCGCGGATGCGGCGCACCCACATCTCCGGCCGCAGCGTGATCCGGTGCGCCATGGCCGGTATCGCCAGCGCCTTCACGTCCTCGGGGATCACGTAGTCGCGGCCGAGCAGCAATGCCCGCGCCCGGGACATCTGCACCAGATCGAGTTCCGCGCGCGGGCTCGCGCCGACCTCGACCTGAGGGTGCCCCCTGGTGGCGGACGCGAGCGCGACGACATAGCTCACCACGTCGGGGTGCACGGTCACATATTCGACCGATTGCCGCATCTCCAGCAGTCCGTTCGCGTCCACGACCTGGTTGACCTGCGGTTGCTGCGAGCCGCGCTCCAGCCTGCGGCGGATCATCTGGGTCTCGTCGTGCTCGGACAGGTATCCCAGCCGCAGCTGGATGGCGAACCGGTCGAGCTGGGCTTCCGGCAGCGGATAGGTGCCCTCGTACTCGATCGGGTTGTCGGTGGCCAGCACGACGAACGGTTGCGGCAGCAGGAACGTCTCGCCGTCGATGCTGACCTGTCCCTCCGCCATCGCCTCCAGCAGCGCGGCCTGCGTCTTGGGCGGGGTGCGGTTCACCTCGTCGGCCAGCAGCAGGTTGGTGAACACCGGCCCGCGGCGGAAGGTGAACCGGCCGGTGGACATGTCGTAGATCGTCGACCCCAGCAGGTCGGCGGGCAGCAGGTCGGGGGTGAACTGCACGCGGTTGAACTGCAGCCCGAGCGCGGCCGCGAACGATCTCGCGATGAGCGTCTTACCGAGGCCGGGTAAGTCCTCGATCAGCACGTGCCCACCGGACAGCACGGCGATCATGATCAACTGCAACTCGTCCTGCTTGCCGACCACAACCCGGGACAGTTCCCGGAGCACGGCCTCGCTGCGCTGGATGGTCGCGTCCATCGGCATGGTCATTTGTGTACCCGCACTTGCCTCAACCCATTTCACATTCTCTGCAGGCGGCTCAGGATCTCGTCCAGCGCCGCACGTCCCGGTGCCCTGCTGGTCTGATCACGAAGGGCCGAATTGGCCGGATCCACCCAGCGCCACAATTCGGGCCCGAATTGGTGGATTCCCGCGGCTTCGACCGCTCGGCGGTTCTTCGCCACTCGCTGGCCGCTGGAGAGTTCGAACTCCTTGGCCAGCAGCGGACGCAGGTGCCGGTCCCAATCGGCACGGCTGCCGTCCGCGCGGTCCGCGAGCATCTGTGCCCTGGCGTGCCAGCGTTGCAGCATCTCCGCCGGACCGTTCTCCATGTCCTCGACCTCGTCGTCCCCGGCCTCGGAGCGCTCGAACAGCGACCAGACCAGCCAGCCCAGCGCCACCGCCACCGGGATCCCGGCGACGATCAGCAGCAGCCCGCGGGCGCGCTCGACGGCGACCAGCTCGATCACCGCGACGACGATCACGCCGGTGATCACCACCCCCATCCGATTCACAGGACGTCCTTCCTCGCCCGGCCGGTCACGCGGGCACCTCCCCTTGCAGGTCGGCGAGCACGATGCGCAGCAACTGCTCGGCCCGCATGCGCTGCCATTCGAGCATGGCGTGCGGGCTGAACCTGGCCTCCTCGAACAGGGCGACCAGCTCGCGGGCGGACGCGTCGTGCAGCGCGCCGCGTTCGAACGCGCGGGCGAGCACTTCCATCGGGGTATCCGAGGCGAGCGGAGCAGCCGAGCGGTCGGAGGCGAGGCCGCGCTCCATCGCGACGTAACAAGCGATGATCGCGGTGCGCGGGTCCTGGCCCGGGGCGTTCATCGCGGCCAAGCCCATCTCCGCCGCACGGGCCAGCGAGTCCGCCACGGTGGGCGCCGCCGGAGCCACGGTCGCGACCGTGGGCGCGGGCTTGCGCCGCGACGACACCGCGACCACGACCAAACCGCTCATGGCCACCGTCACCAAGCCCGCCGCCGCGATTCCGGCCAGCACCAGCGCCGTCCCGGTCAGCTCCGCCGATCTCGGGTCGTATTCGGTGGGCGGCGCCGATGTCCCCGGCTCCGGGGCGGCCCCCGTGGTGGTGGCGGGCGCCGCCGGGCGCGCGGGCTCACTCGGCCTGCTCGCGCCGATGAAGTAGATCGCCGACGCCGCCGCGAGCAGCACCCCGAGCAGAGCGAGCGCGCCGAGCACCGCCAGGCCGGCCCGCCCGAGACGCCACTGCCTGCGCTCGTCCTCCCGTTCCGGCTCGGGCATGGCCAGCGGCAACCGGTGCTGACTGGCGATCACCCCCGCCAGCAGGATCACGATCGACACGCTGAGCAGCACCGGCATGAGCGCGACCGACAAAGCGGACGGTACGTGCCTGCGTGGCTCGGTTTCGGCAATTCCTGGGATGTATCCGTGCAGAGCGATGGCAGCAAAAGCCAGCAGCGTGATCAGGACGATCACGCGCGATATCGGCGCTCGCGCCCGGGCCACTGGCTACCACCAAATCTGAGTACTGCACAAAACAGCCACATAGTTACATGCCGGGCGGTCCGCTCGGGATGGAATGGAATACTTCGGAGTCCCTCCTCTTAAACCGCACCTGCGCGGGGAGTCGGCAGGCCCTCCGGAGCGGCGGCGACTACCGGGCGATATCGGTCGAGGACTGGGACAATTCACAAAGTCGGCTCGCCAAACGTGAGATATCCGGCACTTCCCGGACGCCCCGCACCAGCTCATCGAGCACCGAAGACGCGACGACAACGAGTTCACAATCGGTGTCGTAGAGAACGTCGACCACGTTGACGAAACGCATCGACCAGGCGGGCGGAACTTCGCGCAGCGGTGGTAGGTCTCGTATTTCCCAGCGCGGAAATCGTTGGGCCAGCGCAACATAATCCGCCGCGGATGTTGGGACACCGCACAATTCGGCGAAGTCGATGACGAGAGCGCCGCCGTCTACGGCAATGGCGCGCAATCTCCGTGTGCCGATGGAAATCTCGACCGGTGATTCATCGACGCGTAGTGCCGCATCGCGTTTCCAGACGCCAGTGGTCGTCGTCGACAGCGTCTTCCGAGCCGCCGGATCCACGAGGTATCGACCGGCGGCGAATCCGGTGCGGGAGCCACGGGAGCCCGAGGAGCGATAGTCGATCGCGCCGTCGACGGCCACCACGTCCATGCTCGCGATAATCCGCTCGATCGTCGGCACGAACCGGTTGTGGAACAGCGGATTCGGCAACAGCTCACCCGGCGGATAGTTCGAGGTCACCACCAGTGCGATACGGCGGGCGAACAGCGCGTCGAGCAGTCGCGCGATCAGCATCGCGTCGCCGATGTCATGCACGTGGAATTCGTCGAAGCAGACCAGCAAGGCATCGCCGAGCAGCGCGTCCACCCCGGCGTCGATCGAGCCGGACGCGTGCGCCGCGGCGTGCAGACCGGCGAAGAACTGGTGAAAGTGGTAGCGCCGCTTGCGTGCTGAGGCGACCTCGGCGAAGAACCGATTCATGAGCATGGTCTTGCCGCGACCGGGTCTGCCGTGGAGATAGACGCCGCGGCGCCGCCGGACCGGCCTGCCGCGCCGATCCACCAGTTCGCGCAATCGCGCCGCCGCCCGCGCCTGATCGGAATCCCACTGGATGATCTCGGGTTCCATGACACCTCCTGGTCCTCTACATTTGTAGAGGACCAGGCTGCGCCGCGGCAGGAAGGGTGATCATGTCCACAGGCGACCGGCGCGCGCTCCTCCTCGACACGGCTATCGAACTGATCGCGGCAAGGGGCCTGCGCGCGCTCACGCACCGCGCACTGGACGCGGAGCTGGGCCTGCCCACCGGATCGGCTTCCTACTACTTCCGCAGCAAACGCGCGCTCATCGAGGCCATCGTGGACCGGATCACCACCCGATCCCGCGACGATTTCGCCGCCGCCGCGCTCGCGCCGACCGGCGCTATGGCGCCGGAATCGATCGCCGTGGCCATCGCCGCCTGGCTGGACCGGCTACTGGCCCAGCGGCGCGCACACCTGATCGCCCGTCACGCTCTGCTCATCGATCTGCTGGACGATCGCGACCTGCATCCCCGGCTCGTGCGCAGCCTGTTCTCCACCGACCGTGCCCGAGACCTCTTCCGCGCGATGGGTGCGCCGGACCCTGACACCCGGGCGGACGACTTCGTCGCCGCCGTCGAGGGAGCCGTCTTCGACCGCTTCGCGGGCAACCGCACCGCCCTGCGCCCGAACACACCGGAAAGCGTGCGGCAGCTCGCCCGCATCCTCGCCGCACACCTGAGCGCGTGACCGCCGCCGCTCAGCGCGGCCAGCCCCGCTGACTGTAGGTCTCGCCGGTGAGGTAGCCGCGGATACCGGCGGCCGGATACGGGATGAGATCTTCCGGCAGCTTCGCGAGCGGAAACCACCGCAGTTCGTAGGACTTGCCGGGCTCGCGGTTGACCGGCTCTCCCACCCAGCGACGAGTCTCGAAGAACAACCCGATCCGGGCTTCTCGCCCGATATCGACGACATGCGCGGAATGGACGTGCCGCAGATCCGCCGGGTCGATCAGCACGCCGACCTCCTCGCCCGCCTCGCGGACCGCCGCGGCGAGCGCCGACTCCCCCGACTCGAGCTTCCCGGCGGGTAGGTGCCACAACCCGTCGAACTCGTCCGCGCTGCGCCGCCTGCTCAGCAACAACTCCGCGCCGCGCAGCAACAGCACATGCACGTCCACTACATGCCGGACCACCACCGGCCCCAACCTACGCGCCACCGCGATTCACCCGAGCGGTACCGACACTCGGTCAGCACTTCGCACCCGCCGGAGCGGGCGCGAAGCAAGACCCGAGTACGCGAAGCCGAGGATCAGCCGGTGGTGAGGACCAGGCCGGAGGTGGGGACGCCGGTCCCCGCGGTAACCACGATGTTGGTCAGATCGCACACCTGGTTGACCGAGGCGCCGCGAATCTGGCGCACGGCCTCGGCGATGCCGTTCATACCGTGGATGTACGCCTCACCGAGCTGGCCACCGTGGGTGTTGAGCGGCAGGCGGCCGCCGGCCTCGATGGCGCCGCCCGCGATGAAGTCCTTCGCCTCGCCCCGTCCGCAGAACCCGAGCTCCTCCAGTTGCATGAGGACGAACGGGGTGAAGTGGTCGTAGAGGATCGCGGCCTGCATGTCCTCCGGGCGCAGTCCGCTCTGCGCCCACAGCTGGTCACCGACCAGGCCCATCTCCGGAAGACCGGTCATGGCGTCGCGGTAGTAGCTGGTCATCACGTATTGGTCGGCTCCCGAGCCCTGGGCGGCAGCGGCGATCACAGCCGGAGGCTGCGGCAGATCGCGGGCCCGCTCGGCGCTGGTGACCACGATCGCGACGCCGCCGTCGGACTCCTGACAGCAGTCCAGCAGATGCAGCGGCTCGGCGATCCAGCGGGAATTCTGGTGCTCCTCCAGCGTGATCGGCTTGCCGTAGAAGAAGGCGGCCGGGTTCACCGCGGCATGCTTGCGGTCGGCCACGGCCACTCGGCCGAAGTCCTCGCTGGTGGCCCCGTAGACATGCATGTAGCGCCGGGCGACCATCGCGACCTGCGCGGCCGGCGTGCCGAGCCCCTGCGGGTAGGACCACCCCGCGTCGATCCCCGACGAGGTGGGCGCGGTGGCCAGCGCCGTGGAGAATTGCCCGAACCGCGACACCGACCGCTCGTTGAACGCCCGATAGGCCACCACCACATCGGCGATTCCGGTGGCCACCGCCATGGCGGCCTGCTGGATGGTCGCGCAGGCCGCGCCGCCGCCGTAGCCGATGTGGCTGAAGAACTTCAGCTGCGGAATGCCGACCACCCTGGCGACGGCGGCCTGGGTGTTGGTGTCCATGGTGAACGTGGTCAGGCCGTCCACGTCGGCGGGCGTCAGGCCCGCGTCGGCCAGCGCGGCGGTGACCGCCTCGGCGGCCAGGCGCAGTTCACTGCGGCCGGAGTCCTTGGAGAAGTCGGTGGCCCCGATGCCGACGATGGCGGCGCGGCCGGAAATGGTCTGTTCAGGCATCGGCCCTCCGCAACGCGATGACGGCCGTGGCCGTGATGTGGTCGCCGAGGCTGTCCTTGCCGACCACGTCGATGTGGATGTCGTCGCCCTCCAGCGCGGTCACCGTGCCGGTCAGCGTCAACGTGTCCCCGGCGTACAACGGCACGCCCAGGCGCAGCGCGATCGACTTGACGACGGCGCACGGGCCCGCCCAGTCGGTGACGAAACGCTGTACCAAACCGGTATCGGTCAGGATGTTGACGAAGATGTCCTTCGAGCCGCGGGCGACAGCCTTGTCCCGATCATGGTGCACGTCCTGGAAGTCTCTGGTGGCCAGGGCGGTGCTGATCACGAACGTGGGGTCGGCGTGGATCACCAACTCGGGCAGCACCGTGCCGACTGCCACGGCGTCCGGCTCCACGGCGGCAGTCATGAGACCACCTGCCAGACCGGCAGGCTCGCCTCGTCGTCGAGCTTCTCGAAGCCCACCTCGACCGGCAGGCCGACCCGCACCTCGGCGGGCTCGATCCCGCGCAGTTCACCGAGCATGCGCACGCCCTCCTCCAATTCGACCAGCGCCACCACGAACGGCAGCTGCCGTCCCGGCACCTTCGGCGCGTGGTGCACGACGTAACTGAACACGGTGCCGCGCCCGGAGGCGACGACGTAATCGGTCGGTTTCGACTTGTCCTGCCAGATGGCCGGAATGGGCGGATGCCGCAAGGATCCGTCCGGCAGCCGCTGGATGCGCAGCTCGCCCGCTTTCGTTCCCTCCCAGAAGAATTCGGTGTCCCAGGAGACCAGCGGCTTGACCCGCTCACCCGCGGCGGGTTTCGCCGCCGCGGTGCCGGGGGCGAATTTCAGCAACCGGAACAGCATCTCGGCGACCACCTCGTCACCGACCCGCCAACTGGTCCGGAAGGTGACGAACCATCCCTCGCCCAGCGCGGTGCGCTTCGGGCCGCGGATATCCGACAGGGTGCTGGTGACCGAGACCTGCTCGCCGACTTCGAGGTAGCGATGGTAGGTCTGCTGACAATCCGTGGCGACCACGGAGGTGTAACCCGCCGCGTCGAGCAGCTCGGTGGCCGCGCCCATCGGGTCGTCGGCGGGACGGGAACCATTGAGCCCGAACATGGTCCACACCTGGGCCATGGCGGGCGGCGCGACGATGCCGGGATGACCCGCCGCGCGCGCCGCCTGTTCGTCGACATAGATCGGATTGGCGTCGCCGAGCGCCTCGACCCAATTGTTGATCATCGGCTGGTTCACCGGATCACGCCCGAAACGGGGCGCGCACTCACCCGCCGCCCGAATGGCCTCGGCTGCGGCGATGATCGCTTCCGGAGTAGTGGTTTCCGGCACGCGCGGCTCCTTCACTCGTTATCGGGGTACTCGCGGCAACCGCAGTCCGGACGAGGCGACCAGCTCGCGCATCACCTCGTTGACGCCACCGCCGAAGGTGACCACGAGGTTCTGCTTGGTCCTGCGGTCCAGCCAGGTCAGCAGTTCGCCGGTGGCCGGGTCGGCCGGGTCGCCGTAGCGGCCGACGATCTCCTCGGCGAGCCTGCCCGCCTCCTGAAGCGATTCGGTGGAGTAGACCTTGGTGGCGGACGCGTCGGCGATCACCTGGGCCTGATCGCCGTCGCCGCCGGCGGGCGCGCCGGGGCCGGAGGCGGTAGCGGAGCGTGACCACGCAGGCCCCCGCGAACGCCGCCCATCAGACGCAGCGGCCACCTGCCAATTCAAGAGTTCGTTCAGCCGCACCATGGCGTGGATACGGCCCAGCACGCGCCGCACGTCCGGTTCGGCGAGCACACCGCGCGGTTGCGCCCAGTCGCGCACCCGGTCGTAGAGCTGCTCGATCTTGCCGGACGGACCCAGGCTCACCCGCTCGTGGTTGAGCTGCGTCGTGATCAGCTTCCAGCCTCGGTTCTCCTCGCCGACCAGCATGTTCGCCGGAACGCGCACATTGTCGAAATAGGTCGCGTTGGTGTGGTGCGCGCCGTCGCAGGTGATGATCGGCGTCCACGAGTAGCCGGGATCGGTGGTGTCCACGATCAGGATCGTGATGCCGCGGTGGCGTGACTCGGTCGAACCGGTGCGGCAGGCCAGCCAGACGAAGTCGGCCTCGTGCGCGCCCGTGGTGAAGATCTTCTGCCCGTTGACTATCCAGTCCCCGGACTCGTCGCGTACCGCCGACGTGCGCAGCGAGGCCAGGTCGGTGCCCGCCTCCGGCTCGGAGTAGCCGATCGCGAAATGGATGTCGCCGGAGAGGATCCCCGGCAGGAACCGCTGCTTCTGCTCGTCCGTGCCGAACTGCTGCAAGGTGGGGCCGACGGTCAGCAGCGTCACCAGCGGCAGCGGGACGTCGGCCCGGACCGCCTCGTTGAAGAAGATCTGCTGCTCGACCGGCCCGAAACCCTGGCCGCCGTATTCCTTGGGCCAGCCGACGCCGAGCCAACCGTCGCGCCCCATCCGGCGCACCACGGCGCGGTAGGCGTCGCCGTGCCGGTTCACCGCCATCTCGGCCTCCTCCTCGGGAGTCACGAGATCGGCGAAGTAGGCGCGCAGTTCGTCGCGCAGCCGGCGTTGCTCACTGGTCAGGTCGATGAACATCCGGCCCCCAATCGATCGAGCCGCAGCGACGCGCCGCCGAGCCAGCGGGCGATGTCCTTGGCTTGTGAGTAGTAGCGGTGCATCGGGTGGGTCACGTCCACGCCGAGGCCGCCGTGCAGGTGATGGCACTTCTGCATGGCCGCGGGCAGTTGTTCGGCGACGGTGTAGGCCAGCACCTCCAGGTCGTCGTCGGTGCGCTCGCGGTGCTCCTGGCTCGGGTCGTCCTGTGCGAGCGCCCAGTTCGCCGAGACCGCGGCCACGTGCAGGGTCCGCGAGACGACGTACAGGTCGGCGATCTGCTGGGCGACGGCCTGGAACTCGGCCAGCGGCCTGCCGAACTGGTGACGGGTGCGCAGATGTTCCGCGGTGAGCGTGATCGCACCCTTGAGCAACCCATCGGCTACCGATCCGATGGAAGCCAGCGCCAAACGGTGCAGCTCCGCCAGACCGTTCGACCACAACTGTTCGGCGGGTATCTCCACCTGGTCCAGCTGCACGGTGCATTCGGGGATGCCGCCGGAGACGGGCGTGGGCGTCAGGGTGAGCCCTTCGGCCTGCGCGTCGACGAGGGCGATCCCGGAACCGGTCGGCACAAGCAGCCAGCTCGCCTGCTCGGCGTAGGGCACGGCCACCTTGCGCCCGCTGATGCGCACGGTGTTCCCGCTGGTGACCGCGATGGTCTTCGGTTCGACGGTGAAAGGCGCCGCGGCTTCGCTCAGCGCTGCCGTGACCACCGTTCCCTTGGCGATGTCGGGCAGCACCCGCGCACCGACGCTCTCCGGCGCACTCGCCACCAGCGGCAGCACACCGAAGCCCAGCGTAGGCAGGGCCGGTACCGCGACCGCGTCCGTCGCCAGCTCGGTCAGTAGCGCCGCCACCTCGAGTAGCCCCATGCCGTCACCGCCGTGCCGCTCCGGTACCGCGACGACAAGCAGTCCGGAGTCGACCAATTTCGGCCACAGCTCGATATCGCGAGCGGTTTCCCGCTCCAGCAAACTCACGACGACTTCGGCCACCGCGTCCTGGCCCTCGTCCCTGGTGAAATCCACGTTTTCTCCCGGTTGTCGGCGACTAGCTGTTCACGTCGCGAGGCAGCCCGAGAATCCGCTCACCAGCCACGGTGAGCAAGATCTGCTCAGTTCCACCAGCGATCGATAGACAGCGCGTGAGCAGGAATTCCTTCACCACTTCGGAATCCTGCGCGCCGGAAGACCCTGCCGTCTCGACAGCGAATTCCGCGACCGCTTGGCGGTGGCGCACCCCGACCAATTTGCGCACACTACTTTGCGCCTCGGGGTCGCCCCCCACCAGCAACTTCACTGCGGCGCGTTGCTCGAGCAGAAGGCCGGCGACGGCCTCGGCGACGAATCCGCCGAGCCGGTCGTTCACCATTTCGGCACCGGGGCCGGTGGCCGGCGATTTCGCGATCAGCTCCTCGAGCACCGGACCGATCCCATTTCCGCCCATGGCGACCCGCTCGGTCGCCAGAGTGGAACGGGCGATTTTCCACCCATTGTTCAATGCGCCGACCACGCAATCGTCGGGCACGAACACGTCGTCGAGGAACACCTCACTGAAACGCGCCTCCCCGGTGATCTGCACCAGCGGCCGAACCTCGAGTCCGGCGCTGTGCATGTCGACCAAGAAGTAGGTGATGCCACGGTGTTTGGGCGCATCCGGATCTGTACGCGCCAAGCAGATCGCCCAATTCGCCTTGTCGCCCAGCGAGGTCCACACCTTCTGACCGCGCAGCACCCAGCCGCCGTCCGCCTTCTTCGCGGTGGTGCGCAACGCCGCCAGGTCGGAGCCCGCTTCGGGTTCGCTGAACAGCTGGCACCAGACCACCTCGCCGCGCAAGGTCGGCCAGGCGAAGCGCTCGATCTGCTCCGGGGTCCCGTGTTGCAACAGCGTCGGAATCGCCCAGCCGCCGATGGCCAGGTCCGGCGCGGTGAGCCCGGCGCGGCGCAGCTCCTCGGAGATCACCAGACCGGTCATCGGGTCCGCTGCGCGTCCATACGGCCGCGGCCAATGCGGCATGACCAGACCCGCCTCGACCAATGCGTCGCGCTGCCGATCGGCGGGCAGCGCGGCGATCCGCGCGACTTCCGCGGCCAGCTCATGGGCGCTGTCGCCGTCCACGGCCACGCCCTCCTCGGCGAAGACCCGGTCGGCCCCGGTAGTGCGCCGCAGGCCCTGACGGGTCAACTCGGTGACCCGGGCCCGCCAGCGCGCCGAGCCGCCGAGCAGTTGCCGCAGCGCCGTCGCCCGGCGCAGGTACAGATGCGCGTCGTGCTCCCAGGTGAAGCCGATACCGCCGAGCACCTGGATGCAGTCCTTGGCGGTCTCGACCGCGGCGTCCAGGGCGATCGCGGCCGCGATGGCGGCGGCGATCGGCAGCTCGGCGCCGCCGTCGTCCACGGCGGCCGCGGTGTCGGCCGCTACGGCGCGGATGAGCTCGGTGCGGCACAGCATCCAGGCACAGATGTGCTTGACCGCCTGGAACGAACCGATCTTGCGACCGAACTGCTCGCGCACCTTGGCGTACTCGACCGCGGTCTCCAGGCACCAGCCCGCGAGGCCGGACAGTTCGGCGGCGACCAGCGCGACCAGCAGATCCCCGGCGGCGTACGGCGCGACGAACACGTGTTCGGCGGGCACGCGCAGATCGGCGCAGTGCACCCGGGCCAGCGGCGTGCTCGGATCCAGCGGCGCGAGCGACTCCACTCGCAGGCCGACGGCGTCGGGCTGGACCAGGCACCACCGCTGCCCCTGCGGCTGATCGATCGGCAGCAGGACGGCGGTGCCGGGTGCGGCGCCGAGCACGGAATCCCAGGTACCCGTGAGCAACACGCCGTCGCTTGCCGCGGGTACGCTCACCGTCGAACCGACGACGAAGTCGAGCGCGACCCCGCAGGGCAGGTCCTCGTCGAGCCGGCCCGCGGTGATCAGATTGGCCAAAGCCGTTGCGAGCACGGGGCCGCCGACCAGGTCGTGGGCCGCCTGCTCCACCAGCACGGCCAGATCGGCGACCGACCCGCCCGCACCGCCCGCGTCCTCGGCCACCGCGACCCGGAAGATCCCGATCTCGGCCAGCGCGGGCCAGTAGGCGCGCCAGAAGTCGGCCGCGCCGGTCCGCATTGTTGCAATTGGACGGACCGACGCCGCCCATCCGCGCATCGACTCCTGAACGGCTTTATGCTCGTCAGTGGTGGCGATGGTCACACTCCATACCGCCTTTCCGGCGTGACTCCCACACCTAGAACATGTTCTAATATCCTAGCCGGGCGGAAGTCAAGAGACCATCCCGCCGCGGCGACACCGCGCACGCAGCCGACGAAACGACGTTTCCGGAAAGGACTTTCATCAATGGCCAGTCCGTCCCGATCGCAGCCAGCCGACTCGAGCGCGGCCCGGCCCGCGGCCACGGTCACCACGCTCAGCGAGGACGAGCTGAGTTCGGCGGCGCAGCGTGAACGGCGCAAGCGGATCCTGGACGCGACCCTGGCACTCGCGTCCAAAGGCGGTTACGACGCGGTCCAGATGCGCGCGGTGGCCGAGCGCGCCGACGTCGCCGTGGGCACGCTGTACCGCTACTTCCCGTCCAAGGTGCACCTGCTGGTCTCGGCGCTGTCGCGCGAATTCGAGCAGATCGAGGGCAAACGCAAGCCGCTTGCCGGGCAGTCCCCGCAGGAGCGCATGCACCTGCTGCTCACCCAGATCACCCGGATGATGCAGCGCGACCCGCTGCTCACCGAGGCCATGACCCGGGCGTTCATGTTCGCGGACGCCTCCGCCGCCGCCGAGGTGGACCGCGTGGGCAAGGTGATGGACCGCGTCTTCGCGCGGGCCATGAACGACGGCGAGCCCACCGAACGGCAGCTGGCCATCGCGCGGGTGATCAGCGATGTGTGGTTGTCGAACCTGGTCGCTTGGCTGACTCGGCGCGCCTCGGCCACCGACGTCACCGAACGTCTCGAACTGACCGTCGACCTCCTGCTCGGCGAACGCAACCAGTAAGCTCTGTCGGGATCTCTCAGCGCACATCGAGCGAATTCGGCCCCGGCCACCCGCCGGGTCCGAACACCTCCCCTGTGCTGGGACGAAGCTCACCCGCTCCGATCCCGTCGCCGTTAGCTGGGCAGATCTACCGGACACCGGTTCAGCACCTGCGTTATCGTGCGCACGCGGACCGGCGCGCTTCTGTGCGGCAAATTCAACACAGTATTGTTTTGCCCGCCCCCTGAAAAAATCCTCCGATCACTAGGTTGGATGCGTGAGCGCACAGGATCTGCCACTGGAACTTCGCCGTGCACTGTCGACGGTCGCGCGCGTGCCACGGCTGCTGGTCGCATCGGACTACGACGGGACACTCGCGCCCATCGTGTCCGACCCGACCAAAGCCTTTCCCCATCGGGAATCGGTGAGCGCGTTACGAGCCCTCGCCGGCCTGACCGGGACCACGGCCGCCGTGATCTCCGGTCGCGCGCTGCGAGATCTCGCGGCGCTGTCCCGACTGCCCGTCGAGGTGCAACTGATCGGCAGCCACGGCTCGGAATTCGACGTGGGCTTCGTGCACGCGATCGACAGCGACGCCAAGCATCTGCTCCAAGAGGTGCAGACCGCGCTGAGCCAGGTCGCCTCGGACAATCCGGGCGTCACCGTGGAGGTCAAGCCGGCCAGCGTGGCGTTGCACGTGCGCAACGCCAGCCCGGAGATCGGCCATCGCGCGCTGTCGCAGGTCCGGCTCGGTCCGGCGTGCTGGTTCGGCGTGCAGGTCACGGAGGGCAAGCAGGTCATCGAGCTGGCTGTGGTGCAGACCGACAAGGGCACCGCACTGGACACCGTCCGGCATCAGGCGGGGGCCTCGGCCGCGGTGTTCTTCGGCGACGACGTCACCGACGAGAAGGCGTTCCGGGTGCTGTCGGGTCCCGACGTCGGCATCAAGGTCGGCGAGGGCGAGAGCCTCGCCAAGTTCCGCGTGGATAGCACCGAGGCCGTCGCCTGGGCGCTGGCCTACCTGCTGGAGGAGCGCCGCACCTGGCTGGCGGGCGCGAGCGCGCCGCGCATCGAGCGGCTGACCATGCTGGCCAGTCCGCGCTCGGTCGCGCTGCTCACCCCGGACGCCACGGTCACCTGGTTCTGCCACCCGGAACCGGATTCCGCCGCGGTGTTCGCCCACTTGCTCGGCGGCCCGCAGGGCGGTCACTTCACCATCGAGCCCGAGCGCCCGGGCCTGCCGCTCTCGCAGCGCTACGTCGACGGCACGATGACCGTCGAAACCCGTTGGGCGAAATTGCAAGTCACCGACTACCTGCCGCACGACGTGGCGTCCAACCGCACCGACCTCACCCGGGTGATCACCGGCGACGCGAAGGCGGTGGTCACCTTCGCCCCCCGGCCGGAGTTCGGCCAGGTGCCGGTGAACCTCGAGGCACAGGAGGGCGGGCTGCAGGTGCACGGCACCAACGATCCGATCGTGCTGCGCTCCCCCGGCGTGCGGTGGGAGATCGTCTCGGACGGGACCCACGAGTCGGCACGGGCCGTGGTCGACCCGTCGAAGGGCCCGATCGTGCTCGAACTACGTTGTGGCACATCCGATCTCGATCCCGCCGCCGTGGGTGAGACGGAGCGGCGACGGGAGGCGGAGCGGTACTGGTCGGAGTGGGCCTCGAAACTCACGCTGCCGCCGCTGAAGCCCGACCTGATGAAGCGTTCCGCGTTGACCCTGCGCGGCCTGGTGCACGCCCCGTCCGGTTCGATCCTCGCGGCCGCGACCACCTCGCTGCCGGAGGACATCGGCGGCGTGCGCAACTGGGACTACCGCTACTGCTGGCTGCGCGACGCGGCACTCACCGCGCAGGCACTGGTCTCGCTCGGCTCGATCGCCGAGGCCGAGGACTACCTCGGCTGGGTGCACCGGGTGCTGGAGACGTTGCCCGGCCCCGAGCGCCTGCACCCGCTGTACACGCTCTACGGCGAGACGCTGCCGCCGGAGGCCTCGATCGACCAGCTGCCCGGCTACGCGGGTTCGCGCCCGGTGCGCGTCGGCAACGCGGCCAACATGCAGGTGCAGCTGGACGTCTTCGGCCCGATCGTGGACCTCATCGCCGCCCTGGCGCACGCCAGGGAGCTGCGGGGCGTCACCGCTCCGGCGGATGTGCTGCCCGACGCCGACTGGGAACTGGTGTGCGCCATGGTCGAGGCGGTGCAGCGGCGCTGGCAGGAGCCCGACCACGGCATCTGGGAGATCCGCGGCAACCCGCGCCACCACGTGTACTCGAAGGTGATGGGCTGGCTGACCGTCGATCGGGCGCTGACCCTGGCGCAGAAATTCGACCGCGAGATCGACCCGGCCTGGCCGGTGCTGCGCGACACCATCGCCGACGAGGTGAAAGCGAAGGGCTGGAACGACGAGGTGCAGTCCTACACCGCGGCCTACGACGGCACCGACCTGGACGCGGCGACCCTGCACATCGGGTTGAGCGGCCTGATCGACCCGTCCGACCCGCGCTTCGCGGCGACCGTCGTGGCGACCGAGGCCGAGCTGCGCAGCGGATCGACCGTGTACCGGTACCACCACGACGACGGCCTGCCCGGCGGCGAGGGCGGCTTCCACCTGTGCGCGGCCTGGCTGGTCGAGGCGTACCTGTTGATCGGGAAGCGCTCCGACGCCGAGGCGCTGTTCGCCCAGCTGGTCGACGTCGCGGGCCCGACGGGGCTGCTCAGCGAGGAGTACGACCCGGTGGCCGAACGCTCGCTGGGTAACCACCCGCAGGCGTACAGCCATCTCGGCCTGTTGCGCTGTGCGCAGCTGCTCGGCCAGCCGGTGGAGGCCGCGCTGGTCTGACCCGCGCATCGCGCCGAGGGCCCGCGAACGAGGAATCGTTCACGGGCCCTTCGCATTTCGCCTTTTTCGCGGGCTTCGCATCCTAGCCTGCGACGATCCCTGCTAGAGTTAAACGGGAACGATTTCCATTATGATCTAGAGCACTGCCAGGAGTACCCCCACGTGAGAACCGGATTTGCCATCACCTGCGCGGGCATCGCCGTGGGGGTCGCCTCCGCCCTGACGCTGACCGCCTGCGGCGGCTCGACCGACGACGGACGGCCGTCCGTCGTAGCCTCCACCGATGTGTGGGGCGATATCGCCGCCGCCATCGCGGGTCCCGACGCCGCCGTCCGGTCGCTGATCACCGATCCGTCCGCCGACCCGCACTCGCACGAGACCTCCGCCGTCGAGTCGGCCGAACTCAGCGATGCCGACCTCGTGGTCTACAACGGCGGCGGCTACGACGAGTTCGCCGAGAAGGCGGTGGCGGGCACGAACAAGCGCACAGTGGACGCGTTCGCCTCGCGGGTGGACCAGAGCGACGAGAACGAGCACGTCTGGTACGACGTGCGTACCGTCGGCGTGGTCGCCCACCGGATCGCCGCCCAGCTCGGCGAACTGGATCCGGACAAGGCCGCGGCCTACGCCGAGCGCGCGACGGCGTTCGAGAACAGGCTCGCGGCGGTCACCGCCATCACCGGCAAACTCGCCGCCGAGCACCCGAGAACTCCGGTGTTGCAGACCGAGCCCCTCGCGCACTACCTCGTGGCCGCCGCCGGCGCGGACGACCTGACTCCGCACGAGTTCCAGGAAGCCGTCGAGCAGGAGACCGACCCGGCCCCCGCCGCCGTCGCGGCGACCCAGGACCTGCTCACCGGCAAGCGAGTACGCGCCCTGATCTACAACGTGCAGACCGAGGACAAGATCACCAAGGACCTGCGCGGCACCGCGCAGAACGCGGGCGTCGCCGTCGTCGAGGTGACCGAGACCCTGCCCGAGGACGTGGATTACATTCAGTGGCAGACGAAGAACGCGCAGGCGCTGGCCGCCGCGCTGGGCAGATGAACGAGGGAGCCGCGCTGACCGAGCACACCGCCGAGGTGCAGCGGCGGCGATCGAACATCGGCGACGACTCGGCCGCGGTGCGGCTGGAGGCCGCCCGCTTGTCGTTCGGGGACCGAACCCTTTGGGAGGGGCTGGATCTCACCGTCGCCCGGGGTGAATTCGTCGCGGTGCTCGGACCGAACGGCTCGGGCAAGACCTCGCTGCTGAAAGTATTGCTGGGGCAGGTCGGCCTGAGCTCCGGCACAGCCCGGATCGCGGGCTCTCCCGCGCGTACCGGCAACCCCGACATCGGCTATGTGCCGCAACAGAAGACGATCGATGCCGGGGTGCAGTTGCGCGGCGTCGACCTCGTCGGACTCGGCGTCGACGGGCATCGCTGGGGACTCGGTCTTCGCTCCCGCGCCGAGCGCAAACGCAAGGTGGCCGCGGCCGTCGCCGACGTCGGGGCGGAGCACTTCGCCCACGCGCCGCTGGAATCCATGTCCGGCGGCGAGCAGCAGCGCCTGCGGGTGGCGCAGGCGCTGGTCGGTGATCCGAAGGTGCTGCTGTGCGACGAGCCCTTGCTCAGCCTCGACCTGGCCAACCAGCGACTGGTCGCCGAACTGATCGATCGCCGTCGGCGCACCCACGACACCGCGGTGCTTTTCGTGACGCACGAGATCAATCCGATCCTGCCCTTGGTGGACCGGGTGCTGTATCTGGTCGACGGTCGGTTCCGGATCGGGACGCCGGAGGAAGTGATGACCTCGTCGGTGCTGTCGGAGCTGTACCGCACCCAGGTGGATGTACTGCGGGTCCGCGGGCGTCTGGTGGTCGTCGGCACCGGCGACACCATGGACGCGCTGGGCACCGCGGGCGGTCACTGTCACGGACCGGCGGGCGACGAGTTCGCGCCCGGCGGCGCCGCGCAGGATGGATCGGCGGCGGCGAGCGAAGCGAACGACTCGACGAAGACCGGCCACGCGGACTCGGCCGACTCGCAAGCCGGCGAACCGGCCGACCGATCGTCGACAGCCCACCCGGTGACGAACGGGGCCACACCGGCCGAGCGAATCCCGGCGGCTGCTTCGGCGAACGGCAACGCGACCGCCCGCGCCGCGGCACCGGAGGACGCGGCGCCAACCCCCGCGATCACCGACAACGGCAAGCAAACAGCCTCGGCAGCGCATGCGCCGGTGGAGCTCGCGGATGGCGGCCACCCCGCCACAGGCGACTCGGCGGCCGGCCGCACCATTCCCGGCAACGGCAAGAGTTCGGTCGCTGCGTCCTCGGCACCTCCCGTGCCACCGGACCTCGTGGACGGAAACGGCGACCGGTCGGCCGCCGACCCGGACGAGAGTGGAGTGCGCTCGTGACCGACAAACTGTCCAGCGTCCTCGGCAAGATGCTGGACTTCGGCACCACGGCGAACCTGCTGTCCTACGGATTCGTCCAGCAGGCGCTGCTCGCCGCGGCCCTGCTCGGGCTGCTGTCCGGAGTGATCGGCCCGTTGATCATCAGCAGACAGATGTCGTTCGCCGTGCACGGCACCAGCGAGCTGTCGTTGACCGGGGCCGCCGCCGCGCTGCTGGCCGGTGTCGGGGTCGGCCTGGGGGCCATCGCGGGGTCGGTGGTCGCGGCGGTGCTGTTCGGCCTGCTCGGCGCCCGTGCGCGCGAGCGCGATTCGGTGATCGCGGTGGTGCTTTCGTTCGGTCTGGGTCTCTCGGTGCTCTTCCTGTGGCTGGGGCCCGATCGCGCGGGATCGAAGTTCTCGCTGCTGACCGGCCAGGTGGTCAGCGTCGGCAACAACGGTCTCGGCCTGCTCGCCGTCTGCACCGCCGGGGTGATCGCGGTGCTCGCGTTCGTCTACCGGCCGCTGCTGTTCGCCAGTTCCGATCCGGAGGTAGCGGTGGCGCGCGGTGTTCCGGTGCGGGCGCTGTCCATCGTGTTCGCCGTGCTGCTCGGCATTACGGCGGCGTTCGGCGTACAGATCGTCGGGGCGCTGCTGGTCCTCGCCCTGCTGATCACTCCGGCCGCCGCGGCCGCCCAGCTCACCGCGGACCCGATCCGGGCGACGGTGCTCGCCGTGCTGTTCGCGGAGATCGCCGCCGTGGGCGGCATCCTGCTCTCGCTCGCGCCGGGCGTACCCGTCTCCACCTTCGTCACCACCATCTCGTTCCTGATCTACCTCGCTTGCCGCCTGCTCGGCACCCGCGACCGCAGGCTCGCCCGCGCCCGCTGAGCGGCCGAGGCCCCGCGCCTGTCGCTGCGCGGACCGGCCGCTGAACAGGCGCGGCGTCGAGCTGCCTCGGCGAGCCGCGCTTCCGCGAGGAGAACATCTTTGATGGCAGCCGCCTTCAGTCATTCCGGGGCGCTTTCGTATGCTCGAGGCACCGCGCCCCCGAACGAATGGTGACCAACGATGATCGACTTCGCGATTCCCGCCGACCTCGCCGCCGAACGCGACCGAGTACGCCGATTCGTCATCGACAAGATCGTCCCGTACGAGCGGGACCCGCGCCTGACCGCGCACGGCCCGACCGATGAGCTGCGGCAGGAACTCGTCGAACTGGCCCGTGCCGAGAAGTTGCTCACCGTGCAGGCGCCGGAGTCGCTCGGCGGGCGCGGACTGACCCACATCGAGCAGGCGGTGATCTACGAGGCGGCGGGCTGGTCCACGCTCGGCCCGGTCGCGATGAACTGCGCGGCGCCCGACGAGGGCAACATGTTCCTGCTGTCCAAGGTGGCCGACCCCGATCAAGTCCAGCGTTTCCTTGCCCCCGTGGTCGCGGGCCACCAGCGTTCGGTCTTCGCCATGACCGAGCCCGACGGGGCAGGCTCCGACCCGGCTCAGCTGTCCACCGCGGCCATTTTCGACGGGGAGAACTTCACCATCAACGGCCGCAAGTGGCTGATCACGGGTGCGAACGGCGCGAAGACATGGATCATCATGGCGCGGCTCGCCGCCAACCCGCACTTGCCCGAGGGCCCCACGCTGTTCCTGGCCGACGGCGACGAGCCCGGCATCGTCATCGAACGCACGATGAACACAATGGACCGTAATTACGTCGCCGGGCACGGGGTGGTTCGCTTCGACAACCTGGTCCTGCCCAGGGAGGCACTGCTCGGCGAGGCGGGCCAGGCGCTGCGCTACGCCCAGCTCCGGCTCGCCCCGGCCCGTCTGACCCATTGCATGCGGTGGCTCGGCGCCGCCGAACGCGCCCAGAGCATCGCGGTCGAGCACGCACGCACCCGCACCGCGTTCGGCAAGCCGATCGGCGAACACGAGGGCGTGTCGTTCATGCTGGCGGACAACGAGATCGCGCTGCACCAGTGCAGGCTGACCATCTGGCACGCGTGCTGGCTGATGGACAACGGCGAGAAGGCGCGGCACGAGAGCTCGATCGCGAAGTCGTTCGTGTCCGAGGAGCTGTTCAAGGTCGCCGACCGGTGCGTGCAGGTGCTCGGCGGCATCGGCATCAGCGACGAGACCGTGGTCGAGATGATCTTCCGGGACATGCGTGCCTTCCGGCTCTACGACGGCCCGACCGAGGTGCACAAGTACGCCATCGGGCGCAAGGTGCTGCGCGGATAGCCGAGGACATTCGGCCCCGGGTCAGCTCCGCGTCCGTCGGCTAACATCCTGTGGCATGAGTTCGGAACTGCACGTCGACGTCTCTCAGGGAGTCGCCGTGCTCACGCTCAACCGGCCCGCCCAGCAGAACGCCTTCACCCCCACGATGGCCGCCGAATTGGGCGCCGCGTTGCACCGCTGCGATTCGGAAGACGCCATCCGTGCCGTGATCGTCACCGGCACCCCGCCCGCGTTCTGCGCGGGCGCGGACCTATCCAACCGGGTGGGCGAGGTCAGCGCCACCATCGATCCGCCGCCGTGGCGAGTGCGCAAACCGGTGATCGCGGCCGTGAACGGTCACGCGGTCGGCATCGGCCTCGCCTTGGCCCTCCAGTGCGACCTGCGGTACATGGCGCGCGACGCGGTATACGGGCTGAACCAGGTGCGCCGCGGCGTCCTGGCCGACGGCTACGCGCACTGGACACTACCCAGGCTGGTCGGCATGGCCAACGCCGCCGACATCATGCTGACCGGTCGCACGTTCGACGGTGACGAGGCGAAGGCGATGGGCCTGGCCAACAGCTCACTGCCCGCGGGCGAGGTGCTACCCACCGCGCTCGCCGTCGCGCACGACATCGCGAACGGCTCGGCGCCGCTACCGGTGGCCCTGTCCAAGCGGCTGCTCTGGGAAGGGCTCGGAATGAGCCCGGCCGTGGTCGGTCAATTGGAAACCGACCTCAACCAGCACGCGACCAAGAGCATCGACGGCGGCGAGGCCATGGCCGCGTTCCGAGACCGCAGGCAGCCCAGCTGGTCGGGCAGCGTCAGCACGGAATGGCCCGCGTGGGACGCCGCGGGGCGCGAACGCCCCAGCTTGGATTAGGTTCCGCGCCGAGGACAGCGCTCTGGCGGTCTGCGCGCAGACCCGCGCCCGGCGCGATGGACAGGCTTCCGGCGGCACCGCTCAAGCGTTACCGCCGAGCAGGATGAACAGGAACAGCACCGCGAAGATGATCATGAAGACGGTGCCGACGACGCCGAGCACATAGCCGACCAGCACCTGGGTGCGGCCACCGTACGCGCCACCGGATTCCTCGATCTGGTCGAGCGCGCGCCGTCCCAGCGCCCACGCCACCGGCCCCAGCACCCCGCAGCAGAGGACGCTCGCCGCGCCGAGAAACAACACCGCCGTCGCGTTCGGATGCTCGACCGGCTGACCGATGGGTTGATTGGGTATCACCACCAGCCGAATTCTACTGTGCCGTGCCGCCTCTCCGTGTTCTTAAGCCGGACGCGTCGGGGCTCGCGAGATTTCGGGGCAACTTCTGCGTTCGGTGACGCTCACGCCGGGGCGGGCCCGGGAGGTGGCCGATGTGCTTTCGAGATCAGTTGGTGCGCTTGGCCTTTACAACGAGATCGTGGACCCGGGCGGAGGCTGGGGTTCGACGGCGGGTTATCCGCCGAATACGCACAGTCCCGGCGCACGGGCGCCACAGACGCCCGAGTGATCGAGCGACCGGCGCAAACGCCTCTCAGGCGCGGCGTTGCCGGGCGACTTCGGAGAGCACCACACCGGCGGCGACCGACGCGTTCAGCGATTCCACCGGGCCGGACATCGGAATCGACAAGATCGCGTCACAGGATTCCCGGACCAGGCGGGACAGGCCCTTGCCCTCCGAGCCGACCACGATCACGGTCGGTTCACCGCCGTCGAAGTCATCGAGCGTCGTGTCGCCCCCGGCATCCAAGCCGACGACCTGAACACCCTGCGAGGCCCAATCCTTCAGCGTGCGGGTGAGATTCGTCGCGCGCGCGACCGGGAGCCGAGCGGCGGCGCCCGCGCTGGTACGCCAGGCCACCGCGGTCACGCTCGCGCTGCGCCGTTGCGGGATCAGCACGCCGTGGCCACCGAAGGCCGCCACGGAACGGATGACCGCGCCCAGATTGCGCGGGTCGGAGATGTTGTCCAGCGCGACCAGCAGCGCGGGCTCCGCGGCGCCGCGTGCCCGGTCGAGCAGGTCGTCGGGATGGGCGTAGCGGTACGGCGGCACCTGGAGGGCGACACCCTGGTGCAATCCGTTGGCGCT
The DNA here is from genome assembly GCF_001612765.1 of Nocardia arthritidis NBRC 100137. GTDB lineage: Bacteria > Actinomycetota > Actinomycetes > Mycobacteriales > Mycobacteriaceae > Nocardia > Nocardia arthritidis. The sequence goes on from NZ_BDBB01000006.1 coordinate 147,017, forward strand.
CAACCGATCCAGGTCGGTGCGCGGTACCTCGAGGATGGAGATGCCCGTGTCGGCGGCCAGCCGCACGCTCTCGGTCAACCGGTCGTCGTTCTCGGTGCCGACCGCGACGTACAGCGCCGTCGCGGGCACACCCGCACGCAGGCACTCGACCACCGGATTGCGCCCGAGCACCAATTCCGGACCGTCGTCGCTCTTGCGCCCGGCCGGCCTGCCCGCCGAAGACGAACGCCCCTGCGCCGCCTTGGCTTTCGCCGCCGCCCGCTTGGCGGCGGGATGCTTGGTCCGCATCTCGGCGGGCGGGGTCGCGCCACGCCCCTCGAGCCCGCGCCTGCGCTTGCCGCCCGAACCGACGACGGCGCCCTTCTTGCTGCCGCTCTTGCGAACCGCACCCCGACGCTGCGAATTGCCTGCCATTACCTGGCCTTTCCGGATTGCGGTTCGCCGAGCGCCCATTCGGGACCATCGGCGGTATCGGTGACCTCGATGCCCGCGGACTGCAGACGGTCACGCACGCCGTCGGCGGTCGCCCAGTCCTTCGTGGCCCGCGCCTCCTGGCGGCGGTCGAGTTCGGCACGCACCAGCACGTCGAGAGCGCCGAGCGCGGCGGAGGAATCACTCGGGGCGTACCAGTGCGGGTCGAGCGGGTCGACGCCGAGGATGCCGAGCATGGCGCGCACCTGGCCGGCCAGATCGCGCGCGGAGTCGATCGCGCCGGCCTCCAGCGCCTTGTTGCCCTCGTGCACCGCCCGGTGGATCTCCGCCAGCGCCTTCGGCACCGCGAGATCGTCGTCGAGGGCGGCGGCGAACGCGTCGGTCCACTTGCCCACCGGAATCTCACCGGCCCGGTCCGCCACCCGGGTCACGAAGGCCTCGACGCGCTGGTAGGACTGCGCCGCGTCGTGCAGCGCCTTCTCCGAGTACTCCAGCATCGAGCGGTAGTGCGCGCTGCCCAGGTAGAACCGCAGTTCGACGGCACGCACCTGTTTGAGAACGTTCGGCACGGACAGCACGTTGCCCAGTGACTTGGACATCTTCTCCCCGCCCATGGTCACCCAGCCGTTGTGCAGCCAGTACCTGGCGAAGCCGTCACCGGCGGCCTTCGACTGGGCGATCTCGTTCTCGTGGTGCGGGAACACCAGATCCATACCGCCGCAATGGATATCGAATTCCGGGCCGAGGTAGAACTCGGCCATCGCCGAGCACTCCAGATGCCAACCGGGGCGGCCGGGCCCCCACGGCGACGGCCAGGTCGGCTCGCCCGGCTTGGCCGCCTTCCACAGGGTGAAGTCGCGCGGGTCGCGTTTGCCCTCGCCCGCGCTCTCACCCTGGTGCACGTCGTCGAGCTTGTGGCCGGACAGCTTGCCGTAGTCGGGATAGCTGACCACGTCGAAGTAGACGTTGCCCGCCGAGGCGTAGGCGTGACCGCGGTCGATCAGCCGCTGCATCATGTCGACCATTTGGGTGATGTGGCCGGTGGCGCGAGGCTCCGCGGACGGCGGCAGCACCCCGAGCCGTTCGTAGGCGCGATCGAAGGCGCGCTCGTGCGTGGCGGCCCACTCCCACCACGGCCTGCCCGCCTCGGCGGCCTTGGTCAGGATCTTGTCCTCGATATCGGTGACGTTGCGGATGAACCAGACGTCGAAGTCGTGCGCGAGCAACCAGCGTCGCAGTACATCGAACGCGACTCCGCTGCGCACATGGCCGATGTGCGGCTCGCCTTGCACGGTGGCGCCACAGAGGTACACCGAAGCACGGCCGGGGACCAGGGGCGCGAAATCGCGCATGGTCCGCGTGTCGGTGTCAAAGAGGCGCAGGGTCACGGCAGTCGATCCTAGCTGGTGTATAAGGTCGTTCACGGACCGGCTCGGGTCCGCCGGAGCAGGATCAACGACAAGCTTGCAGCAGGGCCGTCGCCACGGCGGCGACGCCCTCGCCGCGACCGGTCAGTCCGAGTCCGTCGGTGGTGGTGCCGGACACCGAGACGGGGGCGTCGAGCAACTCGCCCAGCACCTGCTGCGCCTCGGCGCGCCGCGGGCCGATCTTCGGGCGATTGCCGATGACCTGCACCGCGGCGTTGACCACTTCGAAGCCCGCTTCGTCAAGCAGCCTGCGCACTTCCTTCAGCATGGCCGCGCCGGAGACACCCGCCCATTCCGGGCGTCCGGTGCCGAAGACCGCGCCGACATCGCCGAGGCCCGCCGCGGACAGCAGCGCGTCGCACAGCGCGTGCGCGGCGACGTCGCCGTCGGAGTGACCCGCGCAGCCGTCGTCGCCGTCGAACAGCAGACCCGCCATCCAGCACGGCCTGCCCGCTTCGATCGGATGGACGTCGCTGCCGATGCCGACGCGCATGGTCACGGTGCCACCGCCCGTCCGATGCCCGCGCCGTCGAGTATCGCGTCGGCGAGCCGCAGGTCGAGCGGAGTGGTGATCTTGAACGCCAGCGGATCGCCGGGAATCGTGTGCACGCCGACGCCGAGCCGCTCGACCAGGCCCGCGTCGTCGGTCGCCTGGATGCCCTCGGTGGCGTAGGCGGAGCGCAGCAGCTCGGCCGAGAAACCCTGCGGCGTCTGGATGGCGCGCAACCCGGCGCGCTCGGGAGTGCCGGTCACCGCGCCCGCCGCGTCGACGGACTTGATGGTGTCGGTCACCGGAAGTCCGGGAATCACGGCGGGACGGCCCGCGCGCAGTTCGGCCGTGACCCGGGCGATGAGCTCGGGCGGCGTGAGCGCTCGGGCGGCGTCATGGACCAGGAAGTAGGAGGCGTCGGGCGCGGCGGCGATACCCGCCCGCACCGAGTCGATGCGTTCGGCGCCGCCGACGACCACCTGAACCGAACCCGTGGGCGGCAGCAGGGCAACGGCGCTGTCGACGAGTTCGGTGGGAACCATCACGATGATCCGGTCGACCGCGCCGGAGGCGATCAAGCCTTCGACGGCGAGCCGGACCATAGGTGTGCCGCCGACCGGGACGAACGCCTTGGGTGTCGATTCACCCAGACGCACGCCACGGCCGGCGGCAGGCACCAGAGCAACGACGGGTCCGTCGGTGGGACGGACACCGTTGTCAGGTGTGTTCACGGTCAGGAAGCCGCTGCGAGGACCTCATCGAGCAGGGTCTCGGCCTTGCCGTCATCGGTTCCTTCGGCCAGCGCGAGCTCACCGACAAGAATCTGCCGAGCCTTGGCGAGCATGCGCTTCTCACCCGCGGACAGCCCGCGGTCCTGTTCCCGGCGCCACAGATCGCGGACGACCTCGGCCACCTTGTTCACATCGCCGGAGGCGAGCTTCTCGAGGTTGGCCTTGTAGCGGCGGGACCAGTTGGTCGGCTCCTCCGTATGCGGCGCACGAAGCACCTGGAAGACCCGATCGAGACCCTCCTGACCCACGACGTCACGCACGCCGACGTATTCGGCGTTCTCCGCGGGAACCCGAACAGTGAGATCGCCTTGGGCGACCTTCAGGACCAGATACTCTTTTTGCTCACCCTTGATGGTGCGAGTCTCGATTGCTTCGATCAACGCCGCTCCGTGGTGGGGGTAAACGACGGTGTCTCCGACCTTAAAAATCATGTGTCCCGTGCCCCTTTCGATGTTCACAGTTTAACATGCGACTCGATAACGGCGCGATCAACTGTGCAGGTCAGGGCCACAACGAGGCAACCGTGGGGCTTGACAGATGCCAGGTGGTGTGCATTACGTTGTGCCAGAAGGGGTTATCTCCCGGCTCGTTCGGCGCCGCTCGCCTCCCGCGCGCCGGCGCCTTCGCGGCAATCATCAGAACCTCGATCGAACCGTTACCGAAGCGCCGAGTGTCGGCGAAGACGCTCGTGGCCCGCTTCACACCGCGCGTACGCGCGCGCCGCCGACTCCGCGTTTGTCCCAGCCCCCGCGCCCGGTCCGCCGAGTGAACTACTACGCTGCCTAGTTACTACGCTCCCGCGCGGAGCAGAGCCCGGTCGACATGGAGGGACAACCCGTGACTGCCCTGAAAGCTGTGACCGCCCCGAACGGGGCGCGACGTCGCATGGTGACGGTTGCCGCACTCGCCGCCGGAGCGGCGATCGCGCTGTCCGGCTGCGGCGCGGGCCAGATCTCGCAGACCGCGGACCAGGTCGCCGCCGTGAACGGCAACCACGCGGACGTCGGCCGCATCGCGCTGCGCAACGTGCACATCGTGTACCCGGGCGAAGGCACCGCCTACAACAACGCCAAGGGCGGCAAGGCGCTCATCGCCCTGTCCATCATCAACAACGGCGAGTCCGTCCCCGACGAGCTGACCAGCATCACCACCGACCTGGGCACCGTCAAGATCACCCCGGCCTCCGGCAAGTCCGTCGTCGAGCTCGCGCCGCAGCAGACCGTCGTCGCGGCGAACCAGCCGGTCAAGCACGAGGCCACGCCCAGCAGCAGCGCCGCGCCCACCACGAGCGCCGCGGCCCCCACCTCCGCGCCGCGTTCCGGCGCGCCGACCACCACGGCCGATTCGCACGGCGCGGGCCAGCACGGCTCCGAGCCCGCCGCCACCGACCCCGAGACCAACCCGATCCTGATCGAGATCACCGGCCTGACCAGGGACGTCACTCCCGGCCTCACGTACAACGTCTCGTTCAACTTCAAGCAGAACGGCACGGTCCAGGTCCAGGTCCCGGTCGACGCGGGCCTGCACACCGAGCGCCACGAGTCCGACAAGTCCGGCCCGGCCGAAGCCGAGCACACCGGCGGTCACTGAGTTGAACACGCAGCGACTTCGTCGCTGAGTTGAACACGCAGCGACTTCGTCGCTGAGTTGAACACGCAGCGACTTCGTCGCTGAGTGTTCGCGGCCCCTTGGTGGCTCGTGTCCGGACGGGCGAGACTCGCGACTGCGTCAAAACAAACCCTGTCAGAGGTGGTGCGTATGGTGCCCCTGTGGCAAAGACCAAGCCGATTTTCCGGTGCTCCGCCTGTTCGCACGAAGTCGCCAAATGGGTGGGCAAGTGCCCGGAGTGCGGGGCTTGGGGCACGGTCGACGAGGTAGTCGTCGGGGCGGGGGCGGTCGGTTCTCCCGGGCGGAAGGCGATGTTGCCCAGCACCGCGGCCGCGCCGATTTCACAGATCGATTCCAAGGTCACCCAGGCGCGGGCGACGGGCGTGAGCGAGCTGGACCGGGTGCTCGGCGGCGGGGTGGTACCCGGCTCGGTGGTGTTGCTGTCCGGCGAGCCGGGAGTGGGCAAGTCGACGCTGCTGCTCGAGGTGGCGCACCGCTGGGCGGCCCAGCGCGACGAGAGATCGCTGTACGTCACCGCAGAGGAGTCGGCGGGGCAGGTGCGGTTGCGGGCCGACCGCACCGGCGCGGTGCACGACCGGGTCTATCTGGCGTCGGAATCGGATCTGTCGATCGTGCTCGGGCACGTCGAGCAGGTGCGGCCGACGCTGCTGGTGGTCGACTCGGTGCAGACCATGCTCGCTCCGGACGTGGACGGCGTGACCGGCGGAGTCACCCAGGTGCGCGAGGTGACCGCCGCGCTGACCTCGCTGGCCAAGACGAGCGGGATCGCGGTGCTGTTGGTCGGGCACGTCACCAAGGACGGCAACGTCGCGGGCCCGCGCACGCTCGAGCATCTGGTCGACGTGGTCCTGCAATTCGAGGGCGACAAGAACTCCACACTGCGCATGGTGCGCGGCATCAAGAACCGCTTCGGCAGCGCCGACGAGGTGGGTTGCTTCGAACTGCACGAGGACGGCATCGCCTGCGTCGACGACCCGTCCGGCCTGTTCCTGCACCACCGCACCGATTCCGTGCCGGGCACGGCGGTGACCGTCGCGATGGACGGCAAGCGTCCGCTGGTCGGCGAGGTGCAGGGCCTGACCGTGAAGACCGAGATTCCGCAGCCGCGCCGCGCGGTGAGCGGCCTGGACTACAACCGGGTGGCCATGGTGCTGGCCGTCCTGCAGAGCCGCGGCCGGGTGTTCCTCGGCAAGAGCGACGTGTACGCCGCGACGGTCGGCGGCATGCGCCTGGTCGAGCCTTCCGCCGACCTGGCCATCGCGCTCGCCATCGCCAGCGCCGACTCCGACGTCCCGATCCCGCCGGGCTGGGTGATCCTCGGCGAGGTCGGTCTCGCGGGCGAGGTGCGCAAAGTGACCGGCCTCAACCGCAGGCTGGCCGAGGCCGAACGCCTCGGTTTCACCACCGCCCTGGTGCCGCCCGGCCTCGCGCCGGTGCGGAGCACTATGAAGATCCACGAGGTCACCGACCTCCGCTCCGCCATCCGCATAGCGGGCCTGCGCAAACTACGCGCCGCCGTCCCCGAAGAAGCCGCAGGCTGATCCGGACGGCCGCTGAGCCCGCGCAACGCGGTGACCGAATGGCGGTGGAACAAGCGGCGATCGCCAATACCGACGCTCCCAGCGCACCTCGACTCCCGGTTTCGAGCGAAGCGAGACCGAGCCAGCACCGCACGCTGGAAAAACCAACGCAGATCAGGCGATGTTGAACGGCTCGGCCATGCTGCGCACCGAGCCGAGTTGCGCGACAACGCTGTAGGCCCCCGGTGGAACGGGAACCCGTTCGCCCGCGCAGCTGGGCTGGGACGTGGTGCCCGACCAGGTCACCGTGAATGCCGCCTGCTCACCGCGACTCATCGTGCGAACGTCGGGCTGGCCGTCCGGATAGCAGTCGGTGCTCGACCACAGGCGCCGCTGGCCGTCGAGCGTGTGCACTGAAACCTGTTGCAGACCGGAGCCCATGTCGCGGGTGCACGGCACCGCCGAGATGTTGGTGATGACGATCCCGAACACGGGCTGCTCACCGGTCTTGTACGTGGGCTGCTCGACGGTGACCTTGATGGCCAGCGATTGGTCCGGGCACGGGCCCGCTGCGGCACTGGTGGCCGCCGCCGAGGTTTTCGGCGCGCCGGACTCACCCGACGGCTTGGCCGCCGCGTCGACGGGCTTGGCCGCGACCGAGCTGGACTCGGCGGCCCGGGTGTCACCGGGCGAGTCGCCCCCGCGCGCGACCGCGAGCACGACCCAGATCACCAGCGCCAGGGCGACCACCATGATTCCGATGGCGAACACGCGTCGACGCCAGTAGATCTCCGGTGGCAGCGGTCCATTCGGTTCCAGCACGTCTCAACGGTAAGGGCACCATCGGGCGCACCGTCTCAGGGGCACGGCGTGTCGGCCGTCCGCACCTGTCTGCGGCGAGTACATTCCGCCGGCACGCTGGGCCGACAGCGGGCACGCCGGAGCGTCAGACCACCTCGCCGATGTTGCCGACGACCCGGTGCAGTTGCACTTTGCCCTCGGCCAGTTTGTAGGTCACGCAGGCGATGGCGAGCTCACCGGTCGCCACCCGCTGCGAGATGATCATCGACCGCTGCATGAGCAGGCGGCTGGTCTCCACCACGTGCCTGGCCTCCATCTCGTCGACGGTGGACAGGCCTTCGCGCCGCCCGATCAGAATGGACGGCGTGACCCGCTCGACCACGCTGCGAATGAACCCGCCCGGGACCTCGCCGCCGTCCAGCGCGTCGATGGTGGCCTTCACGGCGCCGCAGCTGTCATGCCCGAGCACTACGATGAGCGGCACGTTGAGCACCTGCACCCCGTACTCGATCGAGCCGAGCACCGAGCTGTCGACCACATGGCCCGCGGTGCGTACCACGAACATGTCGCCGAGGCCCTGGTCGAAGATGAGTTCGGCGGCGACCCTGGAGTCGCCGCAACCGAACAAGATCGCGTGCGGGTGCTGGCCGCTGACGAGCTTGGCCCGGTCCGCTGCGCCCTGGCTAGGATGCAGCAGTTCACCACTGACGAAGCGCTCGTTGCCTTCGCGCAGGGACTTCCAGGCACTGATCGGGTTGGAATCCGGCATACCGACCATTGTGCAGGACGGTTCGGGTTACCAGCGAGTTCGGCCGGTTACAGGTGGGCAAATACCACCTGGCAGCAGTAGGACGGGGATAGTGAGGGCAGTGCGGAACGGCGCACCGAAGGGCATCGACGCGGACACGTTGCTGGACTGGTACGGGAAGACCGCGCGCGATCTACCGTGGCGCAGGCCGGGCGTCACCGCGTGGCAGATTCTGATGAGCGAGATCATGCTGCAGCAAACCCCGGTCGTGCGGGTCGAGCCGATCTGGCGGGAGTGGGTGGCGCGCTGGCCGGTCCCCTCGGCGATGGCCGCCTCCTCGCCGGCCGAAGTGCTGCGGGCCTGGGGGAAGCTCGGCTACCCGCGCCGCGCGCTGCGGCTGCACGAGTGCGCCAGGGTGCTGGCGACCGAGCACGGTGACGAGGTGCCCACGGACGTGGATGTGCTGCTGGGGCTGCCGGGCATCGGGGCCTACACCGCGCGCGCCGTCGCCTGTTTCGCCTATGGCCAACGAGTTCCGGTGGTGGACACCAATGTCCGGCGGGTGGTTGCCAGGGCGGTGCACGGTCGCGCGGAAGCGGGCAATCCTTCCTCGCGGGACCTCCCCGACACCGAGGCGCTGCTCCCGCTTCAGGTCGACCGCGCCGCGGTGTACTCCGCCGCCCTGATGGAACTCGGCGCGACCGTGTGCACCGCTCGCGCCCCCGATTGCACGCGCTGCCCACTGCCGAGTTGCGCGTGGGTCGCCGCGGGCCGGCCGGTGAGCGAGGTGGTCCGCCGCACTCAGAAGTACGAGGGCACCGACCGCCAAGCGCGCGGTCGCCTGCTGGAGGTCCTGCGGCATGCCAGCGGGCCGGTGGAACGAACGCGCCTGGATATCGCTTGGACCCGCGATCCGGGCCAGCGCGACCGAGCCCTGGACTCGCTGCTGCTGGACGGCCTGATCGAACAGACACCCGAGGGCCTGTTCGCCTTGGCGGGCGAGGGCGGGCACCCCGGCGCGACCGGCTGACCTGGAACCGGCCGCGGTCCTCAGGTCCGAAGCACGCGCCGCAGGAAGCGCTCGACCTCTGCTCGGTAGCGCTCCGGTTGGTCGTCGTGCACGAGATGGCCCGCGCCGGGGATCAGGGCGTAGTCGGCGCCCGGATGGGCGGCGGCCATCCGCCGCATCTGCCCCGGGGGAGTGATGCTGTGCTCACCCTCCAGCAGCAGGGCGGGCACCCGCACCGCATGCCACTGCCGCCAGAAGTCGCGCGTTCCCCACTCCTCGGAGATATCGCGGAAAGTGGTGACCGAGCCGTGCAGCCGGTATCCCTCCGGCCCGCGCTCGAAGGAGTTCAGGAAGTACCGTCCGGCGACCGGCCCGAAGAAGGACAGTACGGCCTCGTCGTCGGGGAACGGCTGCGGCCACGCCTCGATCATCGCCGCCCAGTGCGCGGCGGTGCGGCCGGTGAAGTCCGGCGCGATGTCCTCGATCACCAGCGCCCGGACCCGATCGGGGTGGGCCGCGGCGAACACCCAGCCGTGCAGCGCGCCCATCGAATGGCCGATCACCACCATCGGCTCGCCGATCGCGGCGGTGCCCGCGGCCAGGTCCGCGACGAAGGCCTCGGTGGTCAGTTCCTCGGGAGCGGGCCTGCCGTGGCCCGCGGCGTCGAAGCTGTAGACATGACCGTATCCGCGCAGCCAGGCCAGCTGATCGCGCCAGGTGCGCGCGCTGCCCATCAGTCCGTGCAGCAGCAGGATCGGCGCGCCTGCTCCGCCTTCGTCGTGCAACATCGACTCGACAATACGAGGTACCGAGCGTCTGCTCGGCCGCAGCCGCTAGCTTGGACGCATGGCTGTTGTGAAGATCAACGCGATCGAGGTTCCCGAGGGCGCGGGCCCCGAATTGGAGAAGCGGTTCGCCCACCGTGCGCACGCGGTCGAGGGCTCCCCCGGCTTCCTCGGCTTCCAGCTGCTCCGCCCCGTCGCCGGCGAGACGCGGTATTTCGTTGTCACCCAGTGGGATTCGGAAGAGTCCTTCGCGGCCTGGCGGGACGGGCCCGCGCGTGAGGCGCACGCGGGTGAGCGTCGGAAGCCGGTCTCGACGGGCGCGTCCCTGCTCGAGTTCGAGGTCGTGCTCGACGTCGAGGCCAAGCCCGCGAACTGAGCCGGAGACCCACCGCCGGGCAGGTCCGCCTGCCCGGCGACTCGCCCGACGCCGTGGTACGCCCGTGCCGGACCCGGTTGACGCGGGGGGTGTGCGGGTGTCACAGTTCGAAGGACAAACGCGAGGGTGACGCGGTAATTCCGGTGAGATTCCGGAGCGGTCGCGCCACTGTGTTCCACGCACCGAGTCCGGTGCCGGAAAGCCAGACACCGGCACCGTCGCGCCACCACCCGACGGGACGCGTATCCCAAGGAGGACTCGAATGGCCATCGCGCATTCACCCAGCCGGGCAACCGATTCCCTGGCCGCCGTGCTCGTCACGGTCGGTGTCGTTCTTCTCGCACTGCTCACGCTCTACCTGGTCGGCTTCGACCAGGGTGTCATCTCGCGCAGCGGGATGTATCTGCATGAGCTGATGCACGACGGACGCCACCTGCTGGGGCTCCCGTGCCATTGATCGGTTCGCTCCGAACACTGCTGCTTCGCGGCCTGCTGGCCGGCCTCATCGCCGGTCTGCTGGCCGCGACAGTCGGTTACTTCGTCGGCGAACCGAAGGTGGAGGCCGCCATCGCGATCGAGGAAGCGGGCTCCGCCGCCGGGCACACCCATGGCGAGCACGCCGAATCGACAGCCGGGCATTCCCACGGTGACGAGGAAGAACCGCTGGTGAGCCGCGGCGGCCAGAAGTTCGGGCAGTTCCTCGCCCTCGGGTTGGCCGGGCTCGCACTCGGCGCCATCTACGCCTCGGTCGCGCATTTCGCGCGGCGCTACACCGCACTGTCCGGCCCGCGGCTCGCCCTGGCGCTCGGCGTCGCGGGCTGGGCCGCGATCGTCGCGGTGCCGTTCTTCAAATACCCAGCGAACCCACCGGCGGTGGGCGATCCGGACACCATCAACGAGCGCACCCTGCTGTGGCTGGCGGCGGTGGTGCTGGGCCTGGTGGCCGTCGGCGCGGCGGTCGCGGTGTTCACGGCGCTGCGCGCGCAACTTCCCACGTTCCGGCTGATCGGCGGCGTCGCAGCGTTCGTCCTGGTGACGGCGCTCGGTTACATCCTGCTGCCCGGCGTGAACGAGGTGAGCGCGGAGTTCCCGGCCACCCTGCTGTGGCAGTTCCGGGTGGCGTCGCTGGCCGAGACCGCGACGCTGTGGGCCTGTCTCGGCCTCGGCTTCGCCGCGCTCACCGAGTTCGCGACCCGCACCGATACTCAGGTACCGGTGGCCGCCGCTACCGCGGGGTGATTCGCGTCCGGAAGCACTGAGGCAGTGTCGGTCCCATGACCGGCACTGCCTTTTCCGTCTGGCCCGTATCGCCGCGCGTCCATTCCGCTGGACCGCCGCGCGCCGTCCGCGTCGCGTTCGTCGCTCTGGCCGTCGCTGTGCTCGCGGGCGCCGCCGAGGCTATCGCGCGGGCCGCCCGGGATTTCCCCGGAACCGACACGGCGAGCCTGGCTACCGGATTGGGTGTGCGCACGGCGATCTACCTTCTGGTGCTGGCCGTCGCGGTGCGCATGACCTACGGCGACCGATGGGCCCGCCTGCTGATCACCGTCGGCATCGGCGGGTTCGGCCTGTTGTCACTGATCATCGAGCCGCTCGCCGCGGCCATGTCCGCGAACGAACTGCGCGACCTCTATCGGGACGCAGGGCCCGAATCCCTGCTACTGGCCGCCCTCCGCGCCGTTCACGTCTTCGCCGTGCTGGTCGCCGTCCCCGCGCTCTACACCCGCCCTGCCCGCCACTACTTCCACAAGCGCTGACACGCGCGCTTCGCGCCCCGCCTCCGTCGAGGGTGCGGGGCACGAAGCGGTGGCGCTAGGCGAGAGCCGCGTCCAGGGTGATGTGGTCGACGCCGGCGAGGGCCTTGCTGACCGGGCAGCCCGCCTTGGCGGCCTCGGCGGCGGCCTGGAAGGCGTCGGCGTCGATGCCCGAGACGCGACCGCGGACGGTCAGTTCGATCCCGGTGATCCGGAAGCCGCCCGCCGGGTCGGGGCCGAGGGTCACCTCGGCGGTGACGTCCAGGTTCTCCGGGGTACCGCCCGCGTTGCCGATCTGCGCCGACAGCGCCATCGCGTAGCAGGAGGAGTGCGCGGCCGCGATCAGCTCCTCCGGGCTGGTGGTGCCGTCGGCCTCCTCGGCGGAACGCTTGGGGAACGACACGTCGTACTTACCGACCCCTGAACTGGCCAGTTCGACCTGTCCCGAACCCTCCTGGAGGGTGCCGGTCCAGGCGGTACGCGCGGTACGTGTGGGCATCACGGTCCTTTCGCCGATGATCGTTTGACGATTCACCACGAAACCTACCCCGGCGGACACGCCCCGGCCCACCGGTTCGCCGATCGCGTTCGCCCCCGGCGCGCTGCTCGCACCCGCCGGGCGTCTCGGCGGAAACCATGGACGCTCAGGCGATTCCGCGCCGTCGATGCATGTCCTCACTCCGGATTCGTGATCCTGGCCAGCACGATGCCGCCGAGGATCAACGCGAGCGCCAGGAGTCGGCCCGCGCTGAGCGGGTCCTTGTGGACGACGATGCCGAGTGTGATCGCGCCGAGCGCGCCGATGCCGGTGAACACCGCGTAGGCGGTGCCGACCGGCAACGTCTGCATGGCGCGCGACAGCAGGTACACGGCCGTGACGCCGAGAACGACGCAGACCAGCGTCGGAACGAGTCTGGTGAAGTTCTCGGTCGGTTTGATGCTCTGCGACCACACGATCTCCACCAGTCCGGCGACGGCGAGAACTATCCAGTTCACCTCAGTACTCCCCGGCCAGAGCGCGCACGGCGGCCGCAGCGCGAGCGTAGGACGTGTCGTGCTCGGCGCGCCTGTGTGCCAAAGCCGGATCTTGGCGGGAATTGGCTAATTCCGCATGGACGAACACCGTGTCGGACACGGCGAAATGTCCCGCGAAGAAGTCGCGCAGGAAGCGCTCCTGATAATCGTAGGCCGCTTTCGGAGCGCCCGGAGAGTAAGCGCCGCCGCGAGCGCTCGCCACGACAAACCTTCTGTGCCCCAGCGACATTCGCGGAAAGGTCACCTGATCCAGCCATGCTTTGAGCGAAGCCGGGATCGAGTAGTTGTACATCGGGGTGCCGATCAGGATCACGTCCGCCGCGAGCAATTCGGCCAGCAGCGGCTCGATGATCTTCCACGCGGTGGCCTGCTCCGGGGTACGCACCAATTCACCGAGCCGTTCCGGGTCCGTACTCGGCAGGGCCAGCACGGCGTCGCACAACTCGGTCCACGCCGCCCCGATGAACGGCACGGGCTCGGCCGCGAGGTCGCGGTAGTGGTAGCCGCCGTCCGGATGGCGTGCGCGCCACGCGTCGGCGAAGGCCGCGCTCAGCTCCCGGCTGATCGACTGCCGCCGGGCGCTGGCGTCTAGGTGCAACAACGTGCTCATGATCCGACCTCCGATAACTGGACACAATGTCCGATTTCGTCGATCTCCACCATACGAGCGATCCGGACAGATTGTCCAGTTGTTGCCGGATCGGCTAGAGTCGCGGCATGGAACCCCGATCCGACCTGCTCGCCGGTGCCGCGCCGGGCCGGTCGGCGGCGCCGGAGCGAGCGGACGCGGCCCGCAACCGGGCGAAAGTGCTCGCCGCCGCCGCGGAGTTGTTCGCCACCCGCGACCCCCGCACGGTCACGATGGACGACATCGCGAAGGCCGCCGGTGTCGGCCGAGGCACCCTGTATCGGCGTTATCCGGACACCAACTCGGTCGCGGTGGCCCTGCTGGACGAACATGAGCGGGCGCTACAAGCGAAACTGCTCTCCGGTCCGCCGCCGCTCGGCCCCGGGGCTCCCGCGGCGCAGCGGCTGGCCGCGTTCTACGCCGCGATGGTCGAATTGCTGGACGCGCACGCGCATCTCGTGCTCGGCGCCGAGATCGGCGGGGCTCGCTTCGCCACCGGGGCATACGGATTCTGGTACGCACACGTGCGAGCCCTGTTGTCGGCGGCGGGGATTCGCGAGCCGGACGCGATGGTCGACCCGCTCCTCGCGCCGTTGGCCGCCGAGGTCTATCGGCAGCAGCGCGAGCGCGGCTTGACTTCCGAACAGATCATCGCTGCCCTTCGGGTGATCGCGGAAACCGTTCTGGGGGAAGGGTAAGCATGCCGCCCGCGGAAACCGCCGGTGGACAGCGCCCATCAGCGGCTTCGCCCCTCCTCTAACTCACATCAGATCGCGTTTGCGCATCAGCCAGATCGTGCAGGCCGCGAACAGCACCACGTACACGACCAGCACAACCATGGATTCGGTGCGCGAGAGCACCTGCGACACACCTGGCGTCGCGGGCCCGTCCACGGTGCGCATCGCCGCCGCCAGCGACCCTGCGGCGGTGCCGGGCAGATGATCGGTGATCACCTCGATCGGCGCGAAGATCGCGGCCACCCCGCGCAGCAGATTCTCCACCACCAGCACCCAGACCAAGCCGAGCCCCACCGCGAGCGCGGGCCCACGGGCGATCGCACCGATCAGCGCGCCCGCGAGGGTCCACATACCGAGAATCACGACGCCGGTGAGCATTCCGAGCAGCGACCGGCCCAGTTCCGGCAGCTCGAGCGACTGCGACTGGAAAGCCGCGATCAGCGCCGCGACGGAGAGGTCGACCAGGAACGCCGTGCACACCAGCGCCACCACCACACCGGCGAGACTCACCGCCACCGCGGCGACCGCCTGCACTCGCGCGGGCCCCTGGGTGAATACGGTCTTCCAGGTCCCCCAGCCGTATCCGCTGCCGACGGCCAGGGCGCCGAGGATGAGCATCAGCGCGCCGCCGAACATGGCCATTCCTTGGGTGAATACCTCGGGCACCGCGGCCGGCAACATCTGCCGCAGCAACGCCTCGCGGGGCAGTCCGTTGGACATCCGGCTCGATTCCCCCGAGGTGTAGGCCAGATAGTTGAACAGATAGGCGAACGTGAGATTCAGCAGTAGCCACGTGCCGAGAACTATCCAGAACGCGGGCCACTTCCGCAGTCGCAGTATTTCCGCCTTCGTACTCGCGACCAGGTCGCGGATCACCATGCCGTTCATCGCGCGGCCTCCCAGTGCGTCATCTCGAAGAACACTTCCTCCAGGGACTTCTCTTCGACCCGCAGCTCGAGCAGGTCCGCTCCCGACGCCACGACCGCACGCGCCACGGCGGGCGCGGTGACGGTGTCCGACTCGATCCGGATACCGCTCGCGGTCAGCAGCGCCGAACGTTCGCCCACCAGCCGTCGCACCGCGGGCAGGGCCACCTCCACCGGGTCGGCCCGCACGACCAGTGCCGAACCTCCGCGCAACTGCGCGACCGTCGCTTCGGTGAGCAGCCTGCCCTGCGAGATCACACCGACCCGGTGGCAAATCTCCTGGACTTCGCTGAGCATGTGGCTCGACAGCAGCACCGTGTGCCCCTCGGCGGCCAAAGCGGTGATCAGCTCACGCATCTCGACCATCCCGGCGGGGTCGAGGCCATTGGTCGGCTCGTCCAGAACGAGCAGGTCGGGGCTGCCGAGCAAGGCGGCGCCCACCCCGAGGCGCTGTTTCATGCCCAGCGAGTAGGTGCGGTACTTGTCCTCGGCGCGGCCCGCCAACCCGACTCGTGCGAGCGCGTCCTCGACTTCCGGCCGGCCGAGCCCGCGATACTCGGCGAGCACGCGCAGGTTGTCCCGGCCGGAGAGGTAGGGGTAGAAGCCGGGACCCTCGATGAGCACGCCGATCCGGCGGACCACCGCGGGATCGCCGGGACGATGCCCCGCGACGGTGGCCGTGCCCTCGCTGGGACGGATCAGCCCGGCCAGCATGCGCAGCGTGGTGGTCTTGCCCGCGCCGTTCGGGCCGAGAAAGCCGTAGATCTCGCCGGACACGACGGTCATGCTCACATCGTCGACAGCGGTGTGCTCCCCGTAGCGTTTGGTCAGCCCTCGGGTGACCACGATCGAATCTGTCATGCACCGAGAATCCGCCGCCGCCCCCGGCGCGGACATCCGTCGCCGGGCGATGTTCGGCATACGTAACCAGGACGACGCCACCCGAGCCACCGGCCACCGTTGCAGCTATGTCGGATCGCGTGCCAGGCCGGCGCGAGCAGCGGGCGCGGCGGGACTTTCGCCGGGGAGCGGACCTGCGGCGAATTGCCGAATCGGTGCAATTCTCGCGAAATACGTTGCCAGGCGGACGTCGAATCGCGACCGAGCCGCATAGGCTACGTGGGTGCGGGTGGCAGGGATTACGGATCGAAGCTCGGTCGGCTTGGACTGGGGAGTCGCGCTCGTCGTGGCCGCGGTTCAGGTTGTCGGGGGCACCTTCGCGAATATGCGGCAGACCGGGGTGCACTCACTCGACGTGCTCGGTTACCTGCTGCTGCTGGCCGGGCCCGCGGCGCTGATCCGGCGGCGGGCGCAGCCGGTGCCCGTGCTGATCGTCGTCCTCGCCGTGTGTCTCGCCTATTTCCTGCGCGGCTACGGGTACGGACCGATCTTCGTCTCGCTGGTCATCGCCTTCTTGACCGCCGCGAGCAGCGGATCACGATGGTGGACTTACCCCCTCGTCCCGCTCGGATATCTGGCGCTGGTCTGGCCGCTGCCCGCGCAGTTGGGCCACCCCGCCAACCTGTGGCAGGTCTTCGCGCTGATGGCGTGGCTGGCGGTACTGCTGCTGGCGGCCGAAGGAATCCGCCAGCGCAAGGCCGTCCTCGTCGCCCGCAGGCAGCGCGCCGAGTCCGCGCGCCGGGACGAGGAAGCGCAGCGCGAGCGGCGCGCCAGCGAGGAGCGCCTTGCCATCGCGCGCGAGTTGCACGACGTGCTGGCGCACAGTCTGTCGATGATCAACGTGCAATCCTCGGTGGCGCTGGAATTGCTCGACAAACGCCCGGAGCAGGCGGAAACAGCGCTCACCGCGATCAAGAACGCCAGTCGCGACGCACTCGCCGAGGTGCACGCGCTCCTGCACACGATCCGCTCCGGAACCGCCACCGCGGCGCCCGACGAGCAACCGTCCACGGCCGACGCGGAGCAGACCGGTCACCGACGGCCTCGCCGATCCGCCCGAAAGGATCGCAATTCGGCTGCGATCGAGCAGGATTCGAGTCGCGACGACGACCTCGAGCAGGCTTCGGCGACAGTGGTCGAGCCGCCTCCCGCACCTCGTGCGCCCGCTCCGAGCATCAGCGACCTGGACGATCTGCTGCTGCGTCCGCGCACCACCGGCCTGACGGTCGGCACCCGAGTGCTCGGCGCCCCGCAGCAGCTGCCCAGCGTGATCGACGTGGCGGCGGCGCGAATCATCCAGGAGTCCCTGACCAACGTGCTGCGGCACGCCCCGGGCGCCGACGCCACGGTGACCGTGCGCTACACCCCCGACTCGGTCGACATCACCGTCGACAACACCCGCCCCACCAGTGCCCCCGCGCGTTCCGGCACCGGCGGCGGCAACGGCATCATCGGCATGCGCGAGCGCACCCACGCGCTCGGCGGCGCTCTCACCGCCGGTCCACGCCCCAGCGGCGGTTTCCGGGTCGCGGCCCGGTTGCCCACGCGAGCGCCCGAACCCGGCGCGGAGGCCGGCTCGACGGCATCGGGAGCCCCGGCCGGGAGCACGACATCAGCAGCGCCGGAACGGGACCCGGCTACCCCGGACACATCGCCGCACCCCACTTCGACAGCGAGAAAACCGTCGCGGAGCGACATGGCCTCGGACGCGCCGGAGCAGAGTGCGGCGGGGCCGGGCACGTCGCCGACTAGTACCGGGGCAGTGGAATCAACGGTCGCGGGCACCGCGAGTACCGCGCGCTCGAGCGAGACCGAGTCACCCGCGAAGCCCAACCACCCCGCCGATGCCGCCGCCCGGCCGAGCACCTGGGCAGGTCGCGGGCAGCGCTGAGGGGACTACGCGGCCAGGGTAGAGGAGACCCGATGCACGAGCACCACGATCCAGCCCGCGCGGGCGCCCCGTCCGGCAGCATTCGGGTGCTGGTGGCCGACGACCAGGCACTGGTGCGCGGCGGTTTCGTCGCGTTGCTGGATGCCCAGGACGGCATCGAAGTGGTGGGTGAGGCGGACAACGGCGAGCAGGCCGTTCGCATGACCCGCGGCCTGCGCCCCGACGTGGTCCTGATGGACATCCGCATGCCCATTCTGGACGGCTTGGCCGCCACCCGCATGATCGCCGAGGATCCGCGACTGGCCGCAGTGCGCGTCGTCGTGCTGACCACCTTCGAGCTCGACGAGTACGTCTTCGAGGCTCTGCGCTCCGGCGCGACCGGCTTCCTGGTCAAGCACACCGAACCGGCCGATCTGGTTCGTGCCGTCCGTGTGGTCGCCGCGGGTGACGCACTGCTTTCCCCCGGCGTGACCCGCACACTGATCGCGGAATTCTCCGTGCGTGCCAAGACGCCGCCACCGACGACCCTCGCCGAACTCACCGACCGCGAACGCGAAGTGATGACCCTGGTCGCCGAGGGCCTCACCAATGCCGAAATCGGTGAACGCCTCTACATGAGCCCCGCCAC
The DNA here is from genome assembly GCF_001612765.1 of Nocardia arthritidis NBRC 100137. Taxonomy (GTDB): domain Bacteria; phylum Actinomycetota; class Actinomycetes; order Mycobacteriales; family Mycobacteriaceae; genus Nocardia; species Nocardia arthritidis. Next base: position 165,524 of record NZ_BDBB01000006.1, read on the forward strand.
TGCCCGCACGCATGTCAGCCGCATCCTCACCAAACTGCACGCCAGGGACCGCACCCAGCTGGTGGTCATGGCGTATGAATCCGGGCTCGTCCGCCCCGGCTGGCAATGAGCCGCTCTCGGTCGCCTGCCGAGTGACGGTCTCGCCCCTCATAAGGGGTTGCACCGCGGCAAGGGAGACCGACCGCGGCCGCCGGGCTGCTCGCAGTGCCTGGCTACCGCCAGGCGTCGCAGCACTGCGTCCGTCCGGCCCGCGCATTCTTCGTACCGCTGCCGGCGCAAGAACCGGGCCTTCTGTAGCCGTAGCGAATAATTCTCGATCGTGGCGTCGCACCACGACGCCCGGGTAAGACATCGCCCTCTGCCCGAAATCGGCCTTCGGCAATTTTTCAGCGAACCGACTTTCGCAGAGTGATGGACAGTCAGCAAATATCTAGTGAATTATCGCGCAACCCCGCCAGCCACTTCGAGCGTACGCACACAGGCGTATTCCGAGTGACGACGCGCGACCGATGCCCCCGCTATGCCCTTCGGCGCAGTCTTTCGGCATGAATATTTTCACTCGACCCGAGGCCGTGAGTTTCCTGGCCGACCACTACGACGGCGGATGGCACACCTGGCCGTTCTTCTGGATCTTCCCGCTGCTGTTCTGGCTGACCATCGTGGCGGTGCTGGTGTTCGCCCGGCGGCGGTTCATCGGCCGTGCGAGCGGCATCGGCGCGCTGCGCACCGCGTTCGCTCGCGGCGAGATCACCGAGGAGCAGTACCGCAGCAGGCTCGCCGTCCTGAGCGAACCGCGGCGCGCCAAGCGCTAGCGACCCAGACGTCCACCGCTGGCGCCGCGCGAGCGGCAACATCCACGATCGGGAGATCCCCACCCATGAGCATGACCTTCGGAATCGTTCTCACCCCGCGTTCGGGAGCCGACTGGGGGCGACGGGCAGCCGCCGCCGAACGGCAGGGTTACCGGACCCTTCTGCTGCCCGACACCCGGTTCACCCCCTCACCGTTCCCGGCCCTCGCCGCGGCGGCCGCCGTCACCACCACCATTCGGCTGCGCCCGAACGTGCTGGCGGCACCGCTGCGCTCCCCCGCCGCCACAGTGAGGGAGACCGCGGCCCTGCAACTGCTGTCGGACGGACGTTTCGAACTCGGGATCGGCTCAGGGCGCCCGGACGCCGCCGCCGAGGCCCAGTGGCTGGGGGCGTCCTGGGGATCGGCCGCGCAACGCCGCGCCCACCTGGTCGCCACCATCGCCGCCGTACGCGCCGAGGTGGCCCCGGCCCCGCCGGTCGTGATCGCCGCCAATGGCCCCCGGATGCTGGCGACCGCGGCGAAATTCGCCGACCGCATTCTGCTCGCGGCGGGGCCCGCCGCCACGGAGGCGGAACTGGCCGACTTGGTCCACACGGCGCGGGAAGGCACCGACCGCATCCTGCGCTTCACTCATCAGCTGGTCGGCATCGGTCAGCGGCTGCCGATCTGGACCTCGAAGAAGCTCGGCATGACCGCGGAGGCGCTCGCGGACGCGGGTGCGGCGGGCGTGATCCCGGCGGACTCGTCGGCCGCCGCCGAGATGCTCGAGCGCCGCAGGGAGAAGTACGGCATCGATGAGGTGATCGTGCCCGGCGAACTCGCCGACGACTTCGCACCTGTCCTCGCCCGTTTCGGCGACCAGCGTTCCTGACCCGGCGTCACCACCGAAATACGAAAAAGCCCGTGCCCACCGCCATAAGGTGGGCACGGGCTTTTCGGTTACGACTTACTCGCCCGAGGCAGCCTCGGTGGAGCCCTCGGTCGCGCCGGTCAGCACGACTTCCGGCTTCTCTTCGGTCTGCGCCTTGGTCAGCTTCGCCTTACCGGAGAAGGTGAACTTGGCGTCCTCGCCGGAGCCCTCGCCGTTCCAGCCCTCGACGTCGACCGAGATGGTCTGGCCGGGGCCGATCTCGCCGAAGAGGATCTTCTCCGACAGCTGGTCCTCGATCTCGCGCTGAATGGTGCGGCGCAGCGGCCGGGCACCGAGCACGGGGTCGAAGCCACGCTTGGCCAGCAGGTTCTTGGCGTTCTCGGTGAGCTCGATCGCCATGTCCTTGTTCTTCAACTGCGTGGCGACACGGTTGATCATCAGGTCCACCATCTCGACGATCTGCTCGGTGGTGAGCTGGTGGAAGACGATCACGTCGTCGATGCGGTTGAGGAACTCGGGCCGGAAGTGCTTCTTCAGCTCGTCGTTGACCTTGAGCTTCATCCGCTCGTAGTTCGAGCCCTCGGCGTTGGACTGCGTGAAGCCCAGGCCGACCGCCTTCGAGATGTCGGACGTGCCGAGGTTCGAGGTGAAGATCAGCACCGTGTTCTTGAAGTCCACGGTCCGGCCTTGACCGTCGGTGAGGCGACCGTCTTCCAGGACCTGCAACAGGGTGTTGTAGATCTCCTGGTGGGCCTTCTCGATCTCGTCGAACAATACGACCGAGAACGGCTTGCGACGCACCTTCTCGGTGAGCTGGCCGCCCTCCTCGTAGCCGACGTATCCCGGAGGGGCGCCGAACAGCCGCGAAGCGGTGAAGCGGTCGTGGAACTCGCCCATGTCGATCTGGATGAGCGCGTCGTCGTCGCCGAACAGGAAGTTCGCCAGCGCCTTGGACAGCTCGGTCTTACCGACACCGGACGGGCCGGCGAAGATGAACGAACCGGACGGACGCTTCGGGTCCTTCAGGCCGGCCCGGGTGCGGCGGATGGCCTTGGAGACCGCCTTGACCGCGTCCTCCTGGCCGATGATCCGCTTGTGCAGCTCGTCCTCCATGCGGAGCAGACGGGTGGTCTCCTCCTCGGTGAGCTTGAACACCGGGATACCGGTCCAGTTCGCCAGCACCTCGGCGATCTGCTCGTCGTCGACCTCGGCCACGACGTCCAGATCACCCGAGCGCCACTGCTTCTCCCGCTCGGCCCGCTTGGCGACGAGCTGCTTCTCCTTGTCGCGCAGCCGCGCGGCCTTCTCGAAGTCCTGCGCGTCGATCGCGGACTCCTTCTCCCGGCGCGCCTCGGCGATCTTGTCGTCGAATTCGCGCAGGTCCGGCGGAGCGGTCATGCGACGGATGCGCATCCGCGCGCCCGCCTCGTCGATCAGGTCGATCGCCTTGTCCGGCAGGAACCGGTCGTTGATGTAGCGGTCGGCCAGGGTGGCCGCGGCCACCAGCGCGCCATCGGTGATGGAGACGCGGTGGTGCGCCTCGTAGCGGTCGCGCAGACCCTTGAGGATGTTGATGGTGTGCTCGACCGTCGGCTCGCCCACCTGCACCGGCTGGAACCGGCGCTCCAGGGCGGCGTCCTTCTCGATGTACTTGCGGTACTCGTCGAGAGTGGTCGCGCCGATGGTCTGCAGCTCGCCGCGAGCCAGCTTCGGCTTCAGGATCGAGGCCGCGTCGATGGCGCCCTCGGCGGCGCCCGCACCGACCAGCGTGTGCAGCTCGTCGATGAACAGGATGATGTCGCCGCGGGTGTTGATCTCCTTGAGCACCTTCTTCAGGCGCTCTTCGAAGTCACCGCGGTAGCGGCTGCCCGCGACCAAGGAGCCCAGGTCGAGGGTGTAGAGCTGCTTGTCCTTGAGCGTCTCGGGGACCTCGCCGTTGACGATGGCCTGCGCGAGCCCCTCGACGACGGCGGTCTTGCCGACGCCGGGCTCGCCGATCAGCACCGGGTTGTTCTTGGTGCGGCGGCTGAGCACCTGCATGACGCGCTCGATCTCCTTCGAGCGGCCGATGACCGGGTCGAGCTTGCCTTCGAGCGCGGCCTGGGTCAGGTTGCGACCGAACTGGTCGAGCACCAGCGAGGTGGACGGGGTGCCCGCCTCACCGCGCGAACCGGACTCCACCGGCTCCTTGCCCTGATACCCGGACAGCAACTGGATGACCTGCTGGCGCACACGATTGAGATCGGCGCCCAGCTTCACCAGCACCTGGGCCGCCACGCCCTCGCCCTCACGAATGAGGCCGAGCAGGATGTGCTCGGTGCCGATGTAGTTGTGACCGAGCTGCAGCGCTTCCCGAAGGCTCAGCTCCAGCACCTTCTTGGCGCGCGGGGTGAACGGGATGTGACCGGACGGGGCCTGCTGGCCCTGGCCGATGATCTCCTCCACCTGGCTGCGCACGCCTTCCAGCGAAATGCCGAGCGACTCCAGCGACTTGGCCGCGACGCCCTCACCCTCGTGAATCAGCCCCAGCAGGATGTGCTCGGTGCCGATGTAGTTGTGGTTGAGCATCCGGGCCTCTTCCTGGGCCAGGACAACGACACGCCTCGCGCGGTCGGTGAACCTCTCGAACATCGCTCCCTCACTCTCCTGCTCCGACATTCTGGCAACAGACGCCGCAGTGTGCTGTGTACAACAACCGTGGGCGTCAGCCTGCCATGAAGCCCGGGGGTTGCGGCCCCCGCCTCCACTCTAGTTGGCGGGGGATGCCACCGCCGCCGGTCCACCCTATTGCCGACCGGCGACAGCACGGTCATTCACTCACAACGTGGGCGCCGCGGGATTCGTTCCGGCCAGGTTTTGCCCTCAGCGAACAAACCGCCCGCCGACCGGATCTCCGCCGCACACGTCGGACCTCGGCTGCCTACCCCGTGTACGGGTCGACGACACCGCAGGGCACTGGGCGTTGATGCGCGGGATCGAGCGCGTTGAGCACGTAGGTCGCGGCCCTCCTGCTGCCCGCTATGCCCGTATGACCAGAGTAGTCCGTCGAGCACCCGTCCTGAACCACTATGTTCGTCACCCGGGGCCCGGTCACCAATCCGGAGGTGTACGGCACCACCAGCTCGTCCAGCACGGTCGCGATATTCGTGTAGGCCACGTCGGGGTGGTAGACGCCGTCCGCGTTGAGCGTGCGCACGAACTCCGACCCTTGCAGCACCTGGCGGCAGGCCATGCACGGCGAGCCCGCCACGGCGTCGAAGAGCGGGCCGAGGCCCAGCCGGGTGCCGAACTCGTTCAGGTCCGCCATGCCGCCCGCGTTGGAGCCGAGCCAGGGCGGGGCGAGCCCGACCATCTTGTCCACCTTGCCCGCGCCGCCGAGCCGCTTGACGTAGTAATTGCCGATGAAGTTGCCCTGGGAATGGCCGATCAGGTCGACCTTGCTCGCGCCGGTCGCGGTCCGTACCCGGTCCACGAAAGCGGCGAGCTGGGCCGAGCTCTGCTCGATCGGAAGCATGCCGCCGATGGCCGACGCGGGCCACGGCAGGTCGTAGGCGCCGAAAGTGGACGAGTACACGCAGTAACCCTCGTTGGCCAGCAACGGCGCATACACGCCCCAGTTCGTCTGTGCGCCACCACCCGTGCCGTGCACGAGAACCACGGGGTTCGGGTGCTCGGAGCCGGGCCGGCAGGACCAGTCGTTGGTGCCGGGCAGCGAACCGCCCGGGTGGGACAGCTCGGCGGGGATGCCCGCGAAGAAGTTGTAGTCGACCGGATATCGCTCCTGCGCGTGCGCCGCGCCCGCGGTGGCGCACACCGCTGTGAGCAGAACGAAGAGCAACGAAAAGCCTGGGACACGCCGCACGATAGCCTCCCGGTCCGGTCTCGTCTTCCGGGGAAGCTACCGCACGAAGTGGCCCAGACGGAGCAGATTCCGGCGGGTCGTTGCGGAATCTAACTCTGACCGAAGGCAGGCGCGACGTACTGGTCCGCGGCCACCCGACCCGGCGTCGCCGCCGCGGCCTTGCCCTGCTGAATGCCCGCGGCGAACAGCGCACCGCACAGCGCCAGGAAGGCCAGCGTGTGGAAGACGCCGCGCGCGATGTTCCACCGCACCCAGGCCGCTTCGAAATCGGCGCGCACCGCGGTGAGGTCGGCGATCGAGCCCGGGTCGCCCGCGGCGGCCAGCTGGTCGTTGAGCGGGACGTTCAACCCGGAGGTCACCCCGAAGGCGATCACGTTGAGCACCAGCGCGAGCACGATCCAGATCAGCGCGCTCCGGTGCTCCCGGCCCAGGTGCAGCGCCGCCGCCAGGACGGTGAATCCCACCGTGCCGAGGAACGCGATCATGAACCACGGATTGATGATCACCACGTTGATCTTCTGCATCACGTCGATCATGGCGCGATCGTCGGTGCGGGCCAGCGCGGGCATCACCGAATTGGCGTACGCGTAGAAAAGGCCCGCGATCAGGCCTGTCGCCAGCGTGGCGAGCACCAGTGCGGCGAGACGTGTGGCGGTCATGAGTTCCTCCTGCTCGGAAACCGGCCGGAGTGGTCGCTCCGGCCCGGGTACCTCCGAGTCAAGCCGCTACCGCCCGGACTCTCCATGGCCGAGAAGCTCGATGCGCTAAGCGAGCGTCTACGGTGAAGGTCTCACAGGTCCCGATCGGAAATGAGCCCACTCTGCATGGCCAGTCCCGCCAATCGCACCCGCTTCTGGTTCTGCGGCAGATCCTCCACCCCGAACTTGGCGAACAGCGCACGCAGGTGCGTCTTGATCGCGTCGACGCTGAGGAACAACTCCTCGGCGATCTGCTGATTGGAGGCGGGCGTGGCGAAACCCGCGCCGTGCTTGTACGGCCTGCACAGTGCGATCAGTACCGAGCGCTGCGTCTCGGTGAGCGACCGCGCCGTGGGTATCGAGCCGGTGGAGGTACGGGTGATGTCGTCGGAGACGCCGCCGAAGTCGTGAAACGACACCCGCGAGGTGCCGACCCGGATGACGTCCCCTGCCATCAGCCTGCGGCGGCCGACGAGCCGGTCCCCGTTGACGAAGGTGCCGTTGCGAGAGAGGCCGTCGTCCACGATGGTCCAGTGCGCACCCAGGTATTCGACCGCCGCGTGCAGCCGGGAGACCTCGGCGTCCCAGCTCAGGGCGAGATCGGCATGCGAGGACCGGCCGATGGTGACACGTCCGCGATCGGGCGTCAACGTGAACTCCTGCTGCCGACCGGCATCATCGGTGAACCGCAAGAATGATCCGACGAATCCTGTCACTGCGCCGATACCTCACCTCTCCATACCGCCAGTGACCGTCGCACGCTTCCATGGTGCCGCGTCCCGGTACCACGAGCAAGATCGATTCATCCGCCGGGACAGGCCACCGTGTGATCCGGTCTCGTTCCCATATCGAAGCCCTATCACAAACAAGACCGCCGCCCCGACGTCGCACGATTCGCCGGGACGGCGGCCGAAAAATAACTATCCCTTCGCGGCCTTGTTGTACGCGTCGGTGATGTCGGCGGAGATGCGGCCCCGTGCGGACACCTTGTGTCCATTCCGACGCGCCCACTCCCGAATTGCGGCGCTTTGTTCCCGATCGATGGACACCCGGCTCTTCGGAGTGCCCGCGGCGGCCGCGGCGGCCTTGACCCGGCGCCGGCCGCTCACCCGGCGCGCATTCGAAACCCACTCCTCCAAACCGTCGCGCAGCTTCGCCGCATTTGCCGACGACAGGTCGATCTCGTACGACACACCGTCGATCGCAAACTCGATGGTCTCGTCCGCGATGGACTCACCGTCGACATCGTCGATCAGGCTAACGGTGACCTTCTTTGCCATGAGATGAACGTCCTCTCGAAATCGTGCGACCCGCATACTAGGCCGATTACCCGAGGCAAGAATACCCCGAATTCCGGAAATTCCAACACGGAGTCGCTGCTTTGCAATCCAGTGGTCACCGGGTGACCGGACGCACAATTGGGAACAGTATCGTTTCTCGGATTCCCAATCCCGTGAGCGCCATCAACAACCGATCGATTCCCATACCCGTTCCGGTCGTCGGCGGCATGCCGTGCTCCATCGCCGCGAGGAAGTCCTCGTCCAGCACCATCGCCTCGTCGTCACCCTGCGCGGCGAGCCGCGCCTGATCGACGAACCGCTCGCGCTGGATCACCGGGTCGACCAACTCCGAATAGCCCGTGGCCAACTCGAAGCCGCGCACATAGAGATCCCACTTCTCCGTGACCCCTGCCCTACTACGATGCTGCCTGGTCAACGGGGATGTCTCCACCGGGAAGTCGCGCACGAAAGTCGGCGCGTACAGCTTGTCGCCATACTGGTGTTCCCAGAGTTCCTCGACGAGTTTCCCGTGGCCGTAGCCCTTGCCCTCCGGAATTTCCAGACCGACCCGATCCGCGAGTGCGCGCAATTCGGCGACCGACGTTTCCGGAGTCACCGGCACACCCAGCGCATCCGACAGCGAAGGGTACATCTCGACGACGGCCCACTCGCCGCGGAGATCGTATTCGGTGCCGTCGGCCAGGGTCACCACCTGCGTGCCGAACGCCTCCTGCGCCACTTCCTGCACCAATTCCCGGATCATCACCGCCGAGTCGTCATAGGTGCCGTATGCCTGGTATGTCTCCAGCATCGCGAACTCGGGGGAATGCGTGGAGTCCGCGCCCTCGTTCCGGAAGTTCCGGTTGACCTCGAAGACCCGCTCCAAACCGCCGACCACGCAGCGCTTCAGGAACAACTCGGGCGCGATGCGCAGGAACAGGTCCATGTCGAGGGCGTTGGAATGGGTGACGAACGGCCGGGCCGTGGCGCCGCCGTGCAGCGTCTGCAGCATCGGCGTCTCCACCTCCAGGAAGCCCCTGCGCTCCAGCGCGTTGCGCAGCGCGCGCACCACGGCGATGCGGGTACGGGCCATTTCCCTGGCCTCCGGACGCACGATCAGGTCGACATAACGCTGCCGGACCCGCGATTCCTCGTTCATCTCCTTGTGCGCCACCGGCAGCGGCCGCAGGGCCTTCGCCGCCATGAACCAGGAATCGGCCATGACGCTCAGTTCCCCGGTCCGCGACGAGATGACCTCACCGTGCACGAAAACGAAGTCACCGAGATCGACGTCGGTCTTCCAGGCGGCGAGGGCGTCCGCGCCGACCCCGTTCAGGCTGATCATCGCCTGCAGCTTGGTACCGTCGCCCTCCTGCAGTGTCGCGAAACACAACTTGCCGGTATTACGCAGGAATATGACGCGCCCGGCGACGCCCACCTGAAGCCCGGTGGCCGTGTCCGCGGCGAGGTCCGGATATGCGGCCCGAATTTCGGCCAGGGTATGCGTACGCGGCACGACGACGGGATAGGCCTCGCCACCGGCCGCGAGCAGCCGCTCCCGCTTCTCCCGGCGAATCCGTATCTGCTCCGGTGCATCGTCGGCGGCCGGTGACACGGCAGGCCGCGAATCCGATGTCGATGCGCTGGAAGATGCAGAGTTCGGGGTGCTCACATCGAACAACCCTAGCGTGCATCGGAAATCGTTATGCGGGCCGCCCGGACTCCGGCCCGGAGTAACGAAACGGTATCGATGCGACGCCCCGTCCGGGACGTCCGCACCGGCGTCGTACGGACGCGAAATAGCCGGTGCGCATCATGTGGTATGCGAAACTACCTGAGCGCCCGGCTATTTCGAGATGGAAGTGTCGGGGGGAATTATAGCGAGGCGAGCGCTTCGGCCTCGCGCGCGAAGTGCGGCGCCCCGACGGCGACGTGCAACAGACCGGCCGCCTTCAAGGCCTGATAGCCGCCCACCAGATCGGTCGCCCGGTGCAGCCCGAGTTGCTGCAGCGCGGCGGCGGCCAGGCTGGAGGTATATCCCTCGGAGCAGACGACGATCCATTCCACGTCGTGATCGGCGGCCAGCGCCAGCCGGGCGGAACTGGTGGGATCGAGCCGCCATTCCAGGACATTGCGCTCGATCACCAGCGCGCCGGGCAAGGTGCCCTCGCGTCCGCGTTGCGCCTGGGGCCGGATATCCACCAGAATGGCGCCGCGCTCGATGGCTTCCGGCAATTCGAAGGCGTAGATCCGGTCGAGGCCGGCCCGTGCGTTCTCGAGCATCTGATCGATGGTCAAACGGGTCATCACATATCACCTTCGGGCTGGTCGGTGAGGACGGTTCGGGTGCGCCGCAGGGTGCCGTGCCCGGTCACCTCGTAATACGACATCGCGCTGAGCGGCGGGGAATAGGCGTGCACGCTCAGCGTGGGATCGAGCGGACCGGCGGAATCGACGGCGGCCGGCGCCCGCATGACGTCGTGCACCCAGCCGATCGGGAACGCGGCCTGATCACCCGCCGCGAGCGTGCGGCGACGCAGTTCCGTTCCGTTCCAGCGATATTCGGTGAGCGCGCCGCTGAGCACGGTGAGCGCGCCGAGCGACCCGGCGTGATCGTGCAGCTCGGTCGACTTGCCCGGCGTCCAGCTGATCAGCCAGACGTCGACCTCGTCGTCAGTGAGCAGCCTGGTGGCCCAGCGCTCGTTTTCCGGCCATTTCCCCCCGGCAGGAAGCAAATGGTCGTATCGCCCGGCCAGCACGTCTTCGGCGCCCTCGTCGGTCAGCCGCAGCAGATCGGCCGGGCGCAGCCGGGTGGGCAGGGCGGGTGCCACCGAACGTTCCACCGGCGGGGTAGCCGACAGCGCGGTACGCGCGGAAGAAAGGGAAAGGACAGAAGAACGCATGAGCGAATCTCCAGGAGGAAGGTAACGGTCGAGGGCGGGAACTGAACTCAGCCTCGATCGGTCGAGGCACGTCAGCCTCGACAACACTCCTGGGTGCTCGCGTAGAAGGTCACGAGAGGGAGTTTAACAGCAGACGACGCGGTGTCGACAAGTGCCCGGCCTGCGACAAATCCGACACCGCGCACATCAGACACTCCCCTTGCGCCGCTGATTGCGTTCGTATACGAGCCGCAGACCGGTCAGCGTGAGGTGCGGATCGTGGTCGTCGATCGTTTCGGATTCCGGGACGATCAGCGGTGCGGTCGCCCCGGTCGCCACCACCGCGACGTCATCACCCGCGAACGCGTCGAACTCGTCGCGAATGCGATCGATCAGGCCGTCCACCAGCCCGGCGAAACCGAATACCGCGCCGGACTGCATGCATTCCATGCTGTTCTTCCCCAGCACCGAACGTGGCCTGGTCAACTCCGCCCGCCGCAGCGCACTGCGTTCCACCAGGGCCTCGGTGGAGATCTCCACACCGGGCGCGATGATCCCGCCCAGGAACTCGCCCTTCTTCGACACCAGGTCAACACAGATCGCCGTGCCGAAATCTACGACGATCGCGGGCGCGGAATAGCGCTGGTAAGCGGCCAGGCAATTGACGATGCGATCCGCGCCGACTTCTTTCGGATTGTCCACCAGCAGCGGAATCCCCGTGCGCACACCGGGTTCCACCAACACGTGCGGAACGTGGCCCCAGTATTGGCCGAGCATGCCGCGCAGTTCGCGCAGCACGGGCGGCACCGTGGAAAGCGCTGAGACGCCGATCACCTCGTCCAGTTGCGCGCCGACCAGCCCGCGCACCTGCATGGCGAATTCGTCGGCGGTCAGCAACGGATTGGTGTGCATTCGCCAGTGCCGCACCAGTTTCGAATGCTCTCCGGAACCGGAGAACAGGCCGAGTTCGATACTCGTGTTGCGGACATCGATGGTCAGCAGCATGTCCTGGTCGCCGCTCCTCAGACGAACGACAGCGAGCGGGGCGAGGTCAGGCCCGAGCCCTCCGGCGCGTGCGCCGGGTCCGAGCCGAGTTCGACCGGGCGGTTGCGCTCGTCGACGAACACGACCTTGGGGTCGTACTCGGCGATCTCCTGCTCGTTCAGCTGGCCGTAGGCGATCAGGATGACGAGGTCGCCCGGGTGCACCAGGTGAGCCGCGGCGCCGTTGATCCCGATCACCCCGGAACCCCGCTCACCGGCGATGACGTAGGTCTCCAGGCGGGCGCCGTTGTCGATGTCCACGATGCAGACCTGTTCGCCTTCCAGCAGGTCGGCGGCGTCGAGCAGGTCCTGGTCCACGGTCACCGAGCCGACGTAGTGCAAATCGGCGTGCGTCACGGTGGCACGGTGGATCTTCGACTTCATCATGGTGCGCAGCATTGCGTCGAACCTTTCTAGTTCGCGGGAGGAAGGACGGCGGGGTCTGACACCGCCGCGACAGGCTGGGAGGAGTTCGCGGCGGGCCGCGAACCGGCGACGGTGGGGTGGCCGTCGATCGGAGCGCCGAGCGTGACGGCGATGTTGTCGATCAGGCGGGTCGCGCCGACCCGGGCCGCGATCAGCAGCCTGGCGTTGCCGGTGGCCGGGGCGGGCCCCAGGGTGGCCGAACGCAGCTCCAGGTAGTCGACGTCCACCCCGGTCGCGGCGTCGAGCACCTGGTGGGCGGCCGCCAGAACCGCGTCGCCGCCCAGGCCGCCCGCGTGTTTACCCGCCGACAGAGCGGCCGACAGGGCCAGTGCGGCTTCGCGTTGCACGGGGTCGAGATAGCGGTTGCGCGAGGACAGAGCCAGTCCGTCGGGCTCACGGACGGTGACCACCGGGGTGATCTTCACGTCGAAATTCAGGTCGCGGACCAGCTGCCGGATCAGGGTGAGCTGCTGATAATCCTTCTCACCGAAGAACGCCTCGGTCGGCCGCGCGATCTGCAGCAGTTTGGCGACCACGGTGAGCATGCCCGCGAAGTGGGTCGGGCGGCTGGCCCCCTCCAGCTCCGCGCCGAGCGGACCGGGGTGCACCGTGGTGCGTGGGCCGTCCGGGTACATGTCGGACACGCTCGGCGCGAACACCAGCTCGACGCCCTCGGCGCGCAACAGCTCGACGTCGGCGTCCAGCGTGCGAGGGTATTTGTCCAGGTCCTCGTTCGCCCCGAACTGCAGGGGATTGACGAAGATCGACACGATGACGACCTGGTTGGCCCGCTTGGCCAGCCGAACGATCTCCAGGTGCCCCTCGTGCAGCGCGCCCATGGTCGGCACCAGCGCGACGGTGCGGCCGACGCCGCGCAGGGCCGCGGACACCGCCCCGAGTACCACGGGATCGTGGTGCACGGTCAGTACGCCGGGCCGGTAGGCACCGCGCAGTTTCGAGTCGAACATCAGCGTCCTTCCAGCAGCTGGATTACGGCGGGGGCGGTGCCCGCCCGCTCAGCGGTGCGCAACGACAGCGCGCGATAAGCCTCGGCCAGCCGGGAATCGACCGATGCCAGCGCGTCCAGGTGCGCGGCTACCGCGTCGGCGTCACCGCGGGCGACCGGGCCGGTCAGCGCGGACTGGCCGCGGCGCAACGCGTTGTCCAGCGCAGCCGACGCCAGCGGGGCGAGCAGACGCTCGGCCAGGCCGTTGGGCTGCTCGTCGACCAGTTGCTGCCCCATCAGGCCGGGGCCGGCCAGTGCGGCGCGCAACGCGGCCACCGCGTCCACGATCAGCGTGACCAGGTGATTGCTGCCGTGCGCGAGCGCGGCGTGGTACAGCGGCCGGTGCTGCTCCGGTACGCGAACCGGCTCGCCGCCCATCTCGATCACCAGCGACTGCGCGATGGCATAGCCGACCTCGTCGGCCGCGGTGATACCGAAGCACGCGTTGCCCAGCCGGGCCACGTCCTCGTCGTGGCCGGTGAAGGTCATCGCCGGGTGGATGGCCAGCGGAAGGGCGCCGATCTCGGCCAAGGGGGCGAGCACGCCGACGCCGTTCGCGCCGGAGGTGTGCGCCACGATGGTGCCCGGCCGGACGACCCCGGCGCCGGCCAGCCCACGGATCAGGCCGGGAAGCTCGGTGTCGGGCACGGCGAGCAGCAGCAGCTCACTGCGCGCGGCCACCTGCTCGATCGGCAGGATCTCCGAATCGGGCAGCCGGGTCCTGGCACGGCGCACCGAGGCGTCGGAGATCGCGCAGACGCCGAACACGACGTGTCCGGCCCGCTCGAGTGCGGCGCCCAATGCCGAGCCCACGCGTCCCGCCGAGACGATTCCCACCGTCAGGCGTGCGGGCGCGGGGTCGTAGCCCGAAGCAGCGTTGTCGGAATTCACGCTTCTCGAGGTCAACGTTGTCCTCTCGATGTCGTTCCAGTCCCGCCATGCGGGTACCGGACGGTACGCCAAGAGAATATCGGCAGGCGGTTCGCCGCCGCCACAAGGTGCCCGCGTGATCTAGGCCGCAGTGCGGGGACGCGGCCCGGCGCGGGTCACCGGCGTTCGCGCTCCTCGGACTGCAGGTTGGCCATGATCTCCGCGACCGACAGACGGCGCGACGGCGTCTCGTCGTCACTCTCGGCCCTGCGCCGCCTGCGCGCGCTCGGCGTTCCCATGGTGGGCGCGGACGCGGGCCGTGCGGGTGGTTCCTGGGTCGGCTGCGGGCGGATAGCGGGCCGGGTGGGCGGCTCGTCGCGCTGCTCGTCCGCGGTCTCGGTGAAGGCATCCGCCCAGCCGCGCGGCTCGGCGTGGCGTGCCTGCTCCGCGTCGGCCTGCTCGGCGTCGTCGTCGACGGAGACGACCGCGGTCTCGGCGGTGACCGGATCGTCGAAGGGGCTGGCGAAGACCGGCGGCTCGGGATGGTCGGGCTCGAAGATCGGCGTCATGCTGCTACGCGGTTGCTGGTCGGCGAACACCGACCACATCCCGGCATTCGCGGAGCTATTGTTCCCAGATTCGCTCCCAGAGCTGGTCAGCTCCTGGATCCGGGTCGCGTCGGCGCGCAATGCCGGGCGATCCGTCGGCAGATCGCCGTCGAACAGCCGCTGCAGGCTCTGCCGCAGCACGGTGAGCTCCGCCCGTAAGGCCGCGAGTTCGGCCGCGTCGGCGCCCACTTCCTCGCGTACCCGCGCCTCGACGCCGAGTTCGTACTCGCGCCGCGCGGTGACCTCCCGCTCCAGCTGCAACTCGTAGACGGTCTGCAGATCGCGGACCTTCGCCTTGTCGATCGTCGCCTCTTTGCGGTACTTCGTCGCAGCCAGAGCGCCGATTGCCGCGGCCCACAGCGCCGCGACCAGACCTACCCGTACGAACTCGACACTGTTACTGAAGATCAGGAAAACGCTGGCAACCAGACCGAGCAAGATCAAGACGCCGACGAATAATTTTCCCGCGTCGTCCCGCTGTCGACGGGAAGTGCTGCTACGGGAGGGTGAAACCATGCCAGCCAGGGTAGCCAATAGGTCGTGCCGAGCCCAGATTCCGTTTTGTGATTCGGTTCGGGACACTAGCTATGTAGTTGCCGCATCGTCGGTGGGATCCTCCGGCGCCCGGCAGCAGTACTCCAGCCAGAGGGCCGCAGCAACCAAAGCGACGCCCGCCAGCATCCCGACGATCGCACCGGGGCTGTCGGCGGCGGCCGCGCGCAGCGTGCCGCGCTGCGGGAGTACCCAGCACAAGAAGCCCAGCCAGATGCCCGCGGCGATCGAACCCACCTGCGCCGACGCCTTGGCCAACGCGACGGCGCGGGCCGCGGTGATCGGATGCAACTGGTGGCGGCCGTCGCCGATCTGGTGGTCGTTGACCCGCGCCCGGATGACGAAAGCGAGCACCGCTTCGATCGCGGCCACCGGGTACAGGGAGGCGCCCGCGAAAATGGAGATCGGCGGGAAGCTGTCATAGGCCACGCGGGTGGCGATCCACGCGACGAGCGCGGCGATCAGCACATTCGCCACGATGTCGAGGATTCGGGTCGGTTTCAGTTTCACGACGCCTCGCCCGTCAGCGAGAACTCCGTGCGGCGTACCCCGGCGCGTTCGGCCGGATCGAGCCGCGCCAGCAGGTCCGCCACCGCGTGCGGCGCGCCGTCGACCTCCAGCACCGCGTCCGGCGCCACGTCCAGCCACGGCACGAGCACGAAAGCGCGCCGGTGCGCCTGCGGGTGCGGCAGCAGCAGATCCGGGTCGGCGCTGCGGCACGCGACCGGCTGTCCGTCGCGCAGTTCGGCGCACCACACCACATCCACGTCGAGTGTGCGCGCGCCCCAGCGCACTTCGCGGGTTCGCCCCGCGGCCTGCTCCAGCTCCTGACCGCGACGCAGCCAGTCCGCGCAGCCGAAGGCCGGATCCTCCACCAGCACAGCGGCATTGAGGTAGTCCCCTTGCGGGACGCCACCCCAGGGCGCGGTGGCGTACACGGCCGAGGCGGCCAGCACACGGTGACCGAATCCGTCGAGGACGCTGCGCAGATGCGCGAGCCGGTCACCCAGATTCGAACCGATGGACAGCACGGCACGGGTCATCGGCGTGCCTCCGCGGCACCCGGCACGGTGAGAGTGGCCGCGCCGCAAGGTAGCTCGCTCATTCGGCGGGCTCCCCCCGGTGCCGGGAGGTGACCACCCGCACATCGGCGAAGGTGTGCGGGATCGGCGCGGACGGCTTGTGCACCACCACCTCGACCGACCTGATCCGCGGATCGGTCATCACGTCATCGGCGATCTCCGACACCACCGTTTCGATGAGATCGCGCGGCTCGCCCTGGACGATGCGCACCGCACGCTCGGCCAGCGCGCCGTAGTCCACGGTGGCGGCCAGATCGTCGGACGCGGCGGCCACCGCGAAATCCACCCACACCGTCAGGTCGACCACGAATTCCTGACCGTCGCGGCGCTCGTGCTCGAACACGCCGTGATGCCCGTAAGCGCGCAGGCCGCGCAATTCGATGCGGTCGGCGCCGCGCCGGATCACCGGATCACTCGGCGGCGCCTCGTGTTCGGCGTGGACGGGGGACCGGCTCATCGTCGAGCTCCTTGCGCACTGGGTCGGGCGGTGTCGTGCTGTGCGGCGCGCTGCCGTGCGGCATTCTGCCACGCGTCGGTGACCGTGATGGCGTCCAGCGAGGCGCGCACGTCGTGCACCCGCACGCCCCACGCGCCGTGCAGCGCGGCCAGCGCCGAGATGGTCGCGGTGGCCGTCTCCCGGCCGTCCGGCGGGCGCGGACCCGCCTCGTCGGCGAGCAGCGAACCGAGAAAACGCTTGCGCGACGCGCCGATCAGGACCGGCAGCCCGTGCGCGACCAATTCGGGCAGCGCGCCGAGCAGCGCCCAGTTGTGCTCGGAGTTCTTCGCGAAGCCAAGACCGGGGTCGAGGATCAACCGGGACGGGTCGACGCCCGCGGCCACGGCAAGGTCCGCCTGCGCGGTCAGTTCGGCGCGTACCTCCGCGACCACGTCGTCGTAGCGGTCCGCCGGTCCGGTGTGCCGGTAGTCGGCGCCCGCCCGCCAGTGCATGAGAATCCACGGGACCCGCGCGGACGCGACCACCCGCACCATGTCGGCGTCGGCACGGCCGCCGGAGACGTCGTTCACCACCGACACCCCGGCCTCGAGCGCCGCGGCGGCCACAGCGGCGCGCATGGTGTCCACGCTGGTCGGCACGCCCGCCGCGACCAGACCGCGGATGACCGCGCCACCCGCGCGGCCTCGGTCGCCGCGTCGATGCGGACCGCGCCCGGCCTGGTCGACTCGCCGCCGACGTCGATGATGTCCGCGCCCGCGGCGTGCAGCCGCACACCGTGGGCGATGGCCAATTCGGGATCGAGGTATCGGCCGCCGTCGGAGAACGAATCGCTGGTGACATTCACCACGCCCATCACGACGCAGGAGCGCCCGTCGCGGGCGAACCCGCGCAGCGGCGCGGGGCAACCCGCTTCGGTCCGGGCGGTGGCGGTGCCCTCTCTGGTCGTACCAGTCGCCGCGCGCCCTGCGCCGCTCGGTTCGGACACCGCGGGACCGCTCACTTCCGGAGGATCAGATCGAGCGCCTCGGCGCGCGAGGCGGCGTTGGACTGCAGCAGTCCGCGCACGGCGGAGGTGGTCGTACTCGCGCCCGGCTTGCGGATGCCGCGCATCGCCATGCACAAGTGCTCGGCCTCGATCACCACGATCGCACCGCGCGGGTCCAGTTTGCGCATCAGCGCGTCGGCGATCTGGCTGGTCAGCCGCTCCTGCACCTGCGGGCGCTTGGCGTACAGGTCGACCAGGCGGGCGAGTTTGGACAAGCCGGTCACCCGGCCGTGCGGGCCGGGGATGTAGCCGACGTGGGCGACACCGTGGAAGGACACGAGGTGGTGCTCGCAGGTGGAGTACATCGGGATGTCCCTGACCAGCACGAGTTCCTGATGACCCTCGTCGAACGTGGTGTTGAGCACCGAATCCGGTTCCACGTAGAGCCCGGCGAAGGTTTCCCGGTAGGCGCGCGCCACCCGGGCGGGCGTCTCGAGCAGGCCGGGCCGATCCGGGTCCTCGCCGACGGCGAGCAGCAATTCCCGTACCGCCGCTTCGGCCCGCGCCTGATCGAATGATCTGCCCGTTTCCAGTGCGACGGGGCCGGTCTCCGTCACGCCGATGTCGACACCGTTGTGTTCAGCACTGTCCGGTTCGGCGAGGATGTAACCACCGCCATGCTCGTTCGCCGACAATCGAGGACACCTCCAAACTCCCGGGGCGCCGGCAATTTCTCGGCACCCCCACGATGGACGAGCCTAATCGTCACTGCTCAGTGACGACCGTTCGGTCCATCCCAATCGCCGTTGTCGCCCTCACCGTTCGGATT
Organism: Nocardia arthritidis NBRC 100137; assembly: GCF_001612765.1. Lineage (GTDB taxonomy): Bacteria > Actinomycetota > Actinomycetes > Mycobacteriales > Mycobacteriaceae > Nocardia > Nocardia arthritidis. Next base: position 183,788 of record NZ_BDBB01000006.1, read on the forward strand.
GGTCCGGCGCGGCTCGTCATAGCCGCCGCGATCGCCGTACCCGTCCCGGTCGTAGCCACCTTCGGGGGCGCCCTGCGGACCCCATTGCTGGTAGCCGTGCCGCGGCTGCTGCGGCTCGCCCCAGCCCGGCTGACCCGGCTGCGGCTCGTCCCGCGGCGGCCAGCCGGGAGCCGACCATCCCGCCGGAGCGCCGTAGTCCGGCCGCGAACCGTGCGTACCCTGACGCGGATACGCCGGAGCGGGCGCCTGGGGCAGCGGGTAACCCGACGCGGGCGGGCGACCGTATTGCGGCGGAGCGCCGTAACCGCTCTCGTGCGGCGGGTAACCGTTGGCGGGCTGCGGCTCACGCTGCGCGGACGCGGCCACCGGCTCCGCGACCGGCTCCGGCGGCCACGACTCGCCGCGCTCGGCGGCCAGCTCACCCGGGGTCTTCACCGGGGGCTTGTCCGACGGGACGCGGTCGCCGAAATCATTGAACGCGGTGATGCGCGGGCGCTTCTGCACCGACGCGAGGATCTGCTCGAGATCCTTGCGGTGCAGGGTCTCCCGTTCCAGCAGCGCGATGGCCAGGTCGTCGAGCACATCGCGGTACTCGTTCAGGATCGCCCACGCCTCGGTGTGCGCGGCCTCGATCAGGTTGCGCACCTCCTCGTCGATCGCGCCCGCCACCTCGTGCGAGTAGTCCGAACCCATGCCCATCGAGCGGCCGAGGAAGGGATCGCCCTGCTCCTGGCCGTAACGGACGGCGCCGAGCCGGGAACTCATGCCGTACTCGGTGACCATCGCGCGGGCGATCTTGGTGGCCTGGTCGATATCGGAGGACGCGCCGGTGGTCGGCTCGTGGAACACCAGTTCCTCGGCCGCGCGGCCGCCCATCGCCATCACCAGGCGGGCGATCATCTCCGAGCGGGTCATCAGGCCCTTGTCGTCCTCGGGCACCGTCATGGCGTGGCCGCCGGTGCGGCCGCGGGCCAGGATGGTGACCTTGTAGACCGGCTCGATGTCCGGCATCGCCCAGGCGGCCAGGGTGTGGCCGCCCTCGTGGTAGGCGGTGATCTTCTTCTCGTGCTCGCTGATGATCCGGCTCTTGCGCCTGGGACCGCCGATCACGCGATCGACCGACTCCTCCAGCGATTCGCCGGTGATCACCGCGCCGTTCTCGCGGGCGGTGAGCAGGGCGGCCTCGTTGATCACATTGGCCAGGTCGGCGCCGGACATGCCGACGGTGCGCTTGGCCAGGCCGTCCAGGTCGGCGTCCGGGGAGATCGGCTTGCCCTGCGAGTGCACCCGCAGGATCGCGCGGCGGCCGGCGAGGTCGGGGTTGCCCACCGGGATCTGCCGGTCGAACCGGCCGGGACGCAGCAGCGCCGGGTCGAGGATGTCGGGGCGGTTGGTCGCGGCGATCAGGATGATGCCGGTGCGGTCGCCGAAGCCGTCCATCTCGACCAGCAGCTGGTTGAGGGTCTGCTCGCGTTCGTCGTGGCCGCCGCCGAGGCCCGCGCCGCGCTGGCGGCCGACCGCGTCGATCTCGTCGACGAAGATGATGCAGGGGCTGTTCTGCTTGGCCTGCTCGAACAGGTCGCGCACCCGGGAGGCGCCGACGCCGACGAACATCTCCACGAAGTCCGAACCGGAAATGGTGAAGAACGGCACACCGGCTTCGCCGGCGACGGCGCGGGCCAGCAGCGTCTTACCGGTGCCGGGCGGGCCGTAGAGCAGGACGCCCTTGGGGATCTTGGCGCCGAGCGCCTGGTAGCGGACGGGATTCTGCAGGAAGTCCTTGATCTCGTAGAGTTCCTCGACCGCCTCGTCGGCCCCGGCCACGTCGGCGAACGTGGTCTTGGGCATGTCCTTGGACAGCTGTTTGGCCTTCGACTTGCCGAAGCCCATCATGCCGCCGCGCCCGCCGCCCTGCATGCGGGCCATCACGAAGATGAACAGGCCGAGCAGGATGACCATCGGCAGCACGAACAGCAGGATCTGGGTGAACCAGCTCTCCTGCTTGACCACCGTGTTGTACGGGGCGCCGGAGTTCTTCACGGCAGAGAAGACCTGGGCGGAGGTCTCGCTGCCGCCCGGATACTTCGCGATGATCTTGTTCTGCCCGCCGGTGGCGTCGTTGCCGTCCTTCAGCTCGATGCGCAACTGCTGCTCGCGGTCATCGATCTGAATGTTCTGGACGTTGCTCTTGTTCTCGAGCTGGCTGAGGGCAACCGAGGTATCGACGCTCTTCCAGCCCCGCGTGTCGTTGCCGAAATAGCTGAACGCATAGATCACGAGCAGAATGCCCGAGACTATGGCCAGGGTGCGAAACACTGTCTTGCGGTTCATAGAGCGTCGGCCGGGGCGGCCAGTCCTTTCCGGTGTCTCCGGTTCTTGCCTAGCGATGAGTCTGGCGCGTCCGGTTCCGCGGGGGTTCGGATGCGGACAAGCCACGTTACCGCGTACGGTCTACTCGATACATCGCACAGTTCGGCTGCAGGTGCAGTTAACGAGGTAAACGCCCGGGGAACGACGGTGGTTCCCGATGTCTCCGGTCCGGCTTCCTCCAAGTGGCAACAATCATGGCATGTTCGGCCTATCGTGAGCGACGACACAACATCGCGGCGCGAGCGACGGGCACGTAGGCGGTAGCTCGCACACCACGAAGGCCCCGGGAGCGCCGCAGACCAGACACGAGCGCAGGGGGTATGGACATAGTCGAGTTACGGACACCCACAGCGATACTGCGTCACGGCCGCGGCAGGCTGATCGTCCTGCGACCCGGGTCCGACGGCGAGCGCGTGCTCGATGTCCCGGTCTCCGACCTGCTGAAGGTCCGGCTGAACCGGCGCGCGGACGACGCGGTCGTCATCGAGATCTATCTGCGTTACCCGACGCCCGTGCTCACCGGCGTGCCCGCGGACCGCACCCCGCTGCCGGTCCTGATCGCCGAGCACGACGTTCCGGCGGCCACCGAGATCGTCGACCGGATCAATACGCAGATCATGGCCACCCAGCGCATCGATGTCGCGGCGCCGGATCTGTGCCCGCCCGCGCCCACCTGGGGCCGCGGCGGTCCCCTCCGCGCGGACGTGGAGCGGGCGACGCGCAGGATGTCCCCGCGCCGCGAGGCGAAGCAGGCGATAGCGGCTCTGCATCGTTACGTGACGCCGGACGAGTACGTCCTGGAGACCGCGATCGCGGTCGCGCACCCGCCCGCGGGCAGCGGTTCCGGCCTGCTAGCCGCGACCACGGCGCGGCTGCTGTTCATCGCCATCGGCGACGGCCGTTACGCGCACGAACTCCCGATTCCCGTGGTGGTGTGGGCCAGGGTCACCGACACCCCCGCCGCGGGCCGCGGCGAGATCGGCCCCGGACGCGGCGCGACCGGTATCGAGGTGCACGACGGCAGCCGCACGCTGCATTTCTCGGGCGCCGATCGCGCCGACACCGAGCGGGTCACCTGCGCGGTGAACTTCGCGGTGCGCCGGGAATCCGCCGACGGCGCCGCGGGCTCCGCCGATCCCGGTGTGGCCCAGTTGTACTCGGAGTGGGAGCTGCTGGTCGAGCGGCACTCCCTCGGCATGGTCGACGACGCTCAGTTCCAGCGCTACGGCCGCGGGATCCTGCGCTCACTCCCCGACGGGAGCTGAGTTCAGCGCGATCCGCCGCCACGGGCTGGTCGGGCGCAGCCACAGCCGCAGCAACTCCTTGCGGCGGTCGACGCCGCCGTTCTTCAGCTCTGCCAGGTCCTCGCAGGCCTGCCAATAGGTCCAGCCGGTGAGATAGGCGTCGCCGAACTGGCGCCAGTTGCGGTACTTGCTCTGCGCCAGCGGCAGAGCGCGCGCCAGATAGCTCCAGGCCACGTCGGCATCGAGGTACCCCGCCGTGTAGGCCATCCTGGCCACCGCGACCACCCGGGCCAGATCCCAGGCGTGGATGTCGCTGGGCAGCGGCCGCGCCAGATGGTCGGTGAATCCGATCTTGATCGCCTGCGACCAGATGTCGTAGTCGCGCACCAGCGCCTCCGGATTGTCCATCCCCCGAAACGCGCCGACCTGCCGCAGGAACGCCCGGTGCCGGTCGGCGCGCTCACCGAACCGATCGCGCTCGCTGGCGTTGATCGAAGCCGTCACCAGCGGGTGCACCAGCGCGTAGAGCGGGGCGTGCATACCCTCGAGCAACTGCTCCATCGACGCCTGTGCCTCGGTGCCGTCGGTGATGCCCCACGCACCGGTGAGCGTATCGATGGCCAGCTCGCGCCGGTCGCCGAGCGGATGCGCCCGTTCCGGGCCGAGCAGCAGCGCGTCGTGGAACGCGTCCCAGCGCGCCGAATAGAAGGCGCCGAGGGCCAACGCCCGCAATTCGTCGTCGGATACCGCGGCGCCGGACCAATGGTCTTCCTCCCGCTCGTCCAGCTCCGCGTACGGAAAGGTCGTCAAGGTGGTGGGTACACCGCGCGAAGACATGCCCCGATTGTTCCCCATCCCGCGCGGCCGACGCGCGGTATTCGCGGATGGCGCGGATGTCGCCGCCGCGGACCCAGGGGGCGTCCAGCGGGCGAGCCGATTTCGGCCTCGGTGACTTCTTGCCCTGACGCATGTCGTGATCTGGGGCTAGTGTGCTCGCATGTGTAGAAACATCACCGTCCTGCGTGGTCTGGAACCTGCCGCAACCGAGCAGGAAATCTATGCCGCCGCACTGCAGTACGTGCGCAAGGTCGGTGGCGTGTCCGGCCTGAGCTCGACCACCAAAGCGGCCGTCGACAAGGCCGTCGCGGCCATCGCAGAGGCGACCACCACCTTGCTCGCCGAGTTACCCGACCGGAGGGTGGCGCCGACCACCGAGCCACCGCTGCGCCGCATCGCCGCCCGCGAAGTCGTAGGCGGCGACTAGCCTGCGGTTCACGGCAGGGCGTCCGCGCCGAAGACGGCGACGCACACCAGCGCGATCTCCAGCGGCAAGCCCCGCTCTTCGATTGGATATCCCAGTAGTTGTTCGATCCGCTGCACGCGGTAGCGGACCGTGTTCTTGTGCACACCGAGTACTTTCGCGGTGGCCTCCGGGCTGCGTTGGCTGCGCAGATAGGCGTGCAGCGTCTCGCGCAGCCGCGCGGCGTGCGCGTCCCGCCCGGCCAGTGCGCCCAGTTCCCGCTCGACCAGCCCGCGCATGGCCGCTTCGTCCGCGCCGGCCAGATAGGCGATCTCGACCGTTCGATAGCCCGTGACCCGAGGGCCGCCCGCGGGCGCGCGCTCGGCGACCTGCCGCGCGGCGACCGCCTCACGATGACTGCGGCGGAAGCCCGCGATCCCCCCGGCGGGCACGCCGAACGCCACCCGCACCGGCGCCTCGACCTGCACCGCGGCCAGCCGCTCCACTTCGCCCGGCGCAGCGAGTTCGGCGCCGTGCTCTCCGTCGCCCGTACCCGCCCACGCCCACATCGCGCTGGCGCCGGACGCAACGGTGAGCACCCGCGCGCTGCCCAGCGCCGCGGCCAGCCGCGCCGCGACCCGATCCAGCAGACCGGTCGCCTCCGCGTCCGCACCGGTGGGCTCACCGGTCGGTTCGTCGGTCCAGAGCACGAAGGCCAGGTGCCGCTGGGACAGGCGGTAGCCCAGCCGCACCGACGCCTGCTCGACGTCCACGTCGTCGCCATCCAGCAGGGCGCGCACGGTCTCGGCGCGCCGGTTCAGCGCGGCGCGCAAGACCTGCTCGCGCTCCTCCATGTAGGTATCGGTGAGCAACTCGACCGAGGTACTGATCCACTTGGTGGCCCGCTCGAACAACCGGAGCAGCACCACGCGCTCGAGTTCCGGTGTGGCATGCCGCTGCTCGACGACCTCGGTCATGTAGTCCAGCACCGCCTCCATGCCCACGTGGTAGACCCGCAGCAGCAGCCGCAACTCGAAGCCGCGCCGGGCCACGCTGCGCGCGAACGCGTGCGCCTCCTCCGGCAACGAGAACTCGAAGGGGTCGCTGGCCAGGCGGCTGAGCACGATCCTGGCGTGCGCCCGGGTGCTGGCCGCGAGGTCGCGGCGCATATCGCGATCGGCGAGTTCGGGGATGCGCGCGATGATCACGTCGTCGAGCCGGGTGACGATCCGCTCCAGCACTTCCGCGCGCGTCGTCTCGTAGACGTACTCGGCGAGCCAATCACGCACTTCGTCGGGAGCCGGGCTCGGCCGGACCGCGCCGGACCGCGCCGGACCACCGGTCATCGCGCCCTCCTTCGGCTCGGCGAATACTTCGCCATTCTTTGTACCAAGAACACAAAATTGCCCATATTCCTTGACAATCCGGGCCAAGAAACTTGGTTCGAATTGTGTCACGATCATAGTTCAGTGGCCTGCCTCACAGCAGTCAGCAGACCGCGGTTCAACACAACATCAGTGGGAGAACAGCAGTGACCAACACCGAACCAGCGCCCGCGACCGAGGCGCAGGCACGCGAAACGACCGCGAAGAAGGACGGCCCCGCCGTCATCGAGGTGCGCAATCCCGGCACGGGCGAGGTCGTCGGCACGGTGCCGGACGAGACCGCGGACGCGGTCGCGGCCAAGGTCCGCGAACTACGGCTGTATCAGCCGGAATGGGAGGCGATCGGCCCCGAAGGACGCAAGGTCTGGCTGCTGAAGTTCCAGGACTGGCTGATCGACAACACCGACCGCCTGGCCACCGTATTGCAGTCGGAAACCGCGAAGCCCCGGGTGGACGCCCTGATCGACCCCGGTTTCGCGACCGATCTGATCGGCTACTACGCCCGCCGCGCGGCGAAGTTCCTGGCCGACGATCACCCCTCGCCGCACAGCCCGTTGGCCCGCGTCAAGCGGTTGACCACGGTCTACCGGCCCTATCCGGTGGTCGGTGTCATCACGCCGTGGAATTTCCCGCTGGCCATGCCGGTGATGGACGTCTTCCCCGCGCTCGCCGCCGGGGCGGCCGTCATCCTCAAGCCCTCCGAGGTGACTCCGCTCTCGGCGCTCGAACTGGCCGAGGGCTGGGCCGAGATCGGCGCGCCGCCGGTCTTCGCGGTGGTCACCGGCGCGGGCGCGACCGGTGCGGCCGTGGTCGGCAACGCCGACTACATCCAGTTCACCGGCTCCACCGCGACCGGCCGCAAGATCGCCGCCGCCTGCGTGGAACGGATGGTTCCCTACAGCCTGGAACTCGGCGGCAAGGACCCGGCCATCGTCCTGGCCGACGCCGACCTCGAACGCGCCGCGCACGGCATCGCCTTCGGCGGCATGTTCAACTCCGGCCAGGTCTGCATCTCGGTGGAACGGGTGTACGTCGAGGCGCCGGTGTACGACGAGTTCGTCGCCGAGCTCACCGCCAACGTCAAGGCGCTGCGCCAGGGCCTGGACGGACGCGATTCGAAATACGACGTGGGAGCGCTGGCCAACGAGAACCAGGTGGCGATCGTGCAACGCCACGTCGATGAGGCCGTCGCGGCGGGCGCCAAGGTCCTCACCGGCGGCAAGCGGGCCGGATTCGGCACCGCCTTCGAGCCGACCGTGCTGGTGGATGTCGATCACACCATGTCCTGCGTCACCGAGGAGACCTTCGGCCCGACGCTGCCGGTGATGAAGGTGGCCGACGAGTCCGAGGCGATACGGCTGGCCAACGACTCCGTCTACGGCCTCTCGGCGTCGGTGTGGACCGGCGACAAGAAGCGGGGCGAGCGGATCGCCCGGCAGCTCAACGCCGGTGCCGTCAACATCAACGACGTCTTCGCCAACCTGTTCAGCTACGCCCTGCCAATGGGCGGCTGGGGGCAGTCCGGTGTCGGCGCCCGCTGGGGCGGGGCGAACGGCGTGCGCAAGTACTGCCGTCAGCAGGCGATCACCACGCCGATCCTGCCGACCCAGCAGAAGGAACTGTTCTGGTACCCGTACTCGATGCCGAAGCTGCTGTTCGCACTCGGCGCGATGCGCGCGGCGGGCGCGCGCGGCCTGCGCCGCCTCGACATTCCGGCCCTGCTGAAGCTGAAGGGAGACGACAAGTGACCGAAACGAAGAAGATTCGCGGCAAGGTCGTCGTCATCACCGGTGGCGCCCGCGGCATCGGGCTCGCTACCGCGACCGCGCTGCAGGCCCTCGGCGCGCAGATCGCGATCGGCGACATCGACGAGACCACGGTCAAGGAGTCGGGCACGACACGCGGTTTCGAGCTCTACGGCAGGCTCGACGTGACCGATCAGGATTCGTTCGACGGGTTTCTGGACGAGGTGGAGCGCACCCTCGGCCCGATCGATGTGCTGATCAACAACGCGGGCATCATGCCGACCGGCAGGCTGGTGGACGAGCCGGATCCACTGACCAGGCGAATCCTGGACATCAACGTCTACGGCGTGATCCTGGGCTCCAAACTGGCGCTGCGCCGGATGCTGCCGCGCGGCAGCGGGCACATCATCAACATCGCCTCGCTGGCCGGCGAGGCCCACATCCCGGGTCTGGCCACCTACAACGCCAGCAAGCACGCGGTGCTGGGATTCACCGACACGCTGCGGGAGGAGTACCGCGGCACGGGGGTGCGCTTCTCCTCGGTGCTGCCCACGTTGACCAACACCGAACTGGGCTCCGGCGTCACCGCGCCGAAGCTGATGCGCGCCGCCGAACCGGAGGAAATCGCCGACGCCGTCGCGAAACTGATCGTCGCGCCGAAGTCGAAGGTCAGAGTGACCGCGGTGGCCGGATTCATCTCCCAGTTCGTCGGGCTGCTGCCGGAGGCGCTCGGGGACGGCATCGGCCGGGCGCTCGGGTCCGGCCGCGCCTTCCTCGACGACGTCGACGCCGACAAGCGCAAGGCGTATGAGGAGCGCGCCCGCGGGGTGTGAAACACAGCGCGGAGCCGAGGCGCCGCGGCCGGGATTCGTCTCGGTCGCGGCGCCTCGTTTCGGATGGCGCACACAGCGAAGCGCCGTGGACCGACGCTTGTGTGAGGAACATCACGCGAGGTCTCGATTACATCGCCCGGCCGGTCAGCGGCAAATTCTCAGCGGGTGATCGACCACCGCAAGCGTGTCCACAATCCGCCATTGAATCTCCCGGAGAGACCTCATTCATGCTGGTCACATGCCCAACTATGTCGGCCCGAAGGTAGAAGCTGCGCGCATGCCGAGAATTCGCCAACCGATTGATGCGCAGCACCATCGCAGGCAATATGCTGTCCCTAACAAACCTGCCGACTGTTTCGGCACCCGTATCCGAACTTTTCGGCCTGATAAGGCTGGAAATTCCGGACTGATTCTGATAGCAAGGGGCTATGGACCCGCATTTGCGCGACCTGCGGTATTTCGTCGCCGTCGCTGAGGAACTGCACTTCACCAACGCCGCTCAGCGGCTGCACATCGCACAACCCACCCTGTCGCGTCAGATCCGCCAGCTGGAACGTCAGCTCGACGTGGTCCTGTTCGACCGCAACCAGCGCAGTGTCGCGCTGACCGTCGCGGGCAAGGAGTTGCTCGAAGGCGCCCGCAAGATCCTGGAGCTGTGGGAGGTCACCAACGCCTCGCTGCAGGAGGCGGGCGAGGTGCTGCGCGTAGGCATCCAATCCGCGCTGGGTCGCGGTCTGCTCAGCGATCTGGAGAGCGCGAGCGGGCATCGCCTCGCACTGCACGCCGCTTCATGGACCGATCCCTCCAGCGGGCTCGCGGGACGCCAAGCCGACCTCGCGCTGGTCTGGCTCCCGCTGCCGGACCAGAGCCGCTATCGATGGCAGGTGCTGCGCACCGAACCGCGGTGGGTGCTGCTTCCGGAGAACCACCCGCTGGCCGTCTCGGAGACCATCGAATTCGCCGATCTGCTCGACGAACCGTTCGTCGCGCTGCCCACCGAAGCCGGTGCGGTGCGCGATTTCTGGCTCGGCAACGACGGACGCGCGGGTCGTCCGCCGAAGATCGGCGCCGAGGCCGCGACCGCCGAGGACAAGCTGGAAGCCGTGAGTCTCGGCCTCGGCGTGTGCCTGCTCGCCGAGAACAACGTGCCGATGTACCGCTGGCCGGGGCTCACCGCGCGTCCCGTGTCGGGGCTCGCCCCGTGTGAGCTGGCCGTGGCATGGCGGGCCGACGACAACCGGCCGACCATCCTCGAGTTCGCGGGCCGGGCCGTCGAGGGCGGATTCGCCGCGCAGCAGTCGCCGGTCAGCGTCTGAACCGGCCCCGCGTCGTTTCGGGCGCCGTGCGCTGCCACGGGTAGTTGGCCTCCATTTGCGCGGCCAGCCGCAGCAGGGTGGATTCGCTGCCTGGTGGCCCCGCGAGCTGGGCCGCCACCGGCGTGCCCGACCGGGGATGCTCACCCATGGGGACGGATGCGGCCGGCCAGCCGACCAGATTCCACAGCGGAGTGAAGGGGGCGAACCGCGCGCCTGCGAGCAGCGTGGCAGGCCGATTGCGGAAGTGCCAGGCCCGCACCGGGGGCGGCGGGGCGGCGAGCGTGGGAGTGATCACCACGTCGTAATGCTCGAAGAACTCCAGTAGTCGCGCCTCGACCCGGTCGATCTGGGCGGGCCGCGCGAGCCGTAACCGATGCACCGTCCGGCCCAGGGCCAGTCGATGCCGGGCTCTCCGGGATAGCTGGTCGAGCTCGGGCAGCGCGGGAGCATCGCGCGCACCGAGGGCCAGCCAGCGTAGGGATGCCGCGAACAGCGCGTTTCCGTACGGTAGGGCGGTCGGTTCGACGAGGTGGCCGGCCGCCGCGGCCAGCGAGGCCGCTCTGCGGGCCGCGGCCGTCCAGTGCCGGTCGACGCGCGTCAGCCGAGAAGGTGGATCCACGGCCAGTCCGATCCGTAGTCGGGCGGGTGGATCCACCTCGGCTAGGTCCGGCCGCGCCGCCAGCACCGAAAGTGCCAGCGCGGCGTCGTCCACGCTCGTCGCGAGGACACCGCTTTCGACCAGTCCGGACCAGGCGCCCGCAGCGGGGACGGTGTACTGCCCGGGCTTGATCCCGAAGACGCCGCAGCACGCGGCGGCGACCCGTACCGCGCCCAGGCCGTCGCAGCCGTGCGCCACCGGGACGAGCCCGGCCGCGACGGCGGCGCCGGCCGCGCTTCCCGCGTTGCGTGCGGGATTCCACGGATTGCGGATGACCGGTTCCGTGCCCGCGCTCGTCACCCACCGGCTCAGCTCGGGCGCCGTCACGAGGCCCATGACCACCGCGCCCGCGGCACGCAACCTGGCCACCACCGGATGATCCGCGGCGGCTGCCGGCCCCCACGGCACCGGCTCGCCCGCGATCGGGACGCCGTGTTCGACCGCGACCGGGACACCTGCCAGCGGTAGTACGTCGAGATCGTCGCGCTCCATCAGGCCGACCGACTCGGCCATCGCCTGTTCGGCGCGGACAACGCTGAACGCGGTGCGTTCGCGGTCCGCCGCCGAGATCCGCGTCCCAGCATCCGCGGCCACCTGGCCAGGGTGCAGCAGGCCGTCTCGCACGCACGCCGCGATCGTCGCGGCGGGACCGCGTTCGAGACCGGCCTCGGCTTCCCGAGCGCTCTGCGGCCGCGCGCCTGCAGCGGCCCCGATCGGTCGGATAAGGACCGATTCGCTGGTCTTCGCATTCGGAATGGTTGTTCGCGGCGCGGCGCGTCCCGCCGATATCGAGCCGTCCGCCACGATTGCGGCCTCGTCAGACATGTGCTGGTCATCCCCCGTCGCGTCGTTGTCGAAATCGGGTGATCCACTGTCGTGCCGCAAGTTATCATTTCGAATACGGCACGGGGGATGATGGTGTGGGGTGTGGCGGAAATTTCCGGCCATCCGACAACGACCGATGCGGATTCCGCGGCGTCCGCCGAGCCACAAGGTCCGAGCATGAGTGCGAACTCTGGAAGAAGTTCCGATCCCGACACAGGGATTTCCACCCGTCCGAGGGGTGGCGAGTTGTCGCATGCCGAATCCGACGCGGTAGCGGCGTTCTCGGCGGCATGGAAATCGACCCGGCGCCCGCCGACGATCGCCGATTACCTACCCGACGCCACCACGTTGCGCCGCGAGGCATTGCTCGAGCTGATCCGCGTCGACTTGCGCCATCGCTGGTTGCGTCGCCCGGGGGCGGCCGCGAGCACCGTGCCGGAACCGGCCGCGCGGCTGCGTTTGGCCGATTACTGCGCCGAATTTCCCGAACTCGCGTCCGATGATATTCCGGCCGGTCTGGTGTACGAGGAGTTCGTCATCCGCCGCCAGAGCGGCGAGCGCGTGGATCCGCGCGAATGCCTGCGCGAATATCCACGGCAGGCGGAGCAACTGAGCGAGTTGTTGAACGCCGACGACATCGATCAGAGCACCCGCCGCGCGACTTCGGAGGAATCTTCCCGGACCGTGCTGGCGTATACCGGGTCGGTACTCGCCGATACCGTATTGAACCGAACCGCGGAGTCTGCTCGTGATTCCGAGGTGACCAGAACAACCGCCGCCGATCTGACAGGCACGGCCACCGCCGCGCCCACGACGATCGGGACCGGGCCGGGCCGCGCCGACCCGCTCGACCGCATCGAGGTCGGCCAGCGCATCGACGACTTCGATCTGCTGACCGGCCTGGGCAGCGGCGCGTTCGCCCGGGTCTTCCTGGCCCGGCAGCGCTCGCTGCAACGGCTGGTCGCGGTCAAGATCTCCTTGGACCACGGCACCGAGCCGCAGACGCTGGCCCAGCTCGACCACGACTACATCGTGCGGGTCTTCGACCAGCGGCTGCTCGACGACGCCGAGGCCGCCGCACGCCGACTGCGGCTGCTCTACATGCAGTTCCTCCCGGGTGGCACGCTGCTGGGCGTGTTGCGCTGGGTGCGCGCCACCCCGCCCGCCGAGCGCAGCGGGCGGCTCCTGCTGGACGCCGTGGACGCTGCCATGGAGGAGAAGGGCGAGATCCGGCCGACCGATTCCAGTGTGCGCGCCGAGATCGCGAAGCTCAGCTGGCCGGAGACGGTGGCCTGGCTGGGTCGCAGGCTGGCCGAGGCGCTGGACTACGCCTCCTCGCACGGCGTGCTGCACCGCGACGTGAAACCGGCCAACGTCCTGCTCACCGCCGAGGGCGTGCCGAAGCTGGCCGACTTCAACATCAGCTTCAGCCGCAACGTGGAGGGCACCAGCCCGGTGGCCTACTTCGGCGGTTCACTGGCCTACATGTCGCCGGAACAGCTGGAGGCCTGCCACCCGAGCTTCGGCCGCAGCGCCGCCGACCTGGACACCCGTGCCGACATCTATTCGCTGGGCGTGGTGCTGTGGGAGTTGCTCACCGGCGCGAAGCCGTTCGACGACCGGACGGCGGGCGCGGGCAACCAAGGCGACGACACCGCACTGGAGGCCATGCTGGAGCGGCGTAGCGCCGGCGTGAACGAGGCCGCGCTGGAGCGGGTCCCGGCCGACTGCCCGGCCGCCTTGTGCCGCGTACTGCGTACCTGTCTGGCGCCGGACCGGGACGACCGCTGGTCCAGCGGCACCATCCTGGCCAGGCAGCTGGAGATGTGCCAGGACGCGCGCGCCCGCGAGCTGGTCGACCCAGCGCCGAACAGCTGGCGGCGGCGGCTGCGCCCGCACATCGTCCCGGTGGCGCTGGCGGCGATGGCGCTGCCGAACGTGCTCGCCTCGCTGTACAACATCCAGCACAATCAACACCTGATCATCAGCCGGATGACCGAGGAAGCCCAGCAGAGCTTCCTCATCATCACCGGCGCGGTGAACGCCATCTTCTTCCCGACCGGCATCGCGCTCGTGCTGTACATGGCGAGATACGTGCTGACGGTGCCGCGCGGCCTGCGCAAAGGGCGACGATACGACCCGGAGACCCTGCGGCGCGCCAGACGCGACGCGCTGCTGATGGGCGACCGGGCCGTGGCTGTGGCCTTCTCGCTGTGGGTGCTGGCCGGACCGATCTTCCTGATCGCGCTGCAGGTGTCGACCGGAGGGATACCGACGCGCTCTGTGGTGCACTTCTTCTCGTCACTGGTGGTGTGCGGTGCGATGGCGGTCGCGTATCCGTTCTTCCTGCTGACCTTCTACATGGTGCGGTGTGTCTACCCGCTGTTCCTCCGGCACGGGGACATCAGCCCCGAGGACGCGGTGTGGCTGCGCGGCCTGGACCGGCGCTGCAACGGCTACCTCGCGGTGGCCGCCTCGGTGCCGCTGCTCGCGGTCGCCGGGGTGACCTTCCTGCCCCCCTCCGACATCCCGTCGGTCATCTTCGCGGTCCGGCTGCTGTGCGTGGGCGGCATAATCGCGTTCGTGGGGACCTACCTGATCTTCCGTGCGCTGGAAGCGGATCTGCGAGCGCTGGAGCGGGTGGTCGATCCCGAATCCGTCGAAACGGGGGCCGCCGAGGGCAGGACCGCCCGAGCGAACACGACCGCCGCGGAGACCACCACGTGAGCTTGCCCCGCACCCATGCCGTCGCCCGGTTCTCCGCCGACTGGCAGCACAGCATCCATGGCGACCGGTTGCCACCGCAGATTCGCGACTACGTACCCGACGGCACGCAGGTTCGCTTGGCGGTGCTCGTCGACCTGATCCGGGTGGATCTGCGGCGGCGCTGGGAACACGAGGGGCTCGGCAAACGGATCGCACAGTACCGGGAGGAGTTCCCCGAAATGGCGGACAGCCCGGAACTGGTCGATCTGCTGTGCGAAGAATTCCTGACGCGCCGTGAACTCGGATCGCTACCGCTGGAGGACTTCATCGCCGAATATCCCGATTTCGCCGGCACGATCGGCGAACGTCTCGCCGATTTCGCCGACGACGCGGGGACGGACGCCGAGTCGAGCGAAGCCGTCGCCGCGCTGGCCGACCTCGCGCCCGGTCTGCGAATCGACGACTTCGACCTGATCACCGATCTGGGCGCCGGGCTGCTGGGCCGCGTCTTCCTGGCCAGACAGCGTTCCATGCAACGGCTGGTCGCCGTCCGATTCTCGGCGGGCCGGGCGGGCGCCCCGCGCACGATGGCCCAGCTCGATCATGCCCACATCGTGCGCGTCTTCGACCAGCGGGTGCTCAGCGCCGACGCCGCACGCACGCTGACGGTCGCCGGTGCGCCCGCGAACGGCGGCCACGCCATCGCGAGCGCAGCCGACGAAGATGCGACCCTCGCCGCGCCAAGGCCCGCCCGCCACCTCGCGCTCGCGGATTCGGACGTCACGGTCGCAGCGCCGCCGAGCCAGCCCGACGACGCGACGCTCGCGCAGCCCAGCGCTCCTCGCGCCCGCCCAGCCGACGCGACTCACAGCCGACAGCCCACCCCAGACGACGCGACAATCGCCCAGCCCCACACCCAATCAACCGACGCGGCTCACAGCGGACGATCCGGCACGGATGACGCGACGATCGCCGCGGCAGCCGGCGTGTTCGACGCGCATGAAGACATTGACGACGACGCCACCGTCACCGGCACGCGCCGTCCTCGCCGCGACGGTGCGCCGATCTCCGAGCACGCTGCCGGGCGAGCCCCCGAATCCGGTGAGGGCACCGCGGTTCTCCCCGCTCCGGACGCTACAGTGGTCGACCGATCGATCGATCCGGACGCGACCATCGCGAGCCCGCCGGCCCACGCCGGCTCCGCGCTCGGCCGACCGCCGTTCGCACCGGACTCCCCCGCGCCCGTCCCCCCGCGCCTGGTCTACATGCAGTACCTCCCGGGCGGCACCGCGATCGGTCTCCTCGAGCAACGCCGTCGCGGCCCGGTGACCGACGGCGGCGCGCTGCTGCTGCGGGCGCTGGACACCGCCATGGAGGCCAAGGGCGAGATCCGGCCGTCGGATTCCAGCGTTCGTGCCGAGATCGCCCGCTTGACCTGGCCGGAAACCGTGGCGTGGGTGGGCAGGCGGTTGGCCGATGCCCTGGACTACGCCGAGCACCACGGCGTGCTGCACCACGACATCAAACCGGCGAACGTGCTGTTCACCGCGGAGGGCATCCCGAAGCTGGCCGACTTCGCTCTCGGCGAGGCGGCCCGCGTGTCGGCGCCGCACGGTCCCGGCGCGACCGGCGCCCTGGCCTACCGCTCCCCGGAACAGCTGGCCGCTTACCTCGATCCCGACGCGCCCGCCCCCGGCAACGGCAGCGACGTGTACTCCCTCGGCGTGCTGCTGTGGGAGATGCTCACGGGCGCGATTCCGTTCGATGATCCGCCGCTCACCGAGGACGGCCCGGCCACCGAGACGTACGCGGCGATGCTCGCGGTGCGCCGCCGCGGCGTCTCGGCGGAGGCGCTCGCGCGCCTGCCGGAAGACACCCCCGCCGCGCTGCGCCGTGTGCTGCTGGATTGCCTGCACGCCGATCCGGAACGCCGCTGGCGCGGCGGCGCGGAGCTCGCGGGCCAACTCGACCTGTGCCTGGACGCTCGCGCTCGCGACCTGGTCGACCCGCCGCCCGACAGCCTCGCCTACCGAGCCCGCGCATGGGTGCTCCCGGTCGCGGCGCTGTGCGTCGGCGTGCCGAACGTGCTGGCCAGCTTCTACAACATCCGGCTGAACCAGAGCCTGATCATCGACCGGATGTCGGCCGCCGACCAGGAGAAGTTCGCGGCGGTCGGATTGATCAACAATCTCGTCGCGTTTCCGGTCGCCGCGCTGCTGCTGCTGTTCATGACCCGGCGGCCGCTCACCATCGCATACCGCCTCGGCCGTGGCTCCGGGTACTCCGCGCGCACGCTCGCGCAAGCGCGCCGCGACACCTTGCTGATGGGCGACTGGGCGGTGTGGATACCCTTCGGCTTCTGGCTGGTCGCGGGCATCATCTGGCCGCTGGCACTGGCCTCCTCCGGCGTCGCGCTGCCGCGCGGTACCTTCCTGCATTTCTTCACGGCGCAAGTGGTGTGCGCGGCGATCGCGCTGGCCTATCCGTTCTTTCCGATCATGGTCTACGCGGTGCGCTCGATCTATCCACAACTTCTGGTGCGCGGCGGAATCGGCCGCGACGACGAACGTCAGCTACGCGCGCTGGCCAGGCGCGGCAGTCTCTATCTCGGTGTGGCGGCGTCGGTTCCGCTGCTGGGCGTGGCGAGCGCGACCTTCGTCGAGGCCACCGACCTGGAACTGGTGATCGTTCCGGTGCGCTTGCTGAGCGTGGGTGGCATCCTGGCATTCGTGCTGACCTATCGACTCTTCCGGCTCCTCGAAGCGGATCTGCTCGCGCTGGCCAGGGCGATCCCCCAGCGTCCGCGATGACCACACCGCGCCCGCTGGGGCGGCTGGTGAGCCTGTCGCACGTCCACGATCCGGTCACCACCCCGCTGTACCCGGGCGATCCGGAATTCCGCGCCGACGCCGTGGCCACGATCGCGAACGACGGCTACCACCTGCGCTATATCCAGCAGGGCGAACACACCGGAACCCATTGGGGCGCACCGATTCATTTCCGTGCCGACGGGCTGGCCGCGCACGAACTGGAGCTGGACGATCTGCTGTTGCCCGCGGTGCGGATCGATGTCCGGCAACGCTGCGTGAACGATCGCGACTACGCCATCACGGTCGACGATCTGACGCGGTGGGAGGCCGAACACGGCCGGATTCCCGACGGCGCGGCTGTGATCGCCTGGACCGGCTGGGACGCCAAGTGGGGTACGCCGGAATTCGTCGGCACGGGTGTATCCGCCGGTCGGCAACCAGGTTTCGCGGTGAAGACGGTGGAATGGCTGCTGCGCTGCGGCAGGCTCGGCCGCCGAGGCGCGCTCGGCATCGACACGTTCGGCCCCGACGTGGGCGCCGACGAGACGTACGCGGTGTCCAAGCTGCTCTACGGCGAGCACCGGATCAGCCTGGAATGCCTGGCGAACCTGGCCGCGCTGCCCGCGACCGGGGCGTGGGTGCTGGTGGGCGGACCGCTTTACCGCGGCGGCTCCGGTTCCCCGGCAACGATTTTCGGCATCCTGCCCGGCTGATTCTCAGCCGCCGTAGACCTTCGGGTCCAGGGTGCCGATGTAGGGCAGGTCGCGGTAGCGCTCCGCGTAGTCGAGGCCGTAGCCCACGACGAATTCGTTCGGGATGTCGAAGCCGACGTGCGCGACCTCCACGGGCGTGCGTAGCGCGTCGGGCTTGCGTAGCAGGGTGACCACCTCGAGCGACGCCGGATTGCGGGTGGACAGGTTGCGCTTGAGCCAGGACAGCGTGAGCCCGGAGTCGATGATGTCCTCGACGATCAGAACGTTGCGGCCCGCGATGTCCTTATCCAGGTCCTTCATGATGCGCACCACGCCGGAGGACGAGGTCGACGACCCGTAGGACGAGACGGCCATGAACTCCATCTGGGTCGGGATCGACAGGGCCTTGGCCAGGTCGGTCATGAAGAAGATGGCGCCCTTGAGCACGCCCACCAGCAGCAGATCCCCCTCGGGAGCATCCGGCGGATACCGCTTGGCGATGAGTTCGGCCAGCTCCTGGGTTTTGGCGGCGATCTGTTCCTCGGTGATCAGCACCGACGCGATGTCGTCCCCGTACACGTCAGCCGGATTCCCTTCCGTGGTGGTGAGCCCGTTGGGCCGGTTGGGTTTGGTTCATCGGTCCGATGCCATCCTCGCCCAGCCGCAGTGTCAGCCTGCCATGTTCGCGCCCGGCGACCAACCTGCGATCCGGACGTCCTCCGCCGACCGCCACGCCGCCCTGCCCGCGCCAAGCCGTAACCAGTTCGTCGACTGCCTGTAAATGCTTGGTGGTCAGGGCTTTCGCTCCGTTGTCGAGCAGCCATGCCCGAATTGCCCGTTTACGGAGGGCCGCGGGCGCAGTGGCGAGGGTCTCGATCACCAGCGCCCGCCCATCACTCGCGGTGTGCCGCAGCTCGGCGGCGAGCGCATCCAGGACGGCGCCGTCCTCCCGCAACTGCTCGGCCGTGCGCGCCAGCGCCGGGGCCACCCCGCCGCCGAGAATCCGCTCCAGCAGCGGCAACGCCTCGGTGCGCAGCCGGACCCTGGTGAACTCCGGCGCCGCGTTGTGCGGATCGTCGTGCGGCGTCACGCCCAGGTCGGCGCACATCTGCCGGGTGGTTTCCCGGCGCACGCCGAGCAACGGCCGCCCCCACGGCTCGGCGCAGGCGGCCATTCCTTGGATCGAGCGGCCACCAGAGCCTCGCGCGAGCCCGAGCAGCACCGTTTCGGCTTGGTCGTCGAGGGTGTGCCCGAGCAGCACCGGCAGGTCCGCGCGCGCCGAGTCCAGCGCGGCATAGCGGGCGCGGCGCGCGGCGGCTTCCACACCGCCCTCGGTGCCGACCTCGACCGTGAGCACGCGGGCGGACCGGCAGCCCATGGCCAGGGCTTGTGCCGCCGCCGCGGCGGCGACGGCCCCGGAACCGGGTTGCAAGCGATGATCGACCACCAGAGCGTCGACCGCGTTCGTCTCGACCACCGCCGCCGCGGTGAGTGCCAGCGAATCCGCGCCACCGGACAAGGCGACCGCGACTGCCTGTTCTTCGGTCTCGCGGGGCCCGTAGCCGCTCAGCCAGTCGCGGACCGCCCTGCGGACGGCGAGCACGGACGCGGTCTCGGGCAGCCGCCGTGCGGTGGCCGCAGCGGGCGCGGGACCGGATGACCCGGTCTCCGCCCCGAAGCGCCCGGGTGTCGTTCCTGGCGCACGCCCCATGGGCGCAGCTTACCGGCCGACCGGCGATCCATCGCAGGCCCTGCTCGCTCAGGCGAGCACGCGCTCGATCCAGCGCTGCGGATGCTCGATCTCGTCGGTGCGCGGCAGCGTGTCGGCATCGGTCCACACCGTGTTGAACCGCGTCATCCCGACGGTGCCGACCACCTCGTCGACGAACTTCTTGCCGCGCACGTATTGGGCGACCTTCGCGTCCACGCCGAGCAGGGCGCGCAGGAGGCGTTGCACAGGGTTGGTCGGACGCCTGCGCCGCTGGTCGAACGCGGTGCGGATCTGCTCGACCGACGGGACCACCGCCGGGCCGACCGCGTCCATGACGTGGTCGGCGTGCCCTTCCAACAGGGTGCCGAGCATGAGCAGCCGGTCCAGCGCCGCGCGCTGCGGCGGTGCCTGGGTGGCACGCAGCAGGCCGACCACACCGCGCGTGGCCGGGTCGTCGGAGGCGGCCCCGCGACGACGGTCGCGCACCTCGTCGACCAGCCGGGACAGCATCTCGCTCACCGGCTCGTCGGCGACCTCGCCGAGAATCTCGACGTTGGCGCGCATGTAGTCCCCGAGCCAGGGCGCGGAGGAGAACTGCACCCGGTGGGTCACCTCGTGCAGGCAGACCCAGAGCCGGAAGTCGCTCGGCGACACCCCGAGGGCCCGTTCGACGGCCACGATGTTCGGCGCGACCAGCAGCAAGGTGCCGTCCGATCCCGTGAACGGGTCGTATTGACCGAGAATCGCGGTGGACAGGAAAGCGAGCATCGCGCCCGCCTGCACACCGGCGGGTTTGCCCGCGAGGAGTTTGCGGTCCGGCCATGCCGCCGCACCGGTCCCGGTGAGCTGGGCCATCGAGTCGGCGGCCGCCGTGATCCACCCCGGCCGGTCCACGATCCTGGCCGCCGGGACCGGCCGGCCGTCCAGCAGCCCGCTGACCTCACGTACCGGCCCCTCCGCCCGCACGGAGGAATCGGCGAGTTCGGCGACCACCTGTTCGGCGGAGTAGCGCGACGTGCGCGGACCCGCCGGAACCAGAGCTGAGCCGGTTTTCGCGGCCAATCGCCAATCGACCACGCCGGACAGACCCGAGCGGAGCTTTCGCCGCTCGACCGCACCGGCGGAGCCGAATTCAGCTGCCTCGGAACCTTGCTGGGTCATGATCAACCACCCGTCAGGAGCATCCACAATTTCGCAGCGTGCCTGCGATCGCGTCCAACGCGGGCCTGCTCACCTCCGGCGGTCGATCGTTCGACATCAAAGCGAAGGTCAGCACCCGCCCATCGGCGTCCAGCACATACCCGACCAACGCGCTGGACACCGACAGAGTTCCGGTCTTGGCCCGCACCCAGCCCGCGCCCTGGCGGTCCCGTGCGACGTAACGGCTGGTCAGTGAGCCCGTGGCGCCCGCAACCGGCAGATCGTCGAGCATCGGCGCCAAGGTGGCCGCGACCCGGTCGTTCTCCGGCTTCGCCTTGGTACCGGCCGGTTGCACCGCCGTGGCGCCGGTGGGCTCGGCCGCGCTCGCCACGACTCGGTCGAGCAACCGCGCGGGAATCCGGTCGTCCACCGAAAGCCCACTGCTGTCGTGCATATCCAGGCCGGACAGATCGAAACCGGCCTTGCTCAGCGCCGCGCGCACCGCGGTGACCCCGCCGGTGAACGACGCCTCGCCGCCGGTGGCCGTGGAGATCTCCCGCCCGATCGCTTCGGCAAGCACGTTGTCGGAGTAGACCATCATGTCGCGCAACCGGTCGCGCAGCGGCGCCGAGCGCACGGAGGCGATCTCGGCCGCACCGGCGGGAGCGGCGCCCGCCCGTACCTTGGCCGGGTCCAACCCCAGATCGGCGGCCAAGCGCCGCCCCGCGTCGAGAGCGGGCGTCGCGGTGCGCGGCGAGTACTCGACGAGCGGTTGCAAGCGGCCGCCGTCGATCATCACCGGCTCGATCGGGGCGATGGAGCCCTCGGGGATGTCCACCGGGTCCCAGCCCTGCGCCATGGTGGGGCCGGTGTAGGCGGAGGTGTCGACGACGATCGTGTCCACCGCGCGCCCGGCCGACTTGATCTGGGAGACCAGATCGGACAGACGCGGCCCGTTCGGGTAGTACCCCTTGCCGTCCGGTTGCGCGGTGAGCGTCGGGTCGCCGCCGCCGACCAGCACCAGTTCGTTCGGCGCCGCACCCGCGACCACTTTGGTGATCACCCGGTGCTCGGCGGGCAGTGTGAGCAGGGCCGCCGCGCTGGTGAGGATCTTCGCGGTGGACGACGGGATCATCGGCCGGTTCGCGTCGCCGCTCCACAGCACCATTCCGCTGTCGGCGTCGGTCACCTGGCCTGCGAACGCGCCGAGGTCCGGATTGGCGATCACCGGGGCGAGCGCGGCGGCGATCCCCGCGGGGCTCGGCGCCGAATCGGTGGACCGGGCCGGACCGACCTGCGGAGACGGCTCGACCGGAGCGGGAGGAGCGGCGACGGTGAGGCCACCGTGCCGGAACTCGTCGGTCCACGGCCGCACCGCGAGCAGTGCCACGGCAGCGGCGACAATCAGGACGACCACCGTGCTCGAGATCCAGATCCACCTGTTGCGGCGCCGCCGGGCGGCCAGCCCACCGATGTTCTCGTTGCCACCAAACACGTCGCCGCCGCTCTCCTGACCGATTCCCGCAGCAGCCGCCTGCCGCACCCATATCCCCGACGCCCACACTATCCTCGTTGCGCAACCGTTCCCCTGAACAACCTGGCGAGTCGGCGCACTCCGCAGCGGCCGAGTCGGCAGTCGCCGAAAAGCAGCCGAGTCGCCGAGCTCGGCACCGATGCACGAAGGAGATGGCGTGGAGTTCGACGTCACCATCGAGATCCCCAAGGGTTCCCGGAACAAGTACGAGGTCGATCACGAGACCGGCCGGGTCCGGCTGGACCGGTTCCTGTACACGTCCATGGTCTATCCCGCCGACTACGGCTACATCGAGAACACCCTCGGCGAGGACGGTGACCCGCTGGACGCGCTGGTCCTGCTGCCCGATTCGGTGTTCCCCGGCGTGATCGTGGAAGCCCGTCCGGTCGCGATGTACAAGATGACCGACGAGGCGGGCGGCGACGACAAGATCCTGTGCGTGCCCGCGGGCGACCCGCGCTGGGACCACATCCAGGATCTGAAGGATGTCCCGGAGTTCGAGCTGGCCGCGATCAAGCACTTCTTCGAGCGCTACAAGGACCTCGAGCCCGGCAAGTTCGTCAAGGGCTCGGAGTGGGTCGGGCGGGCCGAGGCCGAGGCCGAGGTGGAGGCGTCCATCCAGCGCCTGAAGGACCAGGGCGGGCACTGAAAGCCCTCGGGCACAACGAAAGCGGGGAGTCCGGTAGACATGGACTCCCCGCTCCGCTTGTCCGGGCGCGAAAGATGAAAAGGGGCACCCGGAATCCGGATGCCCCTTCTCGGCGTCAGGTGGCTCAGTAGTAGATGTACAGGTCCCAGCCGTCCCAGGACTCGATGCACTCCCAGTAGTAGCCGCCGGTGCTGGGCGACTCGCCGTCGGCCCGGCAGGCGTTCAGCGTGGCGTAGGTACCGACGTAGGTGCCGCCGTAGGCGACCTCCTGGTAAACCGGCGCGGCCGAGGCCGAAGCAGCCGTCGACACCCCGGCGACGGCGGCGGTGGCCAGCAGACCAGCGGCGAGGAAGGACTTGATACGCATTGTTCTTGCTCCTGAATGCGAGGCGAAATTTCCGACGTCCCAAACGATATGGACGATCGGCGCCTCGCACAGCCACCCCTAGGGTGAGGGCAAGGCAACCCTGAGGCGAATCACCTTGCCCACCCTCGATACCCACCCTTGGGGGCTCGGCACGGCGCACTCGCGGGGACGGGCGCGCCGCGGGTGTCACTGGCCGCGGAATTCGGGCGCGCGTTTTTCGAAGACGGCTTTGATCGCCTCGGTGAGGTCTTCCGACGGCAGGAACGCGGCGTTCCACGCGGAGACGTAGCGCAGGCCCGCCGCGATCTCGTCCTTGCGCCGCTGATCCAGCACGTCCTTGACGCCCTGCACCACCAGCGGCGGGTTCGCGGCGATCTCGCGCGCGGTGGCATGCGCCGCGTCCAGCACCGCCTCTTGATCCGCGAAGACGTCGTTGACCAGGCCGATCTTCTCCGCGCGTGCGGCATCGATGTCCTTGGCCGTGTAGGCGAGCTCCCGCAGGTGCCCCTCGCCGATGATGCCGGGCAGCCGGTGCAGCGAGCCGATGTCGGCGACGATCGCGACCTTCGCCTCACGCAAGCTGAACTTGGCGTCGGCGCTGGCATAGCGGATGTCGACGGCCGCGATCAGGTCCAGCCCGCCGCCGATGCACCAGCCGGACACCGCGGCGATCACCGGCTTGCGGCAGTCCGCCACCGCCGTGACCGAGGCCTGCATCTTGCGCAGCTCGGTGAGGAAGTCGGTGCGCGGCGCGGCCAGGGCGCGATCGGCCATGAGCGGACCGAACGTGCCGCTCATCGCGGGCAGGTCCAGACCGTAGGAGAAGTGCTTGCCCGAGCCGGTCAGCACGATCGCGCGCACCTCGGGGTCGGCGTCGAGCGCCTGGAAGACCTCCGGCAACTCGCGCCAGAAGTCGGGACCCATCGCGTTGCCCTTGCCGGGCCCGATCAACGTCACCTGCGCGACGTGATCCTTGGTTTCGACGGTGAAAGCCTGCCAATCTGTCATTTGTACAGCGTATCGAGACCACGCCGACCAGCTGTACCGGCCCGCGCGACCTCGGTGTGCGAGGATTCGCCGCGAAACCTCACGACGTGTAAATCCTGTGCAAATTGGGCGACGGCGCACTGGTTCCCGGGTCGGGACAGAGCGGATCATGGTCGAGTCAGCAAACCTCATTCACCGGGTTCGGAGGACGCCATGCTGATGCATCGGGGAATCGGCCTGGACCGGTTCAACGAGTTGCCGCGCGGCCGCGCGATCCATGCCCTCTACGAGTGCTGCTGCAACGTGACCTGGGCCGCGACGCTGGCCGGCGCTCGCCCCTATCCGGATCGGGACGCGCTGCTGAGCAAGGCCGATGTCGAACTGCTCGCGCTGTCCCAGCGGGACGTCGACCGCGCCTTCGAAGGTATTGCGCACGAACCGGTTTCGTCGCACGACCTGACCGAACTCGCGCGGATCACCCGCGAACGAATCTGCGGGATGCTCGGCCCGGCCGAGGGCTACCCGGAATACTGAGCCGTCGACGCCACTTGCCCCGCGTACCGACGGCAATCGCTCTACCCTGATGGGATGCGCAGGTCGTCATTGCCACCGGTCGCCTGCCGGGTCGCGGACACCCTCATCTCCCGGGGCCATCACGGTCTCATCGTCGCCCAGCCGGAGCCGACCCACACCGCCGCGGACGCCGCGCGGGCACTCGGCGTCGATGTGGGGGCGATCACCAAATCACTGGTGTTTCTGCTCGACGACGAGCCAGTGCTGCTGCTGGTCTCGGGAGCGCACCAGGTGGATGTGGCCAAGACCGGTGCGCGCCTGGAGGGCACGCTGACCCGTGCCCCCGCCGAGATGGTGCGCGAAGTGACCGGCCAGCCCATCGGCGGCATCGCACCGGTCGGCCACCCGACCAACCTGCCTACTTGGGTGGACAACGCGTTAGGGCGCCATCGGGAGCTCTGGGCCGCGGGCGGGCATCCCAGCACCATCTTCCGCACGTCGTTCCCGGAATTGCTGCGGATCACCGCGGGTCTTCCGATCGACGTGGACTGACCCGAAGTCGTCGCGGCCAGCCCGGTTGCGGTCCGGCGTTCGGCCGGCGGCCCCATGCGGCCTACGCCATCCCCACCGGCCGGCAGGCCGAGCGTAGTTTCGTGATGTGACCGACGCACCACGGCCCGAGACGGAACTACAGGTCCCCGATGATCTGAGCGGCATCACCGCGGAGCAGTACCGCGCGTCCATGCGCCACTATCCGGCGGGCGTCACCGTCGTCACGCTGACTTCGCCGCAGGGGCCGGTCGGCTTCACCGCGACCTCCTTCGCCTCGCTGTCGCTGGACCCGCCGCTGGTGTCGTTCAATATCGCGCATACCTCCTCCAGCCTGTCCGCCATGCTGGACGCCGAGTCCCTCGTCATCCACTTCCTCGGCGAACACCAGCAGCACCTGGCCCACCGGTTCTCCCGCACCACCGAGGAGCGCTTCACCGACCGCGCCCTGTGGACCACCCTGGACACCGGCGAACCGATCTTGCACGGCACCCCTATCTGGCTGCGCGCCACCGTGCACCAGCAGATCCCCATCGGCGACCACACCTTCGTCGTCGGCTTGGTCACCCGGGTCCACGACAACACCGACGAGAAGCCCGCCGCCGCACCATTGCTGTACTACAACGGGCGCTATTACCGACCCACCGCCCTCAGCGACTGACCCAGCGCTCGATTACGCCACCCGCGGCCGCACCCGCACGACCGACTCCGCGTCGAGCGCGAGACGGCCACTCCAGCTCGAGAAAGCAGTCAGGCACCGTCCAGCACGGCGAAGTCCACGTCGACCGGGAACGGATCACTCAGCCGGAGCACATCTTGATGGGTTTCCGCCAGCCGGTAACTGCGGCTCGCCCAGTCCAGACGGTATTCCTGGATGATCTTCACCTTGCGATCCGCGGCCAGATGCACGATCAGGTAGATCGAGATTCCTTCGTTCGCGTATTCCGCGCATTTGTCCACGGTGTCGGTGTATTCGGATCCCGGTGAGACCACCTCGACCACCCGCAGCACGTCCGCCGTCGTCAATTTCCGATCGCCGTCGACGCACCGATGCAACGCTACGTCCGGACGACGAAACGAAAATCCTGGACTCGCCGGACGACTTCGCACGTAATGCATCTCGAAGCCGGTCACCACGCCGGTGCACGGCTCGTCCGGGTTCTCTTGTTCCAACGCGTTGGCCGCACGCCATCGGGACCGGCGCGGCTTCAGCCGACGAGGCAGGGCGCCGCGCCGGTGGGGGCGGTGGAGCTGAAGGGGCGTGTTTCGGGGATGGGGTTCCACACGCCGTTCTCGGCGGTGTAGTTCCAGGTGGGACCGGTTCGTACCAGGGTGGCGATCGCCTCGATCAGGCGGTCCACGTCGGCGGAGGTGGTGCCGAGACCGATGCTCGCGCGCAGTGCGCCGTCCAAACCGAGGCGGGCGAGCAGCGGGTGGGCGCAGAAACGTCCGTCGCGCACGCCGATGCCGTGTTCGGCGGAGAGATAGGCGGCCACGTGGCCGGGGACGAAATCGTCCAGGGTGAACGCGACGATGCCGACGGAGTCGGGGCTGTCGATCCAGATGCGCAACAGCCGGACACCGGGAATCGCGGACAAGCCGTCGCGCAGGCGGTCGGCGAGCCGGTATTCGTGCGCTACAAGGGTTTCGTCGTCGATGGCGCTCAGCGAGTCACAGGCGGCGGCCAGCGCGGCGGCGCCGAGCACGTTCGGTGACCCGGCTTCGTGCCGCTGCGGCGCGGGCGCCCACTCGGTCGCGTCCCTGCTCACCTCACGCACCGCACCGCCGCCCGCCAGGTAGGGCTGCGCCGCGTCGAGCCAATCCCGCTTGCCCACCAGCACACCCGCGCCGAACGGGGCGTAGAGCTTGTGCCCGGACAGCGCAAGATAGTCGATTCCGGTGTCTTGCAAGCTTATCCGCCGATGCGGTGCCAACTGGGCCGCGTCCACCAGGATCCGCGCGCCGCACTGATGCGCGATGGTGGCCAGCCGCTCCAGCGGAAGCACCTCGCCGGTCACGTTCGACGCGCCGGTCACCGCGAGCAACGCGGCGGGCCTGCTGCACAGTTCGGCGACCAGCTTGCCGATGGTCTCCTCGACCGTGTCGGCGGCCTGCACGACGCGCCTGCCCCGCCTGGTCCACGGCAGGAAGTTGGCGTGGTGCTCGATGTCGAGCACCACGGTGTCGCCGGGAACGCAGGAGGCGAGCAGGTTCAGCGAGTCGGTGGTGTTGCGGGTGAAGACCACCACCTGGTCATCGGCGGCGTCGAGGAACTTCGAGACCGATCCGCGAGCGGCTTCGTAGCACTCGGTGGAGATCCGCGAGGCGTAGCCCGCGCCGCGGTGCACGCTCGCGTAGTACGGCAGCAACTGCTGCACCCGATCGGTGACCTGGGCCAATGCGGGCGCACTCGCGGCGTAGTCGAAGTTGGCGTAGGTCGCCGATCCGCCGTGCACCAGCGGCACGCGCAGTTCGTCGCCGGACACCCGGGCGAGTGCGGCACAGGGGTTGTCGACAGCAGTAGTCATCACGTGAATCCCGTCGGCTCAGGGACTCGCGAGCGAATGATTCGGCGAGTCCGCGCTTGCCGCGCCCGGTTGGGCGTCGGCCGGGTCGTCACCCGGAGCACCCCACCGCGGAGGAGGGTTGCCGGCCAGCAAGCCGGGGCTTTGCGCTGGCACTCATGACCAAACCCGAGAGTGGCAGAAGCGCCCCGGCACTGTCAACCACATTCCACCCGAGTCCCCATGAGCACCGCGTGGACATAACCACCACGCGTCGACCATTACAAGCACCCCCACGACGACGCGCGAGCCGCGGCCGACCCGGGATTTCGCGCAGGTCGGCGCCGGCCCCCGTCCACGGGCGAACGCGCCTCGGTTCGCTCGGCGGTTACCACCGAGCCGATCCGCTGCCGATGCGACTCGGCGCTCCGGCTCGTTTCCGGCAACGCCGCAGCATCGCGAGCGCATCCGGATTTCGAACGCGCTGAACCTGATCGCGTCGGCCCGCTGGGACCGCCTCGCTAACCGGCCGGAACACACGCCCGCCCCGGCCCCGCCGAGGAGCAGATCCGGACCGCTTGATGAGCCGAATCACACCTCCGGATCAGCGATCTCCCGGCGAACGCGGCAGGCGAGCCGCCGACCAGCGTCTTGCCCTGCCGGAACGGCGAATACCGAGCCCACCTGCAACAACGCGCATCGCGCCCGCCGATCCGGCATCCGGTTCGGTGAACAACAAGCGACGACAACCCCGGGTACCGTGGACAGCTGGCCACAGCGCTGTTTGCCCTTTGGTAACCCAGCTATGACACAACAACGGGAAAGTGTGAGGCAAGTCGATGGGAGGTGCGCAGAGCACCATGCTCGAGACAGACGTCGACGCGCCGGCGGGCCCGTTGTCACGCGGCGATCGCGCGCCGGAGGCCAGGACGCTCGTCGACATCCTGACCGCGACGGCACTCGCCCATCCCGACGCCCCCGCCATCGACGACGGCCACGTGGTGCTGTCCTATCTGGAGTTGGTCGTCGAGATCGAGAACACCATGGCCCGTCTGGCCACCGCGGGCGTGCGGCCCGGCGATCGGGTCGGCGTGCGCATGCCATCGGGCACCCGCGGGCTCTATGTGACCATCCTCGCCATCCTCTACTCCGGCGCCGCTTACGTGCCGGTCGACGCCGACGACCCGGACGAGCGCGCCCAGCTGGTCTTCGGGGAAGCACAGGTCACCGCGATCGTGACCGCCGAAGGCATCGAGACCACGGCCGCGGGCATTCGCGCAGCGGAGCGGCAGCGCGAGCAGACCTGGTCGACGCTGCCCACTCCCGGCGACGACGCCTGGATCATCTTCACCTCCGGGTCCACCGGCACTCCGAAAGGCGTTGCCGTCACCCATCGCAACGCCGCCGCCTTCGT
Source organism: Nocardia arthritidis NBRC 100137 (assembly GCF_001612765.1). GTDB lineage: Bacteria > Actinomycetota > Actinomycetes > Mycobacteriales > Mycobacteriaceae > Nocardia > Nocardia arthritidis. Next base: position 212,980 of record NZ_BDBB01000006.1, read on the forward strand.
CGATGCCGAGGCCGACCTGTTCCTGCGCGACGCCCCGATCGGTCCGGGCGACCGGGTTCTCGCGGGTCTGTCGGTCGCGTTCGACGCGTCCTGCGAGGAGATGTGGCTGGCCTGGCGCAACGGCGCCTGCCTGGTGCCCGCTCCGCGTGAGCTGGTGCGCACCGGCGCCGATCTCGGCCCGTGGCTGGTGCGGCGGGAGATCAGTGTGGTCTCGACCGTCCCGACCCTGGCGGCGACCTGGCCGGTGGAGGCGTTGGAGGCGGTGCGCCTGCTCATCTTCGGCGGCGAGGCCGTCCCGCCGGAACTCGCCGAGCGCCTCGCCGGGAACGGTGATTCGGCTCGCGAAGTGTGGAACACCTACGGCCCCACCGAAGCCACGGTCGTCGCCTGCGCCGCGCGTTTGGACGGCCGGTGGCCGGTCCGAATCGGCTTGCCGCTCAACGGCTGGGACTTGGTCGTCGTGGACCGGGCGGGTAACCCGGTGGCCGAGGGGGAATCCGGCGAACTGGTGATCGGCGGCGTCGGACTGGCTCGCTATCTCGACCCGGTCAAGGACGCCGAGAAGTACGCGCCGCTGCCTTCCGTCGGCTGGGAGCGCGCTTACCGCAGTGGCGACCTGGTCCGCAACGACAGCGCCGGACTGGTCTTCCTCGGCCGCGCCGATGATCAGATCAAACTGGGCGGGCGGCGCATCGAACTCGGCGAGATCGATAACGCTCTGCAACACCTGCCGGGCGTCACCGGCGCCGCGGCGGCCATCCGGACTACCAAGGCGGGCAACAAACTTCTGGTCGGCTATCTGACCGGTCCCGGCCCGGACTTCGACGCCAAGGCCGCGCGCGCCGTCCTCGGTGGCCAACTTCCGGCGCCGCTGGTGCCCAGGCTCGCGGTGGTCGACGAGCTGCCCACTCGCACCTCCGGCAAGGTGGACCGCGACGCGCTGCCCTGGCCGCTGCCCAATGCCGCCGAAGACGACGACGACAACGACCTGACCGGCACCGCCCAATGGGTCGCCGGGCTGTGGGATGCCATTCTCGGCGCGGAAGCCGGCGATCTCGACGCGGACTTCTTCGACCTGGGCGGCGGCTCGCTCGCGGCGGCACAGCTGGTCACCGCCCTGCGCGAACGGTATCCGCAGATCGCCGTCGCCGACGTCTACGACCATCCCCGCCTCGGCGCGCTGGCCGACCTGCTGGAACAGACCACGCCCGCGGTGGCCGTCGCCGAGCGGACGGTGCGGCCGACGCCGCTGCCCGCGCAGGCGGCGCAGGTGCTGGCCACCATCCCGCTCACCACCCTCACCGGGTTGCAGTGGCTCACCTGGCTGGCGATCGTCGGCAATATCGCGGCCTGGTCCGGCTCACTGCCATGGCTCCCCCAGCTGTCCTGGTGGTGGACGCTGGCCGCGTTCCTGCTGTTCATCTCGCCGCCCGGCCGCATGGCGATCTGCGTGGCAGGCGCGCGGCTGCTGCTGCGCGGCATCCGGCGGGGCAGCTATCCGCGCGGCGGCTCGGTACATCTGCGGCTGTGGGCGGCCGTCCGTCTCTCCGAGGCCAGCGGCGCGGAGAACCTCTCCGGAGCGCCGTGGATGGTGCCGTTCGCCCGCGCGCTCGGCGCGAAGATCGGCAAGGGCGTCGACCTGCACAGCCTCCCACCGGTGACGGGCATGCTCGAACTAGGTGACGGGTGCAGCGTGGAGCCGGAGGTCGACCTGTCCGGCTACTGGATCGACGGTGACGTGGTGCATCTGGGCCCGATCAGCATCGGACCCGGCGCGGTGGTCGGCTCACGCTCGATCTTGTTGCCGGGCACCAAGATCGGCAAGAACGCCGAGGTGGCCCCCGGCTCCGCGGTATCGGGCAAGGTGAAGGCGGACCAGGACTGGGCCGGTTCGCCCGCGGTGAAGGTCGGAAAGGCCCAGCACCGCTGGCCCGCGCACACGCCCGATCGTGCCCGGCACTGGGTCGGCATCTTCGGGATCACGTCGATGGCATTGGCCGCCATGCCGATTCTCGGTATCGGGGCCGGTGGCGCGTTCCTGGCCTGGTTCGTTCGCGACACCCGCACGCTCGCCGTCGGCGCCGCGCGCGCGTTCGCCGTGCTTCCCCTCGCGACCCTGCTCAGCCTGGGCGTCTACGCCGCGGCGACGATCGTCGCGGTCCGGCTGCTGAGCATCGGCCTCACCGAGGGCTACCACCCGGTGCGCAGCCGGGTCGGCTGGCAGGCGTGGGCCACCGAGCGGTTGCTGGATTCCGCGCGCACCTTCCTGTTCCCGCTGTACGCCAGCCTGCTCACCCCGCTGTGGCTGCGCTTGCTCGGCGCGAAGGTAGGTAAGAACGTCGAGGCGTCGACCGTGCTGCTGCTGCCGAAGTTCACCACCGTCGCCGACGGGGCGTTCCTGGCCGACGACACCATGATCGCCGGTTACGAACTCGGCGGCGGCTGGCTGCGCATCGGGGAGGCGAAGGTCGGCAAGCGCGCTTTCCTCGGCAATTCGGGGATGACCGCGCCCGGCCGCCGTGTCCCGAAGAACGGGCTGGTCGCGGTGCTGTCGGCGGCGCCGTCCAAGGCGAAGCCCGGCTCGTCCTGGCTGGGCAGCCCGCCGGTCCGGCTGCGCCGCGCCGCGGAGAACGCCGATACCGCGCGCACCTTCGACCCACCCGCGCGCTTGCGGGTAGCCCGGGGCATCGTCGAGACCTGCCGCTTGGTCCCGGTGCTGGTGACCTTCGCGATCGGGCTCGGCGTGCTTTTCAGCCTCGCCTGGCTCGCGCAAACGTTCGGCCATCTGGCCGCGGGGCTGCTCAGCGGGTTGGTGCTGCTGGCAGCAGGCGCTGTCGCGGGGGCGAGTGCGGTGGCCGCCAAATGGTTGCTGGTGGGGCGGATACGCACCAGGGAGCATCCGCTGTGGAGTTCGTTCGTCTGGCGCAACGAAGTCTCCGACACCTTCGTGGAAACGGTTGCCGCGCCGTGGTTCGCGCGTGCGGCGACCGGGACGCCCGTACTGAACCTCTGGCTTCGCGGTCTCGGCGCGCACATCGGGCGCGGGGTATGGTGCGAGTCCTACTGGCTACCGGAGGCGGACCTGGTGACTCTCGGCGACGGCGCGACCGTGGAACGCGGCTGTGTGGTACAGACCCATCTGTTCCACGACCGGATCATGGCCATGGACGCCGTCACTCTCGGTGCCGGCGCCACCCTCGGTCCGCACTGCGTGGCGCTGCCCGCCTCGGCGCTCGGCGACGGCGCGACCATCGGACCGGCTTCGCTGGTCATGCGCGGTGACACGGTGCCCGCCTCGACGCGCTGGTGGGGCAACCCGATCGCGCCCTGGTTCACGGGCGACCCCGGAGCACGCTGATGACGGGCAAGTTCTACGAAGCCCCCATCGACGAGTACCTCCCGCAGAACGGCAATCGGGGGTATCGGGTCACCCGGTACGAACTGGAGCTGGCATACCGGGTGGCCGCCAACCGCCTCACCGGGCGCGCCGCGATCACCGCGGTGACCACCGAGGCGCGCACCCGGTTCGCACTCGATCTCGCCCAGGCGCTGAGCGTGTCGAAGGTGTCCGTCAACGGGATCAAGGCCGCGAAATTCGCCCACCAGCACGGCAAGTTGATCGTCACGCCGCAGCAGCGGATTCCGGCGGGCGGCGTACTGGCGCTGGTGGTGCAGTACGGCGGCACTCCGAAACCGGTGCGCGGGCCGTGGGGTGAGGTCGGCTGGGAGGAACTCACCGAGGGCGCGCTCGTGGCCAGCCAGCCCAACGGCGCGGCGTCCTGGTTCCCCTGTGACGACCATCCGAGTTCCAAAGCGAGCTACCGGATCTCGATTACCACCGATTCGCCGTACTACGCGGTAGCGAACGGAACCCTGCTGCGCAAGCAGACCAAGGCCAGTCAGACCACGTGGGTATACGAGCAGCCCGAACCGATGTCGAGCTACCTGGCGACCATCCAGATCGGCCACTATCGCAAGCACCGCATCGGTCCCCCGCACTCCGCGGTTCCCATGCAGGCCGTCCTACCGCCGCGGTTGCGCGCGAACTTCGACCACGACTTCGCTCGCCAACCGCGGATGCTCGAGGTCTTCAGCGAGAAGTTCGGCCCTTATCCGTTCGAGGCCTACACCGTGGTCGTCACCGACGACGAGCTGGAGATCCCGATCGAGGCGCAGGGCATCTCGATCTTCGGCGCCAACCATTGCGACGGCCGGCGCGGCGCCGAGCGGCTGGTCGCGCACGAGCTGGCCCATCAATGGTTCGGCAACAGCCTGACCATCCGGCAGTGGCGCGACATCTGGCTGCACGAAGGCTTCGCCTGCTACGCGGAATGGATCTGGTCGGAGGCCGCGGGCGGACCGACCGCCGACCAGCTGGCCCGCGCCGCGCGGCACAACCTCTCCCGCGAGCCCCAGGACATCGTCATCGGCGATCCGGGACCGCAGCGCATGTTCGACGATCGCGTCTACAAAAGGGGTGCGCTCACCCTGCACGCGCTGCGCCTGGAACTCGGCGATTCGGGGTTCTTCGACCTGCTGCGGGAGTGGACCATCCGCTACCGCCACTCGTCGGTGACCACCGAGGAATTCACCGACCTGGCGGGGCACTACAGCCTGGTGTCGCTGCGCCCGCTGTGGGACAGCTGGCTGCTCGCCGAGCGGCTACCGCAGCTGCCGCCCTACGGCGGCGCGTCGACGGCCTGATCAGAACACCAGATAGCGCGCGGCGAGTTCCTCGACGAGCGGATCATCCTCCGGGACGTTCGCCAGCGCGTCCAGATCGGTTTCCACGGCGATCTGCCTGGGGTCGTCCTGCTCGGTATCGCGCGGATCCTCGATGAGCTGGCGCAGCAACTTCTCCCGCACCCGGGTCTTCAGCGAATCGTTCATACCTGAGGGTGCCCCCACATCGGCGTGTTACACGGGTGTGAACAGGGTTCCCCACGGCGTATTGCGCACTACGGTGTAGATCGCCAGCAAGGCGAAGAATGTCCACATGGTGCTCCGGCTGATCGACGGCAGCCGCATCTTCTGCCCGCGCCAGGACTGGACGGTCCAGTCCGTCACCCACACCACGAACGCGACGACCAGCGGGATCGCGAGCAAGTTACTGTGCAGGGCATCGAGCACGTGCCCGTCGGTGAGATTGTGCACGGCGCGCATCCCGCCGCAGCCGGGGCAGTACCAACCGGTCAGCGCGTAGACCGGGCAGGTGCCGTAGGAGCCTTCGACGTGCGGATCGCGCAAGTGCAGCAGCACCCCGACGCCCACTCCGACGCCCGCGACGAGCAGGGGAAGTCCGACGCCACGCCATCCGGTCCTCGGCTCGGGTCCCAGCTCCGTAGCGGGGCCGGAGGAAGGTTGCGCGATGTCCACGAAGTCAACCGTAACCGGGTGGCGATCGAGGACGCCACAGTAGCGCCGCCTATTTCGGCTGTGCGAACCGGAGCACGTTGCCGGAGGGGTCGGCCAGTTCGAACCCCGGCCCACCCGGACCGTCTTCCGGGCGACCCGGATCGGCATGGCGGTAGCTCTTGGCGCTCAGCTCGGCATGCCGGGCGAAGACGTTGCCATCAGGCCGCGATACGTCCGATACCTCACAACCCGGTTCATTCCGAAATGATCTTTTGCGGTAGCGATTCCGGGGGTACTCCCCGATATACACCAGGAATGCCGTCGTGCAGCGCTAGCACTAGCAAGCACCTTGCTTGCACTGTACGGTGACGGTGGACACAAAGGAGTGCTCATGCTGGCGAAGTCGATGAGGACGCTGGCGGACGCGCACAACGGTGCGCTGACCGCCGATTACCGTGCCGGACTGCGGTCCCGCACCTTCCGGACCGCGTCATTGAACGCGCCCACCGCCCGTCACGCGGTCATCCCCGTCACCACCAAGGACGGCGCTCGCCTGCGAGTACACGCGTACGGTCCCGCCGAGGGCGATGTCATCGTCCTGATCCACGGCTGGAGCTGCAGCATCGAGTACTGGAACCCGCAGATCAACGCCTTCGCCGACCGGTATCGCGTGGTCTGCTACGACCAGCGCGGCCACGGCGCCAGCGAACTCGGCAAGTCGCTCCCCACCAAAGAGTCGCTGGCCGACGACCTTTCGGTAGTCCTGAACGCGACGCTGCGCCCCGGGCAACGGGCTGTTCTGGCCGGCCACAGCATGGGCGGGATCACGGTGCAGGCGTGGGCCGCTCGCTATCCGGAGCAGGTGCGCAAGCAGGCCGCCGCCGCCGTCCTGCTGAACAGTTCCTCGGGCAATATCCGCTACGACACGGATCTGCTTCCGCTGCTGAACAAGCCGCTGACGCTGGCGGACCGGCCGATCACGGTGCTCGGCGCCACCGTTCGGATGCCGATGATCGTCGCGGAGACGCTGCTCACCGCGCCGGTCCCGCTGCCGGGAGGCTGGCCGGCCAGCGCGCTGCTCAAGGCGCGCGTGATGACTCCGCACGCCACCGCCGACCAAGTGGAATTCGCGCTCGGCATCGTGCGCTCATGCCGGCCGCTGACTCGCGGCAGGCACGCCGCCGCCCTGGCCGACATGGATCTCGCGGAAGCCGCCGCGTCCCTCACGGTACCCACGACGGTGATCGCGGGCGCTCACGACCGCTTGCTGCCCGAACGCATGTCGCGACGCATCGCCGACGCCCTCGCCGAGACGGGCCATCTGGCCGCGTACCACGTGTGGCCCACCGGCCACCTGGGCAATATCGAAGCCGCCGACCGCTTCAACGCGGAGCTGGCCGCTATCGCCGAGACAGCCCACCTGCGCTCCGCAGCCGCGGGCTGACCGAGACCGTTCCCTTGGCCGGTCGATGACGCCCGGTCCAGGGGCGAAGTTCTCAGGAAGGTGGAGCCGACCGCCGACACGCCCCGGCCCCTCATCGCACTCCCGTTGGTTTGCCAACCAGATACTGCTAGACAACTCTTCGGACGACATCGGCCGCTCACCACGAAAATCCGGCGTTTCTACGCCGGATTTCCTTTGTTCGACTCGACCTCCACACGCTCTCGTTAACATTCGGCGAACTCAAGTCGACTCAGAGGACAGACAGGTTCGGGTTCCGACGAAGGGAGCAGCGGTGAATCTCCGGCGCGGCGTGGCGGTCCTGGTTCTGGCAATCGGCGCACTCGGTGTGACCACCCCGGCGGCCCCCGCGCTTCCCCTGGGCGTCCCCCCTGCGCGAACGCTCTGCGGCGGCGACGGTGCCGGCATCGGCATGATCGCCGCCTTCTACGACCCCGACCGCAACTACTCCGATGTTCCGACGCTCTGGATCCACCCGGAGTTCGTCTTCGCATCCGATCGGCCCGGCGGCTCCTGTGGCGTGACGGTCACCGTTTCGTGGCGGAACTCCGACACCGGCGTCTTCGGGACCCTTCCCCCCATACGACTCGACGACAGGACCCCGGCCGAGGAGAACGTCGCCGGCTCGTGGATACCGGTCGGCATTCCCTCCGGCCTCGGCCGAGTGGAAGTCCTGATCGCGACCGACTCCCCCCACGTCCCGGGCAAGGGAGTCTTCGTAGTCACGTAGTCCGGGCCCGCCGCCCCGGCGCGACCGGCGCGGACTCCCGATCAGTGGCGGATCCATCCGATCCGCTTGCTCCGATGGCGATCTCGACGAGCACCGGGGGAATGAAAACGTCGGCCGAGCGGTAGAACAACACATGACACTCGACGACGACGCCCGCGCACTCATCGGACCCGGTGCCGACGCGACGCTGGTCACGATCAACCCGGACGGCAGCCCACAGGTCTCGGTCGTCTGGGTGGCTCTGCAATCGACACCGGACGGCGACGAACTCGTCACCGCGCACCTCGGCGTCTACCAGAAGATCCGGAACGTCCGCCGCGACCCACGCGTGGCGGTGACCATCTTGTCCCCGGAACGGGGTGAGGTGATGCGCCCGTATCTCTCGATCACCGGCACCGCACGCGTGGTGGAGGGCGGCGCACCGGAGCTGCTGCGAGAACTCGCCAAGACTCTGGCCAGTCCGAATGCCGAGTTTCCTCCTGCGGACGCCCCGCCCGGTTACCTCACCCGGATCCGCATCGAGAAGGTCGGCGGCATCGGCCCTTGGGCCTCCTGACACCGATGCAAGTCCCGCGCTCCGGCCGAGCCCGGAACTCAGCCGGAGTGACGGCGTGACTTCATTCTCCGCACCCATTGAGCGATAGCCACCACGGCCGAGAACATCGCCGTCGCGCCGGCCAGCAACGCGGTACCGGTGAGTTTCGCGGTGGAGAACTCCACCTTTCGTAGTCCCGGTAGGGGGTATTGCCCATTGCCCGAGGCCCATCGGACCACGTAGCCGACCTGAGTCCCGAGGTCGGTGGGCGGGCCGGACCCGATCATCGAGCGCAGCTCCGGTCCCTTTCCGTTCAGATAGACCAGCGTGAAGGCGACGAAGAGCGCCACCGCCACCGCGGAAACGGTCGTCAAGCGAGCGAGCGCTTCGGTGCGGGCCCAGAGATTGATCACCGCGGCGATGACGGTGAGGAAGATCGCGATGGTGGCGAGAATGGCCCACTTACCGCTGAGGTTGGAGTGGGCCGGCGGACTCTTCGACCACAGGCCGACAAGCGTGGTGGTGATGTGGGTCTGACCGAACGCATTGCTCCAGATCGTGCCATCGGGCCCGCCGGTGGTGAGCCACGGCTTGAACAACAGTGTGAAGGTGATCAAGCTCCCCACCGCGGCACACAGAAAGCCCGCGTTGTCCCGGAGCGAGATCGCGAGCGGCCGGACCCGCGCCCGTAGTTTCCCGACGTCGACTCGGCGCTTTCGGGCATTGCCCGCTGACCGGCGCGGTGCGGCTGCCTGTCGATCCTTGCTCGTCCGCCACGGAGTCGGCTGCACCATCTCGCTAATCCCCGTTCGTTGCATCGATGCCCGACGCGCCGTCAGGCACCGGCTCGCTACTTATCGCGACCGGAGCTCGTCCGGCCGAAGCGGGATCCTGTTCGACATCGGCTTCCAGGGCGCTTCCCCAGCCGCCCACAACCGCGCCGGGAGTCGTCTCCGAGGGTTTCGCCACCGACAGCGGATCCGCGATGTCCTCCAGGGACTGCCCTTCGGCGTTCACTCCGAAGAACCAGGCGACCAAACCGCCGACGATCATGAACCCGGCGCCGATGAGGTACCCCACCGTGAGCGGGAACCGGTCGGGGCTCGGGTTGTCGGCGCCGCCTACCAAGTGCCCGAACAGGAACGGTGCGACAACCCCACCGGCGCCCTGCGCGATGGCGAAGAAGAACGAGATGGCTTGACCACGCAGTTCCAGCGGAAAGATCTCGCTGACCGTGAGATAGGCAGAGGAAGCGCCCGCCGAAGCGAAGAAGAAGATGACGCACCAGAAAATCGTCTGCGTGGTGGCGTCGAGCATGCCCGCGTTGAATGCCCAGGCGGAGAGGAAAAGCAGGAAACCGGATATCGAGTACGTCGCGCAGATCATCTTCCGCCGACCGATGCTGTCGAAAAGCGGACCGAGCACCAGCGGGCCGATCAGGTTGCCGATCGCAAAGGGGAAGAAATAATAGCCCGTGTGATGCGCGGGCACGTCGTAGAAATTGATCAGAACCAAACCGACGGTGAAGAATATCGCGTTGTACAGAAATGCCTGGGTAGCCATCATCGTGAATCCGAGGAAGGAACGGGAAGGATACCGTCCGAAGAAAATCCGACCCATCTGCAGATAGGAGAGCCGCTCCGTGTCCACGATATCCAAGGCTTTGCTCTCGTCGACCGGAGGGAGTTCGACTCCCCTACTCCGAACCTGCGCTTCGATCTCGTCGACGGTCCGCTCGGCTTCCTCGGCCCGCCCATGCGTGAGCAGCCAGCGCGGGCTCTCCGGGATGTGCCTGCGCAGGAAGATGATGACGAGCCCGAGGACGGGTCCGATGAAGAATCCGAGTCGCCATCCCCAGTCGGTCGGAATGAAACGTTCGTTGAACAGGACCAGGCTGGCTGCCGCCCCCAAAGCCGCACCGCCCCAATAGGTGCCGTTGATCGCGATGTCGACCCGGCCCCGATACTTCGACGGCATGATCTCGTCGATCGCCGAATTGATCGCCGTGTACTCTCCACCGATTCCGGTGCCCGCGATGAAGCGGAAGAAATACAGCGACCACGCATTCCAGGAGAAACCGGCCAATCCGCTGCCGATCAGATAAATCGCCAGGGTCAGGATGAAAAGTTTCTTGCGACCCAGCCGGTCGGTGAGCCGGCCGAAGACGAGTGCGCCGACCACTTGGCCGGCCAGGTACCACGAAGCCATCGCGCCGACCTGACCGGACGTGAGATGCAGTGCGTCGGCGTCCTGCAGCGGTCCGCCCATGCTGCTGACGATCTGGATCTCGATTCCGTCCAAGATCCAGGAGACGCCCAGCCCCACGACGATGAGCCAATGGAACCCGGTCCACGGAAGCCGGTCCATCCGGGCGGGAACCAGACTTCGGATTACCTTGGTTTGGTTTTCCAACACTTGATGATCACCTCGATTGCAGAAGAAGCCGGTTCGCCCACGGGGCCGCGTGGAGTCGGCGGGATCGGACCGCGTCGATGCCGGGCGACGATGGGTCTCAGAAGGGCGTAAGCCTCGATCTGGTCTCGGCATCTGCACCGGCATCGCTCCTCATCGCCCCGAGCGGAACCTGGTTACGCCAGGGTTACATGAATATTGGTTCGTTGTGAATTGTGCCACTATTCGACGGCTCATTAAAGTTACGAGATATCCCCGGCACAGCGAAGCGGCGTTTCAGCAGGTAACGGTTCGAGGGCGGGGTCGAACAGCTCAGTTCCCGGTGGAGCACAGCTCTGGAGCGCGGTGTTCCCCCGCCGGGATCAGGGCGTCGCGCCCTGCGATGGAGGTAGCGCGTGGATGGCGAGGACGGCGGTATCGTCCTCCACTCCGGACCCGAAGGAGGCGAGCAGTTCCCGGATGGCCTCGACGCCGCCGGAAGCCGTGACCGGCGCCATCGCGCGGGCGAATTCGATGAGCGCGCGGTCGCCGTAGCGACCACCGTTCGCCGTCGTGCGGGCTTCGGTGAGCCCGTCGGTGTAGAGGATCAGGGTGTCGCCGACCTCGAGCCGAACCTCCCTGGTGACGATATGGGCGTTTCGGATCGCCCCGATGAGCTGACCGCCCCAGGTATGCATTTCCTCCACGTACCCGTCGGAGCGCAAGAGCAGGGCCGGCGGGTGCCCCCCACCGGCCAAGGTGATGTCGCAACCGCCACGCTGGGGGGTGGGTTCGATCAGGCCGAAGATGATCGTGCAGAACCGCGGGTTGTGGCCGTGGGACCGCTCGGTGAGGGTGGTGTTGAGCATGTCGAGCACGGCAGCCGGATCGCGGGTATAGGCGGTGGTGGTGCGCAGTGTGTAGCGGGCCAGGGAAGTGAGGGCCGCGGCAGGAGCGCCTTTGCCGCAGACATCGCCCAGGAACATTCCCCATCTGTCGCCGGTGATCGGGAACAGATCGTAGAAGTCGCCGCCGACCTCGTCGGCGGAGGCGATGTGGTAGTACGCGGCGACCTCCAGGCCGGGAACATCGGGTAGTTCGGGCGGTAGCAGGGTGGTCTGCAGAGTGGCGTTCAGACGCTGGAGGCGTTCGCGCTCCTGCTCGGCCTCGCGGCGTGCCCGTAGCAGCTCGGTCTCATAGGCGCGGCGCTCGCGGGCGTCGAAGACGGTGGTGCGGATCAAGAGCGGTTGTCCCTGGCTGCCGGTCTTGACCTGCGAGCTGACCAGGACGGGTAGTCGGCCGCCGTCGGTGGTCTTCATCTCCAGGGCGATGCCGCGGATCTGCCCCTGCATGCGCAGCAGGGGAGCGAAATGGGTCTCGTGATAGAGGCGGCCACCCACGGTGAGTAGGTCGGAGAAGTGTTTACGGCCGACCAGTTCGTCGCGCCGCAAGCCCAGCCAGTCCAGCAGCGTGGCATTCACCTTGGCGATGCGACCGTCCAGCGAGGTGGAGAGGTATCCGCAGGGCGCGTTCTCGTACAGGTCCTCGGCGCTGTCCTCGAGCAACGCGGCGAACGCCGCGTCGTCATCCGTTCCCGCTCCGAGAGCACTGCGAGCACTGCCACAGTCTCGGTCGCCCGCGGCGCTCGTCATCCGGTCTCGGCGGCGAAGGCGGCTATGGCGTCGGCGGTTTCCGCCGGAGCACTGAGCTGGGGGCAGTGGCCGGTTGCCGTCAGCGTGACCAGTCTGCTCCCCCGGATCCGCTCGTGGACGAAGGCTCCGACCTCGAGTGGGGCGATAGCGTCATCGGAGCACTGCAGGATCAGAGTGGGGACCTCCACCGCCGCGAGATCGGCGCGGTTGTCGGCGAGGAACGTGACGCGGGCGAAGACTCGCGCGATTTCCGGGTCGGTGCGGCAGAAACTGTTGGTGAGTTCCTCGGCCAGCTCCGGCCGATCGGGGTTGCCCATGATGACCGGCGCCATCGCACCCGACCAGCCCAGATAGTTCGCATCGAGCGCCTCCAGTAGTTCATCGATGTCGGCGGCATCGAAGCCGCCCCGATATCCGGTGGCCGGATCATCGATGAAGCACGGCGAAGGAGCCACCAGCACCAGTCCGGCGAACGCCGCGGGCTCGCGGGCGGCGGCGAGCACTCCCATCATCGCACTCACGGAGTGCCCGACGAAGATCACCGGCCCCAGATCGAGTTCGCGAAGCAGCGCGAGCACATCCTCGACGTACCCGTCCATGCTGGAATACCGCTGAGGGCTCCAGGCCGACAGGTCGGAGCGGCCCGCACCCACGTGATCGAACAGTACGACGGTGAAATCCCGCTCCAGAACCGGGACAACCAGCCGCCACATGTGCTGGTCGCAACCGAAGCCGTGGGCGAGCACGACCACCGGCGCGCCGGTCTTGCCGCTGACGGTCACATGGTTCCTGCTCAGCACCTTCACATAGACACCTTCGCAGAAAACTCGCGCGGACGCCCGCCGCCGGTCGTTCTGCCTGGCACGCAACTGCCGGTAGAGGTCAGGTCTGAAGTAGCCAGCGCCCGCGGCCACCCCAGACCCAACACCTCTCAGTGTGCGAAGAACTCATCCTCGGACGGCTTCGATTTGCAGGGGTTTGCGGGTCGGAAAAACCGTGCCGGTACAGCCGGATCGGACTATGTGCTCACCGCGCGGAAGTTTCCGGCGGAAGCCCGGACGGTCGTTGCGTCCGAGTCGCGTTCGCGGCAGGCGCCTCTCCGGTGAGGCGGCCGGTCCGCCTCATCCCGAGGAACATCGAGCCCAGGCCGAGCAGCACAGCGATCGCGCCGACGACCACGTTGTTCCAGATCGTCGACGTGGTGTCGACGTCGCCGCTGACCACCCAGGGAGCCAGGATCGTCCAGAGGCCGAGCAGTGGCGCGGCCCAGACGATGCCATGGGTCCGGCCGTAAACCGAGGCGAATCCGAAGGCCAGCATCGCCAGGGCGATGCCGACGACGAGGTTGTTGACGGTCAACGTCGAGAACCCGTTGAACCCTACGACCCACGGGGAGATCGCGATGTAGAGCCCGGTCAGGAACATCAGGCCGGTGACCGCTTGGGCGTCGGGCGCCTCCGAGGCGCGCTCGTACTTCTCCCGCAATTCCACGATGTCGGGATGCCGACTCATCATGGTTTCACTACTCATACTCTCCACCACCCTTCAGACGTAGTGGCGAATCGAAGCTCTCCCGAGCCGGGCGGCCGCGATCGATCCAGGAACGCGGCCCGTCCTGATCGCCGCTCAATCATATATCATTCTGTGATAATATCACTCCATGATGGATGGGTCGATGCCATCGCCGGTCCTGCCTGAGTCTCAGCACCTCAGTGATCAGGAATACTCGCGGCTGCTGGCGTTCCGGGCCGGGCTTCGCCGGCTCCTGCGGTGGAGTGAGCGCCGGGCGGCCGAAGTGGGGCTCACCGATACGCAGCACCAACTGCTGCTGGCGATCCGGGGGCATTCCGCCCCGGGCGGGCCGACCATCGGAGAGATCGCAGGCTACTTGTCCACCCGCCACCACAGCGTGGTGCAACTGATCGATCGCACCGAGCAGCTCGGCCTCGTCGCCCGCAAGCGAGGGCAGGGCAACGACCGCCGCGTCGTCCACCTCACCCTCACCGAGGCGGGCAAGGAAACCCTGGCCCTGCTCAGCGCCACACATCTGGAAGAACTCCAGCGACTGACCCCACTCCTCGGCACCCTCGACGACCTGCCCGCCGTGCCGCAGGCAGGATGAGCCTGCCGGACCCACCGCAACCGAGACGCGGTAGGCGAGACGGTCACCACCTCAGTCGGTGCGCGAACGGGCCGTAACCGGTGTTCAGCGCAGAGTGAGTGGGATCTCGGAATCGACGCGGGTCAGTTTCTGCGGGTTGCGGACGTAATAGAGGCCGGCGATACGGGGGTCCTCGACGCGCATCGCGATGACGCCGTCGAGTGCTCCGTCCACGAACAGAGCCAATCCGGGACTGCCGTTGACCGTGGTTGCCTCGACAGTGAGCGCGACGTCGTTCCTGGTGGGCCCGCCGACGATGAATCGGCCCACCTTCCCCGCACCGATGACGTGGTGAGCAGTGGCTCGGGCAACCAGGAACCCACGTAAGCCTCCCTGCGGCGTTTCATCGACCGCAGCCGGTTGAGCGCCTGACGGGTGGTGATCCGAACCAGATAGGCACGGGCGTCGTCGACGTGCGCCGCGTCGACCGCCACCCAACGCAGCCACGTCTCCTGGAGTACGTCGTCGGCATCGGCCGCCGATCCGAGCATCTCGTAGGCGACGGTGAACAGCAGGTTGCGGTGGGCGACGAACGTTTCCGTCGCCTCGACCGTGGAGCGGTCGCGACCCGCTCCCGCATCGTCGGCCCGCCGCGACTCGCCGGGTTCATTTGCCGTGTCCATCTCGTCCTCTTCTTCCGTCCGTCGGGGGCCGTGCGACGCCGGTTGTCGCTGCCGCGTGCGGCAGCGCCCGCGATCAGGGGTGCTGCCGCACATCGTGCAGTCGAAGTCACCGGCGGGTTCGGCTAGGCGACCGGTGACGCGGTGACGCTACGCCGGGCCTCCAGCAGAGCCGGCCTGTGCTTGCCGTCCTTGAACCAGGAGTGCGAACCGGGCTTACGCGCCTCGTTCACCAGGTGTTCGACGCTGGAGGAGCAGGAGAACTCCTTGAGCTTCTTGCCCACCGGGCCGCTGAAGTAGAGCCGCAGCGCGGTGTCGTCCTTGTGGGCGAGCTGGAAGATCCCGGCGCCGCGGCCGAAGCTGATGCACATTGCGGGGAACGACAGGTCGATCGGCGCCGGCCGGTCACCCGCGATGCGGTGCAGCACGGTGTCCGCGGCATGGGCGCCGAGGCAACCCGCGGCGTAGGCGCTCATCCGGAACGGCAGATCCGACGGTGCCGCCGAATCGCCCGCCGCGACGATGCGCTCGTCGTCGACGCTGGTGAGGGTCTCGTCGGTGAGCAAACGCCCGGCGCTATCGGTGCTCAGCCCGCTGCGGGCGGCCAGATCCGGAACACCGAAGCCCGCGGTCCAGATGGTGACCCGGCTCGCCAACGTGCGGCCGTCGGCGAGTTCCACGGCCTCCCGCGTCACCGCGGCGACTGCCGAGTCCGGGCCTTCCAGCACGCTGACCCCCAGCTTGGCGAGATACTTACGGGCTGTGCGCCGAGCCTTCGGATGCAGATACGGGCCGAGGATCCCGCCGCTGACCAACGTGACGCCGCGCCCCCGCTCTGCCAGCTCGGCGGCGGTCTCGATGCCGGTCGGACCGCCCCCCACGACCGTCACCGCCGCCGCCATGGGCGTGTCGAAGAGCACCGACCGCAACCGCTGCGCCGCCTCCAGAGTCGCGACCGGGTAGGCGAACTCGGCCGCGCCCGGCACCCGTGGGCCCGCGCTGCCGCTGCCCACCGCGTAGATCAGGTAGTCGTAGCGGATCTCGTCGCCCTCCGCCATAGTCACCCGGCGCCCGGCCGCGTCGATTCCGGTCACACTGTCGACGACCAGCCGCACGCCCTCGGCGAGGACTTCGGCATAGTCGACGACCGCATCATGGGTTCCGCCCACCAGTTGGTGCAGACGCAGCCGCGGGACGAAAAGCGGCCGGGGATTGATCACGGTCACCGCAATGTCGTCACGCTGCGTGAGACGGTTCGCCGCCATCACGCCGGCATATCCGCCGCCGATCACGACCACATGGACGTTCTTGCTCATGGTGTCTCCTTCGCTCCGAGAGGCTCGGGAACAAGACACCGCCGTGGCGCACGTCCTGACACACTGTGATTCAGGTCACTTGATAAATCGGTCGGGGACCCCGAGATTCGGGCAAGCCGCTCCGGAACCAAGCATGGCAACGCTGTCGTCACCGCCGCTCAGCTGTCGAGGACAGATGCGGTCGGCGTGGCGAAGTCGGCGTTTCGCGAGGACACTGAGGGCGTAGCGCCCACCTCGTCCCCAGGAGCACATGATGCCAACCAACGGACCTTTCGGCATCGATCCGGAAGATTTCGAACGCGCACTGCGCGGGGCGGGAACCGAACTCCGCGACCTGCTCGGGAAAGCCGGCGTATACCTAGACCGCGTAGACCACGCGAGCCTCGGTTCGCTGGCGTCGCTGTTCGGTCAGTTCGTCCAGCCGGAACGGCCACGTCCACCGGAACCCGAGGGCGAGATCACCGGTGAGACGGGCAGCGGGGTATGGGCGATCTACAGCATCGACGACACCGGCGAGGCCAGGATCGACCAGGTATTCCCGAACGAGCTCGAGGCCTTACGCGCACATCGCGACAACACCGATGATCGCCGTCGAGTGCGGTTTCTCCCCTATGGGGTTCCAGCAAGCGTGTTGGACGCACCCTGACGCGCGGACTCGCTGCACGAGTTGGACCCGGCCGGTATCGCTTCCAGTTCCACAGTGTCGTGCAAAACCTGGGACTTGCGGTATGAGCAGTTCGAGACTCGCATGCGTCACCACCGCCGCTACAGGGCCGCCCGGGGCGCGGCGTGGAGGCATGGATGGCGCCTCGAGATACAGCTGACGACACCCAGTAGTCAGCGCGGAAACAACCGCTGACCTGGCTATATTTGAGCCGCCTGGGGGAATCGAACCCCCGACCTTTTCATTACGAGTGAAGCGCTCTACCGACTGAGCTAAGGCGGCGTGCCTTTCGGCCAAGCGAGTCTATCCTCTCGCGGCCCGATCGCGAAAACAGGTGGTCACGGTCACTGTGCGCGGGCCGCGATGAGCGCGGCGGCCATGGCGGCGAGGGCGAAACGGGGTTTGACGTTCAGGTCGAGCGCGGTACGGCAGGCGAGCACGGCCTCGATGGACTTCAGCAGGCCTTCGGGGCGCACGCGCTCGGCCAAGTCGTGGATCTCGTCGGACAGGTCCGGGTGGGTGAGCGCGATGCCGGAGCCGAGCCGGGTGGCGCCGAATCGGACGGCCAGCGCGTCCCGGTAGACGCCCGCCACGTCGATCAGGGCGCGATCGAGTGCGTCGCGGCCGGTGCGGGTCGCGCGGGACTTCTGCCGCCGCTCCAGATCCTTCAGCACGCCGGCGGAGCCGCGGGTCGCGCTCGCCGCGCCCTTGCCCGTGCCGCCCGCGCCCATCGCGGTCGCGAGTTCCTCCCGCTCGCGTTCGTCGCGGGTCGCGCTCATCTGTTTGGCCTCGTCGTCGGCCGCGCGGACCAGCTCGTCCGCGGCGGCATAGGCCGCGCCGGGCTTCCCGGCCGCGGTGACCAAGGCCAGAGCCCGCCTGCGGCGGGCTCGCGCCTCCTCGTCGGTGGCGAGCCTGCGGGCACGGCCGACATGCCCGCCGCTGATGGAGGCAGCCCAGTTCGCGGTCTTCTCGTCGAGGTTGTCGCGTTCCCGCAGCACCCGCGCGATGGCGGGCACCGATGGCGTCACCAGGTGCACATGCCGGCAGCGGGAGCGCAGCGTGATCGAGATGTCCTCGGGGTCGACCGAGGGGGCACACAGCAGGAACACCGTCCGCTCCGGCGGCTCCTCGACGACCTTGAGCAGCACGTTTCCGGCCGCCTCGGTCAATCGGTCGGCATCCTCGATGACCACCACCTGCCAGCGCCCGGTACTCGGCCTGCGCGAGGCCACCTGCACGATCTCGCGCATCTCCTTGGTGCTGATGCTCAGTCCTTCGGGCACCACCCGGCGCACATCGCCGTGCGTACCCGCCATGGTCGTGGTGCAGGCGTGACACCTGCCGCACCCGGGCGTCCCCGCGTCGGTGCACTGCAACGCCGCCGCGAAGCACAGCGCCGCGACGGATCTGCCCGAGCCGGGCGGGCCGGTGAACAACCACGAATGCGTCATCGCGCCGTCGACAGTCCCCCCGCGCGCCGCGACGGCGGCGGCAGTCAACTCGGACTCGACCGCCTCCTGGCCCACCAACCGATCGAAGACACCCGCCACGCCGTACACCCTAGCCGCCCCTCCCGACAAACCCCGGCCGGTCTCGAACACCATGCTCGCCACCGTCGACGCCCACATGCACGGCCTGTCACACGCTGCCTGGTTCAGCCGCACCCCGGCCCGACCACACATCCCACTGGATCAGCCACCCGGCCACACACCGTCCGGCTCGACCGCGCACCTCTCACCAGGCCGCGCACGACCCGGCTCGGCCGCGCACCGCCCGCCAGGCCACACCCCGCTCCACCACGCACCGCCCGCCAGGCCGGGCACCGCTCTCGGCTCCACCACGCACCGCACACCGGACCCCACCACACACCGCACACCGTCCCGCCCAACCGCCCGCGCGGCCCGCTCGCCCGGCCACACACCGCCACAGCCCCGATTCACCGAACATCCGGCTCGGGCCGACCAGCGACGCCGGACCACCGCGGTCCCGGCAGCTCCGCGGCGCCGCTCGGCCCCGTTCACGACTAGGAGGCGCGCTGCTGCGTGCTGTTCGCGCCGTCCAGCTCCTCGCGGATGATGTCGGCGTGACCGGAATGATGCGCGATCTCCCGCAGGATGTGCAGCACCGTGTAGCGCACGGACCACCAGATGCGCTCCGGCGTCCAGGGCGTCGTCGGAGTGGGGATCGAGGTGTCGAGGCTGTCCACCGAGCGGATCAGCTCGGCTGTCGCCGCGGCCACCTCCTCCCAGGTGGCCAGCAGACCTGCCACGGTCTCCTCGGCGGCCATCACGTACTCGGCGCCGAACTGCGAGACATCCAGTTCCGCGTTCTCGTCCCGGCGCACGATTACCGACGTCCAGTGCCGTTCGCAGCTGACCAGATGGTGCAGCAGCCCACCGAGGGTCAGCTCGCTCACTGTGGTTCGCTGCCGCGCCTGCTCGTCATCGATGCCACGCAGGGTGATGCGGAAGAGCTCGCGCTGGTCGGCGAGCATCGCGATCAGATCCTCGCGCTCCTGTTCGGTACTCATGGCGCTCAGGCTACGGCTGTCGCCGCGCGCCGAGAACTCACGACTTCCCGACGCCGGTCTTCTTCGCCGCCGTTTTCTGCGCCGCGGTCTTCTTGGCCACCGTCTTCGTGGTGGTCGCCTTCTTGGCGGCGGTCTTCTTGGCCGCGGTCTTCTTGGCGGGGGCCTTCTTCGCCGCGGCCTTCTTGGTGGTCTTCTTCACCGGCCCGCGAGCCCGCCGGTCGGCGAGCAATTCCATGGCCCGCTCCGGGGTGATCGACTCGATCTCGTCGCCCTTGCGCAGCGTCGCGTTGGTCTCGCCGTCGGTGACGTACGGGCCGAAGCGGCCGTCCTTGATCACCATCGGCTTGCCGCTGGCCGAGTCGTTGCCGAGTTCACGCAGCGGGGCGGCGCTGGAGGCCTGCCGCCCACGGCGTTTCGGCTCCGCGTAGATCTTCAGCGCCTCCTCCAACGTGACGGTGAAGATCTGATCCTCGGTGTTCAGCGAACGCGAGTCGGTGCCCTTCTTCAGGTACGGCCCGTAGCGCCCGTTCTGCGCGGTGATCTCCTCACCGCTTGCCGGGTCGGTGCCGACCACACGCGGCAGCGACAGCAGCTTCAGCGCGTCGTCGAGCGTGATGGTGGCCAGGTCCATGGATTTGAAGAGCGAGCCCGTGCGCGGCTTCGGCGCAGCGGCCTTCTTCGCGGTCTTCTTGGCGGGTTCCTGCCCCTGCTCGACCTGCGGTTCGGGCAGGACCTCGGTGACGTACGGGCCGAAACGTCCTTCCTTGGCGACGATTTCGTGCCCCGACTCGGGATCGACGCCGAGCGAGCGACCCTCCTGCGGCGTCGAGAACAGCTTCTCGGCGACTTCGGGGGTCAGCTCGTCCGGAGGAAGATCGTCCGGCAGGTTGGCCCGCTGCGACACCGGATTACCTTCGGGGTCATCGGGATCGGCGACCATGCGCTCCAGGTACGGCCCGTACTTGCCGACCCGGACCACGACATCGCGGCCGTCGGCATCGCTGAACAGCTTGATGGAGTTGATCTCGCGCGCGTCGATGTCGTCGAGCCGCTCCCCCACCATCTTCTTCAGACCGCCGGACCGCGCGACCGACCCTTCCACGCCGTGATCGCCGCCGAAGTAGAAGCTGGACAACCAGTTTCCGCGCTGCTCGCGTCCACCGGCGATGGCGTCGAGATCGTCCTCCATGGCGGCGGTGAAGTCGAAATCGACCAGTCGGCCGAAATGCTCCTCCAGCAAGCCGATCACGGCGAAAGCCACCCACGACGGCACCAGCGCACTACCGCGCTTGTAGACGTAGCCGCGGTCGAGAATCGTCTTGATGATCGACGAATACGTAGACGGACGGCCGATGCCCAGCTCTTCGAGGGTCTTGATCAGCGACGCCTCGGTGTAGCGCGCGGGCGGGTTGGTGCTGTGCCCATCGGGATTCAGCTCGACCGCGGTGACCGCCTGGCCTTCATCCAACGCGGGAAGCCTGGACTCGGCGTCGTCGGACTGGCCGCCCGCCTCTTCGTCGACGCTCTCCACATAGGCCTTCAGGAAGCCGGGGAAGGTGATGGTGCGGCCGGAAGCGGAGAACACGCACTCTTCGCCGGTGCCCGCGACGCCGGTGATGCGCAGCGTCAGCGTGGTGCCCCTGGCGTCGGCCATCTGGGAGGCGACCGTGCGCTGCCAGATGAGTTCGTAGAGCCGGAACTCGTCGTTGTCCAACCGCGCGTGCAATTGACCGGGCGTGGCGAACGTGTCGCCCGCCGGACGGATCGCCTCGTGCGCCTCCTGCGCGTTCTTCACCTTGCGGGTGTACTGCCGTGCGGTCGGGTGCACGAACTCCGAGCCGTAGAGCTGGGTGGCCTGCGCACGGGCCGCGGCGATGGCCGACTCCGACAGCGTCGTGGAGTCGGTACGCATGTAGGT
Organism: Nocardia arthritidis NBRC 100137; assembly: GCF_001612765.1. GTDB lineage: Bacteria > Actinomycetota > Actinomycetes > Mycobacteriales > Mycobacteriaceae > Nocardia > Nocardia arthritidis. Next base: position 234,314 of record NZ_BDBB01000006.1, read on the forward strand.
GATGTAGCCGTTCTCGTACAGACGCTGCGCCACCCGCATGGTCCGCTCGGAGGTGAAACGGAGTTTGCGTCCCGCCTCCTGCTGCAGCGTCGAGGTCATGAACGGCGGATAGGGCTTGCGCGTGTACGGCTTGGCCTCCGCCGAGGAAACCACCAGGTCGGCGCCGTCCAGCGCCTCGGCCAGCCGCCGCGCGTAGCCCTCGTCCAGGACCACGACGCCGCTTGCGGTCTTGAGCTGCCCGTCCGATCCGAAATCGCGCCCGGTGGCGACCCGTGCGCCGTCGACGGTGACCAGGCGGGCGCCGAAGGTCCTCGGATTGGTGGCGTCGCCCTCCTCGCCGTTGCCCGCGTCCAGCTTGGCGGCGATATCCCAGTACTCGGCCGAACGGAACGACATCCGCTCGCGTTCGCGCTGCACGATCACCCGGGTGGCCACCGACTGCACGCGGCCCGCCGACAGCCGCGGCATGACCTTCTTCCACAGCACGGGGCTGACCTCGTAGCCGTAGAGCCGGTCCAGGATGCGGCGGGTCTCCTGGGCGTCCACCAGGTCGTTGTCGAGGTCACGGGTGTCCGCGGCGGCGGCCTGGATGGCGGGTTCGGTGATCTCGTGGAACACCATCCGCCGGACCGGCACCTTGGGTTTGAGCGTTTCCAGCAGGTGCCAGGCGATCGCCTCGCCCTCGCGGTCGGGGTCGGTGGCCAGATAGAGCTCGTCCGCGTCCTTCAGGAGGCTTTTGAGCTCGGTGACCTTGGCCTTCTTATCCGGGCTGACGACGTAGATGGGTTCGAAGTCGTTGTCCACATCCACGCCCAGGCGCGCCCAGGACTGGCCCTTGTACTTGGCCGGGACATCCGCCGCGCCACGCGGCAGATCCCGGATATGACCGACCGACGCCTCGACCGTGTAGTTACGACCCAGGTACGGCGCGATCTTGCGGGCCTTGGTCGGGGACTCGACGATCACGAGACGACGCAGGGCACGGCCCTGGTCGGCTGCACCGCGGTCTCGTGTTGCCACCGGCGAATACACCTTTCCTGATCGACCCGCGCTGCGTAGTTTCCGCTGTGCGCGGCTTGGGGTGAGCGGCTGCGACGGCTGAATGTCGCACCAGACACGTTTATACCGTGACGCCGCGTGTGGTCGAGTGCTTGCGACTCGAACCACTGAGCGTACGCCCGTCAGTTCGAATCAGTATGCCTTGCCGTTTCGCCACACCTGCGCCGCGGCATGCTCGGCGGACCGTTCCGCCGGCGCACACGGGCCGTGACTACCCCAGATATAGCTCGTCCCTCACCCCGTTGCCGGTGGTGAGGGACGAGCTGTGGATCCTCGTGCGCTCAGCTGAGCGCACGCACTCCGGTGGCCTGCGGGCCCTTGGTGCCCTGGCCGACCTCGAACTCGACCTTCTGGTTCTCCTCGAGGGTGCGGAAACCCGAACCCTGGATCTCGGAGTAGTGGACGAAGACGTCAGCGGAGCCGTCCTCCGGCGCGATGAAGCCGAACCCCTTCTCCGCGTTGAACCACTTCACAGTTCCCTGTGCCATTCTGTTCCTTCTCTTTTCTTACCGGAACGGCGGACAACTGGGTTCGTCCACCGGGTCCGTTCCGACCGCTGTACTGTTGGTTCCCCCTGCAGGAAAGCACCAAGCACACCGTTCGCAACATCGATCCTGCTGACGGTTTGGACTTTGGATCCGTCCCTCGAACACAGAAGCTTGCGACCAGGAACCAGTGAACCATGTCTTCGGGCAATTCAACAGTCGAGTTACCGACAATTTGCAAAAAAGTTGATCTTGCGAATGCGCAGGTGAGGGACACAATGGTGGAATCCGGACTTGGGGTTCGTTTGCTTGGTGATAACCGAGTCGACGTTCAGCAAAGAAGCTGTGACCCAGGTCGCTATTGGGTATCGAAATGGCAGGTAGGGGTTGCCGGACGTACACGTTTCACACTTCCGCAGCGTGTTGCGGGGTTCGCCTCGTGAATCAGCCGGACTCAGCGCTCCGCGGGCGGCCTCCCGCAGGACCCACCTACGGGGCATCGTTGCTGAATCGTGTCCTAACGGGGGTGCCGGACAACGACCCTCGGCTGACTCACGTGGTCGAGCTGCCCGCGCGCGCCGCAGCACACTCCGCGTGGCCCGAGTGGGCATCACCGGATGTGGTTGCGGCATTACGCGACACGGGCATCGACGCGCCGTGGCGCCATCAGGTGGAGACGGCCGATACGGCGTTCCACGGCCGGCACGTGGTGGTGAGTACCGGGACCTCCTCGGGCAAATCGCTCGGTTACCAGCTTCCGGTGCTCACGGCGCTGCAAGCCGATCCCAAGGCCACCGCGCTGTATCTGTCGCCGACGAAAGCGCTCGGCGCCGATCAACTGCGCGCGATCGGCGCGCTCACGCACGAAGGTCCGCTGCGTGATATCCATCCGGCCACCTACGACGGCGATACGCCTGCCGAGATACGCCAGTGGGTACGCGCCAACGCGCGGTGGATCTTCACCAATCCCGACATGCTCCACCTGGGCATACTGCGATCCCACCAGCGCTGGGCGCGCGTACTGCGCAGGCTGCGTTATGTGGTGGTCGACGAATGCCACGCCTATCGAGGTGTTTTCGGCTCGCATGTCGCGCTGGTGCTGCGCAGGCTGCGGCGGATCGCCGCACGATACGGCGCGGACCCTGTGTTCGTGCTCTGCTCGGCGACCTCGGCCGAACCGGCGGCGGCCGCCTCGCGCCTGATCGGCGCGCCGTGCACCGCGGTCACCGCGGACGGATCGCCACAGGGGCCACGGACCGTCGCGCTCTGGGAACCGCCCTTACTCACCGCGGTCACCGGCGAGAACGGTGCGCCGGTGCGCAGGCCCGCCACCGCGGAAGCGGCGCGGATCATGGCTGATCTGGTGGCCGAAGGCGCTCGGACCTTGACCTTCGTCCGCTCGCGCCGAGCCGCGGAGCTCACTGCGATGGAGGCCAGAAGACTGCTGGCCGAGATCGATCCGGACTTGGCCGCGCGGGTGGCGTCCTACCGCGCGGGGTATCTCGCGGAGGACCGGCGTGATCTGGAAGCGGCTTTGTCGGACGGATCGCTCCTTGCCGCGGCGACGACCAACGCATTGGAACTCGGCGTCGATATCGCTGGGCTCGATGCCGTGGTCATCTCCGGTTTTCCCGGAACGGTCGCGTCGTTCTGGCAGCAGGCGGGACGGGCAGGACGACGCGCTCAGGGATCGCTCGTGCTGCTCGTGGCGCGGGACGACCCGTTGGACACCTACCTGGTCCACCACCCGGAAGCACTGTTGAACAAGCCGGTCGAGGCCACCATCACCGATCCGCGCAATCCCTACGTGCTGGGACCACAACTTTTGTGCGCCGCGCAGGAGCTGCCGCTCACCGACGCCGAGGTGGATGAACTCGGCGCAGCCGAGGTACTTGCCGAGCTGGCGACGAAAGGGCTGATCAGGCGGCGCGGAACGGACGATCGCGCACGCTGGTACGTGACCGCGGAGACGCAACCGCACGACGCGGTGGACGTCCGGGGCGGTATCGGCGCTCCGGTAGCCATCGTGGACGGCGAAACCGGCAGGCTGCTCGGCACCGCCGATGCGGGGCGGGCCCGGGCCACGCTGCATCGCGGCGCCGTTCATCTGCACCAGGGCGAGACCTATGTGGTGGACGAGCTGGATCTCGACGACGGCGTGGCCTTCGTGCACGCCGCCGAGCCCGGCTGGACCACCAGCGCGCGCCAGGTGACCTCGATCGCCATCGATGCGGTAACCGACCGCCGCTCCCACGGTCACGTGACGGCCGGCCTGGCGCGGGTGCGGGTCACCAGTCAAGTGGTCGGCTACCTGCGCACGCTGGTCACCGGCGAAGTGCTCGACCTGGTCGAACTCGATCTACCGCCGCAGACACTGCCCACCAGGGCAGTCATGTACACGGTGACACCGGAGCTGCTGACGCTGGCCCGAATCGAACCCCAGGACGTGCCCGGAGCGCTGCACGCGGCCGAGCACGCGGCGATCGGGCTGTTGCCCTTGGTGGCGACCTGCGACCGGTGGGACATCGGCGGCGTCTCCACCGCCGAGCATCCGAACACCGGGCTGCCCACCGTCTTCGTCTACGACGGTCAGGCCGGTGGGGCCGGGTTCGCCGAGCGCGGCTTCGCCCAGCTGCGGCAATGGCTTTCGGCCACCCTGTCGGCCATCGAGTCGTGCAGCTGCGCGGCCGGCTGTCCGTCCTGCGTCCAATCACCCAAGTGCGGCAACGGGAACCACCCGCTGGACAAGGCGGCAGCGGCACGTCTGCTCACCGCCGTGCTGACCGAACTGTCCGCCGGCGCGGAGGTGTCGCTGGATTCGTGACAGCGCAGAGTCGGACGCGTGACCAATTGTCGACCTTGCCAGTGCGCATGCTGGGAAGATTGGGATCCCTCCTAGTGGAATGACGCTGCTTCACCCCTCATGAATAAAAAGGATTAGATTCATGTTAACTACAGTATTGCCACTGGGTCCATTGCCGACATGCGCATTCATCGGTATTCGATATCCGGACCTGCGCGGAGAATTCCAGGGGCCCACTTTTAACCGGCCAGTAGAATTACCGATTTCCGCTACTGGACGCGACGCAAGGGCGACCGTGTATCGAACTCGTCAGCCTTCAACGGGCCCCGCCCGCGCACTCGCCCGAACGACGCGATCGCCATACAGACCTATTGGTACATTCCTTTCCACAGCCACCGTGACGTCCCACTCCGCGGCGACACAGACGCGCATTCGTGTCCCCATCCGCCGCGCCACATCGTCCGCCTCCGCGCATGCGGCTTCGACGCCGGCCACCAACGCGCCCGCCGCGGCGAGCGCCGCCGAATCGGCGGCTGCTTGCGCCCGATGCCGCGCCACCACCACGACGCCCACCTGCGCGATCAAAAGCGTCACACCTATCAGCCCTACGAGCGCCAGGCAGGTGAAGACTGTCGCCAACCCGTCCTCCCTGGATGCGCGGAGCCATGCCGGAGAGCCCATACGGTGTGCGAGCCGGTCGCCGGTCTGGACGTGCTCTTCGGGGCCGCTCAGGTCGGTCATGTCACACTCTCGGTCGAAGTCGGAGGGCCGCCGCACCTGTCCTCTGATTGCCGCAGCGTGACCGGCCGCGCAGGCGGTCGGTCGGCCGCGGGGAGGCGCGCCGAACGCGTCGCACACGCGTCCTGAGTACGGCCACCTGCCTCGGGCGCATTCGGCGGCATCGAACGCGCAGCACTCGACCTGCGGTCGGCCCTTCGAACCACGACGACATGGACCGGCGTGCCCACGTCGAGCCGGGGCCCGCCTGACACCGCCGAGCCGCAGGGGAGACCTTCCACGGTCGGCGCGCTCGCTCGGACGCCCGCCGACCAGGCGGGCCGCACCCCTCGTGATATGCGGCGTTGCCCACGCGGGAGCAGCCCGTGGGTACCCCTTTCACTTCTCGGCCCCGGGTTCGAGCGTCGCGACCGCTTCCGCGCGAAGAGTGAGCAGCGGTAACAGTGGAGTTCGTGCGGAGACCACGGCTATGGCACGAGTGCCCTCGGTGCGGAGGGCGATGTCTGCCGAGGGCGGGGCAATGCGCTCGGCCGCCGGGCGAGCATTCGCATGATCGCCTCGCGCGGCGAGGCGGGCCGCCTCGCGGGCGGCGTCGACACAGCGGACCTGCGTCGACGCCGCCAGTAGAGCGCCGAGACAGAGCACGACGGCCGCCATGAGCGCAGTCAATGCGACCGCGGCCTCGACCGTCACCGCTCCCCGATCGTCGCTCGGTCCCGGCGTGGCACGGCATCGTCGTGCCGCGGCGACGACTACACCGACGTGTTGAGCGCCCGGTCGATGATCTTCGTCAGCGCGTTCACGATGCTGTCGCCGGTCACCACGCCGTAGAGCACGGCGCCGAATGCCGCCGCCGCGATCGTGCCGATCGCGTACTCCGCAGTGCTCATGCCGTCCTCCGCGACCACCGCCTGTAGCGCTCGGACACGCAAGCCCATATATACAGCCCTCATCCTCCGGCCCACGGATCTCGCGACCCCCTGGATACGCACCCGATTCCTCCTTTCCAGCCCGTGCGGCCGCTCCGCACGAGCACGCTTGTTCCGAAGCAGTCCGCGGCGCGTGCAACCGTCTCGAAACCACCTCGCCGCCGCCGATCCGCGTACCCGGATCAGGCGAACGCTCGCCTCGCGAACTCCGGGGCGTCACCTCGCCCCTCCGCCCCGCCGGCCACGCCCACGCCCACGCATCGCCGCGCCGTGATCCGCCGAACCCGTCACGAGCCGACACTGTCGGGTCGCGAAGCCACGGCACGTCGCGGTAGGACAGCAGTCCGCTCCCGCCCCGCCGACCACACTCACGCACCGCCGCGCCCTGAACCACCGAACCTGTCAGCGAGCACCGCGTGCTTCGAGCCGGTGCCGTGGAGGGCGAAGCCGCGGCATGCCGCAGGATTACAACAGTCCGCCGTCCAGTACTCGCCCTGCCAAGCCGATGACCACCGGCACTATGCCGAGGCAAACGAAGGCCGGGAGGAAGCACAGACCCAACGGGCCGCCGATCAGGACACCCGCGCGCTCCGCCTTCGCGGCTGCCGTGTCTTCGACCGCGGACCTCTGCTGCTCGGCCAGCTCCATCACCGCGGCCGCCAGAGATGACCCGGAGCGTGCCGAGCGGCGTGCCATCCGGGCCAGTGACTCGATCTCCTCGGCTCCGGGGCGCCCATTCGCATCGCGCGCCACCCGGCCCCAGGCCGTGGCCGCATCGGCCCCTAAGGCGAGCAGGTCCGCAGCGCGTCGCAATGCTTCGCCGAGCGCTTCCGGCGCCTCCGGCGCCACGGCCCGTGCCGCGCTTGCCATGGGCAGCCCGGCCCGCAGGCACGCGGCCAGCAGATCGAGAACCGAGGCGACGGCCAGCGGATCGATCCCCTTGTTCACTCGGCGCGACGACTCGGTCGGCCCATGATGGGCTCGGCCGACAGCAGATAGCCGCCGGCTCACCGCGACCCGTCCCGGGAGCAGTGCGAATGCCACCGCTACCAGCGATAACGGCAGCGCCGCATCCGGGGTGAACGCCATCGTCAGCCTCCTGCACCAGCGCTGTTGTGTGAGAACCACGGACCCGTCCGACACACACGCCGGTGGGATCGGCCAGCGGTCGAGGCAACGGGCGGGCGCTGCGGACCCAGCGGTGACTTCGTGCGGCCGTACCGCTTCCGGCTAAGGCAGAAACCACGGCTGCAATCGGCCCGCCTATGAACCTCCATGTCTCGCCGACGGATTTCCGAGCCTTGCCGATCGACGCCGACATCGAAAGCGGAAGGTAAGCGTGGGTATTCGGCCGCTCACAGCCGACCGTCGGAAGGGTCTTCATATCAGCACCTTTCGTGTGATCACATCGGTCCACAGCAGGCCCGCGCAGGCCAGGCCTGCGCCGAGTGGCAGCAGTACCGTCCCCGCGGACGAGGCGAACAGGACGTGCAGCGGCGCTGCGCCCATCATTTGGCCGAGTGCGATACCGAGAAACGGCAGGCAGGCGAGGACCGCGGCGGTGGCGCGCGCACCGGCCAGCGCGGCTGTGGTGCGGCCGTGGAATCGAAGGCGGCCCGTGAGATCCGTTCGGGCTGCCGACAGCAGCTCGGCCAGTGCCAGGCCATGCCGCTCTGCCACGTGCCAAGCGCCCGCGACCCGGGAAAGTTCCTCGGCGATCGGGGAATCCGGTCTGCGCAGACCCTCCGCCGCCGAGCCACCGAGCCGGCTGCGTGCGGCGCCGACGGCGAACGCGCGTGCCGATTCGCCCCGCACCTCACGCGCGGCGGTCTCGGCGGCGGCGCTCGGGTGCGCCCCTACCCGCAATTCGGCGATCACGGCCTCCAAAGCGTCGAGCAGGTGCCCTTGCTCGACACTCCTGCGCCGGTCGCGCGCCGCCCGTCGCGCCCGCAACCCGACCGTTCCGGTGACCAAGCCGGCGGCGAGGAAGGGACCAGGGCCGAAGGATACGAGCACAATCACCGCGCCTGCGATCGCAGCCACGCGAAACAACGTCTCGCGCCGCGGCATCGGATAGTCGGCTCGCGCGGTCGACAACCGCCCTAGCCGGCGGCGCGACCGCGGCGCCGGGACCACGATCAGCGCCAGCGCGAGACACAACATCGCGCCGCTCATCGGTCGAGCCGTTCGGCGAGCAGGCTGCACAGGTCCGCGGCGGCCGGAGCCGCACCTGTGTCGTGCCAGGCGGGCGTGATACGCACGCGTCCCTCGCCGGCACGGTGCACGAGGCCGATCTCGCGTAAACCGCGCGAGCCGTCGGATCGACGGTGTACGTGCAGGACGACCTGCACCGCGGCGGCGAGTTGACTGTGCAAGGCCGCTCGATCCATTCCGCCCAAGGCGGCGAGGGCTTCCAAGCGGGCCGGGACTTCTCGCGGCGAGTTGGCGTGCACGGTGCCCGCTCCTCCGTCGTGCCCGGTGTTCAACGCGGTCAGCAGGTCGACCACCTCGGCTCCCCTGACCTCGCCGACCACGATCCGGTCCGGCCGCATGCGCAGCGCTTGGCGGACCAGGTCGCGCACGGTGATCTCGCCGACGCCCTCCACGTTCGCGGTCCTGGCGACCAGCCGGACCACGTGCGGATGCGGTGGCGCGAGTTCCGCCGCGTCCTCGACGCAGACGATCCGCTCGGACCGGTCGACCGTCGCGAGCAGCCCGGACAGCAGCGTCGTCTTCCCTGCGCCGGTGCCACCGACCACGAGGAATGCCAGCCTCGCCCGGACGATTCGTTCCAGCAGGAGCTTCGCGTCGGTGGGCATCGCGCCAGCCGACGCGAGCGCGTCGAGTCCCTGAGTAGCCGGACGAAGTACGCGCAGCGACAGACAGGTGCCTCCCTGTGCGACCGGCGCGAGGACCGCGTGCAAGCGGACACCGAAGGAATCCCCCAGCGCCGCGCCGGTTCCCGTCAGCCGGCCGTCCACCCATGGTTGTGCGTCGTCGAGGCGCCGCCCGGCTGACAGTGCCAGGCGCTGCGCCAGCCGCCGTACCGCGGCCTCGTCGGAGAACGTGATCGAAGTCCGCTCCAAACCGTGCCCACGATCGATCCACACCGCCTCGGGGCCTGTCACCAAGACGTCCGCGACGTGCGGATCGTGCAGCAGCGGTTCGAGTACGCCCGCGCCGGTCAACTCCGTCTGCAACAACCGCAGGGCGCGCAGCAGATCGGTGTCTCCCAGCACCCCACCCGCCTCGGCGCGGATCGCGGCGGCGACTTGCGCCGGATCCGGATCGCCGGTCTCGGTGGCCAGTCGCTCCCGCACCCGATCCAGCAGCTCGGTGGTCAGTATCGCGCTCATCTTCCCCGCCTCACCGCCGCCGCCCGGGTGGTGCGCTGAGTACGCCGAGCACGGCGTCGGCGGCATCGCGCAACGGTCCGCGACTGCGGACCGAGATCCCGCCGCGCTCCAGCCGGTGGGCCAGACCGCTCTGGGCTCGGACGGCGGCGAGCAGCGGAAGATCGAGCACTTCGGCGACCTCGGGCGCGCGCAGGCCCCCGGGCGCCGGGCCTCGAACGATCAGGCCCTGGTTCGGGTTTCGGCGCGCGATGTGCGCGGACACCGCTTCGGCGGCGGCGACCGCCCGCAGTCGCGCCGGGACGACCAGCACCACGAGATCCGCCGAGTCGAGCATCTGGTCGGCATGCGGTCCGCGCTCACCGGAAATGTCGCAAACTACGAAATCGCCTGCGACACGGCCCGCTTCGATCACAGCGCGGACTCCGGCCGCACCGAGCTCGCGTGGCAATCGTCCCGCACCGCAGCGCCCACACGACAGTACCGCCAGTCCGGGCGCCGCGATGGGCAGGGCGCCGTGCAACGCGGTCGCGGAGACCCGCCCGTCCTCGATCACCAGATCGGGCCAGCGCAGCCCTGCCGTGTTCTCTATACCGAGCAGCAGGTCGAGGCCACCTGCAAAGGGCGCGCCGTCGACCAGCAAGGCCTCGCGCCGGAACCCTTCCGCGGCGGCGCGCAGCGCGACCGCGACGGCCAAGGTGGATGCCCCGGCCCCACCGCCCGCCCCCGCGACGGCGACCACCACGCCATCGCCCGCACGTTGTTCGCCGTACTCGGCAAACATCTCGATAAGCCCCACCGCCGCGCCGGGCAGGGCGATAGCCCGCTCCGCGCCGACCGAGGCGGCGGCCTGCCAGTCGAGCAAGCCTGGCTCACCATCGGTTACCAACACCACGCCGGTCCGGCGCAGGTATCCCGCCGCGGCTGCCTCTCGCGCCGCATCGGTGTCCAGGATCACCAGCGGAGCGCCCGTCCAGGCGTGCCTGCCGACGGGTTGGGTCCGCTCGTCGAGAGACCGTTCAGCGGCCGCCGCGATGCGCCGGACCTCGTCGCGCAGGCGGTCGTCATCGATGAGCACGAGGGCGGGCGGTGGCCCGGTCGGCTCCGATGCTTCGAGGTTCATGCTGGTCAGCGTCGCTGAACGCGGACGGGCAGAGAAGGGCCGATCTGCCGAATGTGGATAACTTCCGGGCTGTGGACAACTTCCGAGCCGGGCGTCCTATCGCACTGTCCCTGAAATAGAGGACGGCCCCAGCCGGGGGGGGAGGAGGCTGGGGCCGTCGGGGTTCAGCCCCGGGGGGTCGGGCTGAACGCGCCTGGACCATGTCCAGGTGCCAGCAATACTACACCCAAGCCCCGCCCACAACGCAAGTCTGCCGACGGACATCTTTGCGGCCCTCGCGGCTTCGGCGTCTACGGGGCAAACTCCACCGACGCGCCGTCCGCATGCCCGCCACCGTTCGGAACACGCGTGCCGAACGGGTATGACCGTAGTCCGTCTGCCGCCCACCTGCGGCGGATCGAAGGCAAGGAAGCCACACGACAGGCGCGGCAGACCTGATCCGCCGGTCTGCCGCGCCACCGCACCTGGCTGCCGAGATGATGCGGCCACGCACGCGGCGCGCCGTCCAGGGCGGCGCGGACGCCTCCGAGTGGAAGAGCCGAGCGCGAGGCCGCAGCCAGGAGGAAGCGGCCGCACGCCAGCGCGCCAGGGCCGAGGAAGCCGCACACGACTACGAACCGCAGCGCGAGACCGAGCTGATCGCGCGATGACACCGCCCCGGAAAACCGGGAGGGTCCCGATAGCCCGCAGGGAGCCGCCGCAGCTCAGCGCCCCTCCGGAGGGAGGCGGCGCCGCCGCCTATCCTGGTCAGGTGGACAACTCAGCCCCTACGGGTGGACGCGTCGCGGCCTTCTTCGATCTGGACAAGACCGTGATCGCGAAGTCGAGCACGTTCGTGTTCAGCAAGCCCTTCTACGCGCAGGGGCTGTTGAACCGCCGCGCCGTCCTCGAGAGTAGTTACGCCCATTTCCTGTTCCTGCTGTCCGGCGCCGACCACGACCAGATGGAACGCATGCGCGCCCACCTGACCAGCATGTGCGCGGGCTGGGACGTCGAACAGGTGAAATCCATTGTGGCCGAGACGCTGCACGAGCTGGTCGATCCGCTCATCTACGCCGAGGCGGCCGACTTGATCGCCGACCACAAGATCCGGGGCCACGACGTGGTGATCGTCTCGGCTTCCGGGGAGGAGATCGTGGGCCCGATCGCCGAAGCGCTCGGCGCTTCACACACCGCGGCCACCCGGATGGTCGTGGCGGACGGGAAGTACACCGGCGAGGTCGAGTTCTACTGCTACGGCGAGGGCAAGGTCGCCGCTGTCGAAAAACTCGCCGCCGGCGAGGGTTACGACCTGTCGCGCTGCTACGCGTACTCCGATTCGATCACCGATCTGCCCCTGCTCGGCGCGGTGGGGCACCCCACCGCGGTCAACCCGGACCGCAATCTGCGCCGCGAGGCCACCGCACGCGGCTGGCCGATCCTGACCTTCTCCAACCCGGTGTCGCTGTGGGCGCGCTTCCAGGCGCCGTCCTCGACGACGGTCGCGGCCACGGCGGCGGTCGGCTTGAGCGCGGTGCTGGCGGGCGCGATCAGTTACCGGATGCTGCGCCGCCGACACTGATATCGGAGCGCTCGACCATCTCGTGATACCGGATCGCCAGATACTTGCCCGGGCATTTGCCGACTTAGCACACGCTGCGGCGGGCCAGGCATTTAACCACGAAACACCGAGAAACACGCCGTTTATTCAATGTCTTATGATCCCTTGATGTGAGTGCAGTCACAGTGTAGAAAGGTAACTACGGAAGGGCGGAAGGCCAAGGCAGTACCGGAAGAGAAGGCACTGTCTCCCGACCATCCTTCCCAGCACGGACACCAGGCACCCACGCGGAGCGCGCCGCGACAAGGGCAGAAGCGTTGTGGGCCTGCGAAATACGGATAGTCGACGGCGAAGGCCTCGCACAGGTTGCGGGGATGAACCGCTGATGTCCGGATTGTCGCCGAGGCCGCAGAACACAACCCACCTAGCACGCTTGGTAACCGGGTAGTCCGTGCTAGCGGGCGGTGAGGTCGACAGACAACGCCGCCCGCTTTGATGTGTCCAGGGGGATTATCCCGCCGCCGAGTCGGCGATCGATGTGGCTTCGCGCGCACCGTCCTCGAACGCCGCGCAGCAGAAGATCACCCATCCGCCCACGGCCTCCGCATCCCCGGATTCGAACCCATCGGCCGCGTCCAGATACGCCTGACGCCTGCGCAACAAGAACACCTCCGGCACGCCGAGACTGTGCGGGTCCAGCCCACTGGACACCGCGACCAACCGGGACGCCGCCCGCGCGACCACACCGTCGGCCGTGCCGAACGGCTTCAGCGCCAGTAGCTCACCGTGTACTACGGCGGCGAGCACCGGTGCGGGCGCCCGGGAGCCGACCACCGTCTGCGCGAGCAGGTCCAGCCGCCGCGCTACACCGGAGTCGTAGCGCGGCCTGCCGAGCGACTCCTCCTGCGGTACCAGGTCGGCCGCGGCGAGCAGATGCAGCCGCGCCAACGCCTGCAGCGGAGCGCGCTGCCAGGTGCGCACCAGATTCCGCAGCGCGTCTCCGTCCAGCGCCTGACCGACGCGCAGGGACCCGGCCAGTATCGGGTCCGCCACCCGCCCGTCGGCGGGGATGTCCGTGCTGCCGCCGTCGATGGCCGCCGAGGACCGCGCCGCGCGCACCGCGGCCTCGGCCGCCGTGGTCG
>NZ_BDBB01000007.1 GCF_001612765.1 Nocardia arthritidis NBRC 100137
TGGCCGTCGCCGAGGCCGACGCGGTGGCCGATGCCGCCACCGACCTGCTCGCTACGTTGAGCGCGCTGCCCGCCGTCAGCGGGCGATCGCGCTGAGCACCGCCGCGACCGACTGCTCGGCGAGTTCGTCCGTCAGCGGCAGGTGTCCGAACAGCGCGCGGTAGTAGATCGGCGCGGCGACCGAGTCCAGCACGAAATCCAGATCGATGCCGGGAGCCACTTCACCGCGCGCGATGGCCGAGCGCAGGACCGTCGCCGTGGTCCGCCGCCGCGGTTCGATGAGAAAAACCGAGGGCCGTCCCGTTCGGTCGAACGAAGACGGCCCTCGATGTCCGGTTCTTCCTCAGTCGGTGGACTCCACCCGCCTGCGGATGCGGCGCGCCGCGGCGACCATATTGCGCAACGACGGCTCGAGCTGCCAGTAGTGCCGGGTCTTCAGACCGCCGTCCGGATTGGCCCACAAGCGCTGCGGCGTCACCGCTTCGGCTGCCGCGGTGAGCAGTTCGTCCAGCTCGTCGATGTCCGGGATGCGCGCGGACCGGCTCTCGTACACGCCGGGGCCGACGCCGTGACTGAGCCCGTGCCCGGAGGCGCAGTCCTCCTTCAGCGCCCGCAGCACCCACTCGATCGAGCGGGTCGCCACGATGGCGGTGACGTCGGCGTCGAGTTCGTCGATCGCCTCCACCACCTCGGCGCGGCCGGAATATCCGATGTGCGTGTGGATCTGCGTCTCGGCCCGCACCCCGGAGGTGGCCAGGCGGAACGCGCCGATCGCCCAGCGCAGATATTCGGCGCGACCTTCCGGGCGCAGCGGCAGCATCTCCCGGATCGCCGGTTCGTCGACCTGGATGATCGCGATGCCCGCCTTCTCCAGGTCCACCACCTCGTCGCGGATGGCCAGCGCCACCTGGTCGGCGGTCTCGTGCAGCGGCTGGTCCTGCCGGACGAAGGATCGGGCGATCATGGTGACCGGCCCGGTGACCATGCCCTTGACCGGTTTGTCGGTCAGCGACTGCGCGTAGCTGATCCACTCCACCGACATCGGCGCCGGTCGCGACACGTCGCCGTAGATGATCGGCGGCCGCACACAACGGGATCCGTACACCTGCACCCAGCCGAAGCGGGTGGTCGCGAAGCCGTCGAGCAGCTCGGCGAAGTACTGGATCATGTCGTTGCGCTCGTGTTCGCCGTGCACCAGCACATCGAGGCCGATGTCCTCCTGCAACCGGATCGTCGCCTCGATCTCGGCCTCGATCCGCTTGCGGTACTCCTCGTAGGACAACCGGCCCTCACCGAGTTCGTAGCGCGCCTGACGGATGCGGGCGGTCTGCGGGAAGGAACCGAGCGTGGTCGCGGGCACCGGCGGCAGGTTCAGCTTGCGCTGCTGGGCTTCGCGGCGCACCTCGTAGGGCTCCCGCGAGCGCATGTCCGGGGTGACCGCGTAGACCCGCTGCCGCACTGCGTGCTTCTGCTTGAAGTGCACCTCGGTGGGGCGCTTGCGCCACTTGTCCGACGGGCCTTCGGTGAGCGCCTTCGCGAGCGAGACCACCTCGCCCACCTTCTGTTTCGCGAACGCGAGCCGATCGGCGACGTGCCCCTCGATGTCGTATTCGATCAGCAGGTCGTAGGGCACGTGCAGCAGCGTGGTCCCGGTCGAGACGACCAGGTCCGGGCACACCTGGGCCAGTTCGTTGAGGTATTCCAGCGTGACGTAGCGGTCCGCGCGCCACACGTTGCGGCCGCTGATCACACCCGCGTACAGACGCTTACGGCGGATGCCCGGCACCTTGGCGAGATCCTCCGGGCGCATCCGGTAGCTGGCCAGGTCGAGACCGATCGCCTCGATATTGGTACCCGCCAGGATGGTCAGCGCCTCGCCGAAATCGCCGTACTGTCCGGTGACCAGGATGCGCGGGCGCAGCGGGGCCTTGCCCAAGCGGTGATAGACGGCCTCGAACGCGGCCAGTTCGGCGGGCCTGCGCTCGCTGGTGAACGCGGGCTCGTCCAGCTGCACGCAGGTGGCGCCGCGCTTGGCGAGGATCTCGAACAGTTCCTCGTAGACCGGTAGCAGCTTGTCCAGCAGGCTGAGGGTGTCGAATCCGCCGGAATCACCGGGGATGTGCCCGGCCTTGGACAGCAGCAGCAGCGACACCGGGCCGAGGACCACCGGCCGCAGTTCGATGCCGGCCGCCTTCGCGCGGTCGAATTCGTCGAGCAGCGCCTCGGGGTGCAGCGAGAACTCGGTGCCCGCGTCCACTTCCGGCTGGCGGTAGTGGTAGTTCGTGCCGAAGAACCGGACCAGCTCGAGCGGCGGCAGATCCGGGCGGCCGCGCGCCATCAGGAAGTAGAAGTCCAGCGGGTGCAGTCCGTCGCGGTAGGGCTCGAACCGCCTGGGCACCGCACCGAACAGCAGCGCGTTGTCCAGCACGTGGTCGTAGAAGGAGAAGGTGTTGCCCGGCACCTGGGTCAGGCCGGTAGCGGCCAGTTCGTTGAACTGGGTCTCCTGGATCTCGCGACCCACCGCCAGCAGTTCTTCGCGGTCGAGCGAACCGTGCCAGTAGGCCTCAAGCGCCCGCTTGAGCTCGCGGTGCGGCCCGATCCTGGGATAGCCGAGAATGCTCGACCCGTAGCCGTCGGTCACGTTCACCATGAGCGGGACAACCCCTTTCGATCACCTGCGCGGCCCGCCGAGATCGACGGGACGATCCAGCGCTGCGCTCTGGATACCCAGCCGAGCCGTCGACATGGCCCGGCTGTTGTGCAGCTTATGCCGATTGCCGTCACCGGCTCGGCAACACCAACTTCTGGTCGACTCCGCATCGAGGTGTGCCGGTGTCGTTTCTCACCAGTCGCGCAGCGCGCCGCAGGCGCTGCAAATCAGGCCCTGTACTGGTAGAAGCCCGCGCCGGTCTTCTTGCCGAGCAGTCCCGCCTCGACCATGCGCATGAGCAGCGGCGGAGCCGAGTACAGCGGCTCCTTGAACTCGCCGTACATGGAGTCGGCGATGGACTTGACCGTGTCCAGGCCCACCAAGTCGGTCAGCGCCAGCGGGCCCATCGGGTGGGCGCAGCCGAGCACCATCGCCTTGTCGACGTCTTCCTTGGTGGCGAAGCCGGACTCGACCATGCGGATCGCCGACAGCAGGTACGGCACCAGCAGCGCGTTCACCACGAAGCCGGAGCGGTCGGCCGAGCGCACGACCTGCTTGCCGAGCACCTCGCCCGCGAAGGCCTCGGCCCGCGTGGAGACCGACTCGCTGGTCTTGAGCGTGGTGACCAGCTCGACGAGCGGCAGCACCGGGACCGGGTTGAAGAAGTGCATGCCGACCACGCGCTCGGGGTTCGCCGTGGCGACCGCGATCTTCATGATCGGGATGGACGAAGTGTTGGAGGCCAGCACGGCCGAGGGGTCGGTGACGACCTTGTCGAGCTCGGCGAAGATGCTCGTCTTGACCTTCTCGTCCTCGAGCACCGCCTCGACCACCAGCTGGCGGTCGGCGAAGTCGCCGAGGTCGGAGGTGAACCGCAGACGCCAGGCGGCCTGTTCGCGCTCGCGCTCGGTGATCTTGCCGCTGCTCACGCCGCGATCGAGAGAACGCAGGATGCGGGCGCGGCCCGCGGCGGCCAGTTCTCGCGTCTGCTCGTACACCAGCACGTCGACGTGCGCCCTGGCACACACCTCCGCGATTCCTGCGCCCATCTGGCCGGCGCCGATAATGCCGACGCGTTGGATCTTTTCGCTGCTCACGTCCCGCTCCTGCTGGGTTGTCTGGCTCTGGGGTGGCTGGTCTGCGAAGGTGTCGCTCCGGTGTGAGCGCGTCCTTCGATGGTCCAAGGTATAGGGATGCCCTCCCCGCCGGGGCTGTTCAGCGGGGAGGGCAGTACACCCCTACCGGAGTAGAGGATTGGCGGTTTTCACGTCGGGAACCTCACTTCCCTGGCGAGCACCAGTGGTAGGCATCCGTTCGTGAGTTCGGCTGCTTACGCGACCGCCCACGCGCGAGGCCATCGAGCGCCGTTCTCAGTGGAACTGACCCTCTTCGGTGGAGCCCTTGAGCGCCGCGGTGGAGGTGTTCGGGTCCACGGTGGTGGCGATGGTGTCGAAGTAGCCCGCGCCGACCTCACGCTGGTGCTTGATGGCGGTGAAGCCACGCTCGGCGGCGGCCTTGAACTCGCGCTCCTGCAGGTCGACGAAGGCGGTCATGCCCTCGCGGGCGTAGCCGTAGGCCAGGTCGAACATGCCGTAGTTGAGCGAGTGGAAGCCGGCCAGGGTGATGAACTGGAACTTGAAGCCCATCGCGCCGAGCTCACGCTGGAACTTCGCGATGGTCGCGTCGTCCAGGTGGGCCTTCCAGTTGAAGGACGGCGAGCAGTTGTAGGCCAGCAGCTGGTCCGGGAACTCGCCACGGACGGCCTCGGCGAACTTGCGCGCGACCTCGAGGTCCGGCACGCCGGTCTCCATCCAGATGAGGTCGGCGTAGGGAGCGTAGGCCTTGGCACGCGCGATGCAGGGCTCGATGCCGTTCTTCACACCGAAGAAGCCCTCCGGGGTGCGGGTGCCGTCCAGGAACTCACGGTCGCGCTCGTCCACGTCCGAGGTGATCAGGGTGGCGGCCTCGGCGTCGGTACGGGCGATGATCACCGACGGCACGTCGGCGACGTCGGCGGCCAGACGCGCGGAGGTCAGGGTGCGGATGTGCTGCTGGGTCGGGATCAGCACCTTGCCGCCCAGGTGGCCGCACTTCTTCTCGGAGGCCAGCTGGTCTTCCCAGTGCACACCGGCGGCGCCGGCGGCGATCATGGCCTTCTGCAGCTCGTAGGCGTTCAGCGCGCCACCGAAGCCGGCCTCGGCGTCGGCGACGATCGGGGCCAGCCAGTTGGACACGGAGGTGTCGCCCTCGACCTTGGCGATCTCGTCGGCGCGCAGCAGCGCGTTGTTGATGCGGCGGACCACGGACGGAACCGAGTTGGCCGGGTACAGCGACTGGTCGGGGTAGGTGTGGCCGGACAGGTTCGCGTCACCGGCGACCTGCCAGCCCGACAGGTAGATGGCCTTCAGACCGGCGCGGACCTGCTGGACCGCCTGGTTGCCGGTCAGGGCGCCGAGGGAGTTGATGTAGTCCTCGTTGTTGACGAGATCCCAGAGGATCTCCGAACCGCGGCGGGCGAGGGTGGCCTCCTCGACGACGGTGCCCTGGAGCTTCGACACCTGCTCCGCGGTGTAGTTACGGGTGACGCCCTTCCAGCGGGGGTTGGTGTCCCAATCCTGCTGGATTTCCGCGGCGGTCCTCGGGGTGCCGGTGGTCGACATCTGTGACTCCACTTCTTCGTTCGGTCCATGCCGCCCGGTCCCGAGCTACGAGGCAGCTCGTACTGCTGGAGCGGCAATTTGCAGGCTTGCTAGGCCCTTGGGGTGTACTTCCACACGATGGCACACGAAGAAATGGGCGTCTACCTGTTGTTAGTGTGAATCTCAGCTAGGTTTTCCGACACCTTTGCTAACTCTGCAAAATTTGCCACTAAATTGCAAAGGTGCAATCTACTGGCCGGTAGTGCTGACGTGCGGTTTTAGCGTAACGCTCGTACTGTTAGCGATCGACGGGCGGCCCTCCCCCTAGAGGGGGCGGCATCCCGCACTGTGAGCACCTTCACAAGTCCTGGCGGGCGCCTTTCGTGTGGGCCAGGCCACCCATCGACGAGCGGGCCCGATGCGTCGCAGGGCCGCCCGCGAGGCGTTCCCGAACGTCTACTCCGGCGCCGCGAGGACCTCGGACACCCTGGCGGCGTACGCGGCCGGGTGGGTCAGGTTCCCGTTGTGCCCGCCGGGGAATTCCACCACCGGGTCGCCGCACAGGGCCGCGAGTTCCTGTGCGGCCTTGTAGTCGAAGACCTGCCGGGGTGTGGTGCGCCCGCAGGCCGGAACGATGCGCACCGGCGACCGCCGCAGCTGCGCGACATCGAGATGGTCGGCACGGATCGCGGTGAAGTCGTGCTCGAGGAAGTACTCGAAGTTCGCGGCGCGCTCCGGTCCGATCGCAGGCACGGTGACGCCGGGTTCCCGATCCTGGTTCCGCGGATCTATCCCCAGCGTCCGCACCATCGGCGCGAGCGCCGCTTGCCAGCCGCGCTCGGCGAATACCCGCTGGCAGTGTTCGAGTTCAGCGAGCTGATCGGCGTGGTCGGCGGCGGCGAGCAGCCACGGCGTGACGGGCTCGTGCGCGATGAGGGTGTGCAGCCGATCCGGATGCCGAACCGCGAGGTGCAGGCCGATGGCCGCTCCCATGCTGCAGCCGAGCATGCGCACCGGCTCGTCGGTCAATGCCGAGAGCAGGCAGAACACATCGTCGGCGTGCGTCGCCACCGAGGCGGGCCCTACGGAATCACGCAGCACGCTGCGCGACAGCCCACGCCGGTCGTAGGTGACGACGGTGAAGCGCCGCTCGAGGTGTGCGACCAGATCCTCGCTGCGGCGCGCATCCCCCTCCCCGCTCTGCGCGATCAGCAATATCGGGCCGCTGCCGCGAACTTCGTAGTACAGGTCTGCGCCGGAGACCTCGAGGGTGCCGGTGGAAATCATGCTCATGTCACCGGACAGTAATACATCAAATCTGATACATCAATAGTGATACATCTTTATTGATGTATTATGCGCTTCGTGGACGGAGTCGAACTGTTCCTCTTGGGCCGGATGCTGATGAAGATCGGCGAGGACGCCTTGCCTACGGGGGGACTCGGCGGTGGCCACCGACTCGTGCTCATCGTGTCGAGCGACATCCTCGAACATCCCGACAGCACCGTCGGCGAGATCGCCACCCGCACCGGTCTCCCGCAAAGCGCGGTGTCCACCGCGGTGGCCCGCCTCAAAGAGGCCGGGTCGGTCACCTCGACGGTCGACCCACGCGACCGCAGGCGCACCCTGGTCCGCGCGGCCGCGGAGGCTACGCCACGAGTCGCCGAAGTGCGGGCAACACCCGTAGACGACGCGGTGGCAGCAGCGCTGGCCGACGACGACCCGGCCGCCGTACGCGAGGTGCTCGACGCGCTCGCCACGCTGACTCGCCACCTACGGCCTCGCCAACCCCGCTCCCTCGGCTGACGAGTGGCACATCAGCGAGGGCCCTACTCGCGTTTCGCCACAGCCATCCGCTCGTCGTCGTGAACGGTTCGGCCGCTCAGGCGGAGGCGGGCGCGGGGTGGGTCGCGTGCCAGTGTTCGGCGATGTCGATGCGGCGGGTGATCCAGACCTGCTCGTTGGACTGGATGTGGTCGAGTAGGCGTTCCAGAGCGGCCGTGCGGGCGGGGCGGCCGATGAGACGGCAGTGCAGGCCGATGGAGAGCATTTTCGGGCTGCCTTCGGCGCCTTCGCGGTAGAGGACGTCGAAGGCGTCGCGTACGTGGGCGAAGAACTGCTCACCGGTGGGGAAGCCTGCGGGTGAGGCGAAGCGCATGTCGTTGGTGTCCAGCGTGTAGGGCACCACCAAATGGCCGCTGCCGTGTACGCGCACCCAATAGGGCAGGTCGTCGGCGTAGGAGTCCGCATCGTAGCGGAATCCGCCGTGCTCGACGACCAATTCCCTGGTGTGCGGCGAATCGCGGCCGGTGTACCAGCCCAGGGGCGCCGCGCCGGTCAGGTCGGTCAGGACGCGCACCGCCTCGGCCAGGTGCGCCCGTTCGGTGTCGCGGTCGGTGAGCTGGTAGGACTTCCAGCGCAGACCATGACAGGCGATCTCGTGGCCCAGTTCCCGGAAGGCCGCCACCGCTTCCGGATTGCGTTGCATGGCACGAGCGACCGCGAAGATCGTCAGCGGCAGCCCGCGTCGTTCGAAGACGCGCAGCACCCGCCACAGCCCGGCGCGGGAGCCGTATTCGTAGAGCGACTCCATGCTCATATGGCGGTTCGGGAACGCTTGCGCGGGCGTCATCTCCGATAGGAACGTTTCGGAGTGTTCGTCACCATCGAGGACGTTGTTCTCCCCGCCCTCTTCGTAGTTGAGCACGAATTGGACCGCGATCCGCGCCTCGCCCGGCCATCGCGGGTCCGGCGGGTTCGGGCCGTAACCGACGAAATCCCTTACGCCCCCGGCCGTCATGCTCCGCTCCCGCCCTCGGTCCTGCTTGCTCACGACTGCGCCTCGTCGGCGCGTGGTCGCCGCCTTCGTGCCGGGCCGCTCACGACCGGCCCTCGTCGACGCTCCACCGCCCCTCGGCCCTGCCTCACGACCGCGCCCGGTCGGCGCTCCGCTCCGGCAGGCGCGACGCGCGGTGTCGACTTCCGCATGCTCATGCGCCGAGCTCGCCGTACAGGCGCAGCCGCGCCAACCCGCCGTCCGGGTAGATGTCCAGGCGCACCTCTTCTACGGACGCGGCCATCGGCGCGATCGGGAACCGATGCCTGGTGTCGGGTTGCAATGCTGTGCGTGGCAACAACTCCAGCTCGGTGCCGTCGTTGGTGCGGCCGGTGAGCCGGGCAGCGCCCGGGCTGTTGCCGAGGAAGTAGGAGGTGTCGAGTTCGGCGAGCCGGATCAGTCCCGGTCCGGCCAGGCGGATGCGCACCCAGTCGTTGCCGTCGTCCCGGCGGCGGGCGGTCTCCCAGCCCTCGCCCATGGACCGGGCCCGGCCGGGATACAGCAGCTGGTTGGGCGAGCTGTAGAAGCGGTTGGAGCAGTCCCGCACCAACGCGCCGTTCTCCAGCGCGGCCAGATCCAGCGGGCCGAGCCCGAGCAGGCGCGGATCGGGCCGCCCCTCGCCGTGCACCCGCAGCCTGGCCACGCCGCCGTCGGGATGCATGGTGAGTTTCACGTGCGTCCAGCGCTTCTCGTTATCGACCGCGAAAAGGTTGCGGCTGTCGCCCGTCACCGGAGAGCGATCGACCAGCGACACCCAATCATCGCGCGCGGCAATGGTCTCCGCGGGCGGGTAGTCCTCGATCTCCAGCGCCGACACCGAGACGGCGGGCGGGTAGTTGCCCTTGAACCACGCGGTGTCCACGACGATCCCGCGGATCACGCCCGGCACGCCGAGCCGCACGATCGCGCAGTCGTCGCCGGGCCGACCGCGGTGCCTGCGGGTCTCCCATCCGTCGTAGATCTGGCCCTTGTGACCGAAGCTGGACGGCTGGTACCGCGCGGGACCGGGGCTGATCAAATTTTCCTTCTCGGCGAAGAACTCGTCGTTCGCCCAGATCACCGAGCCGCCGAGCGGCCGGACCGCCAGATCCGGCAGCAGCGTGATCCCTTCGTCGTCGCCCCGCATCGCGTCTGCTGTGTCCCTCGGGACCGCCCCGTCCGGATGGCCGATCACGTCGCCTCCGCCGGGATCGGCGCGCGGGCCGCCAGCGCGCGCAGGACCGTCTCGGTGAGCTCCGCAGCCCCCGCGTCCGGCCGAGCGCCGCACTCGATGCCGCGCAGCACGGTGGTGGCCAGCGCTTCGGCGGTGGCGGGCTCGTCGACGATGTCGCCGCCGCGCCGGGCCAGATAGTCGCGCAGGCGCGGCACCGCGACATCGATCGCCTGGCGGAAGAAGTCGTAGGTGGCCAGCCAGCGTGTGACCAGGTGGCCCGGATGCATGTCCCAGCCTTGGTAGTACCCCCGCCGCAACGACCGGGCGACCAGGCGGTGATGGTTGCGCAGCGCGGCCTCCGGGTCTGCGTCGGGCACGATCTGGGTGGAACCATCGCACACCCACGCCCCGGTCTGCGCGGCCGCGACCTGCATGACCGCCTTGGCGTAATCGGCGGCCGGGTGGTCGAGCGCTTGGTCCGGCGCGGCGACGCCGAGTGCCGCGGTGTAGTCGTAGGTACCGAAATGCAATGCGGTGCAACGCCCTTCGGAGAGGGTGAGCATGGCGGCCACGGGGGCGGTGCCATCCGACGCCAGAATCGCCTGTGGGCTCTCGATCTGCAGTTCGAAACGCAGGCTGCCTTCGGCGATGCCGTACGCGCGCTCCAGCCCGACACACAGCTGCACCAGCGCCGAAACTTGCTGCACCGCACGAATTTTCGGCACCGTGAAGACGAAGCCCGCGGGTACGCCCCCCACGCCCTCCAACACGAGATCCAGCGTGCGCAGCGCACGACGACGCTCTGCGCCGCCCAAGCCCTTCATCCGGATGCCGCTGTTCGCCGGGCCGCCGGAGCGCCGCGCCCAGGCCGCGAGCACCGCACCCGCCGCCGTGGCCGCCCGGTCCTCCTCGGCGTCGGCGCGCAGGCCGTAGCCGTCCTCGAAGTCGATGCGCAGATCTTGGACCGGGTCCGCTTCCAGTCGTTTGCGCACGTCGGGCAGCGAGCCGGTCGTGTCGAGCGTGGCCAGCAGATCGCGGTGACGGTCGAGCAGTCCGACCGCGGCCGCGCCCCACTCACCGGGAGTCTCCTCGACGACCCGATCGGCCGGGACGTACACGGTGTGGATCGGTTGCGAGCGGCCGTTGGATCCGGGATACCTGCGGCGCAGCTCGGTATCGACCGCGTCGAGCATCGACTCGATCCGCCCGCGCACGTTCTCCGGCACCTTCGTCATCGTGATCCCTTCTCCCGCAGCGCGGCCCATACCCGGTCCGCGGTCATCGGCAGCCGGCACAGCCGCACGCCGACCGCATCGCGGATCGCGTTGGCCAGCGCGGGGGCGACCGGGTTGTACGGCGACTCACTCATCGACTTGGCGCCCAGCGGGCCGAGCGCGTCGGAAGTCCGGGCGAAGTAGACCTCCGTGCGCGGCACGTCGGCGAACTGCGG
The DNA here is from genome assembly GCF_001612765.1 of Nocardia arthritidis NBRC 100137. Lineage (GTDB taxonomy): Bacteria > Actinomycetota > Actinomycetes > Mycobacteriales > Mycobacteriaceae > Nocardia > Nocardia arthritidis. The sequence continues at coordinate 10,728 of NZ_BDBB01000007.1, forward strand.
CACGTGGTAGTGCCGCAGGGTCTGGGCGCCCACTACTCCATCCGCACTGCGCATGTCCTCGTACAGCGCCGTGCCGACGGCCTGCGCCGCACCGCCCTCGACCTGCCCACGACACTGCACCGGATTGAGCACGGTGCCCGCGTCGGCGGTCTGGATCGACTGGAGGATGCGCACCGCCCCGGTGCCGGGATGCACGGCGACGCGGAAGGCGTGCACGTTGAAACTCACCGACCGTGGGCTGCCCCCGTGCTCGGCGTGCGCGGTGAGATCGCCGCCGGTCAGCAGTTCGGCCGCGGTGAGCAGCCGGTCCGCGCAGTGCACGCCGCCGGTGCCGAGCACGCAGTCCCGCTCCGGAACTCCCGTCAGTTCGGCCGCCCTGGCCAGCATGAGCCCGCGCAACGCGCACGCCGCCTCGTACACCGCCTTGCCCGCGACCACGATGCCGGTGGAGCCGAACGCGCCGGTGTCGTACTCGACCAGATCGGTGTCGGCCTGCCGGATCACGATGCGGGTGACCTCGGTGTCCAGCGCTGTGGCCGCGAGCTGCGCGTGCACCGTCGTGGTGCCGTTGCCGAATTCCGCCGTGCCGACCCTGATCTCGTAGCGGCCGTCGGGCAGCAGCGAGACCGTCGCCGTCGACCGGTGGCCCCGTGGCGGGACGGTCGCGATCATCGCGGCGGCCATGCCGGTGCCCACCCGCCACTGCGGGCCGGGCGCGTGCACATCGTTGCCGCGCAGCAGCGCCCGTTCGGCGAGGTCCAGGCACTGGTCCAGACCGTAGCTGCCGAACACGAGGTCGCTCTCGTTCACCGCGGCGCCGACGAACGGGTCGCCGGGCACCACCACGTTGCGGCGGCGCAGTTGGAACGGGTCCATGCCGAGCGCGTGCGCGAGCTCGTCCAACGCCGACTCCACCGCGAAGATCACCTGGCCGAGGCCGTAACCGCGGAACGCGCCGGAAGGGACGTTGTTGGTATACACCGCCCGCGCGTCGACCCGCTTGTTGGCGCAGCGATACAGCTCCACCGACTCGCCGACGCCGTGGTACATCACCCCGCCGCTGTGATTGCCGTAGGCGCCGGTGTCGGCGAGCACGTCGACGGCCAAGGCGGTGAGCACCCCGTGGGCGTCGGCGCCGGCGGTCACCTCGACTCGCATCGGGTGGCGGCACGTCGCGGAGGTGAACTCGTCGGCGCGGGTGAACTCGTACTGCACCGGCCTGCCGGTCCGCAGCACGGCCAGCGCGATCAGGTCCTCGGCCAGCATTTCCTGTTTCGCGCCGAATCCGCCGCCGACCCTGGCCGCGAACACCCGCACCTGCGCGGTCGACAGCCCGAACAGGCGGCACAGTTCATCGCGGACCAGGAACGGGACCTGGGTGCTGCACCGGATGACGAGCCGCCCGGCGTCATCCAGCCAGCCGACCCCACCGTGCGTCTCCAGGTGCACGTGCTGACCACGCGGCGAATGCCAGACGCCGCGCACGACGTGGGCCGCGGCGGCCAGTCCCGCCGCGACGTCGCCCACCTCGCCGTGCAGTTCGGCGACGAGGTTGCGGCCGGGATCGGCGATCCGGGCCGAAGCCGGTTTGTCCCCGTGTAGTTTCGGCGCCTCGGCGCGCAGCGCGTCGCGCGGATCGAACACCGCGGGCAGGACCTCGTAGTCGACTTCCAGCAGGCGGCAGGCATCCCGGGCGATCGCGACGCTGTCGGCCACCACCGCGGCCACCCGCTGCCCTACGAACCGAACGGTCCGGTCGAGCACGTAGGTATCGTCGGGATCGTCCGTGCGCAGTTCGTGCCGCGCGGTGGAGAACGGCACGTCCGGTGCGTCGGCAGACGTCAATACGACGTGCACACCGGGCAGTTCCTCGGCAGCGGCGGTTTCGATCGAGCGGATGCGCGCGTGGGAATATGGGCTGGTCAACACGGCGATGTGCAGCGGAGCGGTCGGCGGCGCGGTGGCGGCATCGCTCGTTCGCGCCCGGTCCTCCGCGGGGGAGCCTGCTTGCGGCAGATCCAGCGTGAACGGCTCGCTCCCGGAGACGATGCGCGGCCCGGCCAACGCGCCGATTCCGGCATCCGCTCCACTGGTCCTTACCGGCCGCTCGGGAGCGCAAGCGGCAGAGTCACCAGAAGCACGCGGCTCGCCGCCCGAGACGACGTGCGGTCCGGTCGACGCACCGACTTCAGCGCCTCCGGTGGTCGTCGCGGTTCGATCCGAGGCGAAGGAAGCCGGGTCGCCAGGATCGAGCCCATCGCCCAGCGCGGCGCGGATGGCGCGGTAGCCCGTGCAGCGGCACAGATTTCCCTTCATCAATTCGGCGAGTTCGTCGCTCGGCACGGCGGCCCGCTCGTCGTCCCCACACCCCAGCCCCGCGGCCGTGACCACCATGCCAGCGGTGCAGAAACCACATTGGAACGCGGCGTTGTCGACGAACCGGCGCTGCACGGGGTGCGGGTACTCTGGCGTTCCCAGCCCGGCGGCGGTGGTGACGGACCGTCCGGCGGCGCGATAGGCGGGAAAGACGCAGGAGTGCACCGTCATTCCGTCGACGAGTACCGAGCAGGCCCCGCAATCGCCGGTGTCACATCCCTTCTTCACCGCCAGGGCGCCGCTCTCGCGCAGCACCGTTCGCAGGCACTGGCCCGGCCGTGCCGTGATGTCGACAATCCTGCCGTCCACCTCGAACCGCATCAGTGTTCCCGCAATTCCGCGGCGACCTCGCGCGCGAGCACTCCCGCGACGTGCCCGCGCCACTCCGGCGACCCGTGCGGATCGTCGAACCACAGCGCGGGATCGATCGTGCCCAGCGCGTCGCGTATCGCACCGTCGGTGGGCGGTGCGGCGAAATCCAGGACGACAGGCCTGGTCGTGGCGGCGGTGATGGTCACCGCGCTGCGGCCGTCGCGCTCCCGCCGCCCCATCACCACGGCGCCGGACCGGCCGAGCGGAGCGAGCGCGATCTTCCGGAAGCTGGTGCGCGCCAGCAGACTCGACCGCGGCAGGCGGATCGAGCGCAGCACCTCACCGGATCGCAACACTGTGCGTCCCGGACCGAGCACGAACTCCCGCAACGGGATACACCGATCGCCGCCGTTCGTCGTCCACACCACCGCCGTCCCGTCGAGCGCGACCAGCGCGCCGAGCACCGCGCCCGCGGGCAGCGCGAGGCAGACGTTGCCGCCGACGGTGGCGGTGCGCCAGATCTTGTGCGAGGCCAGCAGCGCCCGGCAGGATCGGGCGAACAGCGCGGTCCCCGGCCACGGCTCGTGCAACACCGGCATCCCCAGCTCACGTCCCGGCGCGGCGCCGGCGAACTCGGCCAGGGTGCAGGTCGCGGCGATCTCCAGTCCGTCGTCCCCGATCTCGAACGCGGGCCAACCCAGGCCGGTGATGTCGACCAGGCGCACCAGCTGATCCTGCGGTTCGGAGAACAGAAACGTCCCTCCGGCGAGCACCGCGGTCGAAGCGCCGAGCACGGCCAGGTCTTCCCGCTCGCTGGCGATCACCACCTCGCGGATCGTGTCCAGGTCCACCTCTCACCTCGTTCCTGCCTCTCCGTCACCGTAGAGCCAGTCGGTTGCCGCCATATTGCCTGCGACGCCCGCCAGATTGCGCGGCCGTTACCTTGCCGCACGACGGCCACCCGCGGCCGGTAATCACCCTTGGCCGAGCGGGCGTGGCCGTCCACAACAACACAGCTCCGCCCGCCTCGGCGGGGCGTCGGAGCCGACCCTGCTTCAGTATTGCTCGTCCCGCCTGACCAGGCACGGCACCTCGCCCAGATCCGCGATGCGATCTCGGTCCGGATGGATCGAACAGATTGCGTCGGCGACCGGGATCGGCCCGCACGGCGACATCCCGATGTGCCGGCCGCCTCGTCCCGTCATCGCCGCCGACGACCGCGTCGCCCGGCACCGGCGCTGGGCGCCACGCGCGCGAGGAGAGGGGCGAGCCGATCAACCCGCCTTCGCGACCAACGCCGCCTGCGCCCGCGCCACCTCGCCCGCGACCACATCCGTGTCCACCGTGCGCACCTCGCCGTCGCGCACCACCTCGCGTCCGTTCACCAGCAGCGCGGCCAGCGGCGGGGCCGAGCCGAGCACCAGCGCGGTCACCGGATCCGCGATCCCGGCGTGCGCGGCCGTGTCCAGGCGCCACAGCGCCAGGTCCGCCAGCTTGCCCACCTCGATCGAACCGATCTCGGCGGCCCGGCCCAGCACTCGCGCGCCGCCCATGGTGGCCAATTCCAGCGCGGTACGCACGGTCATCGCCCGCGGGCCGCCCCGGTTGCGCGCCCACAGCAACGCGTGGCGCGGCTCCTCGATCATCGAACCGGCCTCGTTGCTCGCGGCTCCGTCGACGCCGAGGCCCACCGGGACGCCCGCACCCACCAGGTCGGCGGCGCGGGCGACGCCCGCGCCGAGCCGCGCGTTCGACGTGGGGCAATGCGCCACGCCGGTGCCGGTCGCCGCCATGGCGCCGATCGCGGCGTCGTCGAGGTGGACGGCGTGCGCGTACCAGACATCCGAACCGAACCAGCCGAGCCGCTCCATGTACTGCGCGGGCGTGCAGCCGAAGGTCTCGGCGCAGTAGTCCTGTTCGTCGAGGGTCTCGGCGAGGTGGGTGTGCAACCGGACGCCGGTGGCGCGGGCCAGCGCCGCCGACTCGCGCAGCAGGTCCGGTGTGACCGAGAACGGCGAGCACGGCGCCAGGGCGATCCGCAGCATGGCATCGGACGACGGGTCGTGCCAGCGCGCGACGGCCGCCGCGCTCGCGGCGAGGATGTCGTCCAGGCTCTCCACCAAGTGGTCGGGCGGCAACCCGCCCGCGCTCGCCCCCAGATCCATCGAGCCGCGACAGGGGTGGAACCGCAGGCCGACCTGCGCCGCCGCGGTGATCTCGGCCGCGAGCGGGTCACCGCCGTCGCGCGGGAACACGTAGTGGTGGTCGGTAGTGGTGGTGCACCCCGTGCGCGCGAGGGCCGCGAGCGCACCCGTGGCCGCCACCCGCACCGCGTCCTCATCGATACCCGCCCAGACGGGGTAGAGCGTGCTCAGCCATTCGAACAGCGTGTGGTCGGTGGCCAGGCCGCGGCTGATCCATTGATAGAGGTGGTGGTGGGTATTCACCAGCCCGGGGGTCAGCAGGCAGCCGCGCCCGTCGATGCGCCGGGCATCCGGGACTTCCGGTGGGTCCCCAGCGCCGACCGCGTCGATCCGGTTGCCGCGCACGACGACGTGGCCGCGGGGGTACTCGGCCCCCTGCGCGTCGACCGTCGCGACGGCGCAGTCCGCGATGACGGTCACCTGGTCCACGCGGGCCCCGCTTCCGGCGCGTCGGCGCGGGCCACGGTGGCGTGGATCAACCCGTAGGGCCGATCGTCGGCGTGGTACACCTCGCCGCGATTCTCGATGCCGAAGCGGCGCAGGTCGTAGTCGAAGTGATGCTTGTTCGGGGCCGCGAGCCGGATCTCGGCCAGCACCGGGTACGCGGTCAGCGCGGCCTTGCCCATCTCGAACAGCGTCTGTTGCAGGGCCTTCGAGTGCAGCGTCGCGAAGGTCTCCACCAACCGCGCCCGCACGCCGGTGTAGACCTCGTCCCAGTCGACGCCCGCGCTGTCGGCGAACCGCCACTCGGCGATCAGTGCGGTGGCCAGCATCCGATCGTGGGTCGGCGCGAGCACGGTGAAGTCGTCGGTCAGGAAGTCCGCGAACTCCGACCCGGTCGACTTCAGGATGGTCAGGTCCTTCACCCCGCCCACTACCCAAGCCCGCCGCTCGGCGCCGCTTCCGGCCACGGTGACCGCCGCGGTGCGCACTTCGGGGCCTTGCCGCACCCAGGTGTGGTCGTGCTCCACGCCGCCGACCGAGACGCGCTGCCAGGCGTATTCGTCGACCTCGACGCGCGCGCTGCGCACCGGTTCGATCTCGGCGACGAAATGATCGGCCAGCGCGAGCGCGTAGTCCTCGATGGCCCGCAGACCCGGCTGCTTCGCGAAGGCGTAGGCGGTCTGCTTCTGCGAGTCGGTGGGCAGCACCTTCGCCTGGTCGCCCGCGACGTACGCGTCGGCGAAGTCGCCGCGCAGCACCGTGGACACGTTCACGTCGCGGATCTCATGACGTGCGGTCCGCCGGTGGATCCGGACGATCCGGTTCTCCGCCTTGCCGTATCGGTGGTCGGTCAGCACGATCGGCCCGGTCAGTTCCATGCTCGGCTCAGCTCCCTCGATAGGTGGAAAAGGCGAAGGGCGACAACAGCAATGGGATGTGATAGTGCCGCTCCTCGGTCACGGCGAACGCGATGCTCACCTCGGGATAGAAGGCTTCGACCTCCCGCCGCGCGAAGTACGCGCCGGTATCGAACACCAGCCGATAGGTCCCGGGTTCGAGCGCTTCGCCCAGCGCCCCGATCCGCCCATCGACATCCGTTTCGCCCGAATCCAGCTGCCGATCCTCCTGGTACAACGTCACGGTGACGCCCGCGGCGGGCGCGCCGCGCACCGCGTCCAGCACGTGCGTGCTCAGCGTGCTCATGACCGCGCCGCGCCGGCGCTCGGCTCCGCCATGACCACGAACGTGGCTGTGCCGACCGTTCGCTCGCTCCGCTCACTCACGACCGCTCCGCCAGCAGCGCGCGCAGCCGGATCCGGTTGATCTTGCCCAATTCTGTTCGCACAAATCGCCTTTCGGTCTCGGGATCATTGCCCAGCCGGGCGGTGAGCAGCGCGAGCAGCTCCTCGCCCGACTTTCCGCTCGCGCACACCAGATAGATGTGCCCGAACCGTTCCTCGTAAGCGCGGTTGCCCTCGGCGAGCGCCGCGCGTACCGCGTCGGCGGCTCCCGACACCCCGGCCTGCTCCCGCGTCGAAGCCGCGGAATGCGGCCGCTCCCCGATTCTCGGATGCCCTGCCAAAGCCATGTCGAGTTCGGACTCCGGCAGCCCGGCCAGCACCTCGTCCGCGGCGTCGAGCAGCGCCTCCACGCTGGGGTACGGACGGCCCGCGACCAGCGACCGCGCGAAGCTCGGCGACGAGCAGCAGCCGAGCACGGCCCGGTAGGCCGCGTCGCCGGACAGCGCGTCGAACGCCGCGATCCCGGGATGCTGATCCATCATCGGACCAGCATCGGATACGACCACGCGGGCCGCCACCGGAAAGGGATGGATCACCCTCGGCGTGTCGCTCGCGGCGGCGCGTCCCGGCACCGGCTTCACCTCATGCGGCGCAAACCGCGCGGTATTACCGTTTAGCCATGGCCGACCCTGATCGTCCCGCCGTCGCGGCCTGCGCCGGCGTCGTGCTCGCCGCGGGCGCCGGAACCCGCTACGGAAAACCCAAGGTGCTCGCAGAGGACGGCGCCTGGCTGCGAGCGACCGTCGCCGCGCTGCGTGACGGTGGCTGCGACCCGGTCATCGTGGTTCTCGGCGTGACCGGCCCGACGCCGCGGATCGTCGATCTGCCGCCGGGCGTGCGGCCCGTGTGGGCCGCGGACTGGGCCACCGGTATGAGCGCATCACTGCGGGCGGGCCTGATCGCCGCCGCGGGCACCCCCGCGCGCTACGCCGCGATCATGCCCGTGGACACCCCCGATGTCGGCGCCGATGTAGTCGCCCGGGTGCTCGCCGCCGCGCTGGCGTCTCCCAGCGGTCTGGCGCGCGCTGTGTTCCACAACACACCGGGACACCCCGTTGTCATAGCCCACAAGCACTGGAATGCGGTTTGTAGGACGTCGGCAGGAGATTCCGGCGCCCGCACCTATTTGACCGGCAGAAACGATATGGTGTGCGTCACGTGCGACGATTTGGCGACGGGCGTCGATCGTGACTTCCCGGCCACGACCGCACGGTGATCGGAGCTAGCTGATGCGGGACATCGTCGACGACCTGTTGCGGGTGTGGCACTCGGGCCGGACCGGCGGACTCGGCACCATCGTGCGCACCGTGGGCGCCGCCCCGTTACCGGTGGGCTCGGCGATGCTGGTCGCTCCCGACGGGGGCGTCTACGGATCGGTGGCCGCGGGCGGGCTGGAGGAGATCGCGTACGAGGCGGTGCTCCAGGCGGCGCGCACCGGCCGTCGCGCGATGCACCGCTTCGGCGTGGCCGGCGGCCTGGAGGCGGGCGGGAACGGCGAGGGGATGATGGACGTCTTCACCGAGCCGTTCTCGCGAAGACACTTCCCGGAGTTCCCGGACGTCGCCGCCGAGATCGCGGCCCACCGCAGGGTCACCGTCTTCACGGTGGTCTGGAACTCCGATTCCGACCTCATCGGCCAGCACCTGATCACCGACAAGAAACACGCCACCGAACTGGTCGCGCTACCGGATTCGGACGTCTTCGTCTCCTCGTTCGCCCCGCCGCCGCGCCTGCTCATCTTCGGCGCCAATTCCTTCGCCGCCGCTCTCACCGTGCAAGCCGAGTTGCTCGGCTACCGGGTGACGATCTGCGATTCGCGCCCCAATTTCGCTACGCCGGAATCGTTTCCCGGCGCCGAAGTGGTGGTCGACTGGCCGCACCGCTACCTCAACACGCTGTCCGCGGCCGGCGAGATCGACAGCAGCACAGCCATAGTCGTGCTATCGCACGATCCCACGTTCGACATCCCGCTGCTCACCGTGGCGCTACGACTACCCGAGCTCGGGTATCTCGGCGCGATGGGCTCCCGCCAAGTGCACATCCGTCGGATCGAGGATTTGCAGGCAGGCGGTTTCGGCGCGGATACCCTCGCACGGCTGCACTCGCCCGCCGGATTGGACATCGGCGCGCGCACCGCCCCCGAGATGGCCGTGGCGATCGCCGCCGAACTGCTGGCCGCCCGCGCCGCCCAACCGGTGCGAGCGGCCGACCCGTACAGCGGCGAGTTCCCTATCCCGTCGAGGACCGCTGTGGGCATCTGATCATTTCAAGCCGGGGTTCTCGGCATACACTTCGCGCAGTACGGACAGGTCGAACAGCTGGGCGGCCTTGATATCGATCTTCGCGGCGCGCAGCGCGGCGATATTCTGCTCGATCAGCGCGTCGGTCATGGAGAGCAGACCATTGGCGGCCGTGTCCGCCGAGACCACCAGCTCGTTCTGAGCGCTCGCCTCCTTCGTCTGCTCGGCGAGATCGAGCTTCTGATCCTTGCCGTACACCTCGACCGCGAGCCGAGCCGATTCGGCCGGGTCCGCCACCGCGTCCTTCCAGCCCTTGATCTCGGCGGCCAGGAATGCCTTCAGCTTGTCGCGCTCCTTGTCGATGGTGGACTGCGCGACCGTGAGCGTCTCCGCGACCAGCGGCAGGTCGAAGTCCGCGAACAAGAAGTGCGTGTTCTGGAAGCCCTTCGCCGCCAGCGTGATCGGCTCATTGGTCACGTAGCTGACCCATCCGTCGACCTCACCGTTGGCCAGCGGGGTCGGATCATATTGCGCGGGTACGACGGTGACATCGCCGGGCTTCATCCCGTTGGCGGTGAGCAGCGCGTTGAAGATCAGCTGGTTGGTGTCCTGCACACCGATCTTGCGGCCCTTCATGTCCTGCGGCGACTCGAGCGGTCTCGCGGCGGCGGACACGATCGCGAACGGATTCTTCTGGTAGGTGGTGGCGACGATCTTGGCGGGCAGGCCCTCCAGGATCGCCGGTGCGGTGGTCTGCGGCGCGGACAGTCCCAGCCACACCTTCCCGGTGTCCAATCCGGCCTCCACCGACGTGCTGGCCGCGCCGCCCGCGACGAGGTCGACCGAGCCGAAACCGGCTTCCTTGAAATAGCCTTTCGAGTCGGCGAAGTATTCGCCGGCGAATTCGATGTTCTTCAGCCAGGACAGCTGCACCGCGACGCTGCCGTACTTCGAGCCGTCCTCGGTGGTGCCGCCCGACGAGCCGCCGGAATTCCCGCCGCAGGCGGCCAGCGCCCCCGCACCGCCGAGCGCGGCGCCGGCGAACGCGGAGTAACGGAGAAACGAGCGTCGGTTCAGGTGCCCGAACATAAAGCGTTGCGCGGGTGTCATGGGCCGAATCTAGGTGTAGCGCGTTTCATTTTCTTTACTTTGGCGTTCCGAGCGAGAATTCGCCTGAGTATCGCCGGCCGGGTCGTTCGGTCAGAGTCGTCCCGCTTCCGGCCCGAACCTTGCGAGAACGAGGTTCTCGATGACGCCGACGATCGCGTAGAGCACCACCGAGACCAGCGTGACGACGACGATCGAGGCCCACAACTTGCTGTACTGGAACGTCGGGATCGCCCGGATCAGACTGGCGCCCAGACCGGTGCCGCTGCCGAGCCACTCCCCCAGCAACGCGCCGATCAGCGCGCCCGGCACCGAGATCCGCGCCGCGGCGAACACCGAAGGCAGCGCCGCGGGCACGGCCACCATGCGCAACCCGGTCCAGCGGGAACCGCCGTACGCGGCAACCAACTCCAGCGCCTGCCGCGGCGCGCCGCGCAACCCCGCCGTGATCATGACCAAAGCGGGGAAGAACACCACGATCGCGGCGAGCACCGCGACCCCGGCCAGGCCACGGCCGAACACCAGCACGATGATCGGCGTGAGCGCCACCAGCGGCACCGAGCGCAGCAGCATCGCCACCGGGAGGAAGGTCTGCTCCACCGCGGCGAACGACACGAACAGCGCCGCGACCACCAGCGCGGCGAGCATCCCCGCACCGAACCCGATGGCCGCGTCGCGCAACGTGATCTGCAGGTCGTCCAGGATCGCCTGCCGCGCGGTGGCGGCATGGGGCGCCGTCACCAAGTAGGTCCAGATATCACCGGGTGTCTTGCCGACTCGCGGACCGACCTGCGGAAACGCCCGCAGGAAGACGTACCAGATCGCCAGCATCAGCAACAGCGAGGTGCCCAGCGGTAACAGGAAGATCCCGATCCGTCGCAGGAGGTTCATCGGGCGTCCTCCGCAACCCGGTGCGGCCGAGGGTTCATCGTGCCTCCCGCCCGGTCCAGGGCGCGGCCAGCCGGGCGGCCAGCGCCACCAGCGCGTAGCCGAGTCCGGCCAGCGCCGCGGCGGCCAGCGCCATGCCCCAGGTGCGTGGCACGTTGTAGGAGGTCTGCGCGGCGGTCAGCGCCACCCCGATTCCACTGTCCACGCCGCCGAGGTATTCGCCGATGATCGCGCCGAGCACGGCCGACGGCGCGGCGATCTTCAACGCCGCGAACGTGCTCGGCAGCGCCGCGATCGCCTGCACCCGGTACAGCTGCTGCCAGCGCCCGCCACCGTAGGCGCGCACCAGGTCCAGGCTGGTCCGGTCGGCCGAGCGCAACCCGGCGACGGTGCCGACCATCGTGGTGAAGAAGCAGTACATCGCGGCGAGGAACACCGTCGGGGTGCGTCCGCCGAAGACCACCAGGATGATCGGGCCCAGCGCGAGCAGCGGCGTGCAATAGCTCAGGATAGCCAGCTGGGTCGCCAGCGACTCGATCGGCGGGACCAGCACGATCAGGACGGCCAGCGCGATTGCCAGGCCGTTGCCCCAGACGAATCCCCGCAGCGCGCCGAGCGCGGTGATCCGAAAATTGGGACCGTACAGGTCCCATCCGTCGGTGTACATGGTGTGCAGCACCTGCCAGGGACTGGGTATGGTGCCGCCCGCGACTCCGAACGCCGCGAGAGTCCACCACACCGCGACCAGTCCGAGTACGCCGAGCACGCCTGCGAAGCGCTTCATGCCGCACCGTCCGTTCGACGGATGCGGGGCGCGAGCGGATGCGGGCGGGCCGGCCGGGTATGTGCGCCGGACCGCCACGGGCCCGGCTTGCCGTACCGCACACAGCGATCCGGTTGCGGTGCGTTCACGCGACTCCTCCCTTACCCGACTTCCCGAACAGCAGCTCCGACAGATAGTCGTGCAGCTTGTGGAACTCCGGTGTTCGCATCATCTCCGGCAGCCGCGGGCGCGGCAGATCGATCTCGACCAGCTCCAGCACCCGCCCCGGCCGCGGGCTCAGCACGGCCACCACATCGGACAGGAACACCGCCTCCGCGATGCCGTGGGTGACCATCAGCGTCGTCGCGGGCTTCTCGGTCCAGATCCGCAGCAACTCCAGATTGAGCCGCTGCCTGGTCATGTCATCGAGCGCCCCGAACGGTTCGTCCAGCAGCAGCACGGTGGGCTTCACCACCAGCGCCCGCGCGATCGAGACGCGCTGGCGCATACCGCCCGACAGCTGCGCGGGCTTGGCCTTCTCGAAGCCGTCCAGTCCGACCAGGCGGATCAGGTCATCGATCTGCCCATGCTCCGGCTTGATGCCCGCGACCTGCAACGGCAGCGCGATATTCGAGGCCACCGACCGCCACGGCAGCAGCGCCGAATCCTGGAACGCGATGCCGAGCCCGTGCCTGCCGCGCAGTTGCGCGGGCGTCATGCCATCGATCAGCGCCGTGCCCGCGGTCGGCGTCTCCAGGCCGGCGAGGATGCGCAACACCGTCGACTTGCCGCAGCCGGACGGGCCGAGCAGCGACAGGAACGTGCCCTGCTCGGTGTGCAGATCGACGCTCGCCAACGCCTGCACGGTTTTCCGCCCGACCCGGAAGGACTTGGTCAATCCGCTGAGATGAATTCCGGTCCCCCCGGCGGTACCGCTCTCCGTGCTCATGACGGCCACGATAAGAGCACCTCATTGCACGGACATTGCGAATCGCGTCGCCGGATTGCGCAATCGTTACGGTCCGCACCGAGCGCGGCGGGTGGATTTCGAATCGGGGCGAGCCGATCGGATGAGATACGCCCCGCCGCGGGTTACACGACAGGTGAACCCGATCCTCGCGCTGCTCGACGCCAAGCTGCACATCGCGGGCTCGGAGATCCTCTGGCGCGAAGTGATCGGCAACGGCTTCGGCTTGGCCTCCGCGATCGGCGGCATGCGGCGGCGCGTATGGGCCTGGCCGGTCGGCATCGCCGGGAACGCTCTGCTGTTCACCGTGTTCGTGGGCGGGGTGTTCCACACCCCGCAGCAACTGAATATGGCCGGGCAGGCCGGCCGTCAGCTGATGTTCGTCGCGGTCAGCGTGTACGGCTGGTGGAGCTGGCACCGGCACGCGGCGCGCGAGACCGGGCTCGAGCACCGCGGCGTCGACCCGCGCTGGGCGGGCGGGCGCGAACGGTTCGCCCTGGTGGCAGCGATGCTCGCGGGCACGGCGGTGTTCGCGCAGCTGTTCGCGTGGCTGGATTCGTACGGCCCGTGGGCCGAGGCGTGGATCTTCACCGGCTCGGTGCTCGCCACCTACGGCATGGCCCGGGGGCTGGCCGAATTCTGGTTGATCTGGATCGCGGTAGACCTGGTCGGCATTCCGCTGCTGGTTCGAGCGGGCTACTACCCTTCGGCCGCCCTCTATCTCGTCTACGCGGGCTTCGTGGCCTGGGGGTTCCTGGTCTGGCGGCGCAGCATCCGCCCCGCCGCCGAGGTTTCGCGGCCCCCGGCGCCGGTCACCGCGAAGTAGATCCGCCTTACACCACGTCGACCCGCACGCCCGCCGCGCGGATCGCCTCCACCGCCGCCGGATTCGCGTCGGTGTCGGTGACCAGCACCTGCACTTGCTCGATGCCGCAGATGCGGGCCAGCGCGGTGCGCTCGAGCTTTTCGCCGGTGGCCACCACCATCACCCGGCCGGAACGCCGCACCATCTCGGTGGTCACCCCGGCCTCATCGATATGCCTGCACTGGGCGCCGCCCGCGACGGAGATCGCGTTCACGCCGAGCACGAGTTCGTCGAGCCGCAATTCGGCCAGCGCCCGTTCGGCCAGCGGCCCGTGCAATTCGTAGGACTCCCGCCGGGCCACCCCGCCGAGGACGATCGTACGCATGTGCGGCCGCAGTACCATCTCCCCCGCGATGTTCAGCGCATTGGTGACGAGGGTCAGCCGCTCGTCCCCGGCCGACCCGAGATCCGTGCGCCCGGCCAGTGCCCTGGCCACCGCCGTGGTGGTGGTGCCGCCGTTCATCCCCACCACCGCGTGCGGATCGACCAGGGACGCCGCGTGTTCGGCGATGCGCTGCTTGGCCTCGCCCGCACTCTGCCGGTACCGCGCGGGCAGGTCGTAGGCCACCGTGGTCGCCACCACGCCGCCGTGCGTCCTGGTGGCCAGCTGTTGTTCGGCGAGCGCGGTGAAGTCCCGGCGCACCGTCGCGGCGGATACGCCGAGCCGATCGGCGGCCTCCTCCACCGAGAGCCGCCCGGATTCGGCGAGCAGTTCCAGCAACCGGTTCCACCGTTGCGGCCGATCCGTCGGTCCGGTCATCTCACACCGCCCCGATCGCGCGGGAAACCTGCTGTTTCGGCGAGCACGCGAACAATATGACCACACGAGCGTGCCCGGAGCGATCTCCCACGACCGAGGCGGACCGGCTCAGGACACATCGGCCTCGACTGTGGGCCGCTCGCGCAGCGCGACGGGAACTCGTCCGGCCCCGTCTTCCGTGGACGGATCGACCCGCGTGCCGGAGAGGCCGGAATTCACGAAGTAGGCGATCTCCGCGCAGATTTCGTCCAGGCTCACCGTCGCCTCCGGCGCGGTGCTGTGCACCAATTCCTGGGCGAGCGAGGTGACCGCGCCGATCACGGCCAGCGCGAAGAGATCGAAACGCCGCGGGCCGGTCTCGCCGCGGCCCACGGCGCGCTCGGCCTCGTTGATCAGCAATGCCGACAGCAGCCGGCGCTGCTGCCTGCGCCACTCCTCCACCGCGGCGCTCACACCGACCACTTCGACATAACACACTCGCGCGCACCGGGCATCGGCACAGGTGACACCCAGGTACGCGCGGAAACTCGCCACCACGCGTGCGGGTAAGGGCTCGTGCTCGGTCGCCGCCAGGGCCGCGAGCGCGTATTCCAGCGCACGGGAGGTGATGCGATTCGCCAAGGCGATGAGCAGAGCCTCCCGGCTGCCCATGTCCTCGTAGAAACTGCGCGTAGAGACGTTCGCCAGGGCACAGAGTCGTTCGATCGAGGTGGCCGCGTAACCCTGGGTGCCGAATAGTTCGAGGGCGGCATCGATCAGGCGGGTCTGCCGCTGGGCAACCCGCTGCTCCTTGGACAGCCCGCCGTAGCTGCGACTGTCCTTGGGTCCGTGATCCCGCCGTGTCACCGTTCGATGCTACCGCGCGGCTACCTCCCCTCAGCGCGTCGAGCGCTGGTGCCGTGGCGATTCCGTCGTCCGCGCGGTCCGGCGCACGCACGCTATTTCACGCTGCCCGCGGTCAGTCCCGCCACCAGACGCTTCTCGATGAGCGCGAACAGCAGCACCACCGGAATGATGCCGACGGTGGAAATCGCGAACACGTACTGCCACGCGGTGTCGTACTGGCCGACGAACTTGGTCAGCGCCACCGACAGCGGCTGGTTCTGCGGCGTGGTCAGCACGACCAGGCTGGCGGCGAATTCGTTCCAGCACGCCACCACCACGAAGATCGTCGCCGTGACGACGCCGGGCCAGACCAGCGGCAGGCTCACCCGCAGCAGCGTCTGCGCGCGGCCGAGTCCGTCGAGCATCGCGGCCTCCTCGATCTCCACCGGGATCGCGGCGAAGAAACTGTGCAGGATCCACACCGCGAAGGAAAGGTTGAACGCCGCGTTCACCAGGATCATCGCCAGCCAGGTGTCGTTGATGCCGAGCGCGAAGAACTCCCGGATCAATCCGGTGACCAGCACCGTCGGCTGCAACATCTGGGTCACCAGCACCACGCCGAGAAACACCGCGCGCCCCGGAAAGCGGTGCCTCGCCGTGTAGTACCCCGCCGGAATCGCCACGGCCAGCACCAGCGCGGTGGCACAGACCGCGATGATGATCGTGCTGGCCAGGTTGAACGGCAACGGCGTCTCCGGGGTGTCCCACATCGTCGCGTAGTTGTCCGGATGCCAGGACTGCGGCAGATACGTCGGCGGGATGCGCAGGATCTCGGCCCTGCTCTTCAGCGAACCGAGCACCATCACGACGAATGGCAGCAGGAACACCACGGCGAGTACCGCGCCGACCGCGGTGAGCTCCCAGCGGCGTCGTCCGGCGCGGGTGCCCGCCGGGCCTGCCTGCTCGACGGCCTCGGCCTGCGCCGTCATCGGTCGATCTCCCGGGTCGGGCGGACCAGCCGAACGTAGATCGCGATGACGACGATGATCAGCGCGAAGTTCAGCACGCTCATCGCCGCGGCGGTGTCGATCTGCTGGTTCTGCCGGATCAGCTTGAACGTCAGTGTCGTGGTGGTGTCCGCCGAGAAACCGGCGATGCTGCCGGTGATCACTTGCAGGATCGGCAGCGAGTTGAACACGTTGATGATATTGATGATGGTCGCCACCGCGATCGCCGGACGCAGCTGCGGCAGGGTGAGGTAGCGGTAGCGCTGCCACGCGCCCGCGCCGTCGACCCGTCCCGCCTCGTCTATCTCCGCCGGAATCGACTGCAGCCCGGCCAGAATCGTGTAGGTCGTGAACGGCACGGAGACGAACACCGCCACGCCCATCGCCACCAGGAACGCCTGCGCCGGCTGCTTGGTGAAACCGTAACCGCGGTCGAGCAGCCCGATGTCGACCAGGAACCGGTTCGCGATGCCGACGTCCGGGTCGAGCAGGTAGTAGAAGATCGTCGTCGTCATAACCACAGACGCCGCCCACGGCACCAGGATCGCCATCCGCACCGCGGTGCGTCCGGGGAAATCCTTGTTCAGGAACTGGGCCAGCGCCGCGGACAGCACCAGGGTGATCAGCACGACGCCGACCACCCAGACCACCGTGTGAGCCAGCACCGAGCCGAGTTCGGAGATCCCGAACAGGGTCCGGTAGTTGGCCAGTCCGGCGTTGCCGCGGTCCTGGCCGTAGGCGCTGAGGTCCCTGGTGCTGGTCCACACCATGTAGCAGGCGGGGAAGGCGACGACGGCCGCGATCAGGACCAGCGAAGGCCCGATCCACGGTAACGCCGCCGCTATTCCTCTGCGTCGCACGTCAGTTCGCGGCTTCCTGGATCCGGCGCAGGACCTGAGCCGGGTCGGCGCCCTGCCCGATGGTGCCCATCTGCTGGCGGATGGCGCCTTGGGCCGCGGCCCATTTCGGATTGTTGCTCGGATAGAACCGCGCCACCGGAAGCGTGGCGGCGAATGCCTTGGTCACCGGGTCGTCGGCGAGCGCGGTCGCGGCGCTGTGGGTGATCGGGATGAAGCCCTCGTGCTTGACGAAGTCCGCGTACACCGCGGCCGAGTAGAAGAAGTCGAGGAACTTCTTGATCGACTCGGCCTTGGCGCCGTCCTTCTTGAAGGCCATCAGGTGATCGGCCACACCGAGCGTCACCGGCGTGCCGGTCTTGGTCGGCGAGGGCGCGGTCGCGTACCGCAGGCCGGGGTTCTTCGCGAGGATCTGGCCGATGGTGGGCGGCAGCGCCTCGATCATGCCGATCTTGCCCTGGATGAAGGCGTTGATCACGTCCTTGCGGTCGGTCGCGCCCGGATTCGGCTGGGTCGCACCGGCATCGATGAGGTCACGCATGGCCCGCACACCCTCCAGGTTCTCGGGGGTGTCGACGGTGATCCGGTCGCCGTCGGCCCAGGACCCGCCCGCGCCGAAGGTCCAGATGGAGGTCTCGCCCTGCGCCTCCTCGCTGCCCAGCGGAAGCCCGTACCCGGAGACGCCGCCGCCGAGCGCCTGGATCTTCTTCGCCGCGTCGGTCAGCTCGGCCCAGGTCTTCGGCGGCCGGGCGATGCCCGCCTTTTCGAACAATTCGGCGTTGTAGAACAGTGTGCGGGTGGAGGCGAACAGCGGCAGCGCGTACTGCGTGCCGTCGAGTGCCGCGTTCTGGGCGAAAGCCGGTTGGATGTCGGCCAGCACCGGCGCGGAGACGATGTCGGTGGCCGGGTAGAGCAGGCCGTCGCCCGCGAAGCTGGCGTAGGCGTCGATGTTGAGCAGGTCCGGAGTGGTCGACGGCGACTGGAGCTTGGTGCGTACCACGTCGTTGATCGAGTTCCACGACTCCATCTGCAAGTTGACGGTGACACCCGGGTTCTGCTTCTGGAATTCGGCGATGATGCCGTCCCACAGCGCCTTGGTGCCCGTGGCGCCGTCGCTGTAGGCGGGTGCGAGGAAATTGATCGTGGTGGCGGAGTCCGCGGCGTCTTTCGAACCGAACCCGCAGGACGAGAGGGTCAGCGCGACGCCGGTGACCATCGCGACTCCGGCAAGCACGCGACGAAATGGTCTTTTCACGAGCAGAACCTTTCAGATTTACCCACCCGGCGCCAGCGGAGCCGCCGATGATGGGAGGACACACGGTCCGTGCACGTCAATCTAGCCCGAATCGTGATCATATGTGACCGATTTGGTTGTAAATTTGACATAAACGATCACAGGCATGAGGCTGTTCTGGTGCCTACGCCTGCCCGCACGCCGCAGCCGCATCTGGCCACCGAGGTGGCCACCCAGCCGGACGACTGGACGCACGCCGCGACCGTCGCCTCCGATCACCACGCCGCGCTACCGAGGCCGGGCGAGCGCGTCGCGGTGATCGGTTGCGGCACCTCGTATTTCATGTCACGCGCGATCGCGGCATTACGAGAGGGGTCGGGCGCGGGCGTCACCGACGCCTGGCCCGCCAGCGCGGTCCGCGCCCGCGACTACGACCGCTACCTGGTGATCTGCCGCTCCGGCACGACCACCGAGGTGGTGCGCGCCATGCGGGAGATCCCGGCGCACACCCCCCGCGCGGTGATCTGCTCCAGTCCCGGCACACCCGTCCTCGAACTGGGTGACCCGATCCTGATCGACCAGGTCGACGAGCGGTCGGTGGTGCAGACGCGTTTCGCGACGACCGCCCTCGCCATCCTGCGCAGCCACCTGGGCGAGGATCTGACGCCGGTGATCGCCCAAGCTCGGGCGGTGCTCGCCGAGGATCCCGCCGAATCGCTGGCCGGGGTGCGCGGCGCCGAGCAGGTCACCTTCGTCGGCATGGGATTCGCGGCGGCCATCGCCGACGAGGCGGCGCTCAAGCTGCGCGAATCCTGCCAGTCCTGGACGGAGGCGTACCCGGCAACCGAGTACCGCCACGGCCCGATCGCCATCTCCGCGCCCGGCCGCGCGGTCTGGGCCTTCGGGGCGCTGGAGTCCGGCTTCGCCGCCGACGTCACCGCAACCGGCGCCCATCTGGAACACCGTGACATCGACCCGATGGCGGACCTGGTCCGGGTACACCGGCTCTGCCTCCTGCGCTCCGCCGACCTCGGACTCGACCCCGACCACCCCCGCGGCCTGAATCGCTCCGTGGTCCTGAACTCATGATCGGAGGCCTGCGGTGAACGTCGACCGGGGGCGGGCCCCGCGGATCACGCAGGTGGCGCACCCGCCACGACGCAACCCGTCCCGCCGAACGTGATGCTCCAGCCGCTCGCGGCCGCGCGCACCACCACGCCGCCCCGGACCATCGAACCGCGACAGCCCGCGATCACGCCACCACCCGTGGGTCGATCCGATCCCATGGCCTCACCGGAGACGGCGGGAGCCCCGGGATCTGTCGAACATGTCTGTCTCTTCGATGGGTGCGGCGAGGCACATCCGCAGCCCGATGCGCAGGTCACCGCCGACGGGGGCGCTGACCATGGCACGACGTCGTCGCGGGCCGCATGTGCACCGGCGCGGGAGGCGGCACGAACTACTGTGCCGAGAATGGGTACCGATCAGCCGCAGATGCCGGCGGCCGAGTCCGTTTCCGGGACGCGCGCCGCGGAGGCGGATCGCGCGTATCCCGACGATCGGCCGACCACACGTCAGGGCTCGGCCGCGCAGCCCACTGCTGTGCTGGGCACCGCGGCTGATACAGCTGCGCTGCCGGACGACGCGCTCGTCCTCGGATTGGATGTCGGCGGCACCACCATCAAAGGCGAGGTGACCGACGCCGAGGGCACAGCCCTGGCCGTGGGCGCGGTCGCCACGCCGCGCGGTCCGGCTGCCTTCGACGCGATGGGCGAACTGGGCGAGCGGTTGCTGGCGCAACTGCCGGAAGCCGACCGCCGCCGGCTGCGCCGGGCGGCTGTCGTGCTGCCCGGCATCGTGGACACCGCCCGGTCGGTCGCGGTGTTCAGCAGCAACGTCGGCTGGCGGGACGTGCACGTGGGCGACCGCTTCTCCAAGCTCTGGGGTATGCCGACGCTGATCGAACACGATGTGGCCGTGGCCGGTTGGGCGGAATGGCGGTACGGCGCCGGGCAGGGCTACGAGAACGTGTGCGTCGTCATCCTCGGCACCGGCATCTCCGGGACGCTTTCGGTCGGCGGACGGTTGGTGCGCAGCGGCTACGGGCAGGTCGGCGAGTACGGGCACGTGCCGGTGCGACGCGTGGGCGGATTGCCCTGCCCCTGCGGCAATACCGGCTGCGTCGAGACCGTAGCCTCGGGCGCGGCCATCGCACGGGCCTACACCCGGCGCACCGGACGCCGGATCGGCGGTGCTGCGCGCGTCTTCGCGCTGATGTCCACCGACCCTGACGCGGCCGCCGTGGTCGAGGACGCGGTCGACGCGCTCGCCGACGGACTGGTCGGCATCGTGCACGCGGCCTGCCCCGAACTGATCGTCCTCGGCGGCGGGGTCGCCGGAGCCGGCGCGGCGCTCACCGAACCACTGCACCGGGCACTGTCCGACCGGCTCCGCTTGGTCCCCGCGCCCCGAGTGGTGCTCGGCGAGTTCGGCGCTCGCGCGGGCCTCGCGGGCGCCGCCCTCTTCGCGCGACGCGGAGCATTGACATGACGCCGCGTTCGGAGCCGACCATCGGCGAATCCCGCAGCCCTGTTCCCCCAACGCGGCACGTCGACACGACGCCACGTTCGGAGCCGACGAATCGGCGCCGGTTCGTATCGGCAAGCGCGCCGCACGCCGATGGCCTCGCGGCGACGTCGAGTACCGGGTTGATTTCGCGCATCCGTCCGCAGGACGCCTCGGGGGCGCCACAGCTCCGCGCGTTCGCCTACTGGTCTCGGTATTCAGCGGAGCGGCCCGGCGTGACAACGCTCGTGGCGACCATCCGAATCGCGACCCGAGGGGGACCGACGTGACAGAGCTGATGATCCGGGGCCGCATCGTCTCGGCGAGCGTCGCGCTGGACGACGGCGTGGTGATGATCTCCGGGGACCGGATCGAGGCGGTGCGGTCATTCGCGCAGTGGCGCGCGGCGCATCGCGATTTACCTGAGCCGCCATTTTCTGGCACCGTGCTGCCGGGGCTTGTGGATATTCACAACCACGGTGGATTCGGGTACCGGTTCGATACCGTGGACGGCGCGCACGCGCGGACGGCGGCGCGATCGCACCAGGCGCACGGCTCGACCACGGTGGTGGCGAGCGTGGTCACCGGTCCTGCCGAGGAGATGGTGGCGCAGACCGCCGCCTTGCGCGAGCTCGCCGAGGAAGGCGTGCTCGGCGGTGTCCACGTCGAGGGCCCGTTCCTGTCCGAGGCGCGCTGCGGAGCCCAGGACCCGCGATTCCTGTGCGACCCCGATCCGGGACTGACCGACCGGCTGCTTGCCGCGGGCGGCGGGCATCTGCGCGCGATGACCCTCGCCCCGGAGCGCCCCGGCTACGCGGCCGTCGCACGGCGCCTCGCCGACAACGGCGTGGTGGTCGCACTCGGCCACAGCGACACCGACTACGCGTCCTTTCGCAATGCTCTGCGGCCGAATGGATCGGCGAGCGTAGTGACCCATCTGGCGAACGGCATGCCGCCGCTGCACCATCGCCACCCGGGCCCGGTCGCCGCGGCACTGGTGGCCGCGGCGGCCGGGGACGCGATCGTGGAGTTGATCGGCGACGGCGTGCACGTCGACCCGGGCTTCGCCGCGCTGGTGTTCGCGGCCGCGCCGGGACGCGTCGCGCTGGTCACCGATGCCATGCAGGCCGCGGGCCTCGGAGACGGCGAATACCAGCTCGGCCCACAGCCGGTGACGGTGCGAGAGGGGGTCGCGCGCGTCGCGGGCGGATCCATCGCGGGCGGCGTCAGCACCCTGCTGGAATGCCTCGCGCGCGCCGTGCGCGAATCGGGTGTCCCGCTGCGGGACGCGGTACTCGCGGCCACCTCGGTTCCGGCCGCCGCGCTCGGGCTCGACGACGTCGGTGACCTGCGCCCCGGCCAATTCGCCGACATATTGACAGTCAGTGACAATCTCCACTTGCGCGGGGTGCTCAGACGTGGACAGTGGTTGAGGTGATCCTCACCGTGACAATGAATCCCGCGTACGACATGACCTATCGCGTCGAACGTTTCGAACGCGGGCAGGCCCACCGGGTCCGGTCGGTGGAACAACGCATCGGCGGCAAGGGCATCAATGTGACGCGGGTGCTGAATCAACTGGGCAAATACGCCAGGGCCACCGGGTTCTCCGATCACGCGTTCGCGGCGGCCGCCGAACTGGAGCTGCCGGTCGACTTCGTGCACGCGCTGCCCTGGGTGCGCCGCACGGTGGTGATCAGCGAGTCCGAGGACGGCACCGCCACCGCGCTGTGGGAGCCGGGCGCCCGGGTCTCCAATCCGCACGCCGCCGAGCAGCTGGCCGTCCGGGTGGCGGGCCTGCTCCCCGATATCGCCGGGTTGGTCATCTCCGGGTCGCTGCCGGGCGGCATCGACCCCTCGCTGCCCGCCGAGATCGCACGCACCGCCATCGCGGCCGACGTGCCCACCATCTGCGACGTCGACGGCGAGGCGCTGCGCTTGGCCGCGCAGGTGCCCGGCATCGTGCTCACCCCGAACGAGAGCGAACTACAGCGTCTCACCGGCGTGGAGCCCACGACCGCCGACGACATCGTCAGCGCCGTGCAACCGCTGATCGCGCACGGCGTGCGCGCCGTGACCGCGACCCGCGGCCCCGAGGGGATCACCGCCGTGACCGCCGACGGCGCGTGGTCGGCGGCGCTCGCCGAACCGCTCGCCGGAAATCCCACCGGCGCGGGCGATGCCGCGGTGGCGGCCGTGATCGCCGCCCTCTCGTCCGACTCGCGCACCGACTGGCCCGCTCTGCTCGCCGACGCGGTCGCGACCTCGGCGGCCGCCGTGGTCGTTCCGGTGGCCGGCGAGATCGACCGTGGTATGCGCACCCGCCTCACCCCGACCGTCCGGATTCGAGAACTGGATCTACCAGCACCGCAGGAGGCTGCCTCGTGACCACCCAGTACACCGATCCGGCCGGCTACCGGCCTTGCGAGCCGACAGAGCGCGCGGGCGAGCGGGGTGCTCGGGCGGCGCGGCCGAACTGCGGGATCCCGACCCCGCGGTCACGAGCGCGGTTCGCGTGGCGCAGCATCGACACTCCGGCGAGCACGGTCACAGCCTGCGGCAAGCCGGCTACGAGCGGTACGACCGCGCAGGTACCGCCGCAGTCGTGGCCGGTGGTCTCGCGAAGGCCCGCGCTGTGCCGCTGACCTCGATCCCCGACCTGATCGCCGGGGCACGTCCGGGCGGACTGGGCGCGTTCAACGTCATCACCCTCGAGCACGCCGAGGCGATCGCGGCCGCCGCGGAATCGGCGAAACGGCCGGTGGTTGTGCAACTGTCGGAGAACACCGCGATCTATCACCGTGGCATCGCCCCGCTCGCCCTCGCTTGCCTGCGCATCGCCGCCGACAGCGACGCCGCGATCGCCGTCCATCTCGACCATGCCACCACCGCCGAATTGATCCACAAAGCGGTCGATCTCGGCATCCGCTCGGTCATGTACGACGGCTCGGCCCTCGACTACGCCGACAACGTCGCCGCTACCACCGCGATCTCCGCGTGGTGTCACGAGCGCGGCGTGCACATCGAAGCCGAACTCGGTGCGGTCGGCGGCAAGGACGGCGCCCACGCGCCCGGCGCGCGCACCGATCCCGACGAGGCGGTGGAGTTCGTGCGCGCCACCGGCGTCGACGCGCTCGCGGTCGCGGTCGGCTCCTCACACGCCATGCACACTCGCACAGCCGAGCTCGACAACGACCTGATCGCCCACTTGGCCGCGAAGGTGCCCGTCCCCTTGGTGCTGCACGGCTCCTCCGGCGTCCCCGATCACGGCCTGCGCGCCGCCGTCGAACACGGCATGACGAAGATCAACATCGCCACCCGCCTCAACATCCGCATGACCTCCGCCATCCGCGATCACCTCACCAACGACCCCGGCCTCTCCGACCCACGCAAGTACCTCATCCCCGCCCGAGCAGCCGTCCAATCGGAAGTCGAACACTTCCTCCACCTCCTCGCCGGCTTCAGCACCCCCGGAGATTGACTTCGACATGCCGAAGTCGACTGTTCCGGCCCCTTCGCCCCCGCACCCCTGCGGAGCGCCGTCACCGGCCATCCGGCGTCGAAGGCTGAGCCACCTCCGCGACAGACGCGGCCGCTGCTTCGCATCGACGGGGACACTCTTGCCGGTGGAGCTGAGTGCTCGGTGTAGTGAAGCTGAGAGTCGGCTGGGAGATGGGTCAGGCGAGTTCGGCGCGGATCACCGTGGTGAATGCTGCCCACTGGGTCGGCGTGAACGCCAGGACCGGCGATGCGTCCGGCACTCCATGAAACTTGCTGTCCCGAACCAGGACCCGACCACCGTCGAAGCACACCTCTACGCAGGCGGTGCTGTCGTTCGAATGTGATGACTTGAACCAGCCGTCCGCGCTCCCCATACCGATCACGCTACAGCGCGGCGAGTCTGCGTTCGATCAACGTGATCGACTCTTTCCGTGGAAGCGCGTGCTCGGCGAGAGTGGTGGCGAACATGGTGGCGAGGTGACGCACCGGTTCGCTCTCCTCGATCACTCCCAGATGGACCAGCGTCTCGGTCCACGCCACGTCGGGAAGAAGTGCGCTGTCGAACCCGAGCAGGTGGAACGACGCACCGGTCAGCAGTACACCACCTGGCGCGTCGAAGGGCACGACCCGGACGTCGACTGTGTCGGCGTGCGTCTCGGTAATCGACAGCAGGTGTGAAAGCTGATCTTTCAGGACCGCCACACCCCCGGTGCGCTGGGTCAGCGCGGCCTCGTTGACGATCGCGGTGACCTGAAGCGGCTCCGATCCGGTGAGCCGCTGCTGACGTCGCATGCGAACTTCGACCCAGCGCTCGATTTCCACTTGCCGCACCCGCGCCCGGTCGTTGGCGATCACCGCCCGCGCGTAGTCCGCGGTCTGCAAAAGACCGGGAATCAAGATGCTCGTGTAACTACGGACGCTGCGCGCCCCGTGCTCCAATCCATAGAGGCGTATCACCTCGTCCGACAACAATTCCGCGTACTCCGACCACCACCCGCGCTGCTTCGCGATGTCGCGCAGCCGCAACATCGCCTCGCGTTCCGCCGGGTCGAATTCGAGCAGGCTCATCAGATTCCGCAGTTTGTCCTCGGCCAGGACGCGTTCTTTCTCCACCTTCGACCAGTACGACAGCGTGAAGCCCAGTTCCTTGGCGATGACGGAGGCGGACACGTCGAACTCGGTGCGGCGGCGTTTGATTCGGAGCATGAGCTCCCAGCGCGCGACCGTGGGCGAGAGTGGTGCCATCGTCCGAGGAGTCCTTCCGGCTGTTCGTGCAGATGACCGTACCCGCATCCACAGCGAGGCGAATTTGTCGAATTGACTGGTCAAGTTGACTTGTCTGCGGTCGCGCACCTACCCTTCTTGTGTTGCGCATCACAGCGGGGCTGGTGAAACAGCCCGCTCGGCGGGGATGAAGGGGGCTCCGATGTCGGTGCATGTCGTCGACCGGATGTGGATCGTGAGTGATCAGACGCCGCATCAGGCGCGGCGGGTCAGTGACGACGCGTGGGTGGTGTCCTATCTGCGTGGCCGGATGGTCTCCACGGAGCAGGCGACGGCGGCTATCCAAGCGGCGGAGATGGTCGCGCTGACGGAGGAGCTGGTACGCCGCATCGGACTCACGCCGCTGGAGGCCGTCGGCCTCGTCGTCCTCGAATCTCCGTGGGAAACCGGGCCATTGCGCAAGCGGTACCGATTGCCGCGTCCGGGCGGGCGGCATCGTCGATGACCCTTCGCGTCTCGCGTGACGCCCGCCGCAACCATTCGATCCAGGGGGTTATCGCAGTGGAACAACTGCCGACCAAAGAGCTCGTCCTGCATGCCTGCCGCACCGCGCCCCGCCGCGCACACCCGATCCTGGAATCGGCACACCTACTCGCGGGATTACATCAACGTCGCCTGCGCCGTGGTCTGGGCGGGACGAACGACATCGACGGGCACCGCGCCCGCCTCGTCCTCGCGATCGACCGCTGGGTCGCCACCGAGGCGCCGCTGCCACACGGCGGCGCGCACATGCACACCGAAACCGTGGGCATGGTGGTCGACCGGCTCGCTCAGTTCTCCGCCTGCGCCCACGAGATCCTCTCCGGCGCACCGGAATGGGCCGTGCACAATGCCTGGGAGCGCCTCTCCGAACTCGCGCTCGGCTATGAGGATCTCGCCTACGAGGTCGCGGCGGGCATGCGCCGCCTGCCCTACCTCAGCGGCCCGCGCGATCAGCCGTGACTGGAGTCGACGTCCGGATCCGGCCAGGCATTGGCCTCGACCCGGGCGCGCACCCGGGCCACGTCGGCTTCGGAGGGCATGTCGTTGGTGATCTTGGTGATCATCACCTGGATGTCGGCCTGGTCGATGTCCGCCCCGCCGAAGCCGGTCAGCTCGGCGGCGATCCGGGCCACCTCTTCGTCGGACAGGCGACGGCGCAGCAGAGCGAGCAGCGGGATGTAGTCGGACTCCGGCACGCCGTCCGGGTATCCGACCCGCAGCCAGCCGATGATCGCGTGCAGGAAGGGTGGCATCGGCGGCGGCTCGGTCAGTCGGAATCGGCGGGCGGATCGGCCAGCGGCCAGCCGCCCGCGGCCAGATGGGAGGCGACGCGAGCGACGTCGCCCTCGGCCGGCTGCTCCTTGGCGAACCGGGCGATGGCCTGCTCGATCTCGGCGTGGGTGATCGTGCTGTCCGGATTCGAAGCGACCAACTCCTCGGCGATCGCGACCACCTCGTAGTCGGTGAGGTGCCGGTGCAGCACGGCGAACAGGGCCACATAATCCGACTGCGGAACGCCCTGTGGATATCCCGCGCGCAGCCAGCCAACGACTTTGCCGAGCAGTTTCGGCCGGAGCGGAGCTGGGTTCACTGGATCGGTCACGCTGGCACTCCTCACGCCTGCCCGAACAAATGGATGCCGAATCTGGCGGCGATGAACGCTTTCGCCGTGTACAGGATGCCGCTGACGATTGCCACCACGACCAGAGCGAAGCACGCCACCGCGACCGCGAGGACGGGATAATTGCGCCGCACCGCGCCCGTACCCGCGTCGGTCGTCACGGTCGTCGACCAGAACCGCACCCCGACCGCGAAGATCATCGGCAGGCCCGCGCCGAGTACCAGGCCGGCCGCGACGACTTTCCACAGCGCATTCAGGTTCGTGACGAGAGTGTGCACGCCTGGTCCTCCTACACCTGGGCCGATCGGTTCTTGTCCGCCGACGTGGCAGGCGGCGCGGCGGTGGACGGATCGGCCCCGTCGCCCGGCCACTCGTTGACGTTGCCGGTGTGCACCGGATCACGCCGCGACCGCAGGTACATCAGCGCCGACAGGCCGATCAAGATGCCGAAGACCACAAGCACCCCGGCCAGCCCGCCGATGACGTGGGCGATGGCCCAGCAGATCGCTCCCGCCACCGCGGCCAGCGGCAGCGTGAGCAACCATGCGACCACCATCCGCCCCATCACGGCCCAGCGCACCTCGGCGCCCTTGCCGAGGCCGGTGCCGAGGATCGCGCCGGTGGCGGTCTGCGTGGTGGACAGCGGCAACCCGAAATGTGCCGAGGTCAAGATGATGGCGGCGGAGGCGGATTCCGCCGCGAGGCCCTGCGGCGAGTCGATCTCGACGAGGCCCTTGCCCAGCGTCCGGATGATCCGCCAGCCGCCGAGGTAGGTGCCCGCCGCGATGGCCACGGCGCACGCGGCCATCACCCAGAGCGGCAGGTCGTCGTCCTTGGTGAGCGTCCCGTGCGCGACGAGCGCCAGGAAGATCACGCCCATCGTCTTCTGCGCGTCGTTCGTGCCGTGCGCCAGCGAGACCAGCGAGGCGGAGCCGATCTGCCCCCACCGGAAGCCCTCGGTGACCTTCCCTTCGTCGGCGCCGCGCGTGATCCGGTACACCAGCCAGGTGCCGATCGCCGAGACCAGCGCGGCGACGATGGGCGCGAGCACGGCGGGAAGAATGATCTTGGTGATCACGCCGTCCGATCCGGACGCCCAGATCACCCCGCTCCAGCCCAGCGCGGCCAGCGTCGCCCCGATCAGACCGCCGAACAGCGCGTGCGACGAACTCGACGGCAGACCGAAAAGCCAGGTGAGCAGGTTCCACAGGATCCCGCCGACCAGACCGGCGAACACGATGACGATCAGGTCCTGGCCGCCCACGGCGTCGAGCCGCACGATGCCCTTGGCCACGGTGGCGGCGACGGCCACCGACAGGAAGGCGCCGACCAGGTTCAGCACCGCCGAGAGCGCGACCGCTACCCGCGGCCGCAGCGCACCGGTGGCGATCGAGGTCGCCATCGCGTTGGCGGTGTCGTGGAAGCCGTTCGTGAAATCGAATGCGAGCGCCGTGACGATGACGATCAGGAGAACCAGTAATTCGACGGTCACGCCTCCAGTGTGCTGCACCCCCGGATGGCAGGGCCAGGTCGGTCACCCGAAGTTCCGCCGACCGACGTGGACTAGTCTGATTCGCCCTGTTCAGCCGGATCGGGTGCACCGCACAGCGACCGGACGGCCTGCGAACCGATCATCGATCCACGAGTTCGCGCCGGGGATGCCGCTGAGGCCGACCAGGAAGTGTTCGCCGAGATAGACCTGGAAGTCCACCGGTGTCCCGGCGCCGCACCAGTCCGCGTACAACTTCTCCGCCCCGGCCAACGGCACCCACGGGTCGTGCGTCGCGTGATAGAGGAACACCGGCACCGTCGGCGCGCTCGCGCCCAGCCGATTGGCGGCCAGGATCTCCTTGACCATCGGCAGTTCGGTGGGCGCGGCGGCATGGGTGAGCGCCTGCACCGGAATCGGCGCCACGACCCCGCCGAACTCCTCCGCGGTCATGCACATGTCCTTGCCGATCTGGGCCAGTCGCCAGCCGTCGTCGTTCATCAGGCCCAGCAGCTCGGGATACTCCCGCGCCAATCCGAGCGTCGCGGCCAAGAAGACTCCGGACGCGGCGTTGCGGCCGTTCATGGTGGACAGCAGCATGCCGAAGTCGGCGGGAACACCGCCGAACGCCGCACCCACCAGATTCAGCTCGGGCGCGTACCCGGGGGCCAGCTGGGCGGCCCATCCGCTGGCGATGGCGCCGCCGGAGTATCCGGTGACCAGCGTCGGAGCGTCCGGTCGCAATCCGAGTTCCGGCGTTCGGACCGCGGCCCGGATCGAGTCGAGCACCGCGTGCCCGGCCATCAGTCCCGCCCCGTACGCCTGCCGCGGGCCCTGATGGTCGGGCACGAGCACGGCGTATCCCTTGGACAACGGAATCTGGGCGGCCCACATCTCGGGCCACAACGGGTTCTTGAGCTCGTAGGACGGTGCGCATCGATGCCCGAGCGAGTCGATCGCGTGATTGAGCGACAGCACCGGTCGCGGCCCCGGCCCGGTCCACGGCGTGCGCGGCACGAGCAACGTCGCGACCACGGGGACCGGGCGATCCTTGGAATCGGTGGACCGGATCAGCAGTTCGGTCGAGTGCAACGGGAACGCGGTCAGGCCGGTGCCGCCCGGACGGGACGCGAGAACCGTTCCCGGCGGTGTGTTCTCGAATTCCGGCGGCGGGGTGTAGAACGGGTCGCCCAGCGGCGTGGGCAGGATCCCGGAGTATTCACGCGAAGGCGTGAGGAACTGCTCGATCGGATTCGCCTGCGCGGGCGTGCCGACCGCACTCACCGCAAAGGCGCCCAGCAGCGCCGCTACCAGCCGGACATAGCGTCCGCACAGCACAATTCGCATCGTCCCACCCGCCCGCCGATTCCTTGTCCGGAGGTACGAACCGGCCGGACCATTGCAGTGTGGCGGCCATCCGGAACCTTGCGCTGCCATACTTACAGTGGCTCGATTCGCCACGCACGCCCGACACGCACCCGGCGCGGGAGCAAGCGCGCTTCACATCTCGGCTACGGTCCCGGCAGTAACGCGCGGACGGTGTCGATGGTGTCCGCGTCGGCGGGTTCTTTGTCGGGGCGATAGCGAACCACCCGAGCGAAACGCAACGCGACCCCGCCGGGATAGCGCGGACTGACCTGCACGCCGTCCAAAGCGATCTCGACAACGAATCGTGGCCATAGATACACGGTGTGCTGATCGCGCGAGCTCTCGTGGCGGGGAAATTCGGTGGTCTGCCACTGCAACAGCGCGTCGGTGAGTCCCTTGAAGGTCTTGCCCACCATGACCGGCTCGCCGCTGTCCGGGTCCCGTGCGCCGAGATGCAGGTTCGACAGGTAGCCCGTGCGACGGCCGTAGCCCCATTCCGCGCCGAGCACGATCAGGTCGAGGGTGTGCGTCGGCTTGATTTTCTGCCAGGCCCTGCCCCGCCTGCCCGCCGCGTACGGCGCGGTCAACGACTTGATCATGACGCCCTCGTGGCCCGCCGCCAGCGCGCCGTCGAAATATTCGGCGGCCGCTTCGGCGTCCGGCCGCAGCAACGCGGGAATGGTGTGCGTGCCCGCCACCTTCGTCAGCGCGGCGCGCCGCTCGGACAGCGGAGCGTCGAGCAGGTCCCGGCCGTCCAGGTGCAGACAGTCGAAGAAGTAAGGATGCAGCAGCAACTCTCGGGTGGAGCTCACTTCGGCGAAGCGGCTCATGGTCTCCTGGAACGGACGTGGCCGTCCGGCGTCGGTGAGCGCCAGCGTCTCCCCGTCCAGCACGACGCTCGCGCAATCCAGGCCGGCGACCAGCTCGACCAGTTCGGGCACGCCCGCGGTGATATCGCGCAGCGTCCTGGTGAAGATCCGGACCCGGTCGCCGTCCCGGTGCACCTGGATGCGGGCGCCGTCCAGCTTGTGCTCGACGCTCACCTCGCCCTCGAACTCGATCAGCGCCTCGTCCAACGTCGCACCGGGCGAGGCGAGCATGGGCTGGATCGGGCGGCCGACTTCCAGCCGGAACTCCGCGAGTGCGGCGGCGCCGCCGGTCAGCGCCGCGACGGCGGTGACCGGCAATCGGCCCGAGAGCATGTACGCCCGGCGCACCAGATCGGGCGGCACGCCCGCGGCGACGGCCACCGCTTCGGCGACCACGGCGGTGAGCGCTCCTTGGCGCAGTTCCCCGGTGAGCAGGCGAACCAGGAACCTCTGCTCGTCCGCCGTCGCCGCGGACCACAGCGCCTCGAGCAGCTCCTTGCGCCGGGCGGCGGACCCGGCGCCGGAGGTACCGGCCAGCTCGCTCAGCGCGGCGTGCACCGCCGCGACGGTCAGCGTCGCCACCGGCGCCGGCGGGCTGTCGAGCGTGGTGAGCGTGCGCCACCCCGTGCCGATCCGCCCCTGCGGTAGCTCGCCGGACGCCCAGGCGACGACGGGCGCGAGCTCGTCCGCGGCGGCCGAGCTCAGCAGCCCGGCCAGCGTGGCGATCTTCGTCTTGCGTGACCTGGTCGCGCGCACGGTCTCCGAGGCCAGGACGACATCCGAGAACAACACCCTGCCGACGGTAGCCGTCGGGTACGACACATGTCTGCGAGGAGTGTTAATCCGTAATTGGCACGGATGCGAACCCGGCCATAAGCTGGTCGCATGGCCAAGACTTACGTCGGCGCTCGGCTGCGTCAGCTGCGGACCGAACGCGGACTGAGCCAGATCGCGCTGGCCCAGCAGCTGGAGATCTCGGCGAGTTACCTCAACCAGATCGAGCACGACGTGCGCCCGCTCACCGTCCCGGTGCTGCTGAAGATCAGCGACGTATTCGGCGTCGACGCGACCTTCTTCTCCGCGCAGGACGACACCCGGCTCATCGCGGAACTCCAAGAGGTCGTGATGGACCAGGAGCTGGGCATCGAGGCCGACGCCCAGGAGATCGCGGACATGGTCTCGGCGCATCCGAGCATGGCCCGCGCGCTGGTCAACATGCACAACCGCTACCGCAACACCTCCGCCCAGCTGGCGGCGGCCACCGAGGACCGGTTCGCCGACAGCGCGGGCAGCGGTGCGATCAGCAAGCCGCACGAGGAAGTGCGCGACTACTTCTACCAGCGCCAGAACTACATCCACGAGCTGGACACCGCCGCGGAGGAGCTCACCGCGCGCATCCGTTTCCACGGCGGCGACGTGAACAGCGAGATCGCCAGGATCCTGCGCGCGCACGACGTGCGGATCATCGAGCGCATCGATCTCGGCGAAGGCGTGCTGCACCGTTACGACCCGCAGACCCGCAACCTGGAGATCGCGCCGCATCTCTCCGGTGGGCAGCGCACCTTCAAACTGGCCGCCGAGCTGGCCTACTTCGAATGCGGAGAGTTGCTGGAGAAACTGGTGGAGGAGGGCAATTTCGCGTCCGAGGACGCCCGCAAGCTGGCCATGCTCGGGTTGGCCAATTACTTCGCCGCGGCGACGGTGCTGCCGTACACGCATTTCCACGAGGTGGCCGAGGACTTCCGCTACGACATCGAGCGGCTCTCGGCGTTCTTCACGCAGAGCTACGAGACCATCTGTCACCGGCTATCCACGCTGCAACGACCATCGCTGCGCGGCGTGCCGTTCTCGTTCGTACGGGTCGACCGCGCGGGCAACATGTCCAAGCGCCAGTCCGCCACCGGTTTCCACTTCTCCGCCAGCGGCGGGACCTGCCCGCTGTGGAACGTCTACGAGACCTTCGCCTATCCCGGCAAGATCATGACGCAGATCGCCCAGATGCCCGACGGCCGCAAATACCTATGGGTGGCTCGCACGGTCGAACGCCGCGCCACCCGTTTCGGCCAGCCGAGCAAGACCTTCGCCATCGGGCTCGGCTGCGAACTGCGGCACGCGGCCCGGGTGATCTATGCCGACGGCATCGACCTCGACGAAGTGCAGCCGACGCCGATCGGTGCGGGTTGCCGAGTCTGCGAGCGGGCCAACTGCCCGCAGCGCGCGTTCCCGCCGTTGGGCAAGGTGCTCGACATCAGTGAGCACCGCAGCTCGGTTTCGCCGTACGTGCTGAAGTAATCGCGTCGCGGCCGACCGGCGGACTCCCGCCATGACGTGCGATTCGCGAGGAGGACCGGCGCGAGTGGCAGGTTCGTCGGCACCACCGGTACACCTGGTTCGGCACGGCCGGCAAGGTTTGGCGTCTCAGTTGAGGTTCAGCGCAAGTGCGGCAGTGCCGAGCGTCGCCAGGATCGAGGTCACGCCGAACACCGATACCCGGCCGGACGTCGTGTCGGTCAGGCGGCTTGCGCCTTTCGCTGCATCCGCAGACCGGCCACAGTCATACCCAGTGCGGCGACGAGCAACAGCGCCAACGTCCAGGCGAGGACCGCGAAGCCGTGCGGCGCGGCGGCGGCGGCGACCAGCGGGCCGATGGTCGCGCCCACATAGAAGGAGAACATCGCCACCGACATGGCGGCGGCGCGGGATTCCCCGCCCAGTTCGCCCGCGCTCTGCAGCACGGCCGGAGCGATGATGCCGAGTCCGCCGACCAGCACGGCCAGCAGGACGGCCAGCACGAGCGGATGGGTTCCCTCGAAGGTCGCGACCACCATCGCCGTCGTGGCGATGAGCACGCCGAGCACGATCTGGCCGTGCTTGGACAGCCGGGCGAGCGGCACCGCGAGCAGGGGCAGCGCGATCATCACCGGCAGCGCGCCCGCCCGCAACGCGAGCAGTTCGCCCGAGCCGCGCACCACCCCGGTCAGTTCCAGACCGGTGTACACCCCGACCATCACCGCCATGCTCATCGCGCCCGCGATCAGCATCGGCACCAGCGCCCGAATGCGCAGCACCGCGGGAATCGCGGCGTAGCTGTGCCGCAGCGGCTTGTCCCGGCCGGTGGGCGCGTCGGTCAGCAACGCCGACCGCAACGCCAGCGCAAGGGCGGCGAACACGATCGAGGAGGCGACGAACACCGCGCGCCACGGGAACGCGCCGACCATCCACTGTGACACGATCTGCGCCACCACCGTCGCAGCGAGAAACGACGTGGCCACGGACATGGTGGCAACGGCGCGGTGCTCGGGAGCGACGCGGGTCGCCACATAAGCCATGATCGCGGGCGGGATCGAGCCCACCACCAAGCCCTGGGCCACCCGCAGGGCGACGGCCAGCGGGGCGCTGATCGCCAAGCCGGTCAACATGGTGACCACTGCGGCCGCCAGCATGCCGGTGACCAGCACCCGGCGGTGACCGTAGCGATCCGACAGCGGCCCGAACAGAACGAAGCCGCCCGCGTAACCGAAGGCGAACGCGCTGATGATCCAGGTCATCGCCGCCGAGCCGACGCCCCACTCGGCCTGCATGGCGGTGAAAAGCGGAATGGGAACGTACATCTGGCCGGTGGCCAGCAGTGCGGCGAGGACGAAGAAAGGCAGGGTGCGCCCGGTGTGGGCTCGCGCCGAGGTGTCTCGGCCGCGCGTCCGGGCCGGAGCCGCGGACTGGAAGGTGGACATTGCCATGGCTCGAAGGTAGGCCTGCAACAAGCGGCTTGTCAACCAAATAGTTGGTTTAATGAGATGGTAAAGTGTCGGTTATGACGGCCACGATCAAACGCAGTGACGCGACCAAGCAGGCCCTGTTGCGCGCCGCCCGCGATGAATTCGCGCAGTACGGGCTGGCCGGCGCGCGGGTGGACCGGATCGCCGAGGCGGCGGGCGTCAACAAGGAGCGCATCTACGGGCTGTTCGGCAGCAAGGACAAGCTGTTCGACGTCATCCTGATCGACACGCTGCGCGAGTTCATCGACGTGGTGCAACCGCTGGCCGACACCGAACCGGGGGCCTACGTCGGCAAGCTGTTCGACTATCACCGGGACAACCCGCAACTGCTGCGACTGATGCTCTGGGAGGCGTTGCACCGCGGCGCCGACGCGCACGACATCGACGGCTGGCGCGCCGCGCATTACGTGCGCAAATTCGACCGCGCCCAAGAACAGTTCGACGTGGACTCCGCGAACGCGGGCCGCCTGCTGCTGGCCCTGTGCGGCCTGGCCAACTGGACCCATGCCGTCCCGCAGACCACCAGACTGCTGCTCGGCGAGGCCGCCGCGGAGGACAAGGACGCCACCCGCGCGTTCCTGATGGAGTTCGCCAGGGCGGCGATGCGGCGCGATACGGCCTCGGGCGAGCAGGAAACCCACCTCCCGGAGCTCGAACTGGTCAACGAATTGACCACCAATGCCGAGCAGCTCGACGTGGACCGCGCGGCCCAGCGACTCCGCGACGCCCAAGCCGCCGCCGAAGCCGCCCGCGCCGAACTCGCCACCGCCCTGAAGGCCGCCCACGCCGCAGGCACGAGCGCCAACCAGCTCGCCAGACAGGTATCGGGCACCCTGTCCCGCCCGGTCGTGCTCAAACTGCTCTCCCAGTCCGAGAGCTGAGACGACGACCGCACGTGGCGCGGCAACGTCACTCGAATCGGCCGCCGACCACCTGTCACCGCAACCATCAACCCGGATAGTCAGCGTTGCACGCGGTCGAGAGCAGGCGGCACACGCGGCACACAACCATCCGCCCCGCGCTCGCTACCGGTCGAGTCGACCTTCATCCGCCAGGGCGCGCGCACTTCATCCGGACCTCGAAGGCCGAAGCGCCCGGCGCACCGCCACCACGTCTTTCGAGCGAAGCGAGACCGAGCACGCGCCGTTCGCGACGAAGTCGCGGCAATAGGACGTCGCGGCAATCGGACTCAAAACGCGCCTTCGTCCAGGTTCATGATGTCGTCGTCGAGTGCGGCGATTATCCCGCGCACCGCGGCAAGAGTCGGCAGCACGTTCTTGGCGAAGAAGCTTGCTACGGCGACCTTTCCGGCGTAGAAGGCGCGATCCTTCTCCGGCGCGTCGGTGGCCAGTGCGGCGGCCGCGATCTCCGCCTGCACCAGCAGGCGCCAGCCGATGAGCAGGTCGCCGACGGCGAGCAGGAAGCGCACCGAGCCGAGCCCGACCTTGTACAGCTCGGTGGGTTTCTGCTGCGCGGCCATCAGGAAGCCGGTGAGCGAGGCGGCCATCGCCTGCACGTCCTCCGCGGCCGTGCGCAGCAGGTCGCGCTCGGTGTCGAACCGTCCGGTCTTCGCGTCGAGGAATGCCGCGATCCGCGCGCTGACGTGACCGAGCGCCGCACCTTTGTCGCGAATGATCTTGCGGAAGAAGAAGTCCTGCGCCTGGATGGCGGTGGTGCCTTCGTAGAGCGAGTCGATCTTCGCGTCGCGGATGTATTGCTCGACCGGGTAGTCCTGCAGATATCCGGAACCGCCCAAGGTCTGTAACGACTCGGTCAGGTACTGGTAGGCCCGCTCGGAACCGACCCCTTTGACGATCGGCAGCAGCAGATCATCCACCCGGTGCGCCAGATCGGCGTCGGCGCCCGAAACGAGCTGGGCCACATCGGCGTTCTGGTGGGCGGCGGTGTACAGGTACACCGCGCGCAGGCCCTCGGCGTACGCCTTCTGCATCGCCAGTGAACGGCGCACGTCCGGATGCCGGGTGATGGACACGCGGGGCGCGGCCTTGTCGGTCATCTGAGTCAGATCCGCGCCCTGGACACGTTCTCTGGCGTAGTCGAGCGCGTTGAGATAACCGGTCGACAAGGTGCCGGAGGATTTGACGCCGACCATCATGCGCGCGTTCTCGATTACCTGGAACATCTGCGCGATGCCGTTGTGCACGTCGCCGACCAGCCAACCCTTGGCCGGGACGCCGTGGCCGCCGAAGGTCAGCTCGCAGGTGGGCGAGGATTTCAGGCCCATCTTGTGCTCGACCCCGGTGACGTACACGCCGTTGCGCTCGCCGAGTTCCAAGGTCTCGGGGTCGAAGAGGAACTTCGGCACGTAGAACAGCGACAGGCCCTTGGTACCCGGTCCGGCGCCCTCCGGCCGCGCCAGCACCAGGTGGAAGACGTTCTCGGCGGTGTCGCCGACCTCCGCGCCGGAGATGAACCGCTTGACGCCCTCGATGTGCCAGGAGCCGTCTTCTTGCGCGATCGCCTTGGTACGTCCCGCGCCGACGTCGGATCCGGCGTCGGGCTCGGTCAGCACCATGGTGCCCTGCCAGCCCTTCTCGAAGCCGAGCGTGGCCCAGTGCCGCTGCTGCTCGGTGCCGACGTTGTACAGCACGGACGCCATGACCGGCCCCATGGCGAAGAACGACGCCGAGGGGTTGGCGCAGGTGATCATCTCGGCGACGGCCCAGACCAGCGCCGCGGGCGCCGGGGTACCGCCCATGCCCTCCGGCATGCCCAGCCTGCTCCAGCCCGCGTCGCGCACCGCGGCGACGGTCCTACGGAGCGGCTCCGGAACAGAGACCGAGAAGGTGGTCGCGTCATAGGTCACCGGATCGCGATCGGCCGCCGCGAAGGAGTCCGCCACCGGCCCCTCGGCCAGTCGCCGAACCTCCGAGAGGATCTCCCGGGCGGTGTCGGAATCGAGGTCGCCGTAGGCGCCGGTATCGAGGAGTTTGTCCAGCTCGAGCACTTCGAACAGGTTGAACTCGATGTCCCGCAAGTTCGCCTTGTAGTGGCCCATCTGGTCCTCCTCGACTCGAGTCCGCGGCCCGCCGCCGCGGCTTGGGACGGTTCAGATGTCGTACGAATCGAAGCGTGCCGCATCGCGGCGACGCTACGCAACCGTAGCCACATCCGCCCCGGCCAGCGGGTTTGCCCGGATCTCACAACCGTTCACCATCCGGTTACGGGAAAGGTTCACACGAGCGAAACAGACGAAACGGACTTGTCATCGAGAGATATTCCGGCGCAACAAGTTCTGTCTACCGTTCGCATCACGAATACAGCCGTTGTATACAGCCCCGTCTACAGCCGTGAGCGGGGCGAAGACGGCGGTATTCGATGCGGCGCCCTGCCGACGCCGCGGCAACACCTGATGAGGAGAGGGTTCGCCCCATGCCAGATTCCCGTGCCACCTATCACTCCAGGCGGTTGGTCCGAGCGGTGGCGGTGCCCACCGCGGTCGCGCTCGCCGGCCTGTTGCTGACCGCCTGCGGCGCCAAGGACGACGCCTCGACCACCGGCTCCGGCGCCGCCTCCTGCGTCGACACCTCGAAGGACACGATCAAGGTCGGTTCGCTGCACTCGCTGTCCGGCACGATGGCCATCTCCGAGGTCACCGTCGCCAACTCGACCAAGCTGGCCGTCGACCAGATCAACGCCGCGGGCGGCGTGCTCGGCAAGAAGATCGATCTGGTGCTCGAGGACGGCGCCTCGGACCCGAAGACCTTCGCGGAGAAGGCGGAGAAGCTGATCAGCTCCGACTGTGTCGCCGCGGTGTTCGGCGGCTGGACCTCGTCGAGCCGCAAGGCCATGAAGCCGAAGTTCGAGAGCCTGAACTCGCTGCTCTACTACCCGGTCCAGTACGAGGGCCTGGAGGACAGCAAGAACATCTTCTACACCGGCGCGACCACCAACCAGCAGATCGTTCCGGCACTGGACTACCTGAAGCAGAAGGGCATCACCTCCCTCTACCTGGTCGGCAGCGACTACGTCTTCCCGCAGACCGCCAATCGCGAGATCAAGGCGTACGCCGCCGCCAACGGCATCGAGATCAAGGGCGAGGACTACACCCCGCTCGGCTCCACCGACTTCTCCACCATCGTGAACAAGGTCCGCTCGGCCAAGGCGGGCGCGGTGTTCAACACCCTCAACGGCGACTCCAACGTCGCGTTCTTCCGCGAGTACAGCAACGCGGGCCTCAAAGCCGCCGAAATGCCGGTGATCTCGGTGTCCATCGCCGAGGAAGAGGTCGCGGGCATCGGCGCGCAGCACATCGCCGGGCAGCTCACCGCGTGGAACTACTACCAGACCGTGGACACCCCGGTGAACAAGAAGTTCGTCGCCGACTACAAGGCCGCCTTCGGCGCCGACAAGCCGACCTCGGACCCGATGGAAGCCGCCTACGCGTCGGTCTACCTGTGGAAGAACACCGTCGAGAAGGCGAAGTCGTTCAAGGTGGAGGACATCCAGGCCGCCGCCGACGGCGTCAGCTTCGAGGCGCCAGAGGGCCTGGTCACCATCGACGGCTCCAACCACCACATCACCAAGACCGCCCGCATCGGCGAGATCCGTCCCGACGGACT
Organism: Nocardia arthritidis NBRC 100137; assembly: GCF_001612765.1. GTDB lineage: Bacteria > Actinomycetota > Actinomycetes > Mycobacteriales > Mycobacteriaceae > Nocardia > Nocardia arthritidis. The sequence goes on from NZ_BDBB01000007.1 coordinate 49,916, forward strand.
CATCTACACCGTGTGGGACTCCGGCAAGGCCGTGACGCCGGACCCCTACCTGAAGTCCTACGACTGGGCCAAGGGCCTGAAGTAGTCCGCGGCTGTCCGCGGCCCAGCTACCGGTGCCCGCCCGGCGACCCAGTCGCCGCGGCGAGCACGCGGAGCGCGTAATGAGGGGGGCCGCGGACAGCACCGGACATCAAGGCACCCGACGCGCCCCCGAGCGCTCAACTCCCGGTTTCGAGCGAAGCGAGACCGAGCAAATCGAACACAGGAGCTCGCATGGACGTTGTGATCGGACAGCTCTTCACCGGGCTGAGTCTGGGATCGATTCTCTTGCTCGCCGCGCTCGGCCTCTCACTGACCTTCGGGCAGATGGGCGTGATCAACATGGCGCACGGCGAGTTCATCATGGCCGGTTGTTACACGACCTACGTTGTGCAGAAGGTCATCTCGTCGGCGGGCGTCTCGCTCGTCGTCTCCCTGCTGATCGGTTTTCTGGTCGGGGGCCTGCTCGGCGCCGCGCTGGAGATGGGCCTGATCCGCTGGATGTACGACCGGCCGCTGGACACGTTGCTGGTCACCTTCGGCGTCGGGCTGGTGCTGCAACAGCTGGCCCGCGACATCTTCGGCGCCCCCGCCAAGAACGTCATCGCGCCGGAGTGGCTCAGCGGCGGCGTCACGATCCTGGGCGCGGTGGTGCCGAAGACGCGCATCTTCATCCTCGTCTTGGCGGTGGTCGCGGTGATCGCACTGGCCGCGGTGCTCCAGGCGACTCCGCTGGGCCGCCGTATCCGCGCGGTCGTGCAGAACCGCGGCCTGGCCGAAACCTCGGGCGTGTCCAGCCGTTTCACCGACATCAGCACGTTCTTCATCGGCTCGGGTCTGGCGGGCGTGGCCGGTGTCGCGCTCACCCTGATCGGCTCGACCAGCCCGACCATCGGCCAGAGCTACTTGATCGATGCGTTCCTCGTGGTGGTCATCGGCGGGCTGGGCCAGATCAAGGGCACGGTGATCGCGGCTTTCGCGCTGGGCCTGCTCAATTCCTACATCGAATACTCGACCACCGCGTCCATCGCGAAAGTCGTCGTCTTCGTCGTCATCGTGATCTTCCTGCAGGTCCGTCCACAGGGCCTGTTCACCGTCCGGACAAGGAGTTTGGCATGACCACACTCGTACAACGGTGGCGCGCGCATTCCTCGCTCACCGCGTTGGCCGGGTTCGCCGTCGCCGCCGTCCTGTTGTTCGCGGTCGCGCCCGCGGTGCTCAGCGATTTCCGGCTCAACCTGCTGGCGAAGTTCTTGTGCTTCGCGATCGTCGCGGTGGGCATCGGGTTGGCCTGGGGACGAGGCGGAATGCTCACCCTCGGGCAGGGCGTGTTCTTCGGCATCGGCGCCTACATCATGGCCATGCATCTGCAGATGGCCGACGCCGCCCGGCTCGGCAACGACGTGCCGGAGTTCATGGAGATCGCGGGCATCCGCGAACTGCCGTCGTTCTGGACGCCGTTCGCGTCGGCTCCGGTGGCGCTGCTCGGCATCCTCGTGCTGCCCGCGCTGATCGCGGCGGCGCTCGGTTACGGCGTGTTCAAGCGCCGCGTGAAGGGCGCGTATTTCGCCATCCTCAGTCAGGCGCTCGCCGCAGCGCTGGCCATCCTGCTGACCGGCCAGCAGGCCATCGGCGGATTCACCGGTCTGTCGGATTTCCGCGCGTTCTTCGGGTTCAAGCTGTCCGACCCGGTCAACCGGCAGATGCTGTTCTTCATCGCGGCGGGCACGCTGCTGGTGGTGGTCGCGCTGGTGCGGCAGCTGATGCACAGCAGATACGGCGAGTTGCTCGTCGCGGTGCGCGACCAGGAGGAGCGGGTGCGTTTCCTGGGATACGACCCGGCGAACGTGAAGATCGTCGCCTACGTGGTCGCGGCGTTCTTCGCCGGCGTCGCCGGTGCGCTGTTCACTCCGATCGTCGGCATCATCTCCCCCGCCGACATCGGCGTCGTTCCGTCCATCGCGTTTCTCATCGGCGTCGCGATCGGCGGCCGGACCACCTTGCTCGGGCCGGTGCTCGGCGCGATCGGCGTGGCGTGGGCGCAGACGGCGCTGTCCGAGCAGTTCCCCTCGGGGTGGACGTACCTGCAAGGCGTGCTGTTCATCGTGGTGGTCGGTTTCGTGCCCGCGGGCATCGCCGGATTGTGGCCCTTGCTGCAAGGTCTGCTGGGCAACCGGTCCCGGCGGCCCGCGGACCCGCCTGCGGCCGTGGTGGTCGAGGCGCTGCCGCAACCCGCGACGGAGAAGGTGCAATCGCGATGACCGAGACGACGCACGAACCGAAGCTCGGCGGCAACGCGGGAATGTCCAGCGAGTACCTGGAGATCCGTGGCCTGTCGGTGAGTTTCGACGGTTTCAAGGCCGTCACCGATGTCGATCTGACGGTGTTGCAGGGCGATCTGCGCTTCCTCATCGGTCCCAACGGCGCGGGCAAGACGACGCTCATCGACGCGATCACCGGTCTGGTCCCGGCGACCGGGTCCGCGCAGAAGACCGGCGTGGAACTGCTCGGCAAGAAGGTGCACCGGATCGCCCGGCTCGGCGTCGGAAGGACGTTCCAGACCGCGAGCGTGTTCGAGCAGCTCAGCGTGCTGCAAAATCTCGACATCGCCGCGGGCGCCGGCCGCTCGGCGCTCACCATGCTGCGCCGCCGCAAATCGGTGCTCCCCGCGATCGAGGAGGCGCTGGAGACCACCGGTCTGACCGGCCTGCGCGACGAGCCCGCCGGGGTACTCGCGCACGGGCAGAAGCAATGGCTCGAGATCGGCATGCTCCTGGTGCAGAACGCGTCGGTGCTGCTGCTGGACGAGCCGGTGGCCGGCATGAGCGCCGAGGAACGTGAGGAGACCGGAAACCTGTTGCGCCGCATCGGCGGCGACCGGGTGGTCGTGGTGGTCGAGCACGACATGGATTTCATGCGCGCCTTCGCCACCTCGGTCACCGTTCTCGCGGGCGGCAAGGTGCTCAGCGAGGGGACCGTCGAACAGGTACAGGCGGACCCGAAAGTCCAGGAGGTCTACCTCGGCACCGCCGCGGCCGTCGGCACCGAACTGGAGGACGCCTCGACCGCGCCGAGCCCGGACTCACCCCGGAAAGGGGACAGCGATGCTTGAACTCACCGATATCCGCTCCGGTTACGGCCGCACCGAAGTCATCCACGGAGTCTCGGTGACCGTCCCGGACGACAGCGTGGTCGCCGTCATGGGGCACAACGGCGCGGGGAAGACCACGCTGCTGCGCACGGCAGTCGGCCTGATCGGCACGAAGTCGGGCCGGATCGAGTTCGACGGGGAGACCATCACCGAACTGTCGCCCTCGCGGCGGGTGCGCCGCGGGATCGCCTACGTGCCGCAGGGACAGCAGAGTTTCCCCCAACTGACCACCGCGGAGAATCTGCAGGTGGTCGCGGACGGCCGCAAACGCGGCAAGGCGCTGATCGACGAATCACTCGATCTGTTTCCCGCGCTGCGCGAACTGCTCGCGCGGAAGGCGGGCCTGCTGTCCGGCGGCCAGCGCCAGCAACTGGCCATCGCGCGGGCGCTGATCACCGAGCCGAAGCTGCTCATCCTGGACGAGCCGACCGAGGGCATCCAGCCGTCGGTGGTCGCCGAGATCGAGCGCACCATCATCGATCTCACCCGCCGCGGCGGACTGAGCGTGCTGCTGGTCGAGCAGCACATCGGCTTCGCGCTGCAGGCGGCGCAGCGTTACTACGTGCTGCGATCCGGCCGGGTGACCTCCACGGGCGCGGGTGGCGCGGGCGCCGAGAGCGAAGTCCGCTCGGCGATGGCGATCTGAGCGCCATGACCCGCGACAGGGGTCGGATTCCATTGCGCGAGCAGGTGTACGACTCGCTGCGGCGGGATCTGGCCACCGGAGCGATCGTGCCGACCGAACGGCTCGGCGAGGAACGCCTCGCCGAGGCATACGGGGTGTCGCGCACCCCGGTGCGCGAGGCGCTGGCCCGGTTACAGGCCGACGGCCTGGTCGAGCGGCTCGCCGACGGCCTCTACCCGTACCGGCCCCGGCTCGACGAACTCGATCACCTCTACGAGTTGCGGCTGGTGCTGGAAGCCAGGGGCATGCAACGCGTGCGCGCGCCCGGTGAGGCGCCCGCGCACAATCTGGATCTCGTGCGCGCGGAACTCGACGCCTGGCGTGCGCTGCGCGACGACCCGCCCGAACCTGGACCGGCGCTGGTGGCCGCCGACGAACGGTTCCACACCAGCTTGCTCGCCGCCGCGGGCAACGCCGCACTCGCCGAGGCGCTCACCGCCGTGCACATCCGGGTGCGCCCGGTGCGCACGCTGGACATGCCGACTCCGCAGCGGATCGCCACCATGACCGCCGAGCACATCGCGGTCGCCGAACTCCTGGTGTCCGGTGCGGTGGACGCGGCGGCGCAGACCCTCACCGCCCATATCGACACCTCCCGAACGCACGTGCTGGCCCGCGCGCAGCACGCACTGCGCCTGACCAAACTGGGCCGCGCCGTGCGGGATTGAGGGATCAGCAGTTCTGCTGGAAGGGGAAGCATTCGGCGGGCCGGTGCGACGGCGGCGAGGGAGTCGGGCTCGTCGTACCGGTCGCCGGAATCGGTTGCGCCGAGTCGTGCGCCAGCGCGGTGGCGATCACGCCGAGCACGAACAGGACCCCGACCACGGCGATCACGACGACCGACCAGCCCGCATAGGCCTGGCTCTTCGTCGCGGCGCCGGGCTTCGGCTCGACTCGCGGTTTCGGTGTGCGCGGAACGGTCGTGACCGGTTCCGGCGCGTTCTCCTCGAAGCCCGCTTCGAGAAGTTCCGCACGGGTCGGTGCGATCTCCGCCAGCCCGAGCGCACCGCACGCGCCGATCACCCGGTCCGCGGTCCAGTCGCGCGGACCCGCGGAGAATCCCTCCAGGTAGATGCGCAGCTCGGTCGCGTCGGTGACGTTGCCGACCACCACGTCCAACCCCGGGCGCAGATTCGTGCGCGCCGGACGCACCACGGCACCGCGGAACGGGACGAGCACCACGGCGCCGCTGATGTGCCCCGGGTCCTGCAGCGCCCGCTGGAGCATGTGCTTGACCGCGTAGATGCCGTGTTCCACGCGCTCGGCGGGGCTCCCGGATTCCGGGTCGTCCAGTTCCACCGGCGCGTCGCTGATCTTCCACGGCCCTTCGGCCGGTGTGCTCAGAATGCCGCTCTGCCTGCGCTGGAATCCGTGCACCTCGAGCACGGTCAGGCCCCGCGGGGTGCACACCACCGCGTCGACGCGCCGGTTGTCCGCCTCGAGATCGATCACGGCGAAACCGGTGGTCGGATACGACCGAAGGCACGCGACGAATTCCCGCTCGGCGCCGGAAAGCTCCGCTCCGGGCCTGATCCTCACCAGCATCTGTTCCCCTGCCGACCTGTTGTCCACACCTGACGCCGCGCCAACTCACTGCGGCCGCGGTGACCCGCACCGGTACTGATGATGACGGGGTACCCGGCCGAAAACCACTCCGAAAGCAAAAGAATGGCGGGCGTTGCGCGGGATACTGCCGAGTAGGCTTTTTCTCGGTCGGCACCGACGCCGGCCGCACAGACCACGCGGAGGTGGCAACCACGATGGTTTCAGCGCTGCAACCACGCATCTCGCCCGGACGGCTGCGGGAACTCGGCCCGCTCAACTGGGTTGTCTGGCAGGTGCTTTCCCGCGCCGCGGGCACCGGTGACGCCCACTTGTTCAGCACCCTCGGCCGCACCCGCGGACTGTTCCGCGGCTGGCTGCACTACTCGGGCAAACTCATGCCGGGCGGGCGGCTACCGCGCCACGAGTCGGAGCTGGTGATCATCCGGGTCGCGCATCTGCGCGGCTGCGAATACGAGATGGATCATCACATCCGGCTCGGTCGCCGCGCGGGGGTGACGACCGAAATCCTCGATCGGCTGCGCAAGGGCCCCGAAGCGGCAGGTTGGTCGGACAAGCACCGCGCGCTGCTGGCCGCGGTGGACCGGTTGGTCGAGACGCGCGACCTCGACGACGACACATGGGCCGAGCTCGCCAAGCACTACGACGAGCGCAGCCTCATCGAAATCGTGCTGCTGATCAACCAATACGACGGCCTGGCCGTGACGATCGCCGCCCTGCGCATCCAGCGCGACGGCGTCTAGGCCCCCGCGGGCGGCCCCTCGATGCGGCGCGCCAGGCCGTCGAGCACCAGCGTCAGCCCGAACTCGTAGGCATGGTCGGCGCTGTAGGCGGCGTCGTGCGCCTGGCCCGCGGCCGTGCCGACGCGGGCGGCGAGCGGGTAGCGCTCCGCGTCGAACACCTGCGCCAGCACGGGCGCGGCCCGTTCCCACCACTGCCCGTCGGACAGCGCGCTGTCCGCCGCCGCCCGCGCGCTGTCGATGGCGATACGGGCGACGGAGGTGACGAACCCGAGCACGAACGTCAGCGCGGCGTCCATCGCGACGTCGTCGAGTCCGAGGTCCGCGAAGGCCCTCAGCTCGTGGTCGTACTTGGCGGCGAGGCCAGGTCCGAGTGGCGGCCGGGTGGTCGGCAGATACGCCACCCACGGATGGCGGGCCAGCATGGCGTGGTTCTCGGCCGCGATCCGGACGACCCGCTCGCGCCAGGGCAGACCGGTGAGGTCCGCGCGCTCCATCCGCGCGTACACCGTATCCAGCATCAAGTCGATCAGCTCGGCTTTGCCCGGCACGTAGGTGTAGGTGGCCATGGGGGTCAGGCCGAGCCGGTTGGCGACCGCGCGCATCGTGAGCGCTCCGATCCCCTCTGCATCGGCGATCTCGATCGCGGCGGCGATCACCGCCTCGACGCTGCTGCGCTGCTTCGGGCCCCGGCCGACGCCCGATTCCGGCGGGATCCGCCATAGCAGCTCCAGCGTGCGAACCGGGTCGCCCGCGCCGCTGCGTTCCCTCGGCTGTCCCACCGCTGCCTCCTCGACCACCTGGAACACCGATGGTATCGGTGTGACCCAACTCATAATGCACCAAAACACTCTACAAAGTACAGTGTACTTAGTACGGACTTTTGCCGCCGAGGAGAGCTCATGAACATCACCGCTTCCGCCGTCTCACTCAACGTCCCCGACCCGGCCGCCTCGGCGAAATTCCTCATCGACCACCTCGGCTTCGAGGAGAAGGTGTCGGCCGACGGGTTCGTCTCACTCGACCGTGGCGACGCCGGCCTGAACGTCATCTACTTGCGCACCGGACTGGCGAGTTTCAAGCCGAAGAGCAAGGCGGGCAGTGCGGGCGACGGGCTGCTGGTCGTCTTCGTCGTCGACGACATCGATGCCGAATACGCCCGGCTGCGAGACGAGGGGGTGCCGATCGTGACGCCCATCGAAACCGAGGAGTGGGGCGAGCGGTACTTCCAGATGAGCGATCCGAACGGGATCATCATCCAGCTGGTGCAGTGGGTGTAGGACGCAGGCTTCGATTGCCGCTACGCGGGCAACTGCGCCGGAAGTGGGCCGTCTCGATTCGCGATGGCGTTGTCGCACCGCCACTCCCGACCGCGACCGCCGCGAGGCGCTGGCCCTACGCGCAGCCGATCGGTGTCAGCCCAGCGCCGCACGGAAGACCTCGACAGCCCGGGTAGCCGGTCGGCCGAGCAGTTTTTCCAGGTCCCCGGAGCGCACGTCGAGGATGCCACCGGCGATGCCCGCGTCGGCGTCGGCGAGCGCCTCGGCGTAGGCCTGCGGCAACCCGGCCTGGATCAGCGCGGCGGCGTAGTCCGCCTCCGGCAGGTTCTCGTAGCGCACCGGCTTGCCTGCGGCTTCCGAAATCGCCTGCGCCAGTTCGTTGTAGGTGAGGCTTTCGCCACCGCCGAGTTCGTATACCCGGCCCGCGTGACCGTCGGTGGTGAGCACCCGGGCGGCCGCTTCGGCGTAGTCGGCGCGCGCCGCGCCCGCCACGCGCCCCTCGCCCGCGGCGCCGTGCAGTACGCCCGACTCCACCGCGTGCGCGAGACCGCCCACGTAGTTCTCCCAGTACCAGCCGTTGCGCAGCAGGACGTGCGGCACGGCCGATTCGGCGAGCACCGCTTCGGTGCTCTTGTGTTCCTGCGCGAGGATCAGCGGGTTGTCGGTAGCGCCCGGAATGCTGGTGTAGGCGAGCAGTTCCACGCCCGCGCGTTCGGCCGCGCGAATGACATTGGTGTGCTGCGCTACTCGCGCGCCGAACTCGTTGCCCGAGATGAGCAGCACCCGCTCGACGCCGTGGAGGGCACGCTCCAGCGCGGCCGGGTCGTCGTAGGCGGCCAAGCGGACGTCCACGCCGCGTTCGGCCAGTTCGGCCACCTTCCCGGGATCACGCACGATCGCGACGGGAGTTGATCCCGCGCGCGACAACTCCTCCACCACGAGTCGGCCCAGCTGCCCGCTCGCTCCGGTTACGGCGATGGTCATGACTACCTCCAGAATTGTACGGATTGCATGTACTAACTATTCATAAGTACTATGCATTCCGCACCCACTGCGGTCAAGTTGGGTACGATGGCGGTTATGACGACCCAGCACACCGGCTCGGCAGAGGCCGGCGACCCGACGCTGGAAGCCGACGTCTTCGCGCGCAACTGCGCCTCACGGCCGGTTTTGCAGACCGTGGCCAGTCGCTGGGGCACCCTGGCGCTGGTCGCGCTGCGTGAAGGCCCGTACCGGTTCAGCGCCCTGCGGCGGCGGGTCGACGGCGTGAGCGAACGCATGTTGTCGCAGACCCTGCAAGCGCTGGAACGCGACGGCATGGTGCATCGCGAGGTACAGGAGACGATTCCGCCGCGCGTCGAATACACCCTCACCGAACTGGGCGCCGAGGTCGCCGCACACCTGGAATCGCTGATCCAGGTGCTGGAGACCAACATGCCCCGCGTGCGCGAGGCGCAGGCGGCCTACCACCGCGACTGACCGGGCGCGGCAGGGAAGAGACTCTCCGCGCCGCGGGTTACACGGACATGGAACTCGCCGCCGCCGTCGATTTCGCACGCGAACATCGCAGGTCCGTGCTCACCACGATCCGCCGCAACGGGCGCCCGCAACTGTCCAACGTGCTGCACGTCGTCGGCGACGACGGCCGGATCCGCATCTCCATCACCGCCGACCGCGCGAAGTATCACAATCTCGTGCGCGATCCATGGGCGGCGCTGCACGTGACCCGCGAGGATTTCTTCGCCTACGCCGTGCTCGAAGGCTCGGTGGAACTCACTGCGGTCGCCGCCGAGCCCGGCGACCCCACCGTCGACGCGCTCGTCGACTACTACCGCACCGCCAACGGGGAACACCCCGACTGGGACGAGTACCGCGCCGCGATGGTCACCGACCGCCGCGCCCTGGTCCTGTTCACCCCCACCCACGCCTACGGCATGCTCCCGGCCGCCGGTTAGCGGACCGGCCAGGGTCGGCAACGTCTGCGTCGACACCCTGCCATTGCGTGCCCCGCGACTACGCGCGATTCTTCTTCGCAGCAACCGCATGCGCGGTGGCGCAGGTGCATGGAGCACCCCACACGATGGCGCCCGGGCGCCGGGGCGCTGCTTTCGCCGACCTGGTCGCGGCCGGCGAACTCCGCACGCAGTGATTGCCACACAGCGGGCGCTGCGGCCGTCCGGTAGGCCCTTGCCGCCGCGCGCCGCCGTCCGGCTGCCGCGTGCCACGCGACTGCTCGACCGGCTCGGCACACCGGTCGAATCAGCGGGACATCAGGTCGGAGACGGTGACGAATTGATAACCGGCGGAGCGTAATTCGGCGACGATGCGGGGGATGGCGGCGATCGACGCCTCGGCGTTCCCGTACATGACGTGCAACAGGACGATCGAACCGGGACGGACCTTACCGAGCGTCTCGGCGACGATGTCGTCGGCGGTGACGCCCGCCCGGCCCGAATCGGGCTCGACGTCCCACGTCACGGTGACCCGGCCGTGCTCGGCGAGATAGTGCGGCAGCGCCCACAACTTCTTGCCGTAGGGCGGCCGGAAGGTGATCGGGCCCGCGTAACCGGTTTTCGTGATCTCGGTGTCCGTGCGCTCCACTTCGTCCCGGACCGTGCCCGGAGTGACGAAGACCATCCGCCGGTGCGAATAGGTGTGGTTGCCGATCTCGTGGCCCGCCGCGGCGATCGCCCTACCGTGCTCGGGGTGCGCGGCGAGATCACGCCCGTTCAGGTAGAACGTGGCCGGAATTCGCGCGGCGGCAAGGACTTCGAGCACTTCGGGGGCACGATCGGACGGCCCGTCGTCCAACGTCAGCGCGACCACCCGCGCGTCGGTGTCCACCCTGCTGACCACGTGACCGGCCAACTGGAAGGTGCGCGCGTTCATCAGGTAGAAGGTGCCCGTCCCCAGCAGCACCACCACGACGAGCACCGGCACACTTCCGATCAACCACCTGCGAAGCATGCACGCTGTATAGCAGACCACCGGCGCCGACGCCGACTCCCGAAGTCCTTACCGACGCGGAAACCCTTGCCCGAGAAGCAAAGATGCTCGCCGCTCGCGAGACGGAACGGACGATCCCCGCTCAGCGTCCGCCGAGGAATGCCTTCGCGGGGACGAACAACTCGTGACCCGATTCGAATCGGATGTGCACGCCTTCCGGCCGCCAGTCCGCCTCCCGCAGGACCGGACGCTCGACGTCGGTGATGGCGATCTCGACGAAATGTCCGTAGGTCAGATCGGGGAACCGGCCCGTGTACACCTCGTAGGTCCGGTGACGGCCGAGCAGCCAGCTGCGTGTCCGCACGAGGCCGACGTAATGGGTGGCGGTGTCCTCGGGATACTCGACGTGCTCCGGCTGCGCTATGCGCTGCATCGCCTCGAACCGGTGAAAGCCGGTGTCCGCGAAGATGATCGCCAGCGTGACACAGCCGAGCACGGCGCCGAGCAGCAACCGCGCGAATGGCCCGGTCCGGGGCATGACCGCCCGGGCCGGGCCGTTCGAGGACGACACGCGAATCAGAAGTTGATCATGTGGCCGGCCAGGCCGTGGAAGGCTTCCTGGAGGGCCTCGCTGAGTGTCGGGTGGGTGTGCACGTTCCGGGTCAGCTCGTTGATCGTCAGGTCCCACTTCTGCGCGAGGGTGAGCTCGGGCAGCAGCTCGGAGACGTCCGGGCCGATGAGGTGCCCGCCGAGCAGCTCGCCGTACTTGGCGTCGGCTACGAGCTTGACGAAACCGGTCGGGTCGCCGAGGCCGTGCGCCTTGCCGTTGGCGGTGAACGGGAAGGTCGCGACCTTCACGTCGTAGCCCTCGTCCCGGGCCTGCTGTTCGGTCAGGCCGAAGCTGGCGACCTGCGGCTGGCAGAAGGTGGCGCGCGGCATCATCCGGTAGTCGCCGAGGGGGACGGTCTCCGCGCCCGCGATGGTCTCCGCCGCGACCACGCCCATAGCCTCCGCGACGTGCGCGAGTTGCAGCTTGGCGGTGACGTCGCCGATCGCGTAGATGTGCGGCACGTTGGTGCGCATGTAGTCGTCGATCCCGATCGCGCCGCGGTCGGTGACCACCACGCCGGTGGTCTCCAAGCCGTAGCCGTCGACACGCGGTGCGAAGCCGACGGCCTGCAGCACCTTGTCGACGGTGACGGTCTCGACCGAGCCGGACTTGTTGTCCTTGATCGAGACGGTGACCTTGGCGCCGTCGTCCTCGATGGACTGCACGGCCGCACCGGTGGTGATGGTGATGCCGAGCTTCTTGTACTGCTTGGTGATCTCCTTGGAGACGTCCGCGTCCTCGTTCGGCAGCGCGCGGTCGAGGAACTCGACAATGCGCACGTCGACGCCGTAGTTCTTCAAGACGTAGCCGAACTCCATGCCGATCGCGCCCGCGCCCACGATGAGGATCGAGCCGGGCAGGTCACGGGTGAGGATCTGCTCCTCGTAGGTGACCACGTTCGCGCTGAGCTTGGTGCCGGGCAGCAGCTTGGTGACGGTGCCCGCCGCGATGATCGCGTTGTCGAACGTGATCGCCTCGGTGCCGCCCTTGGAGAGCTCGACCGAGAGCGAGTTCGGGCCGGTGAAGGTGCCCTTACCGTCGAACTCGTCGATCTTGTTCTTCTTCATCAGGAAGTGAACGCCCTTGACCCGGCCGTCGGCGACCTTGCGGCTGCGGTCGAAGGCGACCCCGAAGTCGAAGTTCACCTCGCCGGAGATGCCGAAGGTCTTCGCCTCCTTGGTGAAGATGTGGGCAAGTTCGGCGTTTCGCAGGAGCGCCTTGGACGGGATGCAGCCGACGTTCAGGCACACACCGCCCCAGTATTTCTGCTCGACGATCGCTGTTCGCAGGCCGAGTTGAGCGGCGCGGATCGCGGCGACGTATCCGCCGGGACCAGCACCGAGAACGACGACATCGTAGTGGGAAGTCACGAACCGAGCCTAACTCCGCAGCGGTATGTTCACCCACCCATCCCCCACCCTGGTGAGGCGTGGGCCACACCCACCCGCAAACTTTCCGTGATCGGGAAGAATCCGGTGGTGTCGCCGGGTTAGCATGCCGCCCGAGCAGCCGTGTCGAGCCGATCCCGGCACCCCGGCGCGAACGTCCCCTGATCCACTCGCCGGAACCACGTCGCGCCACCTGGCCCGGCCGGCCCGCCCGTCCTCGGGCATCCGTGAGTGGCACCTGGCTGCGGCAGAACGCGAGTAGACCTCTCCGTGATGTGCCCTAGCGGGGGTCACGCCCAGGCGGGCAAGCCGCTGAGGGTCAGGTTCGCCAGACCTGGCGGGCGACGCGGCGGAAGTTCTCGCCGAAGACCGCTGCCCGGTCCGCTGTGGTGAAACCACGACCGGCCAGCACCTCGTCGAGGCCGGGTACGTCGGCGGCCCCGGTCAGATCCTCCGGCGGCACCCATTGCAGCGCGCCCCAGGTGGTGTATGCCTCGGAGAAAGCGTCCGGATTGCTCGCCAGTTCGGCGTTGAAGTCCTCGGCGTCGAAGGAGTAGTCGGAGCCGATTCCGATGTGCTCGATGCCGACCAGCTCGGCGCCGTATTCGATGTGCCGCGCCATCGCCGCGATCCGCTCGGCGCGTTCGTCGGCGGCGTTGCGGCCCAGGAAGATTCCGACGCCGTTGATTCCGATCACGCCGCCGGTCGCTGCGCAGGCCCGCGCCTGCTCGTCGGTGATGTTGCGCGGGTGGTCCCACAGGGCGGCGAAGTTCGAGTGGCTGTAGATCATCGGGACGACGCTCGACTCGGCCACTCCCAGCCCGGTGCGCCGGGAACAATGCGAGCCGTCGGCGAACATACCGACCTCGTTGAGCGCGCGGACGAGATCGCGGCCGTACCTGGTGAGTCCGGTGTCCTCGGGGTCCAGGCATCCGCAGCCCGCGGCGTTGGCGTGGTTGTAGGTGGGCAGCAACGACCGCACGCCGAGGTCGTAGAACCGCCCGACGTTGTCCAGGTCGCCGCCCAGCGGGCCGGAATCCTCCAGATCGAACGCGAGCGCGATGGCGCCGGGCGCCCCGATGTCATCGATGCCGCGAACCAGACGAAAACGGCCGTCCGCCGACGCCTCCCGGCGGAATCGGTCCAGCAACGCCAGCGAGTCCGCGGTCGACTGCCGGGAGTAACCGACGTTCACCGACAAGTACGATCCGGACGGGTAGCGCGCGAGGTCGCCGATGCGCGCGGCGGACGAGAGCGGCAGGCAGCAGTGCTGCTCCCAGAGAAACGGTGGCAACCTCGAACCTCCTGTTCGGATCGGCCTCGCCGGCAGCGATCCTACTGTCCGCGCCGAGCGAGCATCGGCCCGCAGCGAACGGCGAGCCGCCGCCATCCGGCCGCGATGGTCGAGTTGTCCCGTTCGCCAACACTTTTCGCTGCGATCGACGGTAACAGCGCGCTCACCTCGACCGATGCACGTAGTACATCAATCCCCCGTGCCCCGAAGGCGGTGCGACCATGCGTCGCTTGCTTCCCCTTTTCTTCTCCTTGCTGACCGTCGCCGGTCTCTGGACCGCGCCCGCTCCGGCCTCCGCCGCCCCGGCGTGTGCGTCCGGTTGGGGTTCGATGCCCAAGACGAGCCAAGCCCGCACGCCCGCGGCGCTGACCGGAGTCCGCGCCGGGCGGCACGACTGCTTCGACCGTTTGGTGTTCGACGTCGCCGGGCCCGTGACGGGTTACCACGTCGGCTACGTCGAGCGGGTGACCATGGACGGCTCCGGCGCTCCCGTCGCGCTGCGCGGCGAGGCGTATCTGAGCATCACCGTCAACGCCCCCGCCTACGACGACTCGTTCACCCCCACCTACAACCCTGCGAACCGGGCCGAGCTCACCGACGTGCGGGGCTACCGGACCTTCCGTCAGGTGGCCTGGGCCGGCTCTTTCGAGGGCCAGACCACGGTCGGTCTCGGCACGCGCGCCCGGCTGCCGTTCCAGACCTACACCCTCGACGGACCGGGCAGCGGATCGCGCATCGTGGTCGACGTAGCGCACTCCTGGTAACCCGCGCCGGGCGGCTCGGCCACAATGTGGGGATGAGCGGTGTTGAGAATGTGACCGACCCCTATCTCTGGCTGGAAGAAGTGACCGGCGAGCGGCCCCTGGACTGGGCACGCGCGCACAACGCCGTCGCGCACGCCCGGTTCGCCGACTCCGATCGCTTCCGCGAGCTGGAGCGGCGCATCCTCGACATGCTCGACACCGATACGAAGATCGCCTACCCATCTCGCCGCGGCCCCTGGCTCTACAACTTCTGGCGTGACGCCGAGCACCCGCGCGGCCTCTGGCGGCGCACCACGTTCGCCGAGTACGCCGAGGACTCGCCGGACTGGGACGTGCTGATCGATCTCGACGCGCTGGCCGCCGCCGAGGACGAGAACTGGGTGTGGGGCGCGGCCGCCGTGCTGCGCCCGGAACAGTCCCGCGCGCTGATCAGCCTGTCGCGCGGCGGCGCGGACGCGAAGGTGGTCCGCGAATTCGACCTCGTGCGACGGGTGTTCCTCGACCCCGCCGACGGCGGCTTCTTCCTGCCCGAGGCGAAGTCGGAGATCCGCTGGATCGATATCGACACGGTGTACGTGGGCACCGACTTCGGCCCCGGCTCGCTGACCGATTCGGGGTATCCGCGGATCGCGAAACGCTGGCGGCGCGGCACCGCTCTGGAGGAGGCGGCCACCGTTTTCGAGGGCGAGACCGGCGATGTCGCGGTCTCGGCGGGCTACGATCGCACACCGGGTTACGAACGGCACTACGTCGGCCGCGCCACCGACTTCTTCAACGAAGAGGTGTACCTGCTGGCGGACGACGGCACGCTGCGGCATCTCGACATCCCCAGCGACGCCACGGAATCCTGGTACAAGGACTGGCTGCTGGTGTGGTTGAAGTCGCCGTGGGAGGTGGGCGGCGCGAGCTATCCCGCGGGTGCGCTGCTGGCCGCCGACTTCGAGAAGTTCCTGGCCGGCGCACGGGATTTCGAGGTCCTCTTCACCCCGGACGCGCACACCGCGCTGCACGGCTACGGCTGGACCGAGAATCACCTGCTGCTGGTCACGCTCGAGGACGTGCAGACCAAGCTCCACGTGCTCACGCCGGGGACGGACGGCTGGCGTCGCGAGCCACTGACCGACACCCCGCCGATGGCCACCACCAGCGTGCTGAATCTCGACCCGCTGGAGGGCGGCGACGAGTTCATGCTCAGCACCAGCGGGTTCACCACTCCGGCCACGCTGCTGGCCAGTGCGGTCGGCGGGCGCACCGAGCGCCTCAAGCAGGAGCCCGGATTCTTCGACGCCGACGGCGTGGAGACCGAGCAGTTCTTCGCCACGTCCGATGACGGCACGCCGGTGCCGTACTTCGTGATCCGCCATCGCGACCGCAAGGACCAGCCTGGGCCGACGGTGATGTCCGGCTACGGCGGTTTCGAAGTGTCGCGCACTCCGGGTTACAGCGGCGCCTCGGGGATGGGCTGGCTGGAGCGCGGCGGAACCTGGGTGATGACGAACATCCGCGGCGGTGGCGAGTACGGGCCGCAATGGCACACCTCGGTGCAGAAAGCCAACCGGCACAAGGTGTACGAGGACTTCTCCTCGATCGCGAAAGACCTCGTCGGGCGCGGGATCACCACCGCGGATCAGCTCGGCGCGGTCGGCGGCAGCAACGGCGGACTGCTCATGGGCGTGATGCTCACCCGCTACCCCGAATTGTTCGGCGCGATCGTCTGCCAGGTGCCGCTGCTGGACATGAAGCGCTACCACCTGCTGCTGGCGGGCGCCTCGTGGATGGCCGAGTACGGCGACCCCGACAAGCCGGAGGAATGGGAGTACATCGCCAAGTACTCGCCCTACCAGAACGTTCGCGCCGACCGCGCCTACCCGCCGATCCTGCTCACCACCTCGACCAGGGACGACCGGGTGCATCCCGGCCACGCCCGCAAGATGGCCGCGCTGCTGGAGGAGCAGGGCCACGAGTTCTGGTACCACGAGAACATCGAGGGTGGCCACGGCGGCGCCGCCGACAACAAGCAGTCGGCTTTCCAGGCGACGCTGATCTACGAGTTCTTCACCCAGATGCTGATCGAGCGACGCGCCTGACGAATGGCCGGGCCGGACGCGGTCCGTGCTCGGCCCGCGCACGGCCGCGGCGAAGGCGGAGGCGGAGGTGTGTTCAGCGGTCGCGCAGCCACTTCTCGATCTGGTCGACGGTGCCCGCGCACTGCCGGATCCAGCCGTTGTGGCCCAGCGGTTCCGGCTGTCGCCAGCGCGTCACCTCGGCGTTGGGCAGCTTCTCCAGCAGATGCTCGGCGGAGCTGGGCGGGGTGAGGTCGTCGCCGGTCATCGTGATGGACAGCACCGGAAGCCGCAGCCGCGCGATGCGCTCCTCGTAGTCGATGTCCGCGCCGACCGGGACGAACCGGCCGGTGCGCGCGAGCCGTGCCCAGTCGGAGATCAGCACTTTGGACTGGCGGCCGAAACCCATCGAGACCCGGTCGCCGGGCCAGAAGCCCGCCAAGTTGGCCGTCAGCGAGATCGCCGCGGTGCCGACCAGCATGCCCGGGCCCGAAAGTCCGCGATAGCCACGGTAATACGGCGTGCCGGACGCGACCAGGATGAGCCCGCCGAGCCTGCCGCGGATGCGCGCGGCGTACATGACGCCGAGCTGGCCGCCCATGCTGTGGCCGAGCAGGTACGGCGTGCTGTCCGGGAACTGTTCGCGGACCACCTCGAAGATCGCCGGGAAGTCCACCGAGACCAGCTCGTGGTAGCCGAAGGTGCTGGCGGAACTCGGCTTCGGCCTGCTGTCGCCGTTGCCGCGCAGCTCACCGATGGCCACGTCGAACCCGCGCGCCGCCAGGCTCGAGGCGAACAGTTCGTAGTAACCCCCCGGAACACCGAGTCCGGGCACGATCACCAGCACCGGACGCGGCGCGTCCGGGGTGACCGGGTGGCGGTGCACGCCACCGGCGGGGATCAACCGCACCGGAACCGTGGTGCCGTCCGGCATCTGGATCGGAACTGTCTGCATCCTCGCACGCTACCGCGCTCGTCGCTCCTGGTCCCGCAGGCCGGGACGCTATGCGCGGACCGCGCCGATGATCACTCTGCTCAGCACCCGGATCACGTCGTCGAGCGGCGGACGCGGCTCCGCACCGCTCCACGAGTCCACCACGTAGTTCACGGCGCCGATGATGGCGAGCATCCGCATCTCGTAGTCGCCCGCGGGTATCTCGCCGTGCAGCGCGGCGTCTTCGGCGGCGCCGGCCAGCAGCGAACCCCACTCCCGGCGCACCGCGAGACGGAACTTCTCCACCTTCGGGCCCGCGCCGACCACTTCGACCAAGGCGACGCGCGCCTTGCGCGGATCGGATCCGATGGATTCGACGTACGCGCGAACCGCGGCATCGATGACGTCCAGCGACTTGGCGCCGGACTTCGCGTCCAACGCCTTCTTCACGGCATCGCGCGACTGCCGATCGATCTGTTCGTACAGGTCTAGGAGCAGGGACTCGCGACCGGTGAACTCCTCGTAGAACTGTCGCGAGGACAGGCCGGCGTCCTTACAGATGGCGCCGACCGAACTGTTGGCGTAGCCGTCCCGCGCGAAAACCGTCAGGCCTGACTCCAGAAAACGCGCACGCCGCTGACGCTGCCGGTCCTCCACGGGTTGCCCGGCATACATTCGACCCGTATTCGCATCCTGTGACATTGGGGCAGACAATACAGAAGGGCCCGAACTCATCGTCATCGATCGGGCCCTTCGTTACAACCTGCGGCCTACATCGCGTTAGCCGAAAGTTGGCTGAGCAGTTGCTACCTCATTGATCGGTCGCCGAGCCGAAGCCCGGCGACCATAGTAGTTTGCGCACAAGCACGCTCATCAGCGAATCGAGCATCCGGCAACTCCGATCTGTCCGTGAGACATTCCTTGTCACTGGCCATTTGCCGGAACAGACGATACCTAGCGGCGTCGCGTTTGCGGGCAATTTTAGAGGGAAACTGTAGAATTTTTTGTTTCATTCCGATTCGTCGGTTACGGCAAGTTCGCCCGACTCGCCCGACCCGGCCAGTAATTCCGGCAGCGCGGCCACGGAATCGATGACGTGATCGGGCGCCCGGTCGGCCGACGCCAGTACGCCGGGACGGAATTTACCGGTGCGTACCAGAACCCCCGTCAACCCGGCGTCCTGCGCCGCGAGCACATCCGAATACAGATCGTCACCGATCATCAGGACCTCCGAAGGGTCCAGCCGCATCAGCGCCGCGGCGGTCCGGAAGCCGGCCGCGGCGGGCTTGCCGACCACCTCGATGCGCGCGTTGCCCGCCGCCTCCAGACCGGGCAGGTAGGCGCCCGCGTCGACGCGGAGCCCTTCCGCTGTCGCCCACGTCAGTCCGCTGTGCATGGCGACGACGGGCACACCGTCCAGCATCAGTTCCACCACCCGGCTCAGCGCGGCGTGATCGAATTCCGGTCCCGCTCCGCCGATCACGACCACGTCCGGATGATCGTCGTCGAGCGTCATGCCGGTGAGATCCGCCGTGACGTCGCCGTGGTTGAGCACCCAGACGGCGGCATCGGGGTAGCGTCCGCGCACGAACTCGGCGGTGAGCCTTGCGGCGGTGACGATCTCGGCCCGGTCGACCTCGATGCCCGTGTCGCACAGGCGCTGTGCGATCTCGGCGCAGGTGCGCGAGGTGGTGTTGGTCAGGAAGGCGCGGCGCAGTCCGCTCTCGCCGATCCGGCGCACCGCGGCGGCGGCGCCCTCGATCTCCTGCCAGGAGGTCACCAGGACGCCGTCGATGTCGTAGAGCACGCCTCGGATCCGACCGCGATCAGGCATGGCTTCAGCGTACGACCGGGCCGCCCGGCGGGCACGACGGCCGGGGCGATGTCCTCGAACATTTGCACAGTCAGGCGTTCGCGGGCAGCGCGACGATCGCGGTGACGGACGGCTCGCTGCGCCGGGGGCTTGCCGCGGAGGCGGCCTACGCTCGGAATGTCCACGGCGGCGAAGTTTGTCGTGACCTTCGTGCGCGGCCCGAGGCCGCGCCCGGCGGCCGGTTCAGCGCTGGGCGCCGGCGATGACCGCGTCCAGCAAACCGGGGAAGCGCTGCTCCAGATCGTCTCGCCGTAATTCGACCAGCCGATTGCGGCCGGAGACGAAGGTCGTCGTGATGCCCGCGTCCCGCAGTACTTTCCAGTGATGCGAGGCGGTCGCCGCCGTGATCTCCACGTCGAACTCCCGGACATTGCAGCTCAGCGGTTCGCGCTCGCCCGCGAGCGCGCGCACCAGTTCGAGCCGGACCGGGTCGGCGAGGGCGCTGAGCACCCGGACCAGGTCGATGTCGGCGGTACTCGGCTGCGGCAGCGGGCGCATCTCCATTCTCCGATCATTTGACAACAATCGAATCATATCCCACTCTCATCCTATGATGCTTCGACAATCATCGAACAATCTTTATCGATCGCTCCTACCGCTCGCCGTGGGCACTTTCGTGCTCGGCACCGACGGCTTCGTGCTCAGCGGCCTACTCCCGCTGATCGCCGCCGACCTGCACGTCTCGGTGTCCACCGCGGGCCAGCTGACCACGATGTTCGCCTGGACCTACGCCATCGCCTCGCCCCTGATCGCCGCCGCGACCGGGTCCTGGGATCGCCGCGGGTTACTCGGCGGCGGCGCCGCGCTTTTCGTGCTCGGCATGATCGGGCAGGCCGCCGCGGAGAGCTTCGGCGTCATGGCGGCGGCGCGCGTGGTGGCGGCCATCGGAGCGGCGGCCTTCCAGGCCAACGCGTTCGCCGTCGCGGGCGTGGTCGCCGATGACGCCCACCGGGGGCGGGCGCTGTCCATCGTGACCGCGGGCATCACGCTCTCCAGCGTCGCGGGCGTGCCGATCGGCATCTTCGCCGAGCGCTGGATCGGCTGGCGCGGCGTGCTGTGGGGAATCGCGGTCGGCGGAGCCGTCGCGGCGGCGCTGGTCCTCCTGCTGCCCAGGGTGACGCTGCCGAGCACCGGCCTGCGTGCCCGGATCGGCGTGCTGACCCGTCCGCCGGTGCTGCGCGTGCTGATCGTGACGACCACGCAGATCACCGCGGTCTACACCACCGTCGTCTACCTGCCGGTGGTGGTCGCGGCCTCGGTGCCGCAGAGCATGCTCGCCTGGTTGCTGCTGGCCATGGGCATCGGCCAGGTGATCGGCAACGCGCAGGCCGGGCGCGCGGTCGACCGGTACGGCCCGCAGCGCACGCTGACGGTGGGGCTGCTCGGCGCACTGGCCGGTCTGGCCCTGCTCGGCGTGGCCGTCGACGCCGCGTGGGCGGTGTTCGTCGTGCTCGCCGTCACCGGGTTGTTCGGTGCGGCGATCCTGGTCCCGCAGCAGCATCGCCTGTTCGGCATCGCCCACGACGCGCCCACCGTCGCTCTCGGCCTGAACGGATCGGCCATCTACCTCGGCGCCGGCATCGGGTCGATCATCGGCGCGGCGGTGCTGGATTCCTCCGGTAGCGAGTGGCTGCCGTGGACCTCCACGCTCATCGCCTGCCTGGCGCTGGCGCTGGCGTTCCAGAGGGCCGAGTCGCCCACCAAGACTCCGATTCCCGCCTGACCCGATCCACAAGCGGCGCGACCACCAGTCGCGCCGCCTGCGATCGACTTACGGTTCCCACCCGAGATCACCGGCAAGCGGCCGCCGAACCGGGCGACCGACGGCCGGTCCGAGCAGCCCCACCCGACCCGGACCGGCCGGTGGCGGCTAATCGGCCGGATCGGGGCGAATCGAGTCCAGCCGGTCCGCGCATCGAGTCAGCAACTCCCGCAGGGTAGCCCGTTCGTCGTCGGTGAACTCCTCGGCCAACGCGCGTTCGACGCGGACCGCGCGGGCGTCCGCGTCGCGCATCACCGCCGCGCCCTTCTCGGTCAGCGTGGTCTCCAGGACGTTCTTGTGCCACGGATGCGGCGTGCGCTCGATGAGGCCGCGGTCCTGCAGGTTGCTCAGGACGGTGTTCATCGAGGGCGGGGTGACCCCGCAGAGCCGGGCGAGGGCGGCGGCCGAGATGCCGGGATTCTCCGCGAGGAACAGCAGTGCGGCGTACTGCGGCACGGTGACGCCCGCCGGCTTCAACGCGGCGTTCTTGGCCGTGTTGAGGGACTGCTCGGCACGTTTGAGGTACGAACCGATCCGTTCGGCGGCGGGCAAGGACGTCATAAGCGCATGGTATCCGCACAACTCATCGTTCCTGCCTTGACGATCATTAGAGTTCTAACTTAGATTTGCAGCCATATTTGAATGCGAACACATTCGTTAGAGCGAACCCTAAGAGGTAGATCGATGTCCCACGCCCTACCCCGCCGCCTGCTGTCGAGCCTGGCCGCCGGAAGCGCCTGCATCACGCTCATGGCCTGCGGCACCGGCGATACGCCGAGCAGCCCCGTCCACACCGCCTACGAACTGCCGGGCGACCGCGTCTATCCGGAGGGAATCGCGGTCGACGCACGCACCGGAGACAGTTACGTCGGCTCCTACACCACCGGCGCGGTCTATCGCGCGACACCGGATGCCCATCGCGCCGAGGTCTTCCTGCCCGAAGGCGCCAACAACCACAAGACCGCCAACGGCTTGAAAGTGGACGCGGCCGGGCGGCTGTGGGTGACCGACTCGACCACGGGCGTCGCGGTGTACGACGTCGCGACCCGCGCCCTGCTCGCCGACTTCACCGTGCCCGGAAGCGATCCCCGCTTCGTGAACGATCTCGCCATCACCCCGGACGGCACGGCGTATCTGACCGACAGCACGCGGGCGGTGGTCTATCGCGTCACTCCCGATCAACTGGCCGCCGCCCGAGCACAGGGCGGGCGCGGGGAATTGACTCCGCAGTTCGACCTGCGCTCCATACTGCCGCCGATCGAACCGGGCGGCTTCAGCCTCAACGGCATCGTCGCCGATCCGGCGGGCCACTACCTGCTCACGGTCGACATGCCGCGCGGCGACCTGTACCGCATCGCGTTGACGCCGGAAGCGAATCCGATCAGCAAGGTCGCCTTGCGCGGCGGCGATCTCCGGCAGGGCGACGGACTGGAACTGCGCGGGAGCACCCTGTGGGCCGTCCACAACACGACCAACACGATCAGCCGGTGGACCGTCTCCGACAACGGCGCCACCGTGACGCTGGCACAGCAGCGCACCGACGAGGCGCTGTCCATCCCGACGACCCTGGCCCGCGCCGGTGACCGAACCCTGATCGTCTCCTCCCAGTTCGACAAGGGCGGCCCGATGGGGCCCGGCAGCCCGAGGACGCCGTTCGCCGTCGTCACCCTCGACGGAATCTGACGCGCGGAAACGCCGGAAGCCGGCCCACCTCGCGGTGGACCGGCTTCCGGTTCGAACTAAGTTGCCGGGTGGCCGGACTCAGAAGTCCATGCCGCCCATGCCACCGGTCGGGTCGCCGGCGGGAGCGGCGGCCTTCTCCGGCTTGTCGGCGACAACGGCCTCCGTGGTCAGGAACAGGGCCGCGATCGAAGCCGCGTTCTGCAGCGCCGAACGGGTGACCTTGACCGGGTCGGCGACGCCGGCGGCCAGCAGGTCCTCGTACTCGCCCGAGTCGGCGTTCAGGCCGTGACCCGCAGGCAGGTTCGACACCTTCTCGGCGACCACACCGGGCTCGAGGCCCGCGTTGAACGCGATCTGCTTCAGCGGCGCCGACAACGCGACTCGCACGATGTTCGCGCCGGTGGCCTCGTCACCGGAGAGCTTCAGCTCATCCAGCGCCGGAGCCGACTGCAGCAGGGCCACGCCACCACCGGCGACGATGCCCTCCTCGACGGCCGCCTTCGCGTTGCGAACGGCGTCCTCGATGCGGTGCTTGCGCTCCTTGAGTTCCACCTCGGTGGCCGCGCCCGCCTTGATCACCGCAACACCGCCGGCCAGCTTGGCCAGGCGCTCCTGCAGCTTCTCGCGGTCGTAGTCCGAGTCGGAGTTCTCGATCTCGGTGCGGATCTGCTGAACCCGGCCCTTGATGGCCTCCGGGTCGCCCGCGCCCTCGACGATGGTGGTCTCGTCCTTGGTGACGACGACCTTGCGCGCCTGGCCGAGCAGCTCGACGCCCGCGCTCTCCAGCGAGAGGCCGACCTCTTCGCTGATGACCTCGCCGCCGGTCAGGATGGCGATGTCGGCCAGCTGCGCCTTGCGGCGGTCACCGAAGCCGGGCGCCTTGACGGCGACGGACTTGAAGGTGCCACGGATCTTGTTCACGACCAGGGTCGACAGGGCCTCGCCCTCGACGTCCTCGGCGATGATCAGCAGCGGCTTGCCCGCCTGGATGACCTTCTCCAGCAGCGGCAGCAGATCCTTGACGGTCGAGATCTTCGAGCCGACCAGCAGGATGTACGGGTCCTCGAGGACCGCTTCCTGACGCTCCGGGTCGGTGACGAAGTAGCCGGAGATGTAGCCCTTGTCGAAGCGCATACCCTCGGTGAGCTCCAGCTGGAGGCCGAAGGTGTTGCTCTCCTCGACGGTGATGACGCCTTCCTTGCCGACCTTGTCCATGGCCTCGGCGATCAGCTCACCGATGGACGAGTCGCCCGCCGAGATGCCCGCGGTAGCAGCGATCTGCTCCTTGGTGTCGATCTCCTTGGCGGTGTCGAGCAGCTTGGCGGTGACGGCCTCGACGGCCTTCTCGATGCCACGCTTCAGGCCCAGCGGGTTCGCGCCGGCCGCGACGTTGCGCAGACCCTCGCGCACCAGCGCCTGGGCGAGCACGGTCGCGGTGGTGGTGCCGTCACCCGCGACGTCGTCGGTCTTCTTGGCGACTTCCTTGACCAGCTCGGCGCCGATCTTCTCGTACGGGTCCTCCAGCTCGATCTCCTTGGCGATGGACACACCATCGTTGGTGATCGTGGGGGCACCCCACTTCTTCTCCAGGACAACGTTGCGACCCTTGGGGCCCAGCGTCACCTTGACCGCGTCGGCGAGGCTGTTGAGGCCCCGCTCGAGGCCGCGGCGGGCCTCTTCGTCATACGCAATTGTCTTGGCCATGGCGTTGTTGAGATCCTCCATGTGGATGGCTGACACACAGGACGACCGCTGGTCGGGTCGCCCCAGTTACGCTGGCCAGGTTCGGTGCCCGCGACGGACGACCGAGGGTGTCTACGGAACCCGGTCTCACCGTCCCGACCTGGCACTCGCCGATAGGGAGTGCCAAAAGCATTTTTAGCACTCGAGGGTGGCGAGTGCAAGGTCGGCGCGGGTTCTAGCGGCGGTCGTCGACGCGGAACAGCAGCGCGATGATGGCGTCATTGCGGCGTTCCTCCGGCGTGCGGGGCTCGCCGTCCTCGTTGACGAGTTCGGCGTCGCGCAGCAGCAGCTCCGCCTCGACCCGCATGATGGCGCGAATGAACGGAGGGGCGACGTCGGGCGGCAGGTCGCCGTTCACCACAGTGCCGCCGTCCGGCTGGGACTCGGTGGACACATACGGAAGAGCGCGCAGTAGATCTGCGCGCCGTTCCCCCGCTATTAGGTCGGAATCCATTTCATCCGCCATTGCTATAGCTTAGCCGCCAGCGGTTCACATCTCCGGACGGACGATTCGCGCCACCCCGGACGGTCACCGGAAGCGCTGGTCAAGGAAATCACCGGGGAGTCATCCCGGAATTCGCCGCCGCGCCCGCTCGCCCGCGGCGGCGTAGATTCCGAGGGGATCATGATCAACCTCATCCCGGAAGGGGACGCGGGTGACCGACCTGCCGTTCGATTCGCTCTACCGGCACGGCTTCGCGCGGGTGGCGGTCGCGGTCCCCCGGGTACGCGTGGCCGACCCCGCCTATAACGTGGAGCAGACCGTGGAGCTGGCCGCGCGGGCCGCGGCGGCCGGTGCCGTGCTGACGGTGTTCCCCGAGCTGGGACTGTCCTCGTACACCGCCGACGACCTGTTCCACCAGGACGCGCTGGACGCCGCCGTCGAGGCGGCGCTGGCCCGGCTCGTCGCGGCGAGCACGGACATCGATACGGTGCTCGTGGTGGGCGCCCCGGTACGCGCTCACCACCGGTTGTTCAACTGCGCGATCGCGATCTGCCGTGGCATCGTGCTCGGCGTCGCGCCCAAGAGCTACCTGCCGAACTATCGGGAGTTCTACGAGAAGCGCCAGTTCGCGGCGGCGCGGGAGGCACTGGAGGATCACGTCACCGTCGCCGGGCACCGGGCGCCGTTCGGCTCCGATCTGCTGTTCCGCGCGAGCAATCTGGACGACTTCGTCTTCCACCTGGAGATCTGCGAGGACGGGTGGGTTCCGTTGCCGCCCAGCGGCTTCGCCGCGCTGGCCGGGGCGACCGTGCTGGTCAACCTGTCCGCGAGCAATATCGTGATCGGCAAGGCGGACTACCGGCGATCGCTGTGCACCTCGCATTCGGCGCGCTATCTCGCGGCGTACCTGTACTCCGCCGCCGGGACCGGGGAGTCGACAACCGATCTCGCTTGGGACGGGCAGGCGCTGATCTGCGAGAACGGCGACCTGCTCGCGGAGGGCGAGCGGTTCTGCGATCATCCCCAGCTGGTCACCGCCGACCTGGACCTACGCCGCCTCGCCGCGGATCGTCTGCGCACCACCAGCTTCGCCGACAACGTGCACGACCACCGCGACCAGCTGGCCGCGCTGCGGCGCATCGACGTGCGGCTGCCGATCCCCGAGCACCCGATCGCGCTGGAGCGCGAGATCGAGCGCTTCCCCTACGTCCCCGCCGACCCGGCCCGGCGTAACGAGCGCTGCGCCGAGGTGCACCACATCCAGGTCGAGGGCCTGAGCACGCGATTGCGCGCCACCGGCACACAGCGCGTGGTGATCGGGGTGTCCGGCGGCTTGGACTCCACCCAGGCGCTGATCGTCGCGGCCAAGACGATGGACCGGCTCGGCCTGCCGCGGGCGAATGTGCTGGCCTACACCATGCCCGGCTTCGCGACCAGCACCAGGACCAGGACCGACGCGCACCGGCTGATGGCCGCCCTCGGCGTCACGGCGCGCGAGATCGACATCCGCCCGTCGGCCACGCAGATGCTGCGCGACCTCGGCCACCCGGCCGCCGACGGCGCGCCGCAGTACGACATCACCTACGAGAACGTGCAGGCGGGCGAGCGGACCTCGCACCTGTTCCGGCTGGCCAATATGCACGGCGCGCTGGTGGTGGGCACTGGTGACCTCAGCGAACTGGCGCTGGGCTGGTGCACATTCGGCGTCGGGGACCATATGGCGCACTACAGCGTCAACGCGTCGGTGCCCAAGACACTCATCAAATACCTGATCGCCTGGGCGGTGGATACCGAGCAGTTCGGCGCGGAGGCGGGCGAGGTGCTTTCCTCGATCCTGCGCACCGAGATCTCTCCCGAGCTGATCCCGAACGCCGACTCCGCCGCGCCGGGCCAGAGTTCGGAGGCCACCGTCGGCCCCTACGAACTGCAGGACTTCCACCTCTATTACCTGTTGCGTTTCGGCTACCGCCCCAGCCGCGTGGCCTATCTGGCCAGGCACGCCTGGTCCGATGCCGATACCGGCCGCTGGCCCGATCTCGTCCCCGCCGATCAGCGCAACGCCTACGACCTCGCCACGATCAAGCACTGGCTGGGCGAGTTCCTGCTGCGCTTCGTGCAGACCAGCCAGTTCAAGCGCTCGACGCTGCCGAACGCGCCGAAGGTCGGCTCCGGCGGTTCGCTCTCGCCGCGCGGCGACTGGCGCGCGCCCAGCGACGCGTCCGCGGCGGCCTGGCTCGATGAGCTCGCCCGCAACGTGCCGGACGCCTGAGGCGCCGCAGCGCTCGACACCCCGACTACTGGCCGGATGCGCCCTGCCTATGGTGGCTGCGTGAGTGAACAACCCGGCTGGGATGCGATCGACGATGCGTTGCGGCCGCTGTACGGCGATATCGAGCCCTTCCACTGGGCCTCCGACCACCCGTGGTCCCTCGGCGGGTCCGACCCCCTCGACGGGATCAGCGCGTACTCCCGCACCGACCCGGCGCCGCACTGGCATTACATCAGCTACGGCATGACCGAGCTGCACGAGAAGGAGTGGGACGACCCGGCGGAGTCCGGCTGGTGCTTCGAATTCACCTTCCGGCTGGCGCGCGGGCCCGAGGACACCGAACCGCCCGCGTGGCCGGCGAATTTCATGCAGAACCTGGCCCGTTACGTCTTCCAGTCCGGCAAGTGGTTCGAACCGGGACACACCATCAAAACGAACGGGCCGATTGCGGCCGACCACCCCGACTGCACCTGTCACGCCGTCTGCTTCACGACCGACCCCGAGCTGGGCGCCGTAGACAGCCCGAACGGCCGCGTCCGGTTCCTGCAGATCGTCGGGCTGACCATGCCGGAATACCGTGCGGCACAAGGGGGACGCGCACTGCCCCTGCTCGCCGAACTGGAACCGCGACTACCCCTCTACATCACCGACATCCACCGCGAGCCGCTGGTCGCCGAGCCGAAACCGCAGGCCCGCTGGCCCCGTTGGGGTGGCGGCCTGGCCGGGCGCGGGTGATCAGGCCGCTCGGGTCGTGCGGTGTTCGACCGGCGCGGCCCGGCGCGGCCCGGGGATACCGGCTCCCCGGGTGCGCAGCGCCCGGCGATGACGCGCCCGCGCGGCGTGCGCGCCGCGCACTCCGTTGACGACGTTGCGGACGCCGTGACCGGCCGATCGGCGGCCCACGCCGATCACCAGCGAGGACACCGCGAGGGCGAGTGCGATCCGCGCACGGAACTTCCCACCGCCCACGCGGATCAGGGCTTCTCGGAGGTGATGGACGCGAGCAGTTCGCCCAGATGCGTTTCGGCCTTGGCCTTGTCGACGCCGAGATCGCTGAGCAGACCGGCGCCGTTCTCCTGCTCGAGCAGGGCGAGCAGGATGTGCTCGGTGCCGATGTAGTTGTGCCCCAGCCGGAGCGCCTCCCGGAAGGTGAGCTCGAGGACCTTCTTGGCCTCCGCGCCGAACGGCACCAGCGCGGGGACGTCCCCCTCACCCGGCGGCAGAGACGCGGAGGCGGCGGCGGAGATCACGTCGACGGCGACGCCTTGGTGGACGAGTTCGTGCACCGCGAGGCCCTGTGGTTCGGTGAGCAACCCCAGCACCACGTGCCCGACCGAGATCTCGCGGTTGCCCGCCGCGCGCGCCGCCTCCTGCGCCGCCATCACGACCGCCCGCGCCCGCTGAGTGAAGCGCGCGAAGCCCGCGTTCGGGTCCATGGCCGCCGCCGCGCCCGGCTCGGGCACCTTCGGCACGAACCGCTTCTGGGCGGCCTGCTTGGTGACGCCCATGCTGGCGCCGATGTCGGTCCACGAGGCGCCGGAGCGCCGGGCCTGGTCCACGAAGTGGCCGATCAGGTGGTCGGCCACTTCGTCGAGGTGATTCGCCACGACGACGGCATCGGACAGTTGCTCGAGCACATTGTCGGGACGGGCCTTCTTGATGCCGTCGATCAGGTCGTCGAGGCGGAATGGCGAGGTCATGCGTCAACCATAAGTTGACGATACGATGACGTCAACCACTAGTTGACGATGGAGGTCAGGGGTGCGCCGCCCCAGCCGCGAAGCGCACGATGCGCTCCTTGACCCATGCCGCCGTCCGCCCGGTCAGCACCGTCCGGGCCGGTGCGTCGTCGGCGTGCACGGCCTGCACGACCCCGTCACGGCGGCCCAGGCTGAGGCAATGGAGCACGTAGCGGAACCGGAGTTCCTTCGGCTCGCGACCACGCATCCGCGCGACGACGGCATCGGCCGCGTGTTTGCCGGTGGGCAGCGCCGTGGCGCAGGCCATGCGCAGATCTCGCCCGCCCGGCCCCGCGATGACGGCGGCGTCGCCCGCGGCGAAGATGTCCGGGTGCGTCACCGAACGCAGGGTGGCGTCGGTGCGCACCCGGCCGTCGGAATCGACCGCCAGGCCGGAGCGGGCGGCCAGGTCGGGCACCCGGAAACCCGTGGTCCACACCGTCGCCGCGGCCTCGACCAGCGAACCGTCGGCCAAGCGCGGCCCCTCGGAGGTCACTTCGATCACCTTGGCGCCGGACACGATCTCGACGCCGAGCCGCTCCAGCGTCCGCCTGATGTGCGCCCGCGCCCGCGCCGACAGCCAGGCGCCGGGCTCCTCCGTACCGAGCAGCAGCACCTTGATCCCCGGCCGCGATTCGGCGAGTTCCGCCGCCAGTTCGATGCCGGTCGCTCCGGCCCCTACGATCGCCACCGGACCGCCGAGGGTGGACAGGTCGTGCACGTCTTCCTGCGTCGCAATGGAATACGCGTGCTCGGCGACGCCGGGGACGCTCTGGACATCAGCGATGCTGCCGAGGGCATAGACCAACGCGTCGTACTCGACGGCGGGCCCCGCGTCGAGCACCACGCGCTTCGCCACCGTGTCGATCTCCGTCGCCAGGGCGCGCACGAAGCGGATATCCTTGCTTTCCAGCGATTCCCGCAGATCCAACGCGGCGATCCGCTGCCCGGCCGCCTGCTGGTGCAGTCGCACTCGCTCGACGAACGACGCGTGGGCGTCCACCACGGTGATCCGGGCATCCCGCGCCGTGCGAGCGAGCCTGCGTGCCGCCGCCAGCCCCGCGTACCCGGCGCCGAGGACGACGATCCGATGCTGTCCGGTCATGATGTGGCTCCTTTCGATCGGCCATCACCCTTCAGACCGGACAGCCACCCAATTGCTGACAGTCCAGCGCCGTGAAGCGTGTCACAGCGGACGGCGACGCCGGTCCGGCAGCGTGCCCACCGCGCCGTCCGACCCGCCCGAGCCGGCGAAATAGGCGAGTTTGTCCGGGTTGACGATCAACCGCAGCGCCGTGACCAAGCCGTCGGCCGCATCGATCCCCAGCACGACCAGCGGCGCGCCGTCCACCCGCGCGACGAGGGAAGGCGCGCCGTTGACCTCTTCCACGAGCAATTGCGTCCCCGGCACCTCCCAGCGCAACAGACCCGCCAGGTATCGCGCCACCTGATTGGCGCCGCGTATCGGCCGCCGCGCCGCGGTGATCTTTCCGCCGCCGTCGGCCGTCGCGATCACGTCGGCGGCGAGCATCCGCTCCAGCGCGGCGATGTCACCGTCGCGCGCCGCCTTCAGGAATCGTTCGATCAGCTCGCGGGCGTGCTCCGGCGGAATGCCGAAGCGAGCCCGGCCTTCTCGCACGCGCTGGCCCGCCCGGCGGAAGATCTGCTGCGAGTTCGACTCGGTGACGTCGAGCATGTCGGCGATCTCGCGATGCGCGTATCCGAATGCCTCGCGCAGCACGAAGACGGCGCGCTCGACCGGGGTCAGCCGCTCCAGTGCCGTCAGCAGCGCGAGCGAGACCTGTTCACGCTCCTCGACGGTCTCCAGCGGGCCGAGTTCGCCGCGCGCGGTCGGCACCGGCTCGGGCAGCCACGGCCCGATATAGCTCTCCCGCCGCGCCCGCGCCGAAACGAGCCAGGTGCGACAGAGATTCACCAGCGCGGTGGTCAGCCACGCCTCAGGGGAACGGATACCGGCTCGGTCGGCGCCGTCCCAGCGCAGGTAGGTCTCCTGCACCGCGTCCTCGGCCTCACTCGCCGAGCCGAGCATCCGGTAGGCGAGCGCGAACAGGCGCGGCCGATGCAGTTCGAATTCCCGCAATCCGTCGGACTCCATCGCTGTCCCGCCTCTCCGAGTATTCAGGCCGTACCTGTCGGTGCCGCGAGATCCGCGTGCAGGTCCTGCGTTCGGCGCCGCTCGGGCTTCGGGCGTACCCGGCGAGTTACCCATGTGCTCACGAGATCGATTGTCCGTCCGACTAATCGGCGTCCCGGGGCGGATGGCCGTTCTCACGTTGCTTCGCACCGGGCCTGCGCAGGCGCAGACGCGCCGAGCCGCGGATCGCCGGACGCGGGATGGCCGGACGACGGATCGCAGGCAGCCGCCGGTCCGCCCGTCGTTGCGCACGCCGCTCGGCGGGTTTGTGCGTCCAGGTCTCCGGACGCGCGGCCACCCAGCGCTGGGAATGCCAGGCGAACGGGATATGCCCCAGATACAGCACGACCAGCACCAGCAGCAGCACGATCGGATAGGTGACCAGCGCCGCCGCGGCGAGCGCGACCAGCACCAGCAGCCCGGCCGCGGCCTGCGGCACCACCGACACCGATTTCATGGCCAGCGTCGGGATGGTGCTGACCGCCAGTGCGGCCGCGAAGACCGTCCATGCCGCGACCTCGTAGAAGCCGACCCACCAGCCGTCGCCGAACTGCACGAACAGCGCCACCGGGACCATCGCGATGAGCGCGGCCGCCGGGGCGGGCACACCCACGAAGTACTCCCGCGCCCAGTCCGGCCGGTTGTCCTCGTCCATCAGGGTGTTGAACCGCGCCAGGCGCAGCACGATGCTGACCGCGAACAGCAGCGCGACGATCCATCCCACGCTGTTGCTGCTGAGCAGGGTCACATACAGGACGAGCGCGGGAGCGACGCCGAAGGAGATGGCGTCCGACAGCGAGTCCAGCTCGGCGCCCATCTTCGTGGTGGCGTCGAGCATCCTGGCCAGCCTGCCGTCGAGGGTGTCCAGCACGGCCGCCGCGCCGATCATGGCCAGCGCGATACCTAGCTTGCCGTCCAGGCCGAACTTCACCGCCGACAGCCCGGAGCACAGCGCCAGGATGGTGACGATGCTGGGCAGCAGCCGGATGCTCCGCCGCCTGCGCCGCTGGGTGGGTACCGCCGCTTCCATCAGGCGTCGGCGGGTGAGCCGAGCACGGCGAGGACGGTCTCGCCGCCGATAGTGCGCTGGCCGGGCTGCACGAGTAGTTCGGTGCCCGGCGGGAAGTAGGTGTCGACCCGCGAGCCGAAGCGGATCAGGCCGTAGGTGTCCGCGATGGTCAGCACGTCGCCGACCTGGGCGTCGCAGACGATCCGGCGCGCGAGCAGTCCGGCGATCTGCACCACCACGACCTGATTGCCCTCCGGCGTCTCCAGCACCATGCTGTTGCGCTCGTTCACCGAACTCGCCTCGGGCAGGTCCGCGGAACGGAATCGGCCGGGCTGGTGCAGCACCGTGCGCACGACGCCGGAGACCGGCGTGCGCTGCACGTGGACGTCCAGCACGGACAAGAAGATGCTCACCCGCGGCAGCGGCGCGTCACCGAGACCCAGCTCGGCGGGGGGAGCGGCGGTGTCGACCAACGCGATCTCGCCGTCGGCGGGGGCGACTACGACGCCCGGCCGGTTCGGCGGCACGCGATGCGGGTGACGGAAGAAGGTCGCGCAGGCCGCCGCGGCGAGCAGACCCGTGCGCCGCACCCATTTGCGCTTGCCGCCGACGACGGCGACCGCGAGGGGTGCGGCGACGAACGGGAGCCCGGCGGGATGCAACGGAGGGATCGCGTTGCGGACCAGGTCGACGACATGGCCGACTCCGGTCGTTTCAGGCGTGCCGGGCGGGGTGGGACGGCGGGCCACAGGCTCCTCTTTCGTGCTCGATGCAAACGGGTTGCGCCTACCCAACGATAGGCCGGGCGCAAGCGTTCACACCTTACGGGAAGGAGCCTGTGGCACGCGCGGTCACGACCTGACCCGGGACCCCGTGACCAGTCGCACCAGGAACAGCAGGATGGCCGCCCCGGCCAGGCAGGTGAAGAAGCTGAACCAGAGCCCGCCGCCCTCGACGTCGACTCCGAACAGTTTCAGAAGGAACCCACCGAGCAGGCCGCCGACCACGCCGACGACGATATTGAGCAGGATGCCCTGCTGGGCGTCCGTCTTCATGATCTTGCTGGCGATCCATCCGGCAAGACCTCCGATGATGATCCATCCGATAATCCCGAGACCGAGCATGGTGTCCTCGCATCCTAGTTGGGCCACGCCTCCTACAGCAGTGGCGTGCGAGGACGAGATACCCACCGATTGTCGGAATACGCGCGGCAGATGAGCGACTTTCAAGCTAATATGAGGAAGCCTCATGTCTATCCCGCTGATGGGCAGTGGCTGATGAGGGACCGATTTCGATGCTTCGGGGAATCCCCGGCGGCGCCGCCGCAGGTACATAGGAGACGCAGATGGCTGCTCGAATCGCCCAGACCACCGGGGCAGAGCACACGGCGATCCTCGGGCTCGGCGTTTACCGCCCTGCTCGAGTGGTCACCAACGACGAGGTGGCGGGTCCGATCAACTCGAGTGACGAGTGGATCCGGACCAGGTCGGGCATCAAGACCCGGCGGTTCGCCGACGAATCGGAGACCATTCAGAGCATGAGCGTCGCGGCCGCGCGCGGCGCGCTGGAGTCGTCGGGTATCGCGGTGGATCAAGTCGATTGCGTGATCGTTGCCACGTCGACCCATCTGCTGCTGACGCCGGCCGCCGCCCCGCGCATCGCCACCGAACTCGGCATGAACGGCGCCGCCGCCTTCGACGTCTCGGCCGGCTGCGCCGGCTTCTGCCACTCGATCGCGCTGGCGTCGGACCTGGTCCGCGCAGGCACCGCCGCCCATGTCCTGGTGATCGGCGTGGAGAAACTGACGAACACGGTCAATCCGACCGATCGCTCCACCGCCTTCCTCTTCGCCGACGGCGCGGGCGCGGTGATCGTCGGCCCCTCCGACGAGCCGGGTATCGGCCCCACCGTCTGGGGCTCGGACGGCACCCAGCACCACGCCATCCGGCAGGACAAGGACTGGATGGAGTATTTCCACGAGATCGACGAGAAGGGCCTGGACGCGGTGCGGCCCTATCTGGCCATGGAGGGCACCGCGGTCTTCCGGTGGGCCGCCCACTCGCTGGAGAAGGTCTGCCGCGACGCCATCGACCGCGCGGGCCTGTCCCCCGAGGACTTGGACGCGATGATCCCGCACCAGGCCAACGGCCGGATCATCGAGATCATGGCCCGGGTGCTGAAGCTGCCGGAGCACTGCGCGCTGGCCAACGACATCGAGGAGGCGGGCAACACCTCGGCCGCCTCGATCCCGCTGGCCATGGAGGCGCTGCTGCGGAAGGGCGAGTCCAAGCCGGGTGACACCGCGCTGCTCATCGCGTTCGGCGCCGGCCTGTCCTACGCGGCTCAGGTCGTGAACCTGCCCAATTGGAAGTAAGCCGGCCGCTCGCCGCGGTGACACCATCGCGGCGAGCGTCGCGTGACGCGATCCGCGCTCAGGCGCCGGCCTCGACCGCCGTCTTGATCTTGCCCAGCGTCTCGTTCATGCCGCGCACCAGCGCTTCCTCGAAGGGGGCCTCGCCGCCGAGCGCGGCCTCGATCGCCTTGCGGGAGAACCAGGTGGTGCCGTTGGGCACGTCCCGCCGCTCGATCAGCCGCGTGCCCGACTCGGTCGGTTCCAGTGTGTAGCTCCACACCGTCCGGTTCTCGTTGACCCGGAAGGCGAACGCCCGGTTCGGCTCGAAGCGCACGATCCGCGAGGTCGTCGGCCAGTATTTCTTGCCGTCGCGATTGAAGTTGAGCGTCCAGGTGCCCGTCTTGGGCGAGCCGAGCGCCATCATGCGCACACACTGCGGGCTGAACTCCGGCATTCGCTTCAGATCGGAGACCACCGCCCACACCCGCTCCGGGGGCGCGGAGATGTCGATGCTGGCTTCGAGGTTTTTGGGCAACGCTGCCTCCGGATACGAG
Source organism: Nocardia arthritidis NBRC 100137 (assembly GCF_001612765.1). Taxonomy (GTDB): domain Bacteria; phylum Actinomycetota; class Actinomycetes; order Mycobacteriales; family Mycobacteriaceae; genus Nocardia; species Nocardia arthritidis. The sequence continues at coordinate 84,958 of NZ_BDBB01000007.1, forward strand.
CGACGGGCCGACGGCAATCCGTCCGACCGCGGTGGGACTGGTCGCGCACATTTTAAACGGACGGGCAGTTGCGTCACATTTTCGCTACTCGCGCCCCGGCCGCTGTAATGAACGACGCACAATCACAGATACACGAAGCACAGACACTGCCTCCAACATTTCGGCGTACCAACGTGAGGTGATCGGCCGTGAAACTGCGCTCCCTGCTGCATCGGCAACCGGCGGACCAGGTTCCGCTGCTTCCCGCTGTCGAGCCCGAGGACGGGCGGACAGCGCGCGCCGGGTCGGCATTCCCCCACGGCGTTCGCGCCGCGGCCCGGGAAGAACGCCTGGAGCGTCTGCTCACGCCGAGTGAGCTGGATCTCGTCTTGCGTCATCGGCTCTGAGCCCTGCGCGAACGCCCACGACAGACCGGGCCGAGAGGCTCCATACTCGTCTGGTGACTTCACCCGCTGCCACGAAACCGGCCATCCTGAGTGTCGACGACGACCCGGGGGTTTCCCGGGCGGTCGTGCGCGACCTGCGCCGCCGTTACGGCGCCGATTACCGGATTCTGCGTGCGGAATCGGGGGATCAGGCGCTCGACGCGCTGCGCGAGATGAAGCTGCGCGGCCAGCCCGTCGCGGTGCTGATCGCCGACTACCGGATGCCTGGCATGGACGGCATCGAATTCTTGGAGCAGGCGATGGACCTGCACCCGTACGCGCGCCGCGTGCTGCTGACCGCCTATGCCGACACCAACGCCGCGATCAACGCGATCAACGTCGTCGACCTGGACCATTACCTGCTCAAGCCGTGGGACCCGCCGGAGGAGAAGCTCTACCCGGTGCTGGACGGCCTGCTGGACGCCTGGCGCAGCAGCGAGCACCGGCCCGTCACCGAGACCAAGGTGATCGGCAATCGCTGGTCGCCGCGATCGTCGCAGGTGCGTGAGTTCCTCGCCCGTAACCAGCTGCCCTACCGGTGGTACCTGGCCGACGAGCCCGAGGGTGCGCGACTGCTGGAAGCGGCGGGGGCCGACCCCGAGCGCTGTCCGGTGGTGATCACTTCGGCGGGCGAAGCGCTCGTGCAGCCCTCCGACAGCGAACTGGCCCAGAACGTCGGCCTGACCGTCGATCCGGCGGGCGAGTTCTACGACCTGATCGTGGTCGGCGGCGGCCCGGCCGGTCTCGGCGCGGCGGTCTACGGCGCGTCCGAGGGTCTGCGCACCGTGCTCGTCGAGCGGACCGCCACCGGCGGGCAGGCGGGGCAGAGTTCGCGCATCGAGAACTATCTCGGTTTCCCCGACGGCCTGTCCGGCGCGCAGCTGGCCGATCGGGCCCGGCGGCAGGCGGCGAAGTTCGGCGCCGAGGTCATCACGACGCGCGAGGTGGTCGGGCTGGAGGTGCACGGGTCCGCGCGCACCGTGCGGTTCGCCGACGGCGGCAGCCTGTGCGCGCACACCGTGATCATCGCGACCGGTGTCGACTACCGCCGCCACCCGGCGCCGGGCGTCGACGACTTCACCGGGCGCGGCGTCTACTACGGTTCGGCGATGACCGAGGCGTCCGAGTGCGCCGATCATGACGTCTACATCGTGGGCGGTGCGAACTCCGCGGGCCAGGCGGCGGTGTTCCTGTCCCGTAATGCGCGCACCGTGCACCTGGTGGTCCGGGCGGATTCGCTGCAACAGTCCATGTCGCACTACCTCATCCAGCAGATCGCGCAGATCGCGAACATCGAGGTGCACACCAACACCGAGGTGATCGCCGCCGACGGAGACGATCACCTGCAGCAGATCGTGCTGCGCGACAACAAGACCGGCGCCGAGGAGAAGGCCGACGCGGAGCGGCTGTTCCTGTTCATCGGCGCCGCGCCGCAGACCGATTGGCTCGACGGAGTGATCATCCGCGACAGCGCCGGGTACGTGCTCGCCGGGCCGGACCTCATGGTGGACGGCGCGCGCCCCGCGGGCTGGGAGCTGTCGCGGCCACCACATCATCTCGAGACGAGCGTGCCCGGCGTGTTCGTGGCGGGCGACGTGCACGCCGAATCCGCCAAGCGCGTCGCCTCCGCCGTCGGCGAGGGCGCCATGGCCGTCATGCTCGTGCACCGCTATCTCGCGTAACCAGGAGGCCGCAGATGACTTCGAACCAGACCGCGGACCGCAGCAGCCGGTCGGTGTGCGACCCCGCCGAGCTGCGCACCCTGTTCCTGTTCGAGAAGCTGACCGACGAGCAGCTGGAATGGCTGTGCGCCGATGGGCGGATCGAGACCATCGAACCGGGCGTCGTCTTCCGCGAGGGCGAACCGGCCACCTGCTTCTACGTGCTGATGGACGGCGAGGTGGTGCTCACCAAGCAGTCCGGCGGCGCAGAGATCGAGCTGGTCCGCACCGAACACCGCGGGTCCTACGCGGGCGCGTGGATGTCCTACATCGGCGACAAGGTGGACCAGACCTACAACGGGACGATGCAGGTGACACGACCGTCGCGGTTCTACGTGCTGGACGCCGAGGTCTTCGCCAGGATGATGCACGAGTGGTTCCCGATGGCCGTGCACCTGCTCGAGGGCGTCTTCTTCGGTAATCGCAACACCAACGCGCGGATCGGCGAGCGGGAGCGGCTGTTGGCGCTCGGCTCGCTGTCCGCGGGCCTCACCCACGAGCTCAACAACCCGGCCGCCGCCGCGGTGCGCGCGACCTCGGGCCTGCGCGAACGCGTCGCGGGCATGCGGCACAAGCTGGCGATGATGGCGGACGGCAAGTTCGACCCGTCTTCCCTCGGCGCGCTGGTGCGGCTGCAGGAGGAGGCGGCCGCCCAGGTCGCGAAGGCGCCGGAACTCACGCCCATGGAGGCCGCCGACCGCGAGGATCTGCTCGGGGAATGGCTCGAGGAGCACGGCATCGCCGACGGCTGGAACCTCGCGCCGAACTTCGTGCAGGCCGGATTCGACACCGACTGGCTCGAACGAGTGGCCGCCACCCTGGAGGGCGCTCCGGAGCAGGTGTTCCAAGGCGCGATCCGCTGGCTGAACTACACCATCGAGACCGAGCTGCTGATGAACGAGATCGCCGACTCGACGACGCGCATCTCCTCGCTGGTCGGCGCGGCGAAGCAATACTCGCAGATGGACCGTGCGCCATTCCAGGTGGTCGACATCCACGAGCTGCTGGACAGCACGCTGGTGATGCTCAGCCGCAAGATCGGCGACGGCGTGCGCGTGGTCAAGGAATACGACCGGACCCTGCCGCAGGTGCCGTGCTACGCGGCCGAGCTCAACCAGGTGTGGACCAACCTGATCGACAACGCGGTATACGCGATGAACGGCGCCGGTACGCTGACCATCCGCACCAGGCACGAGAACGACTGCGCGGTCGTGGAGATCGGCGACACCGGGCCGGGCATCGCGCCGGAGGCCCGCAACCGCATCTTCGAACCGTTCTTCACCACCAAGCCGATGGGCGAGGGCACCGGCCTCGGGCTGGACATCTCGTTCCGCATCGTGGTCAACAAGCACAACGGCGACATCCGGGTGGACTCCGAGCCGGGCGACACCAGGTTCACCGTCTGGCTACCGCTGCGCCGCCCCGAACAAGAGCCTGTCGCCGCAACCCACACGGAAGGGCAGTCATGACCGAGCAATTCGCAGGCATCGACCCCGCGGTCCCCCCCAGCGGCCCGGGTTGCCTGGAGTGCGAGCAGAACTCCGGGTGGTGGGTGCATCTGCGCCGCTGCGCCCAGTGCGGGCACGTCGGGTGCTGCGACACCTCGCCCGCGCAGCACGCCACCGCGCACGCCGAGAGCACCGGCCACCCGTTCATCCAGAGTTTCGAACCGGGCGAGGAGTGGTTCTACAACTTCGAGACCGAGGAGATGTACAGCGGCGGACCGGAATTGGCGCCACCGCGCAGTCATCCGGCGGATCAGGGCGTGCCGGGCCCGCGCGGACGGGTGCCTGCGGATTGGCAGGCACACATCCACTGACCCCGCCGCAACCGGTACGCTGCTGCGAACGCCGGGGCCTCCGGCACCACGATCCACCCGGGAAAGCACGGTATGAAACGAACTTCCGCCATCGTCCTGATCGCCGGGACGGTGGGTTTCCTGCTGGCAGGCTGCGGCGGAGGGGACGAGTCCGCCGACGCGAACGGATTGCGCAAGGGCGACGCGAGTACGACCGCGTCCACCTCGGTCGCACACACCACGACCGCTCCCGGCGCCGCGACGCCCAGCTCCCCGTCGGATACCGACGCCCCGGTCACGACCAAGCAGCGCGACTCCTCCCTCGGGCCCGCGTCGAGCACCACCTGCGGTGAGTTCCGCAAGCTCGACACCGACCAGGAGAAAGCGCTGATCGAGCAGATTCTGGCGGAGAACCCCGGCGGCCCGTTCGACGGCAGCCCGAACGTCGCGCTGGGCACCGCCAAGCTGGTCTGTCTCGCGCCGAGCGTTGCCGATACCTCCGTCGCGGTCGCGGCCGGAATCGTGAAGAAGTAGCCGTCCGCGTATTCCCCGACGACGAACCGTGACCGATCGCCGGCCGCGCGGCAGAATGGCACAGTGGCAGAACTGGCACTCACCGCCCGCCTGAATCCCTCGGCCGCCGATGCCCGCCGGGGGGTGATCCGGCTGCATCCGGAGGCGCTGACCGCGCTGGGGTTGCGCGAGTGGGACGGAATCATGCTGGTCGGCTCCCGCCGCACGGCCGCGGTGGTCGGCGTCGCCCGTCAGGGAACGCCCGCCGGAGTCGCCCTGCTCGACGACGTGACGCTGTCGAACGCCGGGCTACGCGAGGACGCGACCGTGGTGGTCTCCCCCGCGACCGTCTACGGCGCGAAACAGATCACGGTGAGCGGCTCGATGCACGCCACCCGCACGATTCCGGCCGCCACGCTGCGGCAGGCGTTGCTCGGGAAGGTCGTCACGGTCGGCGACGCGGTCTCTCTGTTGCCGCGCGACCTCGGTCCCGACATCAGCTCCGCGGCGGCCACCCAGGCGCTGTCGCGCACCTTCGGCATCGCCTGGACCACAGAGCTGCTCACCGTCACCGCCACCGATCCGCGCGGCCCGGTGAGCGTGCAGCCGAATACGGCGGTGACCTGGGGTGCGGGCGCGGTCGCCGGGTGGGACATCCCGGCTTCGGCCGGATCACCGCTCACGGTGGACGAGCCATCCCGCGGCGTGGGCGGAGCCGTCGCCCCAGGTGTGGTCACGGGCGCCGACGGCGTCGTGGTGGCAGGCGATGTCACACCGAGCATCTCGGTCGAAGACTTGGCGGGCGCGCGCACCCAGGCCGCGAAGCTCCAGGAGTGGCTCAGCCTCGCCTTGGACGAACCCGAACTGTTGCGCACCCTCGGCGCGCGACCACATCTCGGCGTGCTGATCACCGGCCCGGCCGGCGTCGGCAAGACCACGCTGGCCCGCGCGGTCGCGACGCCGCGGCGCATAGTGGAACTGGATGGCCCCACCATCGGCGCGGCCGAAAGCGGTGCGCGGCTGCGCGAGGTCGCCGAGGCGGTGGCCGACATCGGCTGCGGCAAGGGCGGCGTCCTGCTGATCACCGACATCGACGCGCTGCTGCCCGCCGACGCCGAGCCGGTCGCCACGCTCATCCTGGACCAGTTGCGCGCCGCGATCGCCGAGCCCTGCGTCGCGTTCATCGCCACCACCGCGCATCCCGCCGGCATCGATCCGCGGCTGCGGGCGCCGGACCTGTGCGACCGCGAACTCGCGCTGCCGCTGCCCACCGCCGCCGTGCGCAAGGCGCTACTGGAGCATCTGCTGCGCCGGGTGCCGACCGCGGAGCTGAAACTGGAGGAGATCGCGGCGCGTACGCCGGGATTCGTGGTGTCCGATCTGGCGGCACTGTGCCGGGAGGCGGCGCTGCGCGCGGCGTCGCGGGCCAGAGAGCACGGCAATCCACAGCTCACCCAATCCGACCTGGTCGGTGCGCTGGAGGTCATCCGGCCGCTGTCGCGCTCGGGCATGGAGGAACTCGCCATCGGCAGCCTGCTCCTCGACGACGTCGGCGACATGGTGGAAACCAAGCAGGCGCTCACCGAGGCGGTGCTCTGGCCGCTGCGGCACCCCGACTCCTTCGCCCGCCTCGGCATCGAGCCACCGCGCGGGGTGCTGCTCTACGGCCCGCCAGGCTGCGGCAAGACCTTCCTGGTGCGCGCGCTGGCCGGCACCGGTCAGCTCAGCGTGCACGCGGTCAAGGGCGCCGAACTGCTGGACCGGTGGGTCGGCTCGTCGGAGCGCGCGGTGCGAGAACTGTTCCAGCGCGCACGGGATTCCGCGCCGTCGCTGATCTTCCTGGACGAGGTGGACGCGCTGGCCCCACGCCGCGGGCAAAGTGCCGACGCGGGTGTCGGCGACCGGGTGGTCGCGGCGCTGCTCACCGAACTCGACGGCGTGGAGCCGCTGCGCGACGTGGTGGTGCTGGGGGCGACCAACCGGCCGGAGCTGATCGATCCGGCGCTGCTTCGCCCCGGCCGGCTCGAACGGCTGGTCTTCGTACCGCCGCCGGACGCCGCCGCCCGACGGGAGATCCTGCGCACCGCGGGGCGCGCGGTGCCCCTGGCCGCCGACGTCGATCTCGACGCTCTCGCGGAGGAACTGGAGGGCTACTCCGCCGCCGACTGCGCCGCGCTGCTACGTGAGTCCGCGCTCACGGCGATGCGCCGGGACATGCACGCCGCCGATGTCAGCGCCGCGGACGTGCTGGCCGCCCAGACGGTGGTCCGGCCCTCGCTGGATCCGTCGCAGATCGACACGTTGCGCCGCTATGCGGACAGCCGCGGGTAGGCGACGAGCAATCAGCGCTCCGCAGTCAATCTGTGGCAAATTCGCGTGATCCGCTCTTTTCTCATGAGAGACACTATCGAGCGAATATTCGGCAATCTCTAGATCGCGCCCGCACCACGGGTATGTTCGACAACCGTGCGCAGGGTCGGCGACATTGTCGACGCGACCACGGCCTTCACGGGAGCCGCGGTCGCGGGTGTCACGCTGTTCCTGCCTGTCACCGTCAGCACCCGAGGCCAGTCCACGTCGTACCGGATCGCCGTTCTGCTCAACAGCGTGCCGCGCAGCGCGGCGCTGGGAGTGATCGTCGCCGTGGCGGTCGCCGTACTGGTCACCACGACCAAGCGGCCGTTGACCGGGTGGGCCACGGCGACCGCCGCCGCGTTGGCCCAGCTGATCAATCACTTCGCCGGACGCCACGTGGCGACGGCCGAGATGCTCACCACGCAGAACTACATCGACTCCATCTGCGCCGCCGTGCTGCTCGGCGGGCTGGGCGCCGTGGTGCTGCGCAGACCGTGGCCGGGCGCCGCGTTCGCGGTGGGCGGCGTCGGATTCTTCGCGTTCGGCGATCTCGCGAACCTGCTCGGCATCAACGCGGATCCGTACGCGGTCCTGGAGACCCCGACCCGCTGGATGATCGGCGTCGCCCTGGCCCTGCTGGTGATCAGCACCTCGCACAACTGGAAGCGCATCAAGGAGCCCGAGACGCCGCGGATGGCGATCGCTCTGCCGGTGACCCCGATCCTCGCCGCCATGGTGCTCGCGCTGGTGGTACTGGCCGGCACGGAATGGCTGGGCCGCCAGTACAGCAAACTGCCCGCCGAGAGTCACGCGATCGAGATCGGGATCGTCGTCGCCGCGACCATCGTCAGCGCCACCGCCGCGGCGATGCTGCTGCCCGGCCGCGACGGCACCGGCGTATACCTGGCCGTGAGCCTCACCGCGGCGGTCGACGCCGTCGGCTACGCCGTCCGGCCCGGCTGGACCTCCGCGGTGCTCATCGCGTTGACCGCCGCCGGACTCTTCGTAGGCTCCCGGATGCCCTCGACCGCTCTCGCCATCCTGTTCCTCGTCGGCATCACGGTCGTCGCCCAGCTCACCTCGACGTCCTCGGGTACCGTCGCCTTCGCCGTGATCAGCGGGATCATCGCGTTGACCGCGGGTTACTGCTGCGGGACGGCGCGACCGCATTACGCGCCCGGCGGCGTGCTCGCCCTCACCGCGCTCTACCTTCCTTCGGCGGTGTCGGTGATGCCAGACCGAGTCAAGGACTGGCGCGAGGATGTGGCGGTACACGACGCGACGCCGGGGCGCACCGCGCTGGCCATCGTCATCGGCAGCGCGATCGGGCTGGTCATGCTGCGGAAATTGCGGCCGCGCTGCAAGCCGCAACCGAAAGGGCAACCGGAAAGCGAATCGTTAGCGGATATATAGCCCCGATTCGCCGGGATGGCGGACGCCATACCCACCCCTGCCGCGAAAGACCCAGGCTTTCCGTAGGCTTGTCCCGAACACCCCGCCGCCCCGACTCGACGGAGTGAAGTTTGCTCGCGATCCTGCTCGTGCACGCCGCAGCCGCCCTGGTGGCTCCGCTGGGGGTGCGGGCACTGGGGCGCAATGCTTTCTACCTGCTGGCCGCGGTGCCGCTCGGCAGTTCGGCCTGGGTGATCGCGAATTGGTCCGAGCCGCAGCGCGTCCGGCTGACCTGGGCGCCGAGCATCGGCCTGAACATCGATCTGCGTTTCGACACGCTCGCGGCCGTCCTGTGCGCGCTCGTGCTGGGTATCGGAGCGCTGGTGCTGGTGTACTGCGCCAGGTACTTCGACAACGACGAGCCGCGGCTGGGGGTGTTCGCCGCCGAGCTCGTCGCGTTCGCCGGGGCCATGTTCGGGCTGGTCACCAGCGACAACATGGTGCTGCTCTACGTGTTCTGGGAAGCGACCACGGTGCTGTCGTTCCTGCTGATCGGCCACAACGCCGAGCAGGCGGCCAGCAGACGAGCCGCGATCCAGGCGCTGCTGGTGACCGGGGCCGGCGGATTGGCGATGCTGGCCGGCATCGTCGTGCTCGGCGCCGCGAACGGCAGCTATCTGCTGTCGGATCTGCTGTCCGGCGCCCCGAGCGGGACGGCCGTCGACGTAGCGGTGGCGCTGCTGCTGGTGGGCGCGCTCACCAAATCCGCCGTGGTGCCCCTGCATTTCTGGCTGCCCGGCGCGATGGCCGCGCCGACGCCGGTGAGCGCGTACCTGCACGCCGCGGCGATGGTGAAGGCCGGTGTGTACTTGATCGCCCGGCTCGCACCGGCGTTCGCGCAGAACCCGGTGTGGCACCCGCTGGTGCTCACCCTCGGCCTGGCGTCGATGCTGTTGGCCGGGCTGCGCGCCCTGCAGGTCGTGGATCTGAAATTGGTGCTGGCCTTCGGCACGGTGAGCCAGCTGGGCTTCCTGATCGTGCTGGTCGGCCTCGGTACGCCCGCCGCCGCGCTGGCCGGAGTCACGATGATCGTCGCGCACGCGCTGTTCAAGGCGAGCCTGTTCCTGGTGGTCGGGATCATCGATCACGGTGCGGGAACGCGCGACCTACGCCGGTTGTCCGGTCTCGGCCGCCGGGCGCCGGTGCTGTGCGCCGCCGCGGTCCTCGCCGCGCTCAGTATGGCGGGCATTCCGCCGCTGCTCGGCTTCGTCGGTAAGGAGAGCGCACTGAGCGCCGTGCTGGACGCGGACATACTCGCCGCGCCCGCCCGCGGCGCGGTCTTCGCCGGGGTGGTGCTCGGCTCGATGCTGACCGTCGGCTACAGCATCAGGTTCGTCTGGGGCGCCTTCGCGGACAAGGGCGTCGAGCCGGACCCCGCTCCCGGCACCGCGCCCCTGGCCCGCCATCCGAGCGAAGTGCCCGTCGCCGGCCGGGAATCCGAGGATCGCCTCCGCTGGCACCCGCCCGGCGCTCTTTTCCTGGCGGCACCGGTGATCCTCGCCGCCGCGAGCCTCGTGGCCGGACTCGCGCCGTCCTGGCTGGACGCGCGGTTGCGCCCTTATGCCGAAACGCTTGCCGGACCCCCGTTTTCCCATCTGGCGCTGTGGCACGGCTTCACCCCCGCGCCGGCGTGGACGCTGCTGATCGTCGCGGTCGGTGTCGGGCTGTATCGGCTGCGCGCCCGCTTCACCGAATCGGCGCACCCGCGCCTCGGCAACGCCGACCGCGCCTACGACGCCACGTTGCGCGCGATGGACACCCTCTCGCTGCGAATGACCGGCGCCGTGCAACGCGGATCGCTGCCGCTGAGCCAGGCGGCGATCCTGGTCACCTTGATCATCCTGCCGACCGTCCTGCTCGCGCTCGGCACCCGCACCGGCGTCACGCTGCGCCTGTGGGATTCGCCGCTGCAAGCGGCCGTCGGCGCGATCATGGCGGTGACCGCACTCGCCGCGACGGTGCTGCGCAACCGATTGGCGAGCGTGCTGGTGGTCGGCGTGACCGGATACGGCAGCGGCGTGATCTTCGCGCTGCACGGCGCGCCCGACCTCGCGCTGACCCAATTCCTGGTGGAAACGCTGACACTGGTGATCTTCGTTCTGGTCCTGCGCGCCTTCCCCGCGCGGATCGAGGCCAGCCGCAGGACCGCGTTCAAGATCCGCAGGGCGATCCTGGCCGCGGGGACCGGAACGGTGGTCGCGGTCCTGGCCGGATTCGCCGTGGCGGCGCGCACCGCCGAACCCGTCTGGCCCCGGATTCCCGAGGCCGCCTACACATTCGGTGGTGGAAAGAACGCCCTGAACGTCCTGCTCGTCGACCTGCGGGCATGGGACACCCTCGGCGAGATCTCGGTGCTCGTCGTCGCCGCCACCGGCGTCGCCTCCCTGGTGTTCCGCAGCAGGCGTTTCGGCAGCGCCCCGCGCGCGGCGGACTCCCCCGACTACGACCCGGAACTGGTGAGCTGGCTGCCCGCCGGCCGGTTGGTCGACCGGGCCGATCGGTCGATGGTCCTGCAGATCACCACGCGGCTGGTGTTCCCGACCATCATGGTGCTGTCGGTCTACTTCTTCTTCTCCGGCCACAACGCGCCCGGCGGCGGGTTCGCGGGCGGACTCACCGCGGGGCTCGCGCTGACCCTGCGGTATCTCGCGGGCGGCCGCTACGAACTGGGCGAGGCGCTCCCCGTCGACGCGGGCCATGTTCTCGGCGCGGGCCTCACCTTGGCCGCGGGCACCGCGGTCTCGTCGCTGCTGCTCGGCGCGCCGCCGCTGTCCTCGGCGATCATCGAGGTCTCGCTGCCGGTGGTCGGCCACATCAAAGTGGTCACCGCGCTGCTGTTCGATCTGGGCGTCTACCTCATCGTGGTCGGCCTGGTGCTGGACGTGCTGCGCAGCCTCGGCGCGCGGCTGGACAGCGAGTTGGCCGACGCCGATACCCCGGCCACGAAGGGCGGTTCCGGCGCATGACGGCGAATCTGACCCTGCTGATCGTGATCGGCATCCTGGTGGCGTGCGGGGTGTATCTGCTCCTGGAACGCGCCGTGTCGAAGATGCTGCTCGGGCTGATCCTGTTCGGCAACGCGGTGAACCTGCTGATCCTCACCGCCGGCGGCGGCAACGGCAAGCCGCCCATCCGCGGTGCGGCCGAGACCGAGGAGATGGCCGACCCGCTCGCCCAGGCGATGGTGCTCACCGCCATCGTGATCACCATGGGCATCGCGGCATTCGTGCTCGCCCTCGCCTACCGCGCCTACATGCTCACCACCAGCGACGACGTCGCCAACGACCAGGAAGACGAGGATGTCGCCCGGCGGCGTGCCGGAGAGGATCCGGCGACGTGAGCCTCTCGCCCGGCCTGCTGCCGATCCTCGCGCCGCTGCCGGTGCTCGTTCCGCTGCTAGGCGCCGCCGCCACCCTCGTGTTCGGCCGCAGGCCCCGTATCCAGAGCGTGGTCATCGTCGGCGCGCTCACCGCTGTCGTGGTGATCTGCGGGTTGCTGCTGTATCTGGCCGACCGGGACGGAACCACCGCGTTGCAGGTCGGCAATTGGGCGGCCCCGATCGGCATCACGCTGGTGGTGGACCGGCTCTCCGCGGCCATGCTGGTCGTCTCGTCCATCGTGCTGCTCTCGGTCGCCCTCTACGGCGCGGGCCAGAACATCCGCGACGGCGACGAGCGGCAGCCCACCTCCATCTACCGGCCCACGTATCTGGTGCTGACCGCCGGTGTCTCGGCCGCCTTCCTCGCCGGCGACCTGTTCAACCTCTTCGTGGGCTTCGAGATTTTGCTCGCGGCCTCGTTCGTGCTGCTGACGGTGGGCGCGACCACCGAGCGCATCCGCGCGGGCGTGGCCTACGTGATGGTGTCGATGGTCTCGTCGCTGATCTTCCTCACCGGCATCGGGCTGACCTACGCGGCCACCGGAACGCTGAATCTCGCCCAGCTCGCCGTCCGGTTCGGCGCCGTGCCGGACGGCACCCGCACGGCGATCTTCGCCGTGCTGCTGGTGGCGTTCGGCATCAAGGCGGCTGTCTTCCCCCTATCGAACTGGCTGCCCGACTCCTACCCGACCGCCCCGGCTCCGGTCACCGCCGTGTTCGCCGGTCTGCTCACCAAAGTCGGTGTATACGCGATCATCCGGACCCACTCGCTGCTGTTCCCCGACGGCGGCTTCGACTCGGTGCTACTGGTGTGCGGCCTGCTCACCATGCTCGTGGGCATCCTCGGCGCCATCGCGCAGAGCGACATCCGCCGTCTGCTGTCGTTCACGCTGGTCAGCCACATCGGATACATGGTGTTCGGAGTCGGGCTGGCCACCGCGTCCGGGCTGGCGGGCGCGGTGTTCTACGTGGCGCACCACATTCTGGTGCAAACGGCGCTGTTCCTGGTGGCCGGCCTGATCGAGCGGCAAGCCGGATCGACCTCGCTGCGCAGACTGGGCGGGCTCGCCGCGGCCAGCCCGCTGTTGGCGGTGCTGTTCCTGATCCCCGCGCTGAATCTCGGCGGAATACCGCCGTTCTCCGGATTCATCGGCAAGGTCGCGCTCTTGCAGGCGGGCGCCGAGCGCGGCAGCGTGCTGGCCTGGGTGCTGGTCGGGGGCGCCGTGCTCACCAGCCTGCTCACGCTCTATACCGTGGCCCGGGTGTGGAGCAAAGCGTTCTGGCGGCCCCGCGCGGACGCGCCGGAGGGCCATCTCACGGCGGCGAAGCCCCCGACGCTCATCGAGGATGCGACCGACGTGCACTACGACGAGCGCACCGACCCCGGCCGGATGCCGCCGCTGATGGTGTTGTCCACCGCGGCGCTCGTGACGGTCGGGTTGTGCCTGACCGTGCTGGCCGGCCCGATTCTCACGATCGCCGACCGGGCGGCAGCCGACCTGCGTGACCCCGGCGTGTACATCGGTGCGGTACTGGGTGATTCGCGCGGTGAGAGGGGAGAACCGCGATGAGCGTCGAGCAGGGCGGGCGCGGTCGGCGGCGCGAGGCGGTCGTCCGAATCGGCGTACTCGCGTGGCTCACCATGGTATGGCTCGCCCTGTGGGGCGATCTCAGTGTGGCGAACCTGCTGGGCGGGATGGTGGTCGCCGCCCTGATCATGGTGGCGCTGCCGCTGCCGCGCGTGCCGGTATCCGGTCGGCTGAACCCGCTTCCGCTGGTCGCATTGATCGTGTCGAGTGGGTATTACGCGCTGGAGTCGAGCCTCCAGGTCGCCTGGTTCGCGATCCGCCCGGCTCCGATGCCGGTGTCCGGGGTGCTGCGGGTATACGCCCGCACCAGATCGGATCTGGTGCTGGTGCTGTGGACCGATGTGCTCAACCTGATCCCCGGCACGATGGTGCTGGAAATCGATCGCAGGCGCCGGGTCGTCTACGTCCACGTCCTCGACGTCGGCAGCGACGCCGCCGTGGACGAGTTCCACCGGATCACCCGGCGGCTGGAGCGCCTGCTGATCGATGCGTTCGAGCGTCCGACCGGATGGCCGCGCTCCCGGACCGCCGCGCTCCCGGAGGTGCCATCGTGACCGTCGTCGCCGTAATCGCCGCCGTCATCCTGACCACGGCCGGGCTGCTCACCACCTACCGGGTCGTTGTGGGGCCCAGCACGCTGGACCGGGTCGTCGCGGTCGACTCGCTGATGGCCATCGCCGCCTCCGGCCTGGCCGTGTGGGCGGCCTACAGTGCCGACACCACCGTGGTGCCGGCGATCGTCGCGCTGGCGCTGGTCGGATTCCTCGGCTCGGCCGCGGTGTCCCGATTCCGGGTGCGAGACGACAAATGAACCTCTGGCACGCGCTCGCGGGCGCCCTGATCCTGTTCGGCTCGACGCTGGCGCTGACCGCGGCGATCGGGATCGTGCGCTTCCCCGACACGCTCACCCGGATGCACGCCGCCACCAAACCGCAGGTCATCGGGCTGATCCTGGTGCTGGCGGGCGCCGCGATCCAGCTGCGCGGACACGGCAACGTCTGGACGCTGGTGCTGGTCGGGCTGTTCACCCTGCTCACGGCCCCGGTGATCGCCCACCTCATCGGCCGCACCGCCTACCGCGAGCAGCGCTACCGTGACGGACTGTTGCGCGTCAACGCCTTGCGCGAGGACGACGTGGAATAGCCCCCGCTCAGGGCGTGGCCGGTTCGACTTCGCGTTCGGCCCGCAGCGGTTGCCGCACGGTCGCGAACCACGTCGCGTGGAACGCCGCCGCCAGTCCGGCGAGCAGTCCGAGCACCACCGTGCCCGCGAGCACCGGGTACTCGGCCATCGGTACCGCGAGGTAGCGGTAGGACAGCAGTAGCGCGGCCAGCACGATGACACCGGAGCCGACCAGCCGGACCCGGAACCATCCCCAGCCGCGCTCCGGCTCGCGCAGCGCCGATTCGACGGTGAGGCAAAGCACCGCCCCTGCGACCAGGTCGACGCCGTAGTGGTAGCCGAAACCGAGGGTCGCGATGAGGGTCGCCAGCAGCCAGAACGCGCCGCCCCAGCGCAGCAAGGCCGGGGCGGGCTCGCCGTCGGAGTCGCGGCGGGTGTGCAGGAACACCGACAGCGCCCAGGCCGTGTGCATCGAGGGCATGCAGTTGCGCGGAATGGCCGCGTCGAACGGCAGCGGCAGCGGATTCCGGTCGATCGGCGGCACCACACCCGGCCAGTAATTGCCCAGTTGCAGCCCGTTTCCGTCGGGTCCGAACGCGAACATCGGCCCGACCACCGGGAACATCACATACACCAGAGGACCGATCAATCCGAGCACCAGGAAGGTCCGCACCAGATAGTGCGACGGCCACCGGCCCGACGACACCACCCCGCGCAGCTGCCACACCGCCACGACGATGGCCGCCACGGGCAGTTCGATGTAGACCCAGTGCAGGACCGCGTAGACCACCGGCCCGAGCGCGTCGACCGCCCGGCCGAGCACCCACGACGGATCGCCCAGCGCATGGTCGGCCAAGATCACGTATTCGTCGAGGACCGAGGGACTACCGATCACGGTGACGTGCAGCCAGACGTCGCCGACCTTCGTGGCCAGGATGAGCAGCGCGCCGAGCGCGGCCGCGTGCAGCGCGTTGCGCCGTTCGGCGCCGGACCAGCGCAGCCAGGCCACCAGCGCCAAGCCGGTCAGCACGATCACCGGTCCGTTCCCGATCACCAACGGCTCTCCGGCCAGCAAGCGGGCGCCCGCCCACACCACGTCGACGGCGACCGCGGCGCCCACCGCGACCAGCCTGCGGCGGGCCGAAACACCCACCAGCGCAAGGACCAGCCCCGCCCAGGGCACCGACATGGACTTGGGGGTGCCGATGTAGTCCCGCGCCACGCTCTCCAGCGGGCCGTCGAACCCCTGCCAGAGGGCGACGACCTGCAACACGATCAGCAGGACAGGCACCGCGGCCACCGCCGCGGTGACCCGGACCCGAGTCCGCGGAACGGGACGGCGCGATACCGCGCTTCCTGCTTTGGCACCCGGGTCTTCGACTAGCATCCGACCATAGTAAACGGGGGATGAACGCCATCCCCCTGGCCAGCTGAACGACAGCCGACCTATCCGCGCCCGGACGTTACTGTTTCAGCTCCTCGACCAGCGCGTCCACCACGGCGATCAGGTCGCCCTGCGACGCCGCGGCGACGCGGCGCTGCCGTTGATAGGACGCGCCCCGCTTGGGGATCTCGGCGACCATCGCGAGCTCGTCCGCGCAGCCCAGTCGCGCCGCCGTCGGCTCCAGCCGGTTCAGCAGATCGTCCAGGTCGTCGGTGACCAAGCGCTCGTTGCTGTCGGCATCGGTGATGATGATCGCGTCCAGTCCGTACCGGGCGGCCCGCCACTTGTTCTCCTGCACATGCCACGGCGGCAGGGTGGGCAGGGTTTCGCCGTTCTCGACTCGCTGGTCCAGGTCGACGATCAGGCAATGGGTGAGCGCGGCCAGCGCGGCGAGTTCGGCGCGCGTGGAGATGCCGTCGCAAACCCGCACCTCGATGGTGCCCCACTTGGGCGCCGGGCGGATATCCCAGTGCATACCGCCCAGCTGGGTGAACACACCGGTCTTGACCTCGTCGTGCACGAAATGCTCGAACTGGGTCCAGTTCTCGAACTGGAACGGCAGGCCCGCGGTCGGCAGCTGCTGGAACATCAGCGTCCGGTTGCTGGCGTAGCCGGTGTCCGATCCGGACCACATCGGCGAGCCCGCCGACAGCGCGAGCAGATGCGGATACGACAGCAGCAACGAGTTGAGGATCGGAAACACCTTGTCGCGGTGGGATACTCCGACGTGCACGTGCACGCCCCAGATCATCATCTGGCGACCCCACCACTGCGTGCGCTCGATCAGCTCGTCGTAGTGCTCCGACCGGGTGAGCTGCTGGGCCGACCACTGCGCGAACGGATGGGTGCCCGCGCAGAACAGGTCGACGCCGAGCGAGTCGGCCGCGCGCCGCACCGTGTTCATGGTGCCGGTCAGGTCCTCCACCGCGGCACCCACGGTCTCGTGCACGCCGGTGACGAACTCGACGGTGTTACGCAGCAGCTCCTTGGTCACCTGCGGTGTGCCGTCGTGGGCCCGCAGCTCACCGAGCGAATCGAACACCGCGGCGGCGGTATTCGACAGGTCGCGGGTCACCTTGTCCACCAAGGCGATCTCCCATTCGACCCCGATCGTGGGCCGGGGCGAACCTTCGAAGGGAACGTGCTCGATTCCTGCCCCGGCCATATACCACCGCGCTACTGGATCACGCCACAAGCGACACGGCCGCCCGCGTCGCCCGTCGCTAGGGTCGTCTCGTCCGGACCCGCGACGCCATCGGCGCGGTTGTAACGATTCGGGATGTTGCCGAAGTTGTCGGCGTCGGCGTGGATGATCAGGGCCTTGCCCTTCACGTCGTCCAGGGTCACCGCGTCGGTGCTGGTGACCAGCTTGGCGACGCCGTCGCCACGCACCTCGAGCGAGGTCAGATCACCGCTGGCCGGGTGCGCGTTGGCGCTGCCGACCTGCAGATGACCACCGGCGGACAGGAAATCGCCCGCCGGGCCGCCGGTCGGTGCGACGGAGTTGGGCTCGCACTTGCCCACTTGGTGCACGTGCAGGCCGTGGAAGCCGGGGCGCAGCCCGTGGGCTTCGACGGTGACCTGCAGGTGGTTGCCGTCCTTGGCGAAGTTCGCGGTGCCGACCGAGGCGCCCGAGGGGTCTTTCAACTGCACGTTCACCCCCTGCTCCGAATTCGGAGCGCCGTGCTCGGAGCTCGACTGCCCGGCCGGGGCGCCGGACCCGGTCCACACCGGCGGAGTGGTTCCCTGGACGTCACTCGACTCCTGGCTGTTCGAGCAGGCGGCGAGGCCGAACACCGCGACCGCGAGCACCGGGGTCACAGTCCGCCAGGACGGGCGTCGAGTTGTGGACGGGGCCATCGGGGAACTCCTTTACGAGTACCGAGTTTACGAGTAAAGCTGGGTGGACACGTTCGTTACCGGACAAGATGATGCCACGCCGCCGTGCCGTGTCCCTCGACAGGGCGGCGCGCCCTCACCTCACGTTCGCCGGTCCGAGCGTGCGAACAGCGGCCACACGGGTCAGTTACCCGTGACGATCACCGTTACACCCGGTCCGGTGTCCCCGATTCCGTCCGACTTCGCCGCCACCGACGCGCCGAGCTCGTCCGCGACGGCCTGCGCCGCCTCCTTGTCGCCGGGCGAAGTGCCGTAGTACACAGTGGTTTTCGAGATACTCGCGCCGGGGTAGTTGCCCGTTTCCGCGATCGTCCACCCGCTCGCCGAGAGCTGGCCCGCCGTCTTGGCGGCGAGCCCGGGCACCATGCTGTTGTTCAGCACGCGCACCGGGACCGAACGGGCCGCCGTGGAGGTGGTCGGCGCGGCGGTCGTGGTCGGCTTGGCCGTCGCCACCGCGGTGGACGAGGACGCGACCGAGGCCGCCGCCTTGGGCGTGGTCGTGCCGGCCGGGATCTGGGGCGCGGCCGTCGCGCTCGAGGTGGGCGATTCGCCGGTCCCCGAGGCGTCGCTGTCGGCGTCGGAACTCGACAACGACATCGCGCCCAGGCCGGCGAAGACGATGGCCAACGCGATCAGCACCATCGCCAGGGCACGCAACGGTGGCCCACCGGAGGTGGGATTCGGGTAGCTCACCCTCGCGAGCCTAGTCGCACGAGGCGGGTCAGGGTCCGCATCGCCGGGTCAGACCTGGAATCCCAGCCGCCGCGCCGCACGCGCCTTCTGCCTGCTCGCGCGCAGCCTGCGCAGCCGCTTCACCAGCATCGGGTCGGCGGCCAGCGACTCCGGCCGGTCGACCACCGCGTTGAGCACTTGGTAGTAGCGGGTCGGCGACATGGCGAACAGCTCGCGGATCGCCTCCTCCTTGGCCCCCGCGTACTTCCACCACTGTCGCTCGAAAGCCAGGATGTCGAGTTCGCGACGGCTCAGCCCGGAGCCGTCCGCCTGGTCGGCCGCGGCCTGCCCCGTCGTGACATCTTCGCTCGCGGAAGGGCCGTCCTGGCTCTCGGAAAGATTCCGTGCCGCTGCGCCGTCCATCTCGCTCCCTCGCCGAGTAACCACCAGACGAAAATGGTGCTTGTACGTCGCGGAACATTCAACCACGCAGCCCGGGAATCGCCCGGGGCACGACGCGGCGTGTTCCCTACCTGCCGGTAGTTCCGGTCCCCGCTCCGGTACCCGGAGCGCTGTGACGTGGCACGCCCGGCAATAATTGGCCCATGGCAATCCTCCCGATCGTGATCGTCGGCGACCCGGTTCTGCACAACCCCACCGAACGGGTCACCCAATCGCCGGAGGAATTGGCTCCGCTCATCGCGGACATGTACGAGACGCTCGACGCGGCGCACGGCGTCGGTCTCGCGGCCAACCAGGTCGGCGTTCCGCTGCGCCTGTTCGTCTACGACTGCCCCGACCTGGGCGCGGACGGCGCCGCGACCCGGCGCCGCGGCGTGGTGGTCAACCCGGTACTGGAGACCTCGCAGGTCCCGGAGTCCATGCCCGACCCGGACGACGACGAGGAGGGCTGTCTGTCGGTACCCGGCGAGCAGTTCCCCACCGGCCGCGCCGAATGGGCGAAGGTGACCGGTACCGACGAGCACGGCGAGCCGGTCGAGGTGGAGGGCAAGGGTTTCTTCGCCCGCATGCTCCAGCACGAGGTCGGGCACCTGGACGGGTTCCTCTACGTGGACGTGCTGATCGGCCGCAACGCACGGGCCGCCAAGAAGGCGATCAAACGCAACGGCTGGGGCACACCGGGTTTGAGCTGGCTGCCCGGCACCGATCCCGACCCGTTCGGGCATGACGACTGACCCCGCCGCCGGCCTGCCCGATATTCCGCTCGGCCGCCGCGTGGTGCTGCGCTATCGGTTGCCCGCGGGTTATCCCCAACCGTTGACCGACGTGATCGGCGAACTCGTCGCGCTGGATCCGCCCACCGTGCGCGGCGCCGACGGCACGGTCGTCTCGGTGGCGCCGGAGCGCGTGGTGGCGCTGAAAGCGCTCGGCCCCAGGCCGATTCGCACCAAGGAGATCCGCGCGCTGGAGGCCGCGGCCGCCTACGCCTGGCCGGGCGTGGAACACGCGTGGATCGACGGCTGGCTGGCACGTGCGGGTCGTGGATACACCGGGCGCGCGAACTCCGCTGTGCCGCTGGGCAGTTCCGAGGTGCCCCCCACGGTGTCCGCGGAGACGCTGCACCGGATCGGCGCGTGGTACACCGCGCACGGCCTGCCCTTGCAGCTCGCGCTGCCCGATCGGCTCGCCCCCGTGCCGCCCGGCTGGCACAGCTGGCGAGAAACGCTCATGCTCGCCATCGACATCGACAATTTCGTTCTGCCCCAGGGTCCTTCGATGGTGCGGATCGCCGCCGCCCCCGACGCCGACTGGCTCGAGACACACCGTTACGGCGGCGAAGTTCCCGCCGCGCAGGCGATTCCCGCGCCCGCACCGGATCCCGAGGTGCTGACCGCGGTCCTCGACGGCGAACTCGGCTTCGCCTCGCTCGGCCTGCCGCGTCCCATCGCGATCGGCCGCGGCGCGCTCACCACCGCCCCGGACGGACGCCGCTGGGTCGGCCTCACCTGTGTGGCCGTCGCCGCCGCGCATCGCAGGCACGGGCTCGGCTCGCTGGTCTGCGCGGAGCTGGTGCGCTGGGGCCACGACCGCGGCGCGACCCACGCCTACCTCCAGGTGGAGGCCACCAACGAGGCGGCCCGCGCGATGTACCGCGAACTGGGCTTCGTCGAACACCACGCCTACCGCTACGCCGCGCCGGAACCCCTCGCCGGGCCCGGCGGCCTGCGGTAGAACAGACCTGTCACCCGCGCGAAGGAAGGCCGCCGTGCGTCTCGCCACCTGGAATGTCAACTCGATCCGTTCCCGGCTCGATCGTGTCGTGGACTGGCTCGACCGCCAGGACATCGACGTGCTGGCCCTTCAGGAGACCAAGTGCCGGGACGACCAGTTCCCGTTCGAGCGCTTCGACGAACTGGGCTACGAAGTGGCCCACCTGGGCATCAACCAGTGGAACGGAGTGGCGATCGCCTCCCGGGTCGGCCTCGCCGACGTGGAATTCGCCTTCCCCGGTCAACCTGGTTTCGACAAGGACGCGGGCGAGTCGCTGATCAGCACGCCGGTCGTCGAGTCCCGCGCGATCGGGGCCACCTGCGGTGGCGTGCGGGTGTGGAGCCTGTACGTGCCCAACGGCCGCACCTTGGCCGACCCGCACTACGCCTACAAGCTGGAATGGCTTGCCGCGCTGCGGGACAACGGCGCACGCTGGCTGGCCGAGAACCCACAGGCCGAGATCGCGCTGGTGGGCGACTGGAACATCGCGCCGACCGACGACGATGTGTGGTCCGTGGAGTACTTCGCCGACAAGACGCACACGTCGATACCGGAACGCGATGCCTTTCAGGCCGTCGTGGACGCCGGGTACGCGGACGTCATGCGACCGTTCGCGCCGGGGCCGGGCGTCTACACCTACTGGGACTACACCCAGCTGCGCTTCCCACGCAAGGAGGGGATGCGCATCGATTTCATCCTCGCCTCCCCCGCGCTCGCCGCCACCGTGACGGACGCGACGGTCGATCGCGAGGCACGAAAGGGCAAGGGCGCCAGCGACCACGCTCCGGTAATCGCCGAATTCGCCGACGGACCCGGGCCCTCGTGACCCGCCCGGCGCAGCCACCCTTCCCGCGCCGCAGCGGAAACCGGGCAACCGGTGCCCGCCTGGGCGGTGTGAACAGCGACTCGGCCATGGGGCAACGGCAGCGGGCGCAGCACCTCGGCCCGGAGCGCCGCCGCCCGCAGGTACTCGACACCGCGCTGGCCATCGCCGTGGACAACGGCATCGCCGCGGTCACCATGGCCGCGATCGCGGAGCGGATGAAGGTGACCCGGCCGGTGGTCTACGCCTGCTTCGCCGATCGGGTCGAGCTGATCGAGGCGCTCATCCAGCGCGAGGAGGGCTACCTGGTCAGCGGCGTGCTGGAGGTGGTGACGCCGCGCGACGTGGACGCGGACGAGACCGTATTCGTCGAGGGGTTCCGCGCGCTGCTGACCAAGGCCGCGAGCCGCCCCGACGCCTGGCGGCTGGTCTACGGCAACCCCGACCCCGCCGTGGCGAACTCGTTCGGTCGTGGCCGCAAGCTGGTCATCGAGCGCTGCGCCAAGCTTCTGCGACCGACGCTGCGCGCCTGGGGCACCGCGGACGCCGAGCGCAAGCTGCCCGTGCTGGTGGAGCAGTGGGTCTCCGCGGGTGAGGGGGCGGTGCGCGCGCTGCTCGCGGACCAGGACGGCTGGACACCGGCGGATCTCGGCGCGTTCGTCGGGGCCGCGGTCTACCGCGCCCTGCGAAACGCCTGATAGGCGACGCGGCCGCATTACGATGGTGATCAACTATCCGACCACCGGTTGGCGGAGGAACGGTCATGGCGTTCTATCGGCAAGTGGGTGCGGTACCGCCGAAGCGGCACACCCAGCATCGCGATGAGCAGGGCCGGCTCTACTACGAGGAGCTGATGGGCGAGGAGGGCTTCTCCGGCGACTCCTCGCTGCTCTATCACCGCGGCCTTCCGCCTGCGCTGGTCGATTCGACGGTCTGGGAGTTGCCCGATCAGCGGACCACGCCGAATCATCCGTTGCGCCATCGTCATCTGCGGCTGCACAACCTGTTTCCCGGCGACACGCCGTCGGAGACCGATCCGGTCACCGGGCGGCGGTTGTTGCTCGGCAACGCCGACGTGCGCATCTCCTACGTCGTCGCCAAGGGCGGATCGCCGTTGTACCGCAACGCGATCGGCGACGAGCTGGTGTACGTGGAGGCCGGCGCGGCGGTGGTCGAAACCGTGTTCGGCGCGCTGCCCGCGCGGCAGGGCCACCAAGTGCTCATTCCGCGGGCCACCACGCATCGCTGGCGTCCCACCGGCCCGGAACCGCTGCGGGCGTATGTGATCGAGGCGACCGGCCACATCACTGCGCCGAAGCGCTACTTGTCGAAGTTCGGTCAGCTGCTCGAGCACGCCCCGTACTGCGAGCGCGACCTGCACGGACCGGCCGAGACGATCACCGCGACCGGCACCGAGGTGGAAGTGCTGGTCAAGCACCGGGCCGGCGGGCAGGTCGTCGGCACCCGGATGGTCTACGCCACCCACCCGTTCGACGTGGTCGGCTGGGACGGCTGCCTGTATCCGTTCACGTTCGACATCGCCGACTTCGAGCCGATTACCGGGCGCATCCATCAGCCGCCGCCCGTCCATCAGGCATTCGAGGGCGGCAACTTCGTCATCTGCAATTTCGTGCCGCGCAAGGTGGACTACCACCCGCTGTCGATTCCCGTGCCGTACTACCACTCCAACGTCGATTCCGACGAGGTCATGTTCTATTGCGGCGGCAATTACGAAGCGCGCAAGGGTTCCGGGATCACCCAGGGCTCGGTGTCGGTGCACCCCGGCGGCTACGCCCACGGTCCGCAGCCCGGTGCCTACGAGAACAGCATCGGCATCGACTACTTCGACGAGCTGGCCGTCATGGTGGACACCTTCCGCCCGCTGGAACTCGGTGAAGGCGCCCTGGCCTGCGAGGACCCGACCTACGCGTGGACCTGGTCCGGGCGGGGCCCCGCGTGAGGACCAGGGTCGAGGTATCCCCGGAGTCCCTGTTCGGTCCTGACAACCTGCCGTACGGGGTGTTCGCGCCGCGCGGAAGAAGCCACCGGGTGGGTGTGCGGCTCGGCGAACACGTCATCGATGTGCTCGCGCTCCTGGATGATCCGGTGTTCGCCGAACCGAGCCTGAACGCCTTCCTGGCGCAGGGGCCCGCACGCTGGCGCGCGGTCCGCGACCGGATTCGCGAGGCAGTCGAAGGCGAGCTGGACAGCGCCGCCGTCCATCCCCTGTCCGAGGTGGAACTGCGGCTGCCCGTACGGATCGGCGACTACGTGGACTTCTACGCCAGCATCGATCACGCGACGAATCTCGGTCGCCTGTTCCGGCCGGACGGTGACCCGTTGCTGCCGAACTGGCGCCACCTGCCGGTGGGCTATCACGGGCGGGCGGGGACCGTGGTGGTGTCCGGCACCGAGGTGGCGCGGCCGTGCGGGCAGCGCCGGTCCGAATCCGGTGCCCCGGAGTTCGGCCCCTCGCGGCGGCTGGACATCGAGGCCGAACTCGGCTTCGTGATCGGTGTCGGCTCGCGGCTCGGCGTGCCGGTCGGCATCGACGAGTTCGCCGACCGGGTCTTCGGCGTCGCGCTGGTCAACGATTGGTCCGCACGCGATATCCAGGCCTGGGAGTATCAACCGCTCGGGCCTTTCCTCGGTAAGTCGTTCGCGACCTCGCTCGCACCGTGGATCACCCCGCTGGCCGCCCTGGAGTCCGCGCGCATACCGCTGCCCGAGCAGTCGCCCGCGCCGCTGCCCTACCTGCTGGGTAACGAGGCGTGGGGCCTGGACATCGAGCTCACCGTGGCGTGGAACGGGCAACCGGTCGCGCACCCGCCCTATGCCCGGATGTACTGGTCACCGGCGCAGATGCTCGCTCATCTCACCGCGAACGGAGCTTCTACTCGTCCCGGTGATCTGTACGCCTCGGGCACCATCTCCGGCCCCGAACCGGACCAGCGCGGGTCGTTCATCGAGTTGTCCTGGGGTGGGAGTCGACCGATTCCGCTGAACAACGGGCAACGCACCTTTCTCGAAGACGGCGACGAAGTGACGATCACGGCATCGGCTCCCGGTCCCCGCACGTCCCGCATAGGATTGGGCGAGGTCACCGGCCGCATCGGTCCCGCGCATCCGCGCTGAGCCCCGCTACCGAGCGGTGCTGCCCCGGTCTGTCGCCGGCCGTTCGGCATCGGTCCGGCCGTCGCTGAAGGCTCTCCACCGATCCTGGTGGAACGCGCCGACGGCCGCGAGAGTCCCCCGCTCCGCCGAGCGCAGCAGCAATCTTCCAGCGCTTGAGCTCGCCCCCTTCTGGGTACGCCGCGGCTACGGTTGCATCCGCCAGACAAGGAGCGAGGTCATGACCGATCGGCCGGACGTAGCGCACCGCAGGCCCGATGGCGTCGACGACACCACCGTCGCCGCCACCGGCAAACTCTCGGAGGCCCTGGAGATCATCGAACGCGCCCGCGGTCACCTGTACGCCTTCCACCAGCTGACCGGCGGCGGCGACCTGGCGCTCGACGAGGCCGTGGAGCTGTTCCGCGAGGCGGGCCATGCCCGCATCGCCGACCGGATATCCACCGAGTTGATCGGTCGCAACGTGCTGGCCGGACGCTGGACGTTCCAGATCATCGAGGAATACGACGACGGCTACTACGCCCTGTTCCGCGACATCGAACGGGCCGCCCGAGACGAATTGCTCGACGGTCGCCGCCACCTCTACGAAGCCGAGATGAAAGAAGCCCGCCGCACCCGCGGCGCGCCCGGCCATTCGGCCGAGCCGGAAGACTCGTGATCTCGACCGGAAATCCCCTGCACGAGCGCCTGACCGGTCGCCCGGGTATTCAGCGGCGCCTCATCCCGGCACGCGACTTTCGACCGCGCCTCGGCACTCGCCCCCCGGTGCCGCTGCCTGGGAGTTCGCTCGATCGCGGCGAATCGCCGGGCACGCGGCCGGGCGGTCCGGGTATGGTCGGGCAGGAAAATTTCACAACCAACGGGGGCTCGCACCAGCGGGCTGAGAGGACGGCTAGCCGAGAGGCGTCAGGGCCGTCGACCGTATGAACCTGACCGGGTAATGCCGGCGTAGGGAGGAAAAGATGGCACCCGCCGCTGCGTCCGACGGCGCAACCGCACCAGTCGACAGCGTCACCACCGGCCCCATCGAGGGCAGCGTCAAGCACTATCTCGAAGTCGAAGACCTGCGCATACCGGTGCGCCGGATCAATCTGACCAATGGCGAACACTTCGACGTCTACGACACGTCGGGGCCGTACACCGACGAGACTGCGACGATCGATCTCGAAGGCGGTCTACCGAAGCTGCGTGACACCTGGACCAGATCCGAGGGGGCGGGCCCGCGCACCCAGCTCGCCTGGGCCCGCGAGGGCATCGTCACCCCCGAGATGCGCTTCATCGCCGCGCGCGAAGGCGTCGCGGCGGAGCTGGTGCGCGAAGAGGTCGCCGCCGGCCGCGCGGTGATCCCGGCCAACCACAAGCATCCGGAACTCGAGCCGACCATCATCGGCAAGAAATTCCTGGTCAAGATCAACGCGAACATCGGCAACTCGGCCGTCTCCTCCTCGATCGCCGAGGAGGTGGAGAAGATGGTGTGGGCGACCCGCTGGGGCGCGGACACCATCATGGACCTGTCCACCGGCAAGAACATCCACGAGACGCGCGAGTGGATTCTGCGCAACTCCCCCGTCCCGGTCGGCACCGTGCCGATCTACCAGGCGCTGGAGAAGGTGAACGGCGACCCGACCGCGCTCACCTGGGAGATCTACCGCGACACCGTGATCGAGCAGTGCGAGCAGGGCGTCGACTACATGACCGTGCACGCGGGCGTGCTGCTGCGCTACATCCCGCTGACCGCGAAGCGGGTGACCGGCATCGTCTCGCGCGGCGGGTCGATCATGGCGGCCTGGTGCCTGGCGCATCACCAGGAATCGTTCCTGTACACGCACTTCGAGGAACTCTGCGAGATCCTCGCGCGCTACGACGTCACCTTCTCCCTCGGCGACGGCCTGCGGCCCGGCTCCATCGCCGACGCCAACGACGAGGCGCAATTCGCCGAGCTGCGCACCCTGGGAGAACTGACCAAGATCGCGAAATCCCATGGCGTGCAGGTGATGATCGAGGGCCCCGGTCACGTGCCGATGCACAAGATCGTGGAGAACGTCCGGCTCGAGGAGGAGTGGTGCGAGGAGGCGCCATTCTACACGCTCGGCCCGCTCGCCACCGACATCGCACCGGCCTACGACCACATCACCTCGGCCATCGGCGCGGCCATCATCGCGCAGGCGGGCACCGCCATGCTCTGCTACGTCACACCGAAAGAACACCTGGGCCTGCCCAACCGCGACGACGTGAAAGTCGGCGTGATCACCTACAAGATCGCCGCGCACGCCGCCGACCTGGCCAAGGGACACCCGCACGCCCAGCAGCGGGACGACGAACTGTCCAAGGCCCGTTTCGAATTCCGCTGGCGTGACCAGTTCGCGCTGTCGCTCGACCCGGACACCGCACGCGAGTACCACGACGAAACGCTGCCCGCCGAACCCGCCAAGACGGCGCACTTCTGCTCGATGTGCGGCCCGAAGTTCTGCTCGATGCGAATCTCGGCGGACGTGCGCGAATACGCCGAGCGCCACGGCCTGAACGAGGTCGAGGCGCTGGAAGCGGGCATGGCGGAGAAGTCCGCCGAGTTCGCAGGCAAAGGCAACGCCGTCTACCTGCCCGTCGTCTCGTAACGACCACCCGCCGCCCGCCGCATTCCTGCGCTGCGGTGGGCGGCGGGACGCCGGTTCGTCGCCTGGTCAGGGTTCGAGGTAGAGCCGTTCGCAGGGTAAGCGTGGAAGCCCGGTCGGGTCGCCGGGCAGCACAGTTACTGCGTCGGGGCGATGATGGGCGTTCCATTCCTGCACGAACACCAGGGCGGCGGTCAGGCAGGCGGCGAAGTCCATGCGCTGGTCGTGCAGGTAGACCGACAGGTGCACGTCGGGCTCCTCCGGGTGCGGAGACCCTGCCGGGCCGGTCATCACCCCCGCACTCCCGCACCGGTGTGGTCACCGGGTGGTGGGGGCGCGGACGTGGGATACAGCGCGCGGCCCAGCATCACATGCCCCGGCATGACCACGCTGCACACCCGCGCGAACTCGGCCGGGACCGACCCGCCCAGATGCGCCATCCCCGGAACGATCACCGCCCCCGCCCGCGCCACGTGCACCATTTCCAGCACAGCCGTCACAATGACCAACGAGACGGTCTGCGGGGCAACCACATACGTGTGCGACAACGTATATCCGTGCCGACGCGCCAGCGCGTCAATGGTGGCCTGATCGCTAGCCGCCTCCGCACCCGCGACCGATAG
Organism: Nocardia arthritidis NBRC 100137; assembly: GCF_001612765.1. Classification (GTDB taxonomy): domain Bacteria; phylum Actinomycetota; class Actinomycetes; order Mycobacteriales; family Mycobacteriaceae; genus Nocardia; species Nocardia arthritidis. The sequence goes on from NZ_BDBB01000007.1 coordinate 112,749, forward strand.
GCACCGCAACCCGATCGCCGACACACCCGGCGCAACCGTCGGCAAACCCCGCAGCGGCATGGACTCGTCTCTCAGATACGCCGCCATCCGTTCCAACTCGGCCACACCCGCCGAATACAACCCCTGCTCGCTGCTCGCATCCATATCCCTGCGCCTCCCTGCGATCCGATTGGAAAGCACCCGACGCCGAGGGCATCAACACCAGCCAGCGGCCTTAGCTGCGCTGGCGCGGCTGAGATGAGGAATCCGCCCGCTCACCCCGGCGTCGGGGCCGCAGTCAGCGTCACAGGCTGAGGAGTTGTCCAACAATGGCACTCTCGGCGACATCCGGTTGAAAGTGCCATCGGTGGGATGTGTAATGCGTTGAGGGAGCTAATATTCCAGCCGTATAAGGTCTGCGAGTTCTCGCATTTCGGGGGTCAGGGTGCGGCGCTTGACGACGATCCGGCCGAGCAGGTCTTTGGCGGATCGCTGTTCGATCAGCCAAGGCCGAGCCTCACGCGACAGCTGAGTCAGAACATCGAACGCGGTGTCATAGCCACGAAGTTCGATGTGCGCTGCCGCGACATCGAGCAGATGCCTGTTGCGGTTGTCCGACGTCGGGCTGAGCCCTGGCGGCACGTCCCCTGCCAGTCGCAATGCCAGGTCGGGACGGTCGTCGACGATGGCATTTTCGACACGCTTCATAGCGACCGTGGCAGGCCCGAACGTCGTCCAGTATTGGTGATAGCTACCCGTGTCCCGCTTGACCGCCACCGCTGCCGCGTTCGCGAGGCGGATCATGTCGTCTGCTTCATCCGGGCGGTTGTCGCGGATCGCTGCGGCCGAGCCGCGCAGCAGCAACCATCCCCATGTCGAAAGTTCCCGCGTCGTGGCCACCGACAAGCGGGGCTCGATCCGGTCTGCCCATGACACCGCCAGGGTGCGGACCTGCTCGAACCGTCGCTCGACAAGCAGCAACCAACACAGAGTGATCACCGCCGAGGCGGCATCGAGCACGCTCCCTGTTGCCTCGGCATCCCGAAGCGACTGCTCGAGTGCCGTTCTTGCGGGCTGGAGCTGCCGCGTCTGGACCATCACAGAGCCAACCAGCTGAAGGATGCGCGAGCGGATCAGCGGCGGGGCCTCGCGGCCGTCGGCTATCAGCTGTGGAAGCACGCGGGCCAACTGCTCGTACTCGTTGTCGTGGTAGAGCTTCACCGCTGCGGCAAGAGACTCGTACATGCTGCGCTCGGGCGGCGGATCGATCGCTTGCGGTGCTGGGGTGGTGATGAGTGCTTGCCGAGTCGGGTGCCAGAGTTCCCCGTTCCCGTTCTCAGGGAGGCGAGGGTCGGGGCCGAGTAGCGCGGAGAGCGGGCAGCTCATCGCCACCGCCAGCCGTCGAAGCGTCTGCATCCGGGTGTCGTCGCGTTCGCCCTGCTCGATCTTGCGAATCAGGGACAGCGATACCCCCGAACTGTCTGCGAGTTCACGTTGTGTCAGACCGCTACGCTTGCGAACCGATCGCAGGCGTTCCCCGAGATCTGTGCCCATGGCCCGAGGTTACGGGACCTGTTGGTTCTCGTCAGCCGCGCGCATCGGCCCAAACTTCGAGGCCTCCCGAGGGCGCGATGAGCAGTCCGACCCGCCGGCCGAACCGATCAGGATTCGAGAAGCGTTGCCCAGCGGGCCGCCAATAGCGTGAGCGTCGTGTGCGTGCCCGGCCTCTATGACCTAAGGAGAAACGGAATGAAAGCGACTATCAGCTCGATCCTGCTCGGCGTCCAGGACATGGATCGGTCCAAGCGTTTCTACGTGGACGGGCTCGGTTGGAAGGTCGATCGGGACTACGGCGTGTCGGTGTTCTTCTCGGCCGAGGACGGGCCGCTCATCGGCTTCTACGGTCGCGAGGGTCTGGCCGCCGAGATGGGTACGAGTCCGGAAGGGAGCGGTTTCGGCGGGCTGGCCCTGACCTACGTGGTCCGCAGTGAGGCGCGGGTCGATGAGATTCTCGACGAAGCCGAGAAGGCCGGTGCCGCGATTCTCAAGCCGGCCGCCGCCACGCAGTGGGGTGGGTACGGCGGCACCTTCGCGGACCCGGACGGCTACATCTGGAGCATCGGCTACAGCGCCCAGGGCGAGGATCAGCCATACGCCGAGTAGCTGCCGAGACGAGCCCCCGATGTCCTAGGAGCACTGGGAGATCGAACGCAGTTGCCCGGCTTCACGGTTGACAGGCTGTGAAGCCGGAGCGCTGACAGCGGTCGCTGACCACGGATACGTCCACCCCTCCATCGGGTGGGGCTGAACCGGGAAGAGGCGCGGATCGAAAGCGTCCGTCCACACATGGCCGGCGCTTTTCCGATCAGAACCGCTCGGCGATCAGTAGGACTGGAGTTCGATCAATGTGCCCTCCGGGTCACGCAGGTGGGCGGTGCGCAGCCCGGGGCCCCACTGCGGCCGATCGGCCGGACCTGCGACAACCGTCGCGCCGTGCTCGGCGCACAGTTTCGCACCCGCGTCGACATCGCGGACCCGGCAGACGAACATGACCGCGTCCTGCGACGGCGCGGCTCGCTCCGGCAGCGCCGACGTCGCGACGACCTCCGCCATCGCGGAGCGATCGAAGAGCACAAGCGCACCTTGGTCCCCGACGTCCCAGTTCGCATAGGGACCCGCAGCGGTTCCCTTGATCAGCGTCGCCCCGATCAGCTCGGGCAGCACGGCCGCGTAGAACTCGAAGCTTTCGGCGAATCGGGTGACCAGAAGTCTCGGATGAAGTGCGTCCACGGCGTCTCCAACTAGTTGGTGCGGACCTATTGTAGGTCCAGACCTACAATAGATCGATGGACTCCGGACGCGCACTGCCGCCGAGCCTGCTCGGCCTCGACGTCTACCTCCTGTCCCGGGTGGGCAAGACCGCGCGCAGCCGATTCGCCGACCGGCTGGCCGTCCGCGGCCTGCGGCTGTGGCACATGGCGATCCTCGCGGCGCTGGCCGATTTCGGCCCGCACGCCCAACGGGATCTCGCCGAGCGCCTGGCCATCCACCCCAGCGACGTCGCCAAGATCGTCGACGAACTGGAAGCCGCCGGTCAGGTCGAACGCGCGCGCGACGAGCGCGACCGTCGCCGAATCACAGTGCGCATCACCCGCACCGGCCGCGCGGCATTTCGTTCCCTCGATCGCGAGGCCGGTCGGGTCGGCGACGAAATCCTCGCCCCGTTGGACCCGGTCGAGCGCGATCGACTACATGCGATGCTGGAACGCGTCTTCGCGCATGCGCATCCGGAGTCCACTATCGAGTGACTCCGCGACGACCCGCTGCGCGCGGATCTCCGGCGGCATCGGGGCGGGCCAGCGCGGCATCGTATCCGCTTCGTCACCAGCCTGCGGTGTCCCAGTGACACTAGCCACCACTGTAGATGGAACCTGTTGTGCCGCAGTGTCGTCTAAGACCAGTGAAGGAGATACCTTCAACAGACGGAGGGGACGACATGCGAACCATTTCGGTCGGGCGGCGACTTGTCACTACAATCGCGCTGACTGCCGCGTGCATCGGAGGCGCATCAACAGCTGGGGTCGCCATCGCACAGGCGGAGACACCGACCATTGCGGCCGAGCCCGTCAACCCGGCACACCCGCACTGGCAGTTCGAGTTCACCGCCAAATGGACCGTGACGTTGTCCTGCTACTTCGAGAATCTGGACCGGACAGACGCCACCGGCCCGGAGAAGTACACCGGGACGGGAAAGACGAAGGACGCGGCCGAGAAAGACGCCTGGAACAAGGCACAAGCGGCTGCACCCAAGGGGCGGAAGGTCAAGCACTGCCGCGTCGAGAACTCATCGAAGAAATAACAGGAAGGTTGTACGTGGACGACGACGAACACCAAGTGTGGGAGTTCGCGGTAGGACTCGGGCTGCCCGACGCGACCGGGCCCGGCGCCCTCGGCGGTGAAGGAATCCACCCCGTCGCGCTGGCGCTCGAAGAGAGCGTTCATCGGATCCGCGGGGTGAACCGTATCCCGTGCTTTACCAGCTTCGGACCGGTCACCGCGGTCGATGAGTTCGCGCAGCGCGCGTGGGGGGACGCCTACGACCCCGCGCGCATCCCAGTCGAATGCCGTCTCGCCGTCTATGTGACCGATGACGAGCTGGATGAACTGGTACCAGCGGTCGCAGAGGATCTCGGCATCGACGAGGACGGATACTCGACGGTGATTGGCCGTAAGGTCACCCTCGGCCTTCGGGCCATCTCGCTGGAGTCGCCAGAGAACCGCTTCTACCAGCACCTCGTCGACCAGTATCAGGATCAACCCACCACGGATTGACTCCGTCGCACTGAGGCAGAATCACCTGTCGGCGGATCCTCCAGGGAACACAGGACTCCTGACCGGTTCGCCCCGTCTTGTCACAACGCGGGGCGAACCCCTGGTCAGCGCCACCATCCAGCGGCACGGGCATTGGCCGCGTCGATACGCACCGTCTGCTCGATCAGGCGGCGGGCCGCGCGATCGGTGCGCTCGACCTCGCCGGTGATCATCCGGTCCTGCAAAATCCCGCGCAGGCCCGACACAAGCAGAGTCGCAGCGACTTCAGGGTCCTCAATGGACGGAACGTTGCGCAGCCCATCCGCCAGCGCCGATACGAACACGGCGATGGCCGAGATGGCGTAATCGGCATACGGACTCTGTGGAGCGCACGCCGCCCCGAGAACCTGGAGCATCACCCGGACGCTCGTCCGGCCCTCACCCGAGGTGTTCGCGGTCCAGAAGTCCCACAACCGGTCGCGAAGTTCGGACGCGTCACCGATGTCGGCGAAAAAGGCCGCGATGTCGGGCCGCTGCGTCGCCAGCGCTTGGACCAGCAGCTCTTCCTTGGTCGTGAAGTAGTAGATCAGCATGCGCGAGCTGGTGCCGAGTTCGGCGGCCAGCGGGCGCAGCGACAGGTCCGCGAGACCGTGGTCGGCGATGTAGCGCACCACAGCGGCGAGCAGTTCGGCGCGTTTGGCGTGGTCTAAGGGGCGGGCCATGGGTTGACTGTAGCGATTGGTACAGGTATTCATGACATCGTGACTGTAACAATCGCTTCAGAAACTCGGGATTCGGTGGTGGTCACCGGGTACGCGGCGACCACGTCGCTGGCCGACGACATGGACACCACCTGGTCCGGACTGCTGGCGGGGCACAGCGGGATCGGCGCGCTGGACGACGATTTCGTCGCCGAGTACGACCTGCCGGTCCGCATCGGCGGCAAGCTGAAGTCACAGCCCGGCGCCGAACTCACCCGGGTCGAACAGCGCAGGCATTCCTACGTCGAGCAGATGGCGCTGGTGCTCGGCCGCCGGGTTTGGCGTTCGGCAGGCGCGCCCGAGGTGGACGGCGACCGATTGGCGGTGGCCATCGGCACCGGGCTCGGGGGCGGCGACGCGCTGATCTCGGCGGTCGACGCGATGCGCGCGGGCGGCTATCGCAAGGTGTCGCCGATGTCGGTGCCGATGGTGATGCCGAACGGTCCCGCCGCCACCGTCGGGCTCGAGATCGGCGCCAGGGCCGGCGTTTTCGCTCCGGTATCGGCCTGCTCCTCGGGTTCGGAGGCGATCGCGCACGCGTGGCGGCTGATCACCACCGGTGAGGCGGACGTGGTGGTGGCGGGCGGCGTCGAAGGCCATATCGACGCCGTGCCCATCGCGAGTTTCGCCATGATGCGTGCCATGAGCACCCGCAACGACGACCCGGAACGCGCGTCGCGCCCGTTCGACCGGGACCGCGACGGATTCGTCTTCGGCGAGGCGGGCGCGCTGCTGGTGCTCGAGTCCGAGCGGCACGCTCGCGCGCGGGGGGCCGCCGTGCACGGGCGGGTGCTCGGCGCCGGCATCACCTCCGACGCCTATCACATCGTCGCGTCCGAGCCGGAGGGCATCGGAGCGGCTCGCGCGATGCGCAAGGCCATCGAGACCGCGGGACTGCGAGCTTCGGACATCCAGCATGTGAACGCGCACGCCACGTCGACTTCCATCGGCGACGCCTCGGAGGCCAACGCGATCGCCTCCGTCGTGCCCGATGCCTCGGTCTACGCGCCGAAATCCGCGCTCGGGCATTCCATCGGGGCGGTCGGCGCGTTGGAGTCGCTGGTCACCATGCTCACCCTGCGGGACCAGGTCGTCCCACCCACCTTGAACCTCGACAATCTCGACCCGGCGATCGACCTGGACATCGTCGCGGGCGCGCCGCGCCCCCAGCGCATCGATTTCGCGCTGAACAATTCGTTCGGCTTCGGGGGGCACAACGTCGCGCTGACGTTCGGCCGGGTCTGACCTCGAGTTCCGTTCCGGAGCGGGCTACCGTCGTTGTAAACCGACCGATCGGCCCGGAGGACGGACAGCGACGTGAGCGAGCACCGGCGAAGGAACCGAGGACCGTGCGCGCGGGCGCGCACGACGGAATCGGGCGCAGGCGGGGCGCTGTGAGCGACGCCTTCTATCTCCCCGACCCCGACCAGGCGGATCGCTTTCTGTCCACCGAGCTGACCCGCGGCCCCTGGTCGCCGGACGCCCAGCACGCGGGTCCGCCCTCGGCGCTGCTCGGGCACGTGATCGAGCGGTGCGAACCCCGTCCGGGGTTCCAGGTCGGCCGGGTCGCGGTCGAGATCCTCGGCCCGGTGCCGCTGGAACCGCTGACCGCGGTGGCGCGGGTCGTCCGCCCCGGCCGCAGCGTCGAACTCATCGAGGCGACGCTGTCCACCGAGCGCGGGCCGGTGATGCGGGCGAACGCCTGGCGGTTCAAGCTGTCCGAACCGGAATTGCCGCTGCCGGAACGTTTCCTGCCCTCCGGCACACGTCCCGGTCCCGGCCACGCGGGCGTGTCCGCGCCGTTCCCCTCCACCCAGCCGGTGGGCTTCCACACCGCCATCGAATACCGCTTCGTCAGCGGCTCCTTCACCGAGCCCGGCCCGGCGTTGTGCTGGATCAGGCTCAAATACCCGATCGTCGCGGGCACCGATCCGAGCCCACTGGAACGCACCCTCGCGGCCGCGGATTCGGGAAACGGCATCAGCGCGGTCATGGACTGGTCGAAGTACCTGTTCATCAACACCGACCTGACGGTCACCCTGCACCGCCAGCCCGCAGGCGAATGGGTCTGCCTCGACGCCGTCACCTACCCCCAACCCCATGGCATAGGTATGGCGGAATCCGCGCTCTACGACGAAAAGGGCCCCTTGGGCCGCAGCACGCAAACCCTCTTCCTCGGCAACCGATAGCCGAGGCAGACCCACTCGGCGTTCGTCGCCGAGACGCTGGCGGACGGGTCGGCACCTGCTGAACCGCCCAACCTTTCGGGTGGGAGCGATGCAAAACCCGACATCGCTGGTCAGTCCTTCCATCGCGTCCAACCCGACCGTCCACTCACGACATGGCCGACGTCGAGGCAATGGGCCATGCCCCGGGGGGTGTTGTCCAGCCCTACCTGCCGAGAACCCGAGAAGTCGAATCGCCGACCTTCGTCGCTCGAAAATCGAAGACGGCCGTCTTTTCGGCACCTTCTCCACCATCTTCGAAGCGATGTGGTCCAGCGCTCAGGGAGGGAAGCATCCACACCAAGAGCGACCGTGACTACGCGACCGATTTGGACCATCGGATTCAAGGCCACATCAGGCGGCATCCGGCAGATGCGTCACCCGAGTTCGGCTTCCTGGGGGCGGAACCCGATGACATGTCGCTCGATAGCACCGCCCGGTCCATGTGGGTTCTCGACCCGATCGACGGGACATCCAACTTCATCCATGGATTGCCGCTCTGCGCGGTCTCGCTGGCTCTGGTTCAGGACGGCGAACCGGTAATCGGGGTTGTCAACGCACCATTCCTGGGTCTGGAGTACCACGCGGCCGCCGGCCAAGGGGCGTTCGGCAACGACAAGCCGATCACTGACCGAACAATTGTCCCGCACAGGTATGTCTCACGGACGGGTCGAGATCTGCTGGACGCCCCAGCCGTTCCCGTCCGGGTCGGTGAAGAAAAAGAAGCCCACGTTGTCGAGTGGGTCGGGCATGGGGGTGGGGTTTTCGCCGAGGACTTGGATTTCGGTGAGCTCGACGCCTCGGGAGGTGAGTTCCTCATGGGCTTTGCGCAGGTCGTTGACCACGAGTTGCAGACCTTGTTGGGAGCCGGGTGTCATGTCGGGCACCGCGCCCTTGCCGATCACGATCGAACAGCCGGAGCCGGGCGGGGTGAATTGCACGATGCGGACGTTGTCATCGATCTTCGTATCGTGGTCGACGGTGAAGCCGAGTTGTTCGGCGTAGAACTGTTTGGCTCGGTCGATATCCGACACGGGCACGATAACGACCTCGAGTGTCCAGTTCACGGAGCATCCTTTCGGGGCGGGCAGCGGTATTCCTACCAGTGCGGACCGGTCGGCGCGGGAGAAATCATCGCCGAGCCCAGCGCCAGTTGAACTCGTCCGGCGCGGGCGGGGGGCCGGGAAGTTCGCCGTCCGCGCTCAGCCCGGCCAGGAGCATCGCGAGCACACGGCGGCGCAGCTGGACGGTGCGCCGCGGATCGGGCACCGCGACGGCCGCGCAGGACTCCAGGATCAGGCCGAGATCCTGCGGGGTGACGTCCGGACGCAGTTCGCCGGTGGCATGGGCGCGGCGCACGAGATCCTCGGTGACCTTCGCGGAGTGCTGCACATCGGGCAGCATCGATTCGTCGGGGGTGAAGGTGCCCGCGAGATGCACGGCGAGGGAGTGCACGTCGGCGTCCACCACTCGTTCGAGAAAGCCGACCAGGCCGTGCCAGCCGTCCGGGTCTTGCAGCGCTACATCGGCTTCCGCGTTGTAGCGGCGCAGACCGTCGTGACAGAGCGTGCGCAGCAGCACCTCCTTGCTCGGATAGCGGCGGTACAGCGCACTGATTCCGACGCCCGCGCGTTCCGCGACGGCGGAGATCGGGGCCGTGGCGTCGGCGAGGAACACGGCTCGGGCGGCCTCCAGGATCAAGCCGTCGTTGCGGGCGGCCTGTGCCTTACGGCCGGGTAGACCCTTTTGAGCTGGGGCATCGGATGTCTTCGGCATGTCACCAGGATAGCACTTGAACGGAATGATCCGTTCTGTTACGGTTCAATCAGAACAGATCATTCCGTTTCAAAGGAGCAGGACATGACCGCGATCACCCCCTTCCGCATCGACGTCGACCAGGCCGACCTGGACGACCTGCGCGGCCGCCTCGCCCGCACCCGCTGGGCCGAGCAGATCCCCGGCTCGGGCGATACCTACGGGGTGAGTGTCGAGCGCGTGCGCCACCTCGTCGACTACTGGCGTGACGAGTTCGACTGGCGCGGGGTGGAGAACTCGTTGAACGCCTATCCGCAGTTCACCACCGAGATCGACGGCCAGAACATCCATTTCGTGCATGTGAGATCCACCCGCGCCGACGCGTTTCCGCTGATCCTCACGCACGGCTGGCCCGGTACCTTCGTCGAATTCATCGGCGTCATCGAGCCGCTCACCGCCGCCGGGTTCGATCTGGTGATTCCCTCCGTCCCCGGGTACGGATTCTCCGGCCCCACCACAGAGGCGGGTTGGAACGACGCCCGGATCGCGCGCGCCTGGGCGGAGCTGATGCGGCGGCTCGGCTACACCCGCTACGGCGCGGTGGGCAACGACGGCGGTTCGCAGATCTCGCCGGAACTCGGGCGGGTGGCGCCGGACCAGGTGGCCGGCGTGCACGTGACCCAGGTGTACTCGTTCCCGTCCGGAGATCCGGCGGAGCTGGCCGATCTCACTGAGGACGAGCAGCGATCGCTGGCCACCCTGGACTGGTTCGTGAAGAACAAGATGGGCTTCAACGTGCTGCAATCGCAGCAACCGCAGACGCTGGCGCACGCGATCACGGACTCGCCCGCCGGGCTGGTCGGCTGGAACGGCCAGTTGCTCGGTCCGGACCTCGACGACGACTTCGTGCTGACCAACATCGCGATCCACTGGCTCACCGGCACCGCGGGTTCGGCGATCCGGCACTACTTCGAGAAGGACAAGGCCGAGCGTCCCACGGCGCCGACCACGGTTCCGCTCGCGCTGTGCGGCTCCAACGGGGATTTCCACGGCATCCGCCGCTTCGCCGAGCGCGACCACAACATCGTGTCCTGGCGCACGCACGACGTGTTCACCCACTACCTGCACCACGTGGCGCCCGCGTTGATGGCGGAGGAGATCACGGAGTTCTTCGCGAAGCTGCGCTGAGACTGTCTCTTATGGCATCGAGACTTGCGGCCATGGTTCGTCTCGTTTCCCGCTGATGTACTGGATTCATCAACGGCACAGCAGCCTCGAAACAGGAGAGAAAACCATGAAAATCGCAGTCTTCGGAGCTACCGGGACCGTCGGCCGTCTCGTCGTCGAGCGGGCGCTGCGGGAGGGCCATGAGGTGACGGCCTTCACCCGCAGCGCCGCGAGCGTCACGCAGCGGCACGAGCGGCTGCGCGTGGTGGAAGGCGATGTGCTGGACACGCATTCGGTGCAGCGAGCGGTGCAGGGGCAGGACGCGGTGCTGATCTCGCTCGGCAACGGGCGCAAGGGCGTGGTCCGGGCGGGCGGCACCGAAGCGATCATCGACGCGATGAATCGCACGGGCGTCAAGCGGCTGATCTGTCAGACGACGCTCGGCGTCGGCGACAGCCGCGGCAACCTGAACTTCCTGTGGAAGTACGTGATGTTCGGGTTGCTACTGCGCCCCGCCTACGCCGACCACGTCCGGCAGGAGGAATACGTCCTGGCCAGCGACCTGGACTGGACGATAGTGCGGCCGAGCGCGTTCACCGACGGACCGGCCACCGGCAGCTACCGGCGCGGATTCCCGGCGGGCGAGCGCGGTCTGAGCCTGAAGATCGCCCGTGCCGACATCGCCGAGTTCATGATCGAGCAACTGACCGACACGACTTACCTCCGTCAGGCGCCCGGCATCTCGAACTGAGCGCACCATGCGGTGGCGCGGCAGCGGCCCATGCCCCGGAGCCGAGAGCATGGGCCGCGATCTTCAGGCGTGCTCGTGCAATTCCCCCCACGCGGGAAAGGGATCGGGATACTCGGCCCACGCGCCCGGCCCCTCGGCGAACTCCGCGTCGGTGAGCAGGGCGCCATTCAGTAGCGAGCGCACCTTGTCGCAATCCAGTTTTATCCCGATGAAGACGATCTCCTGTCCCGGCGGCACTTCCAGCGACGACCACCAGGCGGCGGGTTCGAAAACCAGGTTCGGCCCCGCTTGCGACCACACCGCGGCCAGCGTCGGCCTGCTCGCGATCCAGCAGAATCCTTTGCTGCGCAACAGACCTCGCAACTGCTCCAGCGCGCCCGACAGACGCAGCGGATGGAACGGCCGATCCGCGGTGTAGGTGAGGCTGCGAATGCCGTACTCCTCGGTCTCCGGCGTGTGCCCACCGGCGAGCTCCTCCGCCCAGCCCTCGGCCTCCGCGGCGACCACCGGGTCGTAGCGGCCGGTGTCCAGGACCTCGGCCAGATCGACCACGCCGTTGCTGGTGCGCAGCACGTGGGCGCGCGGGTTCAAGCGGCGCACCGTCGCCTCCACCGCCCCCGCCGCGGCCGCGCCGACCAGGTCGGTCTTGTTGACCAGCAGGACGTCGGCGAACTCGACCTGATCCACCAGCAGGTCGGCGATGGTGCGCGCGTCGCCGTCGCCCGCTTGCAGATTCCGCTCCACCAGCGCTTGCCCGCGCGCCACCTCCGCCAGGAAGGTCGAAGCGTCGATCACGGTCACCATGGTGTCCAGCCGAGCGACGTCACCGAGCCGGAAGCCGTCCTCGAATTCCCAGTCGAAAGTCGCGGCCACCGGCATCGGCTCGGAGATGCCGGTCGATTCGATCACCAATTGATCGAAGCGGCCTTCGCGAGCGAGCCGGGCCACGGCTTCGATCAGGTCCTCGCGCAGGGTGCAGCAGATGCAGCCGTTGGTCAGCTCGACCAGCTTCTCCTCGGTGCGGTCCAGGTGGCCCTGGCCGGCGACCAGCGCGGCGTCGATGTTGACCTCGCTCATGTCGTTGACGATGACCGCCACCCGGCGGCCCTCTCGGTTGGCCAGGATGTGGTTGAGCAGCGTCGTCTTGCCCGCACCGAGAAAGCCGGACAGCACGGTGACGGGAAGCAAGTCGGAGTCCATGACATTAATGATAACGATTTTCATTTGCTGTCCGCGGGCGGGTTGCGGTTGCCGGTGGCCGCCGGACCGGCTCGCCGTAGGGTTTGTGTCGTGAAACTGCTGCCATTGCCCGCCGAGGGGCAGACCCCCGTCCGGGCGCTCACCATCGCCGGTACCGATTCCGGCGGAGGCGCCGGAATCCAAGCCGATACCCGCACCATGACGCTGTGTGGTGTGCACGCACTGGTGGCCGTCGCGGCGGTGACGGTGCAGAACACGGTGGGCGTCAGCGGCTTTCACGAGATTCCGCCGCAGGTCGTGGCCGATCAAGTGCGCTCGGTGACCACGGACATCGGCGTCGGCGCCGCGAAGACCGGCATGCTCGCCTCCACCGCGATCATCGAAGCGGTCGCGGCGGTGTGCCAGGAGGTCGGCATCGGTCGCGACGGCGACATTCCGCTGGTCGTCGATCCTGTCGCAGCCTCGATGCACGGCGATCCGCTGCTGCACGCCGAGGCGCTCGACGCGCTGCGCAGCACCCTGATCCCACTCGCCACCGTGGTGACACCGAACCTCGACGAGGTCCGCCTGCTCACGGGTATCGACGTCGACGACGAGGATTCGGCGCGGCGCGCGGCCGAGGCGCTGCACAAGCTCGGGCCGCGGTGGGCGATCGTCAAGGGCGGGCACCTGCGCTCCTCCGAGTACAGCACCGACCTGCTGTTCGACGGCGAGCGATTCCTCGAGTTCACCGCCCCGCGCATCGCGACCGGCAACGACCACGGCGGCGGTGACACGCTGGCCGCCGCGACCGCCTGCGCGCTGGCCCACGGCTATTCGGTACCCGAAGCGGTCGAGTTCGCCAAGGAGTGGACCTACCGCTGCCTGGCCGCGTCCTACGATCTGGGCGCGGGCCACGGACCGGTGTCCCCGCTGTGGCGGTTGCATGAAAACTGAGCCTGGCAACCGCGCGGCGCACGCCATTTCTTGTCGGTGGGCGCTGCGATACTGAGGACGTCGCCGACACGGATGGCTTCAACGGCGAGGCGATCGGAACAACGACGTTCGGCGTGGATGCGGCGAAGACCTCGGCGCCCGGCCCGGGGGGCGCTGGCGGTCACATAGCGGAAAAGGCGCGGTGCAGCGGAAGCTCGGCTGCGATCGCGATGCCGTGCAGCCGAGCGCTGGCCGCCACGAGCGCGAAGATGATCTCGCTCAGATAGGCGGCGAACTGCTCGACCGGCATGGCGGGCGGCTCCACCCGGTGCACCCCCAGCCACCAATCGGTGGCCGAGGCCACCGTACCGAAGATCGAGTAGATCACCAGTTCCGCGCTCGCGACCTGCATCGACTCCTCGTCCACGGCACCGGCGAACAAATCGGCGGCGCGGCGGGCGGACTGCCGGGCCGATTGCAGCGCTCGGTCGGCGTCGTCGGAGCGTTGCGTGAAATGGCTGTGCAGCATGAACCGGAAGACATTCGGCTGCCGCGACACCACCTGCGCGTATTCGGACGCGGCGCGGCGCACCAGGTCAGCGGCCGAGTCGCCGGTCAGATCGAAACTGGTCATGATCTGTTCCCAGAGCATGTCGCGCACCCGGTCGACGATCGCGTTGTAGAGGTCGGTCTTGTCTTCGAAATGGCGATACAGCTTCGGTTTGGCCGCGCCCGCCTCCTTGGCGATATCGCCCATGCTGACCGCGGGGCCGAACTTGTCGAGCGCGCGGAAAGCCGCGTCCACGAATTCCTCGCGCACCTTCCGGCGATGCTCGCGCCAGCGCTCGGTGCGCGCGTCCACACGTTTGCGCGGCGGGTCGTCTTCCGTCCGGCCGCTGAGCATCACGAATCCGGATGCTACCTGTCGACCCGGGTATCGAGACCCGCCCGTCGGCCGGGTCCCGTCCCACCGGTCAGTGCTTGCTGGAACCAGCGCCGCTGTCGCCCGCGGTCTTGGCCTTCTTCTCCGCTCGCTTTTCCTTCAGGGACTTCCCGGATTTCTTGGACATCGAACTGCGCGGAGATTTGTCGGACAAACGTGGTCCTTTGCTCGGAGAACCTGAATGGTCCCGCTGTCATAGACCGTACGCTACGGGGCCTGTCCGCGGCGTGATCCGGCTCGGGCGGACCCCCAGGAACCTCACAGCTGAGGCCCAGCACCGTGGCAGCGTAGCCGTCGAATGTAGTTCGCATGACCGAGACCTTGACCGTCGCGGCGGCGGAACGGACCGAGACCACGGGTGCGCCCGTGCTGGACGTGGTGATACCCGTCTACAACGAAGAGACCGACCTCGGCGTGTGCGTCCGCAGACTGCACGCCTACCTGCGCGACGGGTTCCCCTTCCCGGCGCGCATCACGGTCGCCGACAACGCGAGCACCGACGACACGCTACAGGTCGCCCAATTGCTCGCCGAAGAATTGGACGACGTGCGGGTGGTGCACCTGTCCGCCAAAGGACGCGGGCGGGCGCTGCGAGCGGTGTGGGAACGCTCCGACGCGCAGGTGGTCGCCTATATGGACGTCGACCTGTCCACCGACTTGAACGCGCTGCTGCCCCTGGTCGCACCGCTGATCACCGGGCATTCCGACCTGGCCATCGGCACCCGGCTCGACGCCGCGTCCCGCGTGGTGCGCGGGCCCAAACGCGAGATCATCTCGCGCTGCTACAACTTGCTGCTGAAAGCCTCACTGCGCGCGCACTTCTCCGACGCCCAGTGCGGCTTCAAGGCCATGCGCACCGATGTCGCGCGCCGCCTGCTGCCGCTGGTGCACGACGGCGAGTGGTTCTTCGACACCGAATTGCTGGTGCTCGCCGAGCGGGCGGGACTGCGCATTCACGAGGTTCCGGTGGACTGGATCGATGATCCGGACAGCCGCGTCGACATCATCGACACCGCGCGCAAAGACATGCTCGGCATCTGGCGGCTCGGCCGGGCGCTGGCCACCGGCACGCTGCCGCTCGAGGAACTACGCCGGTCGGTGGGCCGGGAACCGCTGGTGCCGGGGGTGCCGCTGGGCATGGTCGGGCAACTCGTGCGGTTCGCCATCGTCGGCGTGCTCAGCACGCTGGCCTATCTGCTGCTGTACGTGCTGTTGCAGCCGCTCGCCGGCGCGCAGGTGGCGAATTTCGCGGCGCTGCTGATCACGGCGGTGGGCAATACCGCCGCCAACCGGGCCTTCACCTTCGGCGTGCGCGGCTCGAACGGAGCCGTGTCGCATCAGTTCCAAGGGCTGGTGATCTTCGGCATCGGGTTGGCGCTCACCAGCGGATCGTTGTTCGCGCTGCATCGGTGGGCGCCGGACGCCTCGGTGCACCTGGAGCTGTTCGTCCTGGTGGTGGCCAATCTGGTGGCGACGCTGTTGCGGTTCGTCGGGTTGCGCTGGGTGTTCCGCGACAGCGGAGGTGACGGCGCGCCGAGCGCACCGGCTCTCGTCGGTGCCGGGAGCTCCGCCGAGGGAGACCGTTGATGACGGCGACGCTCACCGCGCAACCCGCCGCGACCGAACCGCAGCCGAGGACCCGCCGGAACTGGGAGTATCCGGCGCTGGCGGCACTACTGATCGGCACGGCGGTGGCGTATCTGTGCAACCTGAGCGCCAACGGCTGGGCGAATTCGTTCTACTCGGCTGCGGTGCAGGCGGGTTCGGTCTCGTGGAAGGCGTTCTTCTTCGGATCCTCCGACGCGGCGAACTCGATCACCGTGGACAAACCGCCCGCCTCACTGTGGCTGATGGAGCTGTCGGTGCGGGCCTTCGGGCTGGACAGCTGGAGCATCCTGGTGCCGGAGGTGCTGCTCGGGGTGGCCGGTGTGGCCCTGCTGTGGGCGACGGTGCGCAGGCCGTTCGGGCCCGCGGCCGGATTGCTCGCCGGGTTGGCGCTGGCGGTGACGCCCGTCGCGGCGCTGATGTTCCGGTTCAACAATCCCGAGGCGCTGCTGGTGTTCCTGATGGTCGCGGCCGCCTGGGCGATGACGCGGGCGGTGGAGGACGGCCGCTGGCGCTGGCTGGTCCTGACCGGCGCGCTGATCGGCTTCGGTTTCCTCACCAAGCAATTGCAGGTACTGCTGGTGGTTCCGGCGCTCGCGCTGACCTACTCGATCGCGGGCCCGCCGAAACTCGGTACGCGCATCCTGCAACTCTTCGCCGCCGCGGCCGCGATGGTGGTGGCCGCGGGCTGGTGGTTGCTGGCGGTCGAACTGTGGCCCGCCTCGTCACGTCCGTGGATCGGCGGCTCGCAGGACAACTCGATCCTGGAACTCACCTTCGGCTACAACGGGCTGGGCCGGCTCAACGGCAACGAGCGCGGCAGCGTCGGACCGGGCGGCGACCTTCCGCCGGGCGGCAACGGCATGTGGGGAAGCACCGGCATCACACGGATGTTCGAACCGGCGCAAGGCGGTCAGATCGCGTGGCTGATCCCCGCCGCGCTGGTCGCGCTCGTCGTGGGAATCCTGCTGCGCGGCAAAGCGGCTCGCACCGATCCGCAGCGCGCCGCGCTCGTCCTCTGGGGCGGATGGCTGCTGGGGACCGGTCTGGTCTTCAGCTTCATGGCCGGCATCTTCCACCAGTACTACACCGTGGCCCTGGCTCCGGCCATCGCCGCGCTCGTCGGCGCGGGCTCGGTGCTGTCGTGGCGGGGACGGCACCGGCTGTGGGTGCGGTTGGCGTCGGCGCTCGCGGTGGGCCTCACCACGGCGACCGCCTGGATGCTGTTGTCCCGCAGTCCGGAATGGCAGTCGTGGCTGCGCTGGACGGTGCTGGTCGTCGGCGTGATCGCGACGCTCGCCGTGCTCTTGCCCGCGCCGCGCAAGCTCGCCGTGGCGTCGGCGCTGGCCGTGGCGTTCACCTTCCTGGCCGGACCGGTCGCCTACGCCGTCGACACCATCGCGACGCCGCACGCGGGTTCGATTCCTTCGGCCGGGCCGAACGTCGCGATGCGAGGCCGGCCACCGTGGGGCGAGGGAATGCCGGGGATGAATCGCCGCATGCCGGACGGAACCGGGACCACTGGCCGCGATGGAGCCGGACAGGTGCCGGGCGGTATACCGCCGGATGGGCGATCGCCGGGAACGGGCCCGCAGGGCACGACATCGGACGGCCGGATTCCTCAACCGGGCAGTGCACCCGGCGGACAGATTCCGGACGGCACGGGCACACCGCCTGGTACCGCGCCACAGGGCGACGGCACGATGATCCCGCCCGGAATGATGCCCGATGGGCAGGGAATCCCGCCGATGCAGGGTATGCCTGGCGCGCCCGGAGACGGCGGTCCCGGCCCCAACGGCGGCGGAATCGGCGGCCTGCTCGGGGCGAGCGAACCCAGCGCCCAGGTCGTGTCCCTGCTCGAGCAGAACGGCGGCGACTACACCTGGGTGGCCGCGGCCATCGGCTCGAACAGCGCCGCGGGGTTGCAGCTGGCCACCGAACTGCCCGTGATGCCCATCGGCGGTTTCAACGGCAGCGATCCCTCCCCGACGCTGGAGCAGTTCAAGCAGTATGTCGCCGAGGGGAAGATCCATTACTTCGTCGGCGGCGGGCGGGGCGGGCCGGGTTCGTCCGACTCCTCCCCCAGCGCCCAGATCACGCAGTGGGTTCAGGAGAACTTCACCGCCACCCAGGTGGACGGGGTCACTTTGTACGACCTGACCGCCGCCCACTGAACCGCGCGATGCGATCCTGTCGCCCTGCATTCCCCGGGGCCGCATCGCCTCCCGGTGTTCAGCGCGTCCCCTGCACCCGCTGAACACCGCATCCGCACCGGCGTCATATACCTCGGCGCCGGTGCGGATCGCGTTGCGCGATAATCACCTTTCCTGGTCACGACCCCGCGAATGCGCGCGGGGCACAGCGGTGGAACGTCGAACATGTGACCGGCCCCGATGATTCGCGCGCCCGCTCTTGGCATCCCGCAAAACTCCAGCGATGATGATCGGACGCGTGACGGCTCCGGGCCGGTAGCCGGACCATCAGCTCACGTGTCCACCACGAACTTTCAGGGATACAGTTGAACGCTTTCATGAAGCTGGCCGTGACGGTGATCAGCGCACTGGTCGCAACCGCGCTCACCGTCGGATTCGCCGCCACCGCGTCGGCGGCCCCCGCCGACCGGGCCGAGCCGATCGCCGCGGCGACCGGCGAACCCCCGCAGGTGACCTATATCAAGGCATGCCTGCCGCCCGGCGACACCATCGAACTGCGCACAGGAATCGGCGCGGCGATCGGCGCCGCCATCGGCGCGCTCGTCGGCCTGCCCGTCTTCTTCGTCGGCGCGATCCCCGGCGCGATCATCGTCGGCCTGATCGGCGCCGCCATCGGAGCCTCCTCCTACGCCATCGATTCGGGACGGCTCGAGCAGCAAGGTCTGTGCTGACCGGCGCGGCGTTCGCCACGCCGCGATGCGCGGGCCGCTCCGCGAGCGCCGCAGGTCAATCGCTCCCGGCGGCCAGCGCGCGCACCAGCCGGTCCAACGCGGGGCGTGGATCGAAGTCCGCCGCCGGGTTCACCAACTGATGCAGGATGATCCCGTCGAGTTGGTCGACCAGGATCCGCGCCTCCGCCCGATCCGCGCCGACATCCGCCAGCAGCGTCGCGGTCCATTCGGTCAGCCGCAGATGTCCTCGGCGGATGGTCTCGCGTAGCGCGGGAACGCACTGCGCCTCCAAGAACAGGGCATAGCGGGCCAGGGTGCGCACCCGGTCGCCGCGCACGGCGTGCACGACGAACGCGGCCATCCCCTCGACGAGTTCGTCGATCGTGCCGGGCGCGGGCTGCCGGGTGAGCGTCTCCCAATCCGCGTAGTCGCGCGCCTCGAGGCGATCGGTGATGCCGATCAGCAGCGCTTCCCGGGTGCGGAAGTAATTGGACGCCGATCCGGCGGGCATGCCCGCGGCCTCGTCGACCGCACGGTGCGTGAGCGCGCGGGTACCGCGGGATCCCAGCAGGTCGATCGCCGCGTCCAAGACGAGGTCGCGTTTGGTGGACACCCTTCGAATACTACGTAGGTAGTGATACAGGTTACAGTTACCCCTCCTGGCACTACAGAAGTATCGTTAGCCCCGCTTACGGTTTCAGCGTTGCCCGCAGGATCGGCCCGGTCACCATCTCCGGCTCCGATCCCGCCCGACCGGCGCTCGAGCCACCGCGTCCGGCCCGGTCGCGGGCGCCGGTTCAGCGGGAGGCGTGCAAGGCGGCGTGAAGCGTGGCCGCCCACTGTTCGACAATCCGCTTACGGCGGGCCGAATCGTCGGTGAGAACGTCGGCGAGGCCGAGACCGCGCGCCATGTCCAGGGTCGCCTGCACCAAGTGGTGGGTGACCGGGTCCGAGTCGTCCACACCCAGGGCTTCGACCGCGCGGCGGTGCGAGGCGCGCCCGAAGCGGGCCTCCAGCGGGACGATCCGCTCCCGCAACACCGGATCGGCGGCGGCGTGCGTCCAGACTTGCAGGGCCGCCTTGAACAACGGGCTGGTGTAGGACTCGACCAGCCCCGCCACCACCGCCTCGGTACGGGCGAGGCCGTCACCCAGCTCCGTCAGCGTCGCGGCCTCATGCACCGCCTGCCCGCTGCGGGTGTCGAACATGTACTCCAGCGCGGCGGTGATCAGATCCTCCCTGGTGGGAAAGTGATGCTGCGCCGCGCCGCGCGACACCCCGGCCCGCTCGGCGACCACGGCGACCGTCGCGGCCGCCCAGCCCATCTCGGCCAGGCAGTCGATGGTCGCCTCGAGCAGGCGTTGCCGGGTGGCGCGGCTGCGATCCTGCTTGGGTTCGTGGGGTGTCGCCATGGTCGTTATTCTGCCCAGCTCGGCGGGCGGCGCTGCAAAAAGGCCAGCATGCCCTCGTGCACCTCCGGGGTGCCGAAGAAGCTCGCCGAACGCCGCGCGAGTTCCTCGGCGGAGGCGTCGAACTCGGCGAGGATGCCCGCGTTGACCAGTCGCTTGGCCTCCGCCAGCCCTTGCGGGGAGCCTTTGCGCACCTCCGCGCACAGTCGCGCCACCTCGGCCGCCGGGTCGTCGGCGGTGACGGTGACCAGGCCGATCTCCTCGGCCACGGCGGCATCGAACTTCTCGCCGGTCAGGTAGTACCGGCCGGCCGCGCGCGGGCTGAGCCTGGGCAGCAGGGTCAGCGAGATCATGAACGGCGCCAGCCCGATGCGCACCTCGGTGAGCGCGAAACTGCTGGCCGGTCCGGCCACGACGAGGTCGCAGGCCGCCACGATGCCCATGCCGCCCGCCCGCACGTTGCCGTCGATCCGCGCGATCACCGGCTTCGGAATCTCCACCAGCCTGCGCAGTACGCCGATCATGACCCGGGTGCGCCCGTCGGCGGCCACGGCCGGATCGGCGTCACTGGCCTCGCTCAGATCGGCGCCCGCGCAGAAGGTGTTGCCGGTGTGCGCGAGCACGATGACGCGCACCTCGTCGTCGGCGGCCGCGTCGTCGAGCCCGCGCAGCAGCTCGGCGACCAGCTTGGACGACAGCGCGTTGCGGTTGTGCGGCGAATCGAAGGTGAGCGTCGCGACGCCGTCGCTCACCTCGTAGCGGACGAACGGAGCCGTCTCGGTCATGCGCGTCCTCTCAGTAGGACTTCGGCAGGCCCAGCGAGTACTGGGCGACGAAGTTCAGGACCATTTCCCGGCTGACCGGCGCGATGCGGCCGATGCGCGCGGCGGCGAGCATCGCGGCCAGCCCGACGTCCCTGGTCAGGCCGGAGCCGCCGTGGGTCTGAATGGCCTGGTCGAGCGCCTTGATGCTGGCCTCCGCCGCCGCGTATTTCGCCATGTTGGCGGCCTCGGCGGCGCCCATTTCGTCGCCCGTGTCGTACAGGGTCGCGGCCTTCTGCATCATCAGCTTCGCCAGCTCCAGTTCGACCTTCACCTGGGCGAGCGGATGCGAGATGCCCTGATGGGCACCGATCGGCGTCTTCCACACCGTGCGCTCCTTGGCATATTCCACGGCGCGATCGATGGCGTAGCGGGCCAGGCCGATCGCCATGGCCGCACCCATGATGCGTTCCGGGTTGAGGCCCGCGAACAGCTGCATCAGCGCCGCGTCCTCCTTGCCGACCAGCGCGGTGGAGGGCAGCCGGACGTCGTCGAGGAACAGGCTGTACTGGTGGTCGGGTTCGATGATGTCCATCTCCTGCGCCGTCTTGGTGAAGCCTTCGGCGTCGGTCGGCACGATGAACAGGGCGGGCTTGAGTTTGCCGGTCTTGTGGTCTTCGGTGCGGGACACGATCAGCACGGCCTCGGCCTGGTCCACGCCGGAGATGAAGATCTTGCGGCCGTTGAGGATCCAGTCGTCGCCGTCGCGGCGCGCGGTGGTGGTGATCTGGTGGGAGTTGGAGCCGGCGTCCGGCTCGGTGATGCCGAAGACCATCTTGCCGGAGCCGTCGGCGAGTTTGGGCAGCCACTTCTGCTTCTGCTCGTCGGTGCCGTACTTGGTGATGATGGTGCCGCAGATGGCCGGGGAGACCACCATGAGCAGCAGGCCCGCGCCCTGCGCCGACAGCTCCTCCATCACCAGCGACAGCTCGTACATGCCCGCGCCGCCGCCACCGTACTCCTCGGGCAGGTTCACTCCGAGGAAGCCGAGTTTGCCGGCCTCCTGCCACAATTCGTCCAGCGGCTCGTTCTTGCGCGCCTTCGGCAGCACGTAGTCGCGGTAGTTGTACTTCGCGGCCAGCGCGGCGACGGCGGCCCGCAGCGCCTTCTGCTCGTCGGTTTCGATGAAGCTCATCAGTTCTCCTGTATCTTGCGGGGGCTCCCGCACCCCGTCGGCTCGATGAGCGCTGCGCGATTGTGGCTCATCGGTTCTCCTGAGTTTCTACGGGTTCGACGACCGCGAGCACGGCGCCGACGTCGACCTGCTGGCCGACGGTGACGTTGACGGCGCTGAGCACGCCCGCGGCGGGCGCGGCGATGGTGTGTTCCATCTTCATCGCCTCCAGCCACAGAATCGGCTGACCCTGTTCGACCTGGCTGCCGACCTCGGCGCCGAGCCGGATCACGCTGCCGGGCATGGGCGCCAGCAGCGAGCCGGTGGCCACCTGGTCGGCCGGGTCGCTGAAGCGCGGCACCCGGCGCAGCGCCACCGGGCCGAGCGGCGAGTCGACGTAGACCTGGTCGCCGTAGCGGGCGACCTCGAATTGCCTGCGCACCGGGCCGCGTTCGCCCGGAACCGACAGCACGACACGATCGGGAGCCGACTCGACGAGTTCCAGGCCGTCGTGACCGTCCACGGTGACGCCGCTCCGGCCGAAGCGGTAGCCCACCTCGTGCGTCCCGGTCGCGCGGCTCTCGTAGGACTTACGCTGCGACTGCGACGGCAGGTTCCGCCACCCGCTGGGCAGCCCGCCGCCCACCCGCGCGCCCCCGCGGTTGGCGGCGGCCTCGGCCAGTGCCGCCGCCACGATGGACAGCGCCTCGTCGGACGCCGACACCAGCGGCGCGGCGAGGACGTCGAGCCCGTGCGTGGCGAAGAACGCGGTGTCGGTGTCACCGGCCAGGAACGCCGGATGACGCAGCACGCGCACCAGCAGGTCGCGGTTGGTGACCAGGCCGTGGATTTTGGCGCGGTGCAGCGCCGCGGCCAGCAAGCGGGCCGCTTCGCCGCGCGTCTCGGCGTAGGAGATGACCTTGGCCAGCATCGGGTCGTAGTGGACGCCGACCACCGAGCCGTCGACGACACCCGTGTCCAGGCGCACGCCCGGCCGGTCCAAGAGGTCGAACTCGGTGCGCACCGAGGGGATGTCGATCCGGTGCACGGTTCCGCTCTGCGGCTGCCAGTCCTGCGCGGGATCCTCGGCGTAGAGCCGCACCTCGATCGAGTGTCCGCGCATCGCGGGCGGTTCGGCGGGCAGCGCGCCGCCCACGGCGACGTCCAGCTGTAGCCGGACCAGATCCAGGCCGGTGGTGCACTCGGTGACCGGATGCTCCACTTGCAGGCGGGTGTTCATCTCCAGGAAGAAGAACTCGCCCTGCTCGTCGGCGAGGAACTCCACGGTGCCCGCGCCGGTGTAGCCGATCGCGCCCGCCGCCAGGCGCGCCGCCTCGAACAGCCGCTCCCGCATGCCTTCGGTGCGTTCCACCAGCGGCGACGGCGCCTCCTCGATCACCTTCTGGTGGCGGCGCTGGATGGAGCACTCGCGTTCGCCGACCGCCCAGATAGCGCCGTGCGTATCGGCCATCACCTGAACCTCGATGTGCCTGCCGGTCTCCAGGTAACGCTCGCAGAAGACCGTCGGATCGCCGAAGGCGGATTCCGCCTCGCGCCGCGCGGCCTCGATCTGGGGGGTCAGATCGGCCAGCTCGCGCACCACGCGCATGCCGCGCCCACCGCCGCCCGCGGACGCCTTGATCAGCACCGGGAGGTGGGCCTCGGTGACCTCGGCCGAGTCCAGCTCGGCGAGCACCGGCACTCCGGCGGCGTCCATCATCTTCTTCGAGGCGACCTTCGAGCCCATCTGCTCGATCGCCTCGACCGGCGGCCCGATCCAGACCAGCCCGGCGTCGAGCACGGCCTTGGCGAAATCGGCGTTCTCGGAGAGGAACCCGTAGCCAGGGTGGATGGCGTCGGCGCCCGCGGCCAGCGCGGCCTCGATGATCAGTTCGCCGCGCAGATAGGTTTCTGCGGGCGTGTTACCGGGCAGCCGCACCGCTGCGTCCGCCTCGGTGACGTGCGGCGCGGCGGCATCCGCGTCGGAGTACACCGCGACGCTGCCCAGACCCATCCGGCGGCAGGTGGCGAAGACCCGGCGGGCGATCTCGCCGCGGTTGGCGACGAGAACGTTCGTGATCTGCCCACCCGCGTTCGAATCGCCGTGCGATGCAGTCATATCCGGCCTCACATTCGGAAGACGCCGAAGCCGTCGGCGCCTTTGATCGGGGCATTGTGAATGGCCGACAGGGACATTCCCAACACGGTGCGGGTGTCGCGCGGGTCGATGACGCCGTCGTCGTAGAGCCGCCCGGACATGAACATCGCCAGCGATTCGGCCTCGATCTGCGCCTCCACCATGGCGCGCATCCCGGCGTCGGCCTCCTCGTCGAACGGCAGGCCCTTCGCCTCGGCGGCGGCCCGGCCGACGATCGAGATGACGCCCGCCAGCTGCGCGCCGCCCATCACGGCGGATTTCGCGCTGGGCCAGGCGAAGACGAAGCGCGGGTCGTAGGCCCGGCCGCACATGCCGTAGTGGCCCGCACCGTAGGACGAGCCCATCAGCACCGAGATGTGCGGCACCTTCGAATTGGAGACCGCGTTGATCATCATCGCGCCGTGCTTGATGATGCCCTTCTGCTCGTACTCCTTGCCCACCATGTAGCCGGTGGTGTTGTGCAGGAACAGCAGTGGCGTGTTCGTCTTGTTGGCCAGCTGGATGAACTGGGTGGCCTTCTGCGACTCCTCGGAGAACAGCACGCCGCGCGCGTTGGCCAGGATGCCCACCGGATAGCCGTGCAGTTCGGCCCACCCGGTGACCAAGCTGCTGCCGTAGAGCGGCTTGAACTCGTCGAAGTCCGAACCGTCCACGATGCGGGCGATCACCTCGCGCGGGTCGAACGGGATCTTCAGGTCCGAGGGCACGATGCCGAGCAGATCCTCCGGGTCGTGCAGCGGCTCGATCACCTCGGCGCGCGGAGCCGGGCCCTGCTTGCGCCAGTTCAGCCGCTTGACGATGGAGCGGCCGATGCG
Source organism: Nocardia arthritidis NBRC 100137 (assembly GCF_001612765.1). Lineage (GTDB taxonomy): Bacteria > Actinomycetota > Actinomycetes > Mycobacteriales > Mycobacteriaceae > Nocardia > Nocardia arthritidis. The sequence continues at coordinate 137,562 of NZ_BDBB01000007.1, forward strand.
GATCGCGTCCTGCTCGTCCAGCGCGTAGTAATCCGCGAGACCGGAGACCCGCGCGTGCATGTCGGCGCCGCCGAGGGATTCGTCGTCGGACTCCTCGCCGGTGGCCATCTTGACCAGCGGCGGACCCCCGAGGAACACCTTGGAGCGCTCCTTGATCATCACCACATGGTCGGACATGCCGGGAATGTAGGCGCCGCCCGCGGTGGAGTTGCCGAACACCAGCGCGATGGTCGGGATGCCCGCCGCCGACGCCTGGGTGAGATCGCGGAACATCCGGCCGCCGGGGACGAACACTTCCTTCTGCGTGGGCAGGTCGGCGCCGCCGGATTCCACCAGCGAGATCACCGGCAGCCGGTTCTCCCGCACGATGTCGTTGATGCGCAACGTCTTGCGCAGCGTCCACGGGTTGGAGGTGCCGCCGCGCACGGTCGGGTCGGGCGCGACGATCATGCACTCGACGCCCTCCACGATGCCGATCCCGGCGATGGTGCTGCCGCCGACGTGGAATTCACTGCCCCAGCCCGCCAGCGGGCACAGTTCCAGGAACGGCGAGTCCTCGTCGACGAGCAGTTCGATGCGCTCGCGCGCGGTGAGCTTGCCGCGCTTGCGGTGCCGGGCCAGCTTGTCCGGTCCGCCGCCCGCGATGGCCTTGGCGAACTCGGCCTCCACCTCCGCGAGCTTGGCCGTCATCGCGTCGGCCGCGGCTTCGTACTCGGGCGTCGCGGTGTCCAGGGCGCTGCGCAGAATGGTCATGACTGATACCCCAATCGCTTCGCCGCCAGTCCGGTCAGGATTTCGGTCGTGCCGCCGCCGATGCCGAGGATGCGCATATCCCGGTACTGGCGTTCGATCTCGGATTCGCGCATGTAGCCGAGACCGCCGAACAGCTGGACGGCCTGGTTGGCCACCCACTCGCCCGCCTCGACGGCGGTGTTCTTCGCGAAGCACACCTCGGCGATCAGGTCGGTCTCGCCTTCGGCGCTGCGCCGCACCACATCACGGGTGTAGACGCGGGCGACGTCGATGCGCCGCGCCATCTCGGTGACCGTGTTCTGCACCGCCTGCCTGCTGATCAGCGGACGCCCGAAGGTCTCCCGGTTGCGCACCCACTCCAGGGTCAGGTCCAGGCACCGCTGCGCGCTGGAGTACGCCTGCACCGCGAGGCCGACGCGCTCGCTGACGAACGCGCCCGCGATCTGGAAGAAGCCGGAGTTCTCCGGGCCGACCAGGTTCTCCACCGGCACCCGGACGTCGACGTAGGACAACTCGGCGGTGTCGGAGGCCAGCCAGCCCATCTTGTCCAGCTTGCGGCTGACCGTGAAGCCCGGCGTGTTCTTGTCGACGATGAGCAACGAGATGCCGCCCGAGCCCGGCCCGCCGGTGCGCACCGCGGTGACCACGAAGTCGGCGCGGACGCCGGAGGTGATGTAGGTCTTGGCGCCGTTGACGATGTAGTGATCGCCGTCGCGGCGCGCGGTGGTGGTGAGGTGCCCGACATCCGATCCGCCGCCCGGTTCGGTGATCGCGAGCGAACCGATCTTCTCGCCCGCCAGCGTCGGCCGCACCCAGCGCTCGATCTGCTCGGCGTTGCCCGAGGCGATGATGTGCGGAACGGAGATGCCGCAGGTGAACAGCGAGGCGAACAGTCCGCCGGAGGCACCGGCCTGATGCATCTCCTCGCAGACGATCATCGCGTCCACGCCGTCGCCGCCGGAACCGCCCGCGGATTCCGGGAACTGCACGCCGAGCAGGCCGAGCGCGCCCGCCTTCTTGTGCAGCTCGCGCGGGATCTCCCCGGCGCGCTCCCAGCCGTCCAGGTAGGGCAGGATCTCGCGTTCCACGAAGCCACGGACCGTGGCTCGTAGTTCACGTCGTTCCGGCGTTTCCCAGAGTTTCGTCATGACAGCAGCTCCACTGGAATGTCGAGGTGACGAGACCGCAGCCATTCGCCGAGTCCCTTGGCCTGCGGGTCGAAGCGGGCCTGATAGGCCACACCCTGACCGAGCAGACCTTCGATGATGAAGTTCAGCGCCCGCAGATTGGGCAGCACATGCCGGGTGACGGTCAGCGAAGCCGTCTCCGGCAGAAGTTCTTTGACGCGCGCCACGGTGAGGGTGTGCACCAGCCAGCGCCATTGTTCGTCGGTGCGTACCCACACCCCGATATTCGCGTCACCGCCTTTGTCGCCGCTGCGGGCCAGCGCGATCGTCCCCAACGGCGCGCGGCGGGTTTCCCCGGCGGGCAGCGCTTCCGGAGCGGGCGGCTCGGCGACCGCGGTGAGTTCGGCCGTTTCCGCGGACGGCGGTACGCCGACGCGGGTGCCGTCGGGCAGCACCGCCGTGTGCGGGACCTCCGCGGCGTCGACGAACCCGGGCGTGAATACGCCGTAGGGCGATCCGTTGCCGGGCAGGGTCGTGAAGCTGCACCCTGGATAGCTGGCCAGCGCCAGTTCCACCGCGACATTGGAGAACGCGCGCCCCACCTTGTTCGGGTCCGGGTCGCGGACCACGCAGCGCAGCAGCGCGCTGGCCTGCTCCTCGGTCTGCGCGTCCGGCCGGTCCAGGCGGGCCAGCGTCCAGGTCAGCTCGGCGGGCCGGGTAGGCAGCCAGGACTCCAGCTGTCGTTGCGCCAGTTCGGCTTTCGCCTCGATGTCCAGACCGGTGAGCACGAACTCCATCTCGTTGCGGAAGCCGCCGAGCGTGTTCAGGGAGACCTTGAGCCGGGGCGGCGGGGCCTCGCCGGTGACGCCGCTGATCCGCACCCGGTCCGGACCGTCCTGGTCGAGCCGGATGGTGTCCAGGCGGGAGGTCACGTCGGGTCCGGCGTAGCGCGGACCCTGGATCTCGTACATCAGCTGGGCCTCGACGGTGTCGACCGTGACCGCCCCGCCGGTGCCCGCGTGCTTGGTGATGACGCTGCTGCCGTCGGCGCGGATCTCCGCGATCGGGAAGCCCGGCCTGCCCAGATCGGCGAGTTCGGTGAAGAAGGCGTAGTTGCCGCCGGTGGCCTGGGTGCCGCACTCGATCACGTGCCCGGCCACCACCGCGCCGGCCAGCCGGTCGTAATCCGTTCGGCCCCAGCCGAAGTGCGCGGCGGCCGGGCCGACGATCAACGACGCGTCGGTGACCCGGCCGGTGACCACGATGTCCGCGCCCGCGTTCAGGCATTCGGCGATGCCCCAGGCGCCGAGGTAGGCGTTGGCGGTCAGCGGCGCGCCGAAACCGAGGGCACCGGCGCGGGCGAGAAGGTCGTCGCCCTCCACGTGCGCGATCTTCGCGTCCAGTCCGAGGTCGGCGGCCACCTTGCGTAGTTTCGCCGCCAGGCCGGCCGGGTTCAGGCCGCCCGCGTTGGTCACGATGCGCACATTGCGCTCCAGCGCGAGCCCGAGGCAGTCCTCGATCTGCTTGACGAAGGTCTTGGCGTAGCCGAGGTCCGGGTCCTTCATACGGTCCCGGCCGAGGATCAGCATGGTCAGCTCGGCGAGATAGTCGCCGGTGAGCACGTCGAGCGGGCCACCGTCCAGCATCTCGCGCATGGCGCCGAGCCGATCACCGTAGAAGCCGGAACAGTTGCCGATTCGGAGCACGTCCGGGTCGGCGGCCAGCATACTCATCAGCGGGAATGCCTCCTGTACGGCGAACCGTCAGGATGGGCCGCATGCCGCACCCGTGAAGTCCGCGTTCCGCGACCAGCATCACACCCGGGCCAGAAAAAAGCAAGCATGCGTGCTTGTTAATTGCACTCGAGGGACTCGCCCACCCGCACGGCGGGGGTCGAGCAGGCCGGAGCAAGATGGGCACGGTGTCCAGCGACGTCACCGTGATCGTTCTGTTCGCCCTGGCGGGGTTCCTGCTCGGCGGCGCCTACACCACCTGGAAGACGGCCCGGCCGCTGTCGATGGCGCTGGCCGTCTGCGCCGTTCTCGCGGCGGGCGGCGCGCTGGCCCGGTGGCTCGGTTAACCCTTCGACAGCCGGAAGATCCGCAGGTCATCGGGTACGCCGCTGAGCGGCGGCGCGAACAGGCCGCGGCGATACTGCTTGACCGTCAAACCCAGCTCCGCCAGCGTCTCCGGCCGCAATCCCAGCAGCGTGGCCTCCGACAGCATGGTGTTGCCGTTGCCACCGGCCTCCATCACCCGGGCCGCGATCGTGACGTCCACCCCGAGCCAGTCACCCCCGATCTCGCGCGGGGATCCGGTGTGCAAACCGATCCGCATGTTCGGGGTGTAGCCGCGCACCTGCACGTCGGCCAGGTTGCGCTTGGCGGTCACGGCGGCGCGTATCGCCCGGTCCGCCGAGGGGAACACCGCCATCACGCCGTCGCCCATGCGCTTGACCACCTGACCGCCGCGTTCGGCGATCGGAGGCTCGATGGCCTTGGCCACCTTGCGCAGCAGTTCGAGGGTGGCCTCGTCCCCGGCCGACAGCGACCAGCGCGAGAAGGCAACCAGGTCGGTGAACATGACAGTTATTTCTTGGCTACCTCTACCGCGCCCCATCCGCTCCAGCGCGGCCTGCCAGACCTGCAAGGCCCCGAAACCGATTTCGCGCGCGGCGCTCGGGGTGTCCCCGACCAGCTTGTCCGCCGCGCGCGCGACCGCCCGCGCGCCACCGGGCCCGGAAACCGACAGCGGATCGCCGAAAGCCGGGTCCCCCGGCAATTGCCGGCGCGCCTTACGCAGCGCACCGATCAGATCAGCCCGCTGATTCGCGGCGTTCACCAGTGCGGACAGCTGCCCGCGACGGAATCTGCCGGAATGGCGGGAAGGATCGATCCCATCGGACGGCTCCAACGGAATGACCACCTCGGGCGGCACGCCTCCATCGGCCTCCGGCCCCGGCCCCGACTCGGCGCCGCCGGAAGGTGTTTCATTCACGCCCCGAGAGTATCTCAGCCGATCTGACGTCGGCAGGTTACCGATCATCGCCATCTCTCACCTCCGCGACGAACACAGCGAGCACGTCGGTGGGCTCCGCGTTGGATAACGAGCTGGTTGCTGAACCGAGGCTACTCGGGCGAGAAGGGGTCTCGGAAGCGGCATGCGGCATAGTTTCCGCGATGTTCACACGCACGATCGGCCCGGCGCGAGCATTCGCGCCGGGCCGATCGACGCACCGTCCGCCGGGCAGTGGCGGGCGGTGGACGGAGCGCCGGACCTCCCGACAAGGTAGGCGCCCCTACCCGAGTGGCGAGGGATGGCGACTCGGGTAGTCGAGCGGCCTCGCCCGCGTGCGTCACGCGTCGCGCTGGTTCACCACAACCAAGGCCGCGCCGAAGACGATCGCGACGAAGACGGTGAAGTACAGCAGGCTGCCCCATGGTCCCCAGTGCCAGTTGGCCGTGGACGCGGAGGCGCTGAAGAAGTGGTTGGCGTTCGCGAACGGCAGGAACGGGGTCACGTTGCGGCCGAAGCTGCCGAACGCTCCGAGCAGCCCCTCGATGAGCAGCGGCCACAGCACGATCAGCGAGATCGCGGCGGCGGACTGCCGCACCAGCACGCCGATGCCGATGGCGAGCAGGACGCACAGGAACGCGTAGATCGGGATGCCGTAGACCTCGCGCCAGTCCTCCGGGCTGGACAGCGTGAGGGCCGCGCCCGCGTCCGGTCCGCTCAGCGCCTTGGCCACCAGGTAGGCGAGGAACACCAGGACCAGGGTCAGCACCGCGCCGTACCCGCCGACCAACCCGGCCTTGGTCGCGACGACCTTGGCCCGATGCGGCGTCGCCTGGAACGTCGTCCGGATGAGGCCGAAGCGATATTCGCTGGTCACGGTCAAGGTCGCCATGATCATCAGGACCATCACGCCGAAGCCGCTGATCCCGGCCACCGCGGTGGAGACGGTCAGGTCGATCGCGCCCTCCTTGCCGTAGGACGCGCGCGCCACCGAGGCGAGCAGCGCGGCCATCCCGAGCGCGAGGGCGACGACGATCGCCGAACACCACCAGGGCGACCTGGTGGAGGTGAGCTTGATTCGTTCCGCTGCCAGCACGCCCATCAGAGCGCACCTCCCATCGCTGTGTAGGGACCGCCGCCCGCGGGGCCCTCCGTGGTTATGAGAGCGGCCGCCTCCGGGCCCGTCGGGTCGAAGCCTTCGCCGTGGTACTGCACGGCGCCACCGGTCATCCGCATGAACGCCTCTTCCAGCGACGCGCGCTGCGGGGCCAGCTCGAACAGCGTGATGTTGTGCTCGCCGGCCAGCTTGCCGACCGCGTCACTGGCCACGCCCGCCACCATGAGCGCGGGGCCGTCGGCTCCCGCCCCGTCCTCACGGACGGTCATGCCGTTCGAGGTGAGCACGCTGCGCAGCTGGTCGAGCTGCGGGCTGCGTACCCGCACCGATTGCTCCGAGGCGCGTTCGATGAACTCCTGGGTGGTCGAGTCCGAGATGAGCTTGCCGCGCCCGATGACCACCAGGTGCTCGGCGGTCTGCGCCATCTCCGACAGCAGATGGCTGGAGACCAGCACCGTGCGGCCCTCGGCGGCCAGCCGCTGCATGAACCGGCGGATCCACAGGATGCCCTCCGGGTCCAGGCCGTTCACCGGCTCGTCGAACAGCAGCACCTCCGGGTCGCCGAGCAGCGCGCCGGCCAGGCCGAGCCGCTGCGACATGCCCAGCGAGAAGCCCCCCGCGGTCTTGCCCGCCACCTCCGAAAGGCCGACCAGCCGCAGCACCTCCTCCACCCGGGACTTGGCGATGTCGTTGGACGCGGCCATCCACTCCAGATGGGCGCGCGCCGACCGATTCGGGTGCACCCACTTGGCATCCAGCAGCGCGCCGACGGTGCGCAGCGGATGGTCCAGTTCGTGGTATGGCTTGCCCTTGATCAGCGCGGTGCCCGCGGTGGGCTTGTCCAACCCGAGGATCATCCGCATGGTGGTCGACTTGCCCGCACCGTTGGGCCCGAGGAACCCCGTCACTTGGCCGGGTCGAACGGTGAAGGACAGATCCTGCACCGCTACGGTCTGCCCGTAGTGCTTGGTCAGGCCTCTCAGTTCGATCATGCGCCCAGCATTCCGCAAATCGCGGGCGCGCGCGTCGGTAAATAGTGCCGAGTTGGATCATCCTCGAGGATGAGGAAGAGGCGTCCGGGTGGGTGCAAGCCCGTACGGGCAGGTTCAGCGACAAGGGGTTTGTACTTCAGCGAACCAGCCCGGACTCCCCCCGTACGAACAGACTTGTTGTGACAACTTGTGACACGCTGACCAGACGCAGAAGGCCGGCAACAGACCGACCTGGTTGCGGACCTTATGCTGAACTGCTGTTGTGATAGCCCGCGTCAGTGCGGTACGTCGTCGTCTCCGGCCGCCGCTCGTCGCCACTTCGCCGCCCACTCTGCGGTGCTGTGATCCTCCGGCATCGACTCGAGCGACTGCGCCACGACTTCTCGGCTGCGTCCGGTTTCCCCCAGGGTGCGCAGGACGCGAGCGCGTTGCAGACCGAAGAATCCAGGGGTGTACCAATATCCTGCGTCTGGTGGCGGTTCGTCGGCGGCTGCGTCAGCTTCCGAGTCGGCGAGTAGGAGCGCACGCTCGGCGCCGTGCCGATCGCCCGCCGCTGCGAGCACACGAGCGTGCTGATAGCGCTCGTACACCCGAATCAGTGGGTGCAAACGAGGCACGGACAGCACGGCGTCGACCATCTGCGTCGCTTCGTCGAGCCGCCCACGCTCGAGACGCACGTACGCGCTGAAGCTGAGCCCGTGCGCGAGCTGGTCGCTACCGCAGGCATGTTCCGCGAGCGCTATGGACCGGTCCAGGCTGCGCAGGGAGGCTTTCCCAGCGCCGGTCGCGTGCTCGAGCCAACCGCGGTACTGGGTGACTTCGCTTGCCAGCGCCGCAGCCCGGGAAGCGTGCCGTGATCGAGCCTGGTCAGCGAACCGCTCCGTCATCGTCGACATGCCTTGCACGACAGTAAGAACCGAAGCCGGACCGGCCGCGTCCTCGATGCGTCGTGTTGCCGAGAGCATGACTGCCACGTCATCGAGGCTGCTCGAATCGACTTTCGCGGGCGAGTCCGAAACTGCCGACAGCCGTTCCAGATCCGCGCCCAGCGTCCGTTCGTAGGCACAGACAACCTCATGTGAAGCAGGCCGTTTCCCGGACTCGATGAGGATCAGATACGCGGGACTGTAATTCGTCATCCGCGCCATCGAGCGCAGCGACACCCGTGCCGCTTCGCGTGCCGTGCGGAGTAATGCCCCCTGGTCCATTTCCCCACGGTAGCGACGGGAAACAGGTGTCAACACGGCAACGGGGTCACAACTAGGTGAATCGCCTGAGACTGAGATCAGCACCCGTCGCCGGGTCGAGCCCCGAACTCCTCGACGCCGGGTGTCACCAACCGCACCGCAACGCGCCAGGGGGTCTATCGAATGACCGAAGAACTTGCAGCCGTCCTCATCGTCATCGCCGCTGTCGGCGGTCTTCTGATCCTGCTGTTCTGGGTGCTTCCCTGGCTACTCGAATTGGGTGACGATCCGGAGGAGCGCGTCCCGTTCCGTCAGGTCATGGACCGCATCGCCCGCGAGGAACAGCGATGACGCCGCGGCGCAGCTGGATCCAGGACTATTGCGAGGACGGCAATTGGCCCGCCGATGAGCAGCACGCGCAAGGCTTGCTGAAGCTCCATGCCACATGCATCCCGGCATGCCCGCGCAAGCTGTCCGCTCAGCGGTGGCTCCGTGAGTGCGGCACGAGCAGCGAACCGGACAACACAGCCGGGGACGGGTAACTCAGTCCTTCCGGTTACGTCGTGACGACCGGCGCACCGCTGCCTCAGCTGCCCAGCAGTTCGGCGACTTGCAGGAGCGGCGCGACGTAACCGGGGATCGTGCTCGGATCACGCCCGGGGAACCACCGCGACCGGCGGATACACCCGATCCAGTCGCACCAGCACTACGACGAAGCGATGCGTCGTGGTAGTGCTGGTGGTGGTTGTCCTTGCGCGGGTCTTCGAGAAATCGCTCGAAGAGGTCGTCTGATACGAGTACTCCGCCACGGCCACCCACCGGCCGCCGAACTGCCGCTGCTCGGTGCCGGACCCTCCATATCCTTGGCAATCAGCCTTCCGAGACGCTTAAGAGATCGTTGCGATGCGGCCTCGAGCGAGCCCGACTGCCGAGATCAGGAGGCCGCGAGCGCGATGACGGCGGTGAGCGCGGCAGCCGCGTCGAGCAGGGCGTACGAGCGAGCCGTGATGCTCGCGTCCCTGGCCGCGAGGGCGGCGTCGACGTCCGCGGATCGGTGGCCGCGCGGCAGGTCGGGCATCAAGGTCCGAAGGGTGTCGACGCGGTATCCGGCGCTGCGAAGCTGGTGGATGATCCGGGCGTCGCGAACCTGAGCGGGTGAGTACCGCCGCGTCCGGTGTGTGGCGGCACGGTCGGGGACCACGAGTCCCTCGGCGTCCCAATGCCGCAGTGTCGAGGGGCGTACGCCCAGCGCGGCGGCGAGTTCGGCGACGCTCATCGAATCCGATGGCCGGACGTCGTCGATCGGCTCGGCCGAGATCGCCGCTGCCGCCCGCTTCGCCAGCGCGAGGTCCGTTCGCTCACGGTGCAGCCGCGCGTGCGCCGCGTCGACAAGCGCGAGCGCCTCGGGGATCGGGCGGTCGTGCGCGGTGCGGATGATCCGCTTGGCCTCGACGGGACCGACGCCCGCCGCCAGCGCGCGGTATGCCAGCGCGGATTGCACGTGCACCTCCCCGTACTCGCGATAGCCCGCTGCCGTGCGCAGCGCAGGCGGCAGCACACCGTCTCGCTCGAGGTTGCGAATCTGCTGCACCGAGTACCCGGCACGCCGCGCCACATCGACCGTTCGCAATCGCGAGTTGAGAGTTTCCACGCTATTGGTCCTCGATATCCGGGTCGAAGTCGCTACAAGCACATTAATGAAACGCTGGAGCACATGACCATCGACGAGATCATCGACTTCGTCTCCGCCCTCGAGGGAGTACTGGTTCTGCGTCCAGGCCCCGGCGACGGATCACCGGAGATCAGCTGGGGCGATACGTTCTTCTACTACGCACCGGACGGCGTCGTGCCGACGAAGACCCAGCCCTTCGCGACAATCGTCACGAAGAACTATCCCGGCGACGAGGGATCCCGCTTGGACCGCCCGGATACCTTCCGCGTCAACATCGCCGCAGGCAAAGAGGCCTTCAGCCAGTGGACTGGCCATACCCCCCGCGAACCGTCCCCGCACGATCCGAGCACGACGGACACGATAATCCCCCACCCCGTCTACGGCTCCGCCGCTTGGCTCGCGGTCATCAACCCCGGCACGCAAACCGCCGAACCAACCCGCGAACTCCTGTGCACCGCATACGACCTCGCCCGCTCCCGCCACAACCGACGCGCCACCCCAACCCCCGACTGACCACTCCCGCGAGTGGCACTTGGTCGCGGCGAAGTGCGAGAAGGATCTCCACCGTGTGCCACTCGCGGGTTACGCCCCCGCGCGGTTGACATGGAGTGCGCTCCAACACCTAGCGTCGGGAGCGACCGATTCGAACCCAGGAGGTTGCAAGCATGATCGACGTTTCCACTCGGCGGCTCGGCGAACTCGCCGTATCCGCGCAGGGTCTGGGGTGCATGGGCATGAGTCACGCTTACGGCGAGGCGGACGACGCGCAGTCGATCGCCACGCTGCACCACGCCCTCGACCTCGGCGTGACCTTGTTGGACACCGCCGACTTCTACGGCGCCGGGCACAACGAGGAATTGGTCGGGCGGGCCATCGCGAAGCGGCGCGACGAGGTCGTGCTGGCGACGAAATTCGGCTTCGCCAACCGCTTGGGCGAGCCCACCCACATCCGCGGCGACGCCCCCTATGTGCGACAGGCGTGCGAGGCGTCGCTGCGCAGGCTCGGAGTCGACCACATCGACCTGTACTACCTGCACCGGGTGGACCCGAAGGTGCCGATCGAGGAGACGGTCGGAGCGATGGCCGAGCTGGTACAGGCGGGAAAGGTGCGCCACCTCGGGCTGTCGGAGGCGGGCGCGCAGACCATCCGGCGCGCGCACGCCGTGCATCCGATCACCGCGTTGCAGAGCGAGTGGTCGCTGTGGACCCGGGACCTGGAGGCGGAGATCGCGCCGGTCTGCCGGGAACTCGGCATCGGTCTTGTCCCGTTCTCCCCGCTCGGGCGCGGTTTCCTGACCGGCCGCTACAACTCGGTCGAGGGCTTGGCGGAGACCGATGTACGGCGCAGCCAGCCGCGTTTCGCCGAGGGCAACCTCGAACGGAACCTCGCGATCGTCGCGAAGCTGACCGAGCTGGCCGCGGCGAAGGGGGTCACGGCGGGCCAGCTCGCACTGGCCTGGGTGCAGCACCGCGGCGAGGACGTCGTGCCGATCCCCGGCACCCGGCGGCAGCGTTATCTGGAGGAGAACCTCGCGGCCCTGGCCATCGAGCTGTCTCCCGAGGATCTCGCCGCCATCGAGGCCGCCGCGCCGCCCGAGCAGGTCGCGGGGACGCGCTACGACGCGACGAACCTCACCTTCGTCAACGGCTGAGCCCGCGTCCACAGCCTCCGGGAACCGAGCGGAGAAAGCCGGGAAGCGAGCGTTCCCGTCACAGTGCCGGGGACGACGCCTGTGCCCAGAACCGCTTCGGAATGCGCCCGGCCAGCCGGGCCGCGTACCCGGCGCGGACGGCATCCGCCATCGCCGCGGCCATCAGTCCGGGGCGGCGAGCCCTGGTCACGGCAGTGGCGAGCAGCACCGCTGAGCACCCGAGTTCCATGGCGAGGGCGGCGTCGCTGGCGGTGCCGATGCCGGCGTCCAGGATGACCGGGACCTCGGCATCCGCGACGATCATCTCGATGTTGTGCGGGTTGCCGATGCCGAGGCCGGTGCCGATGGGCGCGCCCAGCGGCATCACGGCCGCGCAGCCTGCGTCCTGTAGGCGGCGGGCCAGCACCGGGTCGTCATTGGTGTAGGGCAGCACGACGAACCCGTCGTCGACGAGTTGTTCGGCGGCGGTGAGCAGTTCGATCGGATCGGGCAGCAGGGTGCGCTCGTCGGCGACCACCTCGAGCTTCACCCAGTCGGTGTCCAGCGCCTCGCGCGCCAGCTGCGCGGTGAGCACCGCTTCGGCCGCGGTGCGGCAGCCGGCCGTATTCGGCAGCGGCGCGATGTCGAGTCGTTTCAGCAGGTCGAGCACGCCGGTGCCGCCTGCGGCGTCGATGCGCCGCATGGCCACGGTGGTCAACTCGGTGCCGGAGGCGATCAGCGCCTCCTCCAGGACGGCGAGGTTCTCCGCGCCGCCGGTGCCCATGATCAGGCGGGAACCGAACTCGCGGCCCGCGATCCGCAGCGGGGCGTCGGCCTGCCCGGATTCCGCCGCAGCCTCAGCCACCTTGGACCGCCGTCAGCACCTCGATCTGCCAGCCGCGCCCGACCGGTTCGTCCCAGCGCGACTTGGGGAACACCGCGCCGTCCACCGCCAGCGCCACGCCCCGGCACGGCAGGTCGAGGCGTTCCAGCAGCTCGCGCACGGTCAGCGGCTCGGCGAACTCGTGCTCGTCGCCGTTCACCGTGACACCGATGGGGACGGATGACAGCGTCATCTGCTTCCTCCTACAGTCATCGAAAAGCGTTGCGGGTCGGCAACTTCCGCTTCGGGCAGCACCGCCCCGCCGAGCAGGCCGGTCACCGCGTCCACGGTGAGCGGCACGGTCAGCATGCCGTTGCGGCCGTGCCCGGTGGCCACCACGATCCGGTCGGTGAGCCGGCCGATCAGCGGCAGGTTGTCCGGGCTGCCCGGCCGGGAACCGGCGGCGGCCTCGGCGAGTTCGTATTCGCCGATGCCGGGGAACACCGCCTCCGCGTCGGCGATCAGGTCGCGAACCCCCGCGACGGTGACCGCGGTGTCGAAACCCGCTTCGTACTGCGTGGCGCCGACGACGAGACCCTCGGCGCGCGGCACCAGGTATACCGCCCGCCCGTGCACCCGGGCCCTGATCACCCGGCGCGGCGCGGGAGCGACGCCCGGCCGTTGCCGCAGGCGCAGGATCTCGCCCTTGACCGGGCGGACCGGCAGTTCCGGCCACAACGCCGCCGACGCGGCTCCCGCGGCGAGCACGACTTGATCGTGGGGAAGTTCCGTCAGCGAGTCTACGGACTCGGCGCGCACCACGACGCCCGCCGCCTCGGCCGCCTGCCGCAATGCGGCGAGCAGCTTGCGGTTGTCGATCGCGGGTTCGGCGGGCGCGAGCAGCGCGGCGCGCACCGTCCGGGCCAGACCGGGTTCCCGCTCGCGAACTCCCGCGCGGTCCAGCATCCGCAGCTCGTGCCCGCGGCTGCCGACCCAGTCGGCCACGGTGCGCAGGTCGGCCACGTCGGCCGCGTCCAGCGCGACGGTCATGGTCTCGTCCGCCACGAAGACCGACACGCCGGTCGCGGCTTCGAGCCGGGCGGCGAAGCCGGGCCAGCGGGCCAGCGATGCCGCGCCGAATTCGAGCACCCGGTCCTCGCCGGGCCAACCTTCCGACAGCGGTGCGAGCATTCCCCCGGCCACCCAGGAGGCCCCGGTCGCGACCGCCGGATCGAGCAGCGTGACCGACCAACCGGCCTCGGCGGCCCGCCAGGCCACGGCGAGCCCGATGGCGCCGCCACCGACGACGGCCAGAGTCCGCATCCCGATCCACCTGCCTCCTGTTTCGCATCCCCACGGTAGCGCGGCTACGGTCGAAGGCGTGCAACCCTCCCACCCGAATCGACCCGCCTCGCCGCGGGAGCGTCTGGCGAACGCGCGGCTGTATCTCTGCACCGACGCACGCCGGGAGAAGGGCGATCTGGCGAAGTTCGCCGAGGCCGCTTTCGCAGGCGGAGTCGACATCATCCAGCTCAGAGACAAGGGATCACCGGGCGAAGCGAAGTTCGGTCCGCTCGAGGCCAGGGCCGAACTCGGCGCGCTGGCCGAATTGAAGGCCGCCGCGCGCAGGCACGGCGGGCTGGTCGCGGTGAACGATCGCGCCGACATCGCCCTCGCCTCCAGCGCCGACGTGCTGCACCTCGGGCAGGGCGACCTGCCGCCCTGGTACGCGCGCCGGATTCTCGGGCCCGACGTGGTGATCGGACGATCCACGCACAATCGCGCGCAAGCCGGGCTCGCCGCGATCGACGAGCACATCGACTACTTCTGCACCGGACCGATCTGGGCGACCCCGACCAAACCGGGCAGGCAGGCGGCGGGCCCGGAACTGATCCGCTCCACCGCGGAAGCCCATCCCACCCGGCCTTGGTTCGCGATCGGCGGGATCAACGCCGAGAACCTCACGCAGGTGCTGGAAGCCGGGGCGAAGCGGGTGGTGGTGGTGCGCGCGATCACCGAGGCGCGCGATCCGGAAGGCGCGGCGCGCGAGCTGAAAACGGCGCTGCTGGCGAACGCGTGAGCGCCGGGGTCAGGACAGCAACTGCCCGCGGGTGAACGACAGGGCGGTGTCCACCGCCGTGTTGCCGCTCAGCGCGGGCTGCGCGCCCGGCTCGTCGACGATCCTGGCGTAATCGCCCGGCCCGGCCGGATCCGAATGCAGCCAGATGAAACCGAGGTCGGCGAGGTCGAGCGTGCGCGGCAGCGCGGCGGCGACGGCTCGGTCACCCGCGATCTCGTCGAGCAGCACCCGCGCGGGCGCGGCGCGCAGGGTGGGCCAGGACGCCGCGAAGCCCGGATGCAGCGGGCGAGCGTCGACCTCGTCCTCGGGGACCCAGGCCAACTCGGTGCTTTCGCGATTCCCGGTGGTCGGGAGCGTCATCACCGCGTCGGCGACGACCGTCGTGTAGGTCCAGCCGCTCAGGGCCGACGCCGTCACCCGCTCGCCGCGCACCCGGACGTCGGAGGGATCGATGCCGGTCTCCTCCCAAGCCTCGCGAACCGCCGCGTGCACGGGCGTCTCGTGGCTGTCGCGCGCCCCGCCGGGCAACGCCCATGTGCCGCCTTGATGACTCCACGGAGCGCGGTGCTGCAGCAGCACCGCGGAACCGCCCTCGGTCAGCGGAGCGCGCAGGAGGAGTCCGGCGGCGCCGAAGCGACCCCAGTGCCGCAGCCCGTCCGGACCCAGCGACCAACCGTCACCGTCACCACGCATCTCGTACCCATCCTCGTCCAGCTGCGGCAGCGCCCACCGTCGTTTCCTCCCAACCGAGGGTGTTTCACACGCCGCGGCTCCCGTACGACCACAATAAACTCCGCACCAACACGCACGGGTCGATCGGATCTTCGGTCCAACCGTCGAGAAATCCGCGTACGCGGCCCAAACTGGGGAGGTGGACATGGCTAGCTCCGAGCCGACGACGGCCGAACTCCGGCCATCGTCCGTGCCCGAGCCCGCCGGTCGGGACGATCCGGGCGGGCTGAGCGTCGCGGTGGTGCGCGAGCGTCTCGACCTGGCCAACCTGCGCTCGTTCGCCAATTCCTCACCCGGACGGCTGATCGCGCTCGGGCTGCTGCTGATCGGATTGTGCCTGGCCGCCGGCTCGATGACCGCCGCGACGGTCGGTGACCGGCAGCAGAGCCTGGACGTGCTGCTCTACGACACCGAACCGGACGCCGATTCCGCGCATCGGCTCTACACCTCGCTGTCGATCGCCGACGCCGCGGCCAGCACCGCCTTCATCGCGGGCGGGCTGGAGCCGCAGGCGGTGCGGGATCGCTACACGCAGGCACTGGGCGAAGCGGCAGCGGAATTGGTGACCCAATCCGATCGTGCCGGGCCGGGCGCGGCGATCGATCCGGATGCCCGGCTGCGGACCGGCATAGTCACCGGCCTGCCGGTGTACTCAGGTCTGGTGGAAACCGCACGGACGAACAATCGCAGCGGATATCCGGTCGGCGCCGCGTATTTGAGCGAGGCGTCCAACCAGATGCAGACGACGCTGCTACCGATGGCCGAGGAGTTGCACAACCATCGCTCGGCGGCGGTGACCGACGCGCAGCGCAACCACGTGCGCCCGCCGTGGGCCGCCATCGGACTGCTGATCCTCACCCTCGGTGTGCTGGTCTGGGTGCAGCGGGATCTGGCGCGACGCTGGCGGCGGGTGCTCAATCCCGGCCTGCTGCTCGCGTCGGTGGCCATGCTTATCCTGCTGGCGTGGACGGTGATCGCGGGCTCGGTGTCGGCGGCGTCGATGATCAGCGCCCGCGACGACGGCGCGGTGCCTTCCTCGCGTCTGACCGAGAGCCGGATCCTGGCGCAGCAGGCGCGCGCCGCGGAGACGTTGAAGCTGGTGCGCCGGGACGCGACCGGCGACTACGACCGCACCTACGACGCGAACATCGAACGGCTGGCCGACCTGATCGGCAACTACCCCGGCTCCGCGCCCGCGGCGGGCGAGGTGCGCAACGCCGTTCCGGCGCTGGCGCGCTGGCGGGTGGCGCATCAGCGAATGAACGACGCGCTGGCCAAGGGCGATTTCAACAGCGCGGCCGCGGTGGCGACCGGTCCCGGCTCGGCCGACGCCACCGTGCAGGTGGAGGCGCTGGACCGTTCGCTCGAGCAAGGTATCGCCGCGACCAGGAACACGCTGCGCGACGAGATCTCCCAGGCCGCACGCGTCCTGGACTTTCTGGGCGCGGGAGCGATGGTGCTCGGCGTCCTGGCGGCAGGCTATGTCGGACTGGGCATATGGCCCCGGCTTCGGGAGTACCGATGAGATCCGCCCGCGGCATTCTGGTGGCCGCCGTCCTCGTGGTCGCGCTGACGGGCGGCTGTGCGAGCGATTCCGGCGCGCCGGTGTCGACCAAGACGCCGAAGTACACCGATTCCCCTTTTCCCGCCAAAGCCGTTCCGGTGCTGACCGATTCGCCGGTCCCGCCGCCGCCGGGCACACCGCGATGCGGAGACCCGACCGCCAGCCTGCGCCCGAGCGGCGCGGGGTCGGGCGCGCGCGGACCGACGATCGATGCGATCCGGGCGCGCGGCAGACTGCTCGTCGGCCTGGACACCGGCAGCAATCTGTTCAGCTACCGTGACCCGATCTCCGGCGCCATCGTCGGTTTCGACGCCGACATCGCCAGGGAGGTGGCCCGCGACCTGCTCGGCAGCCCGGATCTGATCGAATTCCGCAGCCTCGGCTCCGCCGAGCGCGAGACCGCCTTGCAGAACCGCACCGTGGACCTGGTCGCCAAAACCATGACGATCAACTGTGAGCGGCGCGAGAAGGTCGCGTTCTCCACCGTCTACCTGCATGCCAACCAGCGGGTGCTCGCGGTGAAGAACTCCGGCATCCGGAGTCTGGCCGATCTGGCGGGCCGACGGGTGTGCATCGTCTCCGGCACCACGTCGCTGGAGCACATGCGCCGCGACCAGCCCGCCGCGACCATCCTCACCGTACCGAGCTGGGCCGATTGCCTGGTCGTCCTGCAACAGCGCCAGGTGGACGCGGTGAGCACCGACGACGCCGTCCTCGCAGGCCTGGCCGCGCAGGACCCGTACACCGAGCTGGTCGGCGGCAGCATCAGCGAAGAGCCGTACGGCATCGGCATCACCAAAGGCAACGACGATCTCGTGCGATTCGTCAACGGCACGCTGGAACGCATCCGTAACGACGGCACGTGGGTCGGGCTATACCAGAAATATCTCACCGTCCTCGGTCCCGTACCCGCCCCGCCCGCCCCTACCTATCAGGACTGACCGGCCGATGAGCACACGGCCCGACCCCGAGCCCGACCCGGACGAAACCGCCCCGGGGCGGCCGGGCCCGGCCGAGGTGTTCGAGGACGGGTGCACCGGAGCGGCCGGGCGTCATCCGGGCGCGGCGGCGAAACCGTCGCGAGTAGACCACACGGGCACCCGACACCTGGACGCTCACTCGCAGGCAGCCGGCGGGCGGATGGGCTCGAACGATCCGGAATCTCTTGTGGCCGAAGCGCTTCAGCACGCGGCCCACACGCCGGTCGACGGTACGGCCGTCTCGCCGGGCACGGTCGCCTGGAACCGTGCCGAGGAAACGGACGCGGCGGGTGCGGCGCAGGATCCTTCGGTCGCACCGGACACCGCGCGAGCCACCTCCGGCGCAGCACCGGCCGACACGGGTGAAGTCCAGCACGCCACACCGATACCGACCGCGGGCGCCGCACAAGAGGCATCGTCCGCGAAATCGGCACAGCCAGCGGCGGAGCAAGACTCGGACGCGACCCGCATACAGGTCGACCGTCCGGACACGCCGTCGGGAACTATCGCGTGGATGCGCGACTCCGGACCGGAGAAGCCACCGGCGTTCGCGGCGGACGAGATCCCCGGCACGGAAAAAGCGGGCGACCAGCCGGTGACCGCGGCGGCGGGACACGACGAAACGCGCCGCACCGCATCCGAACCCACGTCGTCGCCGCTGCGCACCTCCGGACGCAGCGTGCGCAGCGCGCGCACCCGTCCGGCAGTGCGGCGGCTCGGCGCGGGGCTGGTGCCGATCCCGACGGTGACGCCCGCCGATCCCCGTGACGCCGTCCTCACCGACGCGGTGGTCTCCGAGGGCAGGCGATTCTGCTGGCGCTGCGGCAAACCGGTCGGCCGGGCGACGGCGACCCGGCCCGCGACCACGGCGGGCACGTGCACGACCTGCGAGGCGCCTTTCGACTTCCGCCCCACGCTGCACGCGGGCGACATGGTGGCGGGGCAGTACGAGGTGCAGGGCTGCATCGCCCATGGCGGACTCGGCTGGATCTACCTGGCGATCGACCGCAATGTCAGCGATCGCTGGGTCGTGCTGAAGGGCCTGCTGCACAGCGGTGACGGCGAAGCGCAGGCGGTGGCCATGGCCGAACGCCAATTCCTGGCCGAGGTGGCGCACCCGAGCATCGTCAAGATCTACAACTTCGTCGAGCACACCGGCACCGACGGAACACCGGTCGGCTACATCGTCATGGAGTACGTGGGCGGCCGGTCGCTGCGCGACATCCTCGACTCCTACGAACGCCCGAAGCGGATGCCGGTCGCCGAAGCGATCGCCTATCTGCTGGAGATCCTGCCCGCGCTGGAGTATCTGCACTCGACCGGCCTGACCTACAACGATCTCAAGCCCGACAACGTCATGGTCACCGAGGACCAGGTCAAGCTGATCGACCTCGGCGCTGTCGCCACCGTCGAGGCGTACGGAAACCTCTATGGCACCAGGGGTTTCCAGGCGCCGGAGATCGCGCGTACCGGCCCCACCGTCGCCTCCGACATCTACACCGTGGGACGCACGCTGGCCGTGCTGACCCTGCGCATGCCTTCGGAGCACGGACGCTACCTCGACGGGCTCCCCGATCCCGCCAACGAGCCGGTGCTGGCGCGCTACGAGTTCTTCCATCGCCTGCTGCTGTGCGCCACCGACCCGGACCCGCGGCGGCGCTTCCCTTCCGCCCGTGCGATGTCCGCGCAGCTGTCGGGCGTGCTGCGGGAGATCCTCGCGCTGGAGACCGATACCGAGCACCCGCAGTTGTCCACCGTCTTCGCACCGCCGCGGACCAGTTTCGGCACCGAGGAGCTGATCAGCCAGACCGACGCCTACGCCGACGGCCGACCGCGCAGCAGCATGCTCGATTCCCGCGACGTAGTGGCCGGGTTGCCGATCCCACTGCTCGATCCGGCCGATCCATCCGCATCCCTGCTCTCGGCCGCGGTGCATCCCGAGCCGGACCACGCGCTGGAGGCGCTGCGCACCGTCCGCGAACGAGCCGAGGCCGATCCCGGCAACGCCCCGGAGACGCTCGATCTGGAACTCACCCTCGCCGAGGCGCGCGTGCGGCTCGATCTGCGGGAGTCGGCCGCCGTCCTGGACCTGCTCGCGCGGTTGCCCGAGCGGGAGTGGCGGGTGAGCTGGTATCGCGGTATGGCCGAGTTGCTCGATCGGGAGTACGAGCGCGCCTTCTCGGATTTCGACGAGGTCCTCCGCGTGCTCCCCGGCGAGCTGGCCCCTCAGCTCGCCCTCGCCGCCACGGCCGAACTCATTCTCCAGCACTGGGATTCGCCGGATCCCGAGCAATGGCGCGCGTACGCCGAAAAGGCATACGAGACCGTGTGGCGCACCGACCGCACCGTGGTGAGCGCTGCCTTCGGGCTGGCCAGGCAGCTGGCCGCGGCCGGCCGGGTGGACGAGGCCGTGCGGGCGCTGGACGCCGTGCCCGCCGCGTCGCGGCATTTCACCACCGCGCGGATGACCGCCGTACTGTTCCTGCTCACGGCCGCGCCGGTAGCCGATCTCGACGAGGCGACCCTGCACATCTCGGCGACCCGGGTGCTGAGCCTGCCCACGGGCGAGAGTCGGGCGGTGCAGATGCGGGTGCTGGTGCTCGGCGCGGCCTTGGCCTGGCTGCAAGCGGGCAACACGCCGAAACGTCCCGATGCCATGCTGTTCGGCGCGCCGTTCACCGAACGGGAGCTGCGGACCGGCACCGAGGCGGGGCTGCGCTCGCTGGCCCGCGGAGCGCCCGATCGCAAGCATCGTTACGCGCTCGTCGACCTGGCGAACGCTATTCGCGCGAAGACCTGGATCTAGCCGAGCCGCTCGACCACTTGCCGTGCGGCACGGGCGATGGCCAGTTCCTCGTTGGTCGGCACCACGAGCACCGCGATCGGCGCGCCGGACGGTGAGATAAGTCTCGCGGCACGGCTTTCCGCGGTGTTGGCCACCGGATCGACTTCGATGCCGAACCGGCTGAGCCCGGCCAGGGCGTCGGCACGCACCTGCGGACTGTTCTCCCCGACTCCGGCGGTGAAGGTGATCGCATCGGCCCCGCCGAGTTCGATCAGATACGCCCCGAGGTAGCGCCGCAGCCGATGGATGTACACGTCGTAGGCCAGCCGCGCGGCCTCGTCCCCGCTCGCGATGAGGCGCCGCAGTTCGCGGAAATCGTTCACGCCGGACAGACCCTTGATCCCGGAATCCCGGTTGAGCAGGGCGTCGATCTGGTCGATGTCCAGGTGTGCCGACCGCGCCAGATGCCCGACGATACCGGGATCGAGATCGCCGGACCTGGTGCCCATCACCAGCCCTTCCAGCGGGGTGAGGCCCATGCTGGTGTCGACCGGCCGACCGCCCCGGATGGCGGAGGCCGACGCGCCGTTGCCGAGATGGAAGACGATCTGGTTCAGCTCGGCGGGGTCGCGGCCGAGCAGCTCGGCCGCGCGGCCGGACACGTACTCGTGCGAGGTACCGTGGAAGCCGTACTTCCGGATGCCGTGCGCGGCGGCCACCTTGGCGTCGATGGCGTAGGTCCTGGCGGCGGCGGGCAAGCCGTGGAAGAACGCCGTGTCGAACACGGCGACCTGCGGCACTCCCGGCAACAGCGCCCGCGCGCTCTCGATCCCGGCGACGTTGGCCGGATTGTGCAGCGGCGCGAGGGCGGCGAGTTCGGAGATCGAGGCCACCACGTCGTCGTCGATCAGGGTGGGCCGGTAGAACACCTCGCCGCCGTGTACTACCCGGTGTCCGACCGCTCGCACGCCCTCGCGTACCAGGTCACGGCCCGTCGCGGCGAAGGTGTCGAAGACCAGCCGCAACCCGGCGGCGTGGTCGGCGATGGGCTCGCGGCGCTCGGTAATCGCGCCGTCGGCGCGATGCTCGAGCCCGCCCTCGTCCTCGCCGATCCGCTCGACCATGCCGGAGGCCGCGACCACGCCCGAATCCGGATCCAGCAGTTGATATTTGATGGACGAGGAACCGGAGTTGATCACCAGCACCATGCCCTCGGGCGTCTTGCTCATCGAACCTCCCGCATCCCGCGCGCCCGCCGCGCACACTCGGCGACCACCATCACGACGCGCTCGTCGCGCGGCGCGACGGTGCGCGCACGCATCAACTCTCCTGCGCCTGAATGGCGGTGATCGCCACGGTGTTGACGATGTCGGCCACCAGTGCGCCGCGCGACAGGTCGTTGACCGGTTTGCGCAGACCTTGCAGCACCGGTCCGATGGCGATCGCTCCCGCGCTGCGCTGCACCGCCTTGTAGGTGTTGTTGCCGGTATTGAGGT
The DNA here is from genome assembly GCF_001612765.1 of Nocardia arthritidis NBRC 100137. Classification (GTDB taxonomy): domain Bacteria; phylum Actinomycetota; class Actinomycetes; order Mycobacteriales; family Mycobacteriaceae; genus Nocardia; species Nocardia arthritidis. Next base: position 159,516 of record NZ_BDBB01000007.1, read on the forward strand.
CGGGAAACACGAACACCGTCGCGCGGCCCGCCACTTCGGAATCGGGCAGCTTCGCGTCGGCGACGGTCGGTTCGATCGCCGCGTCGTATTGGATCGGGCCCTCCACCGGCAACTCCGGCGCGCGTTCACGCGCCAGCTTGGTCGCCACGCGCACCTTGTCCACGTCCGCGCCGCTGCCGGATTCGCCGGTCGAATACGACAGCATCGCGACCCGGGGTGCGATGCCGAAACGTTCGGCGGTCGCCGCTGAGGAGATCGCGATATCGGCCAGCTGTTGTGCCGTCGGGTCCGGCACGACCGCGCAGTCGCCGTAGGCGAGCACCCGGTCGGCCAGGCACATGAGGAACACGCTGGAGACGGTGGAGACCCCTTCCACCGTCTTGATGATCTCCAGCGAGGGCCGGATGGTGTGCGCCGTGGTGTGCGCCGCGCCGGAGACCATGCCGTCGGCGATCCCCTTGTACACCATCATGGTGCCGAAATACGAGATGTCGGCGACGGTCTCGCGGGCCCGCTCCACCGTCATCCCCTTGTGCTTGCGCAGTTCGGCGTACTCGGCGGCGAACTCGTCCAGGTAACCGGAGGTGCGCGGGTCGAGCACCTGCGCGGCGGAGATGTCCACCCCGAGCTCGGCGGCACGCGCGCGCACCGTCGTCTCGTCGCCCAGAATGACCAGGTCGGCGATCTTGCGCTGCAACACCCGCCCCGCCGCGCGCAGGATGCGGTCGTCGTCGCCTTCGGGCAGCACGATGCGCTTGCGATCGGCTCGTGCGCGCTCGATGAGCTGGTATTCGAACATCTGCGGCGTGACCACCGGACTGGGCGGCACATCGATGCGCCGCAACAGTTCCCCGGCGTCCACGCGTTCCTCCATCAGCGCCAGCGCGGTGTCCACCTTGCGCGGGTTGCCCGCGGACATCCGGCCGCGGGTGCGGTAGGCGGCCCCTGCCGTGTCGTAGGTGCCGAGTTCGGTGGTGAGTATCGGCAGTTTGGGCTTGAGCCCGGTCATCAACCGCGCCACCGCGGGATGCGGCAGCAGGCCACCGTTCATGATGATGCCCGACAGCGACGGAAAGCCCTCCGCCTCGTGCGCGTTCACGACGCTGAGCAGCACGTCCGACCGATCGCCCGGCGCGATCACCACCACGCCCTCGACCAGCCGTTCCAGGATGTGCTCCGCCGTCATGCCGCCGACCATGATCTTCAGCGCCTCGCGGTGCAGCAATTCCGGATCACCGCTGTACATCTCGCCGCCGATGGCGGCGCACAGCTCGGCCATGGTGGGCGCGATCAACAGCGGGACCTCCGGCAGCGTCCAGGAGGGGACGCCGAAGCCGCGCAGCGCCGCGGCCACCTCGTCCAGCCGCTGCGGGTCGCAGCGATTGGCGATGACGGCGACCAGCTGCGCGTGCTCGTGGGCCAGCTCGGCCGCGCACAGGTCGGCCAACTGCTTCACCTCATCCGGGGTGCGTCCGGCGCCGCGCACCACCAGTAGCACCGGTGCGCCCAGATTGACCGCGATCCTGGCGTTGAAGCGCAGTTCGCTCGGGCTGGCCACGTCGGTGTAGTCGCTGCCGACCACGACCACCGCGTCGCACATCTTGGCGACCTCGTGGAAGCGCAGCACGATCTCGCTGATCGCCGCGTCCGGGTCGGCGTGCACCTGCTCGTAGGTGGTGCCGATCGCCTGCGCGTAGTCGATGTCCGCCGTGCTGTGCTCGAGCAGCAGTTCGACGATGTAGTCGGGCTCGGCGGTCGAGCGCGTGATCGGCCGGAACACGCCGACCCGCGCGGTCGTCGCACACAGCATCTGCAGCATCCCGAGGGCCACCGTCGACTTGCCGGTGTCGCCCTCGGGAGAGGCGATGTATACGGCGGATAGAGCGTTGTCGGCCATGCCCGAGAGCTTAGTGAACCGAGGGCAACCGGACCGCGCCGCGCGACGGTGATCACTCGCCGGGCAAGCGAGCGCGGCCCGCCGTGTCGGCGTCCCGCAGCGGTGGCGTCGCCCTGCTCGGGCCAGGTTCGACGCGTCGGGGCACAAGCCGCCGTGGCCGGTTTCGGCCCCGCTATAGTCCGGGCATGGCTGAGCAATTTCCGGATCGGCAGTGGGGTTCGCGCACCAACCTGTTCGCCCGCGCGGCAGGCAGATTCGCGGCCACCAAGCCCGGCTCGCGGCTGGTCCGCGCTCTCACCCCGCTGGACCGGGCGGTCCTGGAGCGCACCGGCGCCAAGTACACCGTGCTGGGCCCGATCGGCGCGCCGGTCATCCTGCTCACCACCATCGGACGCAAATCCGGGCAGCCGCGCACCCAGCCGCTGCTCTACGTGCACGACGGCGACACACTCTACGTGATCGGCAGCAACTTCGGCCAGGCACACCACCCCGCCTGGACCGCCAACCTCCTGGCGAACCCCGCCGCCACGGTAGCGATAGCCGGCGAACGCATCCCCGTGACCGCCACCCCCCTCGAAGACCCCGACAAAACCCGCATCTTCCAACGCTTCGTCGACATCACCGGCGCCTACGCCGCCTATCGCTCCCGCACCACCCGCGACCTCCGCATCTTCGCCCTCCGCCGGGCATAACGCCGCGAGTGGCACACCACTGCGGCATCGGCCGAGGGGCCTCCGGCGTGGTGTGCCACGCGTGAACGTCAGGCGAGGGCGCGCAGGCGGGGGGCGAGGTCGCGCTGGAAGAGGTCCAGGAAACGACGCTGGTCGTGGCCGGGGGCGTGGAAGACCAAGTGGTTGAGGCCGGCGTCGAGGTAGGGCTTGATCTGGGCGACCGCCTCGTCGGGGTCGCTCGCGACGATCCAGCGCTTGGCGATCTGTTCGATGGGCAGCGCGTCGGCGGCGGCCTCCATCTCGATCGGGTCGGTGATGCTGTGCTTCTGCTCCGCGGTGAGCGAGAGCGGGGCCCAGAACCGGGTGTTCTCCCTGGCCAGTTCGGGATCGGTGTCGTAGGACAGCTTGATCTCGATCATCCGGTCGATGACCTCCACGCTGCGCCCGGCCTTCGCGGCGCCCTCGGCGACGGCGGGCATCAACTTCTCGGTGTAGAGATCCATGCCCTTGCCCGACGTGCAGATGAAGCCGTCGCCCGCGCGTCCGGCGTACCGCGCGACCAACGGGCCGCCGGCGGCGATGTAGATCGGGATGCCGCCCTTGGGCACATCGTAGATGGAGGCGCCGACGGTCTTGTAGTACTCGCCGTCGTAATCGACGCGGTCGCCGGTCCACAGTGCGCGCATCAGGTCGACGGCCTCGCGCAGCCGCGCGAAACGCTCCTTGAACTCGGGCCATTCGCCGGTGTATCCGGTGGCGATCTCGTTGAGCGCCTCGCCGGTGCCGACCCCGAGCATGACGCGATCCGGGTACAGACAGCCCAGAGTGGCGAAGGACTGCGCGATCACCGCGGGGTTGTAGCGGAAGGTAGGGGTGAGCACCGAGGTGCCGAGCTGGATGCGCTGGGTGCGCTCCCCGACCGCGGCCAACCAGGCCAGCGAGAAGGGCGCGTGCCCGCCTTTGTGCCGCCAGGGCTGGAAATGGTCGCTCACCGTGGCGCTGTCCAAGCCGTGTTGCTCGGCCAGTACCGCGATCTCGACGAGTTCACGGGGGCCGAACTGCTCCGCCGATGCCTTGTATCCGAGCTTGAGTCCGCTCATCTGCCACGCTCCTCGCGTTTCGTTTCGCCGCCATCGCGATCCGTTCTCGACAGTAGTCAACGCTGCCGCCTCCGCGCCGACGGCCTGGCGCGGATGATCTGCACAGCCTGCCGCTCATAGCCGTTCCGGTCGCGGGGCGATAGCGGATAATGGCCCGCGTGACCACAGACGAGCCGATCCTGTCCTACTTGACCGATATGGACGGCGTGCTGGTGCACGAGGACCATCTCATCCCCGGCGCCGACAAGTTCCTCGCCGAACTGCGCGCCAACGACACACCGTTCCTGGTGCTGACCAACAACTCGATCCGCACGCCGCGCGATCTGCAGGCGCGGCTTCGGCACACCGGGCTCGACATCCCGGAAGAAGCGATCTGGACCTCCGCGCTGGCCACCGCCACCTTCCTCAACGAACAGCGGCCCAACGGCACCGCGTACGTGGTGGGCGAATCCGGGCTCACCACCGCCTTGCACGAGATCGGCTACGTGCTGACCGACAGCGATCCGGACTATGTCGTGCTCGGTGAGACCCGCACGTACTCCTTCGAGGCGATCACCACCGCGATCCGGCTGGTCGAGCGAGGCGCCCGCTTCATCGCGACCAATCCGGACCCGACCGGCCCGTCCAGGGACGGCTCGCTGCCCGCGACCGGCTCGGTGGCCGCGCTGATCACCCGCGCCACCGGCCGCGACCCGTATTACGTCGGCAAGCCGAACCCGCTGATGATGCGCTCCGCGCTGCGTCGCATCGGCGCCCATTCCCAGTCGACGGTGATGATCGGCGACCGGATGGACACCGACGTCATCTCCGGCTTGGAGGCGGGCATGCGCACCATCCTGGTCACTTCCGGCATCTCCACCCGCGCGTCCTTCGAGGCCTTCCCCTACCGCCCCACGATGGTGGTGGACTCCGTCGCCGACCTGATCGGGAAGACCGGGTCCCCGTTCACGGATTGAGCGGTGCGTCCTGGTCGCCATCCGTGGTGATCGCGTCCACGGCGGCGGACAACGCGGTGAGCACCTCGACCGTGCGGGCGAGCTGCTCGTGGCCGAGCTCGTCCACGAGCCGTTCGGCCATCATCTTGTGCTGCGGGTTGATGCGGCGTACCGCGGCCAGACCCGCGTCGGTGATGGCGACGAGTTTCGCGCGACGGTGCGCGGGATTGGGACGGTATTCGGCCAGTCCCTTGTCCACCAACAGATCCGCGATGCGCTGGACGCTCTGCCGGGTGATGCCCATTTCGCGGGCGATGCCCGCGACAGGCAGCGGCGCGCGCGTCACCGCACCGAGCACCTGCCACCAAGCGGCGGTCAGACCCGCCGGTCGGGCCAGTTGCTCGGCCACCGCGAGGAACTGACCGTTCAGGCGGAACGACGTGATCGCCGCCGTGGCGAACAACTCCTGTTCAGGGGTCATACGGCACCTCCCGATGTCGGCGATCCGGCCGGATCACCGGCAATTCTCGCTTACGCGTGCTGCGCGTCGTACTCCGCGAGCACGGCCCAGCCGCCGGGATCGGCGTGTGCGAACAACCGGTACCAGCCGTCCAGCACATGCGGCTCGTACACGCCGAGCCTGCCGAGCACCTCGCGCGCGAATTCGAACGGCGCGCTCGCACTGGCGGTGATCACGTCACCGTCGGTGACGGCCGGGGCCTCGACATAGTGGTCCGCGCCCGAATACCCGCTGTAGCGCAGGAATTCCGCGACATTGCTGGTGTGCTCGCGGTTGTCGAGCAGGCCGGCCTTGGCCAGGCCGAACGTCGCGCCGCAGATCGCGGCGACCGGCACGCCCCCGTCGAGGAATTCGCGCGCCTTGTGCGTGAACGGGTCCAGCTCCGGCCCTTCCCAGGTCTCCGCCCCCGGCAGGATCAGCATCGCGCTGTCGGCGGGCGTGAGATCGGCGAGCACGACGTCCGGCACGATGCGCATGCCGCCCATGGTGGTGATCGGCTCCGCGCTCGGGCCGACCGTTTTCACCTGCCACGTTCCGGGCTCCCGGTGCCAGCTCGGCTTGTTGATGTGCGCGGTGGCCGCGCCCACCTCCCAATCGGCGAGCGTGTCGTAAACGGCCATGTGCACTGTCTTCATAAGCATGACAGTATGCTGTCATTTTTGACAGCATACTGTCAATATAGAGAGCGAACTCTCTCGATGGATCGGCAACTACGCTGGGAGCATGCGGATCTCGGTGGCGGCGGACGAGCGGGTCGGAGTGGCCCAGGAACTGATCGACGAGCTGGGCAAGCGCGGTCACGAGATCGTGCCGCACGGCGCGCTGTGCGACACCGAACGCGACGACTGGGCATGGGCCAGCGAAGCGGCGGCCCGGGACGTCGCGTCCGGCGAGGCGGACCAGGCGATCGTCTGCTGCTGGACCGGCACCGGCGCCTCGATCGCGGCCAATAAGGTCCCCGGCGTGCGCGCCGCGCTCTGCGCCGACGCTTCGACCGCGGCGGGCGCCCGCACCTGGAACGACGCCAACGTCCTCGCCCTGAGCCTGCGTTCGACCTCCAGCGCCGAACTCCGGGAGATCCTCGACGCCTGGTTCACCACCGAACCGAGTTCGTCCCCGGACGACCAGGCGAACATCACCCATCTCGCCGACATCGAACGCGCCGCCGACGCCTGAGGAAGCCTCCGTGCGCTCCGCGTGGCGCACGGCGTCGAGAGCGAGTGCGCAGCCTCCCGCCCGCGACGGCGAGGAAACCCGGCGATACGGTCGAGGCATGTCCGTGCAGAGCGCCGGTGGCACGTTCGGGAACTATTCCCTCGAACGCTTGCTGGGTCGTGGCGGCATGGGTGAGGTGTGGCTGGCGCACGACAGCGCCGGGCATGCCCTCGCATTGAAAGTGCTGTCCGCGGCATATACCGCCGATTCACTCTATCGGCAGCGCTTCGAGCGGGAGGCGCGGCTGGGAACCCGTGCCCGCAACCCGCACATCGTGCCCATCCACGCGTTCGGCGAGGTCGACGGTCATCTGTTCCTGGAGATGGCCTACATCGAGGGCGTCGACCTCGGCACGCGGCTGAGATCGGGCGCGCTGCGGCCGGATCGGGCCGTGGACGTCATCGCCCAGGCCGCCGAGGCGCTCGATGCCGCCCACGCGGCCGGACTCGTGCACCGCGATGTGAAGCCGGGCAATATCCTCCTGCACACCAGCGGTTTCGTGTATCTGATCGACTTCGGTATCGCCCGCGCCGTCGACGGCACCGCGCTCACCGCCACCGGGCTGGTGGTCGGCACGCTCGGCTACATGGCGCCGGAGCGATTCACCGGCGCCGCCGTCGATGCCCGGTCCGATGTCTATTCGCTGGCCTGCGTGCTCTACGAGTCCCTGACCGGAAAGCCGCCCTATGGTGCGGGCGATCCGGCACAGCAGATGCGGGCCCACCTCATGACCGAACCGCCGCGCGCCTCGCTGGCCGCCCGTGACGTCCCGCCCGCACTCGACGCCGTCATCGCCCGGGGAATGGCCAAAGAGCCGGACGCGCGCTACCGCAGCGCTGGACAATTCGCCGCGGCGGCGTCGGCGGCCCTTATCCGGTCCGCGTCCGCGCGACCGACCCCGCCGGTCGCACCTGCTGCGGCACCGGCAGGCCGCACGTCCACCCGGATCATGACTTCCGCCATCCCGGCGCGGCCGACGCCCGAGGCCGGTTCACCCACTCCGGCCGGGCAACTCGCTCGCCGACGCGAGCGCCGGTGGCTGCCCGTCGCCGCCGGGGTGGTGCTCGTCGCGGTGGCAGCGCTGTGGCTTGTCGGCCGCAGCATCGACATCGGGTCCGCACCCGTCGCGGGCCCGACAACCACCGAGGCCGCCACGCCGGCCGATACTTCGCTGCCGCCGAGCGACGGGCTACCCGGGCCGGGGCCTGCGGTGCGCGACGGTAACCTCGCTTTCGCCGTGATCGATGTGCGCGCCACCGACCCGGCGAACACCGGCGATTCCCACACGGTCGTGACGCTGACGGTCACCAATGTGTCCGGCGACGAACAAGTTCTCGCCGTCGCCGATCAACGGCTGGTCACCACTGGCGGCCGCTCCGTCGCACCCGACGCGGCGGTCACCGCGGAACTCAATTCGCCCGGCGAGGACTTCACGCGGATCGCCGGTGGCCGCGTCAGCACCGTCCGGCTGGCCTTCGACCTGCCCGGCAAGAACAAGAACGGCAAGAAGAACGACAAGAAGGACGAGGCACCGAGTCATCTGGTCCTGCACGGCGCACCGTCCTCACCCGGCGTCACCGTGCCGATCGGCTGACCGATCGCGCGACGGTTCGCGGCTCAGGAGAGGGCGGTGTCCAAGTCGGCGAGGAGGTCTTCGACGTCTTCCAGCCCCACCGAGATACGCACGACGCCGTCGGTCAGGCCGATGGTGGCCCGGCCTTCGGGACCCATGGCGCGGTGGGTCGTGGTGGCCGGGTGCGTGATCAGGGTCTTCGCGTCACCGAGGTTGTTGGAGATGTCGACGATGCGCAACCGGTTGAGGACTTCGAAAGCGCGCTTCTTCGCCTCGTTCTCGGGTGCGCTCAGCTCGAAGGTGATCACGGTGCCGCCCGCGCTCATCTGACTGGTGGCCAGCGCGTACTGCGGATGAGATTCCAGGAACGGGTAGCGCACCCAGCTCACCGCCGGGTTGCTCTCCAGGAAACGGGCGATGCGCAGGGCGGACTCCGCCGAGTGACGTACCCGAAGCGGCATCGTCTCCAGGCCCTTGAGCAGCGTCCAGGCGTTGAACGGGCTCAGCGCCGGACCGGTATGGCGCATCAGCGTTTTCACCGGGCCGTCGATGTAGTCCTGGGCGCCGAGGATCGCGCCGCCGAGCACCCGGCCCTGCCCATCGATGTGCTTGGTGCCCGAGTAGACCACCACGTCGGCGCCGAGTTCGAAGCCACGTTGCAGCAGCGGAGTGGCGAACACGTTGTCCAGCACCACTTTCGCGCCCGCCGCGTGCGCCAGCTCGGTCACCCGGCGCACGTCGACCAAGGTCTGCATCGGATTGGCGGGCGTCTCGAAGAACACCGCCTGGGTGGGCACCGACAGCGCCTGCTCCCACTGGTCGAGATCCTCGCCGTCGACGAAGACGGTCTCCACGCCCCAGCGCGGCAGGATCTCGTTGCACACCACGAAGCACGAGCCGAACAGGCTGCGCGCGGCGACGAGCCGGTCGCCCGCCTTCAGCAGCGCGCCCAGGGCGGTGAACACCGCGGACATGCCGCTCGCGGTGGCGAAGCACGCCTCGGCGCCGTCGATCAGGCGCATCCGCTCCTCGAACATGGCCACCGTGGGGTTGCCGTAGCGGGAGTAGACGAAGTGCTCGACCTCGCCGGTGAACGCGGCCTCGGCAGCCTCGGCGCTCTCGTAGACGAAGCCGGAGGTCAGATAGAGCGCCTCGGCGGTCTCCTCGAAACCGGAGCGCCGCAGCCCGCCGCGCACGCCCAGCGTCGCGGGACCGACGCCGTCGGGCAGCGGCTTGTCGAACGCGCCGCCGGTGATCACGACTGCCGCCAGGGCAATCCGAGGGCACGCCAGCCCGCGCCGCCGCGATGACCGAATTCGTCGAGTGGGCCTTCGAAGCCCTCGAGCACGTTGTAAGAGGTGCGGTAACCCGCCGAGGTGGCGGCGATCGCCGCACCGATCGAACGCTGACCGGAGCGACAGAGGAAGACGACGGGAGCCTCGGGATCATGGCCGTCGAGTGCCTGCTTCAACTGCTCGACGAACGTCTCGTTACGCGCGCCCGTGGCATCGACCCACTCGATCAGCACGGTCGGCCGTTCGATCGGACTGGTGTCGGGGACCCCGACGAACTTCCATTCCGCTTCCGTCCGCACGTCCACGAGGACGGCCTCGGGATCGTCCCGCAGCAGCTCCCAAGCCTGCTGTGGGGTGATGTCACCGGCATAACTCATGTGCACCTCCTGCGAATCCGCACTTGCCGCGCCCGGGACCAGGGCGCCGCCAGGTCGTCACCCGGAGCACCCCACCGCGGAGGAGGGTTGCCGACCAGCAATGCCGGGGCTTGACACTGGTTCTCATGACCTTCGACTGAGATTGCACCGACCCGGGTCACCCTGTCAAACGGTGGCGCACACTGCGCGAACGCTCAGGTGCAGACCAGCCACTTACCGCCGGATCGGGTGAGATTCCAGGTCGAGGTCCGCTCCTGCCCATCCACCTTCGTGGTCACGGTCGCCTTCCCTCGGTCGCCGTCCATGATCGGACTGTCGATTTTCGTGATCTCGACCGGCTTTCCGGCGCCGTCCTGCCCCGCCAGCGGCGAGCGGGTCGCGTCGAAACCCTGGCACGCGGTGCCGGGCGGCGGCACGGCGTCGCTGCGGTTGGAGCCGTCGACGAAGTTGCGGACGGCCGCTGCGATGCGGTCGGCTTCTGTGACATTTTTCTCAGCGGGCGACAGCGCGCCGCCGAGCACGATCGCGATCAGCACGATCGCCGCGACCGCCGCGGCCGCGATGAACGGGGCCGCCGAGCGCTTGTCGGTCTGATCAACCCGGATGATCTCGTCCTCGCCCGGGGTCGGCTGCTGTTCGGTCATGGCTCGATGATCCCTGGTCGGCGCGGGTATAGAGCGCCCGGCCCCCGGCTGCCGGCCGGGGCGGCGCCGACCGGGTCCGGGCCTCCGCGATAGGCCGCGCGCGAGCGGGTAAGCGACGATTGTGGCTTTCGATGGCATCCGCCGAGTTCACGCACCGACGCGGGGCGGCATCGGCCATCCCGATAGAATCGCGGGACGGCGGCCTGCTGTCATAGCGAATCGGCAGCTCCACGCCGCGGCGAACGGAGCACCGTGCAGCCACGAGCCGGCAACGCAGGCGTGCGCCCCGAGGGCGCGACCGAGCCGGTGCGTCAACTTAGCCTAAGCTAAGCCAGACGTCATTAATTGTTTCGACCGTAAGGTGCGCGTAAAGAGATGACCGAACAGAGTGCAGTAGAGGACGGCGGTGTTCGCGAGCCCTCCGTGGTGACGCAGGCTTCCTCCTCCGGGCCTGACGCGCACACCGCGAGGACCCGCCCGCTCCGCATCGCGATCGTGGGCGCCGGACCGGCCGGGATCTACGCCGCCGACGCATTGATGAAGTCCGATGCCGAGGTGAGCATCGACCTGTTCGAGCGCATGCCCGCGCCGTTCGGGTTGATCCGCTACGGCGTCGCGCCGGACCACCCGCGGATCAAGGGCATCATCACCGCCCTGCACAAGGTGCTGGACAAGCCGCAGGTTCGCCTGCTGGGCAATATCGACTACGGCACCGACATCACGCTGGACGACCTGCGGGCCTTCTACGACGCGGTGATCTTCTCCACCGGAGCCAACGCCGACCGCGCCCTGCCCATCCCCGGCATCGATCTCGACGGATCCTTCGGCGCCGCCGACTTCGTCTCCTGGTACGACGGCCATCCCGATGTCCCCCGCACCTGGCCGTTGGAGGCGGAGAAGGTCGCCGTCCTCGGCGTCGGCAACGTCGCCCTCGACGTGGCCCGCGTGCTGGCCAAGACCGGCGACGAGCTGCTGCCCACCGAGATCCCGCCGAACGTCTACAAGGGCCTCAAGGCCAACAAGGCCGTGGAGGTGCACGTCTTCGGCCGCCGCGGGCCCGCCCAGGCCAAGTTCACCCCGCTGGAACTGCGCGAACTCGACCACTCCCCCACCATCGAGGTCATCGTCGACCCCGAGGACATCGACTACGACGAAGGCTCCGAAGCCGCGCGCAGGCATTCCAAGCAGGTCGACATGGTCGCCAATACGCTCGAGCAGTGGGCCATCCGCGACGCCGGTGACCGTCCGCACAAGCTGTTCCTGCACTTCTTCGAGTCCCCCGCCGAGGTGCTCGGCGAGAACGGCAAGGTCGTCGGCCTGCGCACCGAGCGCACCCAGCTCGACGGCACCGGCAACGTCAAGGGCACCGGCGTGTTCAAGGACTGGGACGTGCAGGCGGTGTATCGCGCCGTCGGCTACCTGTCGCAGAACCTGACCCAGCTGCCGTTCGACGACCAGGCCGGCACCGTGCCGAACGAAGCGGGTCGCGTGATCGCCGACGAGAACGCCGACGGCGCCGCGCGCTACATGCCCGCGACCTACGTCACCGGCTGGATCAAGCGCGGCCCAGTCGGCCTGATCGGTCACACCAAGGGCGACGCCAACGAGACCATCGCGTGCCTGCTGGACGATGCTCCCGCCTTCACCCCTGCGGAGCGCCCCGAACCCGAGGCCGTCACCGAGTTCTTGGAGAGCAAGGGCATCCCGTTCACCACCTGGGCCGGCTGGTACCGACTCGACGCGCACGAACGCTCCCTCGGCGAGCCGGAGGGCCGCGAGCGCGTCAAGGTCGTCGAGCGCGAGGACATGCTGCGCGCCAGCGAACCGCACAAGGTCTGATCACCCCGGCTGCGACCGACTCCGCTGCCACAGTGCCACCCGCGCTGTGGCAGCGGAAAATTCGACCCTGAGGCATTCTGTACAAGTGTTCGATGCCCACCTGCACATCTTCGACCCGCGATTTCCGCTGGCCGAGAACGAGGGCTACCTGCCCGACCCGTTCACCATCGCCGATTACCGCAAGCGCATGTCGCGCTTCGACATCGCAGGCGGCGCGGTGGTCAGCGGGTCGTTCCAGGGCACGGACCAGACCTATCTGAAGGCCGCCCTCGCCGAACTCGGCGAGGGCTGGGTCGGCGTCACCCGGCTCGACTTGGACGCCACCGACGAGGAGATTCTCGAACTGGACCGGATCGGCGTGCGCGCGCTGCGGTTCAACCTCAAGCGGGCGGCGGCCGACATCACCGGAATGACGTTGCAGGCGCTGCGCGCGCACGAACTGGCCGGCTGGCACGTCGAGGTCTACATCGACGGCACGATGCTGGCCTCGCTGCAACCGGTCATCTCCAAGCTGCCCGCGCTCTCGGTAGACCATCTGGGCATGTCCGCCGAGGGGCTGCCCTTCCTGCTGGATCTCGTCGACCGCGGAGCCAAGGTCAAGGCGACCGGTTTCGGCCGGGTCGCGATGAACGTGGCCGACACGCTGCGCCGCGTCCACGCGGTGAACCCCGAAGCCCTCATGTTCGGCACCGACCTGCCCGGCACCCGAGCCGGACGCCCGTTCCGGGACTCGGACGTGGATCTGCTGTGCGACGTAGTGGGCACCGACATGTACGCGGTGCTGGAGGACAACGCGCGCGCGTTCTATCGGCTGCCGGCCCGCGAGCGCGTCGTCAGCGACGATCCGGCCCCCACGCTGCCGCTGTACCGCCCGGAACCGCCGACCCTCCGGCTGCGCCGCGACGAACTCCCGGAAAGCCGGGCGGGCGACACGATTCCGTTCCCCGCCATCGATCGGTAGCGCTCAGACGGCGAAGACGCCGACGAGCCAGACGCCGGTGGCCAGCAACGCGCCGAAGAGTTCGATCAGGATGGACAGGCCGACACCCTTCAACGCGTGTACCGTCGCCTGCCACGCCTCCCGGTTGAGCCGCAGCCGCTGGAGTTCCGAAAGATACACGCCGAGAACGAAACCCACGAACAAGCCGATCACCGGTATCACGAAGAAACCGACGATGCCGAGGACCGCGCCGAGGAAGACCGCCCGGCCCGCTACGCCCGCGTCCTTCATCTTGCGTCCCGGCCAGGTGTATTTGACGACGCCGGAAAGCACCAGCAACAACGCACTGATCGCGAAAACCGTCCACGCTGTCGCGCCACCGGTGAGGACGGCCCAGACGGCGATGGCCGCGAAGATCAGGATGACGCCCGGCAGGATCGGCACGACGACCCCGATCAGGCCGACCAGAATCGCGAGGCCGGCGAGAAGGTTGTACCACCCCTGATCAGACAGCGCTTCCACACGGGCAGCCTAGAGCGGCGCACAGGCGCGGGCGAGCCGTAGCACCGCGGCGTTATTGTCATACTGTCAATACACTCCTCCCGGTCGTGGCCGGGAGGACGCACCGGTCACCGGTGTGCTGGATCAACGACGAACCGAGGTAGGGCGTGAGCACTCCATCCACCGCAAAGCAGGGCCCGCTCGCGGGCATCAAGGTCATCGAGCTGGCCGGCATCGGCCCCGGTCCGCACGCCGCGCTGCTGCTCGCCGATCTGGGCGCCGACGTGGTGCGGGTGCAGCGCGCGGGTCAACTGCCGGGCGGATTCGACCGGCCGCAGCTGCGCGGTCGCACCATCGTCGAGGCCAACCTCAAGGATCCCGCCGACATCGAGAAGGTACTCGGCCTCGTCGAGAAGGCGGACGTGCTGATCGAGGGCTTCCGTCCCGGTGTCACCGAGCGGATGGGCCTGGGTCCGGACGACGTGCTGGCCCGCAACCCGCGCCTGGTCTACGGACGGATGACCGGTTGGGGCCAGGAGGGCCCGCTGGCCGACCGCGCGGGACACGACATCAACTACATCTCCATCACCGGCGTGCTGCACGCCATCGGCCGCAAAGGCGAGCGCCCGGTCCCGCCGCTGAACATGGTGGGCGATTTCGGCGGCGGCTCGATGTTCCTGGTGTTCGGCATCCTCGCCGCGCTGGTCGAGCGGCAGCAGTCCGGCAAGGGTCAGGTGATCGACGCGGCCATGGTCGATGGCGCCCTTGCCCTTTCGCACATGATCTGGGGCATGCGTGGCGCGGGCGCTTGGTCCGACGAGCGCGGCGTGAACCTGCTCGACACCGGAATGTCGTTCTACGACACCTATGAGACCTCCGACGGCAAGTACATGGCGGTCGGCGCGATCGAACCGCAGTTCTACGCCCAGTTGCTCGCAGGCCTGGAGATCGACGCGGACGGCCTGCCCTTCCAGCTCGACCCCGCCGGGCAGGACACGCTGAAAAAGCTGTTCACCGAACGTTTCCGGACCAAGACCCGGGAGGAGTGGTCCCAGATCTTCGCAGGCACCGACGCGTGCGTCTCGCCCGTGCTCACCTTCGAGGAGGCGACGCGCAACGAGCACATCGCGGCCCGCGGCTCGTTGCTGGAGCTGGACGACATCACTCAGCACGCCCCCGCGCCGCGATTCTCTCGCACTCCCAACGGGATTCCGACCCCGCCGCCCACCACCGCGACGCCGATCGAGTCGGTCTGGGCAGACTGAACACCGGGCGGAGTGTCATGGCGCGTAGCCCCGGCGCTCCGCACTGCGGACGATAATTGAACATTGCAACATACCAACCGGTTCGACAGTTCGGCACCGGGCCTGCCATACTGTCCGCGAGCAGGCGGCTTTCGCGGGCAGCGAACTTCTCCGGGCATCGTCCGGTCCGCTCCTTGACCGCCGCTCGAGTTGAGGCCGAGGCGCCGTGCGGGCTTCCGTACGCCGTCCGGGCACGACCAGGGCCAGTCCCGAGGGGTGACCGGCCACTCGTGCCCGGCGGCGCTCGGAGGGGAGTGCCGCCGGCGGCGGCTCCCCCCTCAGGACCAGCACAGCGAAATCTCCTCAGTAGCAGGTCAACGGCGTCAGCGGGTCCGCGGCACGGGGCGTCAGCGCGGCATAGGCGGACGCGATGGCTTTGACCGCCAACCGCAATTCGGGCTCCCGGTGGGTGAACGGCAGCCGCAGAAACCGTTCGAACGCGCCCTGTACGCCGAATCGCGGCCCGGCCGCGAGCAATACGCCGTGGTTGGGCGCCGTGGCGGCGAGCGCGGTGGAGACCGAGGTCGGCAGTTGCGCCCACACCGACATGCCGCCCGCGCCGACGGTGACGCGCCAGTCCGGCAATTCCTCGGCGAGCGTGTCGAGCAGAGCGGCACGCTGCGAACGCAACTGGTCGCGGCGGCGGTCGAGAATCACGTCCGCGTGCTCGAGCAGGTGCACGGTGGCCAGCTGGTCCATGACGGGGGTACCGAGGTCGACGGTGGAGCGGATGCCGAGGAGCTTGGTGATCAGCGTCTGATTGGTCCGTATCCAGCCGACCCGCAGACCGCCCCAGAACGATTTCGAGGCCGAGCCGATGGTGATGATCTCGGAACCTTTGGCGAAGGCGGCGACCGGCGGCGGCGGAATGTCCGCGCCGAGGCCGAGATCCGCCATGGATTCGTCGATCACGACGGTCATCCTGGTATCCCTGGCGATGGCGGCCAGTTCGGCGCGCCCGTCGGTGTCGAGCAGCAGGCCGGTCGGGTTGTTGTAGTCCGGCACCAGGTAGGCCAGGCTCGCCGCGGTCTGCCGGGCGGCACTGCGAATTCCGTCGAGATCCCAGCCGCCCGCCGGGTCCTCCGGCCGCAGCGGCACCGGCACCGGCCGGGCGCCGACGTCGCGGATCGCCTCGATGGCGTTCGGATAGGTCGGGTGATCGATGAGCACGCGGGCGGCGGGCGCCGTGAGCACGTTCAGCAACAGGCGCAGACCGTGCTGGGCGCCGAGGGTGACCAGGATCTGGTCGGGCTCGGTCGGCAGCCCGCGCGCGGTGTAGCGGCGGGCGATCGCCTCCCGCAGCGCGAGCACGCCGACCGGGTCCATGCCGTGCGTGCCGAGATAGGCCGGAATGCCCTCCAGAGCAGCGGAATACGCGTCCTGCATCTCCAGCGGGGCGGCCATCGCGGCATAGGTCATGTCGATGGTGGGCAGCTCGGGCGAGGCCATCATCGCCAGGATGCTCCTGGCCGGTTTGACGCCGTCGTGCTGCACGTCCCGGGGCAGGGCCACCGTGCTGCGCGAGCCCTGGCGGCTGATCAGGTAGCCGTGCTCGCGCAGCAGCGCGTAGGTGGAGGTGATGGTGGTGCGGCTGACCCCGAGGGTGGCGGCGAGATCGCGTTCGCTGGGCAAGGCGACACCCAGCGGTGCGCGACCGTCGTGGATCAGCAGCCGGATGCCTTCGGCGAGGGCCAGGTAGGCCGGGCGAGTGGAGCGCCGCCCGGCCGCATCCGGATCACCGTCGTGCGCGTGCCGCCAACGGCCCAGATCGCGGGCCAGGCTGCCCGCGCCGATCACTCTCGTCGCCATGCGGTCCAGTATCGACTGATTGGATATTCCTTGGCAAGGCCAGTAGCGCGCACGCTGGCGGACATGACCGCCCTCGCCCTGCTGTTCCTGGTCGCCCTGTCCGGCTACCTGATCCACCGCTTCGCGCCGAAACGCGACGAGCGCGCCTTCCGTCTCGAACGTTTCCATCCGGGCATGCCGATATCCGACCACACCCCTTCACACTACGATTACCAGCGGCGATACTCTGATCTCGCCGCGATACACGGCCGAGGGGATGCGCCGGATCCAGGCTTGTCCAGCGGCGCGTAATCCTCGCGGACCCAGCGCTACGAAAAGCCATGGCGTCTGCACCAGGCCAGTGCGGCAGCCACCCGCGTCCTGCCGAGATCTCTTCACCGCCCGCACCCGACTCGGCTACGACACTGCAAAGGCCAGTTCTGAATAACTGGACTGCTGATTGCCTATTTGTCGGACCCACGGTGCAGACTTGGCTCATGAGTGACGCCATGAGCCTCGCCGCCGATCGTGCGGCGGCCGAGGCCATCGGTTCGGCCACAGAGCCCCGGATCCCGGTCCGTCCCGCCCCGGCCCACCGAGCCGCGGCGGCGCTGTTCGACACCGCGATCGGCTGCTGCGCGATCGCGTGGAGCGGCGCGGGCGTGATCCGATTCCAGCTCCCGGAAGCGAGCCCGGCGGCCACCCGGGCGCGCATCACCCGCGCGCACGCGGGCGAGAAGCTTCACGAAGAGCCACCCACCGGCGCGATGGCCGAGGCCATCGCGGGTATCCGCGCCCACCTCGCGGGCGAACTCGACGACCTGCGTTGGATCGCGGTGGACACCAGCGGGATTCCGGAGTTCCACCGCGCCGTCTACGCCGTCACGCGCGCCATCGACCCCGGTCGCACCCTCAGCTACGGCCAGGTCGCCGACCGCGTCGGCGCGCCCGGCGGCGCCCAGGCGGTCGGGCAGGCATTGGGCCGCAACCCGATTCCCCTGATCATCCCGTGCCACCGCGTACTCGCCGCCGACCACGCCCTGCACGGCTTCTCCGCCCCCGGCGGCATCGACACCAAGCAGCGCCTGCTGACCATCGAGCGCACACCAGGATTCGGCGAACCCACGTTGTTCTGAGCAACCCAGCCGCCGCTGTTCCAGCCGCTCGAAGTCCCGCGGATCCCACGCTCCGATGAATTCGTGGAACTCGCTTCGTCCGTATGAGCGAAGCATCGACGGAACTCGCCCCGCAGGGAATGAAAGTGAGCAAACCATGGAGACTGCGACCTCGGCCGACGGCACCGTGATCGCGTTCGACCGGCACGTCGGCGGCGACAACGGCGTCGTGATCCTGATCGGCGGCGCCTTCGGTTTCCGCAGATTCCCCAAGATGGTCCAGTTGGCCGCGGCACTCGCCGAGCAGCACCGCCTGACCGTGATCAACTATGACCGACGTGGCCGCGGCGACAGCACGGACTCGCCCGGCGTCTACGAGGTCGACCGGGAGATCGATGACATCGCCGCGTTGGTCGAGGCGGCGGGTGGTACGGCGGCGTTGTTCGGCTGGTCCTCGGGCGCCACGCTCGCGCTACGAGCCGCCGAGTCCGGTCGGGTGAAGGGCCTCACAAAGGTTGTCGCATTCGAGCCGCCTTTCGTGGTCGACCGCGAGGGGTTCGTGCCGCAGGCCGACCTGGAAATGCGCCTGCGCGAACTGATCGCCGCCGACCGACGCGGGGACACCGTGCGGTTCTACATGACCAAGGCTATGGGAATGCCGCGTGTCATGGTGGCGGCCATGCGCCTCACCCCCTTCTGGAAGGGCCTGCGCGCCACCGCACCGTCCACCGCGCACGACTGGGCGGTGATGCGCGAGTTCATGCGCGGTGAGCCGCTGCGGACCGAGGACTGGTCCCGGGTCGGCGTTCCCACCCTGGTCATTGCAGGCGGCAAGAGCAACGCGTTGCTCCGCAAGGGAGCCCGCGCCATAGCCGCGGTACTTCCCGACGCCGTATTCCAGGAGATTCCCCGGCTCAGCCACAACCCGGACATCAAGCTACTCGCCCCCGTCGCCGGTTCGTTCCTCACCGGCGTCGAGCAGCACGCCGAGTAGCGGGCGGCTCAGTCGATGGGGTGCGCACGGAAGAAGTCGCAGGCATCCCCGGTGATGTAGCCGTCCGCGCAGCCGAAGTATGTCTGAATGCAGCTGTTCGTCGAGCAGCCGAGCTCGATCAGCTTCTGCCGAATCCGGGCGTTGCGTTCCTGAGACGTCTCGGTCTTCGGCGCGACCGTCGCCGAGGGACGCACCGAACTGGTGACCGGTCGCGGCTGCCCGTCCGAACACCCGGCGACCAGGACCATTCCGGCCGCCGTCGCGCAGATCACCGCGACCGCTCGCGAGGTCATCCTCCGCTCCCGGACTCGCCGCGCATCAACGCTCCGAGCGACTCGCGGTCGGTGACGTCCATCTTGATGCAGGCCCGGTAGAGGTGGCCCTCCACGGTCCGCACCGAGACTGTGAGCCGGTCGGCGATCTGCCGGTTGGACAGGCCCGCGGCGACGAGGTTCGCGATCTCGCGTTCCCGCGCCGTCAACGGCAAGGGCTGCGCGGCCTGCCGCAACGCCGGGGTGCTCGCTCCGCCGCAAGCGGCGGCGATCCGGTTGGCCGTGGCGGCGGACTCCAGCAACCTGCGCCGATCCCCGGATCGCTCGTGTGCCGACGCGGCCTGCGCAGCGGCGTCGGCGGCCGACAGCAGCACGCCGAGGCGCTCGAATTCGGCTGCCGCCGCGTCCAGCCCGGGTCCGTCGTGGGCGGCGAGCGCCACCGCGTGCCGCGCCTGCGTCTGCACCAGCCGCCCTTCCACCCGGACGGCCAGCTCCGCCAGTCGCCCGGACACCGAATGGTCGCCGAAGCGGGCCGCGGCATGCAGGGCCATGGCCTCGATCGCGTGCTGATGTGAGCGCGCGGCCGCGTCGGCGGCGCCCACCGCGATCCGGATGGCCGGGGTCATGGTTCCTTCGGCGGCGGCCAGCCAAGCGCGGGCCACTTCCAGCTGCGGTTCGTACACCGCGCTGTGCCTGCCGCCCCGTGCGGTGGCGTGCGCGATCGACTCGGCGGCCTCGCCGGCGCGCCCGAGCGCCGAGTACGCCTCCGCCAGACGGATTCTCGCGGGAAACATCCAGGCGGCCGCGCCCTCTGCGGCCAGTGCGGCCAGCGCCTGCTCCAGATTCTCGATACCGTCCAGGAACTTGCCCTGCGCCACATCGACGGTGCCCTGCAGGATCTTCGACATGCCCCAGGCCAGGTACTGGCCCGGCGAGGAGTAGCCGACGAACGCACCGGCGCGGCGTCGCGCGGCCTCCAGATCGCCGGTGAAGGTCAGGGCGAGCACCTCGGCGTGCGTGGACATGAAGCGGTTGAGCCCGTCGATGTGCTCTTCGACCTCGTGCCCGCGGGCCGCGTACTGCCTGGCCGCCTCCCCCTTGCCCATCAACGCCAGTGCCAGGCCGCCGCCGAACGACGCCCACCACACCGCCCACGGCGGTGCGCCATCGGCGGACATCACCGTTTCCGCCTCGGCGATCGCGTCGTCGACCCGGTTCTCGTTGACCAGGCTCGCGGACGCCAGACCGGTGAAGATGGCCGCGATCTTCGGATGCCGCACCTTTCCGCGCACCAACGTCAGCACCTCGTCGGCCCGATCGGCATCGCCCATGGCCCACAACAGGTTCGCCACCCGGGTGCTGCCCCAGCGTGCCAGCTGCACCTCGTCGAGCTGGTCGGGGTCGAAGCTGGCCAGGGTGCGCTCGGCCTCGATCCGGTGTCCCTGCCAGAGCAGGGCCCGCGCCAGCAAGTCGGCGGCCTCCACGCCGCCGCGCCGCTCCACCGCGGCGCGGGCGAAGCGCTCGCCCAGCGGCAGATTCGCCAATCCGATGGCGTCGGCAGCGGCCGCCTCGAACAATTCCAGATCCGCGGATTTGTCACTGTCCAGCGCCAATTCGGCCAGCCGGATACGGTCGGCGGCGGAATTGATCCGGCGCTCCTTCAGCGACGAATACAACCTGCCGCGCAGCCGCCGCGCCGAGGCGATGCCCAGCCTGCGCCGGATCACCTCGCCGAACAGCGGGTGGTTGTAGCGGACGATCAGATCCCGGGGATTCTCCACGACCCGGATCACCCCGCGGGTTTCGGCGGCTTCCACCGCGTCCTCGCCCGCCAATTCGGCGAGGACGTCCAGATCGATCGGCTCACAGAAGGTCAGCAGTTCCAGCACCCGCAGTACCGGCTCGGGCAGTTGCTCCACCCGATCCTCCAGCAGCGCGGCCAGCTCCGAGGTCACCGCGGCGCGGCCGCGCAACTGCCACACCCCGTTGACCTGACGCAGCGTGCCGGCCTCCAACGCTCCCTCGACCAAATGCCGCAGGAACAACGCGTTTCCGGCGGAGGACTCCCACATCAGATTGGCGGTGAAGCCCTCGAGCTGCCCGCCGAGCATCGACTCCACCAGCTCCACGCTCTGGCGCTGGGTGAACGGGCGTAGGTCGATGCGCGTCAGGTGGCCGTCTTTCCACAGCGAGGTGACCGCGTCCGGCACCGGGACGCCGCTGCGCACGGTCACCACGATGTGCGCGGCCTTGTCGATGGCCAGCTGGAGCAACAAGGTGGCGGAGAGCTGATCGAGCAGATGCGCGTCGTCCACGCCGATCACGGTGTCCCCGTCGGCGAGCAACGCCTCGCGCGCCGCCGACATGAAGGTGACCGGATCGTGCGCCGTGTAGACGCCGACCATGTGCGCGAAGACCCCCAGGGGAATGCTGCGCGCCGATTCGGTGCCCGCAACCCAGCGAACATTGCCGCCGATCGCGGAGGTGGCATGCCTGGCCAGGGTGGTCTTGCCCACACCCGCGTCGCCGGTCAGCACCACACCGACGTGCTCCGAACCGGTCAGCGCCGCGCGGATCGCCTCGAATTCGCTTTCGCGCTCGATCATCGGCCAGTTCCGAGCCATGCTCTAACTGTAGTTCTTCACCGATCATGATCGAAGCCGGGCGAGCACGATAGATGGGGTGAATTTCTGGTGATCTCGCCGAATTTCCGCTGGACCACGCGGAATTCGAACAGGTTCTAGCCGAGCACGTCGTGCCGGACGATGGTTTGATCCCGCCCGGGACCCACGCCGATGCAGGAAATCCTGGCGCCGGACAGCTCCTCCAAACGCAACACGTACGCCTGGGCGTTGGCGGGCAACTCCTCGAAGGTGCGCGCGTCGGAGATATCCTCCCACCAACCGGGCATTTCCTCGAAAATGGGCTTCGCGTGATGGAATTCGGTCTGCGTGGTCGGCATCTGCTCGACCCGCTCGCCGTCGACCTCGTAGGCCACGCAGATCGGCACCGTCTCCAGACTGGACAGAACGTCCAGTTTGGTGAGGAAGTAGTCGGTGATGCCGTTGACCCGGGTGGCGTAGCGCGCGATCACGGCGTCGAACCAACCGCAGCGGCGGGCGCGTCCGGTGGTGACGCCGACCTCGCCGCCGGTCTTGGCCAGGTAGGCGCCGAACTCGTCGAACAGCTCGGTCGGGAAAGGGCCGGAACCGACCCGCGTGGTGTAGCACTTCAGGATGCCGAGCACCGTGTTGATCTTGTTGGGGCCGATGCCCGCGCCGACCGCCGCGCCGCCCGAGGTCGGATTCGACGACGTGACGTACGGGTAGGTGCCGTGGTCGACGTCCAGCAGGGTGCCCTGCGAGCCCTCCAGCAGCACCGTCTCACCGCGCTCCAGCGCCAGGTTCAGCTTCAGGCGCGTGTCGGCGATCCGGTGGGCGAAGCTTTCGGCCTGCGCGAGCACCTCGTCGACCACCTGCTGCGGGTCCAGCGCGCGGCGGTTGTAGATCTTGACCAGCACCTGGTTCTTGAACTCCAGCGCCGCCTCGACCTTCTGGGTGAGGATCTTCTCGTCCAGCACGTCGGCGACGCGCACGCCGACGCGGGCGACCTTGTCCTGGTAACACGGGCCGATACCGCGGCCGGTGGTGCCGATCTTCTTGTTGCCGAGGAAGCGCTCGGTGACCTTATCGATGGCCACGTGATACGGCATGATCAGATGCGCGTCGGCCGAGAGCAACAGGCCGGAGGTGTCCACGCCGCGCTCTTCCAGCCCGGCCAGCTCGTCGAGCAGCACGCCGGGGTCCACGACGACGCCGTTGCCGATGACATTTGTCACGCCAGGGGTGAGGATGCCGGAGGGGATGAGGTGCAACGCGAAGTTGTCACCGTTGGGCAACACCACGGTGTGACCGGCGTTGTTGCCACCTTGGTACCGGACCACCCAGTCCACCCGACCACCGAGCAGATCGGTTGCTTTGCCCTTCCCCTCGTCGCCCCACTGGGCGCCGATCAGGACGATTGCCGGCATGGTCGTGTCTCCTACGGTTCGACAGGCAACACTGGTGTGTTGCAGCTACCTGCCGTACTGAGGCGGTGGCCGGAAGCACAGTCTAGCCGACCCGTCCGCGGCGGCGTCGAAGCGGATCTCGTCGTAGGCTCGACACCCGTGTGGTCACAGCCGGGCAGGGCTATGGTTGCACGGCACGCCGAGCGGAAAGCGCGGCGTGCACGGGCGAGCCGCAGCTTGGTTCGGCCGCGATGGCGAGGGGCCCGACGGTGTCGGCTCGAACCGAGGAGGGTGTACGGCGGCTTGAGTACCCATGTTCTCCGCTGCGACGGCGCCCCCGTACCCATCGCCCTCGCGGCGCTGCCGACCACCCAGACAGCCGCCGTCCCCGATCCCGCGGTGATCGATGAGCTGCTTCCCGTACTGGCCGCCGACAGCCTCCCGCGCCTGATCGTGCTGGGTGAGGACCCCGCGCTGGCCGCGGTGCTCACCCATCTGATGCGCACCGAGCGCTTGCACGTGGAGATCGGATACGTGCCGGTCGAGAAGACCTACGGTTCCCGTGCCTACCAGACCGGCACCGGCAACGCCGCCGCCAAACGCGCCATCGACGGCCGCGCGGTCGAGACGCCGCTGGTTCGCGACGACACCGGCAAGGTGCTCGTGGGCCGGGCGGTGATCGCGGGTATCGGCGGCGAGAAGCTGGAGGGCGAAGCCTATGTCGACGACACGCTGCTGTTCTCCGGACAGGTAACCGCCATGCTCGTCTCGCCGTGCCTCGAACCGCCCGGTGTGCGGGCCACCGTGCGCAAACGCTTCCGCAAGCGGAGCTGGGTTGAGGGGCGGGCCGCGCAGCTCGGCACGCCCGGCGCGATCGTGACCAGGGACGGCGTCCGCGCCGATCGCCCGGTGCCGCGCTCGACTTTCTACCGCCACCACGAATCCTGGCTGCTGGTGCGATGAACGCCCAGTTCCCGATCGGCCGCAGGTCGCGCGCGGTCCGGCCGAGCCCGGTGTTCCTGCTCGTGATCGCTGCGACCGCGGTGGGCGGCGCGCTGGCCTGGGACGCCGCCCTCGACTCCACCCGAGCCAAGGCCGGGGTCTTCGTCCTCGTAGTGTCCGGCTGGGTGGTATCGCTGTGCCTGCACGAGTTCGCGCACGCCTACACCGCTTGGCGCGCGGGCGACCGCGAGGTCGAGTTGCGCGGCTATCTGACGCTCAACCCACTGAAGTACAGCCATCCCATGCTGTCGATCGTGCTGCCGATGGTGTTCATCGCGCTCGGCGGGATCGGCTTGCCGGGCGGCGCCGTCTACGTGCACACGCACAATGTCGCGCCGCGCACGCAGCGGATCATCAGTGGCGCCGGGCCCGCCGTGAACGCGCTGTGCGCGGTGCTGCTCCTGGTGGCCGTCCGGATCTGGGGCAGCTCCAGCAGCCATCCCGCGTTCTGGTTCGGCGTGAGTTTCCTTGCGTTCCTGCAGATCACGGCGGCGCTGCTGAACCTGATCCCGCTGCCCGGACTGGACGGCTACGGCATCGTCGAGCCGTCGCTGAGCTACCAGACCAGACGCTCGCTCGATCAGTTCAAGCCGTTCGGCATGCTGATCCTGTTCGCGCTGCTGTTCACCCCCGCCATCAACCAGGTGTTCTTCGACGCGGTGTACGCGCTGTTCGAACTGTCCGGCGTCCCGTCGAATTGGTCGCGCTACGGCGGCTACCTGACCCGATTCTGGACCTGATCGCCTGCGCGCCCGGCCTGCGGCGCCTGTGCGGCACAGGGCCGCCCGGTCAGGTCGGCCGGACGGCCCCGCTTCTTCGCCCGCTTCCGATCCGCCCCGCCTCTCGGCCATCACACCCCTTGGCCGAGAGGTCCTTTCGTCCACGTGCGAAGCGGCCGACCGCGATACCCCTCGACTCGCGGTCACATCGCAAAGCTACGGCGGGACAACGCACGGAACGCGAGTAGCGGACTACTCGAAGATCGAACTTTCGGCGCGCCGCGCCGGGCACGAACCACGGTGCCCGGCACGAATGTCCGAATACCGCTGAGTAGTACGGGTTCACACCTCGGGCCGCACGTAGGGATTCCTGACCGTCGGCGGCAGCAGGGCAATCGCCGAGATACGCTGCACGCCGCACACCTGCATCAGGTCTACCAGGGTGGAACGCACCTGCGCGAAGACGACGTGCGCCGAAAGCCCCGCACCCGCTACCAGTTCCGGGCGCGCGCCCTTCGCGACCGAGCGCAGTACCCGGGCCGCTTCGGCGCGGTCGGGCTGCTCACCGGGGTCGGCCAGCATCATCCGGCGCACCACGTCGACGGCTTGGCCGAGGCGCTCCACCTCGTCGATCAAGCCGGGGTCGAGGATTTCGTCGTCGCGCACCAGGGTCAGCGAGCGCCGCAACAGGACTCGGGTATTGCGGATGGCGTTGTCCAGCGGGTCCGCCGTGGCCCTGATGCGTTCGAGACGGTCACGCGAGTTCCAGTACAGCGGCGAGATCCGGCTGATCTCCCTGCCGCCTTCCAAGGTGGCGCGCAAGGAGTCGATCTGCGGCTGCGTGGCGCGCATCGCCGACAGCGCGTGGTGCAGCTTCTCCGGATCCTGTTCGAGCAGTCCGTCGGCGCAACTGCTGATCGATCTGCCCATCACGGCGAGGATGTCCGCGGCGAGCGTCCGCGCTCTGCGCACCGGGTGCAGCGGGATCGCCGCGACCACCAACACCCCGACCAGACCGCCCACCAAGGCGTCGATCATGCGGGAGAGGCCGCCGCCCGCCGAGGGCGGGAGCAGTGTCGCGACGAGCACGGCGGAGCCGGCCGCCTGCACGGTGATGACCGAGCCGCCGTCCAGGAACACCGCGGCGGCCATGGCGACCGCGACCACCAGCGCGATCTGCCACACGCCGGTGCCGACGCGGGAGATGAACAGATCGCCGATGCCGATGCCGACCGCGACGCCGACCACCAGTTCGACCGAGCGGCGCAGCCGCGCGCCGAAGGAGATGCCCATCGACACCACGGCGGCGGTCGGCGCGAAGAACGGCAGTGCGTGACCGATCACGTGATGGGCGAGAAACCAGGCCAGCGCGGCGCCCACCGAACACTGGATGATCGGCAGCACCGACCGGCGCAGCCGCGACCAGGAGGTGCGCAGCCTCGCCATGCTGTTCGCGCGGGCCACGCCGACCCGGGACATCGGGTCGAACGCACCCCTCGCCCGGCCGCCACCCCTGCTCGAATCGCTACGCGGTAGTCCGATCACTACGACTCAGTCGAGGCCGAGCTCCGCGGCCGCCCGAGGGTCGCAGTCTTCCAGCAGATCGAGGCAGCGCGCGTACTCCTCGGTCTCGCCGATCAGCTTTGCGGCCCGGGCCAGCGCGCCGACGCTGCGCAGGAAGCCCCGATTGGGCTCGTGGCTCCACGGCACAGGACCGAAGCCCTTCCAGCCGTTGCGGCGCAGCAGGTCCAGGCCGCGGTGATAGCCGGTGCGGGCGAACGCGTACGCGGCGACGACGTCATGATTGATCGCCTCGTCCTGGGCTTCGCCACGGGTCAGCGCCGCCTCGGCGAGGTACGCCCAGGCGATCGAGGCGGCCGGGTGCTCGGCCGCGACCCGCACCGGATCGGCGTTGTCGAGCAGCGCGTCCTCGGCGTCGGGGATTTCGGGTAGCAGTACCGGTTGCGGTCCGAGCAGGTCACCGAACGAGGTCATGCGGTTCATTGTGCACCGCACGACGGTTTGCTCGACAGGCGGCTTCGCCCGTGAGGCGCAGGTCCGAGTACGGACCTCGGTCGGCTCGGCCATCGTTCCGCTGGACGTGGGCTGATGCCGGACCTCGTCGGGCCGCGACCATTAGGCTGGCCGTCGAGTTCAAACAGTTCCGCTTTGACGAGGGGTGTGCGTGTCCGACCCGAACGACGAGAAGAATCCGGCGCGGGACAGCGCCGAACCGGCCGGCGCCGCCGGAGCCGACGCACGCCCCGGTGCCGCCGCGGAACGTAACCCGGACGCATCGGCTGCGCCCACCGAGCGCATCGCCAAGGGGCAGCGGCCCGATGCCTCGCCGTCGGGCACGGACCGATCCGCGTCTGGTGCGGACGCGGGCAACCGCGGTCCAGCGCCCAGCGCGCCGCGAGCAGGAGACCCGAGACAAGCACCCGCCAACCCGGCCAGCGGTCCGGCCTCGTCGAGGAACACCGGCGCGACGTCGAACACGGCGGGCGCGAAACCGGCGAACGGCCCCGCCCCCGCATCGAACACGCCGGGTGGTAAACCGGCCAGTGGCCCTGCGGCCAGTACCGACTCACCGTCCTCCGCGAGGAGTTCGGGCGCCTCCGCGCCGGCGGGCAGCCCCGTGACGAGCGCGGGCCCCACACAGCAGCCCGGAGCGTCCGCCGGCGCGAAGCCCCCGACACCGGACAACCGAACAAGTTCTGCTGCCCGACCTGCTCCCTCGAACTCCCCGGCAGCCGGATCAACCGCACCCGAGCCCGGTGGCGCGAGCGCCGAGGGCACGCCTTCCTCCGGCCTCGCCGCCGTGGCGAAGGCTCCGTCCCCGAGTTCAGCGTCGAGGCCCGCGGGCAGCACACCCGGCGCGGCACCGGCCGGCGCGGGTAAACCGAACGCACCTGCTTCCGCGACGTCCCCCGCAGGCCAACGACCATCGCAACCACCTGTCGCACAGTCCAGCGGCCAGAACACCCAGCCCGCCGCCGACTCGGCCGCTTCCGGCGCGCCCGGAACCAAGGGCACGGCGGGACCTTCCGGACCGGCAGGCCCCGGCCGGGCGAACGCCCCAGCGGGCCAGCGCCCCGCGCAAGCGCCTACCGCGCAGTCCAGCGGCCAGAACACCCCGGCAGCCCAACGACCTTCGCGACCGCCCGTCCAGGGCAACCAGAACACACCGTCCTCATCCGGCACACCCGGCACAGCACCCTCCGGACCAGCGGGCCCCGGCCGGGCGAACACCCCTGCGGGCCAACGCCCCCCGCAACCGCCTACCGCGCAATCCGGCAACCGGAACACGCCGCCCGCCGCCGGGTCGGCCACTTCGAGCGCGCCACGCACCGAGGGCACGGCGCCTTCCGGACCGGCAGGTCCCGGCCGCGCGAACGCCCCGGCGAAGGACGGCGGCGAACCAGCGCGCTCCGGTACGGGCGCGTCTGCCTCGAGCTCGGCGCAAGGCGCCGAAGCGGAGACGGCCGCGATCGATCGGACGGCCGCACCGAAGCAACCGGCGACCGGTGGCGCGTCGAAGCCCGGTTCCGCACCGAACCAGTCGGCCGAAGCGCGCACCGTGGTGATCAAACGGGACCAGACGCCGTCCGGTACGACGCGGAGTTCCGCGCCGGGCACGGCCCCTGCCGGGGAGTCGTCATCGAAAGACGCTGCGGCGCGATCGAAGCAGGGCACAGCTGCGCCCGAATCCGGACAGCCCGCCGCGGAGAAACCCGGCCGGGGGACGTCGCCCGAGACCGCGGCGAGTGATTCCACTCCGCCCGGCCCCGAGGCGAAGACCGGGGCGATCACGCAGGGAGCTGAAGGCGCGACCGTTGTGATGCGCAGGCCGCAGCCTCCGGCCGGACCGGCGGCTCCCGCCGCGCAGAAGGCCGACGAGCCCACATCGGGTGATCAGAAGAACCCGCCCGGTTCGGATGACGTCACGATGGCGATGCCGGTGGTCGGCGCAGACGACGCGAAAACCGTCGCGCTCCCCATCCAGCGCCCCGCCGACGGCGGCAGGCCCGGGACCGATCGTGTGGTCGCGCCACCGGCGGGGCCGGTCCCCATCACGAAGCCCCCGAGCACGCCGCGCCCGGCCTCCGGTCCGAAGCAGCCCGGCCCGCACGGCCCGTCCGCGCCGCCGCAGCACGGCCCGGGAGTCGAGGAGACACGCCCGTCGCCGCAGCGCCCCCAGGGCAGGCCGCGACAGGTGGCGACCGCCCCGTCACCCGCGGACGTCCAGCAGACCGTGCCCGCGCAGTCGATGACGGGCCCGCGCGCGCCGCACACCAGGCCCGTCGCGCCGCCGCAGCGGATCCCCCCGGCCGCGCAAAGCGGCGGGGCGTCCGCCTCCGAGCCCGCCCGGAACAACCGCTTGCTGCTCATCGCGGGCGGGGCGGTCGTGCTGGTGGTCGCACTCGTGGCGGTGATCGTGTCGCTGGTCACGATGTCCGGCGACGACTCCCCCGAGGCTCAGGTGCGCAGCGCGATCACCAGCTACACCGAGGCGCTGAAGACCGGCGACCTGGAGGCGCTTCGCTCCACCACGTGCGGTCCGCTGCACGACTTCTATCAGGGCATCCCGAGCGACCAGTTCGCCGGTGTGCACAAGCTATCGATGGAGCGGAAGAACATTCCGGTGGTGGACAGCATCGACGCCATCCGCATCACCGACGCCACCGCCATCGCGCAGGCCACGGTGTACACCGAAGCCGACCCGGCGAAGCGGTCCGCGCGCACCTTCGACCTGCAGCGCACCGACGACGGATGGAAGGTCTGCGACCCGCCCGGCAGCACCCAGTAACCACTCGGCGGCGTGATAGCCGACACGCATCGATGCCGGTAGCACGCGTCACACACACCTGGTCAACGGTCCGGTTCAGCAGTAGCATGGCCCGGATCATGAGCAGGGAACAGACGATGGCGCGGCCGGATGTCGATGTCGTTCCGGTGACGCCGACCGGACAGCGATTCCGGGTGCGGGACCATTACGAGGTCGGCCGGGAGAAGGTCAGGGAGTTCGCCCGCGGGGTCCAGAACCACCACGCGGCGCACCAGCGCGAAGCCGACGCACGCGCGCTCGGGTATCCCGGGATCATCGCGCCGCCGACCTTCGCGTCGGTGATCGGGATGACCGCGACCAGGGCGCTGCTGGACTCCGTGCTCACCCAGTACGACCTCTCCCAGTTCCTGCAGACCGACCAGGTCTTCGAGATCTACCGGCCGATCCTGGCCGGTGACCGGGTGCGCAGCGAGATCGTCATCGAGTCGATCCGCCAGTTCGGGGACAACGACTTCATCGTGGTGCGCTTCTCGCTGAGCAATCAGCACGGCGAGGTCGCCATCGTCGGCTCGACCACGATCGTCGCCCGCCGCGGCGCCGACGTCGACGCCTCCCTGGACGACGTGGTCGAGAACATCATGATGCACGGGCGCCCGGTCGACTCCGGAGCCGATCTCGCCCACAACGACGTGCTGGTGCCGCTGGGCGTCGGCCCGTTGGTCGAGCCGGCCGAACACGAGAGCACGACCGTGCACACGCTGCCCGCGTTCGACGAACTCGCCCCCGGCGATCAGCTTCCCGAAGGCGCCTTCCGGCTCACCCGCGGTGACCTGGCCAACTACGCGGGCGTGTCGGGCGACGCCAACCCGATCCACTTCAGCGACCACGCCGCACAGCTGGCCGGGCTGCCGACCGTGGTCGCGCACGGCATGCTGACCATGGGCTTGGCCGGTGGCTATCTCACCGCGTGGCTGGGCGATCCAACCGCCATCCAGAAGTTCAGCGTGCGGTTCTCCGGCTTCGTTCCGGTCGCCACCGACGCGGCGAGCACGGTCGAGTTCACCGGCCGGATCAAGTCCCTCGACCCGGCCGCGCGCACCGCGACCATCCTGCTCGGCGGCTCCTCCGAAGGGCGCAAGCTGTTCGGTCGCGCGGTGGCCGAGGTTCGGCTGCGCTAGAGCGGATCACTCGTTCACGATCGAGTGCATCAGGTAGACGTTGTAGTCACTCCAGGTCGAGATGGTGAAGTAGAGGTCCGATCCCGAGGACCACGGGTGGATGAACCCGCCGTACAGCTCCGGATAGGTCAGCGCGGACACCGTCGGCGTGCTCTCCGACCACACGCCCTGCGGTGTGTCCGCCTCCCGGACGACGATGGCGGCCTTCGTCGTGTCCAGATAGCTCATCTGCCAGACGTCGCGGGCGGCGTCGTAGCGGACCGACAGCTCACCGACGGTGCCGTCCACGATCGGCGTGGCCGAGCCGAAGCCACCGACCGGGGTCCAGACGCCGTCCTGCCAATACTGGTAGGCGGTGGTGTTGAGCAGCTGGTCCTCCGGTACCCGGGCCAGGCCGACCGCGCCGAGGCGGGTGTTGGGCGTGCCGAACATGTAGACGTAACCGCCGTGCGGAACCATCGCGCTCACTTGGAAATTCGCCAGCCCGAAGATGTTGTCCCAGCGGGCGTGCGGATCCTTCGTCCAGGTCTGGCCGTGGTCGTCGGAGTAGGCGATGCCGCCGTAGTTGGTGAAGAACGTGCCGGGCAGGCTGTTCCAGGTCCGGATGGACATGTAGCTCAGATACTGTCGCCCGCCGAGCGCGAAACCCGAGGTGGGAATGGTGGTGACCTCGACGTTGTCGAGCTTGCGGCTGGAGAGCACCTCGGCCGCGTGGCAGCGGTCGTCGGTGACCATCCGGTCGAAGGTCACCCCGTCGGCGAGGTCGCGGTCGGTGCTGAAGGCGAGCACGTTGCTGCGCCAATCCAGCCCCATGCCACCCGGCGGATGGAAGCCGCGTCCGACGGTGTCGCCGAACGCGGTCGCGATCTCGCCCGGTGCGCTCTCCCACATGATGCCGAGGTCGGTACCGTCCACCTGCCATCGTTTGTCGGTGCGGTTCACCGAGTTCGCGCCGGTCAGCTTCGCCACCTCGCGGGCGGGGCCGAGGCGCGGGGCGGGCCGGGCGGGTGACTGCGCCGCGGGTTCGACCGGCGGCCGCACCGGCGCGGACGGCGGCGGCACCTGGCCGGGGTCTGGACCGGGCCCGGGAATCGCGAAGTGGAACGGCTTGGGATTCAGCAGGATCTCCGGAATGCCCAGCAGTCCGGCGAGACTCGGCGGCGCTCCGGGCAGATCGGTGAGGTCGGGGCAAGGATTGGCGCACGGATCGGGTGGAAGCTCCATTCGCGTTCGTTTCGGCGCGGGGTCCGGCGCCTGCGGCGGGAGCACGGTGACCACCGGATAGGGAATCGGCACCTCCACCGTTTTCGGCACCAGCGGCTCGTGGGTCGCCACCGGATCGGTCGCGCAGGGCCCCACCCCCGCCGGGCCTTCGGCCGCGTCCGGCGCCGCGGCGGCAGACCCATCGGCGTAGACGAGCAACCCCGCACCGACCACGATCGCACCGACGGCGGCCAGCATTCGCATCGCCATAGCAAACCCCTCGAAATCCATTGCGGACACGAACCTTGCGGAGACGAACCAGCGGAACGACCCTACCCCGTTCGACTTTCGAATACCGGCCGCCCGACACGCCCATTTAAAAGGATGATATTGCTTCATTTGCATGGCGCAACGCCAGAACTTTGCTAGCGTCCACTCCGCGACGGCTCCTGTCGGGGAGAGCGGCCGTCCGGAGCACCGCTCCG
Source organism: Nocardia arthritidis NBRC 100137 (assembly GCF_001612765.1). GTDB lineage: Bacteria > Actinomycetota > Actinomycetes > Mycobacteriales > Mycobacteriaceae > Nocardia > Nocardia arthritidis. The sequence goes on from NZ_BDBB01000007.1 coordinate 191,881, forward strand.
GGTCATTGTTCGAACCTGTTGCCGCCGAGCGTGTTCCACCGCGCCCGGCGCTGACCGAGAACGGATCACATGAAGAACACGCTCTTGCGCACCCTGCTCGGCATCGGCTCCGCCTGTCTGCTCACCACCGCCGCGCTCGCCATCGGGTCGCCCGTCGCGGCGGCCGATCCACTCACCGACCTGCTCTGCAGCTCCGGATCCGCGCAGTTCTGCGCACCGCCGCAAGCTACCCCGCCTCCGCCGAACAACCCGCCTCAGCCGAACAACCCGCCTCACTCGAACCCACCACCGCAAGCACCCCCGGGTGGCCCGTCCTACAAGAACTGCACCGAGGTTCGCAACGCGGGCAAGGCTCCGCTGTTGCGCGGACAGCCGGGCTACGCCCCGCACCTGGACCGGGACAACGACGGAATCGCCTGCGAGTGAATCGCACCGGCGCACCGGCCGCCGCGGGAGCAGGATGGAAGGCGTGACCAAGTCAGTTTTCCGGATCGCGCCCGCGATCGGGGCGGCGCTGCTGGCGGCCGGAGCGAGTGCGCTCGTGCCGTCGGCGGCGTCCGCCGTCCCGCCTCCGGCGGTCGCGATCGCCGGACCGCACGACGACCATCCGATACCGCACAACCGGTCCGGACCGAAGGGCGACAGCGAGCGCCCCGAGGAATCCGATGGCCGGTCGCCGAAGATCTACACCGATTGCGACCAGGTGCGCGCGGAGGGCGCCGGACCGCTCTACCGCGGGCAGCCCGGTTTCAACGCGCATCTGGACCGGGACGGCAACGGAATCGCCTGCGACTAGCGCAGTGCCTGGAAGGTGATGATCGTCCCGCCGATACGGATCTGGTCGCCGTCGGCGAGCAGCACTCCGCTGTCGATCGGATCCTCGTTGACGAAGACGCCGTTGGCCGAATGCAGGTCCTTGATGAGCAGACCGGCGCGGCTCGGCATGATGTGCGCGTGGTAGCGGCTGGCCCGCGGGTCCTCCAGCACCAAGTCGTTGTCGGTCATCCGGCCGATGCGCAGACCGCCCTGGGCGATCGCCACCATGCGACCGTCCGGCATCCGCAGCCGGCCGCTGCGCACCGCGCGCGGCATCTCGGTGACCGTCTCGGTCATGGCCGCGGCCAGGCGCTCGACCTGCCGGAGTTCGACCGTGCTGAGCGGCTCCTGCCGCAGGACGCGCTGCTCCAGATCCACCAGCGCCGGTCCCGGGTCGATGCCGAGCTCGTCGGCGAGCACGCCGCGCACCTTCCGGCACGCCTCCAGCGCGTCCGCCTGACGTCCGGACAGATACAGCGCGGTGATCAGCTGACCCCACAGCGGTTCGCGCAGCGGGTGCTCGTTGGTCATCGCGACCAGCTCGCCGATCACCGAGGACGCGCGCCCGCAGGCTATCTCGGCGTCGACCCGGGCCGAGGCGGCCAGCAGCCGCTCCTCGTCCATGGCGGTGGCGAAGCCGTCGGCGAACTGCAAACCGGCCAGATCCGCCAGCGCCCGGCCGCTCCACTCGCGCAGCGCGGAGCCGAACAACTGCGCCGCCCCAGCATGATCGCCCAGTTCCGCGGCGCGCGAGCCCGCCTCCCGCGCCGCCTCGAAACGTCCTAGATCGCAGGCGGTCTCGTCGATCTCCAGCCGATAGCCCGACGACTCGGTGCGCAGCACGGTCGCCGGGTCGACCCCGGAGTTGCGCAGCGCCTTGCGGATGTTCGAGACGAAGACTTGCAGGCTCGCGGCATAGGAGTCGGGCGGTTCCTCGTTCCACACCAGATCGGCGAGCGCGGCCGAGGACACCGCGCGCCGCCGATTCACCGTGAGCGCGGCGAGCAGAGCTCGCGGTTTGGGCCCGCCGACGGCCACCGGTTCACCACCGACGAGCAGTCGCACGGGCCCGAGCACGCGCACATCCAGACTCATGTGCACCAAGCCCCTGACGGGTGAATCAGGGTCAGGCGCTGATCGAGCGTCCGGCGGAGTGCAGGTCGTTGCACGCCTCGACCACGCGGGCCGCCATCGACGCCTCGGCCTTCTTCAGGTAGCTGCGCGGATCGTAGGTCTTCTTGTTGCCCACTTCGCCGTCGATCTTCAGCACACCGTCGTAGTTGGCGAACATGTGCCCGGCGATCGGCCGCGTGAACGCGTACTGGGTGTCGGTGTCGACGTTCATCTTCACCACGCCGAAGCGCAGCGAGTCCTCGATCTCGGACTTCAGCGAGCCGGAACCGCCGTGGAAGACGAAGTCGAACGGCTGCGCGTCGGCGCCGAGGCCGAGCTTGGCCGCCGCGACGCGCTGGCCCTCGGCGAGCACCTCGGGCTCGAGAACGACGTTGCCCGGCTTGTACACGCCGTGCACGTTACCGAAGGTGGCCGCGAGCAGGTATTTGCCGTTCTCGCCCGAGCCGAGGGCGTCGATGGTCTTCTCGAAGTCCTCCGGCGAGGTGTAGAGCTTTTCGTTGATCTCCGCCTCGACGCCGTCCTCTTCACCGCCGACGACGCCGATCTCGACCTCGAGAATGATGTTCGCGGCGTGCGTGGCCTTCAACAGTTCCTTGGCGATCTCGAGGTTCTCGTCGATCGGAATCGCGGAGCCGTCCCACATGTGCGACTGGAACAGCGGGTGCTTACCCGCGTTGACCCGTTCCTGGGAGATCGCGAGCAGCGGCCGGACGAAGGTGTCCAGCTTGTCCTTGGGGCAGTGGTCGGTGTGCAGCGCGATGGTCACGTCGTACCTGGCCGCGACCACGTGCGCGAACTCGGCCAGCGCCACCGCGCCGGTGACCATGTCCTTCACACCCTGGCCGGAACCGAATTCCGCGCCGCCGGTGGAGAACTGGATGATGCCGTCGCTGCCCGCGTCCGCGAAACCCTTGATGGCCGCGTTGACCGTCTCCGACGACGTGCAGTTGATGGCCGGGAAGGCGAAGGAATTGGCTTTGGCCCGACCGAGCATCTCGGCGTAGACCTCCGGAGTCGCGATGGGCACAGTAAGACCTCCGTGTTGTGCGGCAAAGACCTATTTTGTCAGCCCTTACCCTAAGGCAGCAGTGTTTCGCCTGGTATGCAGGGAGGGAGTGGACAGGTGACCCACCGGTAATTTCGCGCACTGCGCGAGCATTCTCAGGCGGAGCCGGTACTGTGGGGCCGGTAATTTGCGCTGGCAGCTTCCGACGCGGTGGCAAGCGATGCAAGCCAGCCGTATCGGGACAGGAGGCCACGTGATTCTGCAGGCAGCGACAGAATCGGTGACGAGCAACCTCGCGCTTACCGAGTTGCTCGACCCGATGCACCTGCTCACGGAGACGTGGCTGAAGAACGCGGTGCTGCCGGCCATACTGGTCATCGTCTTCATCGAGACCGGCTTACTTTTCCCGATCCTGCCCGGCGATTCGCTGCTGTTCACCGGCGGCCTGCTGTCCGCGCAGCCGAATCCGCCGGTGTCGATCTGGGTTCTGGTGCCCGCCGTCGTCCTGGTCGCGTTCGCGGGCGACCAGTGTGCCTACTGGATCGGGCGAGCGATCGGACCGGCGCTGTTCCAGAAAGAGGACACCCGGTTCTTCAAGAAGCATTACGTCACGCAGACCCACGAATTCTTCGAGAAGCACGGGCCGAAGACGATCGTCCTGGCCCGGTTCGTGCCGATCGTGCGCACCTTCATGCCGGTGCTCGCCGGGGTCTCGAAGATGGATTACCGCAAGTACGTCGCCTTCGACATCGTCGGCGCGCTCCTGTGGGGCGGCGGCGTCACCGTGCTCGGCTACTTCCTGGGCAACGTCGCGTTCATCCGTGACCACGTCGAGGCGATCTTCCTGCTCATCGTCTTCGTGTCGATCCTGCCCGGCATCACCGCCGTGGTGAAGAAGATTCGCCGCGGTACACCCGTGTCCGACGCGGTCGAGAGCGAGCTGACCGCGTCGACCAGCGAGCGCACCCCCTGAAGCCGGTGACGACGGACTCGTCGCCCCTAGCCGTGGGCAGTTTCGATCCGCTACTCTCGGCGGGCCCCGCGCTCGTCTGGGCAGTGGTGTTGACCTTCGTCTTCCTCGAGTGCGCGGTGATCCTCGGGCTGTTCCTGCCCGGTGACTCGATGCTCATCACCGCGGGCATCGTAATGGCATCGCATGCTTCGGGCGAGGCGCACGTGTGGGCGCTGTCGCTGGGCGCGATGGTGGCGGCCATCGCGGGCAACCAGGTCGGCTACGTCATCGGGCACCGGACCGGACGGCATCTCGTCGCCCGCAAGAACGGCAGATACATCAACGTCCGCAATCTGCAGCGCGTCGCCGAACTGCTGCACCGGCACGGATTCGTCGCGGTGCTGATCGCCCGGTGGATCCCCTGGGTGCGCACCCTGTGCCCCTCGGTCGCGGGCGCGGCGCGAATGGACCACCGCAAATTCACCGTGGCCAGCACCGTCGGCGCGATCGTCTGGGCGCCGGTGCTGTTGCTCATCGGCTACTACGCAGGCAACTTCCTCGGGCGCGTGCCGTGGCTGATGCCGATCGTGATCGGCACGCTGGTGGTGGGCTTGATCATCGGGACGGTGCTCGGCGTGCGGCACTACCGACAGGAGATGTCGCAGCCCGCAGAGGACTTCGCGCTGGAGACGGCCCAGAGCGCGGTGCTGGAGTCCGAGAGCTGATCCGCGCTCACAGCCCCGCGGCGCTGACCTGGTAGGCAGCCTCCATGAGCAGCCAGCCGGACAACTGCACCGACATGTCGCGTCCCGGCACCTTCGACGAGGTCACCGAGCCGCCTGCGGTGAAGTAGCCGGCTCCCGCGCTGCCGCCGGGCAGTTGCGCGGGCTTGCTCCAGTCGTGCCCGAACAGTGGCTCGCCCTCCACTTGCAGCCGGTTCGCCCACGCCGCCTCGGCGGACGCGGTGACGATCGCGGCGGCCGCACGGCGGTCGGCGACCTGTTCGGAGTCCTCACCCGGCAACATCACCGCGACCAGCGCCAGGTATCGGGCCAGGATGCCGTTGAACAGGCCGCCGTCGCCCCCGCCGCCGCCGTTGACGACACCGTCGGTGGTCATGTGTTCCTCGACGGCCGCGAGCAACCGGTGCACGCGTTCGGTGTGCTTCGGATCGCCCGTCTGCACGGCCAGTTCGGTCTCCAAGCCGAGCGCCACGCCCTGGCAGTAGGTGAACACGGGGCGCTCGATCTCGCCGGAGGGCAGATGGATTCCGTCGAGGATCAAACCGGTCTCCGGATCGCGCAGCGTCGCGTCCAGCCAGTCGGCCATCTCCTGAGCGCGCTGGATGCGCCCGAGCCGTAACAGCGCGATCGCGGCGGGGCCGTTCGCGGGCGCGTTGAAATAATCCGAACCGGTGCGCCAGGGCAGGCCGCCGCCGATCTGCGGCTGCCAGCCGTCGTGCAATTGCTTCTCCAGCGCGGCCAGCGCGCTGCGCACATCGGTGCCCTGGGTGCGCTCGGCGCGTTCCAGTGCGATGGCCAGCCATGCCATGTCGTCGTAGTACCGGTTGGTCCAGCCGGTGAGATTGCGGATGCGATGCGAGCGCGCCAGCGCCGCGATCCGCCTGCGGCGCAGCGGAGTCGGCGCCCGGTTCGCGGCATCGATCGCGCATTCGATCAGATGCGCCTGCCACCAGTAGTGCCACCCACCGAAGACCCGCTCGCGCTTGGTGGCGGGCCAGCCGACCACGCCGAGTTCGGTGCCCGGCAGCGCCCACAGCGCGCGCAAGTGCCGCGAGATGATCGCTGATTCGGCCATGTCGGCCCGTTCGGACCACAGCGTCGCGGGCGCGACGGCCTCCCGGCCCGTCCGTGCCCGGACAGCCGGCGGACGCGGTACCGCGGAGCCCTTTTCGGCGTGCTCCACGCGCGGCACCTCGATGTCGTCGCTCCGCGAGGTCATGAATCAATGGTGCCAGGCCCGAACGGATTTATGCGCCCGATTTGTTACGAAAGCGATGTGCAATCGTGCCGGTGTGCTCCGGGACCGGAAGATCTCCTGCTCACACGGCCGAACACGCGGCAGGCAGTCACCACGCGGTCGTCAGATCGGCGTGTTGCCGTACCCACGCGTGCATGGCGATCCCCGCGGCCACGCCGGCGTTGATGCTGCGGGTGGAACCGAACTGCGCGATCGACACCGTCATCACGGCGGCCTGCTTGGCGTGGTCGGTGACACCGGGCCCCTCTTGACCGAACAGCAGCAGGCAGGCGCGCGGCAGTGTGACCGTCTCCAGCGGGACCGAACCCGGCACGTTGTCCACGGCGACCACCGTCAGCCCGGCGCGCTCGCTGAACGCCAGCAGCTCGCCGATGTCGGTATGGTGCCGTATGTGCTGGTAGCGGTCGGTCACCATGGCGCCGCGCCGATTCCAGCGCCGCCTGCCGACGATGTGCACGGCCGCGGCGGCGAAGGCGTTGGCCGTGCGGACCACCGTGCCGATGTTCGCGTCGTGCCCGAAGTTCTCGATCGCGACGTGGAACGGGTGCCTGCGCCGGTCGATGTCGGCGACGATGGCCTCCCGGCTCCAGTACCGGTAGGCGTCGACCACGTTGCGGCGGTCGCCCGCGGCCAGCAGTTCAGGGTCCAGGCGCGGATCGTCCGGCGGCGGCTCGGCGTGCTCGCTCGCCCACGGGCCGACGCCGTTCGGGTGCTCGCCCCACTCCGTCGGCCCTGGTAGGTCCTGCTCCGCCGCATCCGGCACCGGGTGACTCACCCCGACGATGCTAATTCCGTCCACCGCGCTCGCGACGGGTGGCCGGGCCTCCGCTCAGTAGCTGGACGAGCTACCCGCGAACGCGCCGACCAGGCCGAGCACCAGCAACAACAGCAGGAACAACAGGCTCACGCACAACAGCGCCGTCGCGATGATGCCGCAGATGTATCCCGCGTTGACGTTCCCCCGCCCACCGATGGTCCCACCGGAGGCGTCGATCTCGTTGAGCGCCCGCTTACCCATCACCCAGGCGAAGGGACCCACTAGCTGGCACAACACCAGGCTGAGAATGCCCAGGATCAGGACCGTGGTGGCTCTCGGATGGTCCGGGGGTCCGTAGGCCCCATAGGCTGGATAGCCGTACGGCTGCTGCGGCGGATAGCTCATCAGCAGGATCGTAGTAGGTGTGGCGGGCTACACCACATCTTCGGCGGGCAGCTCCATCGAACCTCGAAAGCACCGCGACGACCATGGATTCCATGACCGAGACACACGCCGAACCGACCCTCGTGCTCGCCCCGCAAGCGTCAGAACCGGAAGAGCATGTGCTGCGCACGGTGCTGCTCGCGCCGGTGCGCGCCAGGTTCTGGAAGGAACTCGTCTACGTTCTCACCGTTTTCGTGATCGGCTGCCCGGCCGTCGCCTATCTGTTCCTCGGCTTCGGGGGCGGACTGTATCTCGCGATCACCGTCATCGGCCTGCCGGTGCTCGCGGTAGTGCTGCTGGGTGGACGGGTGTGGGGCCGGATCTACCGGGCGCTGGCCAAGGACCTGCTCGGCGTCGCCGTCGCGCCGCCTCCGCCGTTCGCGCCCGCGTCCGGACTGCTCGGATTCCTCAAGAGCGCCTTCACCGATCGGGCGAGCTGGCGCGCGGCGCTGTTCTTGCTCGCCCAAGCGATGCTCGGCGTCGCGGTGGGATATCCGGTGCTCGTCACAGTGGCGATGACCGTGTTCATCGCGCTGTCCCCGATCCCGTGGGCGCTGATCCACCCGACCAATGTCGACGAGAACGGCGTCGAACACCAGTCGATGGTCCAGTTCGGCGACTTCTACCTCGACAGCTGGCCGAAAGTGCTTGGTTTCGCGCTGATCGGCCTGCTCGGCTGCCTGGCGTTGCCCTGGCTGCTGCGCGGCGTCTGCTGGGTGCACGGGCTGCTGACCATCGCCCTGCTCAGCGCGACGGCGCGGGACCGAAGGGTTACCGAACTGCGGGAGAGCAGGTTGACCGCGGTCGAGGACTCCGCGGCGACGCTGCGCAGACTCGAACGCGACCTGCACGACGGCACCCAGGCCAGACTGGTCACCATCGCGATGGCGCTGGGCAGGGCCGAGGAACGCCTCGCCGAGGGCGGGGATCCCAGCGATCTCATCGCGGACGCGCGCGCCGGCTCCAAGGAGGCGTTGACCGAACTGCGCGAACTGGTGCGCGGGATCCACCCGCCCGCTTTGGAATTGGGGCTGGAACCGGCTTTGGAGACGCTGACGGCGCGCTGCTCGGTACCGGTGGAGCTGCGGGTGCATCTGCCCGGACGACCGACTCCGGCCATCGAGGCGATCGCGTATTTCTCGGTCGCCGAGTTGCTGACGAACGTGGTGCGGCACGCTCGGGCCAGCGGCGCGTGGGTCTCGGTACTGCCGGGCGAGGGGCAGACCATCGTGGTGACGGTGCGCGACAACGGAATCGGCGGCGTGTCGACACCGGTGGACGGCGCGCTCGGCGCGGGTAGCGGGTTGTCCGGCCTCGCGGCGCGGGCCCGCACCGTGGACGGGACGCTGAGCGTGCGGAGCCCGGCCGGTGGACCGACCGTGGTGACGATCGTGCTGCCGCTGGCGGGGTCGCGATGAGCGACGGACTACGCATCGTGATCGCGGAGGACAGCGCCATCCTGCGCGACGGGCTGGCCGGACTGCTCACCGAACGCGGCCACGAGGTGGTCGCCATGGTCGGCGACGCGACCGCCCTCGCCGACGTGGTCGGCACGCACGGTCCCGATGTCGCGGTGGTGGACGTGCGGATGCCCCCGAGCTACACCGACGAGGGGCTGCTCGCCGCCATCGAATTGCGCCGCAAATACCCGACGACCGGCGTCCTGGTGTTCTCCCAGTGGGTCGAGACCCGCTACGCCACCGAGTTGCTCGCCGGCGGCGCGAGCGGCGTCGGCTACCTGCTCAAGGACCGGGTCGCCGACGTACGGGACTTCGTGGACGCGCTGTACCGCGTGGCCACCGGCGGCACCGCGCTCGACCCGGAGGTGGTGAGCCAACTGATGGGCGCCTCGCGTCAGCAGGATTCGCTGGCCCGCCTCAGCCGGCGCGAACGCGAGGTGCTCGAGCTGATGGCCCAAGGCCTGTCCAACAACGCCATCGCCGCCGCCCTGACCGTCACCGAACGCGCGGTGGAAAAGCATATCGGCAACATCTTCATCAAGCTCGACCTACCGCCCTCCGAGACCCATCACCGCCGCGTGCTGGCGGTATTGCGACTCAAGGGCTGACGACGCTGTGGATTGCCGGCCTGCTGTGCCAGACTGGCCCCAACGCGGTATCCGTGCGGGGAGGGGAGGAAGCGATGACCGTCGACGTGAACTGGCCTGATCATCTGCTGACCCTGGAGGACTGGATCGCGCTGCCGGAGGACAGCAGCCGGAATTACGAGCTCGTCGAGGGGGTTCTGGTCGTGTCACCGAAACCGGTGTCGCAACATCAGCGCGCTATTCTGCGGCTGGGCCCGCAGTTGGAACCGCAACTGCCCGGTATCTACGGCGTGCTGACCGACACTGAAGTGGTGATCGACGCGGGCACGCCGCCGACCATCCGAGTCCCGGACATTCTCGTGGTGCCCGAAGCTGGTATCGAGGCCAACCTGCCCCGCTATCAAGCGGCCGACGTGTTGCTCGCCGTCGAAATACTTTCGCCCGGTTCACGACGTACCGACCGGGTGACGAAATTCTTCGAGTACGCCGACGCCGGTATCGAGCACTACTGGCTGATCGACCTCGACAAGCCCACAAGCCTTGCCGCTTACCACCTCATCGGCCGTGACTACGAACTCGTCGCCGAACAGTCCGGCACCGTGACGGTCAACGTTGCGGGGACCCCGATCACGATCGATCTTGCCGCGCTGACCAGCGGTCGCGCACCCTGATAGCCCTCCACCACCGGATGTGCGGGGCCTATCCTGGAGGTCTGGCACTCGGGGTGGAGGCTGGTATGGATCACGAGCGGATATTGCGCACGGTGCTCGGAGTGACCGCCGGGTATCTGATCCTGCTGGCGCTGTGGCTGGGATGGGTGGTTCATCGGACGCCGCCGGGGACCGTGCCTTATCAGATCGTGGCGCTGGTCGGGCTGTTCGGCTCGTGCGTCGGGATCGGGATGATGCTGGCCGCGCGGCCGTCCAAGGCGGATCGCCAGTTGTGGCGGCACGGTTTGGAGGGCTGGGCGACCGTGGCGGGCGTACATCCCTTGGAACGCACCGATCATCACACCGAACTCACCGAGCTGGATCTCGAACTGACCGTGCCGGGCTCGGAAAGTTACCGGGGCACTGTCGTTTTCGACGCTACGCCAGCGGACAAACCGCGGCTCGCGGTCGGCGAGATCCTGTCCATCCGCGTCGATCCGGAGAACCGTGATCGCATCATTCTGCTGCTGTGATCACCGGTTCGACGTGCGCTTTCGGATCGGCGAGCAGAAACTGCGCGGCCGTGTAGGTCGCCAGAATCACGCCTTCGGTCACCCGGCGGGCCCGCTGACCGCGTGCGAACAATCGCCGCAGCACGATGAGCCCGTCGGAGACGGTGAACAGCAGTGCCCCGAGGCCGAGGCGGCTGCGCGGGTCGGCGCCGGGAACATTCACGCCCGCAACGTTTTTCGCGGCGGGCGCGAGCGCCGGGTCGGACGCCAGCACGGCCGCGGCGCCCAGTGTGACGCCGTAGGTCGTCAGTGGTGTGGCCACCGAGGGCGCCTTCTTCCGCAGCAACCCGGCGGCGCCCAGCCACGCGGCCACGCGCGGCACGGCCACCCGGGCGGCCGGCCTGCCGCCCATCCGCCACCACAGGGTGGCGTATCCGGCCTGCATCACCGCGAACGACGACGCGCCCGCGATCAGCTTGCGGTCGTCATCCGGATCGATCAGCAGGATGTCGCCGATGGTCGCCGCACCCAGCGACCCGATCAGCATCGTGCGCTCGGTGGAAGGCAGCTCTCTGCCCCCGGTCACCACATCGGCCGCGAGCAGCGGCATCAACAGCGGCTTCGCGACCCATTGCGCCTTCTCCCGCCCGGTGACGGCGCCGTAGACGGTGACCGCCGCCGCGACGAGATACCCGGCTCGGAACGGGCGCACGACTAGAAGCTCGGTTCGGCCGGGGCGGGCGGCAACGTGACGACCTGGCCCGCGTAGCTCAGACCGGCGCCGAAACCGAGCAGCAACGCCGTCTGCCCGCCCTTCGCCTTACCGGTGACCAGCATCTCCTCGATCGCGAGCGGAATGGACGCGGCCGAGGTATTGCCGGTGTTCTCGATGTCGTTGGCCATCGGGATCTCGTCGGCCAGTCCGAGGTTCTTCTTCATCAGCTCGTTGATCCGGGCGTTGGCCTGATGCGGGACGAAGACCTCGATATCCTCCTTGGCCACGCCGGAGATCTCGAGCGCGGTGGACAGCGCACGCGGCAGGGTGACCGCCGCCCAGCGGAAGACCCGCGGTCCCTCCATCCGCAGCGACATCCGACCGACCGGATCAACGGCCGGGTCCGTGCCCTGCATGGACTGGGCGCGGTGCATGTACTCCAGGAAGTCGATGTCCTGCATGATCGCGGCCGCGTTCTCGCCGTCGCTGCCCCAGACCGTGGGCGAGATGCCGTTGTCGTCGCTCGGGCCGACCACCACCGCGCCCGCGCCGTCCCCGAAGATCATCGCGGTGCCGCGGTCGGTGGGGTCGAGCCCGACGGTCATCGTCTCGGCGCCGATGAGCAGCACGTACTCGGCGGTGCCGGACCGGATCATATCGGCGGCCACACCGAGGCCGTAGCCGAAGCCGCCGCAGCCGGAGGTCAGGTCGAAGGCGGCGACACCGTTCATCCCGATGTCGTAGGCCACCTGCGGCGCCCCGTGCGGAGTGAGAGTCAGCCAGCTGGAGGTGGCCAGGATCACGGCGCCGATCTTCGACCGATCGACGCCGCTGTTGACGATCGCGCGCTCGCCCGCCGCCGCGGCGATCGACCGGAGCGTCTCGTCGCCGCTGATCCAGCGCCGGTTGCGGACACCGGTGCGCTCGTAGATCCACTCCTCGGTGGAGTCCAGAACCTCGCAGACCTCGGCGTTGCTGACCAGGCGCTTGGGTCGGTAAGCGCCGATTCCGAGCATCGCAACGTTTTCGCGACTCTTGTTGACTGCAATGCTCACCACTGGGGACTCACACGACCCTTCACCTTCGAAGACTTAGACCATTGTCCAGGCTATCCCAGGGCTAGATCCTTCAGGCCGAGGATCGACCGGTACTCCAGTCCTTCCGCGGCGATCACCTGGTCAGCGCCGGTTTCCCGGTCGACGACGGTAGCGACGCCGACCACGGTAGCGCCCGCCGCGCGCAGCGCCCGCACCGCGGTCAGCGGCGAATTGCCCGTCGTGGTGGTGTCCTCGACGACCAGCACTCGCTTGCCCACGATGTCCGGGCCTTCGATCTGCCGCTGCATGCCGTGCGACTTCGCCGCCTTGCGCACCACGAACGCATCGATCGGGCGACCGGGCGCGTGCATCACGGCCAGCGCCACCGGGTCGGCGCCCATGGTGAGACCGCCGACTGCGTCGAAATCCCAGTCCGCGACGAGTTCGCGGAGCAGCTTGCCGATCAGCGGGCCCGCGCCGTGGTGCAGGGTCGCGCGGCGCAGGTCGACGTAGTAGTCGGCCTCCTTGCCGGAGGACAAGGTCACCCGGCCGTGCACCACGGCGAGTTCGCGTACCAGCGCGGCCAACCTGTCCCTGTCGTTGGTAATCACGTCGATCATCTCAAGTCCTTCCGCGTGCGTTGAACAGCCCGCGATTGAGCCGGGCCCCCAGGGTTCGCGGGATCGCTCCGGCGAGGGTGGTGAGCGCTTTGTACTGCATTCCGGGCACGCTGAGCACCCGGCCCTTCTCCAGATCACGCAGTGAGCCGGCGACTACCTGCTCGACGCTCAGCCACAACGCTTCGGGCAGCGAGGACATCTCGATGCCTGCTCGCTGATGGAATTCCGTGCGGACGAATCCCGGGCACAGGGCTTGGACCCGGACTCCGGTCCCGGCCAATCCCCCTGCCAACCCTTCCGTGAAGGATACGACGTAGGCCTTGGACGCCGAATACGTCGACCCTCGTCCGGGGATGAGGCCAGCCACGCTGGCCACGTTGACGACGCAGCCGTTCGCCGCCGCGATCATCGACGGCAGCGCGGCCCTGGTGAGCAACACCACGGCGGTGACGTTGACGTCCAGTTGCGCCTGCAACTGCTCGGGCGGCAACGTCCAGAACTCACCGGAGTGCGCGAAACCGGCGTTGTTGACCAGGAATTCGACGCCCTCGGTCAGCCGCGCCGCGACCTGTTCGCGGTCCGCGGCCCTGGCCAGATCGGCGACGAGGATCTGCGAGCGGGTACCGAAGCGGTGCTCCACCTCGGTGGCGAGGGCAGTGAGACGCCGTTCGTCCCGGGCGGCCAGCACCAGGTCGTAGCCGAGCGAGGCCAGGCGGGTCGCGTAGCCGCGGCCGATACCCGAGGTCGGTCCGGTGATCAAGGCCACCGGGCGGGTGGCGCCGGGCAGCCTGGGGTGTGGATGCTCGGTCATGCGGGCGCGTGGCCGGTCACTTCGGCACAGGTCCCTGGTATGGCCGGAATCCGGGATGGAACGGTCCGCCGGGCGGGTCGGCGGGCCGCTGCCGCGACTCCGGATCGGTCCGGCCGTCGGCGTCGCGGTCCTCGCGTGGCCGCGCCTTCTCGTCCTCGCGCCCGCGGGCGCGCGTATTCGGCACGACGGCCAGCGAGGGGCGACGCGCCGGTTCCTGGCCCGGCTCGTCCGCACGCTCGTCGGTGTAGGAGTCGTCGCCGGACAGTTCGTCGTCCTCGGCCTCGGCGCGCGGCCGGTCGTCGGCGTCGTCCTCGCGCCTGCGTTCGCGGGGGCGCGGACGGCCCGGATCGTGTCCGCCGCCGTCGAAACGCGGCTCGCTGACCGGCGGCAGTACGTGCAGCAGGCCCGACAGGCGCAGCACCGCGTCGATCGCGCCTTCCCAGTCCTTGGAAGTAGTGCCGACCAGCAGCATGCCCAGCGTCCAGTTGCCCTCGCTCCAGAGCATCTGCACGGTGTCCGGCAGATTCTCGATGAAGGCGACCATGCGCTGATCGACCGCGTGCCTGGCGATTTCGGGGTTGGTGGCGAAGACCACGCGATCGCCGATCGCACCGAGCAGCTCCAGATCGTGGTCCTTGGGCGGTGCGGCCGTCTTCAACCGCATGTCCACGTCGATGTCCGAGCCGATCTGGCGGCGCACCGCGACGAGCGTCGCGGAATCCTCCAGATCGAACAGCACGAACTTCTCGCCCTTACGGATGCCCGAGACCACGTCGACCGCGGAGAGATAGCCCAATTTGGCCAGCGCGCCGCGGCGCCACGTGGACGGCAGCGCGGGTTCCACGGACACGTAGGTATAGCCCTGCGACTTCGCCCAGACCTGTCGCGCGTGACCGGTCCGCTGCCGCTGGAGCCGATCGAAATACAGCAGCACGATCGCGCCCACGAGCGCGATCGCCGCCAACCCGAACCACATTGCCGTCATCGACGCCTAGCCTAATAGTCCCGGCCGGACATGGTCCGTCATTACCCCCGCGCCGAGCCGAGCGAAAGAGAAGCGGGCACCGATTCCGCTCACCAGGTGAACGCGCGGCGCCGCCCATCGAAGGCAGCCGGGGCCGTTCATCGTCCGCCGCCGGGCAGCGAGGTACCGATGATGATCTTGGCCTGGATCGATCCGTCCGGGCCCTTGTCGCCCTGGATCATGACGAGCTCACCGGGGGCCAGATCGGACACCGCGGTGCCCGACAACGCGATCACCTGGGTGCTCGCGTCCGTGCGCACCGTGATGGTGTTGCCCATCACCGAACTGACCGTCAGAGTGCCCCCGTCGTTGGCGGTGATGGTGCCCACCGTCGCGCCGAGTCCGTCGACGTCGCCGAGGCCGGGCACGCTGGGCAGCCCGCTCGGCGGGGTCGGCTGCGCGGTCCTGGTTCCCGGCGCCGGCTTCGTCGTGACGCGCGCCGTCGTGGCCGCCGCCGTGTCGGCCGAACCGGAATCGCTGCTGCCCAGAAGCACGCCCGCGACCACCCCGATGGCTCCGATCAGCAACACCACGCCGAGGCCGAGGGCGATCCACAGGCCGGTGTTACGCTGCGGCGGCTGCGGCGGCCCCGGCGGCGGTCCGCCACCGGGCGGCATCGCGCCACCGGGCGGCCCCGCCGTGCCCGGCCACCGATCGCCGCCGCTGTCCGGATAGGCGGCCCACTGGGCGTCGTAGGCGGGGAACTCGCGCGTCGCGTTGGTGCCCGGCGGCCCCCACGCTCCGTAATGTTCGGTCGGGGGATATTCCGACGGCGCGGCGGTGCCGTACGCATCGAGGTACTCCGTGGTGTGCGCGGGGTCCCCGTATCCGGACTTGCCCGGCGGACCCAGGTGTTCGGTCGGCGCATCCTCCGGCCGCTGCCCCCAGGGATCGTTCGGGTTGGTCATGCGTTCCAGCGTAGGCTTTGTTCGCGCACTCGCGCCCGCACCTGCTGAACCGGTGTGCCCTCCGGAAGACCCGCGCCGGAGCCCGATCCCTTCCGCGCGAGGCGGCCGTCGATGGGCTCCCGTCGGTGTCGCCACCGTGCCGAGTCGATGAAACATGCTGTGCGCGAACCGAGTTGCGCAGTGGTCATCGAACCGGCCTCGCCCCGAGCGCTGCCCGGAGCGAGGCCGCTCGCTCACCGTCCGACGATCAGGCCGTCCCCGTCGGGACTGACGCTCACCTTGACGCTGTCGCCGTCGGTGACCTCGCCCGCGAGCAGTTCCTTGGCCAGGGAGTCGCCGATGGCCTGCTGGATCAGCCTGCGCAACGGACGCGCGCCGTAGGCGGCGTCGTAACCGCGCACGGCGAGCCAGAACCGGGCCGAATCGCCGACCTCCAGCTTCAGCCTGCGCTGCGCCAGCCGTTTCTGCAGCTGGTCGAGCTGGATGTCGACGATGCGCTCGAGCTGCTCCTCGTCGAGCGCGTGGAACATCACCACGTCGTCGAGGCGGTTGAGGAACTCCGGCTTGAAGGCCGAACGCACCGCGTTCATGACGAACTCGCGATCACCGCCCGCACCCAGGTTCGAGGTCAGGATGAGGATGGTGTTGCGGAAGTCCACCGTGCGGCCTTGGCCGTCGGTGAGCCTGCCCTCGTCGAGCACCTGGAGCAGGATGTCGAACACGTCCGGGTGCGCCTTCTCGATCTCGTCGAACAGCACCACTGTGTAGGGCCTGCGCCGCACCGCCTCGGTGAGCTGACCACCCTGGTCGTAACCGACGTAGCCGGGCGGGGCGCCGACCAGCCGGGCCACCGAGTGCTTCTCGCTGTACTCGCTCATGTCGATGCGGACCATGGCGCGCTCGTCGTCGAACAGGAAGTCCGCCAACGACTTCGCCAGCTCGGTCTTACCGACGCCGGTCGGGCCGATGAACATGAACGAGCCGGTCGGGCGGTTCGGATCGGCGACACCCGCGCGCGCCCGGCGCACCGCGTCGGACACCGCCTGCACCGCCTCGGTCTGACCGACCACGCGGCGGCCCAGCTCCTCCTCCATGCGCAGCAGCTTCTGCGTCTCCCCTTCCAGCATCCGGCCCACCGGGATGCCGGTCCACGACGACACCACCTCGGCGATGTCGTCCGGGCCGACCTCCTCCTTGAGCATGACCTCGCCGTCTCCGGCTGTGGCGGAAGTCTTCTCGGCTTCGTCGAGCTGCTTCTCCAGCGCCGGGATCCGGCCGTAGCGCAGTTCGGCCGCCTTGCCCAGGTCGCCGTCGCGCTCGGCGCGCTCGGATTCGCCGCGCAGCGCTTCGAGTTCTTCCTTGAGCGTGCGCACCTGGTCGATCGCGTTCTTCTCGTTCTGCCAACGGGTGGTCAGCTGGTTGAGCTTCTCCCGGTCGTCGGCGAGTTCGGCGCGCAGCTTCTCCAGCCGTTGCTTGGATGCCTCGTCGGTCTCCTTGGCGAGGGCGACCTCTTCGATCTCCAGCCTGCGCACCGCGCGCTCCACCTCATCGATCTCCACCGGGCGGGAGTCGATCTCCATGCGCAACCGCGAGGCCGACTCGTCGACCAGGTCGATCGCCTTGTCCGGCAGGAACCGGGAGGTGATGTAGCGATCCGACAGCGTGGCGGCGGCGACCAGCGCGGAGTCGGTGATGCGCACGCCGTGGTGCACTTCGTAACGATCCTTGATGCCGCGCAGGATGCCGATGGTGTCCTCCACCGACGGCTCCCCGACCAGCACCTGCTGGAAGCGCCGCTCCAGGGCCGCGTCCTTCTCGATGTGCTTGCGGTATTCGTCCAGCGTGGTCGCGCCGACCAGACGCAACTCGCCGCGAGCCAGCATCGGCTTGATCATGTTGCCCGCGTCCATCGCCGATTCGCCGGTCGCGCCCGCGCCGACGATGGTGTGCAGCTCATCGATGAACGTGATGATCTGGCCCGCGCTGTTCTTGATGTCCTCCAGCACTGCCTTGAGCCGCTCCTCGAATTCGCCGCGGTACTTCGCGCCCGCGACCATCGCGCCGAGGTCGAGCGCCACCACGGACTTGCCGCGCAGCGACTCGGGGACGTCGCCCGCCACGATGCGCTGGGCCAGGCCCTCGACGATCGCCGTCTTACCGACGCCCGGCTCGCCGATCAGCACCGGGTTGTTCTTGGTGCGCCTGCTCAAGACCTGCACCACCCGGCGGATCTCGGTGTCCCGGCCGATCACCGGGTCGAGTTTGCCGGAGCGGGCGGCTTCGGTGAGATCGGTGGAGTACTTCTCCAGCGCTTGGTAGCTGCCTTCCGGATCAGGGCTGGTCACCCGGGCGCTGCCGCGGACCGCGGTGAACGCCGAACGCAGCGCGTCGGCGGTAGCGCCGTACTTGGTGAGCAGCATGGTCACGTCGGAGTCGCCCGCGGCGAGACCGACCATCACGTGCTCGGTGGAGACGTACTCGTCACCGAGTTCGGTGGCCAGGCGCTGCGCCGCGGTGATCGCGGCGAGTGCCTCGCGGCCCAGCGGCGGTGTGGTGGTGGCGCCGGTCGCCCGCGGCAGCCGGTCCACCAGGTCCTGTGCCTCGCGGCGCACGGTCGCCGGATCCGTTCCGACGGCCTTCAGCAAGGGCGCGGCGATGCCGTCGGTCTGGTCCAGCAACGCCACCAGCAAGTGCGCCGGACGGATCTCAGGGTTGCCCGCGGCGGAGGCCGCCTGCAGGGCGGCGGTGAGCGCCGCCTGGGTCTTGGTGGTGGGATTGAACGAGTCCACGAGTCACCTTCCTACTAGTCGATTCGCACGACGCCGAGCACGATTGCGGTGCGACCGAAGCCCTCGCTTCATCTCGCCCGCTCGCCTACCGGCTCGCCGCCGTTCTTTACCGTCCAACGTCGGAAAGGTTGAGTCTGTTCCGCTCAAGTTTTAATTTTTTCGGCGCGCCCGCACGTCGCCGGGGATCGCATCGAACGCTACGCCCCGGCACCGGCGAAAGCGACGCCTCGCCGACACCGCCGATGCGGTGATTCCGCACGTCGGCGGGGTTCGGATGCCTACGATGACCTCGGCCGTCACTTGTTGCATCACTCTTCACCCCGAATCAAGGAGCGAATGGATGCGCGCGATCGTGGTACGGAAGTTCGGAGCGACGCCGGAACTGGCCGAGATGCCGATGCCCGAACCCGGACCCGGAGCCGTGCGGGTCCAACTCCAGGCGGCCGGGGTGAACCCCTTCGACCAGAAGGTGGCCTCCGGGATCCTGGACGGCAGACTCCCCCACGACTTCCCGATGATCCTCGGGGTGGACGGGGCGGGCACCGTCGCCACGATCGGCGCGGGCGTCAGCCGCTTCGCCGTCGGGGACCGGGTGGTCGGCAAGTTCCTCACACCGCCGGTAGGCCACGGCAGCTTCGCCGAGTACGCGGTGCTCCCGGAGGGCGGCACGCTGGTGCCGATCCCGCCCGGCGTGCCGACCGTCGCGGCCGCCGCGTTGCCGACCGCCGGGGTCACCGCGCAGGATCTCGTGGACGCCACGCACATCAAGCCCGGCCAGACCGTGCTGATCGTGGGCGCGACCGGCGGCGTCGGCTCCTTCCTGGTGCAACTGGCCAATATCGCGGGCGCGCACGTCATCGCGACGGCGCGCGGCGGTTCTGCCGATCAGATGACCCGGCTGGGCGCGGCCGAGACGGTGGACTACACCGCGGCCCCGGTGCGCGACCAGGTCGCCGCCGCGCATCCGGACGGCATCGACGTGCTGTTCGACCTCGTGAGCCCACCCGAGGCGCTCGCTGAACTGACCACACTGGTCCGCGACGGCGGCACCGTCTACTCCACCACCTTCGCCGCCGACGAGGCCGCGTTGCGCGCGCGGTCGATCAAGGGTGGCAACATCGAATCCCAGGGCAAAGCGCCGGAGCTGGCCAGGCTGATCCAGCGCGTCGCGGCGGGTGACGTGGTCGTGCCGATCGACGCCACCGTCCCGCTCGCGGAGGGACCCGCGGTCATCGGAGCGCCCGGCGCACGCGGCAAGACCGTGCTCGCCATCTGAGCCGTACCGGCCCGCCGGCCGGCTTCCCGCGAGACCCCGGAGGTGTGCGCTGAACACTCGAGTGCCCCAATTCGGCCTGTTCCTGATCCCGGAGGCCGAGGACTTCCGCAGGCTCGCCGAGCTGAGTGTGTACGCCGACGTATCCGGGCTCGACCTGATCGGCATCCAGGACCACCCCTACCAGCGCCGTTTCCTGGACACCTGGACGCTGATCACCGCTCTGGTCGCGCGGACCGAGCGGATCACCTTCTTCCCGGACGTGGCGAACCTGCCGCTGCGCCACCCCGCGCTGCTCGCGAAATCGGTGGCCTCGCTCGACATCATCAGCGACGGCCGGATCCAGCTCGGCCTCGGCGCGGGCGCGTTCTGGGACGCCGTCGCCGGGATGGGCGGACCGCGCAGAACCGGTGGCGAAGCGGTGCGCGCCCTCGGCGAGGCGATCGCGGTCATCCGCGCGCTTTGGAGCGACGCGCGATCGGTCCGGGTGCCCGGGTCCTTCTACTCCCTCGCGGGCGCGCATCCCGGTCCCCGTCCGCGGCACGATCCCGGCATCTGGCTCGGCGCGCGGGGCCCGCGCATGCTCGAACTCACCGGACGCGCCGCCGATGGCTGGGTGCCGTCGGCCGCGTGGGCGCCGCCGGAGTTCCTCGCAGCGGCGGGCAGGCGGATCGATGACGCCGCCGCGGCGGCGGACCGGGACCCGCTGGCGGTGCGGCGGGTGTTGAACGTGTCCGGGACCATCACCGCGGACGGAACCGACTACGGCTTCCTGGAGGGGCCGGTCGCGCGGTGGGTCGACGATCTACTGGTTCTGCACCACGACCAGCGGATCGACGGATTCGTCTTCTGGCCCACCGAGGGGGAACCGGTCGAGCAGATCCGTCGTTATACCGAGCAGGTCGTGCCTGCGGTTCGGGCCGGTGCCGGGTCGTGACCGGCGTCTGCTCGGCGGGGGCGGGCCGCGAAGTGGCGGCGCCGTCCATCCGTGGCTCCGGTTACCGAAGGGTCAGCAACATCCGCCGTTTGCCCACCGATTACCGTTTGCCCGGGTCTTACGGCACCGACGGGCGCGGCCGGACGTAGTCCGCCTCCAGCCCGTGCCCGGCCGGAGCGAAGGCGAAGGTATGCCTATACCCACACGACCACGGCATTTTCGGGGATACTTGTCAGCGGGAGACCGCCGGTAACGGATATCTCCCCGGGCAGAACTGAGGGAAAGGAAGCTCCACGTCGTGGATGCGCGTTCGGCTGCGCTGGTCCGCGCCAATTTT
The DNA here is from genome assembly GCF_001612765.1 of Nocardia arthritidis NBRC 100137. Lineage (GTDB taxonomy): Bacteria > Actinomycetota > Actinomycetes > Mycobacteriales > Mycobacteriaceae > Nocardia > Nocardia arthritidis. Next base: position 212,651 of record NZ_BDBB01000007.1, read on the forward strand.
CGTTCGGTGATCGAGTCGCCGAATGGACCCGAGCGGTTGGTCAGTGCGTTCTACGGACATTTGTTCGCCGAGAATCCCCGGCTGCGCGAATTGTTCCCACCCGCCATGGAGATGCAGGCCAAGCGCATCGCCACGGCCATCCAGTACGTGCTCGATCACCTGGAGGACTGGGACCGGGCGCAGAAATTCCTGGAGCAACTCGCCCGCGACCATCGCAAGTACGGCGTCGAGGCCGCGCACTACGACGTGGCGGGCCGCGCGCTGCTCGCGGCGTTCCGTGCCTACAACGGCGCGGCCTGGAACCGGAGCCTGGAGGAGGGCTGGCGCGACATCACCATCCTGATCTCCGCGTCCATGGCCATCGGCGCCAACTCCGACAAGTCGCAGCCGGTGTGGGAGGCGACCGTGGTCGGCCATCGCCGTGTGCTGGAGGACCTGGCCATCGTGCGGCTGCAATCCGACGGGCCGGTGCCCTACCAGGCCGGACAGTACGTGCCGGTCACGATCCCGCAGCGGCCCAAGATGTGGCGCTATTTCTCCCCGGCCATCCCGTCCAACCCGTACGGCGAGATCGAGTTCCACGTGCGCAAGATCCGCGGCGGCTGGGTGAGCCCCGCGATCGTCAACGAGACCAGGGTGGGCGACCGCTGGCGGATCGCGGGCCCGCTCGGCGGATTGCACGTCGACCGGGACAGCGGCCGCGACGTGCTCATGATCGGCTCGGGCACCGGCATCGCGCCGTTGCGCGCCCAGCTGATCGAGATGGGCCAGCGCGGCATCAATCCGCGCGTGCACTTCTTCATCGGGGGCCGCTATCCCTGCGATCTGTACGACGTGGAGAACATGTGGCAGCTCTCGCAGAGCAACCCGTGGCTGACGATCGTGCCCGTGTGTGAGCAGAAGACCAATCCGTGGTGGTACCCGCATCCGCCGCAGGACGCACCGTACGGCATGCACCGGCGCCTGATCGGTAATCTTGGCGCCGTCGTCGCGAGCTTCGGCGCGTGGGCGGACCGCCAGATCCAGATCGCCGGATCGGCCCGGATGATCGCGGATACCCAGCGTGCGCTCATCGCGGTCGGCACGCCCGAGCAGAACATCAGTTGCGACCCTGTGTAACGAAGGAGGCCCCGTTGGGGGATCCGAGCATGCTCGGTAACGGTCATCAAGCGCCGGAGTGGACCTCGACCGTGGTCGGCCATCATCGGCTCCGGCACGATCTCGCGGTGATCCGCCTGATCGGCGAGTTCGTGCCCTTCGCCGCCGGGCAATCGGTCGAGGTGCGAGTTCCACAGCACCCCGGCGTGCGCCGCAGGTTCTCCCCCGCGCTGCCGCCCTCCCTGGACGGCAAGCTGGAGTTCCACGTGCGCACCGTGCCGGGCGGCTGGTGCAGCGGCGCGATCGTCGCCGACACGCAGCCGGGCGACGAGTGGCGAATCGGCGCTCCGGCAGGCGGGTTCTGGATCGACCCGGACGGCGACGAGGTAGTCATGATCGCCGGCGGCACGGGATTGGCGCCGATGCGCGCCCAGATCCTGGAACTGGCGCGCAAGCCTTCCCCGCCGCCCACCTACCTCTTCGTCGGCGGGCGCTCCCCCCGCGACCTGTACGCCTCGGACATGCTCTTCCTGCTGGCCGCCGAATTGCCTTGGCTCACCGTCATCCCCGTGGTGGAAAGCTTGGAGGACCCGAACTGGGTCGACGAATGGTACGAGCAGTCCCGTGTAGACATCGGCTTCTCACCCGACGACCTGCTCTACGGCACACTCGCCGAAGTCCTCGGCTCCCACGGCGCCTTCCGCGAGCACCAAGTGCTGGTCTGCGGCTCCCCCGCCATGGTCCAGACCACGGTCGACCGCCTCCTGGAAACCGGAACACCCCCGGAGCGCATCCAATTCGAGGGGCTCTGATCAGTACAGCGGGTCGTGGCGAATGTTTTTCGCCAGGGTTCCCGCTGCCATGAGGCGGAACTTGGTGGTCTGCACCATCGACGGCGAACCGACGATCTGAACATCGCGGTCCGACCAGGCGCCGAAGCTCGCGACGACCTTGCCGATCTGGCCGGTCACGCGGGGTTCCAGGCCGGGCCAAGTGGTGCGCGGCTCGTCGGGTTCCGCGTACCACCACGGGTTTTCGTCGTGTTCGCTCACCGGCGTCACGGTGAGCCAGCGGTTGGCCATCGCCAGCTTGCTCAACGTCTCGAGGTCGTAGAGGTCGCACGGGTGGTGCCCGCCGACGAACAGATGGACCTTCGGATTGGTCCGCCGCATCGCCATCGACATCAGCTGGGCGCGCAGCGGCGCGATTCCGGTGCCGCAGCCGACCATCAGCATCTTGCGTTTGGCGTTGCGCGGAACGCCGAGGCCACCGAGCGGTGAGCCGAGCAGCCACTGGTCGCCCACGACGGTCTGGCCGACGATGGCCGAGCTGACCCAGCCGCCCAGCACACTACGAACGTGGAACTCGATCTCACCGTTGGCGTTCGCGGGCACGGCGGGCGAGAGATAGCGCCACATGCGCGGCCGCGAGGGGATCTGCACGCTCAGGTACTGACCCGCGGCGTAGCGCATCGGCTGGTCCAGTTGCAGCCGGACGACGACGAGGTTGCGCAGCACCTCGCGGCGCTCGATCACCGTGCCGGTCCACGCCGACGGCGTGGTCTCCTTCTCCGCCGCGCCGATCATGGTGTCGGCGATGATCTTCAGGCCTTCGTCCCAGGCCCGGTCGACCTCGTCGGTCCACATCTCGGTCCCCGCGAACACCTTGACGGCGGTCTTCAGCGCGGTGCACACGGCGGCGTAGTGCGCGGGCTGCACGCCGTATTTGCGGTGATCCCTACCGAGTTGGGCCAGGAAGGGGAGCAGCTTGTCGGGCTCCTCCAACCGGTCCAGCGCGTAGGAGATCGCCTTGACCAGACGATCGCGCTGGGAGTCCATCGCGGCGGGGAAGAAATCGCGGACATGCGGGTAGTCGGTGAACAAGATCGCGTAGAACGATCTCGCCAGTTTCTCCGGCCCCCCATCCTCCGCAGCAACCGCCTTGAAAGTTGTTCTGATCAAAGCGACAGCGCGTGAATCCATTGATGTCACAACCCCATTTCGCACTCGTTCACGAACCATGCCGGCGAGTGAGGTGCTGCGGGGCCACTCGACAGCAGCCGACGGAAAGGAGTGTAGGCGAGGTTTGCCAGCAACGGAATCTTTCGAAGGAACATCACGCGTGTAATTTCTTCGAAACGAGGATATTCAGCGAGACACGCCAGAGAAACCGACTGCAAGACCGTAGATCTGACGCGAAAGCGGTCATGCGCTTACCGAAAAGGCAAGTGCCGCTTGGTCGATTTCGTCCCGATTGGTCTGTTCTAGCGACATCAGGGCAACATGGAGAGCACCGGATGAGGATCGAACCGGGCAAACGGCACAGGTTCCGTAAACTAATCTATGGTAGAAATGCCCAGTTGATTCGACAACGAAATGAACTCCGCCGCAATACTTCCGTCGAACATGTTCTGGTTTACCCTCAGCAAATTATCAGTGGCGGTGAAACGACGACGGCCCCGGTCTCGGATCGCGAAGTGCGATCGAGGCCGGGGCCGTCCTCGTGCCGGTTATCGTCTGCGCTGACCGTCCTCGCGACGGTGCCGTGGCTGCCAGACGACCAGTGCGGTACTGCGTTGCGGGGCGAGGTCGGGACGGTATCCGGTCCGCGTTCGCTCCAGCTCGGCCGACAATTCCGCGACCTGCTGACGCAGCTCCTCCACCTGATTGGTCAGCTCGATGATGCGCTTGATGCCCGCGAGGTTGACGCCCTCGTCCTGGGACAACCGCTGCACCTCGCGCAGCAGCTCCACGTCCCGGGCCGAGTAGCGCCGACCGCCGCCCGAAGTACGTTGCGGCGTGACCAGTCCCAGACGGTCATACGTGCGCAGTGTCTGCGCGTGCATGCCGGCCAGCTGGGCCGCCACCGAGATCATGAAGAACTCGGCCCGCGACCCGCCGGACGCGTTCTTCGGTTCCGAGGACATCACGCACCTGCCCATCCCGCACGTGGATCGAAGCCACTGGCCCGCTCCGCCTCCTGGTAGCGCTCGAGCGCCTCGACGACCTCGCGGTCCAGCTTCTGCGGGATCGCGACCTTCACCGTCACCAGCAGGTCACCCGCGCCGCCGCCGCGCTTGGGCACACCACGGCCGCGTACCCGCAGGATGCGGCCGTCGGCGGTGCCCGGAGGCACCTTGACGCCGACCCGGCCGTCCAGGGTGGGCACCGAAACCGTGGTGCCGAGCACCAATTCACTGTAACTGACCGGAAGCACCAGGGTCAGGTCGTCGCCGTTGCGGCCGAAGACCTTGTCCTGGCTGACGTGGACGGTGACATAGAGGTCGCCCGAGGGCGCCCCCCGCAATCCCGCCTCGCCCTGACCGGCCAGCCGGATCCGTTGCCCGTCACCGACTCCAGGAGGAATCCGCACGGTGATCGTGCGCGTGCGGTTCTGGATGCCGCTGCCGTGGCAGTCGACGCACGGATCGTCGATGATCGATCCGCTGCCCCGGCACTCGTCGCACGGCTCGCTGAAGCCGAACGCGCCCTGGTTGCGGCTGACGATGCCGGTTCCGTTGCAGATCGGGCAGACCCGCGGGCTCGTGCCCGGTTTCGCGCCGCTGCCGTGACACGTGGTGCACGGCGACGGGCTGGTCATCCGCAGTGGAACCGTGACGCCCTGGGCCGCCTCCCGGAAACCGAGCGTCGTCTCGGTCTCCACGTCGGAGCCGCGCCGGGGGCGGCTCGATGACGTCCGCGTGCCGCCGCCCCGGTTGAACAGACCGCCGAGCAGGTCACCGAGTCCACCGTCGCCGGCGCCGCCGCCGCCGAAGATGTCCCCGATGTTGAACTCCTGCGAGAAGCCGCCCCCCGCAGCGGGCCCGAACCCACCGCGACCGTAGCCGCCACCCGCGAAGAGCTTGCGAGTGTCGTCGTACTCCTTGCGCTTGGCCGGATCCGACAGCACGGCGTGCGCCTCGCTGACGGCCTTGAACCGCTCCTCGGCTTTGTTGTCACCGGGGTTGGCATCCGGATGCAAGTCACGCGCGAGCTTGCGATAGGCCTTCTTGATCTCGTCCTGCGAGGCGCTGGAGGAAACACCCAGCTCCTTGTAGAAGTCCTTTTCGATCCACTCCCGTTGGCTCACCGAGCATCTCCTCCTCTCGCATCATTGATCGTTCGCGCCGGCATCATCATCCGATGCCTCTTCGGTCGGCTGTTCGGCGTTTTCCGTCAGATCGGCCACGCCGTCGGTTACCCCGACGAGCGCGTGCCGAAGCACCCTATCGCCGAAGCGATAGCCTTTGCGCATCACAATGCCGATCACCGGATCGTGGCCGGAGCCCTCGTGCTGCACAGCCTCGTGCAGGGTCGGATCGAAGGGCTCGCCCTCCGAACCGAACTCCTCGAGACCCTGCTTGAGCAGCGCGGCCGACAGCTTGTCGGCCACCGACTTCAGCGGACCGGAATCGAGGTCGCCGTGCGCCCGCGCGCGATCGAGATCGTCGAGCACGCCGAGCAATTCGGTGACCACCGATGCCTTGGCGGAATCGATCGTGGCCTTGCGGTCGCGCTCGACCCGGCGCCGGTAGTTGGCGTACTCCGCGGTCAGCCGCTGCAGGTCGGCGGTGCGCTCGGCGAGCTCACCGCTGATGGCGTCGGCCAAAGCCTCGCCACCGTTGCCGTTCTCCGCACCGTTGCCCGCCTCCGGGGCCTGCGCGGCCGCGGCGCCGTTGTCCGCGGCCGGCCGCCTGATCTCGCCGGTCTCCGGATCGATCTTCCGGTTGTCGACGAAGGTGATCGGCTCCTTCTCAGAGTTGCCCTCGGTCACTTCTTCTCCGTGTCGACGGGCTCGTCCACGACTTCGGCGTCCACGACCTGGTCATCGTCCTGCGCGCTGCTCGACGTGCCGTTGCCCTGCGCCGCCGCGTCCGCGGCGGAGGCCTCGTAGATGGCCTGGCCGAGGGCCTGCGACTCGGTCGCCAGCTTCTCGACGGCCGACTTGACCGCCGCGATGTCGGTGCCCTTGAGGGCCTCGTTCGCCTCGGCGATGGCCGCCTCGACCTTGGTCTTGACGTCCGCGGGGACCTTGTCCTCGTTCTCCTTGATGAACTTCTCGGTCTGGTGCACCAGCGACTCGGCCTGGTTGCGGGTCTCGGCCTCCTCGCGGCGGGCCTTGTCCTCGGCGGCGTGCGCCTCGGCGTCCTTGACCATCCGGTCGATCTCCTCCTTGGACAAGCCGGAGCCGTCCTGGATCTTGATCGTGTTCTCCTTGCCGGTGCCCTTGTCCTTCGCGGTGACGTGCACGATGCCGTTGGCGTCGATGTCGAAGGTGACCTCGATCTGCGGCACGCCGCGCGGGGCAGGCGGGATGCCGGTCAGCTCGAAGGAGCCGAGCAGCTTGTTGTGCGAGGCGATCTCGCGCTCACCCTGGAACACCTGGATCTGCACCGACGGCTGGTTGTCGTCGGCGGTGGTGAAGGTCTCCGAGCGCTTGGTGGGGATGGTGGTGTTGCGCTCGATGAGCTTGGTCATCACGCCGCCCTTGGTCTCGATGCCCAGCGACAGCGGGGTCACGTCGAGCAGCAGGACGTCCTTCACCTCACCCTTGAGCACACCGGCCTGCAGGGCGGCGCCGACGGCGACGACCTCGTCCGGGTTCACGCCCTTGTTGGGCTCCTTGCCGCCGGTCAGTTCCTTGACCAGATCGGAGACGGCGGGCATACGGGTGGAGCCGCCGACGAGCACGACGTGGTCGATGTCGGACACCTTGATGCCCGCGTCCTTGATCACGGACTGGAACGGCGCGCGGGTGCGGTCGAGCAGGTCCGAGGTGATCTTCTGGAACTCGGCGCGGGTCAGCTGCTCGTCGAGGAACAGCGGGTTCTTGTCCGCGTCGACGGTGATGTAGGGCAGGTTGATCGAGGTGCTCTGCGAGGAACTCAGCTCGATCTTGGCCTTCTCCGCGGCCTCACGCAGCCGCTGCATGGCCATCTTGTCCTTGGTCAGGTCGATGCCCGAGCTGGCCTTGAACTTGTCGACCAGCCACTGCACGACCCGCTCGTCCCAGTCGTCACCACCGAGGTGGTTGTCGCCGGAGGTGGCGCGGACCTCGACGACGCCCTCGCCGATTTCCAGCAGCGAGACGTCGAAGGTGCCGCCACCGAGGTCGAAGACCAGGATGGTCTGCTCCTTGTCGCCCTTGTCCAGGCCGTAGGCCAGCGCCGCCGCGGTGGGCTCGTTGACGATGCGCAGGACGTTCAGGCCGGCGATCTGGCCCGCTTCCTTCGTGGCCTGCCGCTGGGCGTCCTCGAAGTAGGCGGGCACGGTGATGACCGCGTCGGTGATCTCCTCACCGAGGTAGGACTCCGCGTCGCGCTTCAACTTCATCAGCGTGCGTGCGCTGATCTCCTGCGGCGTGTACTTCTTGCCATCGATCTCGACGGTCCAGTCGGTGCCGATGTGCCGCTTGACGGAGCGAATGGTGCGGTCGACGTTGGTGACGGCCTGGTTCTTGGCCGGCTGGCCGACCAGCACCTCGCCGTTCTTCGCGAAGGCGACGATCGACGGGGTGGTGCGCGATCCTTCCGAGTTGGCGACGACCACCGGTTCGCCGCCTTCGAGAACGGCGACGACCGAGTTCGTGGTCCCGAGGTCGATTCCGACCGCACGAGCCATAGTGGTTCCTCCTAGTTGACGTACCAATGTGTGTCGGTGCTGGGCGAAACCGCCCTGCGACATCCGATGAAGGACGCCGCGAGACCTCGCCCCTAGCACCTCACGGAGCACGGCCCCAGCAACACTGAGCGTGGTCGGCTCAATCCTGCCTCGCGGGAGTTCCGGAGTCAACCGAAACTTGAGCCCTACACACTCAATCTTGTCGAATAGCTCAACGGGTGGCTCGCGCGATTAATTCCCGGACCACCACCGGAGTGTGTGATCTGCCGCACAGGAGGGTCGTCGAGGCTTTCGCTGTCCTCGACCCGCGAGGCCCTACCACCGCCGTGCAACCGAGGACAGTCACGGCGGGAGCCCTCGCGCAGTAGGGTGACGGCGGGTGGCCGGGTCGGCCGCCGTGCGCCGTCGATCCGAGGAGCCGCCATGAGGGCCGCCGTCGTCACCGCCGCCGAGTTCGAGGTCGCGGAGCTGCCCACACCCCGCCCGGGCGCCGGCCAACTGCTGATCGACGTCTCGCGCTGCGGCATCTGCGGCTCGGACCTGCATGCCCGCACCCACGCCGACGAACTGTCCGACTTGGCCGTGGCCACGGGTTACGCGCACTTCATGCGTTCGGATCAGAGCGTGGTGCTCGGGCACGAATTCAGCGGGACGGTTGTCGATTACGGCCCGGACTGCCGCAGAAGATGGCGGACGGGAACACCGGTCGTGGCGCTTCCGATCGTCCGGCATGGCGAGCAGCCCCACCTGGTAGGGCTGTCGACCGCGGCGCCGGGCGGCTACGCCGAGCAGGTGGTGGTCCAGGAATCGATGACCATGCCGGTGCCCAACGGCTTGTCCCCGGAACACGCCGCGTTGACCGAACCCATGGCGGTGGCCTGGCACGCGGTACGCAAGGGCCGCGTCGGCAAGGGACAGACGGCGTTCGTCATCGGCTGCGGGCCGATCGGCCTCGCGGTGATCAGCATGCTGAAAGCGGCGGGTGTGCGCACGGTGGTCGCCAGCGACTTCTCGCCACGTCGGCGAGAACTCGCCGCCGCCTGCGGCGCCGATGTGGTGGTGGACCCGGCGACGGAATCGCCCTGGACGGCCGCTCCGAAGAAGGGCCGGATCAACGGCGTCACCGACATACTCGCTCTCGGCTTCGACACCATGGACCGCCTGCGGCGGGTCCCCAACCTCCCGTGGTGGTACGTCTTCCGGCTGGCCCACACGTTGAACAAGGGGCCAAGCGGCCCGGTGATCTTCGAGTGCGTCGGCGTGCCCGGCATCATCGACCAGATCCTGGCGGCCGCACCGCCGCTGTCACGCGTGGTGGTGGTCGGGGTGTGCATGGAAACCGACCGCTTCCATCCCGCGATGGCGATCAACAAGGAGATCGAGCTGCGCTTCGTGCTCGGCTACGACCCCGGCGAGTTCCGTGACACCTTGCACATGCTCGCCGAGGGCAAGGTCGACCCCAGCCCGCTGATCACCGGGACCGTCGGGCTGGACGGCGTGGCCGATGCTTTCACCACCCTCGGCAACCCGGAGAAGCACGCGAAGATCCTGATCGATCCGCGCGCTTCGGGCGCCGCCCTGATCTGAGGACGCGCGCTCAGGGCGCGGCGGCGAGAACTTCGTCGGCGATCTTCTCGTCCAGCGTCACCCGCACCAAGGCGGCGGCGAGCTCCGCGGTGTGGTGATCCGGTGCCAGCCGCGCCAGCCGGTCGGGATCTTCCGGCAACTGCACGCGCTTGGCGCCGCGCAAGACCCGTTCGTCGAAATGCGGCCGGACCCAGGTCCAGATGTCCTGGATCTCGCGCAGGAAGATATGGGCCCCGGTCGGACCGATACCGTCGAACTCTTGGAGCAGTTCCGCGGCGCGCTCGGGGTCGTCGTCCGCCTTCTTCGCCAGTTCCCGCAGGTCGCCCTCGTAGCGGTCGAGCACGCGCGTGGCATTGTGGTGCAGCCTGGTGGCGGTGCTCTCGTCGTAGCGGCGATAGTTCGCCCGCCCCAACGCGTCGACCAGTTCCTGCCACTGCGCGTCGGCCACCCGGTGCGGCGTCCGGTAGCCGCTGCTGATCAGCTCTCGCGTGGCCCCGATGGCGATATCGGCGGAAATGCGGGTGCTGAGCAGTTGGGAAAGCATGAGCAGCTGAAAGAGCGCGGCCGGTTTGTCATCGAGCGTGATACCCGCTTCCTCGGCATATCCCGTGCCCGCGCGGACGAGCAATTCGTGTACGACGTCCTCTTGGCTCATCGTTACCTCCTCTCGCTACCAAGGCGCATACCCGGGCCCACGGCGACTACACCCGCCCACGGACAGCGGAATGCGCCTGTCCCCGCAGGTCACGGCGCTCCGGAGGCGGCGGTCAGCGGCTCATTCCGGCAGGACGCTCAAGGTGCCTTCCGCACTGCGGGCGGCGGTCAGGCAGGCCGTGGCGGTGAACTGGTCGGCCAAGGGGTGGCGCGCCCGGGCGCGCCATTTCCGGACCGCGGCCACCGCTTGCGCGCGCTGGGCGGGGAGCGGCGCATCGGACGGAAGGCCCAGACGCAGGTGCGGTGCGATTCCCGAGCCGCCGATGAGGCGATGCAGTTCGGCGAGATCGTCGGCGGGCATCAGCGCCAATTCGTCGGTGCGCAGGCGGCCGAGCAGACGCAGCTCGGCGAAACCGTGCACGTCCGCGAGCAAGGTGCGCACCCTGGGCAGCAGACGATCGGCCGGGGTGCCACGGTAGGCGGTCAGCACCCGGGCCAGCGCGGTGAGCGCGGAATGCGCTTTGAGCTGGTCGGCGCGCTGACCGAACTGCACGTCGAGCACCGAGCGCAGTTCGTCCACTCCGCTGCGGCTGGTCAATTCCTCGGCCAGCGTGGCCGAATCGCGCACGCCGAGCCGGATCAGCGTGACCGCCATGCGAATACCGAACAACCCGAACCGCTCGGCGAGCTGCGCACGCAGTTCCGGCGGCACCGGGAGCGGCATGTCGGCGCGCGCGAAACGATCGGCGGAGAGCAACGCGGCGCTCAATTCGTCGACCGGCACCCGCGCCAGCGTCTCGAACGCCGCGAACTCCTGCTGCCGCAGCGTCGCCGCGGCGAATGCGAGCAGCCCGGCGACCGGGATCACGGCCTGGCACAACCCCGTCCGTTCCAGCTCCCCCGCGAAACGCGTGGCCACATCCCGTGCCGAGTGCAGCGCGTCGATCCGGCCCGCCCCGATCTCGTCGGCCCGCGAGACCACGCCGACGATGCCGAGCGGACCGGGCGCCCCCGGCCCGCCGTTGGCCGCGGCGGTTCCCGCGCCCACGCGCTCGAGGAACTGCACGTCCGTCGCGTCCAGCCTGCGCAGCAGGTACACGACGGCGTCGGCGCCCGGGATGGCGATCCCCTGCTCGGCCCGCTCGTCGTCCGCGCCCGGAGTCAGCAGACGCGCGGTGCGCCGCGACACCTCGCGCGACAGCGAGGACGTGCCAGGGGTGTCGATGATCGTGGTCTGCGTGAGCGCCGCGGCGGGCCACTCGACCTCGAGATGGTCGACCTCGCGCGGGGCCGGCGCGCTCCAGTTGAGCCGGTCCAGGTCGAAGGTCAGCCCGTGCGTTCCGCTGCCGCGCCGGACCACGACGTGCGCGCGGGCGCCATCGGGAGCGTAGGCCGTCACGCTGGGCGTCGATCCGTACCGATACCAGGTGACCACCCTGGTGCACTCGGTCGCGTCGGTGGGTGCGATATCCTGTCCGACAAGGGAATTCAGCAATGTGGATTTGCCCGCCTTGATCGAACCGGCCAGCGCGACGCGCAACGGCTGATCCAATCGGCGGGCACAATCGGCCAGCAGGGCACGCGGGCGCGGCTCGCCCGCCAGCGCCGCCTGCGCCGCGCCGACCAGCCGATGGGCCTCGGCGACGATTCCCGGCACCGGGCCACCATCACGTCTCACGGGGCTACCGTACCGGCGGGTCCCATCGGTAGTGCGGTCTGCATGGCATCGGCGTATCGGCGCAGTTCGGCGACTACGCGCAGCTGCTGTTCCAGTTGCGCACCGCGTTCGGCCCGGCTGGTGGCGACCATGGACGCCGCCTCCTGCGCGGCCCGCAGCGACTCGTCGATCGAGCGCAGACTGCGTTCGGCGACGCCCGCGTAGTGGTCGCGCAACGCGCGATGGATGCGGTGCAGCCGGTCCTTCGACTCCTTGCCCGCCTGGAACGCCACGTCGTCTACGAAGCGGCGCACCGCAGCCTTCGCCTCGTTGCGCCGCTTGGCCAGCCTGGCCTGCTTGTCGTCCCGGAAAGCCTTGCCGCCCACGATCAGTCCCGCGCCGATGGAGATCGGGTTGAGCATGGCCAGCCCGGCGAAGGTACTGGCCAGCCCGACCATGAGCACGCCGCCGTAGGAGCCGCGCATGCCGACGAGCAGCTTGCTGCCGAAACCGATGTCGGGCTCCAGATCGGCGAGCGTGCCGGAGAGGGCGCGGCCGGAGTCGGCTCCGGCGCCGGGGCGCACGTCCGGCAGGTCGACGGCGCCGAGTTCGGAGAAATGTTCGGCGACGCGCTCGGCGAGTTGAACAGCCCGGGAATGAGTCCACAGCAAGTTGTCGCCGAGGGCTGTGTCGACGGTGCCGGTGAGGTGTTCGGCGATGCGGTCCCAGTGCCGGCCGGGGTCGTGCTCGTCGATCCATTCCTCGGTGGTGCGGGCGAGGTTGCGCAGCCGGTCGCGCAGATCGTGGTCGACGTCCCCGGCCAGGTCGGTGATGCCATCCGCGAGCGTCTGCTGCCATGCGGCGGTCCTGCGGTGCAGCTCCTCGGCCGAGGCGCGGGCGGATTGCAGCTCGCGCACCGCCGCCGCGCCCTGTGCCGGATCGCGGATCGCGACCAGCTCGCTGCCCAGCGCCAGCGCGAGATGCTCCGCCGCGGAACGGATATCGCGGGCCACGGCGGCCCGGGTGGCCAGCTGGTCGCGCGCCACAACCTGGTCGCGCAGAAATGTGTAGAGCACGCCGAAGCCGGATTCGACGCCGAGCTGCTGATCCTGCAATCGCATCGCGTGGCTGCGCAGCAACGACGACACCGGGATCATCGGCACGTCGAGGCGGGCCCGCGCGAGATGGCGCAGATCGGCTTCGTGCACTTGCCGCCAATGCGGGTACAGGTCGGTCTTGGTGAGCAACAGCGCGACCGTCGGGCACAGCTCCCGAACCTGCCGCAGGAATGCCAGTTCGGGCTCGGTGAGTTCGGTCGACGCGTCCGACAGCACCAGCACCGCGTCCGCGGCGGGCACCATTCCGAGCACGCCCGCCGCGTGGGCGTTGCCGTGTCCGCCGACGCCCGGGGTATCGATCAGCACGATCCCGTCGGCCAGCAGCGCGTTGGGTATCTGGACCTCGAGACGCACGATCCGCCGTCCCTGCGCGAGCGGTGAACGCTGATCGATCGCGCCGATCTCCGCGATCGGCACCGCCACCCTGGTCTCCGCGCCGCTGGAATCGCCGTGCGCCGCGAGCACCAGCTCCGCGCGCGGCTCAGCGCCGTGCGCGAGCAGCATCGGCACCGTGGTGGTGGCGTCGTCGCCCACCGGGCAGATGTCCAGGTTCAGGAGCGCGTTGACGAAACGGCTCTTGCCCTGGTCCAGCTGTCCGGCGACGACGATTCGCCTGCGCGGGTCACGAACCCGGTCGGCCGCCACTTCCAAGCGGCCGACCAGATCACTGCGGCCCGCGGCACGGGCCGCCGCGATGGTTTCACCGAGTACCGAGAGCAGCGGTACCGCCGGTGAAGTGGCGTTCGGCGCGGGCGTCCCCATCGCGGTATCGACCTCTTTCCGTATTACCGGGCAACTGTCAGTGCAGGAATGTATCGCCACCCAGGTCGGCGCCCGCCGAACCACCGAACTCCGTGCTGGCGTGGCTCTCCCCGAACAGGCCCGAGTCGGTGTCGCCGCCGCTGTCCAGGCCCGACCCGAAGGCGCTCGACACGTCCAGCGAGGACCAGGTGTGCGCGGTCGAGCCGACACTGCCGCCGAGACCCGCGCCGGTGTCCACCGCGCCGTGCGCCGAACCCGCCATTCCGGCGCCCGCGTCTGCCGTGCCGCCGACGGCCGACTGCGCCGTACCGCCGAGACCGGCCGTGGCGTCGAGGCCCGAGGACAGGCCGCTCTCCAAGCCGGCCCCCGCACCGACCGCGCTGTCGATTCCGGCCGAGAGACCGGAGCCGATCCCGGCACCCGCGTGCGCACCCGCATCGAGCCCAGCCGACAGACCCGAACCGAGACCCGCACCTGCCTGCGCACCCGCATCCAGCCCAGCCGACAGACCCGAACCGAGACCCGCACCTGCCTGCGCACCCGCATCCAGCCCAGCCGACAGACCCGAACCCAGTCCGGCACCCGCCTGCGCACCCGCGTCGAGGGCGCCGGTGAGTCCCGTGCCCAGGCCGGTCCCAGCGTGCACCGCAGCGTCCCCGCCGGTGGACAGCCCACCGCCGAGGCCGGTGGACAAGCCCGTCTCGAGTCCGGTCGCGCCCTGGACCCCTGCATCGAGCGCCCCGCCGAGCCCGCTCTCCACGCCCGCGCCGACCGGCCCGCCGGTGTTCAGCGAGCTCTCCAGTCCGCCACCGAGCTCCGCTCCGGTGCTCACGGCCGCGCCCAGACCCGTCGCGAGCCCGGTCTCGAGACCCGCCGACGCTTGCGTTCCCAGGTTTCCGGCACCGCCGACGGCAGAGGAGAAATTGCTTCCGAGTCCGGCCGCCGCATTCCCGGAGCCTTGTGCCGCGGTGTCGATTCCGCCGGTGAGCCCGGCCGTCGCCTGGCCCGCGGCGCCGAGCGCGCCGCCCAGACCGGTCTCGAGACCGGAACCGATCTGCGCACCCGCGTCGGCCGCACCGTGCAGTCCGGTGGAAATCCCGGCACCGGCCTGCCCAGCGGCACCGAGGTCCGCGGTCAGACCGCTCGCGGCGTCCACAGCGCCGTCGAGGCTCGCACCCGAGCCTGTCGTCGCGTCGACAGCGCCCCCGAGCCCCGCACTCACACCGGAGGAGAGGTCCGCGGCGCCACCCACCGTGCTCTCGAAACCTGCGGTCAGATCAGTCGCCGCACCGGCGGCACCTCCGAGCGCTGCACCCGGACCCGTGGTGACGTCCGCCGCACCACCAACCGCGCCCGCCAAGTCGGCGCCGAGCTCGGTCGTCAAACCGGTCGTCGCATCGATGGCACCGCTGAGACCACCGCCGAGGCCCGTGGTCGCATCGACAGCGCCCTCCAGACCCGTGCCAAGCCCCGCGCTCACGTCGGTCGCCGCGCCCAGACCGCCCTCGAGGCCCGCGTTCAAGCCGGTGCTGATATCCGCCGCGCCTCCCACAGCGCCTTCCAGACCAGCGCCGAGACCCGTGCTGATGTTCGCCGCGCCACCGATGGCGGTTTCCAGACCCGCGGCGAGCCCGGTCGTCGCGCCGACAGCGCCTTCGAGGCCCGCCCCCACACCGGCGCCGAGGTCGGCGCCTGTCTGCGCGCCGCCGCCGAGGCCCGCGGTCAGGTCGGTTGCCGCGTCCACCGCACCTTCCAGGCCCGCGCCGAGCCCGGTCGTCAAACCGGTCGTCGCATCCACGACGCCGCCCAGGCCCGCGCCGAGACCAGCGCCCGCCTGCGCACCGGCGCCGAGCACGGCATCCACACCCGTGGTCAAGCCGGCCGCCGCGTCCACCGCACCCTGCAATCCAGCGCCGAGTCCGGCGCCGAGGTCCGCTGCCCCGTTCACCGCGCCCTCCAGCCCGCCACCCAGGCCCGCCGCCGCGTCCACCGCGCCTTCCAGGCCCGCGCCGAGTCCGGCACCCGCGCCGACTGCCGCGTCGATACCGGTGGAGAGGCCGGTCCCGATGTTTCCCGCGCCTTCGGCGTCGGTGTCCAGCTCGATACCCCCGCCGATGCCGCTGATCACCTGCGCGCCCGCACCGAGCAGGCCGCCCACGGCGGCGGACAGGTCGGCGCCCGCGTTCACCACGGCGTCGAGCCCCGCGGCCAGTCCCGCGCCCAGACCCGCGCCGAGCTCGAGCCCGGTGTCGATCGCGGTGTTCAGGCCCGCACCGACGTCGACGCCCGTACCGATACCGAGGTCGACGCCACCACCCGCGCCCCCGCCCAGGTCCACTCCGAGATCAGCACCCAGGTCGACTCCGGCATCCGCCACCGCCGCCGCACCCACGGTGCTCGCCGCGCCGACCGCGGCGGCGGCACCCGTCTGCGCGCCTGCCGCCACGATGGACTGCAACTGGGAACCGCCGGTCACCAGCGCCGACTCCGCGACCATCGGAGCGCAGAGGGCGATGTCCTCCGGCGTCACCGCGCTCAGGCCCGCGGCGGCCAGCGCCTGGGTCGGGTTGGCGCAGTAAGCGACCGCGGCCTCGTGGTTCCGCAGCAGATCGAGGATGAACTCCAGAATCGCATTGGGTGTCATGAGAATCTTCTCCTGAGTCCCGGCGGACCTCACTGATCCGCAGTCGTTGGAATGCAAATCACGCTAGGAGCGCATCCCGTTACGCCGAAACGGGGCGAACCCCTACGACCGGCCGGGGGCACCCGATAGGGGCGGGAGCGGAATTAGGGGAATTTCCCTAAACGATCCCCTAACGAGGTAACGGCTGATGGCCAGCAACCGACAGAACGGTTGCGTCGGCAACTACAACGCCCAGCGCACCAGCTCGGACACACAGCAGCGACACCGGACCAGACAGTTTTTCGAACGGGGTTCTCGAATGACACAGCGCCTGGCGCTCGGCATCACTGTCGGGGCGTCGAATTCGGTCGCCGTGGCGGCAACGGAAGAGGGCGACGACGGCCTCGGCCCGTCCGGCGGCGGTTATCTACGCTCGCATCCGAGCGTGTTGCGACTGTCGGAGGACATGGCGCCCACACTGGGCGCGGGCGCGCGCTCCGCCGGCCGCCATTCCAGCGACGTCCTGCTGGAAGGCTTCCTCGCCAGGGTCGGCGACCCGGTCGGCATCCTGGCCGAGGACGGCTCCTCCTATTCCGCGCCCGACCTGGTGGCGACCGCGATCGGATGCCTGGTCGACGAGATCGCCGCCGAGACGGGACGAAGCGGCGCCCAGGCGACGGTCGCCTGCCACCCGGCGTGGTGGTCGCGGCACACCGTCGACATCCAGCGCGACGCCCTGGAGCGAGCCGGGCTCGGCGAGGTGACCCTGGTGCCGGAGCCGACCGCCGCGATCCGCTGGCTCGACGCCGCGCACGCCAGGACCGACGACGGCGGCGCGGTGATCGTCTTCGACCTCGGCGCGACCGGCTCGACCGTCTCGGTGGTACGCACCGGCGAGCACGCCAGCCTGCTGGGCACGCCGCTGCGCGACACCGACGTCGCCGGCGCCGAATTCGATCTGCTGACCATGCGCTATGTCCTGGCAAATGCGGTGCTCGCCGCGGATTTCGATCCGTTCGATCCGATCGTGGAACGCGAATTATCGGCTTTGCGTGAGCGCTGCAGAAAAGCGAAAGAAGAGCTTTCCATAAATACCGCGACGGTTGTTCCGGTTCGGCTGGACCCCGCGGATCCGCACGGCACCGTGCGGCTGGTGCGCGGTGAACTGGAAGACCTGCTGCGTGGACCACTGTCGAGTGCGATGGACCTGATCCGCGACGCGGTGCACCGGGCCGGGCTCGACATCGGCGACGTCGGCCGGGTCCTGCTCACCGGTGGGGGCGGCGCCATCCCCCTGGTCGCCGAACTCGTCTCCACCGAGTTCGGATTGCCCGTCGTGGCGGCTCCCGTCCCGGAGCACACCACCGCCCGCGGCGCCGCGCTGCTGGCCGCCGATCTGCTCACCGCCGAGACCGACCAGCTCCCATTGGTCGATCCGGTGACCGAGGACGAGACCGTGCCGCAGCCCAGAGCGCTCCCCTCGGCGGGTCTCGCGGCGTTGCCCGAGGAACGCCCCGCTCGCCGTCGCGCGCTGACCAGCAGGCAGCGCCTCGCGGTCGTGGCGGGCGCCGCGGCCGCTATCGGCCTGCTGGCCACCGGCACCCTCGCCATCGGCACGGGCATCCAGTCCGGCCCGAGCACTCCCGCCTCGACCGAGCAGTCCCCCACCGGCGCCGCACAGGTCGCCGCGACGACGGGAGCGCGGACGAGCGACCCGTCCGGCGTCGCCGCCACGGACTCCGCGAGTTCCCCCGGGCGGCCTGGAACCGGGACGCCGCAGGCCGGTTCGCCCACGTCCCCGGCGCAGGGCACCACCGTGGCGGTGGTGAACAGCGAGCAGAGTCCCGATCAACCCGCCCCCGCCCCCGCCGCGGACTCCCCGGCGCCGCAACCCGCGCCGCAACCGCAATCCCAGCAGCCTTCTCCCGCTCCCGCGCCCGCACCGGCGCCTACCAACCCGTCGCCGCCCACCC
This sequence comes from Nocardia arthritidis NBRC 100137, assembly GCF_001612765.1. Taxonomy (GTDB): domain Bacteria; phylum Actinomycetota; class Actinomycetes; order Mycobacteriales; family Mycobacteriaceae; genus Nocardia; species Nocardia arthritidis. Next base: position 230,743 of record NZ_BDBB01000007.1, read on the forward strand.
AGCAGCAGCCGCGGCCCACCCAGCCCACCGCGCCGAGCCTGCCGACCGGCGTGCTGGGCGACACCCTCGGCACGGTGCTTCGCGCTCCCGGCGAGATCCTGGGAGGCTCCGGTGGCTGATACCGCCTTCGACACCCTCCCGTGCGCCCGCGACATCTTCCGTGATCTGGATTCCGCCGACGACCAGCCGGTGGTCTACCTGATCCGCGGCCGGTCCCAGACCGGCAAGTCGACACTGCTCGCGGAGATCCGGGCCCGCCTGCGCGCCCGGGGCGTCCCGCTGCAGGACGACCTCGCGGCTCTCCAGCACGCGCACGCGCGCAACAGCGCGCATTCGCTGACCCGCACGCCGGCCACGGTCGCGGGCGGCGCGGCAGGCGTGACGACCGATACCGCCCGCCCGGCCCTGATCATCGACAACGCCCATACGCTCGGTCGGCTCGATCTCGAATATCTCTGCGCCGCGGTGGAATCCGGGCATCGCACGATGGTGATCGCCGCCCAGCCCCGCCCGCACGACCCACGTCTGCGGCTGCTCGCCGACGCGGTCGCCCGGCGCGGTCGCGTCGTGGACCTTCGCCCGCTCGGGGTCGCGGACATGGCGCCGTTCGCCAGGGAACTGGGCATGATGGTGCCGCGCCAGGTCGCTCAGCACATCCACCTGCAGACCGCCGGTATCCGCGGCGGGGTGGTGGCCGCGCTCACCGCCGCCTGCTCGGCACGGCTGGACGCGGGCATCTCCGCCGTCGATACGGCCGTCGCCGCGTGGGCGCGCGGGTTGCTGGACAACCTCGAGCCCGACCTGCTGGAGACCCTGGTGGTGGCCACCACGGGCACGGGTCTGGATTCCAGCGAGCTCACCGAGGTGCTCGGCGTGGAACAGTCCGTCGCGCAGGATCTCATCGACCGAGCCAGGGCCAGCGCCCTGGTGACCGATGCCGACCTGCTGCTGGAACCGGCCGTCGCGCCCCTGCGCACGCTGCTCGGCGACCGTAGGTTCGTCGCGGTCGAGCGCCGGTTGCTCGGCGCCCGGTTGGAGGCGGGCCTGCTGCGCGACCGCACCGCGCTGCAACTGGCCGAGTCCGGCGTCCGGGACCCTCGTCTGGCCGACTTCCTCGTCGGCGCAGCGGAGCAGGCGGGCGACGCGGTTCGCTACTACGCCGCCGCCGCGGCCGCCGGAGCCGAACTCGATCTGATCGCGCTACGCTGGGCCGAGGCCGCGGCACGGACCGGTGACGGCGACACCGCCATGCGGTTGGCCGAGCCGATGCTGGCACGCTCGGGCAGCACCGGCGCGGAACTCGCCACGGCGGTGCGGATCTGCGCGGCGGTGCTCACCCGACGCGGTCTGGTGGGTCGCGCGGCGCAGCTGTACACCTGGCTCGGCGGGCACCGGGTCGGCCCGGACTGGGCGGTCGGCGCCACGGTATTGTGCCTGGCGGGCGACGTGGCGGGCGCCAGGGAGATGTCCTCCTCGTCGACGAAGTGGCCGCCCACCGAGGCGGGTACGCACGCGCGGCTCGTCGCGACCGCGCTCGCGGACACCATCGAACCCGGCAACAACACCGCGGCGGCGGTATCCGCGCTGGTGCAAGCCGCGCACGCGGACGCGGGCGTGGACCGCTTCCTGCCGTGCACGGCGGCCTCCATCGCCACCCTGCTCTCGCTGGGCACCGGCGAGCCCCGCCGCGCTCAGGACGCCTTGCGGCGGGCCACCGCGAGCGGGCTGCGCTGCCATCAGCTCGACGTGCTCGCGGCCTGGACGGCGATGCTCGGCGGCGACGAGCGCGCCGCCGCGGCCACCGTGGCCGCGCTC
>NZ_BDBB01000008.1 GCF_001612765.1 Nocardia arthritidis NBRC 100137
AATGCCAAGATTCGCACCCCATCCCGAGCGCAGGCCCGCGCTCGTCTCCGGCGCCTCCTCCGGGATCGGCGCGGCCACCGCCGTCGCTTTGGCCGAGCTGGGCCACCCGGTCGCGCTCGGCGCGCGCCGCGCCGAGCAGTGCGCCGAATTGGCGGACAAGATCCGCGCCAACGGCGGTGAAGCCTTCGCCCACCGCCTCGACGTCACCGAGCCCGGCTCGGTCGACGAGTTCGTGCGCGCCGCCGAAGAAGCGCTCGGCCCCACCGAGATCCTGGTGTCCAGCGCGGGCGACATCGAGTTCGGACAGGCGCACGCGATGGATCCGGAACGGTTCGTGCGCCAAGTGCAGGTGCATCTCGTCGGTGCGCAGCGCCTCGTGCACCGGGTGCTGCCCGGCATGCTGCGCAGGCAGCGCGGCGACGTGGTGCTGATCAGCTCGGACTGCGCATCCGAACCGCGTCCGCGCACCGGCGCCTACAGTGCCGCCAAGGCGGGTCTGGAAGCGATGGCCGCGCAGATGCGCATGGAGCTCGAGGGCACCGGCATTCGCCTGTCGCAGGTCCGGCCCGGCCCGACCCTGACCGGTATGGGCATGGACTCCACGCCCGAGATCGTCGGCCCGGTGCTGGAGGACTGGAAGGCATGGGGCTTCGCCAGGCACCCGTACATGCTGCGCGCCGGCGACCTGGCCGCCGCGGTGGTGGCGGTGGTGTCCACGCCGCGCGGCGCACACCTGGTGCTCGTCGAGGTGCAGCCCGAGGCGCCCGTGCGTCCGCTCGCGGACGACCCGGGATCGAACGAACAGTAAGGAGCGACGATGCGAGTGCTGGCCGATCTGGATCTGTGTCAGGGACATGCGGTGTGCCAGGACGAGGCGCCCGAGGTGTTCCATGTCCCCAAGCGCGGCAAAGTGGAGATCCTCGATGCCGTCGCGGACCCGCAAGCGCAGGCCGACGTGCAGCGCGCGGTCCGCTATTGCCCCACCCAGGCGTTGACGATCGCCGCGGACGAGTGAGCGGAATTCTTCGCACGTGGTGGGTAGGCAGGGCGGGCGGGGACGAATACGATGAACCCAAAACCGGAACGTGTTCTAATTCAAGCGCACTGTCCAGCCCGGCGCCTGCGGCGATGTCCGACGTCATGGAGATGATCCGATGAGCACAGCACACACCGACAAGGCGACGGGCGCCCTGCCCGCCAGGATCACCGGGGAGCTGATCACCCGGCTGACCGGCCTGGTCGCCGCCGACGGTAGCGCGGCGCCGTTCGAGATGACCGAGGTCTACACCGGCGCTCCGGTCGGTGCGCTTCCGCAGTCGACCCCGCAGGACGTCTCGCGCGCGTGCGCCGCCGCCCGGGCCGCGCAGACGGAATGGGCCGCGCAGCCACTGCGGGAACGACTGCGGGTATTCGAGCGGCTGCACGAGCTGATCCTCGGCGAAGTGGAGACCATCGCCGACCTCATCCAGATCGGATGCGGCAAGACTCGTCGCATGGCCGTCGAGGAATCCTGCGACGTGCCCATGGTGGTCAGCCATTATCTCAAGACCGCGCGCCGGGTGCTGCGGCCGAAGCGGCGCGGCGGCCCGATGCCGCTGCTGACCACCTCCACCGAGCAGCACCGTCCCAAGGGGCTGGTCGCGGTGATCGCGCCGTGGAACTTTCCCTTCGCCATCGCCCTGTCCGACGCCATGCCCGCGCTGATGGCGGGCAACGGCGTGGTGCTGAAGCCGGACAACAAGACCGCGCTGTGCGTGCTGTTCGGCGTCGAGCTGCTGCACCGGGCCGGGCTGCCCCGCGGTCTGGTGCAGGTGGTGTGTGGTGAAGGACCCGATATCGGGCCGACCCTGATCGACGATGTCGACTTCGTCATGTTCACCGGCTCGACCGCCACCGGCCGGATCGTCGGCGAGCAGGCCGGCCGCAACCTCATCGGGTGCAGCCTGGAGCTGGGCGGCAAGAATCCGATGATCGTGCTCGCCGACGCGAACCTGGACGAGGTCGTGCCCGGCGCGGTGTTCGCGGTGTTCGCCAACTCGGGGCAGGCGTGTATGCACATCGAGCGGATCTACGTGCACCGCTCCATCCATGACGAGTTCCTCCGCCGGTTGGTCGCCGCCGCGGCGGAATTGAACGAAAAGATCGGCGCGGCCTACGACTACACGCCGGAGTTCGGCTCCCTCGTCTCCCCGCAGCACCTGGAACGGGTCGCCGCCCATGTCGAGGACGCGCGATCGAAAGGGGCCACCGTGCACGTCGGCGGGCAGGCGCGGCCGGATGTCGGCCCGGCGTTCTACGAGGCCACCGTGCTGACCGGCGTGACCCCCGAGATGACCCACGCGACGCTGGAAACCTTCGGCCCGGTCGTCACCGTGTACCCATTCGACGACGAGCAGGAGGCGGTGCGCCTGGCCAACGCCACCGACTACGGCTTGAACGCCAGTGTCTGGACCCGGGACTTCGCGCGCGCCGAGCGGATCGCCGCGCAGTTACAGGCGGGCAATATCAACATCAACGACGGTTTCGTCGCGACCTACGCCGCGAAAGGCACGCCCTCGGGTGGTGTGAAGCAGTCCGGCGTCGGCACCCGGCACGGCGACCAGGGCCTGCTGAAGTACACCGACACGGTGAACGTCGGCGTGCTCAAGAAACAGGTGCTCGCCGCACGGGCAGGTCAGCCCTATGACAAGCAGCTGAAGATGACCCTGACGTCGCTGCGGCTGATGCGCCGAACCAGGTTGCGCTGAGCGCGGTTTCCCCGCGGGAACCGCCGCGCCCGCAGCGGTCACAGCCCCCGCCGATCCGGTAGCGTGGCCGTCGGGGTGGATCCACGGCATCGAGAACGGATACGCATGAGTCTTCGAGAAGTTCCGCTACGCACGCTGTCCGGCGAATCGACGACGCTGGCCGACCTGGCGGGTGACCGCGCCGTCCTGCTGGTCAACGTGGCCTCGAAATGCGGCCTGACGCCGCAGTATGCCGGTCTGGTCGAGCTGCACGAGTCCTTCGGTCCGCGCGGTCTCAGCGTGGTCGGCGTGCCGTGCAACCAGTTCATGGGCCAAGAGCCCGGCACCGCCGAGGAGATCCAGGAGTTCTGTTCCACCACCTACGGCGTCGATTTCCCCTTGCTGGAGAAGACCGACGTCAACGGCGACCAGCGCCACGCCCTCTACCAGCAGCTGGTGGAGACTCCCGACGCCGAAGGCAACGCGGGCGACATCCAGTGGAATTTCGAGAAGTTCCTGATCGACCGCGACGGGAAGGTCGCGGGCCGATTCCGTCCGCGCACCACCCCCGAGGCGCCGGAATTGGTCGCGGCCATCGAAGCCGTGCTCTGAGGTAGGCCGTAGTTCCGGTCGATTGCGTACGGGAACACTGACGTTCTCGACGGCAGGCAACCGGTCGGCGGTGCAGGCTCAGCGTAGTAGTTCGGATCGGATCAGCGCCGCCGCGAAGGCCGCCGAACTATGGCACGCGTACTTCGTCCATCGCTCGTCGCGCCGGAGACCGACGATGTCGCTGATACCTCGAATCACCAGGCACGGGCAGTTGCCGGCGGATGTGCTCGCCAGCACTCCTCCGCTTTCCATCTCGACCGCGAGCAGGTCTCGAGCAGCGTCCAGCCACAACTCCAGCACCGAGGGATCTTTGATCAGCTGGTTCGACGTCGCGATCGTCCCCGAGACAGCACGGGGAGGCCCCGCCGAGTTGCCTGCGCTCTGGTGATATCTCAGGACATCCCGTACTCGCTTTTCCCACGCCCCCATGCCGACGATACTGTCGCCTTCCGGATCGACGGGCGGCTTCGGCAGTGGCTCGCCGGTGAACGGATCTGTGATGTGCGGCCATCCGGGCAGCGAGTATTGCCACGAGGAAACCATCGCGCCTGCGAGATCGGTGAAGCCGTCGAGCCCGCTACGGGCGGTTACCGCGAACTGCACCGCACCACCGGGCAACGCGGCGCCGACGGAGAAATCCAGAATCTCCCGGGCGATCACTACGTCACCGAGAGTGATGTCCGCGCAGGGAACTCCGCCGGCGATGCCCACCAATATCACCCGTTGAGGCCGCAGCCTTCGCACCGCGATGTCCACTACGCTGTGGGCTCTGGAGTTTCCCTGCTTGCCCAATGCCAAGGTGACGACCCGTATCGTTCTCCCGTCGAGTGTCTCCAGGCGTCGCGCGTCCCAGAGGTGATTGGTGATCGGCGCGTCCCGCACACCCCCGAGATGCGCGAGCACAGCGGCGAGTTCGTCGTCGCGCACCGTGACGATGACGAAGTCGGTCTCGGGTGACGACGGCTCCGACCGATCGGTCAGGAGGGGCACCGCATTCCGATGTCCTCTTTCGGTCGCTTCGTGATACATCGCGCGAAACTTCGCCACTTGATCCGACAGTCCGTGCTCGACGGCGACGTCGTGAGCCTCGCGTATCAGACTTTCCGACAACTCGTATTCGCCGTAACGCAGCAGCGATTGGGCGCGATCTCGGGCCAGGATAACGGAATTCACCGCTGCGCCGACATCCGTGGGAGGCTCCGATTCGGTGATACTCGGTGTCTTCGCCACAAGATCTATCGCCTCGGCGATCTGCCCTCGCTCCAAATGATGCTCTATCAGCCGGGCCGAAATGATGGACCGGTAAGCCGAGCGCTCTTCGTCCTCGGAGGTCGCGCTGTAGAGCTCCGAGGCCAGCTCGAACGATTCCTTCGCCGCTCCACTCAGATACAGACTCGATGACAGCAGCGACCGATGCAGATCCATCTCCGAGCCGAGCACCTGCGCTATCGCCGGATCCATGGATTCCAGCGACGTGGCGAGGTAGGCGGCGGCGAGAGCATGATCGCCGCGCTGATGAGTGACCTGCCCCAGTGTTCTCTTCAGTTGCGTATCCATCGCCGCTGCGGTCAGCCTCGAGTCGGCATCTCCGCTCGCACGGACCTCGTAGACGGCTTGCGTGATGAACTCCTGCGCGCCGACCACCACTGCGGAACCTTGTTTCGCCATGGCGGTCTGGCCGTACAGAATGGCGAGACCGAGTCTGCCGCGTAATCGAGGATCCATTGCTCTGGCCGACATCGAGGCGAGCAGTCGCATGGCCAACTGTGTATCCCGGGTGGAGACGCGGCTCTGGAGGCGGGACAGAATAAGCATCGCCGATTTCCCGAGCGCCTCTACGGGATCATCCTCGACCAGGCCGAGCTCTGCTGCCATGTCGTGCGGAGAACACAGGGGCGGCCCCGTCGATGCGGATGCCGTGGCAGGATGACCGCAGACCACACACCTTCTCGAAGCGCTCATTTTCCACTAGTTCTCGCATCTACGCATATCGAAGATCAGCACGCCGGGAAGCAGTGAATGCAGCGTGAACAGCCGCGGGTCGATTTCCCTGCCCTCGCTCGCCGGCTGCGGCTCCACCAACCGGTGGATCGAGAATCCGTTGTCGGCGAACATGCGTGAATATTGCGTCAGTGTCCGGTTGTAGAGTCGCGTACCGGCCATGCCCGATTGCCAGGTGACCTCTTCGGTGGGTGCGTGATAGTAGCGTGCGATCGTCCGCAACCAGTCCGGCATCGGAAGCTCGTCGGAGAGTTCGTCTTGGGTCCAGGCCCGGTCGGTGGTCGTGTGCAATTCGCGAAACAGGGTGAAGCACGGGTGTGGAACGCTGACCAGGAGCTGGCCGCCTGGCCGGAGCACTCGGTGCGCCTGCTTGCAGACCAGCTCGGGAGTGACAGTTGCCGAGAGCACCATGTTCGCCACAGCGGCATCGAGCGACTCCGCCGCGATGAGATCGGGATCGGTCACCACCGCTGATTCTCCGAGGCGAGCGGTCGCCAACGCGCGCATCTGCTCGGCGGGGTCGTACGCGACTACCTCGACGGAGCCGGAAGAGCGCAATCTCTCGCTGAGCCAGCCGTCGCCACATCCGATGTCCACCACGGTTCGCGTATCCGCACCGAGAAGGCGGGAGATCGCCGGACCCATTAGGTACTCGTGCAGCCAACGTTGTTTGCCGGGCCGGGTATTCCAACTGCTGGCGGCCACCTGCTCCCAGCGGGCCACGTCCTCGCTGGATTCGCTCGGCTCGCCGTCCCGCTGGGGGAGCTGTCGGCCGGAATGGACTGCGGTGCCGCAGAGCGGGCACCAATGCCACGAGGGCTCGACTTCGTGGCCACATCGGATGCAGTTCACCGCATCCGCGCGGGCGAAACCGTGCTTGGTGTCCCGATGCCGCACCAGCAGCTTGTCGACCTTCCTGACAACGGCTTCGTTGAGATCGATACCGCCGAATTCGACCAGGGACAGCAGATTTATGGCTATGTCGGCGACTTCGCCTTCGACAACCGAATTACCTTTGAACATCTCGTCGATCTGCTCGGGTGTCCGCCACAGTGTGGTGTCGAGTAGTTCGGCTGCTTCGGTGCACAGCGCGGAGACGAGATATCGAGGCCGGTGGAACTTCTGCCAGCCCAACGTCTGGACCAAGCGTTGCACCGCTGTTACTGCCGATGTGATGTCGTAGCGGGTATCGCCGACCATGTGCCATCTCCGAATCGTGTGAAGGCAGCGGAGTGCTGACTATCGCGTATTTGCACGGTGGGGGCCGTTGCCGTCCGGCTCGGACGAGGATTCCCGGCTCGCACGCAATTTGAGCCACCCTTGCCGGTCATCGCTGATGATCGTATTGAGGCCTTGCAGTAAGTCGTCGACAACCACTTCGCTTCGATCCGAATCGCGGCCGAGCAGGCGGAATTCGAGATTGCGTTCCAACTCGGCGATTCGGTCGACGGTGACGGTGCGTCCGATCCAGAGTCCGCGATGGTCGTAGAAGGCTTCGTAAGCGGCGAGGACAGTGGTGAGAGCGCCGAGCGTCAAAGCGATGTCGGAGAGTATCGGACGGACGTCGAGACTTACTTGGAGGCCGAGAAGGATCGTGATCGCCGCCGAGAAGCAGACCGTAGCCATGCGCAAGGTGAAAGCTTTTCGCTTGTCACGCGAACGGCGACGTTCGAACAGCGCTTTTTGGGCCGCCAGTTCCGCTGCGAGAAACTCGGCTTGTTCAGCGCCTGCCATGTTCTTCCCCGTTCCGAATCCGACGCGTGACGTATCAGCATCATCGAGGGGTCGACCGCTCGATGATGGACTCCGCCGCGTCATCTCGGCGCTTTTGTCCTTCTTCGTCGGTCCGCCCCGGCCTCCCGCATGCGATAGCCGATCCACGCCGGTGGCGTGTCTGGCGTCGGCAACTGTAGTCCCCCCGACACGATACCAACCGTGCGTCGGCGCTGGGATCGTTTGAGAGACAGTAATTTCGGGTACTTTACGACGTCGAGTAATTGCTTTTGCTCAGCAATTGTTTGTTGCGCGGAACTGGCGATTCGAGGGCTGCAGGCGCCGGAGGTACTCCCCTTCCTCACCACCGAGAAGGACGACTCCCACAAAATCGCGGCAGCAAGAACTTCGATCTCCGATGGGGCTTATGGTGTGTGGTCCTGCCGATCACTTCGAGGTCGCCGGGTGAGGGGTTCGCGGAGGCCGAGGTGGGAGCGGAGGGTGGTTCCGGTGTACTCGTTGCGGTAGACGCGGCGCGTGTGTCGCCCGCCGCCACGCCCCGGGGTGGAACCCCTCCCCGTCGAGCTCTACACCGAGCGCGAAAACGCCCATTCCGCATCCTCTTTCAACCCGCGAACCATGAGGTGACGAGCGATGGCCCGAGCCGGGTACGAGCCGGCTCGGGCCACCGGCGGCCCACCCTGTGCGAGCATGCGCGCGGCGGGTGGTCGACCGCGATGGTTTGCATCGCGATGATTCCAAGGTTGTCGAACGTTTTCGAACGCAGCGGCGGGCTACCGCGCCGCGCGCGCGGCGAAAGCCGCCGCGAGCAGGACCGTGACACCTTCGGCGACCGCCGTGCCGCCCAGCGCGTGCGCCGCACTGCGCACCGTGCTGCCGGCGAGGCCGAGGAACAGCGAGCCGAAGGTGGCGATCCCGACCACAATGCCCAATTGCACGTTGGTGACCAGAATCCCGCTCGCGTCCGCGGCCGAAGTCATCGGGACCTTGGCCAGCGTGCGGGTCATCAGCGGGCTGAACGCGATGCCGTTGCCCGCGCCGCACAAGCCGAGCAGCGTCAGCGCGAGCGGCCCGACCTCGGCGCCTTCGCGCAGCAGCGCGCCGAGGGTCACCATGCTCGCCGCGCCGAGAACCAGCCCCAGCGGGATCATCGTCGGGTGGAAACGAGCCGGGATGCGCTCCCAGTTCAGGCTGGCGACCGCGAAGGTCACGCCGAGCGGGACGAACAGCAGGCCCGCGTGCAGGGCGCTGTAACCGAGCGTGCTCTGCAAGTGGATCGCCATGACGAACATCCAGCCGCCGAAGGTCGCCATGATCACGAACAACGCGACGGCGGCGGGTATCAGACCCGGTGCGGTGAGCACCCCCCGCGCGAACAGGGGTTCGCCGCCACGGGAGGCGACGATTCGCTCGATCACCACGAACAGCGCGAAGCCGATCGCGCTGGCGATCAACGCGATCCACGACCACATCGGCCAGTCCAGCTCGCGTCCGAGCACCAGGGGCAACACCAGCAACAGCACCGAGGCGGTGAGCGTGGCCAGCCCGGGCAGGTCGAGCCGCCGCTCCAGACGCCGGGCCGAGGGCGGCAGGATGCGCGGCGCCGCGACCAGCAGCGCGACGCCGATCGGCACGTTCACCAGGAACACTCCGCGCCAGCCGTTGCCGAGCAGGTCCGCGTTGACGATCAGCCCGCCCAGCACCTGCCCGGCGACCATGCCGCCGGAGATGATGGCCGAGTAGACGCTCAGCGCCCGCGCGCGGGCATGACCGGTGAAGGTGCGCTGGATGAGCGTCATGATCTGCGGCACCATCGCGGCCGCACCGACGCCCTGGGCGAACCGGAAGACGATCAGCGACGTCTCGTTCCAGGCCAGTCCGCAAGCCAGCGAGGCGAGGGTGAACAGCGCCAGTCCGGTGACGAACGTGCGGCGCTGGGTGAACCGGTCGCCGAGCCGTGCGCCGGTGACCAGCAGCACGGCGTAGGCGATGACGTATCCGGCGACGATCAGCTGCAGGGCCGCGCCGCTGGTGTGCAGCGAACCCCGGATGGAGGGGATCGCGACGTTGACGATGGAGGAATCGAGCACCGCCATGAACTGGCCGGTGAGGATGACGGCCAGGACGGCGAGCGAACGCCGCGCTCCCAGCGCGGCGGGTGGGGCGGCCGGAGCGGCGGCGGGCGTCGTTGCCGCCGGACCCGGCGATATGGTCTGTGTCATGCTCCGAGCATGCGGTGCGCCGGGCACCGGTAACAGGAGCCCGTTGACACTGGTACCGGCAGCACCAGGCTGAGCGTGTGCCGCAAGGGAATACCGGACAATTTTGGGACATATCCGACACTGTGTCCGGTGTCACAGACACTTGCCTCCGCTATCGACCGTCCGAACTATTTAGACGAGCTAACGTGTTTGGTGAAGGCGCGTTTCCCGGACGAAGGAGGTCGTCGTGGCACTCGAAACACGCGGGGAGCGGCTCATGCGCCGCATCACCCGGCTGTACGCCGAAAACGACGACATCCGCAACGCCATCCCGCGTGCCGAGGTCGCCGAGAAGATTCGCGAGCCCGGCGCGGGGCTGGCGCAGATCGTCGAGACGATCATGGTCGGCTACGCCGACCGGCCCGCCCTCGGCACGCGCGCGACCGAACTCCGCACCGGAGAGACCGGCCGCACGACGCTGAGCCTGCTGCCGGCGTTCGACACGATCACCTACGGCGAGCTGTGGGAGCGCGTGCGCGCCGTGGCCGCCGCATGGCACGGTGATTCGCGCGAGCCGCTCCGGGCGGGCGATTTCGTCGGCATTCTCGGCTTTACCAGCAGCGACTACACCACTGTCGACCTGGCCTGCATCCACTTGGGGCTGGTCGCGGTCCCGCTGCAATCCAGTGCGCCGGTCGCCCAGCTGTCGGCGATCGTCGAGGAGACCGCGCCGCGGGTGCTCGCCGCGACGCCGGAGCTGCTCGACGCCGCGGTGACGTGTGCGCTGTCGCAGGCCGGGCCGCAACGGCTGATCGTCTTCGACTACCACCCGGGAGACGACGACCAGCGCTCGGCGTTCGAAGCGGCCCGCGCCCGCCTGGCCGAGGCGGGCAGCTCCGTGTTCGTGGAACCGCTCGGCGAGGTGCTCGCGCGAGGTAGGTCGCTGCCGCCCGCGCCGTTGTTCGCCGCCGAGCCGGGTGCGGACCCGCTGGCGCTGCTGATCTACACCTCGGGCAGCACCGGGACCCCCAAGGGGGCGATGTACTCCCAGCGGCTGGTCGCCAGGGGATGGGTGAACCAGCGCGATGTCGCCGCGATCAACCTCAACTACATGCCGATGAGCCACGTGGCCGGTCGCGGGTCGCTGACCGGCGTACTGGCCCGCGGCGGCACCGCCTATTTCACCGCCGAGAGCGATATGTCCACGCTCTTCGACGACATCGCGCTGGCGCGGCCCACCGAGCTGTTCTTGGTTCCACGGGTGTGCGACATGATCTTCCAGCGCTTCCGGGGCGAGGTGGATCGGCGCGACGGGCCGGGCGTCGACCGGGCCGCGCTGGAAGCGCAGGTGAAAACCGAACTGCGCGAGCACTTCCTCGGTGGACGCATGGTCATGGCGATCTGCGGAAGCGCGCCGGTGTCGGCGGAGATGAAATCGTTCGTCGAGTCGGTGCTCGAGCTGGAACTGCACGACGGGTACGGGTCCACCGAGGCGGGCGGCGTCGTCGTCATCGACGAACGGGTGCAGCGGCCGCCGGTGCTCGATTACAAGCTCGCCGACGTCCCCGAGCTGGGCTACTTCCGGACCGATAAACCCCATCCACGCGGCGAGCTGCTGCTGAAGAGCACCACCCTGATCTCCGGCTACTACAAGCGGCCGGAGCTCACGGCCGAGATCTTCGATGCCGAGGGCTTCTACAAGACCGGCGATATCGTCGCCGAGCTCGCCCCGGATCGCCTGGTCTACGTCGATCGGCGCAACAACGTGCTGAAGCTCTCCCAGGGCGAATTCGTCGCGGTCTCGCACCTGGAGGCGGTCTATGCGACCAGTCCGCTGATCCAGCAGATCTTCGTGTACGGCAACAGCGAACGCGCCTATCTCCTGGCCGTGATCGTGCCCACCGAGGACGTGCTGGGCTGGGGCGACCCCGAGAAGATGAAGACGGCGCTGAGCGAATCGCTGCGAGGGCTCGCCAAGGACGCCGAACTGCAGTCCTACGAGATCCCGCGCGATTTTCTGATCGAGCCCGAGCCGTTCACCACCGCCGATGGTTTGCTGTCGGGCATCGGAAAGTTGCTGCGCCCCAAGCTGAAAGAGCGATACGAGCCGCGCTTGCAGCAGCTGTACGCCGACCTGGACGCGGGGCAGGCGAACGAACTGCTCGATCTGCGCCGTACCGCGGTCGATCTGCCCGTGCTGGAGACGGTGAGCCGCGCGGCGAAGGCCGTGCTGGGCTGCGCGGACGCCGATCTGCGTCCCGACGCGCAGTTCACCGATCTCGGCGGCGACTCGCTGTCGGCGCTGTCGCTATCGAGCCTGCTGCACGAGATCTTCGAGGTCGAGGTGCCGGTGTCGGTGGTGATCAGCCCGGCCAACAATCTGCGCGAGGTGGCGGACTACATCGCGGCCGTGCGTGTCTCGGGCGGACGAAGCGTCACGTACACCACGGTGCACGGTGCCGGGCCGCAGGTCCGGGCCGCCGATCTGACGCTCGACAAGTTCCTCGACGCCCGCACACTCGCCGCGGCGCCGTCGCTGCCGCGTCCCACGGAGACCGCGCGGACGGTACTGCTCACCGGCGCGAACGGCTACCTCGGGCGTTTCCTGTGCCTGGAGTGGCTGCGGCGGATGCACGACACCGCAGGCACACTCGTCTGCCTGGTCCGTGGCTCCGACGCCGCCGCGGCGCGCCAACGCCTCGACAGCGCTTTCGACTCCGGAGATCCCACACTCATCCGGGAATTCCGCGAGCTGGCCGCCGCGCATCTCGAGGTGATCCCCGGCGATATCGGGGAGCCGAACCTAGGCCTGGACGACCGGACGTGGGATCGGCTGGCCGAACGCGTCGACCTGATCGTGCATCCCGCCGCGCTGGTCAATCACGTGCTGCCGTACCGGCAACTGTTCGGCCCGAACGTGGTCGGCACCGCCGAGTTGATCCGCCTCGCGCTCACCACGCGGCTCAAGCCGTTCAGCTATCTGTCCACGGTCGCCGTGGCCGCGCAGATCGATCCGGCCGTCTTCGCCGAGGACGGGGACATTCGCGAGATCAGCCCGGTCCGCGCGGTGGACGACAGCTACGCCAACGGCTACGGCAACAGCAAGTGGGCGGGTGAGGTGCTGCTGCGCGAGGCCAACGACCTGTGCGGACTGCCGGTGGCGGTATTCCGGTCGGACATGATCCTCGCCGACCGGCGCTACGCCGGCCAGCTCAATGTGCCGGATATCTTCACCCGTCTGCTGCTGAGCCTGATCGTCACGGGGATCGCGCCGTTCTCCTTCTACCGCACCGACGCCGACGGCAACCGCTCGCGCGCCCACTACGACGGCCTGCCCGTCGATTTCACCGCGGACGCGATCACCGCCCTCGGCGCGACGGCAGGCACCGGCTTCCAGAGTTTCGATGTACTCAACCCCCACGACGACGGCCGGTCGCTCGACGAGTTCGTCGATTGGCTGATCGCCGCGGGCCACCGGATCGAGCGGATCGCCGACTATCAGGAGTGGTTCATCCGGTTCGAGACCGCCCTGCGGGCGCTCCCGGAATGGCAGCGCCAGGCCTCCGTGCTGCCCTTGCTGCACGCCTATCGGCGGCCGGCCCCGGCCGTTCGCGGCTCGGCACTTCCCGCGGAGAGATTCCGCTCCGCCGTCCGAGCCGCGAAAATCGGCGCCGAGCACGATATTCCGCGGATATCCCGGGAACTGATCGAGAAATACGCGACGGACCTGCGATTACGGGGCCTGTTGTAGGAGTCAGGACGGTTTCGGCACGGCATCCAGCAGGGCATTGCCGATCCGTTCGGCTTGGACCAAGATGTTCGTCTGCGCCGAGATATAGTCGCCGATGCCTTCGTCCTGCGCGGCCCGCAGATAAGGCGGCAGCGGTTGCTGGATCTCGGTGCGGATGACGTTGTCGAGCAGCGGTTCCATGTCGCCGCGCAGCGGATTCCCGGTCGCCGCCTGGTTGTCGAGTTCGAGCCGTCCGCCGTCGGTGCTGTAGTCGTAGAGTTCGAACTCCTGCTCGCGCGTCGGATCGATCTGGATCCGGCCGTGCACCCACTGGGAGTAGGACGCGAACTTCGCCTCGGCGGTGCGCACCATCGCGACGTGGCCGGGGGCGTCCTGGTTGAACAGGATCGCGGCTTCCTCGATCGACGCCTCGTCGGTCGTGTGCGCGACCCACGGGCGGCCCGCCGCGCCCGCGTCGCGGCAGACCGCGGCGATGTCGAAGCGCCCGCTGAGATGTTCGTAACGTCCGTCGCCGCGCCATTCGTTGCCGCCGGTGCCGATGGTGAGCAGCAGGGGAGTGAAGTCGACGCTGGAGGTGAGCTGGTCCCTGGTAGTCGTGCCGTCCACCGGGCTCAGGTATCCGCGCGGGTCGTGAACATAGAGCGGTACCCGCAGCGCCTCGTCATAGGCGGCGCCGCCCTTGCCGTGCAGGCCGTGGGAACCGGCGTAATCGCCGTGGTCGGAGGTGAAGACGACGACGGTGTTGGCGGCGACATCGGGACGGGACTGCAAGGTGTCGAGCACGCGACCGATCTGGATGTCGACCTGCTGCTGCGCCCACAGATACAGGTTGCGCATCTCGATCCAGGCCTGCATGGCTTCCGGTGTCCCGTAGGGCGCCACCCCGAACGCCACCGCCGAGACCTCGACCAGCGCCATCTGCAGGCGCGGCTTGCGCGAGAGCTGTTCGAGGGATTCGAAGTTGGGCGGCAGTTCGTTCATCCACCGCGGGATGTCGGCGTTGAATTGGTCGCGCCGGGTCCAGCGTGGCCACCACTGGATGTCGTGCGGGTTGACCAGCGACACCGTCGTACACCATGGCGCGGCGCCGGAATCGTTGTGGAACCAGTCGGCGAACTGGTCGACGATCTTCGGGTCCGCTTGCAGCCCTTGCCCCGGCGCGCCGTTCGGGGAGGGATAGGTGCCGCCGTGGAAACCGTAGGCTTCCAGCGCGCCCGGCGTGCGATCCGGGTAGCTGCCGAGATGCCACTTTCCCCAGTACGTGGTGTCGTAGCCGTGGTCGCGCAGCATCGATCCCCACGTCGGGAACAGGGGCGACAAGGTCGACTCCGACACGACCATGACCCCGGTCTGCTGCGCGTAGAGGCCGGTCAGCAGGCAGCCGCGAGCGGGCGTGCAGTCGTTGGCCGCCGTGTAGTGATTCTCGAACGACACACTGCCCCGGCGGATCCGGGCGATGTTCGGCAGGACGGTGTCCAACGTCTGCTGATCGGGAAACCACACGGGCGTCCGCATCTCATCCACGATGATCACCAGGATGTTCGGCTTGTCCGGATCGGTGTCGGCACGCGCTCTGCCCGGAGCGGCTCCGGTCGAGACGGCGGCCGCGGCCGTCGCCGAGGTGGCCGCACTGGAGAGAAAACCCCTGCGAGTGAACGAGCTCGGCAATGTTCCTCCACGAATGAGTGATTTCGTCTGGCGAATGGCACGCGGAGATCTCGGTGCTGTCACCGTAGCGCTGCCCGGCTCGCGGTAGCCGCACTCCGGCGCGGACACGCCGCCAGCTGATCGCCGCAGGTGAGCCGGTCGGGGCAGGTTCACCCTGCGGAGCCCGTTCCCGTTGCGGTCGGGACGCTTGCGACGGTGGGAACGACGCGACAGCCGGAATCCGGCGTTACGGCAGCCCGACCAGGTCGGCCATCACGTTCATGTGGTGGGCGAAGTAGTCGGCGCGGGCATCGATGATGCCGTTCAGCCGGCCGAAGACCTCGAAGTTGAGCAGGCCGAACAACTGGGTCCACGCCACGAAGACCCGGTCGAGCACGTCCTCGGGCAAGTCGGAGGACTGCTGCTCGATCAGCCGGCGCAGGTCGGCGTGCACGGGTGCGGGCAGCGCGAACGAAAGCGGCGGCGGCGTCAGTTTTTCCGCACCCGCCTGCGCGATGGCGACAAGCCGGAAGACCACGGCCGCGGCGGGGGCCACGGTGTCGTCCGGGGCGTCGTATCCGGGCACCGGACTGCCGTAGAGCAGGCCGTATTCGGCCGGATGAGCCTGCGCCCAGTCCCGAACGGACGAGCACACCGCCATCCACCGGCCGCGCAGATCGGCGGCAGGCAGCCTCGTATCCGCGGCTTCGGCTTCGGCGGCGAGCGCTTGGTAGGCCTCCATGATCAACGCGGTCAGCAGGTCGTCGCGGCTCGGGAAATACCGATAGAGCGCCGAGGCGACGATCCCCATGTCCCGGGCGACCCCGCGCAGGGACAAGTTCGCGCCGTCCACCGCCAACCGGTTGCGCGCGGCCGCTTTGATCTCCTCGATCATCTCGGAGCGGACGCGGGCGCGTAGTGACTGGGCGGACATTCCTCCCAGTGTAGGGAACAAAGGACGGATAGGAGAACGTCTGCACGGATTGTGAACAGTGTTCTTGACTCGGATAGGTGTTCTGTTTTAGGCTCTAGCTGTCAATGAGAGAGCAGTGTTCTCTATAAAGAACGCCAGACAGGTTGGAATGCCATGTCCCTGCACGTCGTCATCGGAGCCGGTCCGGTCGGAACGGCCACGGCCCAGTTGCTCGCCGGATGCGGCAGCCGGGTGCGCGTGATCACCCGGCGCGGTAGCGGTCCGGACCACCCGCTGATCGAACGCGTCGCCGCCGACGCCACCGATTCCGAGGCGTTGATCCCGCACTGCGAGGGCGCGGAGGTCGTCTTCCAGTGCGCTCAGCCGCCGTATCATCGCTGGGCGACCGACTTTCCGCCGCTGGCCGCCGCCGCGTTGCGGGCGGCGGAAGCGACGGGCGCCGCGCTGCTCGGCGTCGGAAACCTGTACGGCTACGGACCGGTCGACGGCCCGATCAGTGAGCGGCACGCACTGCGCCCCAACAGCGTGAAGGGGCGGGTTCGGGCGGAGATATGGGCCGAGGCGCTGGCCGCGCACGAGGCGGGCCGCGTCCGCGCCGCCGAGGTGCGCGGATCGGACTACCTCGGCGCGGGAGCGAAATCGGCGTTCACCATGGTGGCGCTGCCCGCCGTGCTCTCGGGTCGCCGGGTGCAGTTCCCCGCCGACCCGGACGCCGCGCACAGCTGGACCGATGTCGGTGACACCGCCCGCACGCTGGTCGCGGTCGCCGCCGACGAAAGTGCTTGGGGCCGAGCATGGCACACGCCGACCCCGCCGCCCATGTCCATCCGTGAACTGGCCGGACTGGCCGCGACCGTGGCGGACGCGCCGCCCGCGCGCGTGAGCCGGATGCCCACCGCGATGCTGTGGGCCGCAGGGCTGTTCGATCCCAACGCCCGCGAGATGCGCGAGATGCGCTACCAGTTCGATCGCCCGTTCGTCATCGACTCCTCCGCCGCGACCGCGGCCTTCGGCATCGAACCGACACCCACCGCGGAGTCCCTGCGCGCGACGATCGCCGCGCTTCGTGCGGAAGAATCCGCGAGCACAGGCTGAGCGACGCGGACAGCAGCGAGGTCGTCTCGAGCCTTGCGACGCCCTATGTGTCGGCGCTGCGACGAATGGCGGTGCGATCCGGCGGAGGTCGGCGACGAGTTACGCCCTGGCCAAGCGGTCTTCAAGCCACATTTCGATACCCCGACGGGCGACCGCGGCCATGCCGGCCGGGCGATAGGTGAACGCGTGCGGGGACTCGGGATCACCCGGATGTCCACCTCGTTGCCCGCCACGGAGAGCCGGGCGGCCATCGCCAGATTTTCCTCGAGCAGGATATCGAGTCCACCGACCGCGTACCGTGCGGAGTGCCGGGGAGTGAGAAATACGTCGGCGCACACCAAATCCGGACAATCCCACATCGATCGAAGACAATGCAACCAGGGGGGAGGGACGCCGAGGACTTCCACTGCCCCGGCGTTACGGACTCGGGGACTGCCGTGGCCGGACCAGGCCGATGTCATAGGCGAGTACCACCGCCTGCACTCGATCCCGCAGGCCGAGTTTGCGCAGGACCGCCGAGACATGGGTCTTCACAGTGCCTTCGGTGACAACCAGCTTCGCCGCTATCTCGGCGTTGGATGCTGCTTGCGCGATGAGTGTGAGGACCTCGACCTCTCGATGGGTGAGATCGGCGAGATCCGGCATTGCCGCTGTTTCCGGGCGTATGTCGGCGACGAACCGATCGAGCAGCCTGCGCGTCACCCGCGGCGCGAGCAGTGCCTCGCCGCCGGCCACCACCCGGATCGCCTCGACCAGTTCGGCGGGCCGGGCGTCCTTCAGCAGAAACCCGCCCGCACCGGCGCGCAGCGCCGCGTACATCAGTTCGTCTTCGTCGAAGGTGGTCAGGACGATGACC
The DNA here is from genome assembly GCF_001612765.1 of Nocardia arthritidis NBRC 100137. Lineage (GTDB taxonomy): Bacteria > Actinomycetota > Actinomycetes > Mycobacteriales > Mycobacteriaceae > Nocardia > Nocardia arthritidis. The sequence continues at coordinate 17,558 of NZ_BDBB01000008.1, forward strand.
GCGGGCCTGTGCCGGGATGCGGAGAGGCGTTGCGTCGCCTGCACACCGTCGACGCGCGGCATCCGCAGATCCATCAGCACGACGTCGGGCAGTGTCCGCGCGGCCAGGTGTATCGCTTCCTCCCCGTCCCGGGCCTCGCCGACGACCCGGATGTCCTCACGTGCTTGCAGAATCATCCGAAGCCCTGCGCGGACAAGAGCCTGATCATCGGCGACCAGTACGGTGACGGTCATCCCCGCCGCCATCCGGTCTGCCGGGTGCACGCGTGTCGCGGCGGCCGGTTCATGGCGAGCATCCAATCCTCCGAGTGTTCGGATCCGCCCTGCGGACGCGTCATTCCTTCACCGGATCGGCTCCCACGTGCTTGGTCACCGAATCACCGGCTTGCACTGATTTCCACAGTTCCCGGTCGACCCGGACCTTCACGGTACTGCCGTCCGGTAGCCGGACGGTCAAGCGCCGGTACAGGTTCGCCCCGTCGAACAACCCGCGCGACTTCTTGACAACCGTCCCTCGCCACTCCTGCTGTTGCATTGGTCGACTCCTGGTTTCGGTGAGCGTTCACGCCGCGGGATCCCGTATGGCGTGATTCCAGTGTTTACTGTCCCCGCCGTGGGAACATCGCCTTGCAGGGGTGTATTCGCCTCTGTCGAAAGTCGGAGACCGCTGTCGAAAGGACTACCGGTCAGCGGGTGATGGCATCGGCCACGACGGCTGAACCGGAAGCCACGCCGCGACGCGGAAGCCACCAGCGGTGGAAGGACCTGCCTCGAATCGTCCGCCCAGCTCGGTGGCGCGACGACGCATGCCATCGAGTCCCCGACCGCTACCGTGATCGAGCCGGCTGCCACCGCCGTTGTCGGTGATCGCCACCGTGAGTTGCCCGGCGGCGATCCGGACGTCGACCTCGGCTCGATCGGCTCTCGCATGGCGCAAAACGTTGGTCAGGGACTCCTGCACGATCCGGTAGGCAGTTTCGGTGACCCTCGGTGCGACAGCGGTGTCGTCCGTCCCGTGCCGGTTCACGACCACCTCGATTCCCGCCAGCGACATCGACTCCACCAGCCTGTCCAGATCCTTCAGTCCGGGCGAGGGAACGGTCGGTTCCCGGTCGATCACCTCGAGCAGCCGGCGTACTTCGCCGAGGGCCTGTCGGCCGACGGACTCCAGTGCGGCGACGGCCTCTCGCGCTTTGTCCGGGTGCGTGTCGAAAACGTCGTTGGCCGCCGCGGCTTGGAGCACCATCAGCGACACCGTGTGAGCGAGCACGTCGTGCAGTTCGCGCGTGATGCGGGCACGTTCCTGCTGGACCAGATGCCGGGCTTCGGAGTCCCGCTGGGCGGATCTGGCGCGTCCCAGTGCGCCCCAGCTCCAGGCCAGCAGGGCGGCGCCGGACCACAGTAGGGCGTGCAGCCACTGCCCGGTGGTCCCCGACGCGAGCGCGAAGAACAACACCGCCGCGGCAAGGCCCCACAACGACGTGCGGGCGGGGCGCAGCCAGGAAAAGGTCGTCAGCACGATGAGGGCGATGCCCGGCCCCACCCGAACGTGCAGCAGTTCCAACGACGCTCCCATGAACAGGGAGACAATCGTGACGAAAACGGGCCGGCGGTCCAACCACCAGAAGGCGGCTGCCTGGCACACCACCAGCCCGATTACGGCGATGCGCTCGGCAGCCGTGGGCGGAACGAACAGCGCTACCGGCAACAACGTGGTGAGGGAGCAGACGACCAGCAGTACCCTCCAACGCCGCGACAGCCGCATCTCGCACTGATCCCGCACGTCACCGACGCTACCGGGCCGGGCGCCTCGACCGCCCACGACGAGGACCGAGAAGCCCAGCTCGTCTTGCCCGGAATGGAAAAGCCGGTAGTACGTGAGCATCTCGATCTCGCCATGGCGGGCGGTCGAAAACGACCGAGCCGGACATCGCATCCAGCCCCCTCGCCGACAGGCAGCCGATTTGTTCGCCGACCTGCGGGGCCCGCGGTGCTGATCAGCGACCCAGGCCTGGCGCAGGAGGCGTGGTCCCCGTCGTGTTCACCGTTATGCGGGCAGGTGGCCGTAGCCGAAGATGTTGATGAAGTAGTTGCCCGGGATCAGTTGGTTCATCGCGTGCCACTGTCCCGCCGGGTCACGCTGGTAGTAGGTCACCGGCAGCGAACCGACGTCGTAGCAGACGATGTCGGCAGTGCCGAACGGGCTCCAATAGGTGCTCGTACCCGGGCGGCCGGGTTCGATCGGGGTTGTGAACAGGTGACCGCACGGGGTGATGCTCGGTTCGTAGATCGAGGGCGCGGCCGCGGCGGTCGGCGCGAGGCCGGCCATACAGATACCGCCCCATCCCACACAAACCGCTGCGGTCAACACACGAGGGACAAAACGTCCCATATCGGTTCTCCTCAACTATTCCGATCGCTGACAGTGCGTACACGATAGTGGTTGGAAGCGAGGGCCAGCGTCGTGGGCGGGGCGGCGGAATCGTCGCTAGTCCGCGACGGGTTCCGGAGGCGCCACCCGCTCGTGGATGGTCAGCAGCAGATGGTCGAAACGGGTGCGTTGCTGAACCAGCGCACCGCCCATCGGGACGACGTCGGCGACGAGCTGCTCGGCCAGTGCGCGGATCTTGACATTGGTCTCCTGCGAGCGCCAGCGCAGCACCCGGAACGCCTGATCGGCGTTGACGCCGTAGACGAACATCAGGACGCCCTTGGCCTGTTCGATCACCGCGCGCGCGTCGATCACGTCGGGCAGCAGGTCGTCGAGGGCTTCCTGGAGGTTGCCCTCGAGTGTCTCGGTGACGTCGATGAAGTAACCGGCGGAGCCGACCACAGTGCCTTGCTCGTCGAACAGCTGGTCGCCGATGACGATCACGTCGTGCGTCTCGCCCTCGGTGTCGATGATCCGGTGGCGGGTGCAGAACGGAGTCGCGGTCTCGATGGCCTCGGCGAGGGCGCCGGCGACCCGCTGGCGGTCGTCGGGGTGCTGGTGGCTCTGCAAGAGTTCGGTGGACGGCTCGACCTCGCCCGGTGTGTACCCGAAGATCCCGGCGGCTTCCTCGGACCATTCCCACCGCTGGTCTGCGAACCAGAATCGAAAGTTGCCGATATCGGGGCAACCGCCGAGCATCCTGCGTGCAGTCTCCTGCTCGCGTTGTCCCATCTCAGTCACCGGTCCAGTATGGCCCGAATACAACCCCAGGTCAGGCGGAGGGTGTGGCGTTGTGTGGCGCGGACCTCCCGGATCGGGTCCGCCGCATCGCCGCGTAGGGGCGAAAAGTGAAACAGGAATGGCCGCGAACCCGGTCTTTTGATATCCCGAAGATTGGGAAGGCTAGCGTCGACAGTGTCGTCGCTGACGATCCCGGCGTGCGGGGTCGGCGTCCGGCAGCACTCGGACCAGCGTGACAGGACTCGATGACCGAACCCGGCCGGCCGGGTTCCGGACGAGGAGACAACAGACCATGCCGAAAATCCTTTTCGTGATGACCGGAGCCGATCGCTGGACTCTGGCCGACGGGACCCAGCACCCGACCGGCTTCTGGGCCGAGGAATTCGTGGTGCCCTTCGAGAAACTGAAAGCGGCGGGTTACGAGATCGTGGTGGCCACCCCGGGTGGCGTCGTACCGACCGTGGACAAGAGCAGTCTCGCGCCCGAGGTCAACGGCGGTCAGGAGAACGCCGACCATCGAGTGCACGTGATCGGCACGAGCACCGAACTGAACAACCCCGTGGACTTGGCGGGGGTGGATCTCGCCGACTACGCGGCGGTGTTCTACCCCGGCGGGCACGGGCCGATGGAAGACCTCGCCGTCGACGCCGACTCCGGTCGGTTGCTCGCCGACATTCTGGCATCCGGCAAGCCGCTGGCGGTAGTGTGTCATGCGCCCGCGGCTCTACTCGCCGCGGAGGGAGCGGACGGAGCGAACATCTTCGCGGGCTACGCCCTGACCGGCTTCACCAACGCCGAAGAGACCCAGGCGGGCTTCGCGGACAAGGCCGAGTGGTTGTTGCAGGATCGGCTCGTCGCGATCGGAGCCGACTTCCGCGAGGGCGATCCGTGGGCCCCGAAGGTCGTCGTGGACCGCACTCTGATCACCGGCCAGAATCCGGCATCCTCCGCAGGCGTGGCCGACGAGCTGCTGAAAGCGCTTTCTTGACCACGGGTACCTGTCGGTCCGGCCGCTGAGCGGGCGCGGCGTGCGAATGCGACGGCACCGACGCAGCGCCCTACGGTCCGGTCGACGGACCTGTCAGGGGCGGTGACAGGCCGGTGGCAGGCGATACCCGCGGTCGGAAAGCAGCGCGCGCAGCACGTCCGGTCGGTTGGTGATCAGGCCGTCCACGCCGAGGTCGAGCAGGGCGATCATGGTGGGCCGGTCATCGACCGTCCACGGCACCACTCGCATACCGCGGCGGTGAGCGGCGCGGACGAGGTCCATCGTGGTGAAAGGCTGGTAGTCCGGAGCGGTGACGGTGGCGTTCTGCGGAGTGCCGTGCACCGGCGAGACCGCGGCGGCGCCGATTGCGGCCGCCGCCGCGACGAACTTTTCCTGCAACGATCCCGGGAAGTCGTCTATATCCATGCCGCCCAGCCAGGGGGAGCCGCCGGGTTCGCCCGCGCGCAACTTCGGCTGACCATCGGTCAAGACGATGATCGGCAGGTCGGGCGCCGCCTCCCGCAGCCGTATGAGGGTGCCGAAGTCGAAACTCTGGATGGTGACCTGGCGCCCGATTCCCGCCCGGCGGATCTCCGCCACCACGACGTCCACGAACTGCTCGCGCGGCGCGGTCTGTTCGGGGGCGGCTGCCTCGACCTTGGTCTCGATGTTCAGCTTCACCTGATCGGCGTGATATGCGCGCACCAGGTCGAAAACCTCCGCCAGCAGCGGTATTCGTGCTCCAGGCGCCCTCCGCTGCTCGGGTTGCTCGGCGGACGGCACCGAGCCGCAGTCGATCGTCCGGACCTGAGCCAGGGTCAGATCCCGGATGTAGGTGGTTCCCGGTACATAGGGGAACTTCGGGTCGCCCGGAGCGGCGGGCGTGGTGTCCGTGCACTTCGCCGGATTCGGATCGCGATCGTGCGTGACCACCGCATACCCGTCCGCGGTGATCTGCACGTCCAGCTCCAGCGTGCTAACCCCGAGCTCCAACGCGTTCGCGAACGCGGGCAACGTATTCTCGGCCACCAGCCCCAACCCGCCCCGATGGGCTTGCAGGTCGAACGCGGCCGGACCATCGGCCGCTCCCGGCCCCGCGCCGACCGTCAGAACGCCGGCCGTCAGAACCCCTGCCACGCATATCCGCCACACCGGCCCATCCTCTCGCTGGAGGGTCACACCCGGGTGAAGAAGCGGTAAGGGGCGTAACTTCACCGCCGCCGCGGTCGGGACGCAGATGTAGTTTCGGGTATTCGGTAAATAGCGGGAAAATCGCCACCGGCTGACAATTTCTGTCCGGCTACGCCATAATGATGGCCGTTGAAGATCTCGCCATGTGCCGAGGGCTCGGTAGCAGCCCTCCTGCGGGGGGAGGCCGGGGGTACGTGAATCGCTATCGGATATTTCTCAGCTATCGCAGGGACGGCACGCATCACTTCGTCGGCCGGCTTCGAGCTACCTTTGAAAAGGAGCTTCCGGACGATCTGACCTTCTTCGACAGAGACTCGATCGACGCCGGGGTGCCCTTCCGTCAGGCGATTGTTCAAGCCATCGCCGGGGCCACCGTGGTGATCGTGGTCATCGGATCGGAGTGGCTCAGCGGCCACAACAGGAGCCGGTTGCACGCCCCCGACGACCCGGTACGCATGGAAATCGAGACCGCACTGCGTCTGAGGAAGGTGATACTCCCTCTCCTGGTGGATGACGCGGGACTGCCCCACCCGGGCGAATTGCCGCCGAGTATCCGGAATCTGCTCGAGCACAACACGGCCAGGATCAGGTCCGAGGTGTACGACGACGACACCGACAGGCTGATCCGCATCGTCGACGGTCTCGTCGCCCAAGCGGTCCCTGATCGCAGGGTGGACAGCGGTACCGTCTTTCCCGATACCGGCGAGAATGCCAGTAATTATCTCAGTGTTGCGATCGCGGGCATAGCGATCCCACTGTTCGTCTGGTTCGTATTCCGAGTGCACGGCGGACTGCGCGATCTGCTCTCGGTACTCTTCGGTGTCTCCGTCGTCGCCGGATACTTCTACATGCTCAGCCGCGGTGACAAACTGGCGATCGATGCGGGCGGAGTGGAGGTCCGGAAAGTCGGCGTCGTCCACCGCTTCTCGTGGCGCGAAATCGACCGATTGGCGATTTATCCCACCGGAAAAAGTGTCTTTCTCGTCGCGCGGATGGTCGATCCCCTGCTGCAAGAGAAGTACAACCAAACCGGCGGCTGGCCCCGCTGGGATGCGAGCACGCGCCAACTCCTCATTTGCGATCTGAAAGTCGAGGCCTACCGCAGCGCGGGTAAAGACGGCGGAACCATCTCCTTCACCACCGACCGATATTCGGGTGGGAGCGAATATGTATTGGAATCGGTGAAGCGCTACAGACCCTACGGCGGCTTCGGTGGCCTACCACCGCCTACTCCGAACACGGATCCGATTCCGCGCAGAATGATCGGCGTGGCATTCGCTGTTGTGCTGGCCGTCCTCGTCACGCTCATGGCCGTGTCGGTCTCCCGATCGACGGATAGCGGGCCGACCAGAAGCCGGCATGTCGGAATACAATCTGTTCGGACGATGCCGCTGGTGACCGGTACGCAGGCGTAGGATGCCGAACAGCGTTTCGTGGCCACGGGATTCCGGGCGATGCGGCGCGTTGTCGGCGGCCGCAGCTGTGCGAGTCGCGCGGCCCATCATCGACGACACCGACACCGACACCGACACGGGCGAGGTAGTCCTCGACGGCATCGCTCAGCTGCCGACGTATGCTGGCCCGGGCGTGTCTGCGCGGAAGTGGATGTGCTGTCGGCACTCGCCGCCTCGCCGTCCTGGTGCCCCTGGCCATCGGCGTCCGCGGATGGACGCACCACCGCCGCGTCGCCACGGTCTCGGCGAGAGAAGCGAATTCATCCGATACAGCGACGGCACTCGGGTGAGTGGGTGGCCATGTCGGCCTCGACTGCGCGTACCGATCGGAAAGGGCGGGAGATGACAACTGACCGAATGCTCCGCGACAAAGGTTCCGACGTACACGGGATCGAACGCCCGCCGGCGAGCGTGGTTTCAGTCGGCGGCGAAGCGCGGGGCGTTGGCGGCGGCCCAACGAGCGAACGTCGTCGCGGGTCGGCCGGTGATGTCTCGGACGCTGGTGATGGGCAGAGTCGCGGGGTCCGGGTCGAAACCGCAGAGAACGTTGTCGACATACCAGGTCGCGCTGTCGCCCATGGTGGGGGCCAGGGCGGTGATGGTCTCCTCGCGCGAGGACCGGTGCAGGACGATCTCGCGGTCGAGTGCGTCGGCGAGGTGCCGGACCAACTCGGCGCGAGTGAGAATCTCCGGCCCCGCCAACGGGAACGCGCGGCCGAGATGGGTGTCGGTCAGCAGGGCGGTGGCGGCGACGGCGGCGATGTCGTCCATGGCGATGGGCGCGCTCGCCGCGTGGGGCCGCGGCTCCCGGATGGAGCCGGATTCGCGGATCTGGTGCGACCAGGTCATGGTGTTCTCCATGAAATCGCCGGGCCACAAGTGGGTCCAGGCCAGGCCACTGTCCTCGACAGCCGTACAGACGCTGCCCCACCAGCTCTCCGGTTCACCGGACAGGTCGACGACATGCCGCACACCGGCCGCGCGGGCCATCGCGAGCACCTCGGTGACACTGTCCGGTGCCGGTGCCAGGTACATCCGCTGCACACCCGCGAACGCCGCGGCCAGTGCCTCCGGTCGCCGCAAGTCACCCTCGATCACCTGCACCGCGGAGGGGAGTGCGGCCTTCCGCGGGTTGGTGGTGAGCGCGCGTATATCGGTGGCTCCCAGGGCAAGCAGGTGGTCGACGACCTTGCGGCCGATGTTTGCCGTGGCCCCGGTTACCAGGATGGTCATCTGCGCCCTCTCCGGTGTGAATGCTGATCAACCCATCCTGCCAGCCGATGCGGGCGCTTGATGTCGTTGCCCTGGTACCTGGTCCGCCACCCGATCCACCACGGCGCGACCGTTTTCCCGGAACTGCGCCGCTGTATGCCGAGGCGCGGGCGCGTCGTCCACCGGCTGCGCCCCGGGGCAACCTGTCGAGGTTCAGGCCGGTACCCGGTCGCCGGTGAGGAATTCGTCGACGAAGCGCAGGGCCCGGTCCTCCAGCGCTGCGAAGTGGGCGTCGCGCGCGGCGCCGGTGAGCGCGTTGTCGAGTAGCAGATTGCCGTTGGCGTCCAGGCGCTGCGGTTTTTCTTCGGCTCCTGGCAGCAGTCCCACCGTCGACTGTGTCAGGCCGCAGTAGTAGGCGATTCCGTCGTCGAGTTGTGAGCTCAGTGCCTGCTGCATGAGGTCGACGACTGCGTCGTCGTCCGCCGCGCCGGCCAGGCCCAGCCACAGCATCCGCTTGCCCGCGAGCCGGGGTTTGCTGCGTCCGTAGGCGAATCCGTAGTTCCACACGCGATCGATCCAGCCTTTGAGGATCGCGGGTAGCTGCATCCAGTACACCGGGAACACCGCGACGATGACATCGGCGGTGAGGATGCGCCGCATATGGTTCTCGACCTCGGGGGAGTAGGTCTTGTCCCGGTTGTTCCAGTCCGGTAGGTCGGCTGCCGTCATGCGGGGATCGAATCCCTCGGCGTGCAGATCGAGCAGGTCGATCCGGTAGCCCGCCGCGGTGAGTCTGCGGACGGTCAGCGCGGTGATATGGGCGGTCAGTGAGTCGGGGCGGGGGTGGGCGACTACGACCAGCGCGGTGGGAGTGGTCGAAGCGTCTTCGACGGAGTTGCTCGGCACGGGGTCCTCCATTGCGGTCCGGTATCCGGACGATCGGTTGTGCGGTCGAGTTGTATTCCACACCCGATCCGGTAGACGATCTATGGGTAAAGATCTACATCCGATAGGAGTTCGTCTACCCTCATGGCGTGGATCCTTTGAGTAAATTGCTGGGTGGAATACGTGCCGAAGGAGCCGTACTCACCCACGCGGTTCTGGAGGCGCCGTGGACCATCCGCTTCGCCGACCGTGCACCGTTGACCATGGTGACGGTGCTGCGCGGCGGTGGCACGCTGCTGCTTTCCGGCGGTGCGCAGCAACGGATCTCGGCCGGAGACACCGCGATCGTGCGCGGTCCCGAACCGTTCCTCCTCGCCGACCGACCTGATTCGGCCGACCTGCCACACGCCGAATACGAGGTCGCCTGCTTCGTGGCGGATGCGGAATGCGAGGCCGGTCTGGAAGGCGGACGGTGGGGTAACGACCCGGCCGGCGAGACGGCTCTGATCGTCGGTGCCTATCGGGCATCGGGCCGGCGTCATGAACGGCTTCTGCGTGCGGTGCCACCCGTTCTGGTGGTGTCGGATGACGTGGAGGTATGCGCCTGGATGGAATCCGTCGCCGCGGACGCGGCCGCGCGGCCGGCCGGAGCCCAGGCGCTGATGGACCGCCTGCTCGACTGGGCGCTGGTGTGCACACTGCGCGACTGGTTCGAAAGGGAGGCCGCCGAGGCGCCGGGATGGTATCGCGGACCCGCCGACCCGGTGGTCGGGCCTGCGCTGGAGGCGATGCACGGGCAACCCTCCGCCGGCTGGACCGTGGCGTCCCTGGCGGCCGCGGCGGGCGTGTCGCGGGCACTGTTCGCGAGGCGTTTCACCGAGGTGATGGGCCAGTCGCCACTGGCATATCTCACCGAATGCCGGATGGACGATGCGGAGGAACTGCTCTCCGACCGCACTCTCACCGTGGCGCAGGTGGCGAAGGCCGTCGGCTATGCGGATGCTTTCGGTTTCAGCGCGGCATTCAAACGGCACCGGGGCGTACGTCCGAGCGAGTTTCGCGCCACATCGAAATGACAAACGCCAGACGTTCGGCCGAGCCAATTGCCGAGATCAGCCGCCTCGAAGGCCGGGAACCGCCTACAACAGCTGACCCCGGGCCTCCCAGCCACAGCCACCTGAAGCGACTGGTGTCTCTGGGCTGCGGCGCAAGGCCATGCAGCGTGGCATCCAGACTCCTTTCGGAGGCGAGTGTCTCGCTGCCGGTGATTGACCGGCGCCCGGCGGTGGGGGAGGGTGGAGCGATGGCGGGAGGCGAGCTGCGTCACGGGGTCGAACTGTCCAATCTCGATCAGCCGTTGTTCGACGAGGCCGAGGCGAGCAAACGGGATCTGGTCGACTATCTGGAGTTCGCCGGGGAACGGTTGCTGGGGGTGCTTCGCGGACGGCCGCTCTCGGTGGTTCGGGTGCGGCCGGGACAGGCGCCGTTCACACAGAAAAACCTCCCCAAGTACACGCCGGAGTGGGTGGCGCGGACGAAGGTTTGGGCGGCGAGTTCGCGGCGGGAGATCTCCTACGCGCTCTGTGACGACTTGCGGACTCTGATCTGGTTCGGTAATCAACGGGCGGTCGAATACCACCCGACCCTGTTCCTCGCGGAATCCGCACCGGAACCCACACATCTTGTGCTCGATCTCGATCCCTCACCGGGACAGACTTTTGCCGACGTGGTGGTAGGTGCCCTACTGATCCGGGAAGCGCTGACTGCGGACGGGTTGTCCGGAGCGGTGAAGACGAGCGGTTCCAAGGGATTACATGTGTTCGTGCCCGTAGTCCCGGGGATAGATGTCGAGGACGCGGCCGCGGCGACGCGCGCCGTGGCGGCGCGAGCCGAGCGGATCGATCCGTCGGTCGGCACGACCGCGTTCATCCGGGAAGACCGCCACGGCAAGGTCTTTCTCGACGCCACCCGTGCGGGCGGTGCCACCGTGGCCGCCGCCTACAGTCCGCGTATCCGTCCGGGTGTCACCGTGTCGTTCCCGCTGCGCTGGTCGGACCTCGACGAGGTGACGCCGACTGATTTCACTGTGCGGACCGTGCCGGACCTGCTCGGCGACAGTGATCCATGGCAGTCGGAGATGCCTGCCCCGCAGCATCTTCCTGCGGATCTGGTCGAAGAGGGACACACGATTCCAGTCGCCCGGGTTCAGGCCATGCACGAGGGCAAACGACGTGCCAGGGCGCGGCGCAGCGAATGATCGATGCAGGATCGAGCGCCCCGTCTATGCCGCCGAAACTGCGAAAGTCGAGAGATGTACGGGATGACCGTCTGTTTGCGAGCATCACGAAATAGCCGTTCCGGCACGGGGTTTCGCGGTCGGTTGGTAGCATTCCAGCCGCTGTCGGGCCACTACATCGGCGGCGGGTAAGGGGCGTTGATGGAGGTGGAGGACGTCCACCACTCATACGGCGGACGGTCGGTGCTGCGTGGCATCGACATCGTGTTGCCTGCGGGGGCGCTGGTGGGCATCGTCGGTGAGAACGGGGCGGGTAAGTCGACGCTGTTGAAGGTTTTGTCCGGAGAGCTGCGACCGGACAGGGGGATGGTCCGGCACCGTGGGCGGTTCGGTTACTGCCCTCAGCAGGTGATCCTCAACGACGCCTTCACGGTGCGTCAGCACCTGAACTTCTTCGCCGCGGCCTATGCGATCCCGGACCTGCGGCGGGCCGAGGAGACCATGGAGATCTTGCGCTTCTCCGGGTATGCCGATGAGCGGGTCGGCACGCTCAGCGGCGGCACCCGGCAAAAGCTCAACCTGACGCTGGCGGTAATGCATGATCCGCAGGTCTTGCTGCTCGATGAGCCGTATCAGGGCTTCGACTGGGAGACGTATCTGCGTTTCTGGGATCTGGTCGCGGAGTTCCGGGACACCGGCCGGTCGGTTCTGGTGGTCTCGCATCTGGCTCACGACACCGACAAGCTGGATCAGGTGTGGCGGTTGTGCGACGGCGTCTTACGAGGCGGACAGGAGAAGGCCGGATGAGTGACGGTGCGCGGTTGTTCGTGATCGCCACGCGCTACGGCCTCATCGAGCATGCTCGTAACCGGTTCGCCATGCTGTTGGTGGCTGTCTTCCTTCCCATATTGATCACCATTGTCCGCGTGGCGGTCACGGACATCGAGGTGCCGTTCCGGCTTCGAGACACCGGCCTGGTTCTGCGCGCCAACGGCAATGAACTCGCTCAGATCAGCGGCGCCCTGATGGCGGTCTCGCTGATCATAGGGTTCATGATGTTCGCGGCGACTTTCAGCAGCGGAGCATTCGACCGGCGCCTGTCGATGGCCGGGTATCCGCGGGTCGCTTTGGGCCTGGCGAAGATCGCCTGCCTTGTGGTGGCCTCGGTGGTGGTCTGCGTGTACGCCACCGCGGTCATCTGCGGCTACTGGTCACCGCGGCAACCTGTCCTGCTCGCCGCGGCGCTTTTCGGCGCGGCGATGACCTACGGGGCGTTGGGTGTGGCCCTCGGCGCGTTGCTGCGCCGCGAGGTGGAGGGAATGTTCGCCATCGCGATGATCAGCTGCTTCGACATGGCCGTACAGAACCCCATCGCCAGTGCTGGTGCCGACAGCGAATTCGTGCGCTGGCTGCCCTCCTATGGGGCGATGCAGGCTTCGACCACGGCCGGTTTCTCCGAGGCCACGCCATTGACGGGTTTCACCGTGCAACTGGCCTGGTTCACCGCGAGCGCACTCGTCGGGCTGATCGCTTTCCATCAGCGCACCCGATCCTCTCTCCGGCCTACGATGTGGATGCGCATCCCCGGCTCGACGAGGTTCGGACAGCAGGCGAAGCACTGACCAGACGTCCCGCGCGACCACACGGTGGAGGCGCGGGACATCTCCTGTTCTGCCTGCCGGGGTTTTACGACGCGATGTGAGCCGGTTCGGCGGCCGGGAGGTAGACCTCACGGCGCAAGCGTTCGAGATCCGGTGCTGCGGGGGCGGAGGTTTTTTGCGCGTACCGATCGCTCTCCCGCCCCCAGAGCCCCACGCTCGTGATGTTCACGTACATCTCCGCGTAGTCCTTCCCCTGACCCGCCAGGCCGGGAAGAACGCGCAGGAGCGCGGGGACGTAGTGGATCACCGCCTCGAGCTGGGCGCGCTGATCCGCCACTTGGCGCTGTACCTGCTCCACGGCTTCGCCGCGGGTGCAGCCGGTTTCGTGATGCACCGCCCGCACCAGGTTGTAGGGAACTCGGTCTGCCTCGTCCTGATCCAGCCCCACCAGGTCGTTCTCCACGAAGGTCACCCAGAAGGCGAGTTCCTCGAGACGGCGGATCACGGGGTGTTCGCGCAGCTTCGATGGCAGTTCCCGGTCGTGATACACCTCCATGCAGGCGATGGCGGTTTCGATCCCACTGGTCGACATCCGCAGCGGCAGGTAGTCGGCCGTGGAAGGGATGTAGCCGCTGATGCGATGATGCGCTTCTCGTTCGGCGGCTTCGAACCACTCCTCTAGGCCATCGAGGAACCGCTCCTGCCAGCGGGTGGTCCGGCCCTCGCGCAGCCGCGGCCATATACTCGCCCAAGCCGTCGGAATCGCGCCGGGCCGCCACGGTTTCTCCGGGTCTTGGCGCAGCGTTGCCACCATGCCACGCCGCAACGCGGTCACCGCTTCCGGGTCCTTCAGCTGCGGATCCTCGAAAAGGTCGTCCCAGGCAAGGACCAGCACGGCCATACCGTAGGCGGTCTGTTCACGAGCCGCATTCGCCGCTGGGGCCAAGGTCTGCGCCGGGATCTGGATCGCCCCCGTCCACCGGTGGTAGTCGGCCTCGGCTGAGGAGACGGCAAGACCGGTGTCCACCAGCCAGTTCCGCAACCATCGCGCGAGCTGCGGCGGAAGCCCATCACCAGGGGTTCGAGTCGGCTGCGTCGACCGCTGGGGGGCCGCGGGACCAGGAGTTCGCCGGTCGAGGATGGACCGTGCGTAGGCGGTGATCGCGCGGCGGGCGGGCGGGTCGACGGGCAGAGTGGTGAGCTGACCGGCGGCCCGGTCCATGAAATCGTCGGCCATCGCCTGCGCTTCGTCCACGGCGCCGCAGGCGATGACGAGCTCACGGGCACGCGCGGCTTGCTCGAGCGTCATCCTGCTGCGCAGCAGGCGTCCAAGGTTTTCGTCGCGGGCGGCCGCGCGGATCACCGGCAGTGTGTAGATGCCCGCGGGCAGATCCGCGTTGACCGGCTTGCCCATTTCTGCGGCGGTGGAGGTCAGATCGAGGATGTCGTCGTACAACTGGTAGGCCAGCCCGAAGTATCGGCCGAACCGGGCCAACGCCTCTAGCTGATCGTCGGGTCTTTCGGCCTGTATCGCGCCCACCCGGCATGCCAGCGAGAGCACCGCCGCCGTCTTGCCGTCGATCGCGTCCAGGTAGGACTGCTCGCTGCGGGAGGCCGCGTAGAGGTCGGCGGCCTCGATCACCATGCCCGCGCACATCTGCTCACCCGCGATCGCCCCCGCGAGAACCTCGCGCGTGCCGAGTTCCGCCAGCATGCGCACACTGGTGAGCATCACGGAATCCCCACCCAATACCGCCATATGCGAACCCCACACCACATTGGCACTGGGACGGCCTCGACGTTCGTATGCGTGATCGATGACGTCGTCGTGGTAGAGCGAGCCCAGATGCAGCAACTCCACGGCAGCGGCGGCGCGCACCACCCGGTCGTCGGCCGGCGCCGCGGGATCGGTGAGCAGGTAGTAAGACAGTAGGGTCAATGTGGGACGGACCAGGCGGCGAGAGGTGTCCGGCCCTTCGTCTGTGAGTGCGGCCAGTTCAGGCCTGCCCTCCAGTCGGATGGGTCCGAGAACGTCACGGACACGGTCCAGGTCCGCATCCAGATGGGGGAAGACAGCCGAATCTATTTCACGTGGCACGCGGGCACTCCTGACTGGTTGCATCGGTCATCCAGAACACCGCCGATCAAGGCCATTCGACACCACGCTGACACGGAAGATGTTGGGATCGGCCAAAATTGATGACTTTTCCGCCGTTGCGGTGAATGCTCGGCCGGACATCGGCAGTGTGCCGCACCGTCGACTACATGAGTGCGCACGATCGCGTCAACGCCACGAACCCCGAGGCGGCCGGCGCCGCGGGATGGCCGGAGCTCACCGGTACCCCTCGGTGGGGAACGCCGAACTCGGCGGGACTCTTCAACTCGAAAAACCGATGTGTGATGTGCATCACTTCCGGGTCGGGAACCGGTTCAGCGGCTCGCGCGACCTGTTGTCGGCTGCGAATCCACGCTGCTAGAACGAATCGGGAGTTGAGACGACAGTGATGTTCCGAAAAGGCGCTGCGGTGGCCGCCATGGCCATCTCGGCTTTGTGTATCTCGGCGGGTACCGCGGCGGCCGATCCCGCTCCGGACACTCCGGATGTCCATTTCCAGGCCGACGTGGTCGACCGTTCGGTCGTAGTGACCATGGACGCCGGGGCGCTGGCTGTCAGCGATGGCCATCTGCGGTTCATCGACCGGAACGGAGCGTCGGTCGCGACTCTTCCGCTGACCTACGTCCGCGGCGACAGCGCGTTGCCGATCGCGGCGCAACTCGACGGCGATACCGTCACTCTCACCCCGAGCACCGATCCCGCGGACGCGCGACCCGTGAGCGCCTCGACAGCGCAGGAGATCGACGCACTGTCGCATCCGAATTACAACGCGGCCCTGGGCAATTTCAGCATGTCGATGATGGCGGCCGCGACGGTCGGCAGCCTGCTGGGTAGCGCGATCGGCGGTGGCATCGGCTGTGTCGCCGGAGGCATCGTCGGCGGAGCGACCGGTGGAGTGGTGTCGATCGGCCTGCTGGCGGTTCCGGCCGCGATCGGAGGCTGCCTCATCACCGGCGCGGCGTTGGCCGGCATGGGCGCCGTCGCAGGCACCGTCATCGTCGGTGTCCCGGCGTTGATCGCGGCCGGTATCCAGTTCTGGAACGACACTCACTGAGCGACCCGATCGGTCCGGAAGTCGTGGTCGGGGTATGCCGGACCCTCCACGACCTCCCGGCCCCCATGGCTACGGCAAGCAGTATGGCGCTGATGCAGGTCGGCGACCGAGTGTCATGATGGACGACGCTATGAACACTGTGCCCGTGCCCGGAGACGCACGGGCGGCGCGTGCCACCTTGTTCGCGGGGATCGCGGTGTTGTTGTCGGCGCTGGGGCATGCGGCGTCGGCGGGTCACAGTGTGTCTGCGTCGGCGTTGATTGTGGCGTTCGCGGCGATGGGTTCGATCGCGTGGGCGGTGGCAGATCGTCAGCGTGGCTTCGTCGCCATCGGCGGTGGACTGGTGGTGATGCAGACGGCCCTGCACCTGTGGTTCGGGATGGTGTCGATGTCGACCGGCCACAGCGCCGTGCCCGAATCCGTTGTATCGCAAGGCGATCCGAGCACGATGCTCGCCGCGCACGCGGCGGCCGCGCTGCTGTGTGCCCTGTGGCTGTGGCGGGGGGAGATCGTCTTCTTCGAGTTGCTGGCGGTGGTTTACACCCGGATTCTGGCTCCTCTGCTCCTGCTTCTCGTCCATTCCTCGGTCGGCAGCGACCCACGAATCTCGGTGGCAGCCGACCCGCGCGTAGAGATTCTCCGCCAGGGCGTGCTGCGTCATGTGGTGGCGCGGCGTGGGCCTCCGGTGGCTGTGGTTCGGTTCTGAGAGTTCGCCGGCGCAGGCAGCCATGCCTTGTACTGCTGCGGTGTGCACGCTGCCTCGCCTGACCGATCGGGCGTCGTGCAGTGGACCCGTATGCCCGTGGCGAATGTAGCCTCTCGTCTCATCCATGCTCGTCAGCGGCCAGTTCGCCGTCCCACGAGCCGATGGGAACAGTCGGCCTTCCTGTCCAGCGGCAATCGGTCCTCTCTGCCGGTGTGCGCATAGCGCGCGTCCGACTGCCGGTCTCTCCGCACCACCGAGTCGTGGTGTCGCGAACAGAAATTGTGCGAATGTTGTCTCTTTCCCCGCCGTGGGTTTCCTGCCGCGGCAACGGTCCTTCTCCTCGATCGCCTCGAAGCGGTGGGCGCTCTCGCGTGTGCCGGATGTGTCGACGTGGAGGCCCCGCATGTCCGACGAATATTTGACCGCGCTGGCGTTGTCCGCGGGTTCCGGTAATCGAAAGGCGTTGGAGCAGTTCATTCGGTCGACGCAGCGGGATGTGTGGCGATTCGTCGCGCACCTGACCGACGTCCATTCCGCCGACGACCTGACTCAGGAGACGTTTGTGCGGGCCATGGGCAGCCTGCCGCGGTTCGCCGGGAAGTCGACGGCACGTACCTGGTTGTTGTCGATCGCGCGCCGTGTCGTCGTGGACCGGTTCCGCAGTATCGCCGCCCGTCCGAGGACCACTCAGCTGCCGGAGTGGTCACAAGTTCTCGACCAGCGTCCCGATCGGCGCACACCGGATTTCTCCGAGGAGGTCGCGCTGAACGACCTGCTGTGCAGCCTGCCGCAAGAGCGGCGCGAGGCGTTCGTCCTGACCCAGGTCTTGGGGATGTCGTATGCCGAGGCGGCGCAGACGGTGGGTTGTCCGGTCGGGACGATCCGCTCTCGGGTGGCCCGTGCCCGCGAAACTCTGGTCTCGGTGGTGCGGGGGATCGATGTATCCCCGGACGGTGCTGTCGTGGAACCGATAGGGGCCGAGGTGCGACTACTTCCGGGCGCACCGGTCGACCTGCGGCCGGCGGCCGATAAGGAGGTGGGGTGATGGCGGGGCTGGACATTCGTCTTCAAGGGGTCTCGTGCCGACATGGACGTGTCGACGTCGTCAGCGATGTCGACCTCGACGTGCGCGCCGGCCAGCGGGTCGCTTTGACGGGCACGAACGGTTCGGGCAAGACGACGCTTCTGCGAGCGGTGATCGGCCTGCACGCGGCCGTGCGGGGCCAAATCTCCGTGGATGGCCGCGATGGCCGTGCGCCGGCGGACTATTCGTGGCGGCGACGGGTGTGCGGCTGGATTCCGCAACGGCCGGCGGCGGGCCGCTTCCCGCTGCTGGCCGGTGAACTGTTGGCCAGTAGCGGAGAAGCCGGGCACGCGCGGGCGATGGCCACGCGGCTGGGCGTGGGTGGGTTCCTTGATCGACCACTCGACACGCTTTCGGGCGGGCAGCTACAGCGTATGCATCTGGCCCGGGCGGTCGGATGCGTTGCGGCCGGTGCGGGGATCGTTCTGGCTGACGAGCCTACGGCGGCACTTGATTTCGCGGGCCAAGAGGAAGCCGCAGAGGTGCTGGCGGAATTGCCGGTCACCCTCATCGTGGTCACCCATGACCGGGCACTGGCACGACGTTGCGACCGCGTGCTCGAGATGGCCGCGGGCCGGGTACGGGAGCTGTCGTGAACGGGCCTGCTGATGTGATCGATTTGCTGGCAATGGAGTCGGTGCGCCGCGCCGGTGTGGCGCTGCTGGTGGGCTCGGTCGGGTTACCGATGATCGGTGTCGCGATCGTGGGGTTGGACATCATTGCGGTCCGGTTCGCCATGATGCACGTCGCGCTGCTGGGCGCCGCGGTCGGCATGCTCACTGGACTGGATCCGGCGTTGTGTGGTCTGCTCGCCTGCGCGGCCGCCGGGGCGTCGATCAGCCCCCTGGCCCGCGCGCCGGAAACATTGTCCGGCGCAATGGGTTTGCTGATGAGTCTGGCTGTCGCGGCGGCGCTGCTGGTATTGGCGGTGGCGGGAGTGAACGCCTCGGCGGCCTTCTCGCTGCTGTGGGGTTCCATTCTCGCCGTTCGGGTTCAGGACGTCGTCGTTTTGGCCGTGCTCGCGGCGGTGGTGTCCACGCTGTTCTGGCGGCGAAGGCGCGATCTCTCGCTGCTGTTGCATGATCGCGAATTGGCGTTGGTTTCCGGCGTGGCGGTGGGGCGGCTGACGCTGGTTCTGCTGGTGTTGATCGCGGTGGCGGTGGCGGGAGCGATCCGGCTGACCGGGGCGCTTCTCGTGGACGCGCTCACTTTGCTGCCCGCGTTGGCTGCGCGCCGGTTGGGCCGCTCGCTGACGTCGATCATCTCTTGGTCTGTCGGTATCGGCGTTTGCGTGAATCTCGTCGGATTCCTTTCGGCGCTGGCCTTCGATCTACCCCCGGGCCCAGTGCTGGTCCTTGCCGCCGGGGCAGTTGCCTTCGCGGCTCATTTGATTCCTGAACGGAGAACGATCTCATGGCACGCTTCCGGCCATTGACGGCCGGCATCACGCTGGTCGCGGCAGCGACCGTGCTCCTCGGCGGATGTTCCGGTGCCGAGAGCGAGCACCGGCACGACCATGCTCACCCTGTGGTCGTGGCCACCACCACCTGGGAGGCGGCTTTCGCGAGAGCGGCAGGCGCGGCGGACGTGAAAGTCATTGTGCCGCCGTCGGTTCATCATGCTCCGGACTACGATCCCAAGCCTTCTGATCTGACTGCGGTGGCGGAGGCGGACTTCGTGCTCTACGCGCCGTTCGAACCGTTCGCGGCCAAGATCAAGGAGGCCGCCGGATCGACGGCCGAACTGGTCGAAGTCGGTCTGGACAATTCGGCGGAGAAGGTGAAAGCCCAGGTGCGGGCGCTCGGCCTGCGCTTCGGCACCACCGACGCAGCGCAGGCGTGGATCGCGACGTTCGGCACCGAGTACGACAGACTCAGGGGTGAGGTGAGCTCGGAATGGCCGGGTGGCAAACAGCCGACGGTCATCGCCCAAGTGTTCTCCACCTGGGCCGCCGACCTGGCGGGCGCGCGGATTCTCGGCACTTATGGGCCCGAAGCGGTCACCCCGGGTCAGCTGGCCGAGTTGACCGCGAAGAAGCCTCAGTTCGTTCTCGACAACGCGCACATGTCCACCGGCACAGTATTGCCGGACTCTGGCGTGAAACAGGTGTCGATCGTGAACTACCCCGATCAGGGCAAGGATCTGCTGTCCGTCTATCGTGATGCCGCGACCGCGCTGAAGAAGGCGCTGTCCGGCTCCTGACAACACCCACAGAGTGCCGGGGCAGCCGTGAAAGCGGCTGCCCCGCAGCACATTCAGTGCCCGATCGCCGTGAACTGCGTTTGCAGCGCCGCCCGGTCGGGTTTTCCTGCCGGTGTCAACGGCAGGGCCTCGAGCAGCAGGAGCGATTCCGGGTGTTTGCCGCGCTCCATGCCACTGGCTGCCAGGTGAGCACACAGCCCTGCCAGGTCGGGCGCGCTGCCCGGCCGTGGAACGACGCAGGCGGCGAGGCGTTCACCGAGCACGTCGTGCGGGACACCGAGGCACGCCACGTCGCGGACGTCGGGATGGGTCGCCAGTACGCGCTCGACCTCGGCGGGGCTGATGTTCGCGCCGCCGCGTATGACGATTTCCTTGAGCCGTCCGACCACGTGCAAGCGCCCCTCGAGGTCGAGTACGCCCAGGTCGCCGGTGCGAACCCATCCATCGCTGGTGCGGTAGCGCGCGTCCAACCGCGGGTCCGAGACGTAACACAGGGGCGTCATCGGACCCCTGGCGACTATCTCTCCGGTTTCCCCTGGCGCCGCGGTCTGACCGGTGTCGACTCGGTCGATGCGGATCTGAGCGACGCGCGGGTCTGGCCGCCCGACGAGAACTCCGGAAGCCGCTCTGTGGGCGTCTACTTCATCGAGCTCGGTGTGGCAATTGACGCCGTCGGCCGAACCGTAGAGGTTCACCACCGCGCATCCGAATGCTCGCTGCGCCTCCTGCGCTGTGGTGGCGTCGAGTTGCGAACCGCCCAGGACCAGCGCCGTCAGTGAGGACGTGTCGGTCTGCGCCGCGCCGTGCTCGAGCATCATCCGGATCATGGTTGGGACGCCGAGCACGTGGGTGGGACGGTGACGTTCGATGTACGCGAGCGCCTCTACCGGCGAGAAGTGGTCGAGAAGGATCAGCGAGCCACCATGGCGGGCCAGTGTGACGGCCGTGCCGTTGCTGCCGAACGCCGTTGCGAGCGGTACGAGGAACAAGCTGCGCGGCGGTCGGCCGTCGCTCAACAACGAGGCCATGAAGTTGCCACGCCCGCCGGCGAGCGCGTTGTGGGAGTAGGCGACCATTTTCGGCTCCGACTCCGACCCGGAGGACACCAGGATGCGAGCAGCCGAGTCCGGATCGGGGCGGGTCGGGACGAAGTCGTGATCGTCGTACTCGAACAGCTCAGCGGACGGCACACAACGACCGGCCGCCGGGCCGGTGCCGACGGCGACGACGAAGCGGAGCGCGGGCAACCGGTCGAGCAGTTGCGCAAGTTCCGCGGCATGGGCGTTTCCGCGGAACTGCGCGGCGGCCAGGACACCCACCGCTTCCGCGCGCCGCAGCAGTGACTCGGCCTCGCGCATGCCGCGCCCCGCGGGAAAGGGCAGGGCGACAGCGCCCAGTGCGGCCAACGCCAGGTCGGTGATCACAGCGGCACGGCAGTTGGGCAGCTGAACGCCGACGACATCGCCCGAACGAACGCCTCGGGCAGCCAGACCGGCGGCCAGCTTCCGCGCCAGAGTATCCAATTGCGCGTAGTTCAACTCGCCCTGGTGGTCCGACAACGCCGTCCGGTGCGGGTCCTGACAGCGGCGTGCCCGGAACAGCGAATACAGGTCCAGATCGGGGTAACTGCCGTCGGCAGCCCAGGATCGGCGCAGTGCCCGAGGAACCAGATCATTCAGGACGACGCTCATCGGAACCTCCACGGCGTCGAGACCGCGACCGCGCCGTGTTCGTCGCGCGTCATGGCCCCGGTGAAGCGCGGATCGTCGGGCAAGGTGGTGAGATCGGTGGTCACCGGAGTGGCGAGGACGCCGTGATCGCGAAGCATCGCGCAGGCGTC
Organism: Nocardia arthritidis NBRC 100137; assembly: GCF_001612765.1. Taxonomy (GTDB): domain Bacteria; phylum Actinomycetota; class Actinomycetes; order Mycobacteriales; family Mycobacteriaceae; genus Nocardia; species Nocardia arthritidis. Next base: position 39,298 of record NZ_BDBB01000008.1, read on the forward strand.
GTCGGTGGACAGCGCACGCACCCGCGCGGTATACCCGGCTGCTGCCGTGGCATGTTCATCGGTGGGTGCGAGTAATCCATCGGCGGTCGGTAGTGGTCGACGGAATCCCGCGGGGCGTCGTGGTGGACGACCGTGGCGGGCGCGGTCGAGTGCCGGCGCGGTGAGCACCTGCGCTGCGGCGAGGAGCGAGGATTCGACGCGGACGCCTCGGCCGGTGCGCTCACGGGCGAGCAGTCCGGCCAGTATCGCTTCGGTGCCCAGCATGCCGCCGAGCACGTCGAGCAGCGTCATCAGTGAGGGTGTCGGAGGTTCGTCGGCCGGGCGGACCGCTTCCCCGACAGCGGTGCGGGCCTGCACCATGAAGTCGGTGCCCATGGGCGCACCGACGATCCGGCCTGCCCACCCGCTGGTGTAGGCATAGATCAGGCCGGGATTGGCCGCCGACAACGTATCGGCGTCGAGTCCGAGTTGCTCGGCCTTGCCCGGCGCCCAATTGTGCAAGAACACATCGGCGTCTGCGGCGAGTTCGCACAGTCGATCTCGGTCGGCAGCGGACTTGATGTCGATTTCGACCGCGTCCTTGCCCCGGTTGAGCGCCAGCCAGCGTGCGGAGATGTCCGAAGTGGTGGGTGGCATGCCGCGTAGTGGATCACCCCCGGGCGGTTCGATTCGTACGACGTTCGCGCCGAGCAGTCCCAACAGATGCGCGGCCAGCGGAGCCTGCACCCGACGCCCTGCCTCCAACACGGTGAAGCCTGCCAGCGGGCGCTCGGCGCTACATCGGCTGCGTGCCCGCGCTGCCGCCGGCATCGCCGGGTTCGGGGCCAGTTCCCACGGTCGCGTCGATTCCGCGCCACCGTGGAGTTCCCCGGCGCGTTCGGCGAGAGTATGCAACCGGCAGACATCCACTCCGGATTCGTCCGCAGCTGCCTGCACGTGCGCCCATGTGCGGTTCAGTGTCGTCCGATGCAACTCCTCGGGGATCGGAGCGCACGCGGTGGCGTATCGGAACTGGAAGGGTCGCCAACCTTTTCGTGCCGCGGCGATCGGTGCTCGCATGGCCTGCCAGAAGTCCGCCCATACCGCGACGTCCAGCGCTTCTAGTTCGAATCGGATGCCGTCGGAGGTGGTGAACGGTGGCCCACCGGGTGCCAGGGGGCTGGCTTCGTCGTCGTCGGCGCATGCCGCGGCGAGGTACTGCGAGATGGTCAGCAGCGCAACGTGATCGAGCGAGACACCCGCAGCGGTGACCGATGCGCCCCTCGCGCGGCCGATGAGCCCGGCCAGCAAGCCCTGAACGGCGAGCACGCCTGCGGCGGTGGAAACGTAGTCCACGGCCAGGCCACGCGGAACACCGTCGCGGCGTCCGTGCACGAGCATCAGCCCGGCCGCGGCCTGGGCGGTCGCCTCATCGCATACCTCGCTGGTGGTGCTGCTCCAGGACAGGTGGGTCTCGATCGTCGCGCCGTCGGGATCGGTCAGGGTCAGCGCGTCGTGGTCGTCCGGGGAAGCTTCAGCGCCCAGCGACCGCAGGTGCCACGTGGCCACCGAGTTCGGTCCCGGCGGACCGCCGGTCCGAACCCGCGCCCCCTGGAGAGGTTTCGCCGTCATTTTGTTGTCGGAGGTCCGGGTAGCGCCGAGTGTCATGGCTCTCCTTTTCGAACAGAGTGACCGCCGCGGGAACTCGGTGGCGATCGCCCCCGACCACTCCCGCGGACAACAGCAGTCGCAGCGCGGGGACATCGAGTTCCCGGCAGACCAGGAGAAGCCATGGACTCGTTCGCATCTCACACCGGTATCTCCGACGCGGCCGTCGACGGCACGTCACTACGCGAGCGCGTCGAGTTCTTTGTGACAGACCGTGTAATGCCGCAGGAGCCCCGTCTCGACGCGGGCGGCGCCGTCGCTGCGGCAGCGCGTTCGGAGTTGACCGAGGCCGCCCGGGCGGCGGGACTGTGGGCCTTGCCGCTGCCCACGGAGCTGGGCGGCCAGGGGCTCCCATTCGCCGAGTACGTGTGCTTGGCCGAGGCAGAAGGCGCCAGTGATCACGGGCCGTCGGTGCTGGGCTCGGCGTCGCTGCTGGATGTGCGGATGTTGCAGCGTCATGGCGGTGCCCGTGTTCGAGAGACCTACCTCGAGCGCTTGGTTTCGGGCGAGCTGCGTGCCGCGTATGCGATGACCGAACCCGACACACCGGGCACCGATCCGACCCTGACGGCGACACGAGCGACGACGGCTCCCGACGGATCCTGGATCGTGTCCGGCCGCAAATGGTTCGTCAGCGGAGCCGGGGACGCCGACGTGATCACTGTGCTGGCTCGCACCGAGGGGCGGGCAGCCGACCGCGAGGGGCTCTCACTGCTGCTCGTGCCCACCGATGCACCGGGCTTCCGGCTCGTGCGTGAGCTGCCGATTCTGGGCGTGGGTGGGCAGTGGGAGATCGCCATGGACGAGGTCAGGTTGCCGAAAGACCATCTCATCGGCGAGCGGGGCCGCGCGTTGCCGATCGCTGGGCAGCGACTGCAGCTCGGCCGGACGTTGCGCTGCCTGCGCTGGCTCGGACAGGCGCAGCGCGCCTATGACCTGATGTGCGCGCGAGCACGGACGCGCAGGCAGTCGTCGGGAACGTTGGCCGAACGGCAGTTGGTGCAGCAGCATGTTTTCGAGTCGCTGCTGGCCATCCGGAGCACCCGGCCTCTGGTGCACAAGGCGGCCGCACTCCTGGACGCGGGCCATGACGCCCGCGTGGAATCCGGCTTGGCCAAGGTGGCCGCGGCGCGGACGCTCCAGCAAGTGGTCGATTCCGCGGTCCAGGTGCACGGCGCTGCCGGATTGGGGCCGGACACCGCGCTGCCGGGGCTGCTGCGGATGGGGCGGACGGCGCGGTTGCTGGATGGTCCGGACGAGTGGCACATCGCCTCCGTGGCCGGATCGGTACTGCGCTGACGTCGCTTCAGATGTCGAATGCGCCGACCGATCCGGTATGGATGGCCAAGGCCAGTGCGAAGAAGAAATCGCCCCAGATCAACTCGTGGCTGGTGGCCAGTCCGCGCTCGAAGTCGTAGCATCCGCCGCACAACCTGCCCAGCGGTCCCGGCGCGCCTGGGCCGCTCAGATGTTCCGTCGCGAGCCGTCGGATGATCTCGGTGGCTCTGTTTCGCAAAGCCGGGACATGCGGCGCGAGCGGCTGGGCCGCCGCGAGTTTGAGCAGCGCTACCGCTTCGATCGCGGCGGCCGAGGTGTCCGGTGGCGCGTCGGGGTGATCTTCCGCGGCAGGCACCAGCGGTCGATCGATGTCCACCAGTACCTTCGCGTCGACGATGAACTCCGAGGACAGATGCCAGCAGGCATCGGCCAGGGCGAGCAGAAGCCAAGCCCGGCCTCGGCTCCACCCTGGTCGCGGTTGCGCACCGGGGACCCATTCGCCGTTCGACCATGTCCATGCCGGGGTGGCGACCGGTTTCGCATGCCAGCGGCTCGAGTGGGTGCGCAGATGCCGTCGTGCGATGTCGCCGCTGCGGGGGCTCGGGTCTGTGGCCAGCAGCGGCACAACGCCCGGAACTCCGTCCACGCGAGCGACGAGACGCGGGCCACCGAAGGCCGAACCCCATGGCAGCATCCCGAGGTCGTGGTCGAAGTCGGCACGGATGTGCCGTGCGGCAGCCTCGCGAAGTATCAGGGCGTCAGGGTCTCCACCTGGCCCGGTGGCCAGAGCGGTTCCGTACCAGAGGATCAACCCACGGGTTGAAGTGTCCGCGGTCACCCAATCGGCGAGCCGTGCCGTCGTTTCCGCGGCGACGCTCCGGTCTGCGGGCTCGCCGCTGCTCAACGCGCGCAGCCACAGCAGGCCCGCCCAGAAGCCGCCGGTCCAGGAACCGCGGGAAGTCGTCGTCCATACTCCCGACGTGCTGTCGGCGTACAGCGGAAACCGAGCGCCGACAGCGTCATATGTGCTCGATACACGGTGCAACACGGCTTCGAGAGCCGCTCGCGCCCAATCCGTCACGAAACCGCACTCCATCGCCATTCTCGCGAATGCACACGTCGGTAGGACTCCGTCTGCGGTCGCGATACTTTTGCGTCATCCAGGCCGCAGATGCGATGCCATGCCGTCATACCCGCGCCCCAACGCTGAAAGCTCGGGCGCGCACCGCCCACAGCGCCGCGATCGTCGCCGCGACACCGAATTCCGTTGCGACGATCAGCCAGCTGCCGCTGTATCCGATCGAGGGCACAACGATGCCGAAAACTAATGGCCCGCTGGCGAATCCAGCGAAGAATCCCGCTGATACCAGTGCCGAATCCTGTCCCGCGCGTCCGGGAGCCGAGCGCTGGATTACCAGCACCATGGACACGGCGTTGCCCGCCATGCCGAAAATGCCTACTGCGATCACCGCGACCCACACCACCCCGGTCACCAGCGCCGAGGCAGCCAGCAGCAGCGCCGCGATTCCCGACCCGAACGCCAAGCCCGCAGGCAGCACCACAGCAACACGCGGATTCCCCGCGACGCGAGCCCAGCCGATGCGGCCCGCGATGCCGGCTACGCCGAGCACGGCCACCAGTGTTCCCGCCGCTGCCGCACCGAGTCCGAGCCGTCGTTCGCCGAACAGCGCCAGATAGGTGTTGATCGACGCCATCGCGGCCCCGAGGAACAATGAGTACCCCGCCAGCCAGCGCACAACGCTGTCGGTACCTTGCCGCTGCTGGCCGTCACCGGAGCCTGGATTCGACCCGGCCTCTTGACGTCGCGGCGGGTCCGCGGGCAGAGTGCGCCACACCCAGAGCGCGACCAGCAGCGCCACGCCCACAGCTGCCCACACCGCCGCACGCCAGCCTGCCGAGGCCGCCAGCGCGGTCAGCGGCAACCCGGCCGCGACCGCGCCGAGTTGCACACCGGACTGCTTGGCGCCGGTTACCCCTGCCCGGTCGGCCGGTGAGATCGTCGCCAGAATCGCTTTGTTCGTCGCGGGGTTGGCCAATGCCTGCGGGACACCGCCGAGCGCCACCGCCGCCAGGAGCACCGCATAGCCGGTCGCGGCGGCGATCGACCCCAGAGCGACTGCGACAGCCAGCAGAAGCGCAAGGAGGCATCGTCGGGGGCCGAGCAAGTCCACCGCGCGGCCCGCCAGCGGCGACAGTAGAGCCGCCGTCCCGAAGCCCATGGTGGTCGTCGAGCCCAATGCCGTGGTGGACATGCCGAGATCCGGCACGATTCGCGGGCCCAGCGCACCGATGACGAACAACTGCAGCATGGAAAAGGCCATGGTTGCCGTCAGCACGCCGGTCACCGAGACGGTTGTCGGCCGGTCCCGTCCGATCGTGGGGTGTTTCTGCACTGCTGTCCTCCCGGCCACGCCGCACGCAAGCGGCCCTGAGCTCAGGTAGTCGTGGGGCAGGCGCGGGCAGTTCCGCCGGTATGGGAGTTCTCGACTGCCTGATTCCCTGGGCCGAGGGAACTACTGTTCGAGCACTGTCGCCGGTACGCAAGCTCCGGGAACTTTCGGTGCGCCCGCCCCGACCAATACGCGCGAGCTGTTTCCGCTGTTCGGTTGGAAGGTCGGGTGGATCCACGGTGGAGATGAATCGCTGGGATGTCCGTTGTATTCGGTTCATCGCCGTCGTGGTGTCGCTGTCGCTGGTCGTCGGCGCGGTCGTGGCGATGGGTGAGGCACCCTATCGAGCGGCGGGCACGGCCTATCCCGGGCTCGCGTCCGCGCTGTGCTACGCGTTGCTGCGGACGGTGACCGCGCTGGCAGGCGCGGTTACGCTGGGCGCCCTGGTTTACGCGGTGTGCTGCACGCGGGTCTCCGCGCAAGGGAAGATCCTGGTGGACGGCTATGCGGGCGTGCTGCTGGCCGAGCGCGCAGGCTGGATATGGTCGGTCTCGGCCCTGGTGTTGATACCGGTGACGGCGGCGAATGTGGGCGGGCTGAGCGTTTCGGGTCTGGTGCGCACGGGCGCGCTGGGTGCCCTGATCGAGGCGAGCGAGAAACCCAAGGCGTGGATCGCCGTCGCGGTGTCGGCCGCGGTGGTGAGTCTCGGGGCGCGGCTGACGTTGTCCTGGACCGGCGCCGCCGTGCTGACGATGCCCGCGGCCGCGGCCGTGCTGCCGCAGGCGCTGGTCGGTAACGCGGGGGAAGGGCCCGGCCACGACTACAGCACGGGCGCGATGATCATCTTCCAGATCGCGGTGTCGGTTGTGCCAGGGTTGTTCTGGTGCGTGGCCGAGCAACTGCGGCGCGGTGGTTCGGACACGGCGGTCGCGGTCCGGCGCGCAACGGTCATCGGTGTGCTGTGCCTGGTGAGCACGGTGCTCAGCGGGCTGGTGCTCGTAGTCGTGCTGTTGCCATGGTCGTGTGTGGTGAATACCGGGTACGGCAGGCTGGCGCTGTTAGTGGCCGCAGGGCTGGTCGCGACCGGGCGGATGCTGTGGTGTGTCTACCGCACACGCGTGCCGAATAGCGGGACGGTTTCCGTATTTATCTGGGGCGCAGCGTTTTCCGCCGTCGCGCTCAGTGGATTGGTGGCGATGGCCGTGCAACCGGCGCCCGCCTTCGCCGACCGGTCCTTCACGGCCCAGGAGGTGTTCCTCGGATTCGAGCTGACGGATCGGCCGACCCTGTGGCGGCTGCTGGCCCTGTGGCGTTTCGACTTCGTGCTCGGCACTGTCGCGCTGGTCGGGGTCATGGCATACATACTCGGTGTGCTGCGGCTCCGTCGCCGCGGCGACCGATGGTCGCGCTGGCGCACCCTGTCGTGGACGGGTGGCTGCCTGGCTCTACTGGTCGCGACGTCCTCGGGCGTCGGAACCTACGGTCTGGCGATGTTCAGCATGCACATGATCACCCATATGGCACTGAACATGTTCGTGCCGGTGCTTCTGGTACTCGGCGCACCGGTGACGTTGCTGCTGCGGGCTGTCCCGCCGGCCGCTCGGGGCGCGGTGCACGGGCCGCGCGAGTGGGTGCTGGCCCTGTTGCATGCCAGGCCGACCGCCGTGCTGGCCTATCCCGGCTCCGCGATCGCGTTGTTCGTTGTCTCGTTGTACGGGCTGTATTTCACTCCGCTGTTCGAGAGCCTGATCCGCTATCACTGGGGGCATGTGGTGATGAACGTGCACTTCCTGGTCGTCGGATACCTGTTCTACTGGGGCATCATCGGCATCGATCCGGGTCCGCGCAGGCTGCCGCATATCGGGCGGCTGGGGATGCTGTTCGCGGTGATGCCCTTTCACGCGTTCTTCGGAATAGCGATGATGTCGATGAACGCCGTTGTCGGCCAACGCCTCTACAGCAATCTCCAGCTGCCGTGGACGATCGATCTGCTGGCGGATCAGCGCGTCGGCGGTGGCATCGCGTGGGTTTCCGGTGAGGTCCCGATTCTGCTTGTGGTGGGTGCGCTGCTCACGCAGTGGGTGGCGCAGGATCGGCGCATCGCGGTGCGCTCCGATCGCAAGGACGACGAGTACGGCGATTCCGACCTCGCCGCTTACAACGCGATGCTCGAGCAGCTGGCCCGCACCCGTCGGTGACCTCGCACCGGCAAACGGTCAGCCACCCAGCCGTACCCGGCGTAGGCGCAGGCTGTTGGAGACCACGAAGAACGACGAGAACGCCATCGCCGCGCCCGCGATCAGAGGATTCAGCAGCCCGAGAGCAGCAACCGGAATCGCGAGGACGTTGTAGCCGAAGGCCCACAACAGATTTCCTTTGATGGTGCGCAAAGTCGCGTGCGCCAGCTCGATGGCATCGGTGGCCGCGGCGAGATCGTCGCGCACCAGGATGACGTCGGCGGCGGCGATCGCCACATCGGTGCCCGCGCCGATCGCCATGCCGAGGTCGGCGGTGGCCAATGCCGCGCCGTCATTGATGCCGTCGCCGATCATGACGACTCGATGTCCGTGCTCCTGCAGCCGCGCGATCAATTCGACCTTGCCTTCGGGCAGCAGCTCGGCGACGACTTCGTCGATGCCGATCTCATCGGCGACGGACTGCGCGACATACGGGTTGTCGCCGGTGAACATCAGCACCCGCAATCCGAGCCGATGCAATCGCGCTACCGCGGTGGTCGCGGTGTCTTTCACGGTGTCGGCCACGGCGACGAGCGCGACGGCCGAGCCGTTCACCGCGACCAGCACAACGGTGCGTCCGGCCCGCTCCTGACGGTGGACTTCCCGCACCAGGGTCTGCGGCACGTCGATGCGTTGCTGGTGGAGGAGCCGGAGCCTTCCCACGGACACCCGGGCGCCTTCGACGGTTCCGCGCGCGCCCAATCCCGGTAGTGCCTCGAATGATTCGACCGGAGGCAAAGTGTCGTGCAACTGTAGTGCGCGCCGCGTGATCGCCGCCGCGACCGCGTGCTCGGAGGCGGTTTCCACCGACCCGGCCAGGCGCAGTACCTCGGTATCGGTGTACCTGCCCTCGACGGTCACGGCGACGACACTCATCGCCGCGTGGGTGACCGTGCCGGTCTTGTCCAGTACCACGGTGTCGACATCGCGAGTGGCCTCCAGCGCTCGGTGGCCCTTGATGAACACGCCCAGCTGCGCACCGCGTCCCGATGCCACCAGCAGTGCGGTCGGTATGGCCAGGCCCAGCGCACACGGACAGGCGACGACCAGCACCGCCAGCGCCGCGGAGGCCGCGCGGTCACCTCCGTTCCCGCATATCCACCAGGCTCCGAAGGTCGCGGCCGCGACCAGGAACACGATGGGCACGAACACCGAGGACACGCGGTCGGCCACGCGCTGCATTCGCGCCTTGCCCGTCTGCGCCTGCTCGACGAGCCTGATCATGCCGGAGAGTTTGGTGTCCGCGCCTACTGTGGCGGCCTCGACGATGAGCCGTCCGGTCAGTGCGGTGGTGCCACCGATCACCGCCATGCCGGTCGTGATGTCGACCGGAAGTGATTCCCCGGTCATCGCCGAGGCATCGACGCTGGATTCGCCTGATATCACCAGTCCGTCGGTGGCGATCGTCTCGCCGGGGCGTACCACGAATCGCTGCCCCTCCACGAGCTCGGCGATCGGGATGCGCATCTCGCGGTCGTCGCGAGTGAGCACCGTGACCTCGCGGGCGCCGAGTGCGGCCAGCGCCCGCAACGCGCTGCCCGCCGAGCGCTTCGCCTTCGCTTCGAAGTATCGCCCCGTCAGCACGAACGCGGTTACACCCGCCGCGACTTCGAGATAGATGGCGTCACTGGCCCAGATCGCGGCCCAAACTCCCTCCGGCGCCGGTCCGGTTCTGGATGGATGCAGATACATCGTGTCCAGCGACCACAGCGTGGCGGTGAGTACGCCCACCGAGACGAGGGTGTCCATGCTGGTGGCGCACACTTTCGCTCCCGCGAGCGCGCGGCGGTGGAACGGCGCGGCGGACCACAGCACTACCGGCAGCGCCAGCGCGGTGAGAATGAACTGCCAGCCGGTAATTCTGGTGGACGGCAGGGTCGCGAACATCACCGAGAGGTCGGCCAGCGGGAAGAACGCCAGCAGCGCGACGGCCAAGCGTCGCAGTAGGTTCCTGACCTCGGCGTCCTCCGGGGCCGCACTGATCGCCTCGGCGTAGTCGATGATGGGCGACGCGCCGTAGCCCGCGGCGTCGACTTCTGCGCACAGCTGTTCGGGGCTGACGCCGTCGGGCGCGTCGATCGTCGCGACGCCAGTCGCGTAGTTCACCGACGCGGTGACGCCGTCGACTTTGTTGAGCCTGCGCTCTATCCGGTTCGCGCATGCGGCGCAGCTCATTCCGGTGACCGCCAGGGAGATCCGAGTGGGCACATCGCTTGCCGGGCCGAGCTCGATGATCATGCGAGTCCCTTCGCTACGCAGCGGGATCTCGGGTCGAGCGGAGATGGCCTGTGCGCCTGCCCAGCCGGGCGCCTGCGGGCACGACGAGTTCGCTTGGCGCGCGGTCGCCGACCGGGGGAGATGAATCAGGCCGCCGGGCTTGGTGGACGATAGTGACCAACGCGAGCGCAACGACCAATCCGCTGTGCGGGGCGACGCGTGACACCGACACCACCCCGGAATGCAGGTCGGCGACGACGAAGGCGCTGAGCGTGGCCACGAGTGCCGCGAGCACGGGCAGCATGCCCGCCGTGGCCGAGGGGCGGATGGCGCTGTAGAGCAGTCCTACCCCGATCGCCGAGTTCCAGGCCGTGCTTTCGTTGAGCAAGTGGCGAGTCATCTCCGCGCCATGATGGCTCATCCCGAAGTCCAGGCCGGCCAGCTGAGCCGCCGCCAATCCGACCTGGAGGACGCCGAGCACTCCGAGCAGCACCCGTATCACGCCGATGCGGGAACTCGGCACGGCGCCGAGCGACAGCGAGGGGACCGATCGGCCCGGACGTTGCATTTCGGCGGCGGCGAAGATCGCATCGGTGAGGTCGGGCGGGTGGGATCGACTGCTGCGCATCAGCTTCGAGACTTCCATGGCCGCGACATACCAGCAACAGCACTCCTGGCATCGCGCCAGGTGCTCGTCCACCCGCGCCGAGGGGACGGTTTCGCGTTCGCCGTCGATCCGGGCCGACAGTGCGGTCCGGCAAACTTCGCACTCCACGTCCAGATTGTCGTCCATGCCGACACCGAAGTTCCCTGAGGACGACGACTGCCGCATCGCACGGCTGGGAAGGCTCCATCGCCGGCCGGTCGTGTGCAACCTAGCGGCGAGTCCCGCCCGGCCGGGGCCGATTGCGTGCGCCCGGTGCACGGGCGTCAACGCAACGCCGCAGGGCGTGGGGAACCGGGTCCGCGGTCGGTAGCGGGTTAATGTCTGCAGCGGACATCAGGCAAGCAGGAACGACCAAGGAGACGCATGTTCACTCGATATCGTCTGGCCGGAGCCGTTGTTCTCGCAAGCGCGTCGCTCGGGGTGATTTCGTCCACCGCCCCGGGCATCGCTGCGCCGCCCGATGGCGAAACCAGGGCGCCTCTGGTCACCTGCACCGAAGACGGCACCGTCAACTGGGCCGGATCGGGGTTGGGCGCGATGCCCTCGAAGGTCGAGTGGACGGCTACCGCCGACTTCACCGACTGTACCGGGGCCGCCGTCGACGAGGGTGAGCCGTACCCGGTGAGCATGGCCGAGCGGGGCTTCGAAGTCGCCTCGTGCGACGGGAAAGTCAGCATCCACCAGGGCACCGGAATCATCACCTGGTCCGATGGCAGCACCAGCACGATCAGCAGCGCAGCCGCGGGCAATCAGAGCAAATCCAAGGGCTCGGGCCCGGCCTCGTTCCCGATCGTGATCGAATCGGGCACCTACGCGGGACATACGGCATCCGATGACAACACCGTGACCACCGAACAATCCTGCCCCGGCGTCACCGAAGCGAATCTCATCGGTGCATTCACCGTCTACTGAGTTCCCGAGGTAGGTGCGAACGCCGCAGAAGGGTGCTGCAGCGGCGTTCGCCACGCGGTGTCCAGCGCGCCCGTACCGGAGTGCCGTGTTAGCGCTGGACAGTTGACCTCGAACCGACCGGCACATGGTCCGCCGGCCGTACTACACGGTCTCGGGCAACGCCGCACCGACCTGATCACCGCGGCCGGGTCGGTGCCGGGCGATGTCCGCGCGTTCGTTGAGCAGCGCCCACGCGGCGGCGACATGCTCCCGCCGGGTGGCAGTACCGCCGACCGCCAGCCGGAGTGCGAATGCACCACGAACCTTGGTGTGTAACAGAAACACTCGCCCGGTCGCGTTGACCGCATCGAGCAGTTCCCGATTCGCGGCATCGTCGCCGCGCAACCGAAAACAGATCAGCGACAGTGGATGCGGCGCCAGCACTTCGAAGCGGTCGTCCGCTTCGACCCAGGAGGCGAACTGCTGGGCCAATGCCACACTGTGCCGAATATGCTCGCGCAAACCGGCCGCGCCGTACCAGCGGATCACCGCCCACAGCTTCAACGCCCGGAACCTGCGTCCCAGCGGCACCTGCCCAATCCCGGTAGTCCACCACCGCGCCCGATTCGCTCGCGGCGTTGCGCAGGTATTCCGGCAGCACCGACAGCGCGCCGGTCAGTGCGCCGCGATCGGCGACGTAGCAGGCATCGAAGTCCAAGGCGGTGAGCAACCATTTGTGCGGATTGGTCGCATACGAATCGGCGAACTCGGCCACGCCGGCATGGATCCACCGCAGCTCCGGACAGATCGCCGCGACGCCCGCGTACGCCGCGTCCACGTGCAGCCAGGCGCCGTATTCGCGACAGACCGGGCCGATGAGGGCCACCGGATCTATCGCACCGGTGGACGTCGTGCCCACCGTCGCCATCACCAGCACGGGGGTGAAACCGAGGGCCACGTCGTGTTCCATTGCGGCGCGAAGCGCCTCCGGGTCCATCGCCAGGTCGTCGCCGGTCTCGACGAAGCGCACCGCCGAGGAGCCCAGACCGGCGACGCGCGCTGCCTTCTCGAAGCCGCAGTTGGCCTCGGCGGAGGTGTAGACGACGTAGCGGCCGCGGCCGATACCGTTACGCGCCACCTGCCCACCGGAGGCCCGGTACAGCGCCGCGAGCATCGTGACCAGCATCGCGCTGGTGGCGGCGTCCTGAACGACCCCGCCACCGGTGCCGGCGAAGGTGAAGCGTTCGGGCAGGCCGATCAGCCCGGCAAGCCAGTCGAGGACATGCTGTTCCAACTCGGTACAGGCCGGGCTGGTCTGCCAGAGCATCCCCTGCACCCCCAATCCGGAGGCCAGCAGATCGCCCAGCGCCGCCGGGCCCGAGGCACCCGTCGGGTAGTAGGCGAAGAAACCGGGATGCTGCCAATGCGTCAGGCCGGGCACGATGATGCGATCCATATCGTCGAGCAGGTCGGGAAACGGCTCGCCCTGCTCCGGTGGCGATGACGGCAGTCGCGCACGCACCGCACCGGGCGCCACCGTCGACGACACCGGCAGAGACTCCACCCGCTCCCAGTAGTCGGCCACCCAATCCACCACCGCGCGACCGTGTTCCCGAAATTCCGCCGCCGTCATATGCCGAGGCGGCGGCGCATCGTCCACGGGCTGCGCGCCCGGAGCCCAGGACGCGCTCACGTCCTTGTTGGGTGGAGTTCTGGGAGGGTGGTCGCCACAGTCACAGGCTAGAGGTCGCTGCACCGATGACTGTCGATTCGGCCGCAAGGCGTGTCGCTCGGACGATTCGACCGACGAGGACACCCGGTGACGACGAGGAGTTCCGGCCTCTCGCCACCGAGCAACCCCTGCTGGGCCCCTACCCGTGCGATCCTGGCCTGGAAGGGCAGGGTATACCCCCGGATTCACGCTGGTCCCCGGGCGCGCCACCACCGGCGCACCCGCGGGGGCTCCCGCGAACCCCGCACCGCCCCTCGATCGGCATCGCCCGATACGACCCCCGGACCGGTAACTACCTCGGTCCGGACGGCCGTCTCTACCAGCAGAGCGACCTGGCGTTTCCGCCCGGCCGGGGCTGCTGGACGGACATGCTGCCGCATTGACCGCCGCGGTCTCGGCGATCGGCTCGGCGACAGAGCAGTGCACCTGGCGGCAGTGAGCGCGGATTCGAAGAGCCCAGGGCGGTGACTAATTCGCGTGACTCGTGCCGCCCAATGACACATACTCGACCCGCACGAGTCGATATCGGGGAGGTAAGGGACTTGAAGCTGGCGGAGGCGTTGACGTTGCGCGCGGATGCGGCGCGGCGGATCGAGCAGTTGCGCGCTCGCGTTGTGAGCAATGCGCGATTCCAGGAGGGGGAGGAGCCCGCCGAGAACGCGGCGGCACTGCTCATCGAGGCACAGGAGGTGCTCGGCGAGTACGAGACGCTGATCCGGCGCATCAATCGCACCAACGCCGCGGCGCGGATCGGAACCGACGGCACCTTGACCGACGCACTGGCCCGCCGGGACGCGTTGCGCCTGCGGCACTCCCTGGTCACGGCCGCCGCCGACGCGGCGGCGGGCAAGGGGCAGCCGGGGTACGCGCGCCAGCTGCGGTCGGAGCTGAAGATGTTGTCGGCGTTGCCGGTGGCCGAACTGCGCGGGCAGGCCGACGACCTCGCCAGGGAGCTGCGTGAACTCGACGTGCGCATCCAGCGCTCCAACTGGGAGGTCGAGCTGCTGGATTGACCTGAGGTAGTGGAGCAGGTAGTCGTCGCGGAGGCGTGCGCGAACCCGGGGCCGGACGGGATATTCCGGCCACTTTCCGGCGCACGATGGGCAGTGCGAGGGGTTCGACTCCCCTTCTCACACCGCAGCCCAGCACCGCGCACAGGAGACAGTGCACAGCACACAGCACACCACCATGTGCAGATCCGTGACGACGAGGGCGGGCAAGGGGCACTCCACTACTCGTCATTCCCGCAGTCCCCGCACGGCAGGGGAGGCAGGCCGCAGGCCGGGGGCGGACGTTGTCGTCGACGGTGATCACGAACTTGGTGTGGGCGCCCGACTCGACGACCACGTCCAAGGTCATGCCGTTCGGATTCGCCCACGGTAACGCGTTACGGCGCAACATGTTCCGCTTGCGCAGCCGATCGGGTCGATGCCGATCTGCCGGGCGGCGCGGTACTGCTCGCCGATCCGCGCAGCGAAGCGCTGGCCTGTGCGAAACGCATCCTCGAACTGCCCCGCCAAGCGGTCGAGAGCACCAAGCGGATGCTGAACTTGCACCTGGAGCGTGGGGTGCTGGCAACCCTGGACTACGCGACCATCGCGGAGGATCTGTCCTTCCAGACCGCGGACTTCCGGGCGGTGATCACCGCGCTCACCGCGGGGCGGGAGTGACGCCGGATCGCCGGCCGCGATCGCTCGCACCGAGTGAACGCGAAGGACATGCCCCGCAGGATATCTCGTAGCAACCCGTGCCCCCGCAAACTGTGCTTGGCCAAGTGAACCTCCGCGGGGCACACTCTATGTAACGACGTCCGGCGCGGCCGGTCGAACTCGGGGGCGAGGTCCGACAGCATATGAGGATTCGGCCGAGGCAGCAGTTGCTCGAGCTGTGGCGAGCGGTGCTCGCCTGTTCCTATCCGGACGGAACGTGGATCTGGGGCGGACGGGACGGCGCCAATTCCATCAGCGACGCCGAACAGCTGCTCTGTCTGTTGTATCCCGCGACCGAGATCGAAGCCTTCGCGCTGGACCAACCGAACGACATGAGTCCCGACGTCAGGTCCGCGCTGGCCCCGTTCGGCGAGGAGACCCGCATCGGCGGGGCTCTGGTCGCCCTGGTGGAGGACTACCTGCGCCGCTACACCGGACCCGATGGCGAGCCGGTCTTCGCCAGCGGCTCCTATTTGCGCTCCGGCGACGGCAGCACGCTCACCGCCGCGCAATCGGCGGTGGAGGTGGTCGACTCCTACTCGATGTCGCTGAGTCTGTGCATCGCGGCGCTGCGGTTCCTGCGCGGATTCCTGCGCTTCGTCAGCGGCGAGGTCCGGCTGGAGGCCCGGCAATTGCGCGAACGGATCCCCGCGGTGATCGAGCTGGTCAGCAAGCGGCTCACCGCCGCGATGGCGGGCCTGGTCCGCAGTTTCGTCATCCACACACCGGAGCCGAACACCGAGTTCGGGCAGTCGATCATCTACATGCTCAACCAGACGCGCACGCCGCCCGACGAGATCATCGAACGGCTGTCGACCCAGCTGGAACGCCTGCGGGTGCAGGCGGCCAACGAGGTCAGGCTCAGCCAGACCACCGAGGTCGATATCGCCGACGACGGGCGGCTGTTCGAATGCGGCTGGAGCTGGGGCATCGTGCGCAGCGCCGAACCCATCGACCTCGTGCCAGGCCGGGTCAGCAGCGCGACCGGGCACGCCGAACCCCGTCCGTATCTGTATTTCACCGCTGTCGCTCTCGACGGCATCATCGACCTGTCCTCGCAGCGCATCCGGGAACTCGATCTGCTGACCGACGAACAGCGCACTCTCGCCGACGCGCTGCAACTGCGCTTCGAGCTGACCCGCAACTACTGGTCGAAGGTCGCTCGCTTCGGCAACGGCCGCTGGCCGCTGGAGGACATCCCGTGGCGCACCGCCGACGGCGAGGAATCGGAGTACTTCAGTCTCGTGGTCACCGCCGTGCTGATCCAGGACCTGGTCTACCGGGAGAGTACCGAGGATCTGAGCCGCACGGTGGCGGTGCTCGACCAACTGGCCCGCCGCGGACGCATCACCAGTCGGTTCACCGTGGGCGATCCCGCCGCGCCGCTGCACTATCCGGGTGTGCGACTGAACCTGGCGGGCAGCGAGGAGGCCGCGGAGGGAACCCAGTTGGTCTGGTACGTGCCGGATTTCGCGACCATGCTGCTCAAACGCTGCCTGCAGGCCGCGCGCCTGCGCACCGACGTGGATACCCGCGACCGGCTGATGGCGCTGGCCGAAGCCGCGATGGATCATCTCGATCAGCGAGTGCTGCGCGACGGCTCGGTGATCGGCCTGTGGGACGACATCGGCCGGGTGGTCGGCGCGGCGGACACGCGGCTGGAAGGGCCGTCCTGGTTCGTCACGGAGCGGATGATGGAGTGCCTGGTCATCGCGTACAGCACCTTCGAGCAACCCCCGCTGGCTCCCCAGGCGATGGTCGCACGCGCGGTGGATCTGCTCAGCGAGGCCGAGCATCTGCTCAATCAGGAGGAACTGGAGGTCGAAGGCCAGGACTTCTCGCCGAAACAGGCCGCTGTCAACCGGATCCGGCAATCGCTCGACCGAGCCCGCGGTGTGCTGCGCGAGCGTCCCGGCACCGCGTACAGCCTCGCCACCCAGGCGTTGGTCCAGCTCGACGAACTGGCGTACGCCCGCCGGGACGCGACACGGTAGGGGCCGGCATGCTGGTGTTCTCCACCTCCGACAAGGGCGGCACCGGACGCTCGGTGACCAGCTGCAACATCGCCTACCGGCTGTGTCTTTCCGGCCTCGACGTCGCCTATGCCGACTTCGACCTCGGCTCACCCACCGCAGGCGCGCTGTTCGAGATCGGTGCGGCCGAACGCGGTGTACCGCGCGGCGGCGTGCATTCCTACCTGCTCGGCGAGAGCGGCACCGTGGCGCGCATCGACGTGGGCGCGGCGACCGATCGGCCGGACCTGCGCCGGATCGGTCCCAACTCCGGCCGGCTGGTGCTGCTGCCCGGCGACGAGGGCGGCGCCGAGTTCCTCACCGGCGACGACGCCGTGGTGGAGCGCTGCGCGGAACTGCTGGTGGCGCTGGATCAGGAGTTCCGCGTCGTGATCGTGGATCTCAGCGCGGGCCGGTCGGCCGCCCTGCAGATCGCTCTGCAGGCCACCGCGTTGCCGCAACTGCGCAGGCGCACCGCCCGCTGGTTGATCTTCCACCGCTGGACTCGCCAGCACATCGTGGCCGCCGCCGGTCTGGTGTACGGCCCGCACGGTCTGCTGAAGGCGGGCGCCGAATGCGGCCACGACCCGGAGGAGTTGCTCGGCTCGGTGCGTTATGTGCGCACCGCCGTACCCGACGCCAACTGGGACGGGGTCGCGCAGCGCCCGGCGCAGGCGGCGTGGCTGCAGGAGCAGGACACCGCGTTGCGAAGGCTGGCCACCGCCAAACGGCTTGGCACGACCGCGAAGCTCGGCGACACTCCGATGGAACCGGTGTTGCAGCGGCGCGAACAGCTCATCCTCGACGCGGACGTGAACGCCCAGATCGCCAACGCCGAGACCGCGCTGGCCTATGCCGAACTGGCTCGCCGACTGGTCGACATCGCCACGTGGGAGAGGCTGTAGATGCGGGATACACAGGGTTACAGCGAGGCGACCGAGCAGCCTCGGATCGCTTCGGTTCCGTTGTCGCACTTATCTATCGAGGTCGGGCACTTCTACCTCAACGAGATCACCTCCGACCTCGAGCGGGTCACCGCGGAGTTCCGCCGCATCGTCCCCCTGGTGTCGGCTTTCATCGAGTCGGCCAAGGTGCAGTTCGGCCCGAACGCCCGTGTGAGCACCTGCTATCTGATCGACGACTACTTCCACCCCGACACCGATCCCTCCGCCATCCTCACCAAGCTGCTGGACGCCGCGGAGGAGTCCGGCTTGGTCATCGACTACCTGGCGCGCGAGTCCGGCTGCTGGCGGGCCTCGAAGTTCGTCGACGGTGTGGCGTTCGGTGAGCCGATTCCCGTGGCGGAGATGGTGGCCGCGCGCATCGTCGCAGAACCCGCGCCGCCGAGTACCGGCCGCAGGCCGCCGACCGCGGAATCGGGCTGGCTGTGCAACGGACGCCGCTCCTCGGAGGACGAACACAATCAAGCCATGCGCCGGCGTACCTATCGGCCACCGGAGGAGTTCGGCCGCCGGGAGCATTCGATCTTCCTCGACGTGGAGTTGTGGAGCAGGCACGTCGTCGACGGGGTGACGGTCACTCGTTGGTCGTGCCCGTTCCTGGCCGCCGTCTGGCATCTGCTGCGGCTCGGCATGCTGCGCTATCACGGTGCAGCCGTGGCGGATCCGCAACCGTGGCACCGCGAGGATCTCGCGCCGCGCCGCTGGTCCGACCTGCCGCCGGTGGTGCAGCTCAACCCGTCCGCCGCGCCGTTCGCCGCCTACAAGACGCTGTCGATGCTACCCAAGCGGTACATCGGCATCGAGCACGCCGTGCGGCTGGTGCTCGACCACCTCGATCTGGACGACGACGTGGTCGAGCAGACCATCACCCGCGGCGCAGGCGAGGTGCCGTCGGTGCCGGTGCCGCGCAAGGTCAGCGATCGGCTCTCCCACCTGCTGCTCGACGGAGCTTGACATGGCCGCGACCACGCCTCTGGTCGTCCTCGGTGAAGTGCGCACCTGCCTGCTGCCGTCGTCGACCGCGTTGAGCGGCGCGGAGGCCTGCGATCTGCTGGCGCTCATGCCGGGCTGCACGGTGCGCTGGCGGGAGCGGCCGGGCACGCTGGCGGTCTCGCCGACCACCGCGGTGGGCGTCGACTGTGATCTGGCCTTGGGCGAGCAGACCGCGCACATCGTCGGAACCGTGGCCACCAGCGCGGTCCTGTCCGGCGGACGTGTGCTGCAATCCACCGCGTGCACCCGTGTGGTGCGCGCGGCGAGCCGGCGCAGACAGACCTGGTCGCACTACCTCAGTCAGAAGGGGATGACCGAGGTCATCAGCCGCATCCCCGAAAGAGCCACCGCCGGTGAAGCTCTGGCCGAGGGCTTTCTCACCGGTCGGGCCGACGTCGACACACTGGATCTGGCCTCGATCAGCGAACGCCTGCTGACTCGGCTGCGCGCCGACCCCAGGCTGGACCAGACGCCGCCGGTGCGGGCGGGAACCACCCGGCTGCGCTGGACTGCCCGGATCGGGGGCAGCGCGGGCCCCGCCGCCGCCCTGCACCTGGACGACGCCACCCTCCGCACGGTCCGGTTGATCGTGCGCGACGAGGCGGACTTGGATGCTGCGCAACGGTTCTGTGAGGATCTGGCCGCGCACGACTGGCTGCTGACCGCCGTCACCGCCGCGCTGGCGGAGGCCCAGCGCTTCCCCTCGCGCAGCCGGGAACGAACCGACATCCTGGCCCCGGTGCTCGAGGATCTCGCCGGGCTGTGGATGCCGGGAGCCCACACCCCGGCGTCGATGCGCGCGCTATGGCGCGAGCTGCAGGTCGATCCCGGATTGTCCCGACAGTGGAACGCGCTCGTCGCCCAGCTGCAGAACCGGATCGCCGTCGCGACATTGAACGCATTGCGGCACAAGGAACTCGACACCGAATGGTAGCGTCCGCTGCGGCTACATCCGGAACCATTTGCGCACCAGCAGCGCGAAGAACACCGACATCGACACCGTGCCCGCCCACGCTTCGACGGCGAACAGCGGCCGGGCGGCCGGGCGCAGATTCTCCGTGTCACCGGGGCCGAGTGGATTGATGAATCCGGTCACGCACGTGTAGATGGTGGCAGCCGGTGAGGAATTGCCGCTCAGCAGCAAAGCGGCGACGGTGAACAGCACCAGCTGCCCGGCTACCCAGCCGAGCAGCCAGAACGGCCGGTAACCGTAGCCGCACAGGACATAGGACAGTTGCCCCGGCCAGCGCCGTGGGCCCGGCGGCAGCGCGAGGGTGCGGGCCCGGGCCAATCGCAGACCGCAGCGGTCCTGAGCCTCGTCGTCCTCGTTCATCCGGTACAGCGCGGCCCCTCTCCGGTAGGCCAGCGCCGCATGAGCGGGCAATCCGGCCGCCGAGAGTTGTGCGCCCAGCCGTTCGTACTCCTCGGCCAGCATGGTGTTCTGCCGGCTGCTCAGCCGCAACGGACCACGGAATTCGACCTCGGCGGCCAGCAGCGCCGCCGGGATCGCGCTCGGCACCCGCCAGTCCGCCTCGTCGGGCGCCGGTTGCCGCGCCGCCGCGTACAGGTGCCGGAATACCAGCGAGTCGGAATGCCGCCGCGCACTGGGCGGGTCGTAGTCGGCGAGGATCGCCTCGGCATGCGCGGTGAACTGCTCCAGCTCGGCTTGTTCGGGGCGGTCGGCCCGATCGATCTCGGCGGTGTATTCGTCCGCGCGCCTTGTGATCCGGGTCGAGACGGATGCGACGAAGGGCGAAATCTCCCCCATGTCACGAGTCTAGCGGGCGGTCCTTCAGCCGGTACTCGAAAACGTCTCGCGGCTCGCCCGGCCCGAAGTACCGGTCGTCGTGCTCGACGAATTCGAATCCCGCGCGCTTGAACAGGTCGCCGGCCAGCCGGTTGTCCGGCCGCACGGTCAGGTACACCACCTCGGCGCCGATCTCCCGGCAGGTCTGCAAGGCGCGGGTCAGCAGGGCGCGGCCATATCCTTCGCCCTGGTATCTCTTGGCCACCGCGAAGGTGAACAGCAGTGCCCGGCCGGACTTCTCCAGCGTCAGCGCATAACCGATCACGGCGCCCTCCACCTCGGCGACCAGCCATTCCGATCCGTGCAGGTCGAACAGCTGGCGCAGCATCAGGTACAGGTACGGCTCGGCGAACACCTCGGCCTCGATGGCCGCGATGTCTTCGATATCGGCGAAGCGGGCCTGCCGGTATTCCGGCTGAGGCGCTTTGGCGATGTTCATCCGCTCCCTACTGCCAGGGCATTGGCCGTCCGCTTCCAGCTTAGAACGTCATTCACCGACGCGGGTCAGTGTAGAACCAGCGAGATCGTTCCCTGGCGCAGCGGGCCGTCACGTGTCGCATCGACGACGCCTCCAACTGGTCGGCGGCCTTGCCGTAGGCGGGCGTGTTCACGGTGCCCGGCGCGATGGTCACCACCCGGATGCCCACCGGCGACATGTCGCGGGCGGTGCCGCGGACAAGTCGAGGCGGGAGGCGAGATCACTCCCCAGCTCGGGGCGTGAGCCCGAGTGCAAGTACAATTCTTCTTCAGGATAATAGCGTTCTCAGCCGCGAGCGAAACCGTGCGCGCAGAAGTTCCATACTTCGGACGCGGTGATCGGATGCTGCGTCTCGTCGTCGGAGGCTCCCGCGGACTGCGCGGTGAACATGACGGTCTGCATCACCATGGCCGCGGTCCGGCGGGAGTCGACCTCCGGCCGCAGCTGCCCGGCGTCCTCGGCCAGATCCATCAGTTCGGTGAACAGGGCCAGCATCGGCGCGTGTGCGACCTTCACGTGATCGGGATGTGAAATCAGCAGCTGCGGTGCGAAATCGGTGAACAAGGGCCGCTGCGCCGAGGGGTGCGGTCTGCACAGCTCGAACAACAGCTCGACGGCCGCTTGGAGCTTGTCCAGCGGGTCGGTCCGGCCGTGCGCCGCGGCGCGCAGCTGCTCGGACGTGCGGCTCAGGGCGTCCTCGAACAGCGCGAGCAGCAGCTCATGTTTGCCGTCGAACTGCAGGTAGAAGCTGCGCAGGGATTGCCGGGAGCGGTCGACGACCTCCTGCACCGTGAAGTCCGTGCTGCCCTTCTCGGTGATGATCGCCTGGGCGGCGTCGAGGAACCGTTGCACGCGCTCCTCGGCGCGCAGCTTGGCGGTGCGGAGGGAGCGCTCGACGGCGCGCTGCTTCCAGGCCGGTTCCTCGCTCGGGTTGGTCACGCGCGCCTCGGTCCTCGGTCATGCGAAGAGAACATGAATGCACTGTACGGGAGAACGGGGTGTCATCGGGTTCGTGGGTCACCGTGTCCGACCTCCTGACGAGACTATCCTTTCCTGTAACGAGAACTCTATTTACGCGGGCACCAGCGAGGTCATGAAGATGATCGTGGCCGGAGACCTGGGCTTGTCCTGAGAATCGCTGTGCGACGTAACGGCTCCGGCGTGGCGACGGATAAGACGTGCAGCCGGGCTGGTGTTCTGGAAGTTCCGGTGACAAAGGGCAACCGCAGTACAACCGGGCATGTCGATCAGTGGAATTCAGAGGGGAAACTCATGCGCTCAGTCGCCAAATTGGCCACAACCGCCGCAGCCGCCGTAGTGGCCTGCGCGCCGGCATTCGTCTTCGCGGGGACCGCCTCGGCGGAGGCCGTCGATCTCCCGGTCCTCTACACCACCGCGACCGAAGCGGGGTTGTGCTACGGGACGATCCGCGGGAACGTGGACCAGGACTCCTCCTCGGGACTCCATCTCACCAGCGCCTTCGAGGGCATCGGCACCTGCGCGACCACCGCCTACATCTCCTGGCGCAACATCGACACCGGCGCCCGCGGCAACACCACCATCAAACTGGTCGGCTCGTGGTACAACTCGGCCACCATCCCCTCAGGCCCCGGCCACATCGAATTGTCCGTCACCACCAAGGAATTCTTCCACTCTCCCGATTCGGTCCAGGTGCAGTACGTCATCCCGGGATAGACTACGGGCAAGCGGCGCCGTCGCGATCGGTGCGGACATCGGCCGTAATGTGCATGTCCCTCGGCGCTTTCCGGGGGCGGCGTAAGAACCCCGCTCCGTGCTTTCGATGGTTGTGCGTTCGCGTTCATTCGCCGTTCGGGATCGGAAGGAGCAGGCGTGAGCTGGACTGCACCGTGTTGACGCCCCCGATGCCGACCGGGGCGTGACTGAACAGCAGCATCGGGCGGAAGTCCTTGCGTGTCGTCGCCGGCGCGGAGCCAGCCCGGGGTGACATCGATGGTCGTGCCGTCCGACGTCGGTGCTGATTCGGCCGGCGCTGAAACGTATTTCAGTACATCGTGAAATTTCAACCAGCTGGGACGGAGCCCGCACCGCCATCTCCGGGGGAGGCGGGCACCGCGCCGCTGGGGACAGTCACCGAGCTGGGCCACAATACGTCGCGTGAACGCAACACGCCCCGGTCCCAACCGAAGCCGACCACGTGGCCAGTCGCCTGCGCCGCGGGCCGCTGTTCCGGACGAAGCGGGGGAGAACCGCCTCGCCCTGGCCGCGACGACCGACGCCCTAGTAGCGCTGATCGTCGGATTGACGTTGTCGCAGCGTGTTTTTCCTGCCTCCGACGGTGTCGCGGGATTCCTGGGCGCGCTCGTTCCGTGCGTGCTCGCGGTGTCGTTCGCCAACCATGTACTCGGCACACTGCTGTTGCGCGGCAGTTTCGCGAAATTGGCGTTCGGAATGCGGGTAGTGCGATGGAAGGACGGCCGACGTCCGCGTTTATGGCAGACGGTCGCACGATGGTTGTTCGGGTTCGTGGTGATCGGGCTGCAGTACCTGCTCGAAGGCGCGAGCGTAGGCCAAGCCTGCGGGTTGCGCACGGTGCGCCGCCGCGACCAGCGACATCCGGCGGATGAATCAGCGGCAAACCGATGAGCGCCGCTGCGCCCCGCTCGGGCGGACCGCTCACGTAGTCACCGAACTCGTCGGACCTGCGTTCGAAGGCGGCCGGTCAGGCCGCTGGACGAGGGCGCTCGACGCCGGGCCGAGCCGGCGAGCTGCCCAGGTGTCGAGACGCGTCCGACGCTGGCCACTATCGCGTCCTTTTCCCGCCGGATTCCTGGTCTCGGTGCTCCTAGCGTCTGTGCCATGAAAACGGATTCGACTCCGGACGCACGGGGCACCGCGCTGCGGACCCCCGTCGTTTGGTTCATGGCGCTGGCAGCCGGACTCGGCACCGCGACTATCTATCCGCTGCAACCGGCCATCGCGGAAGTCGCAGGCTCGCTACACGCCTCACTCGCGGCGGTCGGCACGGCTCTGGCGTGTGGGTCGCTCGGCTATCTGGTGGGGCTGGCGCTACTGGTACCGCTGGTCGACCGGTTCTCGCCGCGGATGGTGCTGTCGGCCCAGTTCGGTACCCTGGCCATCGCTCTGGCGGCGGGCGCGGTGGTCGGTTCGGCCTGGCTGCTCGGCTTGGTTGTCGGCCTGATCGGGGCGGGATCATCGGTCGGTGCGCAATTGAGTTCGGTCGCCGGACGTCTCGCGCAACCACGACGGCGGGCCACTGTCCTGGGAGTCGTGACGGCGGGCATTTCGGCGGGGATCCTCGCGGGGCGGATCGTCGGAGGTTGGCTGACGGATTCGATCGGTTGGCGTGCAACGCTTCTCGCGTTCGCAGCGGCGTGCGCGGCTATCGCGGTCACCGCCCGGTTCGCGCTTCCCGCCGTAGCGGGGAATGCCACGGTGGGTTATCTGGCAACGGTGCGCGGACTTCCCGGACTGCTCGGCCGATATCCGGCCCTCCGCCTGGCGGCCGGTCGCGGCGCCCTTTGGTTCTTCGCCTTCTGCACGATCTGGGCCGGGCTCCCGGTCGCGCTGTCCCAGCCGCCGTTCTCGTACTCGCCCGAACGGATCGGCATGTACGCCTTCGCCGGCCTTCTCGGTGTCGCCGCCACGCGCATCTCGGGGGCGTGGACCGATCGCATCGGCGCGCGGCGAGTGATCGCGATCGGGCTCGTGCTCGCCATCGCCGCCTCGGCCGCTCTGGGCGCATTCCTGTCGAATACGGTCGTCACCCTCGTTTGCCTCGGCCTCTTCGACGCCGGACTGTTCGCGGCCCAAGTAGCCAACCAGAGCACGGTGCTCGCCATCGACCCGGCCGCCCCCGCTCGCTTCAACAGCGCCTACATGATCGTCTACTTCATCGGCGGCAGCTCCGGCGCCGCGTTCGGCGCCGCCGCCGTCGGCTGGTTCGGCTGGCCCGCCACCGCCGCACTCGCCGCCACGGCCATCGCTACCGCCACGGTGGTCACCCTGACCACTTCGCGCTCCGGACCCGATCTCCGGGCGCCTACGCGGTGGCGCGCCAGCGATCGTGCCCTCGAGTGCGGCGCGCGGGACGTGTCGGCGATGGACGGTAGGTAACCGTTTGGACGGTGTCGGCCGTCGTTGATGTTTCGGCGATACGCTGGGCAGTGGTGAAAGGTGCGCGCATGTTGCCTGCTGTCGCAGACATGCTGGTGGGGTCACGCCCGAGCGATGACCGATGACGATCCGCTGCGGACACGCCGTGAGGTGACAATGCCTCTCACGGCGGAGCTGGCTGCGGCTGGTTTCGAGAACGCGGTGGAGATCGGTCGCGGGGGCTTCGGTGTGGTGTATCGCTGCCGACAGGTTGCTCTGGACCGGACGGTGGCTGTCAAGGTGCTGTCCGCGGAATTGGACGCCGACAACCAGGCCCGGTTCGCGCGGGAGCAGCGCGCGATGGGCAGGTTGACGGCGCATCCGAACATCGTCACCGTGCTGGAGACCGGTGCGATCGGTAGCGGGCAGCCCTATCTGGTGATGCCGTATCACCCGCTGAACTCGCTGGATGCGTGGATACGACAGCACGGCCCGCTTCCTTTGGAGAGGGTGTTGTCGATCGGAGTGAAGATCGCCGGTGCACTGGCCACCGCGCATCGCCTCGATATCGTGCATCGGGACGTGAAACCGGGAAACATCCTGCTCACCGAGTACGGAGAGCCGGCGTTGACCGATTTCGGTATCGCGCATATCGCCGGCGGATTCCAGACGGCTGCGGGCATTGTGACCGGGTCGCCGGCGTTCACCGCGCCGGAAGTGCTGGAAGGCGTCGATCCGACCCCGGCCGCGGATGTCTACGGACTCGGCGCCACGCTGTTCTGCGCGCTGACCGGGCATGCCGCGTTCGAGCGGCACAGCGGGGAGAACGTGGTGGCACAGTTTGTCCGGATGTCCACCCAGCCGGTGCCGGACCTACGGGAGAAAGGTATCCCCGAGGACGTGTCGGCGCTGGTGGAAGCCGCGATGAGCCGAGACCGCCGCGAGCGGCCCTCGGCCGCGGCGCTGGGTGAGGCCATCCGGCAGGTGCAGCATGGCCACGGGTTCTCGGCTGGTGAGATGGCGTTGCTGGGCGAATCGGAGCCCGAGCATCCCGACGGGATGCTCGGGCGTCGGGGCGAGAAGCCACCGTCGCGGGCGTGGCGTACGCCGACGGCGGCCGCGCGGGACCATAGCGGCGAGCTGCCGCTCGAGTTGACCAGTTTCGTCGGCCGGCGTGCCGAAGTTTCGCAACTGAAGAAATTGCTGTCGGCCTCCCGGCTGGTCACGCTGACCGGCACCGGAGGTGTCGGCAAAACACGACTGGCGCTGCGCGCGGCGACGCAGTTGCGCCGCGATTTCGCCGACGGGGTGCGCCTGGTCGAGCTGGCCGAGGTGTCGGATCCAGCCCTGCTGGTCGATGTGGTCGCAGCCGCCCTCGGCGTACGGAACCAGTCGGCTAGGCCGCTGCTCGAGGTTCTGATCGACTTCCTGAGCTCGCGCGAAACGCTGGTCGTGGTGGACAACTGCGAGCACATGGTGGAGGCCGTAGCCGGGCTGACGGAGACGTTGCTGCGGACTTGTCCGGATCTGCGGGTCCTGGCCACCAGCCGGGAACCGCTGAACATCGCCGGAGAGACGGTGGTGCGGGTGGCGCCGCTGCTGGTGCCGGACCCGGGACGGGAGCCGACCCTGGCAGGGTTACCGCGCTTCGACGCGGTGACGTTGTTCGCCGACCGCGCCGCGGCCGCGGTGCCGGACTTCGAGCTCGACGAGGACAACAAGGCCGCCGTCGCCGGAATCTGCGCCCAGGTGGACGGGTTGCCGCTGGCGATCGAGCTGGCCGCGGCCCGGATGCGCACCATGTCGCCGGAGCAGATCCTGGCCCGGCTCACCGACCGGTACGCGCTGCTCACCCGCGGCAGCCGCACCGCCCCCGTGCGGCAGCAAACGCTGCGGTGGTGTATCGCCTGGAGCTACGAGTTGTGCACCCGCGCCGAACAGCAGCTGTGGGCGCGGCTGTCGGTGTTCGCCGGCAGTTTCGAACTCGACGCCGCCGAAGAAGTCTGCGGTACCGACATGATGGCACTGGACGCCGCTGCGCAAAGTCCGCTGGATGTGCTGTCGGCCCTCGTGGACAAATCGATCCTGATCCGGGAGCAATCGCATTCCGTCGTGCGCATCCGTATGCTCGAGACCTTGCGCGACTACGGCCGGGAAAAACTGCAGGAATCCGGCGAAGAGACCGAGCTTCGCCGTAGGCACCGCGACTGGTACCAACGGATGGTGCTGAACGCCGAAGCCGAGTGGATCAGCCCCCGGCAGCCCGATTGGATCGCCCGGCTCGAACGTGAACAACCCAACCTGCGCGAAGCGCTCGAATCCTGCCTGACCGACAACAGCCGGGCAGCGGCTGAAGCAGGGTTGCGCATCGCCTCGGCGCTGCACGAGTTCTGGAGCTTCCGCGGCCTGTACGGGGAAGGCCGATTCTGGATCGACCGCGTCCTCGCCCACCCCGGCGCGCAATCGATACCCGACCGCATCGGTGCCCTGCGCGCGGCCTGCGAGGTCGCCGCGCCACAGGGGGATTTCCAGGCTGCCGCCGCTTTCCTGGCGGAGGGACGAGCACTCGCGCTACAGGCCCCCGCCCCCGCCATCGAGGGACAGCTTGCCTACGCTACCGGCATCGTCGCACTCGCCAGGGGCGAAGCGGCCGAGGCATCCTCGTCCCTCGAACGGGCGGTGGAGCTGCTCAGCACTCACCGAACGGGAGAACTTTACGTCAGTGCGCTGGCCATCCTCGCATGGTCATACGAACTGCGCGGCGACATGACCCTGGCGGCCGAGCATTACCGCCGAGTGCTTTCCATCACCGAAACCCAAGGCGAATTGCTCTATCGTTCGACTGCGTTGCGCGGCTTGGGTGTCGCCGCACGCCAGCAGGGCGAGCGAGACCGTGCCCAACGGCTGCTGGAGGAGGCGTTGCGAATCAATCGGCGGGCGAATAGTCCGGTGCTCACCGCGTTCGGTATCGAGGCGCTGGCCTGGACTGTCGCCGACCGGGGCCACGCCGAACGCGCCGCTGTGCTGCTGGGAGCCGCCCAGGGAAACTGGCTGGCGGGCGGCAGCGTGCGCGCCGTCTTGCTGAGCATGTCGCGCTTTCACAAGGAGTGCGAGCGAACGACGCGAGGCGCTCTCGGTGCTCGCAGATTCGACGCCGCCTTTCGGCAAGGCCAGGCGATGGGAGCCGACGCTGCCCTCGCCTACGCGCTCGGGGAGCAGCCCACTGACGCGGCGCTCGCGTCGGGCCCGTCCGCGCGACTGACCAAGCGGGAGCGGCAGGTCGCCGACCTCGTCGCCCAGGGGCTCAGCAACAAGCAGATCGCCAACAAGTTGGTGGTCTCGCAACGTACCGTCCAGGGCCACGTCGAACACATCCTGACCAAACTCGGCTTCACCTCACGCACTCAGATCGCGGCCTGGTTCGTAGAGCAAGCCCGGCAAGCGAGTTCTTGACCTCGATCCGACCGGCGTAGCTCCCCGAACGCACCGGATCTTCACGATCGAGCGGACTCGGGGTGACTCGGCCGCCGACCGCCGACGATTCGTAGCGCGAGGTCCGCGTAATAGTCGCCGATGTCCTCCGGCGACCAGGAACCGCCCTCGTGATACCAGCGCGCGATATCTATTCCCAACGAGAGCAGAGCGGTCGCGGCCATATGGGTATTCGAGTTCTCGAATACCCCGGCGGCCGCCCCTCGCTCGATCAGGCTCCGGACCTCTCCTTCGATCGCACGCCGGGTCTCCTTGATCTCCTGTTGATGTTCTGGGCTGAGAGCGGCGAGTTCATAGTTGATGATCCGGGCGACGGTATGCGCGCGTGCGTGATGGATCGTGAACTCCCTCATCACGGCGATCAGTTGTTCGGCGGGGTCTTGTGCCGAAGCGATGGCGGTGCGGACGCGCTCGAGGGTGTCCAGGTGACCGGCGCGCGAGATCTGGTAGAGCAACTCTTCCTTGGAGCGGTGGTAGACGTAGATCGCCCCCGTGCTCACTCCGGCGATCGATGTGATGTCGCGGGTCGTCGAGCCGTGGAAGCCGCGTTCGGCGAAGGCGACCACCGCCGCGTCGAGCAGCCGCGCTCGGGTCTGGTCCGCGCGCGAGCGGTCCTCTGTATCGGTCACCTGGACAGTATGGCTCTACACAGCGAGCACAAGTTTGCCGGTGTTGGCACCTGTGAACAGCATGTTCAAGGTTTCGCCGAAGCGCGCTACCCCGCCGTCCACGACGTGCTCCCTGCTCTTGATCCTGCCCTCGGCCAGCCACCCGGAGATCTCCGCGACCGCCTCACCGTAACGATCCGCGTAGTCGAAAACGACGAAGCCCGTCATGGACGCCCGGTTGACGAGCAGTGACATATACCGCGAAGGTCCAGGAGGGAGCTTCTCCGCGTTGTACGCCGAGATCGCACCACAGATGACGATGCGGGCGCCACGCCGGAGATTGGCAAGCGCGGCATCGAGGATGTCACCGCCGACATTGTCGAAATAGACGTCGATCCCCTCCGGAGCGATCTCCCGCAGCCGCAGCAGGACGTTCTCACTCCGATAGTCGATGGCCGCATCGAAGCCGAGTTCGTCGGTCAGCATCCGGCACTTCTTCGCGCCGCCCGCGATCCCGATCACCTTCGCGCCTTTGATCTTCGCGATTTGACCGGCGATGCTGCCGACGGCACCTGCGGCCGCGGAGACCACCACCGTGTCGCCGGCTCGCAGTTCGCCGACCTCGAGCAAGCCGAAATAGGCTGTCATTCCCGGCATTCCGAGCGTGCCCAACCAGGTCGGACCGCCCGCCGCAGTCAAATCGACCTTCTGCACTCCGCGGCCGTCGTGGATCGCGTATTCGGTCACGCCGAAAGTTCCGCTGACGGCGTCGCCGACGGCGAAGTCCGGATGCGTCGACTCCACAACGGTCGCGATATCCAGCGAGCGCATGACCTCTCCGACGCCGACCGGCGGGACATATGATCGCACGTCGTTGAGCCAGCCGCGCATGGCCGGATCGAGGGAGATGAAATTCACCTCGACCAGGATCTGGCCCGGGGACAGTGCGGGCAGTTCCTCGGTCGTCAGGTTCCAGGTGCCCGCGTCGGGCAGCCCCGACGGCCGTTTCGCGAGCCGCACCTGCTGGGTTGTCGTCACGTGTTCTTCTCCTCCTCCTGATCGGTCGTCACGGCACCAGCACCGCGACCGTCTCGGCTACACACGCGGGCTTGTCCGAGCCCTCGAGTTCCACGGTCACTCGGATCACCGCCTGCGATCCGATCGTGCCCGGCACGAGCGAGACCAGCTCGACACCGGCTCGCACCCGGGATCCGGCCGGGACCGGAGTCGGGAATCGCACCTTGTCGGTGCCGTAGTTGACGCCCATCGATAGGCCCCGCACCGCGTACACCTGTCCGGCCAGCATCGGCACCATCGAGAGGGTGAGAAACCCGTGTGCGACCGTGGTGCCGAACGGTCCGGCGGCGGCCTTCGCGGGATCCACATGGATCCATTGATGATCCCCGGTAGCTTCGGCGAAGCGATCGATTCGTTCCTGGGTCACCGCGTGCCAATCGCTGTAGCCGAGGTGGGTTCCGACTGCGGACGCCAGCTCGGACAAGCCCTGAAATACCCGCACAGGTCTCCCTCCGATCAGTTCCGCGGGCCGCCGGCCACGTAGATCACCTGGCCGGACACGAATCCGGCGCCCTCGCTCACCAGGAACGACACGGTGTGCGCGACGTCGGCGGGAGTGCCGGTACGGGCGACCGGAATCTGGGCGGCCATCGCCGTCTTGAACTCCTCGAAGGGAATGTTCATCCGGGCGGCGGTGGACGCGGTCATCTCCGTCTCGATGAAACCCGGGGCGACCGCGTTCGCGGTGACGCCGAACTTGCCGAGTTCGAGTGCGAGCGTCTTGGTGAATCCCTGCAAGCCGGCCTTGGCGGCCGCGTAGTTGGCCTGGCCACGGTTGCCGAGTGCCGACGTGCTCGACAGGTTCACGATGCGACCCCACCTCTGCTCGATCATGTGCGCCTGCACCGCCCGGGCCAGCAGGAACGACCCGCGCAGGTGCACATTCAGGACGGCATCCCAGTCGTCGACACTCATCTTGAACAGCAGATTGTCGCGCAGGATCCCGGCGTTGTTGACCAGCACCGCCGGTGCGCCGAGTTCGGCGGCCACGCGATCGACCGCCCGGGTGACCGCGGCCTCGTCGGAAACGTCGACACCGACCGCGAGCGCGCGGCCATCGGCGGACTCGATCTCGTCGACGACCGTCTTGCAGGCGGCCTCGTCCAGGTCGAGCACGGCTACCGCCATACCGTCAGCGGCCAGCCGCCGGGCCACGGCGGCGCCGATTCCGCGAGCGGCGCCGGTGACGACCGCGATCCGCTGTGTCGGATCGGTCATGAATACTCCTCGATTGTGATTGCGGTGGAAACTGCTGGGCTCAGGGCGTGTAGACCACACGGCCGACGGTCTCGCCGTCCGCGAGTCGCTGCACGGCGTCGGCGACGTCCTCCAGGCGCAGCCGGGCACTGACCAGGGGGCGGATCGCACCATCGGCGGCGAGTGCGGTCAGCGCGCGGTGGCATTCGGCGACGGCGGCCGGATCCTGGGTGTTGTACAAACCCCAGTGCAAACCGAGAATCGAATAGTTCTTGATCAGTGCGTGATTCAATGCGGCTGTTTGTATCTCGCCGCCGGCGAACCCGACGATCACGATGCGGCCCTCGAAGGCGACGCATTTCGTGGACCGCTGGTACACTTCGCCGCCGACCGGGTCGTAGATCACGTCGGCACCACGACCGCCGGTGACGTCCTTGACGATGTCGACGAAGTCCCGCTGGTGACGATCGATGACCACGTCGGCACCCAAATCCCTGGCGTAGGCCGCCTTTTCGGAACCGCCGACGACCCCGATCACGCGGGCGCCCGCGGCCTTGCCGAGCTGGATCGCGGCGCTGCCCACGCCACCAGCCGCGGCATGCACCAGGAGGGTCTCGCCCTCCGACAATCCGGCGCGCCGATGTAACCCGAACCAGCCGGTCTGGTAGCCGATGAACAGCGCGGCCGCCTCCGCGTCATCCAGCGACGGCGGCGCGGGGAACGTCTGGGCGGCCTCCAGCACGGCGAATTCCGCGAAACCACCGTGGGGCAGCGCCGCGCCCCCGAGCACCCGTTCGCCCACAGCGATTCCGGCCACGTCGGCGCCGAGCGCCACCACTTCGCCACACAATTCGACGCCGGGCGTGAACGGCAACGGCGGCCGGACCTGATAGCGCCCGCGGCACATCAGCACATCGGGAAAGTTCGCCGCGGCACCGGAGACCCGCACGACAACCTGGCTCGGCCCGGGCTCCGGAACTTCCACGTCATCGAGCCGCAGCACCGCGCTCGGTTCGCCCAGCTCGTGGACGCGCCATGCCTTCATCCGCACCATCTCAGACCCCACCCGTCAGCGTGACGCCGCCGTCCACGACCAGCAACTGCCCCGTCAGCCAGCTCGCGTCCTCGGAGAGCAGAAACGCCACCACACTGCCGATGTCCTCGGGCACGCCGAGCCGCTTCAGCGGGTAGGCCGCGGCGACCTCGTCCTCCCGGCCGTCGTAGAGAGCGGTGGCGAATTTCGTCTTCACCACCGCCGGGGCGACGGCGTTGACGCGCAGTTTCGGGCCGAGTTCGACCGCCAGTTCCTGGGTGATGTGCGTGAGCATCGCCTTGCTCGAACCGTAGAAGCCGATGCCCGGCGCGGGCTTGACACCGGCGACCGACGACACGTTCACGATCGCGCCCCCGAAGTCCTTCATCCAGGCCCGGTACGTCTGCTGCACCCACGACAGCGCGGCCAGACAGTTGACTTCGACGATCTTGCGGGCCACCTCCAACGGCAGATCGACCATCGGCCCGAACGCCGGGTTGATGCCGGTGTTGTTGACGAGGAGATCGGCGCTTCCGAATGTGTCGATCGCGCGCGCGACGGTCTCCGCCTGGTGCTCGACGTCATCGGCGCGGCCCGCGACGGCCAGCGCGCGGCCGGGGCCGCCCAGTGCTTCCACCGCTTCATCGAGGGCGTCCTGTTTGCGGGCGGTGATCACGACTCTCGCCCCTTCGTCCACCAAGCGCTGCGCGATGCCGAGCCCGATGCCCCGGCTCGCACCGGTGACTATCGCTGTCTTGCCTTCGAATCTGTTCATCAATGAGTCCTTTGCGGATCGGCGGTTACGACAAGCCCTCGAGCGCCTTCGCCATGCCCTGACCGCCGCCGACGCGCATCGTCTCCGAACCGATCTGCTTGTCGTGGATCTGCTTCGCCAGCGCGGCCCGGACGATCCGCGCCCCCGAGTCGCCGGGCCGGAGATCCCGCGACGAAGCCTTGCTCTCGCGACCGATCGGTGACCGGGCGACAGAGGCGATGACGGCTTCGGGCATGAGTGCGAACCTTCCGGGCGAGTTACTGAGCGCTTGTTAACCTCTCGACACCATGCTGGACGGGCCGGCGGTGGTCAATATGTCACGGCCGATTGGGACTGTGACACGGGGCACATTCCCGGCCATGCCTCTCGCCGAACAGTTCTTGGGCAGTCAGCCCCGCCCGTGCCGGCGGCATCGGTTCACAGCGGATTGTCCGATCGCCTGGCCTGTCTGTGCGGCTGTGGACTCATCCCCGCGGTCGTATCCGGGCACGACTTCGCACGCCCCAATCGGGGCACCCCACTCGGCTGCCTCGGACTGTGTGAGCTGTGCAGGCTGCCGCGTGGAGTGGTGAGCTTCGCTGACGAATGCGCCGGGTCTATCGTGCGTCGACCGCCCGAGCCACCGCTGGAGATCTGTTCTGATCCACGAATAGTGCTTGTGGGCAACATATTTCAATCGAAGCAAGTAACCTGTGCGCTGCGTGGACGTCGAGCTGCCGGTGGTGGCCGGAACGGCGTGGAAATCGAGCACCGCACCCTGCGGTGCGGACACTAGGGGGGTCGATGCTCGATCCGCGGGTTGTCGCGGTCGTCATCCGTCGCAATGAGGACTGGGTCCCGGAGGACAAAACCCTGGAGATCACCGAACTGGAACCGGGATCGGATCGGGTCCGCGTGCGGTTCGGCAGGTCTAAGGACTACCCGTTCCGGTGGGAGCGAGTCACGATTCTCGACCGGCCCGCGCCGGTGTCGCTGGGGCGGCACGCGCAGTTGTTCATCGACGGATTCCCAGAGGACGTGACCGAGGCTTACCTGTTCACCGGACCGCCGGAAGCCGGATCGTGGTGGCATGTGCGCAGTAAGGACGAATGGAGCACTTACAGCACGAATCGTGTGGAGGTGCTGCCGAATGCCGCCTTCACCCCGCGCTCGCGGGATGTGCTGACGTACTGGCGGAGGGTGGCGGAGAGAATGAAAGGAGATTCCGGCGTTTTGCTCCGAAATCACCAGAGCCTGAGCTTCATTCACCCCGAAAGCGCGTTGACCCGGATTCTCGAGCAGGCGCCGAACGAGCCCCGAGCGGACGACGAGATGCCGCTGGCGGTGTACCCGTTCCGCACCAACATCAGCCAGAGTGACGCGGTGCGGAACGCGTTGCGATATCCGATCTCGGTGATCGACGGCCCGCCCGGCACCGGGAAGACGCAGACGATCCTCAACATCATCGCCTCGGTCATCTGCCGGCCCGGCGCGACCGTGGGGGTGGTGTCGTTCAGCAACTCCGCCGTCGACAACGTCTTCGAGAAGCTGACCAAGGAAGGCTTCGGTATGGTGGCAGCCAACTTGGGGCGCGCCGAGAAGCGGCAGGAGTTCTTCGACAGCCAAGGGCCACGCAACGCGGCGGTCGATGCGATGCTGCGCACCGGCGCGACACCCGCCGCAAACGCCGCCGACGAGCTCGACAAGGTGAACCGGC
Organism: Nocardia arthritidis NBRC 100137; assembly: GCF_001612765.1. GTDB lineage: Bacteria > Actinomycetota > Actinomycetes > Mycobacteriales > Mycobacteriaceae > Nocardia > Nocardia arthritidis. The sequence goes on from NZ_BDBB01000008.1 coordinate 74,312, forward strand.
GGCTGGCCGCGCTGCTGGAACAGGATCTTCTGCGCGCTCAGCTGCGCCACGAACTGCACGCGTACCGGCTGGAACAACAGCATTTCCAATCGTTCTTCGACCGCCGCGAGGTACCGGACGCCGAGGACCTGCCGCTGCTGCGCCGCTACAGCGCGGGCAAACTGCTCGATTTCATCGCCGACACCGATCCGCGCTGGATCCGCGACAGCGGCTGGGGACGAATGGTGGACACTTTGAACCGCTACTTCAAGTACCGGGCGCTGCGCCACGTCGACGCGGGTGACATCGACGTCGTGCTGCGAATTCAGCGTCTGTATTACGAGAAGAAGATCGCCGAACTCGAACGGCGGGCCGAGCAGCTGACCAAATCACTGGAGCGCAAGAATTTCGGCACGCTATCGGCCGAGCAGGCGCGGCTGTCCCAGCAGCTGCTCCGCGACGCGCTGCGCACGCGGTACGGCTCGCTGTCCCGGATGATCTACACCCCACGGTATCGGCAGCAATTCGGGCAGTTCACCCACGACTACCCGCTGATCCTGAGCACCTGCCATTCGCTCCAGAACAGCATCGGACGCTCGGCCCTGCTGGACTACCTGATCATCGACGAAGCCTCACAGGTGGACCTGGTGACAGTGAGCCCCGCACTGGCATGCGCACGGAACCTCATCGTGGTCGGTGACCTGGCACAGCTGCCGCCGGTCACGCAAAAGCTCGCCGATCCTCCTCCAGCACCCGATCCGGTCTTCGACTACCGGCGCAGCATCCTGTCCTCGATCATCGAACGGTACAGCGATCAGTTGCCTCGGGTGATGCTGCGGGAACACTATCGGTGCGATCCGGACATCATCGAGTTCTGCAACCGAAAGTTCTACGGCGGCCGGCTGATTCCGTATACGCGCGGCACACCGGGCGTTGCCCCGATGACAGTGGTGCGAACTGCCCCCGGCAACCACATGCGCCGGATCTACGGCGACGACGACCCGAAGTCGAAGGGACGGAGCAATCAGCGCGAGATCGATGTGATCCTGCACGAGGTCCTGCCGTGGATATCCGCCGATATCCCGCCGCACGAGGTCGGAGTCACCACTCCGTATCGCCGTCAGGCCGACAAGGCGGCCGATGCCCTGATCGAGGCCATCGAGTCCGACACCGTGCACCGATTCCAAGGGAGGGAGAAGGACGCGGTCGTCATGACCACGGTGCTGGACGACACCCCCAGCAGCCGGGCAGCTCTGCGGTTCGCCGACGATCCCCAATTGATCAATGTGGCCGTATCCCGGGCGATGCGCTTGTTCGTCCTGGTCACCCATCCTTCCGAACTGCCGGAGAGTCGGCACCTGCGCGATCTGATCGGCTACATCCGGTATCGGGACCCGGACAACGCGGTCGTCGACAGCGATGTGGTGTCGATCTTCGACCTGCTGTACACCGACTACACGCAGCGGCGACGCGCGCACCCGCATATCCGGTGGGGGAGTACCGACGTGCCTTCGAAGGACATCGCCCTCACGATGCTGGAGGAGGTGCTCGCCGAACCCCGCTACGGCCACCTCGCGACACACCCGCAGGTCTACCTGCAAAACGTGTTCCCACGCAGTCTGGACCGGCTCGACGAGCGGCAGCGCGAGTTCGTCCGGCACCGAGCGTCATTCGACTTCGTCATCTACAACCGGATCACCAACGAGAACGTCGGCGCCATCGAAGTGGACGGTTTCAGCACCCATGAAGCGAACCCGGAGCAGCTCGTCCGCGACGCGTTGAAGGACGAGATCTGCCGGCGCTATGGCTTCGAGCTGCTGCGCCTGCCGACCACCGGGAGCGGCGAAGCCGCGCGGGTTCGCAGGTTCCTCGACCGGCTACCTTGAGACGCGGACGCAGCCGGCGCGCGGTCACGGCCGACAGTCGAATCACACACGCCGCCATAACAGCGGTGGACCTGTGTTTCGGCGCCAGCGGCGATTCGCGCGACATCGGAGCTGACGATCGCCGCCCTGTCGCACGTTGACAGCGGTCTGGGTCAGTGGGGACAGGGTTTCGTTGAGCCGAGCAAACACACTGCGGTCCAGTTGCTTTGGGATCGAAGACACCGTCGAGAGTGTGCGGGCAGGTCAACCGAGAAGCTGCAAGGCTGCTCCGATCGTGGCCAGGACACCGTGAAACCACTGCTCGATCAGTTGCCACAGGCTCGGGTAGGTACCGTCGGCCTGCCTCAGTCGCAGCCCGAACACCGCCTTGCCCGCGGTAGTTCGGAACAGCCGCTGCAGCAGCGTGCGGTGGACGAACGAGGCGGCGATACCGGCTGCCACGCCGGTCACGATCGGCGAGACGGCAGCGTCCGGGTATCGCCCCATCACGTACCAGACCACCGCGCCCACAGCGATGTGCAGCAGCATGTCGAGCAGGAACGCGGCAGCGAGCACGGGGAAGCCGACCCGCGTCGACTCACGACCGGGTGGCCGTCGGCCCGCCATCAACCTTGCGGTATCGGCGCCAGCCGTACCAGAATGCTTCGAGGAGCTCCGAACTGGCGGGGAGTCCTCGAGCGGCAATCTGCGGCGAACCGTCATCTTTTCAGTCAAGGTTTCCGGAGGCGTATAAAGGCCCCGGATGGCGCTGATCATGTCGGCGGCGGTGACGCCGCCTCCGGCGACGGCGATACTGCCGCCGAAACTGAAAATGGCTCCGACGATCGCGCCGGTGACCAGGAGTCCAACGGCCCACGCGAAGCTGTTCATCGTCGACTTTATGCTCTCGCCGATCTAGACGGCGGCGACCGGTGCTGCGACCCGGGGTTCTCGCGGCCGGGTCACTAGGTCATGTCTCCCAATCGAGTCCGCTCGAGCGGCCACGGAATTGACGGCCTGCATTAGTGTGCTTGACGAACACGAAGGCGCTGTTAGGGGTACCGATGGATTCAAAACGTACCGACCGCAAGTTCGTTGAGCCCAATCGCTTCGACCCGGACACGCCGAAGCGACGGACCTCCCAGCAGTTCCATCAGTGGCTGCCGGCGCGTATCCAGACCCCGGTCGGCCGCGAACGCGTACTGACGCTGCGGACAGCGACAGCGACAGTGGCGCTCGTGCTAGCAGCGGCGGTCGCGCTGGCAGGGTCGATAGCAGCTATTGCCTACGCTGTCCCCTTGATCTCCGAATTCAGCGATGGGTGCAAGAAGCTGTCGAATAGGGACGTCATCCGTGTGTTGGGCGCAGGAGCGAAGGTTGACGGATTCAATTACAGGCCCCAGCCTTCCCTCGCTCCGGACCCGGGCACGGACAGGAACGTGCTGGCGGGAGGGGACATCTGCGCTCGGTATGTCAGCGGATGGAAGGACGGCGACCGCCGGGGCAACAGCATGGTGTACGCGAGGACACAGACCGGAAGCGATGCGACAGCTGTATTCCGACGGGAGCGGGAAAATGCCCTCAACCGCGACCCCCAGGACGCGCAAACGCTGAGAACCTTCTTCCTGAGCGACACCCGGCTCGGCGACGAAGCGTTCTGCACTGTCACCAAGGACGCCGACGACCCCGCTCACGGCGTGCTGGTGCGTTTCGGCGACAAGGTGGTATACGTCGATGTCCCCACTCTCGGCAACCTGACCGATGGGGAAAACTGCGATCGGGCCCGACGGCTTGCCAACGAACTCCGCTAGGTCGTGTCTCCCAATAGCTTCAGCCATGCAACTGCCAGTGCCATGACGAACCAGGCGCCGTAGGTCGAGGCGAGTTTGTCGTAGCGGGTGGCCACACCACGCCGATGCTTGACCTTGTTGAATGCGCGTTCCACGACGTTGCGGCCCCGGTAAGCAACCGGATCGAAGCTCGGTGGCCGCCCGACGCGGCCGCGTCGCTTACGGTTGGCAATCTGATCGGCCCGTTCGGGGATGACAAACGCCGATCCTCCTGTGCGCAACAAGGTCCGGTTGCTCGCCGAGGAATACAGAGGGGAAATCATGCGTCCAGTCGCAAAATTGGCAACGACCGCCGCAGCCGCCGTAGTAGCCTGCGCTCCGGCATTCGTCTTCGCGGGCACCGCGTCGGCCGAGGCCGCCAACCTCACGGTGCTCAACACCACGGCGACCGAAGCGGGCGTGTGCTATGGGACGATCCGGGGGAACGTGGACCAGGACTCCTCCTCGGCCCTCCATCTCACCAGCGCCTTCGAAGGCATCGGCGTCTGTGCGACGACCGCCTATGTCTCCTGGCACAACATCGACACCGGGGCGCGCGGGAACACCACGATCAAACTCGTCGGTTCCTGGTACAATTCCGCCACCATCCCCTCGGGCCCCGGCCACGTCGAATTGTCCGTCACCACCAAGGAGCTCTACCACTCACCCGATTCGGTCCAGGTGCAGTACGTCATCCCGGGACAGACCACCGGCAAGCGCCGATGGCGCGTCCTGCCCGCCGTCCGGATGCAACCCGCCCCGATGACCGGCACAGGTCGGCCCGTCGCTCGCCGCTAGGTTCTGTCTCCCAATGAGGTGAATCGATCGGCCCCGTGGTCGGGGTCGATCGTGCATCATGTCGTGCGTGGCGACCGCGATCGGTGATCGATACCAGGTTCTGACCGACAAGCAGTGGGAACTGCTGGAGTTGCTGCTACCGAAGTCCGAGGGCCACGTGGGCCGTAACTTCGCCAACAATCGCCTGGTGGTGGAGGGGATGCTGTATCGGCTGCGCACCAGTCTGCCGTGGCGGGATCTGCCGGAACATTTCGGGCCGTGGCAGACGGTGTGGAAACGCCACCGCCGCTATGCCGCCGACGGCACCTGGGACCGGGTGCTGACCGCTCTGGTCGCCCTGGCCGACACCACCGGTGACCTGGACTGGGTTGTCTCGGTCGACTCGACGATCGTGCGGGCACATCAGCACGCCGCCGGCGCGGCCGCCGACTCGGTGACCGGGCTATGAACCGGCCGACCATGCCATCGGGCGCTCCCGTGGTGGGTTGACCACCAAGATCCATCTCGCCGCCGACGGCGCCGGTCGCGGCTTGGCCGTGCTGCTCACGCCCGGTCAAACCAACGACTCGCCGCTGCTGGGGCCGCTGCTGGACGCGGTGGTGGTGCCGAGACTGGCCGGTGGGGCGCCGCGGCGCAATCCGGAGGTGGTGATCGCCGACCGCGCCTACTCGGCGGCGTCGAACCGATCCTTGTTGCGCCGCAGACGTATCCGGACCGTGATTCCCGAACGTCGGGACCAGGTCGCCAACCGCAAACGCAAGGGCCGCGCAGGTGGGCGGGCACCGAGCTTCGATGCCGAGATCTACAAACGCCGCAATGTCATCGAACGTGCCTTCAACAGGGCCAAGCACTGGCGGGCGGTGGCCACTCGCTACGACAAGCTCGCGATCACCTACCGAGCCGGATTCGTCCTGGCCCTCATCGTCGAATGGCTCAAATCATTGGGAGACACGACCTAGGGCACGCCCCCCGGCGGTGTGTTCAGCGGCGGGGCGGGTAGCACCCGGCGCAGGGGATGTCGGCGTTACCCACTTCTCGACTTATGGCCTCGGGTCCCGCCGAGTCCAGCAACCAGGCTGTCCGAAGCTCCAGGGCGAACGGCCTTCGGGCAGCCGTCTGCCGAGCTGCTCGGCTTCTTTCGGACCAAACCCTCGGGAGTAACGTTCACCCCTCGGCTGTGACGGTCCATATCGCCAGCTCGGCTTCGCGAGACGGCGTTCCGTTCCATGGATGGTTCCGAAAACCAGTGTCCCTGAGGTACTCCATGTACTTCGCTCCGGCATACCCCCAATTGGTGATATCCAGCTCGGCCGTCCTCTGTCCGAGTTCGCTTTCCTTCCACACATGTGCGATGTCGGTGGCGATCGGGCGGAGATCATCCGGCGTTGCCGCCGTGGGTACATCGAGGGTGATGAGGAATCTTATTTCATCCAGTCGGTCGGGATATCCCACCACGTCCACAGAATTGAGACACGCTCCCCCCGGCAGGTGCGTCGCTGCCAGGGCGGTCTTCAATTCCTTGGTCACCATGGGATCGGCAGACAGGGCGGGGCAGCTTGCTGGTTTGGCTGTCGTCGAGGTCGTCGTCGAAGTCGTCGCCCCGCTCGGCTCCGCCGCCGAATCCACCGAGTTCCCCCAACTGCAACCCGTCAGCATTGCGACACCGGCGACGACGGCCAGCAGGCCCGATCCGGTACGAACCATCGACCCCACCATGTTCCCTCCGCTCAGGTTCGACTCGGCCATGGACAGCACGTCACCCCTCGACGCATCTCTCGCGAGAGCAATCGCTCCCGATATGACCGAGGTTTTCATACTATCTGTCGCAACCTGAGGTGCCCTGCGCCGGAGTCGCTCGCTACGCGGCGACCGGGTGCGAGGTACCCCATCGGCTGGGAAGATGCCGACGGAAAGGTGTGGGGTGCCGGCCGGGCAGAGTGGTGTCGCCCATGGTGGACCGCACTGGGACGTGCGGGGTAAGGACGGCAAGAAATACGAGAACGTTTATCCAGGAGGCAAACGGCGATGAGTGAGACCGAGATCGTGCTGAAGGCAAGCGGTGTCGAATACGGGTCACCGTACGACGAAGCGGCCTTTTTCGAGTGGCTCGACAAGATTCCTGCCGTGCGGTCGTACGAAGGTGAGTTGCGAACCCTCTACATCAAAGTCGACGCCACGGCCGATGATGAATCCGTATACGAACTCGTATCCCTATTCGATCGGTACCGAGTCGATATGTCACAGTTGCGTGTGTTCGATACGGAGCGGATCGGCGAGTGGTTCCGAAAGCCCGAGGGCTACTGGTACGAATCCGTCTTCGGCACGTCGAGCTAATTGTGGCTCAACTTACTGCCGCTCTGATCCGAGGAGGAAGCTGATGGGTGACGGGCCGACGGAGGTACTGGAAGCGACCGACGTCTGGTACTACTCGCGTGGTGACGAGGCGGCATTCTTCGAATGGCTCGACAGGATCCCCTCGGTCCGTTCGTACGGCGGGCGACTCAGCACATTGGAGATCGTCGTCGAGACCCCAGTAGACGACGACTCTCTGCGAGAACTCCTAGCCCTATTCTGCCGGTACCGCATCGACTTGGCCCAACTTCGCCAGCTCGACAACAGCCGAATCGGCTCCTGGTTCCGGGACCCTCAAAAGTATTGGCACGGAAATATTTTCGGAACCTCCGCCTGAGAGCTTCGCTCATGTCGCCGCTTCCAGAAGAGTTGACTACCGAAGATCTTCCGGAGGGCCGGAAGGTGCTGGAGATCAGTTGTATTTTCCGTCCTGCGGTGGACGGGGATGCGAATCGGTTCGTCGACGCGACGATCGACGCCGCGCTCGAGGAGGGTGCGCTGTCGCGTCAGCTTCTGCGCAGCACCCCGCAAGGCTGAGCCGGCGTCGGCGATGCAGACGACACTCGCGCTGAAAGTGCTCACTGAACCGTCGGGTTGAGAGCTGCTTCCTCCATATCGCCGCGCGTGGCGCGGCGTGCGGCACCGGTACGGCTGGGTTCCCCAGCGCGCCACCGCGTTCGAGCTAATGCATCGAATGCCGACTATGGAACTCCCACGCATCATGCACGATGTCTTTTATGTCCGGCTTTCGTGGTGTCCAGCCGAGTTCTTTTTGTGCGAGTTCGGAGGAGGCGTAGAGGGTTGCTGGATCTCCTGGTCGTCGTGGTGCGGTCTCGACTTCGAAGGGTATTCCGGTGATGTCTCGGATCGTTCGGATGACTTGGTGGTTGGAGTAGCCGATGCCGTTGCCGAGGTTGTAGATCTTGTGTTCGCCGGGGTGGATGTGGTTGAGGGCGAGGAGGTGGGCGTGGGCGAGGTCGGTGATGTGGATGTAGTCGCGGATGCAGGTGCCGTCGGGGGTGGGGTAGTCGTCGCCGTAGAGGGTGAGTTTGTCGTGGTGGCCGAGGGCGGTGTCGAGGGCGAGGGGGATGAGGTGGGTTTCGGGGTTGTGGCGTTCGCCGATCATGGTGCCGTCGACGCAGTCGTGTGCGCCTGCCACGTTGAAGTAGCGCAGGGAGATCGCGCCGAGCGTGGAGGCGCGGGTGTAGGTGGTGATGGCTTTGTCGATGGCGAGTTTGGTGTCTCCGTAGGTGTTGACCGGGTTGGTGGGTGAGGTTTCGAGCAGGGGCAGTTGGGTGGGTTCGCCGTAGACGGCGGCGGTGGAGGAGAAGACGAGTCGGCTGACGTGGGCGGTGTGCATGGCGTCGAGCAGGGCGAGGGAGGCGCGGGTGTTGTTGTCCCAGTGCCATTCGGGGTGGTGCATGGATTCGCCTGCGGCGATGAGGCCGGCGAAGTGCAGGACGGCGTCGTAGCCAGCGGTGGGGGTGAGGATTTGGGCGATGTCGTGGACGCGGAGTTTGATGAATTCGGCGTCGTGGGGGATTTGGCGGTCGTCGTTGCGGGAGAGATCGTCGATGACGGTGACCTGATGTCCGGCGTCGAGGAGCAGTCGTGTGACGGTGGCTCCAACGAATCCTGCACCCCCGGTGACCAGTATTTTCATCTGACCTGCACTTTCATGGCGAGTAGGTGGTCGTGGATGGTTTGTTTGTGCGCGCGGAAGTGGTGTTCGGGGCTTTGGCGGTGTGTGCTTCCGGTCCAGCCGGTGATGCGTTCCCAGGCGCGCTGCTTCACCGTAGTCAATGCGGTCGGGTCGGGTGTGGTGTGCCATGCGTCGGCCATGGCGCGTGCGAGGGCGTTGACGGTTTGGTGGTGGCGGGCGACGATTCGGCCGCTGCTGGTGACGGTGTAGCGGGTGTAGTTGACCGCGTCGGGGAGTGGTTGTCCGAACTCGGTGTCGAACCGGGTGAAGGCGTGGTGGAGGTAGGTCCAGAATCGTCCGGGATCCATGGGCGGCTGGGTGGGGTCGGCGCGCCAGCGCAGCTCGGTGCGCATCTGTTCGGCGAGGTGCGGCGCCATGTGACCGAAGTCGTGGTGGGCGTAGGCGCCGTCGAGCATGGCGGTGGCTCGCAGGATCTTTACGCACAGTCGGTTGATGAGCAGGTGGAAGTGTGTGGAGGCCGTTCCGGCGGACCATTGGTCGTGGAGGCCGAGCCAGAAGTAGGCCTGCGTGTAGTAGAGCAGTATTTCGTAGGCGTCGCGGACATCGATTGTGACGGGGTGGTGTTGAGGTAGGCCGCGGTCGGTGACGGGCAGGCCGAGATTTTTGAAGTCGTGCCCGAGGGAGGTTTGGATGGCGCGGTAGTCGCTGAGCGGCAAGGTCATCAAATCCACTGTGGTGAAGTGTTTCTCGGCAAGGGACACGAGTTCGTGGATCTGAGCTGAGGGATGGTCTCCGTAGTGGACGTAGAGGAGGTCGACGTCGCTGATCAGCAGCGGCTTGCCGTCGTGGCGGATGAAGGTGGGTTCGCCGCGGGCGAGGGAGCCGCCGACGATCAGCCAGTCGTCGGCGGGTACGCAGTTCCCGAGCGTGCGGAGGTCTTCGGCGATATCGAGGGCTTCGCGGGCGACGGCGGTGGCGTGGGGGAGTCGGGAGGTGATGCGTTCGGCCAAGGTGGTGGTGTCCACTTCATGCCTCCGGTTCGCTGGAAGGCGTGGGCATGGGCAGCAGAACGGGTCCGGGCTGGTGGGCGGGGACGGGTGTTTCCTCCTGGGCCTTTTTCGCGGTGAGGTGTGGGCACAGTAGGCCGCAGATGGTGCAGGGCGCGCCTTTGCGCAGGCCGTGGGTGATGAACGCGTTGCCTGCCAGGCCGGGGTAGAGGGCGTGGCCTTGCTGGATGTCCCAGTCGTTGGCGCGGCGGGCGACACTGATCGCGCGCTGTCGTGCGATTTCGGGTTCCCAGCCGCGTACGAGGTCGAGCGCTGTGATGGCGACACAGACCATGCGGATGGAGGTGGCGGTGTCGGGCGCGGTGGGCATGGCGTAGTGCTCGTTGTGGGTGATGGAGGCGAACATGTCGCCGCCGCACTGGCCGGCCGCCGCGACACCGAGGGCGTTGACGGTGTCGTCGAGGGTGACGCCGTTGTCGATGACCATCGGTCCGGCCAGCCACAGCGGCGCACCGCCGAGCGCTTCTTTGTAGGCGGGGATCAGTTCGGGAATCCGGTGCAGCGGCATGTGCCCGCCGCTTTCGCACAACACCTGTACTCCGGCGTTCAACGCGTCTTTGCGGAGTTCGGCCAGCAGGTGGATCTCGTGCCATTTCAGGTCGTCGCCCGCATCGGCGGTGGCACCGGGGCGGAAGATGTCGCCGAGGTCGAGGACCACTTCGTGGCGGCGGCAGATGTCGAGGATTCCGTCGAAGTACTCGATCAAGGGGTTGTCGCAGTGGTGGAGGCGCATGTAGCGGGCCAGCAACCCGCCGCCTCGTGAGGTCGTGGGCATGATTCGGTCGGATTTTTCGCTCATCTGCGCGAGGGCGGGGTTGATGCCTGCGTGGATGAGGACGAAGTCGACGCCAGCGGCCAGCCCGAGCTCGAATCGGTCCAGGAATTCGTTGCGGCTCAGCTTCTTCCGCGGGTTAGCGAACAGATCGTATGTCAGGCATGCGCCGAGCGGCACGCCCATGACCTCCTTCAGATCCGCGCGCAGCGCCACCCCTTCGGGGTTGGTGGTCAGGTCCATGACAGCGTCGGGACCGGCGGCGAGGATCACTGCCATGCTTTCCACGATGGCTTGCCTGTCGCGGTCACGCGGCCCCAGCCCGACGAGAGCGGCGACTTTGCGGCGGGTGTCCTCACCGACGAGCAGCGGTTTGAAGGCCGTCATGTGCCGACTCGCGTGCGACCGCAGGAATACAAGGGTGCCGCTTTCGACCCGGCGGGCGGCGGTGTGAGGGGCGAGGTCTTCGGCCTGACAGGTGGCGATGAACTGGGGATCCGTTGCGAGAGCGAACATTCGTTCTGTCCTTTCGATCAGGGATGTATCGGAGTGGTGGGCCCGGCAGGCCGCGGCGCGGGCGGTTGGCCGTCGACGACTTCGGTGATCAGGTCAGCCCAGTCGGCAGCCAGGGCGCTGACGTGGATCCATGCCTCATGCACGGCGGGTTCGGAGGCGTGCTCGGCGGCCGCCAGCGTCAGTTCGGCATCGACGTACGCGGCGGCCAGGGCATCCACGGCTGGCCCTATGCGTTCGGTGCCGCGTCGTGGCTGAATGTGGGTGCCGACCCAGTTGTCGATCAGCGTGACCACATCGCCTCGGCGTCGGTCGACTCCGGTCGCGCGTTCAGGGATGACGCGGCGGGTGCGGTGCAGATGCGCCAGCGCCTGCGCCCACCGCGTGATCAGATGGTCGCCCGGGTTGTGGCCCGTCATGCCGCGGAATGCCGCGCCGAGTTGGTGCCAGTCCGGAATCCGAGGCAGCCGGCAATCCGGCCCGGAGAGCGAGACATCCTGTAGCACAGTCGTTGTCGCTGAAGTTGAACGAGTGAGCATGGGTATGTGGTGTTCGGTGGGCATGCTCGGGCTACACCTCGGTTCCGAACGAGTAGGCCATCGCCGCGAGGTAGGGCAGACATCCGCCGCCGTGGGCGGCATGAGCGTGGAGAATGAAGCGGGCGCGGTCCAGATCCAAATCGGTGGGCTCGGCCGCGCAGTCGCGATACTGCACGGCCACAGATCCCGTGTGTTCTGCGAAATTCTCACGACAGCTCCCTGACAGTCGGTGGGTGGGTGGGCACGCCGATGCCGGGCCCGGTCGCAGCCCGAATCCGGCTCCGCCCGACTGCTGATCACTCGCGAAGGGTGGAAGAGAGTCGACCGCATACCCCGGCATCGGGTGCTGGTCCCAGATTCGCGGTCGCGGCTTGCCATCCCAACGCCCGACGGGACTAGCCCCACTGGGGCTTGCGCATCGTCGACAACTGGCTGGGATAGGCGAAAGGGTCATTTGTGCACGTAGAAGCTATCCACCGCATACTGTGAGACAAATCGCGGTCAACCGACTGAGGTGAGATATGAATACTGGGGGACGTATCTGCCGCACATGCCGCACGGCGCTGCCCACACAACACGCTGGAAACCTCTGCGCCGACTGCGCCTGCGCTGCCGGGTTCAAGCATGCGCTCACCGCCGACTTCTTCGATGATCCCGTGATCCGCGCGGCGCTGGCAGACCACGACTTCAGCGTCGTGTTCAACTTGATTCGCGAAGCAACCGGCCTCTCGCAACTTCAGCTGGCCGCGTTGCTCGACCTCACACAGTCCAGAGTGTCAGCCGTCGAACGCGGGGAACGCCGCCTGATCAGCGCCAAGCTGGTCGCCAGAATCGCCGATACCTTCGCGATCCCCGCTTCGCTGCTCGGGTTCGGCTCCGGGACTGGGAGTAATCTGGCCCGCGAGGAGGTGACGTGGGTGGAACGTAGAGACTTCATCACCCTGGCAACCGCAGCCGCACTCGGTTCCCATCTTCACCCGCAACTCGACCGGCTGGGCAGCATCCTCCCTGACCGGCTCGAGCCAGTCACCCGACCACACATCGGCTCCGCCGACATCGACGCGATCGAAGCCATCACCGAAGGATTCCGGCGATGGGACCTTGCGCACGGCGGCGGACTCTGCCGGACCGCGGCACTCACCCAACTGCACCAAGTCCGCGCCCTGGAAGGCGCCGCATGCACCACGGACGTTCGAACACGTCTGTGGATCGCCACCGCCGACCTGGCGAGCATGGCCGGCTGGCTGGCCTACGACATCGAAGAACACGACTCGGCCCGCAAACTGTGGACATACGCCCTGCAAACCGCGCACCGCGGCCAAGACCATCCGCGCAGCACCGACCTGACGGTCAGCATTCTGCTCGACATGGCCCACCAGTCCCTGCACTTGAAACGACCTGATGAAGCACTGAAATTTGTACAGCTCGCTTCATCGACCGCCGCCAACAGGCGCCATCCGGTCAGCACCATCACCGCCGGGTACATCGCCACGGTGATGGGCTGGTGCTGGGCCTCCGTGAACGACTCCGAAGCCACCCAGCGCGCCCTCGGGCTATCCGAAGACCGCTACGCCGCTGCCGAACCCGATACAACTCCCTCCTGGGCGTGGTTCGTGACGCCCGCGGAAATCGCCGCTCAACACGGCCATGCGATGTATTTGCTGTCGCTTTCCGATCCCAAGTTCGCGCCATCGGCGGTCGAGCGTCTGTCCACCGCGATCGCTGGACACGCCAGCGAACATGCGCGCAGCCGCGCCGTCGCCTTGCCCACCCTTGCCGGCGCTTGTCTGCAAGCGGGTGATTTCGAATCGGCCAACCGATACGGGCGTGAGGCGATCACGGCGATCACCGAGGTGTCTTCACCTCGCTGCTACGTCCGCCTCCGCGACCTGGACGGTATTGCCACCCGGCACGACGGCGACCCGATCGTCGCTGAATTGCGCAGCGATCTGAGGACAGTCCTCGCCGCTGCGGCCTCATGACCACCGAGAGTCAGCTTCCCGGTCGCGCAGCCGTGCGCGCCGCGTGTCAGGAGTTCGGCGTCGACGACCGCGACGCGCAACTGCTGCATCATCGGTCGAACGCAGTGTGGTCGCTGCCGCACGCTGATCTCGTCGTGCGCCTGGCACCCGACACCTCATACCGGCGCGAGCGCGCTCACACCGCCGTCGCCGTCACACAGTGGCTGACAGCCGAAGCCCCACCCGTCGCGCTCACTCCGGCGTCCGGAACCCAGCCAGTTATCGCCAACGGCGCGATCGCTACGTTCTGGCCCTACCGACCCTCGCCAGATCCGCCGGGCCCGGCCGACCTCGGCACACTCGTACGGCGGCTGCACTCGGTAACGCATCCGCCGCTCCCCGTGCCTCGATACCAGCCGCTGCGGCGGCTGTTCGAAGCCCTAGCCCTCGAGGACGAGCGGACGACACCTGCACTCACTGACTCTGACCGGGCGTGGCTGCGCGACCGCGCCGAGGCACTGGTCAGCCAGTTCACCCAGACCGAATTCCCGCTCGGGGAAGGCCTGGTGCATGTCGACGTCCACAGCGAGAACGCCGTCTGCGATCACGGGCAGTGGGTGCTGATCGACTGGGACCAATGCAGCATCGGCCCACGCGAACTCGACCTGGTGAACGGATTGCCCGACCACTTTCATCAACCACAACACGAGCGAGCATGCTTCGCAGCGGCCTACGGCTATGACCTTCTCGACTGGCCCGGATGGACCTTGCTGCGCGACATCACCGAACTGCACTCCCTCGGCGCCTACATCCGGCTCGCACCGAGCAAGCCTGCGGCGGCTGAAGAATTGCGACATCGCGTCCGATCCCTACGAGCGGGTGACAGAGCCGTGGTGTGGCACGCGGTCTCTTGATCGCGCACGTCCGTCCTCGATCTCGCCACGTCAGAGTTCCAGATCGGTATCGACCTACGGACCGAAAAGTCGGGGAGTCGTCCACGCACTGGTGCCCGATGGAATCTCAATGACGATGTCAAGCCACGGCCGGGACTCCGTTGACGCTCGGGGGTTCGACCTCGAAGGACCGGTTGTCGCGCAGCAGTGCCCACAGCACATCGACCAGGCGCCGGGCCGGCGCTAGGAGGGCTTGGGTATGAATGAGCCGCTCAGTACGTTTGCGCTGGTAAAACGTTCGCGATGGTCCCTCGTTCTTGATGGAGGACAGAGCGGCCATGAAGAACACGCGCCGCAGCCTGCGGTTGTAGCGTTTGGGCCGGTGCAGATTGCCGCTGATGCGGCCGGAATCGCGGGGTATCGGCACCAGCCCGGCGTAGGAGGCCAGCCTGCCCGGGGTGGTGAACTCGGTCAGGGCGTTGCCGCCGGTGCTCACCAGGAACTCGGTGCCCAGGTGCGGGCCCATGCCGGGCAGCGACTCGATGATCGCCGCCTGGGGGTGCTCGCGGAAACGCGCGGTGATCTGCTTGTCGAGGTCCTTGATCTCACGATCCAGATCGAGCAGCTTGGCCGCCAACCGCTTGATCAGCATGGCGGTGGTGGCCTCGCCGGGCACGGCGATGTCCTGGGTTCCGGCCGCGGCCACCGCCTGCGCGGCCATCGCGTCGACGCCTTTGCGCCAGGCACCGTTCTCGGTGAGATATGCTGCGACACCGTCGATTCCGGCATCGCGAATCTCGGCCGGGGTGCACAGCCGCGCGACCAGGATCAGCGGCGAGCGCGCCGAGTAGTCGAACGCGGCCTCGAGCGCGGGGAAGATCGAGGCGAGCATGGCGCGCAGCTGGTTGACTCCGCGCACCCAATCGTTCATGAGATCGGCGCGGTAGCTCGACAGCTGGGTCAGTTCGGCGACGAGGTCGTCGGGGGCGGTCACCGGTTGCAGGTCAGCGCGCATGCGGGCGGTGTCGGCGATGACGCGGGCGTCCTTGGCGTCGGTCTTGCCTTCACCGCGGAAGATACCGGTCATGGTGGCCACCATGCGGCCGGGCACGTAGACCACCGACTCGCCGGCACCCAGCAACACCGTGATCAACAGCGCCGCCAGGGGGCTGACCAGATCGATCGCCCATCGCACCTCGACCCCGGTCTTGCGGGCCCGATCGATCACCGCCTCGACGGCTCGCTGATCGTTGGCAAGCTTGCCCGACCAGCACACCTTGCCGTTCTCGTCGACCACGCACACATGATGGGCGGCCTTGCCGACATCGATGCCGACCCAGATCCGTTGGCGCAAAGCCACTCTCACACTTCCGTTCACGCAACCGAAGCCCGTGGACAGCCCCGCCATCAGGTCCCTAACCAGCGACGACTCGCATCAGATCTCAATCAGAGGCCGGAGCGTCCAGCACGGTGGGGCAGCCATTCCTTCGGAGCCACAACAGAAGCAAGCACCACATCAGCTACACCCCACCGCCCTGGGCATCCACGGCACCAACCCCAGACACCTACAAACTTAGGGAGTCACCGATGTCGGCCGGTATGTTCAGCAGGTCGCCGAGTCCCTGGTCAACGGTTTGACTTCGCTCGACACGGACATCGCAGCGCTGCTCTCCAATTGGCGCGGGCACTTCCGCCGACTCGTTCAGCGCCGGGTGGACCGAAACCAAGCAGGGCGCGGACACCATTCTCGACGCCCTGGCCGACATGGCCGAACTGCTCGGTGTCACGAGCACGACCCTCGACGATCAAGACCGAGCGCGGGCGGGTACACACCATCACGCTCACCGGGTCGCTGGACCTTCCAGAGTTGTGATGGTCGACAATGCTCAGCCTTTTCGCGTCGACCTCGACGAGCTGGAACAGATCGCCGCCCGGGTCTCGGGTTTCATCGGATTCCTCCAATGGCCAAACCGTCCATATTCGCGGCGCAATGATCGCCGGTGTCTTCAAAATCGGCACCGCATACATTCCATGATGTAGCGCGAGAACCGAGGAGATTGATGAGTAGTACACCGATTCCGCCGCGAGCGTTGACCGACCTCGAAACCCGCGTCGTCACCAAGCTGCTGTCGTCGGGCGCCCCCGCCGCCTCCAAGTATCTGGCGCAGATGCTGTATGCGCAGGTCGTCGCCACCTGGGGTGTCGGCTCACCCAGCGTCGATCTGGCGGTGCGGCCCGGTGCGATGCAAGCATCCGGTTCGCCGGACGAGATCTTCGCCAGCGGAGCGGTCACCGACCGCAACGGAGCGCCGATCGGCGAGGTCATGCTATGGGTCGAGAACGGCTGGCTCAGTGGAATCGAGTACGCCTGGTATACGAACGAACGCCCACACGCACTGCCCGAGCCTGATCAGATCGAGCTTCTGTAGAAAGCGATCATGGGCGAAGTGCCGACGGGAACGGCAAACTGGACGACACATCGTCGGAAGAGCTGACCGAGTTGCTGCCCAGGCTTCTCGGTGATCGACAGTTGGCCGGCCGTGGCTCGTAACATCGGCGCAGTACGAGAATCGTGGCCGTCGAGCCGTGCCGACAGATTCAATGGTGGACCGCATCATCCGATCGAGTCACCGTGAATCAGTGATCGACTTGCCGACAGAGATCCTCAACTGGGTTCGTTGATCTATCCGGAGCGCGCTGGTTCAAGAGCACCCGTAGTGCCGCTGGTAACGATTGCGTCGAGATAGCGCATCTGGACGGCGGGCGTGTGGGGGTTCGTGATTCGAAGAATCCGCACGGCGGGGTGCTGGTGTTCACGCCCTCGGAGTGGGACGCGTTCGTGTCGGCGGTGCGGGGCGGGAAGTTCGACCTGCCCTGAGCCGATCGCTCCAAACCTGGTAGGGGAAGTCCGACAACCCAGTCGGCGCGAGCCGTGCCTACTGGGCGGGTCGTCGGTTCAGCAGCATGGGTCATCAAGACTCGGCGATCGGCTCGGGTGACTCGGCCGCGCCGCCATCGCCGACCGAGCACGGTCCCTTGATGATGACCTGTTCGCGCGACACCGTGCCGGAGCGGATGTCGAGAAGTCGCCAGGCTATTCGGTTTCCCGCCTCGATAAGGGCGATCCGGCTGCCGGACATCCGCCGCGCACTGAGTTCGCGCCGCGCACAGGGGAACCAGCATGTGACACGACGGGATCGGCGAACGATGCCGTCTCGACACCCCTTCGATGGGGCTGCCAGGCGTCGACGCTGTAATTCGAGCCGACCTGCCACCGGACGCGTGGGAAGCCCACGGCTGGTCGGAACCCTACCGCCGCGCCTTCGGGGCTAACTCTCACCGTGGCGACTACCGCGAATCGCGCGGCCGCGCATCGGGCGACCCACCAGATGGTCGGACCGCCGCCCGGAGTCCTGCGGTGATTGGTAACCTCGACCCCCGAAAGCACGCGACCCGCCCCGGCCGCGGGGGGCCGAGCGGTAGGTGGTGACGTGGCAGGTATCGACGACCGGTGGACCGAGGTATCTACATCAGCGTTTCCGCACGAAGCGGACGGTTTGGCGATGCTCAGGCGGATCGTTCCCGATGCGCCGCCCTACCGCGCGTGGACGAACTTCGAGTTCATGGACAACCACGGCCAGTGGCATGAGATCGACGCCTTGGTGCTGGGCCGCCGCCGATTGCATCTTCTCGAGCTCAAGCATTACACCGGCGTGCTGCGGGGCAGCGAGACGAGCTGGGTGCGCACCACCCTCGGCGGCAAGACACGCACCCAGCGCTCTCCGCTGCTTATCACGCGCCGCAAGGCGCAGCGGCTGGCGACCCGCCTCGATGAAGAGGCGCGCAAGGTCGCGCTGGACATCGGACTGGATGTGCAGAAGGTGCGCCGGGCGCTGCCGTTCGTGCAGGAAGCGGTGTTCCTGCACGGTTCGCCGTTCCAGGTGGAGATGTCGGATCTGGCGAAGTCGAGCCTGTTCGGGCCGGAAGGCGCCGAGGGCACGACGGGTCTGCCCGCGATTTCCACGCGCCTGCTCGAGCCGCCCACCGAGACGCGACGGGTGGACGAGGACCTGTCGATGATCATCGCGCTCGCGCTGCGGAACCTGGGCATCGCCCGACGCACCGAGCGCGACGCGGGCTCGTGGACCATCACCGGCGACCCGCTGGCCAGCGGCGACGACTGGCAGGAGTGGGTCGCAACCCACAAGGGCACCGAGGCCAGGGCGCGCGCCCGCGTCGTCTCCTTTCACCGCGGCACTCCGGTGCAGG
This sequence comes from Nocardia arthritidis NBRC 100137, assembly GCF_001612765.1. Lineage (GTDB taxonomy): Bacteria > Actinomycetota > Actinomycetes > Mycobacteriales > Mycobacteriaceae > Nocardia > Nocardia arthritidis. The sequence goes on from NZ_BDBB01000008.1 coordinate 92,812, forward strand.
CGCGGGCGGCCGCGCATCGCCGGATGCAGCGGGAGTTCTCGTTGCTGTCGTCGCTGCGCCACGAGTCGATCCTCGCCCCCCTCGACCTGGTGCAGGATGACGACGGCAACACCGTGATCGTCTACCCGGACACGCCCGGCTACGAACCGCTGGACCTGGCGCTGGCCACCCGCGAGCTGACCGCCGATCAGCAGGTGCAGATCCTCACCCAGGTCGCCGAGGCCGTCACCTACGCCCACCGCAACCATGTGGCGCACCGGGGGCTGGGGCCGAGTACCGTGCTCGTCCACGCCGACGCGCTCGACAGCGGCCGGGTCTGCGTCCGCCTGGCGGACTGGTCGTGGGCCGGCCGGGTGCACAGCGCCGACACCCGGTCGGCCACGTCCGTCGGCACACCGGCCGGTCCCGGTATGGCGCCGGCCGACGAGGTGTATCAGGCGCCCGAGGATCGGTGGGCGCCGGACGCCGACCGGCTCGCGCTCGACGTGTTCTCACTCGGCGCGCTCGCCTACTACCTGCTCTCCGGCGGCCAAGCGCCCGCCAGGGATCGCGCCGCGCTGCTCGAGCGGCTACGGCTCGAGCACGGTCTCGACCTGGCCGCGGCGGGCTCCGGGTTCGTCGAGGAGACGCTGCGCGCGTTGGTCTTGCAGGCGACCGCGCCGTCGGTGTCGCAGCGGATGCGGATCGACCGCAAGACAGGCCGCCCGCAGTTCGGCGCCCAGCAGTTCGTCGCGGCGCTGATGGATTACCGGCACGATCGGCTGGCGGCGTCGGAGGCCGACCCGCTCAATCCCGCGCCGGGGGCGCTGCTCGGCGGCCGCTTCGAGGTGGTGCGGGTACTGGGCGCGGGCTCGACCGCGCGCGGTGTGCTGGTCACCGATCGCGAGCACGACGACCGCCTGCGCGTGCTCAAGGTCGGTTTGGACGATTCGGCCGTGACCCGTCTGCACGACGAGGCGCAGGTGCTCACCGAACTCGCCCGGCAGTCGCCGCCGGTGCCCGGTGTCGTCGAGCTGATCGAGGGCCCGCTCGACCTGGGCAAGCGCAGCGCGCTGCTGCTGAGCAACTGCGGTGAGCAGACGCTCGCGGACGTGGTGCGCTACACCCCGCTCGGTGAGACGCAGCTGCGCACCTGGGGCAAGGAACTGCTGGATGTGGTGGTCGCGCTGGACGCGGCGGGCATCACCCATCGCGACCTCAAGCCCTCCAACCTCGGCCTGGCCAAGCCGGAGGGCAAGGCCAAGGCGAAGGCGCGGCTGGCGCTGTTCGACTTCTCGCTCTCGCGCGCGCCGGTCGACCAGATCGAGGCGGGCACACCGCCGTATCGCGATCCGTTCCTGGGCACCGGGACGCGCACGTCCTACGACTCGGCGGCGGAACGGTACTCGGCCGCGGTGGTGCTGTACGAGATGGCGACCGCGGGCACCCCCGTCTACGGCGACGGATTGAGCGATCCGCGGGTTCTCGATGACGACGTCGCCGTCACGGCCGAAGACTTCACGGCGGCGGGCATGGGGTCCGCGCGCGCCGAAGTGCTGGCGGAGTTCTTCCGAAAAGCATTGGCGCGCAACGTCAAACACCGCTTCGACACCGCCGCCGCGATGCGGGACGCGTGGATCGCCGCGTTCACCGCCCAGTCGGCCGAACCGGCGCGGCCGGTGAAGAAGCCCACGCCGGTTCCGGCGGCCGTTCCCGAGCCGTCCGCCGCGCGCACCTCACTCGCGGCGCTCGCCGACATGTTCGCGCGCGCCGCCGCCACCAAGCCGTCGGCGATGCGCCGCCAGATCGTCGAACTGGTCCTCGGCTCACAGACCGACAGCCCCGGCGATCCGTTCGTCACCTATCAGACGTTGGCGGCGCGGGCTGGGGTCACCCCGGCCCGCATCGCGCAGATCTTCGGCGAATTTCCCGCGCTGTGGTCGAAGAATCCGCAGCTCGAGGCCGCCGTCACCGACCTGTACGGGCGGATGCTCGACCTGCTCGAATCCTCCGGCGGCGCGTCGACCCCGGAACTGCTGGCCGGTGAACTCGCCTCCGCGCTGCACACCGACGGAGTCGGCGATCCGCAGCGTCTCGCTTTGGGCGTGCTGCGTTTGCTGCTCGCTTCGCCCCCGCACGCCGACGCCGCCGAGGCCGATGCCACTCAGGTGTATATGGTGCGCAGGCAAGGCGCGGGAACCGTAGCGATGATCTCGACGCCCGCGATTCCGCGCAAACTGCCCGCCCAGCTCGTCCTCCGCGCCGAAGGTCTGGTGGCGAGCGCGCAAGCCCAAGGCGCGCAATTGGTTTCGCCCACTGCCGCCGAACCGGCCTTGCGTGAAGTCGCGGCGGGTCTGCTGGGTGTGGCCGCCGACGATGTGGAGATTCCCGCACACGCCCTGCTGCGCATCGCGGCGGCAGCGTCAACGCAGGTCGCGTTGACCTCGCGCGACGAACTGCACGCCCGGTCGATGCCGATCGTGGAAGCATTGCGGGTGGTGTTGCGTGGTCTCTCCTCCGCCGACGTGTTCGGGCGGCCCGAGCTGGAATCGCGACTGGCGGCGCGTTTCCCGGCGCTGGCGCATACGCTGCCGAGGCGACCGGAGCTCGACGCGGTGGTGCAGGCGGTGGTGCCGGACATGCACTGGAACACCGAGCTCACCAGGTACGAGTTCGCGGGGGAGCACTCCGCCGCGTCGTATGTGCCGACCAGGCACACCAGCGCGGCGGCTCCGGTGCGCCGCGAGCACGGGCTCTCGGATGTGGAGTACCTGCTCCGGTCGAGTCGACAGGAGCGCACGTTCCGGGCGCTCGGGATTCCGCTCGGCAGGTCGGACGAGGTCGCTCGCGCGCTGGCCGAGAAGTTCGACGCCACCCGCATCGACGTGACCGAGCTGCTGTTGACGAAGCTGCGGGCCGCCGCCGCCGCGGCCGGTATCGACTGGAACATGATCCTCGCCGCCGATGCGGGCGCGGCCGCCGACCGCGAAGGCCTGAAACGATTTGTGGCCCAGGCGATCCCCGATCTTGTCGACGCCGTCACCACCGGCCCCGGCCCGGTCGTGCTCACCGACTTGTCGACACTGGCCGCCTATGGTCAACTCGACGTGCTCGGCCGCTGGACCGACCTGACCACACCCCCGCCGCACGCGGTGTGGGCGCTGGTGCCGCAACGCGAGGAGGCGGGCGGGCGTCCCGGTTCGAAAGTGGACGGCACGCGGCTGCCGATCAACAGCCCGGAACAGTTCGCGCAGATCGACGATACAGAGGTGACGGCGCTGCTCGGCGCTGTCGCGCACCGCGATGATTCGACAACGAAGGAGCATGCCTGATGGCATCGGCGACGCTCACGGGAAGCCGGTTGACGGCGGCCCTCAAGCCGCGATTGACCCAGCTGGTCGATGACATGCGCGAGCGCCTGCACGCCGACGCCCCCGAACTGGAGAACTGGCGCAAGACGCACCGGGAGGCCGTACGCGAAAAGCGCACCGCCACTTCGTGGACCGACTGGTCGGAGGATCAACTCACCCAGGCCGCCGTCGGCTGGCTGCTCACCTCGGTATTCGTGCGCTTCTGCGAAGACAACCTGCTACTCGGCGACACCGCCGTCTGGATCGCCGGACCCACCCCGCTGCTGCGGCAGCGCGCCGTCGACGCGGAGAACGCCTTCTACCGCGAACACCAGGACTGCTCCTACCGCGAATGGCTCGAACAGTCCTTCGACGCCCTGCGCCGCAACCCGGCGACGCAGGCACTGGTGGACGAGCACGCGGCGCTGAACATCATCGCGCCGTCCTCGGACGCGGTGCAGCAGCTGCTCGGATTCTGGCGGCAGACCGACGACTCTGGCGAACTGGTGTGGTCGTTCCGCGACGAATCGCTGTCCACCCGCTTCCTCGGCGACCTTTATCAGGACCTGTCGGACTTCGCGAAGAAGAAGTACGCGCTGCTGCAAACGCCGGAGTTCGTAGAAGAATTCATCCTCGACCAGACTCTCGAACCGGCGTTGAAGGACCGGCAGCTCGAAGGGTTCAAGCTCATCGACCCAACCTGCGGATCGGGGCACTTTCTGCTCGGGGCGTTCGCGCGGTTGGTGGAGCGGTGGCATAAGCACGCACCGGGGATCGAACTTCGAACGCGGGTCGACAACGCGCTGTCCTCGATCTACGGCGTGGACTTGAACCCCTTCGCGGTGGCGATCGCCAAGTTCCGCCTTATCGTCGCGGCCATGAAGGCGTGTGAGGAGACGACTCTGGTCCACGCGCCGAAGTTCACGCTCAACCTTGTCGCCGGGGATTCGCTGCTGCATGGGCCGGAGCAGGGTGGCAAGGAAGCGTTCGATTTCGGAGACGTGGCCTTCGATAAGGACGCTGTGGCCTCGGGTTTCACCTACAGCACCGAGGACGCACGAGTCCTGCGGCGCTTCCTCGCGCCGGGGCAGTACGACGCGGTGGTGGGTAATCCGCCGTACGTCACCGTCAGCGACAAGGCGCTGAATGCGCGTTATCGGGAGAACTTTCACTACTGCAAGGGGACCTACGCTCTCACAGTTCCATTTATGGAGAAGTTCTTCGACCTTGCGAAGCCCGGCGACCGGGCAGGGTGGGTCGGGCAGATCACCTCGAACTCGTTCATGAAGCGCGAGTTCGGCGTGCCGTTGATCGAAGATTTTCTCGCACGGAAAGACCTACGTCTTGTCGTCGACACATCCGGCGCGCATATCCCCGGACACGGCACTCCAACGGTTATTCTGGTTGGCCGAAATCATGCGCGAGTCATTGACACAGTCCGGGCTGTGCTCGGCATTCAGGGTGAGCCCGGAGCACCAGAGGATCCGTCCGAGGGGATGGTTTGGAGCTCGATTACTCAGCATGTGAGTCACGCTGATTACCAAGACCAGTGGATCTCAGTCACCGACCTTCCCAGGGAGAGCTTGCACAAACACCCTTGGAGTCTAAGCGGTGGCGGAGCGAACTCACTTCTTGCCGAAATATCCGCAGCAAGCACTTACTCACTTTCGCGGGTAATCGAACTACCGGTGGGGCGTTCGATACGTGCTGGCGCAGACGAAGGTTTCATGCGTCCGATCAATCTTCCGCGCTACAGAAGCGATGCGATTTTCCGGCCGCTTGTGCTCGGCGAAGAGATTCGTGATTGGAGTAGCAAGCAAAACAACGGGATCTACTACCCCTACATTTACGGGACATCGATGCTGAAGGTGACTGATCCGCCGCGCGATCTGTGGCCCCTCCGTCGCCTTCTCCAGGAACGCCGCACTTTCCAAGGCAACATGGCAGATGCGGGACTGAGCTGGTGGAGCTACATGCAGCATACGGCTAGCGCGTACCGCACACCACTTTCCATCACCTTCGCAGAAGTGGCGACTCACAACCACTTTGTGCTCGACCGTGGCGGCAAGGTGTTCAAGCAGACCGCCCCGGTGATCAAGCTGCCGAAAGGCGCTACCGAGGACGATCATCTGCGCTTGCTGGGCGTCCTGAACAGCTCGACCGCATGCTTCTGGCTCAAGCAAAATTGCTTTAACAAAGGAAACGGTGGTATCGGCGGAGGAATCGGTGACGAAGCCTGGGAGCCTCGTTATCAGTTCAATGGAACTACGCTCCAAGCGTTTCCACTGCCTGAACGCTACTCGTTGCAGCGAACCCGTCACCTTGACGACATGATGCAACAGGTCGCCGCTCATACGCCTGCCTCCGCGGTCGAAGCTCATGGTGCCACGCGTATGACCTGCATCGATGCCCGCGCAGAGCACGCGCGAATCCAAGCTCTCGCTATCGCCGAACAGGAGGAGCTCGACTGGGAGGTCTACGGCCACTACGGCTTGATCGACGAGGATCTCAGTCTGCCCGTCGGTCTAGCACCAGGTATCGCTTTCGGCGAACGCGCATTTGAGATCACCCTCGCGCGAAAGATTGCTATCGGTGATTCCGAAACCGAGTGGTTTTCCCGCCATGGCTCTATACCGATCACCGAGCTCCCCGCACATTGGCCTGCCGAGTACCGCGAAATTGTTGAAAAGCGCTTGGCCATCATCGAATCGAACGCGTTTATCCGCCTCCTCGAACGCCCCGAGTACAAGCGACGCTGGGCGGGCGACTCCTGGGACACCAAACTGCATCGCGCACTGAAGGACTGGTTGCTCGATAAGCTCGAGGACCCGAGTTTGTGGTTCACTCCCCAGGGCACACCTCTGCCCCGGTCCGTCGGCGAACTCGCCGGGCATATGGAGAAGAGCCCCGAGTTCATCGAAGCCCTCGACCTGTGGGCAGGACAGAAGGACGCGCCGGTCACCGCCACGCTGGTCAAGCTGCTGGCCGACGAGGCCGTCCCCTATCTCGCCGCGCTCCGCTACAAGGACTCCGGTCTGCGCAAGCGCGCCGAGTGGGAGCGGGTGTGGGATATGCAGCGCGACGAGGACGCCGGTCTGATCGAGGCCACCGATATCCCGGTGCCGCCGAAGTACGCCAGCGCCGACTTCCTCAAGTCCTCGTACTGGTCGCATCGCGGCAAGCTCGATGTCCCCAAGGAGCGGTTCATCGCCTACCCGGACGCGGGCCGCGACACCGACCCGACGCCGCTGCTCGGCTGGGCGGGCTGGAATCACGCGCAGCAAGGTCTGGCTCTGGCCACGATCTACGCGTGGCGGGAATCCGAGGGCAGGCCGCTGGCGTCGCTGGTGCCGGTGGTCGCGGGCATCGCCGAGGTGCTGCCGTGGGTGAAGCAGTGGCATTCCGGCGTGGACCCCAATCTCGGCGTCGATCTGGCCGAGTATCTGAGCAACCAATTGGCCGAGAAATCCGCGGCTGTCGGTGTGCCGGTGCAGGATCTCGCGCAGTGGCGGCCGGAGAAGAAGACCCGCGCTCGTAAGGCAGCAACCCGAAAGGCAGGCCAATAGTGTTCCCCGGCGCCTCCGGCTCCGCGCGCACGCTGCGGCAGACGTTCGACATTCCCGAATCGCACGGCACCAACGACTATGTGCTGCGGCTGTCGGATTCGGTCGGTGAGGAGCACCTGGCCGCGACCGTCGACTCCTACGTCGTCACCCCCGCCCTGGCCGAGGCTTTCGACTCCGCGCTCCAGGTCGTGGAGGAAGCGCTGCGGACCGGCGAGAACAAGGCCGCGTTCCTGCACGGCTCGTTCGGTTCCGGTAAGTCGCACTTCATGGCCGTGCTGCACGGCATCCTCGGGCACGCGCCGAAAGCGCTGGCGGTGCCGGAACTGCAACCGATCGTCGCCGAGCACCCGGTGGTGAACAAAGCGAACCTGCTGCGCCTGACCTTCCACTTCCTCGACGCCACCACCGTCGAGTCCGCGCTGTTCGACCAGTACCTGCGCCAGATCACCACCCTGCACCCCGGCACGCTGCCGCCCGTGCTGCATTCCGCGGGCGGATTGTTCGACGACGCCGACAACCGGCGGCGCGAAGTGGGCGACGAGAAGTTCTTCGCCGCGCTCAACGCCTCGGGCACCCCGCGCGCGAGCACCACCGTCGACTGGTCGGCGCTCGGCCAAGCCGCCGCCGCGTGGACACCCGCCACCTATGCCGCCGCGAGCGCGCCCGACGCCGCCCCCGCCGAACGCGCCCGCCTGCAACAGGCGCTGGTGGCCACCTACTTCACCAGCTACTCGCGCAACACCGACTGGCTCTCGCTCGAGGACGGTCTGGCGGTCATCGCCGATCACGCCGCGTCGCTCGGCTACGACGGCGTGGTGCTCATGCTCGACGAGCTGGTGCTGTGGTTGACGTTCCTGATCACCGAACGGGAACGGTTCAACGCCGAGGTCCAGAAGATCACCAAACTGGTCGAGACCAGCCGCGGCCGCCTCGCGGTACCGGTGGTCTCGTTCGTCGCGCGCCAGCACAACCTCGCCCAATGGGTCGCCAGCGGCCCCGACGCCGGCGCCATCCAGCAGGCCGTCGAACGCGCCTTCGCCCACCAGGAAGGCCGTTTCGGGCTGGTCACCCTCGGTGACGAGAACCTGCCCTACATCGCCCACAAACGACTGCTGCGTCCCCGCGACGCCGAGGCCGAGGCCGCCCTCGACGCCGCCTTCGCCCGCTTGGACCGCACCCCGCAGGTGTGGGACGTGCTGCTCGACGGCATCAACACCGACGACCGGCATCGCGGTTCGGACGCCGACGCGTTCAAGCTCACCTACCCGTTCTCCCCGGCGCTCATCGCGACCCTGCGCGAGCTGTCGGGGCAGATGCAGCGCGAGCGCACCGCGCTCAAGGTGATGCAGCAGATGCTCGAGGACAACGCCGACCGCCTCACCATCGACAACGTGATCCCCGTCGGCGAGGCATTCGACTACATCATCGACAGCGCCAACGCGACCCCCATCAACGACGCCGCCGTGCACACCTTCAAAACGGCGCGTTCGCTGTGGACCGACAAACTGCGGCCGCTGCTGTTCCGCAACGCGAATGTGCCTGAGTCCACGCCCGACAAGGACGTGCCGCCGGGGCTGCGCGCCGACATCCGCATCGCCAAGACGCTGCTGATGTCGGCGGTCGCGCCGAATGTGCCCGCGCTCAAGCAGATCGACGCCTCCCGGCTGGCCTCGCTCAACCACGGCAGCGTCATCAGCCTCGTGCCGAACGACCAGATCGGTCAGATCACCGGCAAGGTCAAGCAGTGGGCGGCCGAGATCCCGGAACTGGCCGTCACCGCCGACGCCAACCCGATCATCTCGGTGACGCTGGAATCGGTGGACTACGAGCGGATCGTGCGCCGCGCCCAGGCCGAGGACACCGACGGACGCCGTCGCGAACTCATCCGCGAACTGCTGTCCGAACAGCTCGGCGTGATCGGGGCCGAGCACACCGTCGACAATGCCCTGCTGCGCCAGCGCGTTTGGCGCGGCACCCAGCGGCAGGTGGAAGTGGTGTTCGGCAACGTCCGCGACCACGGCTACCTGCCCGACGAGGCGTTCCGGCCCTCGGTGGACGGCGCATTGCGGCTGGTGGTCGACCTGCCGTTCGACGACTCCGGCCACACCACCGGCGAAGACCACGACCGCGTGGACGAGCTGCTGCGCACCGGCCACAACCGGTTCACCGTCGTCTGGCTGCCCGCCTTCTTCAACGAGAAGATGAACCGGCAGCTCGGGCGGCTGGTCATCCTCAACTATGTGCTCGCCGGTGATCGGTGGGCCTCGTACGCGAACGAGCTGTCCGACGCCGACCGCGCCGCCGCCCGCTCGATTCTGCAACAGCAGCAGACGCAGGTGCGCAGCCAGCTCGGAAACGCCATCCAGGTCGTCTACGGGGTCGCCACCGGAGTGAGGTTCCCCGACGATCAACCGCCGCTGCGTTCGCTGCACGCCGGGTTCACCGTGCAGCCGCCCATCGGCCACAATCTCGGCGAAGCCGCGAACCGGTTGATCGACGACGCCTTCGCGGCGCTGTACCCGGACCATCCGGAATTCACCCCGGCCGAGCAGCTCATCACGCGCCGTCAGCTCAACACCGCCCTCGCCCGGCTGCGGGAGGCGCAGGCGGTGGTGGACGGGCGGATTCCGTTGGAGCGCGGCGAACGCGATATCGTGCGGCGGATCGTCGAATCGCTCGGCATCGCGCGCACCAACGACACGCATCTGCTGGCCGGGCCGGAGCACTTCGCGACCTGGCGCAACCGCATCACCCAAGAACTGTCCCGCGCCGGACTGGACGAGGCCGGTGAAGTCCCCCTCGAGGAACTGCGCAGCGCGATCGTCGCCAGCGGACCCAAGCGCGGACTGACCGACGACATGGTCGACCTCGTCGCGGGCGCGTGGGCGGCGCAAGGCAAACGGTCCTGGTTCCTGTACTCCTCGCCCATCGACGAACCCGCCATCGGCGAATTCCGGCGCGGTACCACCCTGCGGCTGGAACCGCTGCCCGACCGGCAGGTGTGGACGCGGGCGTGCGCGCGATGGAAGACGCTCACCGGCAATGTCCTCAACGACTACCTCACCGCCACCAACGTCGCGGCCTTCGTGGAGCACGTGCGCGAGCACGCGGCCACGGGCAGAGCCGACCGGTCGCGGTTGCTCGACGCGCTCACCCGCTCCTACCAGTACTTCGGGCTGGAATCGGGGGAGCGGCTCACCCTCGCCCGCGACCTCAACGAGATGCTCGACGCCCGCCTGAACCACCTCGACAACCTCGCCGTGGTGGAGGCGATCGCCAAGACCGAGATCGGCGGCAGCGACCACGAGGCGGGCAAGAGCCTGACCAGCGCGGGCGCGGTCGCCGACGCCGTGAGCCGATACAACCTGCCGCGCTTCGACCTGCTGCGCGACGCCGCCGAGGCCGACGACGACCGGGGACGGCAGGCGGCGGCGATCGTCGCGGGCCTCGCGAAGGCGTTCACCGAGCACGAACTCGCGCGTCCGCTCGGGGAAGCGCTGCGCGTCGCCGACCAGGCGCGCGACGCGTGGCTCGAGGCGGGCATCGCCGCGCGGGTACACCCGACCCAGCAGACTCCCGTGCCCGAACCCGTGCCGGTTCCCGCCGACCGGCGTGCGCAGCTGCCCACAGGGTCGTCGGACCGTCTCAGCCTCACCCTGACTCTGCGAGGAAGAGAAGGGCTTTCCGCCGTCGAGGCTCAGCTGCTCGAGCTGCTCCTGGCGCATCCCGAGGCGACGTTCACCGTCACCATCGACAGGGTCGAGCCGTGACCGCTGCGTCCACGCTGCCCGAAGCGGATCTCGCCGCGATCCGCAGCCAAGTCGTGGGGCTGCGGACCAAGAACTACAAGCGCGGTGTGCTGGCGATCGCGGCCGCCCCGGTGTGGTCGGGGCCGGAGGCCTTCGACCTGGACGGTCAGACGGTGCGGGTGCGTGTCGCGCCCAGCGTGCTCGCGATCCGCGACGCGCTCACCGAGCGGCACGCCAACGATTGGGTCGTGATCCTCACCGACCGCGAATCCGCGGAACTGCCCGCCGGAATCCTGGAACACCTCACCGCCGGGCGATTGTCGAACCTGGACCCGTGGCCGGCGCTGCGCGAACTGTTCCGGGCTTCCCGACAGGAGTTCCACCTCCTGTCGCTGAACAACGACGCGGCGCGGGCGGCGCTGCGCGACCTGAGCGGGACGCCCTCGCCCGCACCCCGCGGGGTGCTCACCAACGATCACCTCTTCGCGACACTGGCGGAGCAGAAATTCGCGCTCAACAGCGCGGAATACACCCCGCACCACATCGCCCTGTGGTCGATGAAAGCCGCGGCCACCGCACGGTTCGACGTGTGGGCGCAGAGCACCGATCCAGCCTTGCTCGAACAGTTCTACGCCTGGATCGGCAACCGGCTCGGCGCACTCGGGCCCGCCTTCGTCGCCGTGTGGCGCACGCGCGGCCCCGCCGAACTGGTGCCACTGGGATTGGTCGCGGCACTGCTGGGGGACACCAGCACCTCCTTCGCCGTCCCACGAGACATCCTCGTCAAGGTACGCACTCTCCTCGAAGTCGAGTTGCGCGGTCATCCGCTCACCGAACAGCAGCTCACCGCGTGGGGCAACGCGGCCACGCTCGCGTTGTCCGGCACCGACGCTCCCGACGACGTGCTGCGGCGCGCCGAAGACGCCGTGCGCCGGTTGCACGCGCAGCCGCTGGTGGCGCGGTCGGATGTGCTGCCCATGGCGTTGGCGCCGCGCATCGCGCACTTCGCGGCCGCGCTGCGCGCCGCCGCCGACTCCGGGAATCTCGCTGCCGCCGAGAACGCCTGGGCCGACGTGATCGTCCATCGCGCCGCGCATGCGGGCACCATGGACGCGCCGCGCGATGTGCGGGTCGCCGCGGCCGCGCTGCGGCTGCTGCGCCGTCGTGGCCTGGATTGGCCGACGCCCGGCGGACTCGCCGACTGGCTGACCTACTACCGGCAGGACCTGTCCTGGGTGGACGACGCCGTCAACGACGCCTTCGTGGGCGCTGACAACCGCGACCTCGCCGAGGTCGCGGATCGGATCGTCACCGCGGTCCGCGAGCGGCGCGCGCACGCCGACCGCGCGTTCGCGCGGCAACTGCGTGCCGAAGGCGGCCACCGTTCGTCGAGCGAACTGCTCTACGTCGAGGACATTCTCGACCGCGTCGTCAAACCTCTCACGGCCCCCGCCTTCGGTGCGACAGGCGGGCTGGGCGGTGGTGTGGCGTCCGGAGGTCCGAAACGGTCGCCGGTGCTGCTCGTGATCGCCGACGGGATGAGCGCGGCGGTGTCCAACGAAGTGGTCGCCGACGCGTTGCGCCGCCACCGGCCGCAGTGGCAGGAGTGCCGCTTCGCGGGCGCCGAAGGCCCCCATGCCGCGCTGGCCGTGTTGCCGACCCTCACCCGGTTCTCGCGATGCTCGCTGCTGACCGGCGCTCTCGCCGAGGGCGGCCAGGACAAGGAACTGTCGGGTTTCTCGGACTGGCTGCGGCGCAATGGCCTTGGGCGCGAGACCGGACCGGTGCTGTTCCACAAGGGCGCGTTGGACCTCGTCTCCCGCAATCACGCCCTCGCCGAAGACGTGCGCGACGCGGTCGACGACACCTTGCGCCGCCCGGTCGTCGCCTGCGTGCTCAACGACATCGACGACGCGCTCGACCGTTCCGATCCGATCGGAACACTCTGGAGCACAGCGAGTTTCAAACATCTCGACCCGCTGCTCACGGCGGCGGCCGCCGTCGGACGGACCGTCGTCCTGGTCAGCGACCACGGGCACGTGGTGGAACGGCGAGAACAACCCAGCGTGCAACGCGGCCAGCAGATCTCGGCTCGCTACCGGCCCGCCTCGGAGGCGGACGCCGACGTTCGGGACGACGAGGTGCTGGTCACCGGAGAACGGGTACTGTCCGGCCAGCGGCGCGCGATCCTCGCCGTGGACGAGCAACTGCGCTACACCGGCCTCAAAGCGGGCTACCACGGCGGCGGAACGCCGGCCGAGGTGGTGATCCCGGTGACGATTCTCGTCAACGGCGCGGTGCCGCAGCATCTCGGGCTCGACGTCGTGCCGCCGCCGCTGCCCTCATGGTGGACCACCGCGCGCGAGATCATCGAGCCCGTCGCCGCGCCGATCACCGGCACACCCGTGAAGCGACCGAAGCCGACCGCCGCGCCGAAGCCCGCCGCGCCCGTCGACGCCCTGTTCGAGGTAGGGACAACCGCCGCCGCGAAACCCGTAGCCCGGGACAGGGACCGTGTCGCGGAGCTGCTGGGCAGTGATCTGTTCAAGCAGCAGTACGGACTGTTCCGGCCGAAGTTCAGCAAGACGGTGATCGGACGCCTGTTGCGGGAATTGATCGACGGCAACGGCAGGTTGCCGTCGAGCCGCGCCGCCCAGATCCTCGAGGTCAAGCCCGCCCGCGCCCGCGCCGCGATCGCGGTGCTGGCGCAGGTGCTCAACACCGACGGGGTCGTGGTCCTGTCCGACAACGGGGTCGAAGTCGAACTCGAGACCACATTGATGTTCGAGCAGTACGGCGTGGCCCCGTGACGGCGCTCTCGCCGGTGCGGCGGCGCGAGATCCTCCAGGCGCTGCGCCAGGGCACCGTTCCGGCAGGCAGTCTCGACGTGCTCGCTGTCGGCATCGACAGATTCGCGCCCACCGTGGACGAGGACCTCGAGGCCGTAGCGGCGGGCGGCTCCCTGTTCAAAGCGGTACGCGGCGAATACGGCTCCGGCAAGACCTTCTTCGCCCGCTGGATGCAGCAGCGGGCGATGCGTCGCGGACTGGCCGTCGCCGAGGTGCAGATCAGCGAGCTCGAGACGCCGTTGCACAAACTCGAGACCGTCTATCGCCGCACCACGGAATCCTTGCGCACCGCGGCGTTTCCGCCGTCGGCGTTCCGCAATGTGCTGGACGCGTGGCTGTTCGGAGTCGAAGAGGACGCCGCGGCCGCCGCCGGTGTGGACGAGGCCACGACCGAGCAGGTCGACGCCTTGCTCGAACAGCGCCTGGCCACCGTCGCGTCGGCGACACCGGTGTATCCGATGGTGCTGCGGGCCTACCGCGCCGCCCTCGCCGACGGCGACGCGGCCACCGCCGACGCGCTGGTCGCCTGGCTCGGCGGGCAACCCCACGTGGGCGCGGCCGCCAAACGCGCGGCCGGGGTGCGCCAGGAGGTCGATCACTTCCTGGCGATGGGATTCCTCCAGGGCCTGCTCGCGGTGTTGCGCGGCGCTCGGCATCCTGGACTGCTGCTGGTGATCGATGAAGTCGAGACTTTGCAGCGGATGCGATCGGACAGTCGAGCCAAAGCTCTCAATGCTTTGCGGCAGTGGATCGACGAACTCGATTCGGGCCGCTATCCGGGGCTGTATCTGCTCATCACCGGCACCCCGGCCTTCTTCGACGGCCGGCTCGGCGTCCAGTCGCTTCCGCCGCTCGCCCAGCGTCTGCACACCGATTTCACCACCGACGCCCGGTTCGACAACCCGCGCGCGCCGCAGATAAGGCTCGCCGGCTTCGACCTCGACCGGCTGGTCGAAGTGGGAATGCGCGTGCGCGGCGTCTATGCCGAGGGTGCGGCCGCCCCCGACCGGATACGCGCGCTCGTGGACGACGCGTACCTGCGCGACCTCGCCTCGGCCGTGGCGGGCAAGCTCGGCGGGCAGGTGGGAATCTCGCCGCGCCTGTTCTTGAAGAAGCTGGTTCTCGACGTTCTCGACCGGGTGGACCAGTTCCCCGATTTCGATCCGCGACGGCACTACGCACTCACCGTCACCGCGACCGAACTCACCGACACCGAGCGTGTCGCGGCCACCGCCGACGATGTGGAGCTGTAGATGACGGGATTCGACCGGCTCGATCCCGCTTTGCAACACCACATCGTCAACACGCTCGGGTGGCCCGGCCTTCGACCGCTCCAAGACGAGGCCGTGGCGACCATTACCGAGGGCGCCGACGCGATCCTGCTCGCCCCCACGGCCGGCGGGAAGACCGAGGCGGCGACGTTCCCGTTGCTGACCCGCATGCAGGCCGAGCGCTGGACCGGGATCTCGGTGCTCTACATCTGCCCGCTCAAAGCGCTGCTGAACAATTTGCAGCCGCGGCTGGCCGAATACGCCGCATGGCTCGGTCGCACCGCCACGACCTGGCATGGCGACGTGGGCGCATCGGCGCGCGGCCGCATCAAGCGCGACCGGCCCGACATCCTGCTCACCACTCCCGAGTCGCTGGAATCGATGCTGGTGTCGGAGAGTGTCGACGCCGGTGAACTGCTCGGCGAGGTTCGTGCCGTCGTGGTCGACGAAGTGCACGCTTTCGCGGGCGACGACCGTGGCTGGCATCTGCTCGCCGTCCTCGCCCGCCTGGAAACGCTTCTCGGACGCCGGCTGCAACGAGTCGGCATGTCCGCCACCGTCGGCAACCCGGACGAACTGCTCGGCTGGCTGCAAGGCGGCTCCGGCGGACCCGGTCGAGTCCTCGCCCCGGCTGTCCCCGGCAACGCCGTCGTGCCGGAGATCACCGTCGATTCCGTCGGGAGCGTCGAGAACGCCGCCAAGGTGATCGCCGCCTTGCACGCGGGCGAGAAGCGCTTGGTGTTCGTGGATTCGCGACGGCTGGCCGAAGAACTCGGCACCGAACTGCGCAGACGCTCGATCACCACCTTCCTCTCGCATTCCTCGCTCTCCGCAGCCGAGCGCCGCGAATCGGAACAGGCGTTCGCCGAGGCCCGCGACTGCGTCATCGTCGCCACCTCCACGCTCGAACTGGGCATCGACGTCGGCGACCTGGACCGGGTGATCCAGATCAACGCCCCCAGAACCGTGTCGTCCTTCCTGCAACGTCTCGGCCGCACCGGCCGCCGCCCCGGCACCACCCGCAACTGCCTGTTCCTCGGTATCACCGACCAGGCGGTCCTGGACACGCTGGGGATGTTGCAGTGCTGGTCGTCCGGGTGGGTCGAACCGGTCGTCGCGCCCCCGCAACCGCGGCACATCGCCGCCCAGCAACTGCTGGCCGCGGCGTTACAGACGCGACGGGTGCCACTGAGCGGTTGGCAAAAAGCGTGGGGTGCGCTGCCGTTGTTCGACGCCGACGGACAGGAGATCTTCGAGCACCTGCTCGCCGAAGGGTTCCTCGAACACGACTCCGGCAGTGCCTTCATCGGCCCAGAGGCCGAGAAGCATTTCGGCCGAAGGCATTTCATGGATCTGCTCGCCGTATTCACCGCCGCGCCCGAATTCCTGGTGCTCGCGGGACGGCAAGAGATCGGCTCCGTGGAATCGAGTGTGCTCACCGACCCCGTCGAAGGCGCACGCATCCTGCTGCTGGGCGGTAGATCTTGGAAGGTCACCCACATCGATTGGAAGCGGCGGCAGGTCTACGTCGAAACCACCGATATTCCCGGTCGAGCCAAGTGGAGTTCGGTGCCCGAGGGTGCTTCCTTCGCCGTCACCCGCGCGATCAGGGAAGTGCTGCTCGGCGCTCTCCCTTCCGGCGTGACTCTCACGAAGCGCGCCGCGGCGACCCTCGAGGTCATGCGCGGGGTGCGAGCCGATCAAATCACCGACGGTGCGTTCGTCATCGCCCGTGACGACCGGAACGAGTGGCGTTGGTGGACCTGGGCGGGAATCAGAGCCAATCGAACACTCGCCGCCTGGGCACCGGGCCTGGTGCCGGCGCGTCAGCGAGTCGGCGCGGAATCGCTACGGCTGCACTCCGATCTGAACGTGGCCGACATCGGTGCCGGACTTGCAGAGCTTCGCACCGCTCGGAGCAGGCCGTTGCCCGAGATCGATCCCAGCGCGCTGCAGGGTTTGAAGTTCACCGCGGCACTTCCTCCGCATCTCGCTCGCGCCACCCTCGCCGCGCGCATCACCGATCCTGCGACGGCGATGGCCGTTCTGAGTGAGAGAACGTGGATCAGAGGATCGGCACGCAGCTGAACGGGTAGCGGCACCTGCAGACCGTCCCCCTGCCCGAGCCGGTGTGATCCCTTCCAGTCGAGCGGTGCCGCGATCTCCGCGTTCAAAACTCGCCATCGGGCCGAAGCCGGTGCTGCATCCGACATCCGGATATTCGAGCAGACGGCCGGATCAAGGCCTACCCGACGACTGCCACATGTCACCGACGAGCGGGTCTTCTAGCGGCGTAAAACCAGCTGATCTCTTAGCGTCCGGGAAGGCGGTGTCAACAGTGGCAGTGTACGCGCGGCCGTCGCGGGCCACCCGTATGAGATCGGTAGCCGTAGATCGCCGTATGGCTAAGGCGCGGGGTGATACCACGGCATGGCCAGCGGCTAACCGCAGGAGGTTGGCTTGCGCTATTCCGCCTGCTTCGAGGCTCAAGGCACCGGACTCACTCGAGTTGGGTCTCGGAACTCGTGGCGGAATCTCGGCATTCCGCCTGGCGGGCAGCCGGGGCACTTCGTGCCCGAGAGGAGTTATGCCCACGGTGCCGTTCCAGAGCGCGGCCCGCGCACTGTCCTGGACAGCCCGAACCGCCGGGCTTGGGAGAACCTACCTAGGGGCCGGAGGTGAGCGCCCTGTCGATACCCAGCGTGGCAATCAGATCTTCGTGCAGTTCGAACCAAACTCGGTGGGCGGAATCGTATCTGGTGCCGGTAACCATCTCGGGTTCGTCGGCGGCCAGGGAGACGGCCGCGGCGAACCGAGTGTCGTAACCGGAGAACCGGGCGAGTCGCTCGGTGAGCTGAGTCGTCAGCGGAGCCAATTCCTTTGCGAGGCGTTGCAGTTCGGCCAGGATCGTCTGGTCCCGCTGTGCGTCCCGGTGGTCGTTGTCCTGCATGCTGCCATCGGGAAGGATGGTCAACTGCCAAGCGGTGCAGGCCTGTACCAACCTTGCGTTGAGCGGGAGAAACTCGCGATAGACGTCTTCCACGAACGCTTTTTCCCCACACCCGGAAAGCTCGTCGGCGAGTAGCCGCTCGTTCTCCGCACGCCCGCTCTCGGTGAGCGACCAGCCTGCGTCCTCCCCGAAGCGGAAGCGGCTGATCCAACCACGCCCTCGGAAGTCCCGCACGTGCGACTCGGCGAGGCCGACGGGCATTCCGTATCTGTCGGCCACCGCCTGCGTATCAACAAACCCGCCAAGGCGGATTGCGTGCAACGCGAGCAACGAACTGCGTGAAACGTGCGTCATCCCGGACCTCTCTTTCGTATCGATCAGCCATGCCTGATGAAGCGACATCAACGTTGGGTTGAGCGAACGGCATAAACGTGCCCCTTGGTCCCATCGACCGAGATAAGCCGATGATTCGCCAGGGCCTCCATCGCTCCTTTGGCTGCCACCACGGCTGGAATCCCACACTCGCGGGCGACGATTGCCGCATGGGACAGCATTCCCCCGGTTTCGGTCACCACCGCGGCGGCAAGGCTGAAAAGCGCTGTCCACGACGGATCGGTCGTGCGACAGACGATGACGTCGCCCGGCCGAACCGCGTCGAAGTCGTCCACACTGTGCACCAGCCGGACCGGACCGGCGACAACACCACGGCTGGCCGGGGCGCCAATGGCAATCGGTGCTTCTGGCATCGTTATTCCTCCTGTCCGCCGCGCCACTACGATTCGGCTCGTCACAGCCGCGTGGTCGCCGCACGGCGCTCTGCGACTCGGGTCGCGATCGTTTCTGCGCGGCCTGCCCGGAGACGCCGAGATGGCGCCGATTTCCGCCCAGGGCATGCCTGCGTGCCGGGCTTGGTCCACGAAATAGTCGAGCAGCTGATCGGCCGGCCGCAACCAATGCGCAGCGTGAATCACTGCTGCTGCCAACCGATCCAGGCACCTATCGGGGTGGCCCGCTCGATCGCGACGATCACGTCGCGCAGTGGCAGCCGTCGATCCATGCGTCAACCATAGGTTGACGATTACGGCCTCGTCAACTACTAGTTGACGGCATGGCGAGTGGATGACTTTCGCCGACAACAAATCCAATCAGGAGTCGCAGATGGAAGCTCTCGAGAACGCCGCGCACCAGCACGCCAAGACATCGGGCAGGCGGGCGACGGTCGTCGGCGCCGGTATCGCTGGTCTGGCCGCCGCGTTGCGGCTGCATCAGCAAGGTTGGGACGTCGTCGTGGTCGAACGCGCGCCGAGTCGTCGCAGTAGCGGTTACCTGATGAACCTGCACGGACCCGGATATGCCGCTGCGGAGCGGCTCGGGCTGGTGCCGGCGCTGACCCCGCGCGATATCGGATTCTTCACCTCGGTCCTCGTCCACGCGGACGGCCGGGAGAAATTCAGGATTCCGGCCACTGTCACCGAGGCCGCTGTCGGAAACCGGGCCCTGAGCTTGTTCCGCGGCGACTTGGAGTCGGCGCTATACGACGCGGTGGCCGACCTCGCCGACATCCGTTTCGGCACCACCGTGCAGGCCGTCAACCAGACCCCCGGGGAAGTCGTGGTCACCCTCAGTGACGACACCCATTTGCGAGCCGAACTCCTCGTCGGCGCAGATGGCGTGCACTCCCGAGTCCGCGAGCTCGTATTCGGCGCCGAGCCCGAATATTTCGTGGACCTGGGCCACATGGTCGGCGCATTTCCGCTGGAAACAGTTCCCGAGCACATGCCGGGAGGCGTCGGCACCACCTTTATCGGCCCCGGACGTACGGCCGCGGTGATGAACCTGGGACCGGAACGGTCCTCGGCGTTCTTCACCTACCGCTGCCCCGACACCGGCACCGAATTGGCTCTCGGCGCCGCGCCTGCCCTCACCCGAGCGTTCGGGGATCTCGGGGGCGGTGTCGCCGACGCCCTCCACCAACTCGAGGCCGACCCCGCCAGCGCCTACTTCGACTCGGTCGGCCAAATCGTGATGGACCGCTGGAGTCACGACCGAGTCGTCCTGATCGGGGACGCGGCATGGTGCGTAACGGTATTCGCCGGCTACGGCGCCGCCCTGGCCCTCGACGGCGCCGACCAGCTCGGCACCGCGCTGGTGGCACGCGGCGATGACATTCCCACCGCTCTCGACACCTGGGAGAGGGCGTTGCGCCCGGAAGTACACAAACGACAGGCACTGGCCCGGAAAGGAATCAGCCGATTCGCCCCGCCATCACGCACACATGTGTGGGCCGGTGAACTGATGCTCCGCGCCATCCAGCTCCCCGGCATCCGCGGCCTGGTCCGCCGCTCTATCCAACGCGCCAACAACTAGTCGGGTGCCACGTTCGGCGACTGAGTACCTGTCAGGCGGGGACTGCGGTGTTCAGGAAGCTGAGTTGGTCGGCGACGACGGTCGGAAAGTCCGGTTCGAGGTAGAGATCGAAGTGGCCGAGGTCGTATTCGCGGACGGTGGCGTGCGGCATTTTCGTCGCGGCCCTGCGGGCGGGTGTGACGAGGTCGGCGCGGGCGATCTGGATCAGCGCGGGACAGCTGGCCGGGCTACACATGCGGAACTCGAGCGATGATCGCGGCCAGCTTTTCGCAGCTCGCCGCGCGGGTGATGACGTGGCCGCCGGAGAATGAGGTGCCCCGTGCGACGATCCGGTTCGGGTCGGCGCCGGGCAGGTCCTGGCGAAGGCGATCGCGGTGCGCCAGTCGTCGAGTTGGTCGGTGATGTCGAGTACGTGGCGCGCCAGTCCATCGCTGTAGCCCCAGTATCGGGAGTACTTCGTGAAAATGGCGTCCTGGTGTCGAGGCCCCGGCACGGGATGCGAGTAGGCCCTGGCACCAGCATGAAGTAGCGGCGTATCGCGCTGAGTGTAGGGTCCGCGGCACGGTGGTCGGCAGACTGGAGCCGTCGTCGCTCAGAACATTCGCTTCTGCCGATTACCGCGTCCTCTACGGCTGCTGGCCGTACCGCCGCCAGACCGTAGCTTCGAAAAGTTATGCCCGGCTCTCACCGCGACAGCGGTAACCACCGTTACGCCGATCAGCCCTGACGGCCCACGTCAGTGCAGCGCAGAGGCCGCCGAACATTATGCCTCCAGCCAGCAAGATTCCCGCGCCGACAATGGCGGTAGCGAGCGCAGGAGTGCCGAAGCCGAAGTACACGGCGAACGGACTCGACAGCACTGCGCCGACGAAGCCCCCGATCAGGGCCACGACGAGGACAGGTCGGTCTTTCATGAATCCAATTCTAGTCTTCGAGCAGTCATTCACTCCGCCCGAGACACCAGCATCACAGACATCCGCGTGGCGTCACCGACGTCCGTGGTCAATACAGCTAGTCGTCGGGGGAGGCGCGGCGGTTGCGTTTGGTGACGCCGCGCCGCTTCTTCGCGGAGATACGACGTTCCTTTGCTCCGCGGGAGGGCTTGGTGGCGCGGCGAACAGGTGACGGTGTGGAAGCGGCGTCACGTAGTAACGAGGCCAGGCGTTCGCGGGCGACCGCCCGGTTCCGCAGCTGTTCGCGTCGCTCCGATGCGACGACCGTGAGAACCCCGTCGACCAGGCGGGTGGCCAGGCGGTGGAGCATCCTGGTGCGCAACCACTCCGGCACCGAGGGCGACTTGGCGAGGTCGAACGACAGCTCTACTCGGCTGTCGGTGGTGTTGACGTGCTGCCCTCCCGGCCCGGACGACCGCGAGAATCGCTCCCGTAGCTCGGACGCGGGTATCACCAGCATCCCAGTCACGGTCAGGTCCTCTGCCATGATCCGACGCCGTTCTTTCCGATCCACGAGTCGACTCGGCCACGTCGGTCCAGTCCCGACTCAATGGTGATCTTGTGGTTCACAATAGCGATGACCTGCCGATGTGTAACAGCAGCCCGTCCGCACATGCCGCGACCCGTGCGATCCCGAGGCCCGGGGGCCGGTCGACGAACACACTCATGCCGCAGGCGAGAGTCCGTGGACCTGACCTGCCCTTGGTGTGAACGGCAGCGCACCTACCTCGGCATCCTCGGTTTCATCACCGGGCATGCCGGCTTCATGACCGACCACCCCAGCGAGCTGGGCCAGCAGGTCGTCCGGCAGCATGCTTACCGGTGCGATCGGCGCGGCTCCATGCAACTGTATCGCCGATGGCTTCCTTTCCCGCCCGTTGCCCGGCAAGGAAGCCGTCGTAGGCGCGGCGTCGGCGCGGTGACTCCGCGTTGACTACGCTGACGCGGTGCCCCAATCCGTGCCACTGACGAGACTTCTCGATGACGCGGGCTTGCTGTCACTCGAGCATCGGCTCCACCTCGAAGACGTGCTCGGCGCACACGTGTGGGAGGTCGACCTGGAAGAACGCCGACTCGAATTCGCCGGTGACAAGGGTTCGTTCGTCTGCACCGAGGTCCATCTGCTCGGTACGGCCGACGCCGATACCTGGCTGTGGGGGTGGGTCAATCCCTGGGACTACCCGCGGTCGCTGCTGCGTGCCGCGGAGACGGTGCGCGAGTTCGGCCTTCGATACGGTGTCGCCGAATTGTGTTCGGCCGAACTGCCGGTGGTGCTCGGTGGCGCGGCCCCGGAGCCCTATCAGGTGGCGGGGCTGATGGCGGACGCCGCGAAGATCGTCTGCGGGCGCTGGAACTCCTACTGCGGTGTCATCGATGGCGCCTGCGTCGCGTTTCTCATCGACCATCCGGCGTTCGAACTGCCCGCGCCCACTCCCTCGGGTCTCGCTCGCGTCCTGGCCCATGGTTTCGGCGCACTGCCGCTGACCGATCACCGGCGTGCCGTGTACAGCTACCTGAACCGGCGGGGTCTGGTCACCGAGTTCCTCGACGATTACCGGTGGCTGGAATTCGGCGGCGGTGGTCTGGCGGGTGAAGTCGAGTTCGACGCTTCCGGCCGGATCGCGAGCCTGGATATCCGACTTGTGACGGAGGGGATCGATTCGCCCTTCGAAGCGCACACGCAGTCGGCCCCATCCCACTGACCGCTCATCCGGACGGATGAACGGCGGCCTGCAGCGGTCAGTTCGGCGGGAACTTCTGCTGGAACCAGTCGAGGATCTCAGGAAGGGCAGTCCGGGCAGATCCGGCGTGGTCCACCTCGCCCAGGTCGCGCAGCGTCGCGTTGCCGCTGTCGAGAGCTTGCAAGCAGTGCTCGGCGTTGGGATAGGGGACGGCACGGTCGCCGTGGGAAGCGTAGAGGCGGACCGGCACCCGTGGCCGCCAGTCGCAGGTGCCGTCGCTCTCGGCGATGGCCGCGGCGGCTGCGCCGGTCGGCTCGGTGGCCAACCGGAGGAACCGCGGGGTCAGCACTTGCGCGGGGGTGGCGGCCAGCGACGTCACGATGGTGATCTCGCTGTGGAAGCCGTCGAAGAGTTCTTCGACTTTGTCGGCATAGGGCTGCTGAAAGGCTTCGGTCGGATCGTCGTAGAGCTGGTGGATCCGGTTCATCGAAGTGAGCCAATACGAGAGGAACAGTACCGCCGCACCCGGTACGACCCGCCCGTCGAGGGCGGCGGGCGCCTGGACATGCTGGAGGTCGTGGGGGCCGCTGATCGGGGCCAGGGCAGCGATCCCGAAACCGGGGATCGTTCCGGCGTGTAGCGCTTTGCCGAGAGCCATCGCGGCGTGGCCGCCCTGGGAGAAGCCGGTCACCAGCACATCCGGGTCCAGCTCCCGGCGCTGTTGGGCCGCGAGGGAATCGGCCGCGCGGAGCAGATCGGCCGAGGCGCTGGTCTCGGAGGGCGCATGGGTGTAGGTATGCGTTCCAGGACCGTTCCCGAGGCCCAGGTAGTCCGGTGCCGCCGCCGCGTATCCGGCGGCGGCGAACGCCACCGTGCGCAGCCGCTCGGAGAGATTGCGGGTGTCGACCGATGGCGCGTCGCTCTTGAGCGTCATGGTCCCGTGCTCGTAGCTGACCACCCGCAGCCGCCGAGAGTCGGTGCGCGGCAATACCACGAGCCCGCTGGCAGTGGTCGGCGCGCCCTGCGGGGTGATCGTCCGGTATTCGAGGCGAAAGGCGTCGACGCCGTTGCGGACGGGCGTTCGGATATCGCCGTCGGCCAGCAGCGCCGCGGTCTGCTCGGGCGGCAGACTCATGAGGGGAGTGGTCGATACGATCGCACCGCGGGCAGGCGGCGGTTCGCGCTCGGTGTCCGCGCACCCGGCGGCGGTTCCCAGCAGGACGACCACCGCGACCAAGCAGCGCCTCAGACGGTCCATCCGTGGATCCTCTCGAAGATGATCGGGTTCGCTCCATCATCGCGCTTGTACCGGCGGGTGGTCGGCTCCCGCGGTCACTCGAAGACCGCCGAAGGCTCGGGCGCGGCGGCCCTGGTGGACGATCGCGCCGCGATCGTCTCTGCGAGGCTGTGCCGAGTGGGTTCGGTGCCTGGTTGTAGCCGGCAGATCCATCCGGCAGTCGGCCAGCCAATAAGTAAATGACTGTTCTGTTGGCCGTCATCTACCTACCAGCGCAGACCTACCATATGTTATGGGATATTATTGGCTATCCGGGTGGTGTGGTGTGATTGCTTCCTGCACGGCGCAGGCTGTCGAGGCTATCCGGTCGAAGCTGTCCGGTCGCCGCCGAGACGCGGTGACGGCCGATCAAGGGTTACTACCCGAGGAGTGTGTGTGGGCACGGTACCGGCGAGCGCGACGATCGAGATCTACTTCCGTGCGGCGGCCGCAACCTTGGTCGAGGCGGCGACGGTGCTGGCGGATTTCGGGTGCTCCCCGGTCGACGTGTCCGGCATTCTCCATCGGTTGCGCCGAGTCGAGCAGGCACTCGCCGTGGTCATGGCCAACTCGAGCGCTGCCCTGGCGTCCGGACCGGTGGCCGCCGACCGCACGCGATTCTGCGAACTCGGCGAGGCACTCGGCCGCGTCCTGGAGCGCACACACGCGGCGGCCGCCCTCGCGGACGCCTACGTCATCACGACGGTGCCGGACGAGGTGCTCGAGGTCGTGGTGACGATAGGTCGCTGCGCCCAGCTCACCGCCGCGGCGCTGGGGGCCTGCGAGCAACCGCTGCTCGGGTCGTATCGCGCCGAGCTGCTGCGTCTCGCGGTGCACGCCGAACGGACATTCACCCGGTGGTCGCTGGCGCGGCCGCGCACCGGCGGGGACCCGGCGGCGGAACTCGGAAGTGCGCTCGTCTCCGTTGTCCACGCGTTTCTGGCGGTCGGCCACGCGGCGGCAGTCGTCATCCCGGAATGAGCGGCCGGGTGAACGATCTGCCCGCAGGGTGCGGCCAGAATGGCCGGTGTAGTGCCCGTACTGCTATGTGGCCACCAATTCTTCGCAGTAAGACGCTGTCAACTGGTGAAATGCGACTTTAGTTAGTGGTTGTTCATATCGTGTGATAGAACTCACTGGCGAACCGAAGGGGACTGCTCGACATGGAACCAACAGCCAAGCAACGCGCGGCGATGAACATCATCTGCGACACCTTCAACCCGGGCGACGGGCTGACGCTGCCGTCGGCGAGCGCGCTCGGCGCCGTCGACACCGTCTTCGAGTTGCTGGGCCGCAATCCCCGCGAGGCCGAGAAGAAGCAACTGGCCACGCTGCTGAACCTGTGGGATTCGCGGCTGGCGGGCCTGCTCACCGGCAGCGGTCCCCGGCGATTCTCCAGCCTGACGCAGGAGCAACGGGAACGGGCGTTGCTGCGCCTCGCCGATTCCCGCATCGAGTCGGTGCGGGTGATCTTCCAAGCGCTCAAACAAGCGTCGCTGCTGTCCTACAACATCACCCCCGGCCCCGCGGGCGTCAATCCGCTGTGGAAGGAGATCGGTTATCCGGCCCCGGCCGGTCCGCTCCAGACAGCGCCCGCGCCCGCGTTGTCTCCGCTGCGCTACAGCGAAACCACCGAGCTGCACTGTGATGTCGTGGTCGTCGGGTCCGGCGCCGGAGGCGGTGTCGCGGCCGCGGTGCTGGCCGAAGCGGGTCTCGACGTCGTCGTGCTGGAACGCGGAAACTATTACGACGACCGCGATTTCGGCCTCGGCGAACTCGGCGGGCTGAAGCACCTGTACGCGCCGGGCCCGCCCGGTTCCACCGAAGGCCAGATCACCCTCGTCGCGGGCACCTGCCTGGGCGGTGGAACGGTCGTCAACTGGAGCACGTCCTTGCCGACGCCGCAGGACGTCCGGGCGGAGTGGGCCGCGCTGGGCGCCGCCCAGTTCGCCGAGGCCGAGTTCGACGAAGCGCTCGAGGTGGTGCGCCGCCGGCTCGGTGTCACCGAGCAGCGGTCGGTGTTGTCGGCTCGCGACGGTGTTCTCGAACGCGGCGCCCAGGCGCTGGGCTGGGAAGTGGATACCTTGCCGCGCAATGTCACCGACGCCTGCGATGCCGGCGTGGAGTGCGGTCGCTGCGGATACGGCTGCCGGTTGGGCGCCAAGCAGTCGGTGACCAAGACCTGGCTCGCCGATGCGGCCGATCGGAGCGCGCGGCTCGTCGTGGACGCCGATGTGCGACGGATTTCCGTGCGAGGCGGCCGGGCGCAGGGCGTTTCCGCGGTCACCTCCGACGGTGTGGCGATCGAGGTGCGCGCTCGGGCGGTGGTGGTGGCGGCCGGAGCGATCCAGACTCCGGCGTTGCTGCGGCGCTCCGGGTTGCGCAACGACAACATCGGCCGCCACTTGCGCCTGCATCCGGCGGCCGCGGTGTTCGGCGTGTTCGAGGAGGAGATCCGGCCGTGGGAAGGCGGCTTGCAGACCAGGATCTGCCGTCGGCACAGCGACCTGGACGGTAACGGCTACGGCGTGATCTACGAAACCGGGCCCATCCATCCCGGTCTGGCCACCGGGTTCATGAGCTGGCGCGGCGCCGCGAACCATCGGGCCACCATGCTCGACTTCGCGCGTTCGAACGCGATCGGCATCATCACTCGCGACCGTGACTCGGGCACCGTGTCCGTCGACCGGGGCGGTGAGCCGATCGTCAACTACCGGTTGTCGGACTACGATGCCGCCCATCTGCACACCGGGTTCGAGGGGGCGGCGAGCATCCTGGAGGCAGCGGGCGCGCAGCGCATCTTCTCCGGGCACCAAGCGGGCATCTCCTATGAGCCCGGCAGGCGCGGGTCGCATGCCGATTTCGCGGCCGCATGCCGGGCCGCCGGGTACGGTCCGGGACAGTGTTCCCTGGGCGCGCTGCACATCATGGGCTCGGCGCGGATGGGTGGTTCACCGGAAACCTCGGCCACCAACCCGGACGGCGCCACCTGGGAGGCGGCGAACATCGTCGTCGCCGACGCGTCCTGCTTCCCCACGGCGTCGGGCGTCAACCCCATGGTCTCGATCGAGGCGATCGCCTACATGAACGCGAAACGGCTTGCCGCGCAGCTGGTCTGAGTAACCGGCCGGGCCGGTCAGAGCGCGCGGATGCCGTCGAGCACCGCGCGCAGGAGGCCGAGATCCGACTCCGGCCCCGTCGCGGGCGGGGCCGACCGGCAAACCAACCTGCCGTCGTCGAGCAGGTCGCCGATGAGGACCTTCGTCATCGTCAGCGGCAGGCGCAGTCGCGCGGAGACCTCGGCCACCGACTGCGGGGTGCGGCACAACTGCACGATCGCCGCGTACTCCGGTTCGGTGCGCCTAAGCGCGGCGCCGGGCGCGGCGTCGACCACCAGGGTGACCAAGTTCAGTTCCCGGCGCACGGCACGACCCCGGCCGCGGGTGATGGCGAAGAGCCGGACCAGCGGACCGGCGTCTTCCTCGTACCAGGGATCGTGCTGATAACTCATGGCCGTGTCGAAGCGGGCGGGTGCGGGCGTGTATCGACCGACAGGTGGGTTCCGACTCGCTGCACCGTCTGGTTCATCTCGTAGGCCACCATACCCATATCGGCGGTCTCGGACGCCATGAGCGCCAGGCACGCGTTGGCCCCTGCCGTGGTGACGAACAGCACCGCGCGGTCGAGTTCCACCACGGTCTGGCAGACGCCACCGGCGTCGAAATGGTGACCCACGCTACGGGACAGACTGTGCAATGCCGATGCCATCGCGCAGAATCGCTCGGCGTCGGCCTTGTCCAGCTGAGCCGAATGGCCGATCAGCAGCCCGTCCGAGGACAGCAGGACCGCGGACTGGGCTCCGACGAGTCCGGTGACCAGCTCGTCGAGCAGCCAACCGAGGCCGGTTCCCTGGGAAGTAGTCATCGTCGCCTTCTGGATGTGTATGGAATCGCGGACTAGTCGAGGCCGGGACGCTTCCGGCGTCCCTGCCGGGTCCCGCTCTCGATGGCACTCATCAGATTGCGTGCTTCATCGGCGGTCCGTTGCCGTGCCGGGGCCGCGGCGGGCGGCGCCGACTGCTCGTCGGGAGACTGGCGGCGGCGGCGCGGCAACGGAGGCCTGCCATCCGGAGCGGCCTCGGCGTACGGTGCGGCCCCGGAGTCGAATCCGCGACTGTCGTCGGTGTGCGGGCCCGGCGCCCAGGACTGCTCGGAGGACGAGGTGAACCATGCCGACCGCCCCGGGACCGGTGCGGGCGCAGGAGGCGCGTGCCCCGGCACCGGTGTCCTTTCGGGCTCGATACTGTCACCGTCGTTGTGTTCGGACGACTGCGTACCCGACTGCAGAAGCGCGTTCGGAATCAGCACCACCGCCCGCACGCCGCCGTAGACCGATTCACCCAGACGCACCGAGACACCGTGACGGTGAGCCAGTTTCGCGACCACGAACAACCCCAGCCGGGTATCGCTGGACAGGGATACCACACTGAAATCGGGCGGTTTGGACAGCAACTCGTTACGCGCGGCGAAGTCGGCCTCCGACATGCCGAGGCCTTGGTCGATGATCTCGACCGCCACACCGCGCCCGACCACGACGCCGGACACCTCGACTCGCGCCTGCGGGGGTGAGAAGGCTGTCGCGTTGTCCATCAGCTCGGCCATCAAGTGGATCAAGTCGGCTACGGCGTTGCTCGACACCTGGGATTCCGGCAGCCGGCCGGTCTGAATCCTGGCGTAGTCGAGGCTTTCCGCGACGGCCGCGCGGACCAGGTCGAGCAGCGGCACCGGCTTGCGCCAGCGCCGGCCCGGTTTCTCGCCACCGAGGATGATCAGGTTCTCCGCGTTGCGCCGGGCCCGCGTCGCGAGGTGATCGAGCTGGAACAGCAGCTCGAGCTGGTCGGCGTTCTCCTCTTGGCGTTCGGCCTGGTCGAGCAGGGCGAGCTGGCGGTGCACCACGACCTGGCTGCGATGGGCGATGTTGAGGAACACCGCGTTGACCCCCGCCCGGGTCTTCGCTTCCGCGACCGCGGCCGACACGGCCGCGACATGGGCGCGGTTGAAGGCGTCGGCCACCTGGCCCAATTCGTCGGTACCGAAATCGAGTCGCGCCAGTTCGGTCTCGGAGTCGAGGCTCTCGCCTCGACCGAGTCTTTGCATGACTTCGGGCAGCTGCTGGTCGGCCAGTTCCAGGGTGTCGCGCCGCAGTCGCCGCATTCGTGCGATGAAGCGGTTGGCCAGGACCAGCGCCGCGAGGAAGGCGAGCGTCGCGACCAGCAGCACCGCCGCGCCACCCAGCATGGACTGTTGCGCGGTCCGGTCGCCGCGCTCGCGTGCGATGGCGTGCGCGTCGCGACTCTGGTCGTCCCACAGTTTCAACAGCTTCGTCCCGACCTGGCCGGAAGCCTCCTGCCAGGCCGCGACATTCATGGGCAACGACTCGGTTCGCGAGGTCGAGCGGCCGCTCTGGGTTCTGCCGGTGCCCTCGCGAGTGGACTCGTCGAAGTCGGTGCCCGCCTCCACCGGCCCCCGCAGCAGCACGGCGTCCTGCATCGCGATCACTTTCTGATAGGCCGGTCCACCAGTGATCTCCTGGAGTTGAGCCAGGCGCTTGCCCTTCAGGACGCGGCCGGCGTATGCCACCTGACCACGGAATTCCCCGAGCAATCGGCTGAATTCGGTCAACTGCTCCGGAGTGTGTTCGCGGACGGTCACCGCCACCGCGCCCAGGGTGTCCGCCATGGACAACGCTTCGGCCGCGCGCAGGGGCTCGACGCCGTAGCTCAGCTCCATGGCGATGTCGGCTTCCGGCGCCACCCGCGCGGCGAGCGTCGACGCGGCGATGATCGTGCCGATGACCCCGCTGAAGACTTCGAACACCTCCTTCGGCGGGGCCTGCCGGCTGTCGACCCCGCCGCGCAGCGTCGGAACCAGCGCGAAAAGCTTGTTGTAGCCTTCGATGTCGGAGGCGGACCCGCCGGGATTCAGTTTGCGGGCGGCATCGCCTTTGGCGATCACCGCTGCCAGCGCCGCGTCCGAGCGTTGGCGGGCGGCGGTGAGTCCGCCGACGATTTCGGTGTCACCGGCCAGATACAACAGCGACAAGCGCCGCTCCTCCTGGAACGACTGCACCATGAGAATGGCCGGCGTCGTCGTACTGCTGGCCAGCTCCGCCCATTCCTTCGCTGCTCGGGCGGAGTGCACCAGGTAGCCCGCCGCACCCACACCGATCGTGAGAAGCGTGACGCTCGAGATGAGGACGATCGCCAGCAGTCGTACCCGGACACCTACTCGACCACGGACATCACGCCGGCTCGACCGAACCACTCCCACAGCGGATTCGCGTAGCTCAGACCACTTACTCACGGCTTGGAATGCCTACCTCTGACATGGCCCCGCCCGGCCCGGGCGGCACCTCACCTGTACCCGACCGAAGAATAACGAAAGTGTAGCGGTCAGATCGCGAATCGGATGGTTTTGTGACACTCGACAAGTGAACGGCAATTATTCCTGAATTTCGCTCTGCATGCGGTAGGGCGACTCGTGCCGCCTGTGAGCGGCAATCGCCGGTCACAAGCGGGCTGGCGCGCGCTACTGTCGGACCGCGACCATTCGATTCAGAGCGGGTCCCTATTATCAACTTACCGTCGGTTCTGGTCATAATTTCGCCAGCGCGCCCTGTACACGCTCCGCATAGCGGCCGAGTCGCCAGGTCATTCGAGCCGACCGATGTCGGCTCGGAAAACGACATACCCGTGCCGACCGCAACTTGGCGATGATATAGCCCCGTAAGGAATTCGAGTTCCCGCCACTGGTGACGATCCTCCTCTGATCGGTTCCTCGGAACTCGGCGTTCTGTCGGCGCGGACAGCGAATTCTCGGGCATCAGTGCCCGGGAGCGATCGGCGCGTCGCGGGAATCAGCTGGTCCGCAGCTCGAGGGCGGCGATGACGCAGTGCAGGATATCCACGGGATCCAGCCCCGGAACGCGACGACTTCGGCGGTCCGCGGGAAGCTTGCCTGTTTCCCGGTCACTTCGCGCGTCGATGACGGCAACGGGCTCGCACTCGAGATACAGGCCGCCGGGAACGGTGCCGGTCGCCCGGCAGGCTCGGAAGAACGCGTGGATTCCGTCGAGGGCACCGTCGACGCGAAGGGTCGCGGTGCCGTGCTTCGTTCGCCTGGTCGGCATCGGATCGCACACCCAGCAGACCGGGGTTTCGCACGCGGCGGCCGCGGCGAACAACGTAGGAAGCGTGTCGAGGGTGCGGGCGGGGCCGAGTCGAGGCGCGAGCGTGAGTCTGCCCGGCAGCCTCCGCGGATTCAGCGCTCGGCACAGGCGCTCGACGTCGTGCGGGGTGGTCGTGGGACCGAGCGCTACCGCGACGGGGTTGCCGACACCCGCGGCGAACCGCACACGTTCCCGCGCGGGATAGCCGATCCACACCAGGTGTGCCGAACGATCCCACCATCGCCCGTCCGGCCCCGGCCGCGTCGATGCGGCAGGGTTCGGCAGCGTCGGCTCGCGCGAGATACACGGGGGCGCAATCGAATTGTGCAGTTCGTGAGCGCCCGGCGGGGCGATCGCGGCGATGGGCAGCAGTCCGCCGACCGTGCGGAGCAGATCGCGTCGCACCGGGTCGGGGCACCGATCCGCGGCCTGGTGCAGCACGCTCACGCACAGCGTGAGCGGCAGGCGGTCATCGGGCCACTCGCCGAGTCCCTGGGCGGCGCGGAGGTTTCCGGGATGCCGCCTGGGCGCTCGTTCTATGGTGACGGACGTTTCGCCCAGCACATGCGCCATGATCGCCGCTGCGGCATGCGTCAGCGCCCGGCGGTCTGCGACCGCCCGAGTTTCGCCTCCTGACGATGTGCCGTTCCGCCCGCCGAGGTGCAGCACGAAACCCTCTCCGCGTGCCGCCATCGCCAAACTGGTTGTGAGCGCGTCACATTCGTCCGGGTGATTCAGTGTGGGCATCGGCCGCGAACGCCGCGCACCGTTCGGCGGGGTTGCGGATTCCTCGGCGTACCGCTCGCTGCCCCGGAGATCGTGCATGGGGAATAGTTGTCTCGGAATTCCGGACGATGCCGCCCGCGCGAGCACCGGTTCATCGGCCCAAGGCTGATCGTCGCCGGTTGTGGCGGCGAAGTCAGGGGGAATGACGTCGGGATTGAACGACTCCCGGATATAACAGAGCGGCTGGTCTCCGAGCAGCATGACGTAGGCGCGCGCCGCGCACACCCGACCGTCCGGCCACGTCGTCACGCCGGTCCGCAAGAGGCGCCGCCGCTGGGATAGCCCACGGGAGATCAGGCCGGATCCGATCGGCATGCCCACGTCGTCCAACCCCGAAGCGGCCGCGCTCGAGCGCCCGGCGACGACGTAGTTGACGGACGCGGTGACCAAGTCGGCGTTGACCAGGCAGGAGTGGCGCACGAGGACGCGATCGGTACCGGACACGCGCAGGGCATCGGTGACGGTGTTCGGCAGCAGCCCGGCCGCGACAGCGTCCTGTCGCAACACCCGCACCTGGAGGTCGGTGCCCAATATCGCCGACAGGGCGGGCGTGGTGAATCCGTCGCTCGCCAGCAGCATCCTGGTCAGGGGGTGGCCGAATCGCCTTATTTCGCTGTGGTTTCGGAAACCCGAACCACCGGGCGGGCAGTCACCCGGTGGTTCGGGGCCGGTGTGCGTGATCGTCACGACCGGCTCCGTGCACTGACTATCACGAGAGATCCGTACGAGACCGGCACTAGAGGATGGGCGCGCCGGCTGTGGTCGGTGGGAGTACGGGCCGGGCCACGGCTTCGATTTCCTCGTCCGTCCTGGGTCGATCGGTCAGGCCGAGCACCGGTTCGGTCGTGATTCGCAGTTCGCCGGTGGTGGTGTCGGCCAAGGGGTCGCGCCAGTGATCCCACACCACGGACATGTCGAGGTGACCCATGTATTCGAGATTCGCCGACTCCGCGTGGAGATGTTCGGCCGCGGAGATGATGGTTTCGGTCGCGGTGCGCTGTTGCGCTCCCGAGGACTCGTCCATGTCGGTCAGGCCCGCCATGATCTCGGTGAACTGGGCCTGCTTCGTGTCGCCGCTGTGCCCGGTGGTGAGCGTGCCCGCATGCGCGAAGTATTCCTCCGAGCCGACGTACTGCTCGTACATGCGCGAGACCAGGACGAGGAATCGCGTGTAGGCCCGGCGATAGGCGTGCTCGTAGAAGGCCAGAGCGGCGGCCTCGCTCAGTTCGCCGCGCGAGACCGTCGCGATCGCCGCGGCGGCGACCAGTCCCGAGTACGTCGCCAGATGCACGCCGCTGGACAGCAGCGGATCGAGGAAGCAAGCCGCGTCGCCGACGACGACCCAGCCCGGGCCGCTGAACCGGTCGGAGGTGTAGGAGTAGTCCTGCTCCGCCTTGACTCCCGCGACCTGCTTCGCGCCCGCGAGCAGCTTGCCCATCGCCGCGCTGTCGCCGATGGTCTCCAGGTAGTACGCCTCTCGGCCTTGTTCCCGAAGTTTCGGCGCGGCTTTGCGCGCGGAAACGACGTAGCCGACGCTGTGGCGGCCGTCCGAGAGTGGAATGTTCCAGAACCAGCCGCCCTCGGGCGTGGACACCACATTGATCGCACCCTCCGGGCTGTCCGGATGTAGTTGCGCGCCTTCCCAATACGACCAAACGGCCACATTGCGGAAGGCCGGGTGCTGCTGGCGCTCCACGACTTGGTGTTTGGCCAGTACGCCGGCCCGCCCGGAGGCGTCGACGAGGAAGTCGACCCCGGTGGTGTGGATTCGGTCGTCACCCTCGACGGTCCACTCGACGGCCGTCGGCCGCTCGCCCTCGAACAGGACGTTGGTGACCGTCGCCCGCTCGATCACCTCCGCGCCCTGCTCCGCGGCGTTGCGCAGCAGCAGTTCGTCGAAGACGTCGCGCTCGACCTGCCACGACCAGGCTTCCGCGTCCACCAGCTTGGACCAGTCCAGCAGCCAGTTGTCGTTCTGCCACTGGAAGTGGCCTCCTCGTTTGACCTGGAAGCCATGCGCGGCCACCGCGTCGTAGGCGCCGGAGAGACGCAGGGTCGACAGCACCGACGCCAACAGGCTCTCGCCGATGTGATAGCGCGGGAACTTATCTCGTTCCAGGAGGGTCACCCGTACCCCCGATTTTGCGAGCAGGGCTGCGGTGGTGGACCCGGCTGGGCCGCCTCCGATGACCAGAACGTGCGGATTGTCCATAGCGAACTCCCTGGAACTGCCGACAACGGAACGTGCACGCACTTCAGTGGCGGAGAACTCCGGGCGACCCCCACGGTCTTGGGTGAGCCAGGACGTATATTGCCGCTGGTTAGCTAGGCTAACGGTGCACGATCTGAGTGTAGCAATTGATAGCGAAACTGCAAGATATGCAACGCATTTGACAACCTCCAGCAGATCGGCATTTGGATTGCTACAGGGATGCCAAAATCCCCGCACGGGCCTCTCTGCCGATTCGCCGTCACTCGGACCGACCGGTGGCGCCAAACTGATCGGGTGCCGATGGCGGCATGAAAACCGTTGCGGGGAAGACTGTTTCGCGGCCGATACGCGTCCGCCGCTGATGATGGGGGATGTCTGGGGTAGGCGGGGGCGGCACACCTCGTCTGGTCATCACCCCGCTTTCCCTACGGATTCAGGATACGGGGGACAGTCCGGCCGCACGAGCCGTTCACCCAGAGTTACCTCGCCGGTGGTCTCGTCGCGGTGCCGGCCAACTCCGGGCGACAACCCGGCCGGGTGGATCACGTTGCGGCGCGGTTAATTTGCCGGGCTGTGTGACCTGCGCAGTAAGGAATTTGGAGGTGTCGGTGGATGTGACAATCGGGCAGGCTCTTTCGGCGCCTGTGTGGTGGAAGTCGTATCCGCGCTGCTCCTCGAAACCGACAAGGGCTCGCGTGGTAGCGGTGCGCTGGGTGTTCTTCGAGACGGTCGCGAACGGCGACAGTCGATGGACGAATTCGTCTTCTCGGCCGATCGAGCTCGCGCCCGATCTTCCTCAGCGGAGGCCAACGGGAAAAGGATCGGGCTGAGCAGGTAGCGGCGGCGACGCGGGATCCTGCGTCGGCCAGGTGTGGCGGCGCTGTCCGCGCCGACAGTGCGTTGACGGCTGCGCAGTGCCCCGGCCATGGGCTTTCCGGGGGTGCTGACGTTTGCCATCCGTCCCGGTGTGATCTCGAATCGACCCGCTTGCCCAGGTGCGGAGAACGGAACTGGAGCGAATGGATCTCGTTTCCATCTCAGGCCGGGAAACTTGTCCGCTTCGCGCGCCGGTCCCGGCTGTGCGTGGTAGGACGGTGGTTCGGATTTGTCTTCAGAAGTGCAGGACGATCCGGCTTCGGAGCGCGCCGCGCGGGTGCGCTCGGACCGAATCGGGAGCGTCATGGAGTCTCCAGTCGAACCCCGCCCGTACGACCGCGAGCGGGCGCCCGCATCGAACAAGAACGTCGATCCGCGGACGCGGTTGTCCAGCAGTCTGCGAAGGCAGGGCCCGGCGGTGGTGATGTCGACCCGGGGCACGGCCGACGCGTTCACCCTGACCGTGTGGTGCCAGGACATCCGCCGGGCGATCGAATGCGCGGAAGCTTCCTCCTGCGGCTTGGTCGTCGACACGACCAAGTTGGATTTCCTGTCCTGTCGCGCGTTGCTGGCACTGGCCCGCGAAGCCGTCCGCAGCCGTGGTCACGCCACCGTGGTGAGCCTGGTCAGCCCGAGCCGGACCATCGCCAGGATCGCTTCCGCCGATCCGGTGATCGCACGGTTGCCGGTCCACTCGACCGTGGTCAGCGCCCTCACCGCGCTCCGGCTGCACCCACCCCACCGAGCGCTACCGCGAACCGCGCGGACGACCACGCCGTCGAAGCCCGGCGCGTTGGGAGCCGCCTTCCGGCCCGCACCGGATATGGATCCCACGGCATACCGGGTTACCGAGTGACCGGTGTCAGCACGACAAGGGGGATCGTTCGGGTGGTCTTCTTCTGGTAGTCGGCGTAGCCGGTGTGGGCTGCGACGACATCGGGCCAGAGCTCGTTCCGTTCCGCGGGCGGCAGGACACGTGCGGTCATCGACCGGGGCTGACCGTGCTTGACCGACACTTCGACCGCGGGATTCGCGCGCAGATTGTGCAGCCACGCGGGGTCCGTCGGGTCGCCGCCGCGCGAAGCGACGACCACGATCGTGTCCCCCTCGATGATCGGCGCGGTGAGGATGACGGTGTGCGGACGGCCGGACTTGCGGCCGATGGTGGTGAGCGCGATCGTCGGCATGCCTTTGAAGGTTGTGCCGAAGATCCCGCCGCTGAGTTCGATGATGCGGCGGTGGACGGCGTTGCAGGTCTTGAGCTGGAAATCGCTGGGCATGGGTTCCGCTTTCTTCTCCGTCGGCGAGTGAAATCGGCCTCCAGCCTGCCGAACGCCGCTAGTAATCGGCTTGTGAATCGCTTCTGCCGCGCGCCGCGGTGATCCACTCCTGGCATCCGCAACGGCGCGCGAGTCGTTCCGCCGCGGCATAGTGCCCAGCCGCTCGGCCGGGCTCCCCGAGCAGTGCCGCTAGATCGCCGAGCACGGTGTCGACCGGCCCCGCCGCGAACGCGCCGGTGTCCGCGCCTGCGATCTGCCCGGAATAGGTGCGCAACTGCTCGTACACCGGCAACGCTTCGGCGCGTTGCCCGAGGCCGACGACAGCCATGCCGCGCACGGTGAGGAACAGCGAACGGAAGAAGTCCGCGCGCAATGGGCGGCGAGCGCGCGCGGCTTCTCGTGCCTCTTGCCGATCGCCCGTCGCCAGCAGGGCCAACACGAGCGGATCGACGACGAGTTCGGTATCCGAACGTGCGAGTTCGACGAACACCGAAGCGAGTTCGCCGACGCGATTCTGGGTCAGACGGACGGTGAACAGGGCGATCAGCACGACGCCGTCGGCGTCGAGGACGTGGTACCGCGTGAACAACTCGTGGGCTCGGTGGTAGTGCCGTTCGGCCGCTTCGATGTCGCCGGTGACGTGGGCGAGCATCCCGAGGCCCATGGTGTTCGCGGCCTGAGCCTGGCGCCACAGGTAACGGTCGGCCAGCGACGTCGCGGCGGCGAGTTCTTCCCGAGCGCGCTCGATGTCGCCGCTCGCCGCGGCTACCTGCAGCGCCGCGTTCCTGCCGAGCAGTGCGAAGGACGGGAGATCGTTGTTCTCGCCGACGCCGATCAACTCGGCGGCGAGGCGTTGCCGATCGCCGAGCGGAACAGTGGTGTCATAGACCGACGTCCTGGCCTCCAACGCCAGTCCGAGCAGCCCAGGATCCGCGAGGCCGCGGGCGAGTGCCTCGGCTTCCCCGGCCGCCTCGCGTGCGCGCTCGTTCAGCTCGCCGCCGATCTCGCGGACGAGCGCGACGAGCAATCGGCACCGCGCCTCGGAGGTGAGTCCTGGCGTCCGTAGCGCTCGGTCGATCGACGCGACCGCCCGCTGGTCTACCGTGCCGTACGCGCGGTTGAGCCAGGGAGTCGCCGTATCCCAGGCCGTGAGCGCCTCGACGAGCAGTTCCGGTGTGTCGGCCGCCGACACCGCTCGGTCGCGCGCGTCGCGAGCCGGCATGCCCGCGCCGGCGGCGAGGTGGCTTCTGCTCATGCGGGACAGCGCGGTTACCCGCTCCGCCGTCGTGTCCGCGCCGGGGACCCGTTCGAGTGCGGCGACGGCGCGGCCGTAGGACTGGGCGGCGACCTCGTGCGCGAATCGGCGTTCGGCCTGTTCGGCGGCGGCGAGGGCGTAGTCGGCGGTCCGCCGGGCAGTCGCCGGCGTGAGTGCCTCGCCGAAATGGTGCGCCAGCGCCGAGAGGTCTCCTGGTCTCGTTCGCTCGATCGACTCGGCGACGCGCAGATGCCAGCGGTGGCGCCGTACGCGGGACAAGTCGCCGAGCAGGGCATCGCGGACGAGCACGTGTGTGAAGCGCGCTGTGCCCGGGCCGGGTTCGTCGAGCAGTCCGGCGAGCACTCCCGCTTCGACCGCGTCGAGCACGGTGTCCTCATCCACCTCCGCCGCGCCGATCAGCACATCGATGTCGAATTCGCGGCCGATCACGGCCGCGAGGCGGAGGAGGGACACGGTGATTTCCGGCAGCCGGGCGAACCGACGGCGCAGCACATCGCGAACACCTTCCGGCACTTCCGACGTCGCCACGAGCGCACCCTCGCTGCCGAGTAGTCGCGCGCTTTCGATGAGGTAGAACGGATTGCCGCCCGTGCGCTCGGCCAATGCCTCGAGCGTGGCTCGATCGGGATCGCGCCCGGATGCCGAACGGACGAGGGCGGCGGCGTCGTCGAATGCCAGGCCGCGCAGGTGGACGCGCACCGCCGTCGTGGGGGCCAGCGAGGCGAGCGCGTCCTCCAGGTGGACGCCCATCTCTTCTGGGCGGTAGGCGATCACGATCAGGACTGCCGCGGATTTCGCCACGCTGGCGAGCAGAGCGGCGGTCTCGGAGTCGCCGCGGTGCAGGTCGTCGAAGAACACCGCGAGCGGCTGCCGCCGCGCTGCCTCGTCCAGGTACCCGCCGACGGCGCGATGCAGCAGGAAGCGCCCGAAGGAGACATCCGTGCCGGTTTCGTCGCGCCGGTCGGCGAGCAACGGCTCCAGCGGCTCGGCGAATTCGCCGGGATCGACCTCGCGCACCAGTTCGCGCAGTGCTTCCACCCAGGCCCACGCGGGTGGCGCACCGTCCTCCTCGGGACAGCGGCCGGTGACCACGCACCAGCCGTCGGCTCGCAGCTCGGTTCGTAACCGTCGCAGCAGAGTTGATTTTCCGCTTCCGGTTTCCCCGATCACGGTCGCCACGCGGGGCCCGGCACCCACCTGTGCCGCATTGCGCAGTTGATCGAGTTCTTCTGTGCGCCCCACGAATTCGCTATGAGGTGGTGCGGGAATCGCCCTCGGTGCGGGAAACGCGGCCGCGGCGGGCAGCGCCACGGGAATACGCTGCGCCAAAAGATCCGCTTCGAGCTGCACCAGGGCCGGACCCGGGTCGATCCCGAGTTCGTCCGCGAGGACCTGTCGCGCGGCTCGCAACGCCGCCAGCGCGTCCGCTTGCCTTCCCGCGTGAAACCGCGCAAGCGCCGAGATCCGCCACGCCTCCTCACGGAGGGGGTGCGTGCTGGTCACCGCGTCCGCTTCCGCAGCGGCGGCAGCCAGGTCGCCGAGTTCGACCAGCGTCGCGGCCAAGCGCTCGCGCGCGGCCAGGCGCAATTCGTCGAGCCGGTTCGCCTCCGGCCGCGCCCACGACTCGTCACCGAACTCCGCGAACGCCGGACCGTGCCATCGGCCGAGTGCGCGTTCGAGTCGCTGCCGGCGTTCTTCGGGATCGCGCGGCACGGTCCGTACTTCCGCTTCGAACTGCCATGCGTCCACGGCCTCGGCGTCGAGCCGCAACGCGTAGCCAGGAGCCTGGCTCACCAGCACCGTGGCCGGCGAACGCGGTGGGCGGTCCGGCTCGAGCAGCTTGCGCAGATGCGATATATAGGCCTGTAACGCGCCCAGCGCGCGGGGCGGCGGCTCGCCGCGCCACAGGTCGTCGATCAGGCGGTCGACCGGTACGACCGCACCGCGCGCCACCAGCAGAAGGGCAAGCACCCCCCGCTGCCGTGGGCCGCCGAGTTCGATGCTGCCGCGCTCGTTCGCCGCCGTAAGCGAGCCGAGCACCTGGATTCGTACCATGACGTGCCAAGCGTATTGCAAGCCCGCTACAAGTGGCTCGACGGACAGTGGGTTCATGAACACCGCCACCCAGACCGCCGAACGCCCCGATACCACCGAGATGGTGCTCGTCCACAACGCCTTCCGGCGCCACTTCGCCGGCCTGCCCGGCCTCGTCGGCGGCGTCGCCGACGGCGACATCGCCCGTGCGGCCCGCATCGCCGGCTTCCTCACCGAACTCGACACCGGGCTGCGCCATCATCACAGCGCCGAGGACGAGCTGATGTGGCCGTTGCTGCTCGAGCGGGCGGAGACCGACAGCACGCTGATCCTGCGGATGGAGGAGCAGCACGAGCGGATCGCGGAACTGATCGAGCGCGCCGACGGGCAGGCCGCGCGGTTCGCCGCGTCGGCGCATCCGCAGACGCGTGCCCAGCTCGCGGCCACGCTGCGGTCGCTGGCCGCCGCACTCGACGAGCACATGGCCGAGGAGGAGGCGCACATCCTACCTCTCGTCGAACGGGTCATGACCGTTCCGGAATGGGAGGCGCTCGGTGAGCGCGGCCGCGCGGCCGTGCCGAAAGACCGGCAGTTGATCTTCCTCGGGTTCATCCTGCAAGGCGTGCCTGCGGTGGAGCGGCGAAAGTTTCTCGCCGCCATGCCGTTTCCGGCCAGGCTCGCGTGGTGGCTGCTCGGCCGGCGTGCCTTCGCCGAGGAGTACCGCTCGATCTACGGCACGGATCCCGCCTGACCGCTCCGGGGGGTCCGAGAGCGTCCCGCAAGGTCCTGACCGGGTCCTCGGCGCGGCGTCTCGCGACCTCGCCGCGCGATCGGAGATCGGCTGATCCGCACCCCGCCGGGCTAGGCGCGCGGAGTCGCCCGGTGCGCGGAGACTCGGTCGTCCTCGCGGTGGACGCCGTCGCCGCGAGGCGCAAGTGGCGTGCAAGTGCGGCGCAATGAAGCCGCCGCACAGTGGTTCTCATGAACGAGACACGTGAAGTAGTGGTGGTCGGTGCCGGGCCGGTCGGGCTCATGCTGGCCTGCGAGCTGCGGTTGGGCGGGGTGGACGTGCTGGTGGTGGAGCGTCTCGCGGAGCCGGATCGCACCATCAAGGCGGGGGCGATCAATGTGCCGACCGCCCAGGCCATGTATCGCCGCGGACTGCTCCCCGAACTGCGCGCCGAGCAGGAGACCGCACTCGCGCGGTTCGCGCAGTTCCGCCGCGACGGCGGAATGCCGCTGTTCACCGATGGGCGGCGGCCGGCGGCAGGGCATTTCGCGGGCATCATGCTGGACGTGGACGCCATCGACTTCGACGCCCCGCGATTCGCCGAACTCGGTCCCGCCGCCGAGGTCTTCCTGGTGGCACAGCAGTCCATCGAGGCGATACTCGCTCGCCGCGCCGCCGACCTCGGCGTGGAGATCCGGCGCGGGACGCAGGTGGTCGGGTTCTCCGACGACGGCGAGGGCGTCACCGTCGATTGCGGAGACCACACGGTGCGCACCGGCTGGCTGGTCGGCTGTGACGGCGGGCGCAGCATCGTGCGCAAACTCGCCGGCTTCGAGTTCCCGGGCGTGGGTCCGGAGATCACCGGCCATCAGGCGATCGTGGACATGACCGGCGCCGAGGACCTTCGAATGGGCTGGAACACGACCCCTTCCGGCATCTACACCTACGGACCCATGCCCGGCCGTGTACTCACGGTCGAACTGGACGGGCCGCCCGCCGACCGCGAAACACCCGTGACGGCGGCCGAACTCCAACAGAGCATCCGCACCGTGTCCGGAGTCCCGGTGGTGGTCACGGCCGTGCATTCGGCCACCCGCTTCACCGACAACACCCGTCAGGTTCCCGACTACCGCAAGGGCCGGGTGCTGCTGGCCGGTGACGCCGCGCACGTGCACTCGCCTTTCGGCGGACAGGGCCTGAACCTCGGGGTCGGTGATGCGGTCAACCTCGGCTGGAAGCTGTCCGGTGTAGTGCGCGGCTGGGCGCCCGAAGGGCTGCTCGACACCTACACCGCCGAACGCCATCCCGTCGGCGCATGGGTGCTGGAGTGGACGCGGGCGCAGGTCGCGCTGATGCGCACCGATGCCCGCAGCCGCGCCCTGCGCGCCGTCATCGCCGAACTGCTGGCCTCTCGCGACGGTGCGACCGGCGTGTTCGAGAAGATCTCCGGTGTGCAGCACCGCTACGACCTCGGCGGGGGACATCCACTGATCGGAGCGGCCACTCCCGATATCGAATTGGCCGACGGCACCCGCCTCGGTACGCATTTCACCGGCGCCGAGGCCGTCCTGCTCGACCTCACCGATTCCGCTGATCTGCGATCCCGAGTTGCGGGATGGTCCGGGCGGGTGCGCGTCGTCACGGCGAAACCTACGCAGCCGCAGAAGCTCTCGGCTCTGTTGGTCCGTCCCGACGGCTGCGTTGCCTGGGCTGCCGACGGCGGCGACCTGGACGGCCTCGAGGAATCGCTGGGCCGTTGGTTCGGCGCTCGGTCAGCTCAGTAGCCGCTGTTCGAGTTGAGCGAGGACGGATCGGTTGCGCTGGGCATCCAGGGCCAGGGCTGCGGCCCAGACGTGCGCCGAGATGACTCCGGTCTGGACACGGTCGATCCAGTCGTGGATGGTGCTGCGCCGGTCGAGGGTGTCGTCGTCGAAGGTGATCGCTTCGAGTTCGGGCATGTGCACGTAACGCAGCTGGGTGGTTTCCCTGCCGCGGGCGTCGAAAATGCTTGCCGCCCAAACTTCCTCGGTGGTGGACTGTTCGTCCGGCGGTGTGCCGGCAATCGTGTCGGGCTGGTTGTCGATCCCGTGCACGACGGCGTCCGCGGCGGCACGGTGGGCCAGCCCGAATCCCCACAGGCGGCCGTGCATCCCCGCCATCATCCGCCCGGCGATGTCCAGGATCGGAGAGCCCGCGACCGTGGGGCTGTCGTCGGGTGAGAATTCCGCGAAACCCGCCGCGCTCGAAGTGTCGTCGTCCCCGGTGCCGGTGAAACCCCAGATGTGTACGAGGCCGAGGTCGGTACCGGGCGCACTGCTGCGGCGCGAGATCATGGCCGGTAGCAGAGTGTCGATGATGGACCGGGCCGGATATCGGATCGCCGGCACGATCTCGGATCGACGGATGCTGCTGGAGCGCTTAGGATTTCGTCGGCCGGACATAGGCTTCTCCGTCGCGGTGTGGTTTTCGGACAAGGCATCGACCCGGTTGCAGTCAGCGTTGTCAGTGTAGAGAGGCCACCGGTGACGTTGTCGGCAACGGCTCATACTCGCGCGCGACGTGTGTGGTGAATGCGGGGGGTCGGTTGCCGTCCGTCGTCACCGTGCGGATCGGAGGCCGCGGCCCGCCGGCGGGTTGTTCGTCCAGGTCCACGCCGCAGTCGGCGATGCGTCGAACCGGTTCCGCGGCGCGGATTCCGGCCTCCGCGCGCGGCGCCGGGCATCAGGACGCATTGACAAAGCGGGACT
Organism: Nocardia arthritidis NBRC 100137; assembly: GCF_001612765.1. Lineage (GTDB taxonomy): Bacteria > Actinomycetota > Actinomycetes > Mycobacteriales > Mycobacteriaceae > Nocardia > Nocardia arthritidis. The sequence goes on from NZ_BDBB01000008.1 coordinate 135,972, forward strand.
GTGCGGCGGTGTCCTCCTAGGGCGGAGGGTGGAACAGCTCGTGCGTGAGGACGATCGGAAACCAGTCGCTGCCTTCTCGGCCGGGCAGCCGAGCGGTCAGCCGAAGAGCGCGAAATTCTCTGACTGGCCGCCCCGGGTGGGTGGTCAGGCGGTTCGGTCCAGTCGCGGCGCGGAGTGGCCGATCGTGGCGCTGGTTTCGCCGATCAGGCGTTGCAGGAAGGCTTCCTGCTGCTTGCGGCCGTGGATGGCGGCGCGGTCGAGTCCGCCGGGGGTCAGGTGTATGTAGGCAGTGCGTACGAGGTTGACGGGGATGCGCAACGCGGGGTACCAGGGCGGGACGTACGCGGGCAGACCGAGGACGCGCATCGCCTTGGGGCCGAGGAAGGCGCTGCTGACCGATAGGTGCTGGGCGCGGGCGAGGCGGCCTCGGAGACCGGGCAGGCCGGGGTAGGACCAGTGCAGTGGATCGTCGGCCATGGGACGGGCGAGTTGGCGGCTGGTCTCGTCGGGATTGGTGATGGCGGTCAGGCAGTGGTCGAGGATGGCGATGCCGTCGCGGAAGCCGTTGGGCAGCCAGTGTTCTTCGACGCCGATGAGCCAGCCGACGTAGCGGGTGAGGTGGGCTGCGGCGGCCAGCTCGCGAGGGGAGAGGATCGCACCGAGCGCCATGCCGCCGACGACGGGTGCGAGCAGGGCGCCGACCAGGGTGGCGGCCATGTCGGTCTGGTTGATCGGCAGCCCCCATTCGTCGGTGCGCCAGTCGGGCATGGCGGCGACGTGCCTGCGGACCAGGGAATGGATCAGCCGCACATGCAGGGTGGAGCGGTAGCCGACACCGTAACGGTCCATGCCGTTCTCGGTGGAGACGTCCATCGCCCATTGCAAGGTTTCGGCGAACCGGCGGGCAGGGCCTTTCTCCAGGGCGCCGGTGCGCAGGAGGGTCTTGTTGAACCCGGAGGCCAGGTAGCCGCCGATGAAAGACACGTCGCGCGCGAAATACAGCCCGTCGTTGCCGCCGGATCGGAACACCCGCTCGCCCTCGCGCAACAGGTCCGGGTCGACCCACGCCGGGGTGTCCTCGACGACGGTGAAGAAGTCCCGCAGCGGCGAGGGAGCGCCGGGGATGCTGTCGATGCCCGACCGGAGTGCCCGCTCGAACAACGGCCGCGTGGCAGCCATGCCTTCGGCGTACATCCACTCGACGAGGCGGTCCATCGGCTCGTCGCCGACGAGCAGTGATTCTCCGAGCAGCCGCCAGCGTTGCGGGGACGGTTTCCCGATGCGCAGCAGCGCGGCGAACGGGCCGAGACCGGGTGCTTTACGGGGCCGGTCGGGGTGCCGAGCCGGGATGGTCGCGGACGTGGTCATGGGTGGGCTCCTCGTCGGGGCGGGCGATGCCGTGTTTCATCAACGGCACGATGGTGGTGCGGACAAAGGCGCGGGCGCGGGCGTCGTCGGTGAAGTCGACGCTGCCGCCGCCGGGGGTGAGCATCAGCGAGTGGGCGAGGCGGGCGACGAGTTCGGCGACCGGGCGCGGGTCGTAGTCGTCGACGAGGCCCGCGGCCTGGGCATGGGTGAGCATGCCGACGATGTACTCGATTCCGATGGACACCAGGCGTTCGCCCTGCACGGTGGAAAAGCGCAACGCCTCGTCGGGCGCGACCCGCAGCAGCTGGGTGACCAGCCGGTGGATGCGGGTCTGCAGCAGGACGTACAGCATCGTGTTCTCGATCTGGGCGTCCACGTCGGCGGTGGTGGCCGCGATCGCGGTGACCTCGGCGAGCATGCGGCGGGTCTCGCGGGCGAGTACCGCCTCGATCAGGTTGTCCTTGCCCGCGAACCTGCGATGGATGGTGATCCGGCTGAGTTCGGCCATGCGGGCGATGTCCTCGAGGCTGGCCCGGCGGATCCCGACCTGCAGAATGCGTTCCAGCGCGGCGTCCATGATTCGCTCGTCGACGCCGTCGCTGCCCTCGCTCATGATGCAAAAGTACAAAGATTGTTTCATTGAGTCAATGGCTCGCGAGATCTTCTCCGCCGCCGAACCGCCCGGCCGCGTCCGTCGGCCTACCGTGGGAGGGAAAAGTCGCGGGCGTGCCGCGACATGGCTCTCGCGTCGCCGGCCCCGAATACGATTGCGGCGAAAGCGCGCTCACGATGTGTGCGGCCGCAGGGACTGTGGGAGGCGACGATGACCGGACTGCGCAGGCCGGCCGCCGCACTGCGCTGGTCCGCCGCGCTCGCGGTGGCGGTTTCGACGGGCGGATGCGCCACCCTGCTCGGTGAGCCCGCCCCGCCCCCGTCCCCCGAGGAGATCGCCGCTGCGACAGCCGAATTGGCCGGTTTGCCGTCTTCGGAGACAGCGGAACATCAGGTGGCGGCAGTGGTCGAGCAGATCGCGGCCGCTGCCTCGGCGATCGAACCGGCGCTGCGGTGGACCCGCAGCGAGGAGCGAGCCCTGGGCCCTTGTTACGGCCTCTATGAGCACACCGGAGGCAGGCGTGTCGTCCTGCCGCGCTACCGAGCCGACGGCTCGCTGCCCGAGGGAGCGTGGCCGGGGTTTCAGGAGACGGCCCGCGCGCCGGCCGCGTCGGTGGGCGCGACGGACGTGCTGCCCGGTGGTGGTTCCTCGCCGGACCGGCATGTCACGTTCGAGGGGGCCGATGGTGCGGAGTGGGACAGCAATACCGAGCTGTCGGTCTTCGCCGACACCCGGTCGATGACGATCACCGCGACCGTGGGCTGCCGGCTGCCCGCAAGCGAGCGCCCGGTGGGGTGAACCTGCATTCCCGCGCCGTCCGCGGTGCCGGGACCCGCTCCAACGCAGCTCTTTCCGGGCCGAGCCCGCTGTGCGCCGACCTCGTCTTCCGTCAGTCTGTGCCGGCCGGCCGGGCGGTGACGGTGTCGAAGGGGATCTCCGTGCCCTACGGGCTCCGGAACGCGCGCCGGTAGGCTCCCGGGGTGGTACCCACCTGGGCGCGGAAGCGGCGGCGCAGATTCACCGCCGAGGTGAGGCCGACGCGTGCCGCGATCGCCTCCACCGGCAGCTCGGTTTCCTCCAGCAGAAGGCGCGCCTCGGCCACCCGGCGTGACAGCAGCCAGGCGCCAGGGCTCGTGCCGAGCTGATCGGCGAAGCGCCGGGCCAGCGTGCGGGGTGAGACGCTGAGCTGCGCGGCCAGATCGCTCACCGACAGCGGTGTTCCGAGGCGCGCTCCGGCCCATTCGAGAAGGCCGTCCAGCGCGTCGGCGGGCGGTGGGGGCGGCGCGTACTGTAGCTGGCCGCCTTCGCGGTGCGGGGGCATCACCATGTGCCGCGCGATGAGCGCGGCGTGGGCGGCGCCGTGGTCCTGCCGGACCAAGTGCAGGCACAGGTCGATACCCGCGCCCGCACCGGCGCTCGTAGCGACATCGCCGTGGTCCACGTAGAGCACATCCGGCTCCACGCGAACCTCGGGAAACTCCCGTGCCAGCTGGGCGGCGCGTGCCCAATGTGTTGTCGCCGAACGCCCGTCCAGCAGTCCCGTGCGCGCCAGCGCGAACACCCCGGAGCAGATCGTGACGAGCCGTGCCCCGCGAGCGTGCGCCCGCAGCAGCGCGCGGCGCACGCGGTCGGGCAGCGGTGCGTCCACCGGCGCCCAACCGGGGATGAGCACGGTGTCCGCGGAGGCCAGCGCCGACAGTCCCCGCGACACCGACAGTGCGTAGCCGGACGTCGTAGCGACCGGGCCCGGCCTCTCCGCGCACACCTCGAACTCGTAGTACTGCGGCACGCCGGCCCGTTCGGTCCCGAATACTTCGGCGGCGCAGCCGAGTTCGAACGTCGACTGCAGCGGCCGCACCAGGGCCACCACACGATGCATGGCAGAAAAATACCCTGTGATGACTGACCGGACACTTACCCGGCATCGCCGCGCGCGGCACCGTGGGAGGCATGCACCCCGAGATCCTCGCCCAGGAGGGCTACACCTCCGTCTCTGTCACCGAATCACCGGTCCGCGAACTCTTCCCCGGCATCCGGCTACGTCACCTCTGGAAAGGCCCCTCCGGAGCACAGGCCAACGTGCTGGAGATGGACCCGGGTACCTCGTGGCCGCGCCGCGATGTCCACGAGCCCGGCCCGGAGGAGGTCTACGTGGTCGCTGGCACGTTCAACGACGGCGCACGCGACTACCCGGCCGGGACCTTTCTGCACGCCCCGGCCGGGTCGTGGCATGTGCCCGCGACCACGACCGGCTGCACATTGTTCGTCTTCTACCCGGAAGGGTAGGAGTGCGAAAGGTCTCCGCTCGGGCGGTTGCGGCCGCCCGCCGCGCCGTATTCGGCGAGTCCGGTCAGAACCTGCGGCAATGGCCCCTGGTGCAGGACGCCCAGACGCTGGGTGGCGCGGGTGAGGGCGACATAGAGCTCGGCCGCGCCGCGCGGTCCTTCGGCGAGGATCCGTTCCGGTTCCACGACCAGGACGGCGTCGTATTCCAGGCCTTTGGTCTCCGACGCCGCCACCGCGCCCGGCACATCCGGCGGACCGATCACGACGCTGGTACCTTCGCGACCGGCTTCCTCGCGTACGAAATCCGCGATGGCCGTGGCTGATTCGTGCTCGGTGACCCGCCTGGACCACGGCTGGACGCCGCACGCGCGAACCGACTCCGGTGGTTGCACCCCGGGCGCGAACTCGGCGAGCAGCGCGGCGGCGACGGACATGATCTCGGCCGGGGTGCGGTAGTTCACCGACAGTGACCGGTAGACCCACCGGCCGGGCACGTACGGCTCGAGCATCGTGTGCCACGAGGTCGCTCCGGCGACCGACCGGCGTTGGGCGAGGTCGCCGACCACCGTGAAGGAGCGGCCGGGGCAGCGCCGCATCAGCACTCGCCAGTCCATTTCGGACAGCTCCTGGGCCTCGTCGACCACGACGTGCCGGTAGGTCCAGTCCCGGTCCGCGGCGGCGCGTTCGGCGAGCTCGCGAGTGTCGCGCTCGAGGAAGCGATCGGCCAGATCGTGCCCGTAGAGCATGTCCTGGGCGAGCAGGTGGTCCTCGTCGTCCATCAGGTCCTCACGGCTGACGAGGAGGTCCAGCACGCCGGCCGCGTACGCGGCCTCGGCGTGCTGTTCCCGCTCTGCCGCGCGGTCGTCCGACTTGTCGCGGCCGAGCAGATCGACCAACTCGTCGAGCAGCGGCACATCCGAGACCGTCCAGGCGTCGCCGTCGGCGCGCCACAGCGCCGCGTCGGCGCCTGCCGCCGCCAAGCGCTCCGGGGACTCGTACAGCCGCGCCAACAGAGTTTCCGGCGTCAGGATCGGCCAGAGTTCGTCGAGTGCGGCGGTGAACTGGTCGTTGTCCGCGAGTTCGGCGATGAGGTCGGCGCGCAGGTTCTCCCATGCGTCGCGCTCCTGCCGAGTCAGCCAGCCGCGGCCGATCCGGGCTATCGCCCGTTCGGTGAGCACCCAGGTGACGATCTCGCGGAACACCGCACGGGCTTCGTTGTGCGGCTGCCCGCTCGCGCGCGCCTCTTGCCTGGCCCACTCCGCGGTCTCGGCGTCGATGCGCACGGTGACGTCGGTCAGTTCGATCGGCAGCGGCTGCTCCGGCAGCCGCTGCCGATCGGCCACCGCTGCCGCCAGCACGTCCAGGATCTGCAGCGCGCCTTTGAGCCGGGCGGCCTCCGGGGTGTCCTCGGCGGTGACGCGCAGACCGGGCACCAGGTCGCCGGTGGTCATGAACACGACGTTCGTCTCACCCAGCGATGGTAGAACGCGGCTGATGTGATCGAGGAACGCCGGGTTGGGGCCGACCACGAGAACACCGTTGCGTTCCATCCGCTCCCGCTGGGTGTAGAGCAGGTACGCGACTCGGTGCAGCGCCACCACCGTCTTCCCGGTGCCGGGGCCGCCCTCGATCACCAGCACACCGGGGTGGTCGAGCCGGATGATCTCGTCCTGCTCGGCCTGGATCGTCGCCACGATGTCGCGCATGCCGGTACCGCGCGGCGCGTTGACCGCCGCGAGCAGCGCCGCGTCGCCTCGCTCGCCGCCACCGGGGCGGCCGAGCACCTCGTCGGTGAAATCGACCACTCCGCGCCCGCGAGTATGGAACTGGCGGCGTCTGCGCATGTTCTCCGGGCTGGCGGCGGTGGCGACGTAGAACGCGCGCGCGGCAGGCGCCCGCCAATCGAGCAACAGCGGTTCGTACTCGTTCTCCTCGTCGAAAAGGCCGATCCGGCCGATGTAGGAGTGTTCGCCCGAGAGGGTGTCCAAGCGGCCGAAACACAGCCCGTTGTCCGCGACGTCCAGCCGCTTCGCCTCCTTGGCCAGCGCGCGCACCTCGACATCACGTTCCATCGGCGTCCCGCCGGTTCCCCGCAACGCCGCGGCGTAGCGACCCTTCACTCGCGCGCGCTCGGCATCGAGCCGCGTGTAGAGCCCGGCCACGTAGGTGCGCTCGGACCGCAATTCGTCTTCGTACCCCTGAGCCGACACAGATCCCACCTCTTTCCGGCTCGACGATCCTGCGTAGTTCACGCGGACACTGCTTTCGTCCCGAATTTCGCTACTCCCATTTCCGCAGGTTCTGGCCACGGCCAGCGATTCTGCGGCATGACCCGGGTCTTGCCGCAAGCCCCCCGGTGCGCTATAGATTGGGAGTGGAAAGAGGTTGACCGCCTTCTACCGGATCAGCTTCTCGCTCTTCAGCCAGTCGTAAGCGACGTCGGCCGGATCCTCACCATCGATGTCGACGCGGCCATTGAGGTCCTGCATCAGTTCGTCGGTGAGGTGGTCGGAAATCGTTCCGAGCAGAGTGCGTAACTGCGGATAGCGGTCGATGATCGCGCCGCGCACGACCGCCGTGCCGCTGTAGGGCAGGAAGAACTTCTCGTCGTCGTCGAGCACGACCAGATCCAGGTTCTTCACCCGGCCGTCGGTGGTGTAGATCATGCCGAAATTGCACGGGGCGCTCTTGGCCGTGGCCGTGTAGACGACACCGGCGTCCATCCGTGTGACGTTGCCGGACGGCACACCGTTCGGATCGTTGTAGGGGATCCCGTACTTCCGCAGCATCGGAATGAAACCGTCCGAGCGGCTGAAGAATTCGTCGTCGACGCAGAACGTCCGATCAGGGACCGGGAGCGCCGCCACGTCCGACAGCGACCGGACCTTCAGGCGTTCGGCGGTCGGCGCCGACGCGCCGAACGCATAGGTGTCGTTGAACTCGGCCGGCGGCAGCCACTCCAGGTCGTGGTCGCGCTTCTCGATGTCGTGGACGCGCTGCCAGAGTTCGTTCGGGTCCGAGATCGTCTCGGTCTGGTTGTGGTAGTTGACCCAGCCGGTGCCGGTGTACTCCCAGAGCACGTCGGCGTCACCGTTGAGCTGGGCCTGCCGAGACGAGGCGGAACCCGGCGCCCCGGTCAGGTCGGTGACCTCCGCGCCCGCCGCGGCCAGGTAGGTCGCGGTGATCTTGCCCAGTAGCACGCCCTCGGTGAAGCTCTTCGAGGTGACGACCAGCTTTGCCCCGTCCAGCGGCCGCTCACCGTCCGGCAGACGCGCGTCGTGGAAGGTTCCCGACGAGCTCACCAGGCCGCACCCGGCGAGCATCGCCGCTACGACGAGCGCGGACAGCGCCGTGACCACCCGTGCTCGTGGCGATCTCATGAGATACCTCGTGGGGTCGCGGCCAGTTCCACCAATCTGCCGAGCCAGTCGATGAGCAAGGCCAGGAGCCCGACCAGAACCGCGCCGGAGACGAGCAGTTTCGGCAGGAAGAGGGTGACGCCGGTCGTGATCAGCGTGCCGAGGCTGGTCGCGCCGATGAACGTGCTCAGCGTCGCGGTGCCGACCAGGATCACCAGCGCGGTGCGCACCCCGTTGAGGATCACCGGCACCGCGAGGGGTAGCTCGACCTGGAACAGGGTCCGCGAAGCCGAATAACCGATGCCCCGCGACGCCTCGATCGTGCGCTGATCGACCTGCCGAAGCCCGACGATCGTGTTCTGCAGGATCGGCAGCACCGCGTACACGACGAGACCGACGATCGCCGTGCGGAATCCGGTGCCCAGCCAGAAGGTGAACAAGACGAGCAGGCCGACGGCAGGTGCGGCCTGGCCGACATTGGCGATATTGACGGCGATGGGCTCGAGCCGTTGAAACGCGGGCCGGGTCAGCGCGATGCCCAGCGGGATCGCGACGACCACCACGATCACCGTGGCCACCACGGTCAGCTTCACGTGCTGAAGGATCGTGGTCTGTAGGTTGACCCAACCGAGGGACGCCTTCTCCGTCGGCGTGAACGTCGTCGAGCGATACCAGATGGCGTATCCGACGCCGATGACCAGAATGATGATCGGTTCGAACCATACGTCGAGCGGGACGCGGCGCAGGCGGCTCATGACTGCCCGGCCGATCCGGGTTCGTCGTCGGCGGCGACCACCGGGGTCGGCGCCGGGTCGGTTCCGTCGACGTAGGTCGTGTAGGAGAGGTCCTCCTCGTCGGCGCGCCCTTCGGCGAGTTTGTTCCGGATCACCTCCGTGACCGTGCCGATGCCAAGCGAGCCGAGGACCGCGCCGCGACCGTCGGTGACGAGCGCGGCGCCCTGGCTGGTGGCGAGCATGGCGTCGAGCGCGTCGTTGAGGGTCGAGGATCGTGCGACGACGGGCAATCGCCGATCGAGGTAGTCGGAGACCTCCGGTTTGGTCGCCAATTCGTCGAGCGAGGGCCACGACCGCGGCCGTCCGGCCGAGTCGACGACCACGACCCAGGTCTGTCCGGCGGTCTTCGCGCGCTCGATCACGCTGTGCGCCGGCTCGCCGACGCGCGCGGTGATCACCTCGTCGTAGGCGACGTCGCGCACCCGCGACACGGTCAGATATGCCAGCTTCGCGCCGGAGCCCACGAACTCCTCCACGAACGGCGTGGCCGGATCGGTGAGGATCTCCTCGGGGCTCGCGTACTGCTCGACGTGACCCCCCTCGGACAGGATGAGCACCTTGTCGCCGAGCTTGGTTGCCTCCTCGAAGTCGTGGGTGACCAGCACGATGGTCTTACCGAGTTCGTGCTGGATCGCGATCAGGCTGTCCTGCAGGCGAACCCGGGTGATCGGGTCGACCGCGCCGAACGGCTCGTCCATGAGCAGCACCGGCGGGTCCGCCGCGAGCGCGCGCGCGACGCCGACCCGCTGCTGTTGCCCGCCGGACATGTCCTTCGGCAGCCGGTCGGCGAAGATGCCCGGGTCGAGACCGACCAGATCGAGCAGGTACTCGGTGCGTTCGGCGATCCGCTTCTTGTCCCACCCGAGCACCCGCGGGATGGCGCCGACGTTCCTGGCGACCGTCCAATGGGGGAACAGGCCGCCGGACTGGATCACATACCCGATCGACTGCCGCAGCTTGTCGGGGTCCTCCCTGGTGACGTCGCGGCCGCCGATGAAGATCCGGCCCTCGGTCGGCTCGATCAGCCGGTTGATCATCTTGAGGGTGGTCGTCTTGCCGCACCCGGACGGGCCGACGAACGCGACGATGTCGCCCGCCTCGATCTCCAGGTCGAGGCGTTGCACCGCCGGCTTCTGCTGGCCCTTGTAGCGCTTGACGACCGAGTCCAGCTGGATGGACGCACCGGTGACGTTGCGCTCCGGTGCAGGCGGTACGGGCCGACTGGTCACATCGTCGGTCATGACAGTCCCTTTGCGATCGTGAGGCGTCCGAGCAGGACGAGGAGCGCGTCGAACACCAGCGCGATGATGACGATGAGGATGGTGCCGGTCAGTGCCATCTCCAAGGCGTTCGCGCCACCGAGGCGGGAAAGGCCGTTGAAGATCAGCGATCCGAGGCCGGGTCCGAGGACATAGGCGACGATGGCGGCGACACCCACGATCATCTGGGTGGACACCCTGATGCCGGTGAGGATCACCGGCCAGGCGATCGGCAATTCGACGGTCAGCAGAATGCGCCATCGCGAAAAGCCGATCCCGCGCGCGGATTCGACGACCGAGGCGGGCACCGACCGCAAACCCACGATCGCGTTGCCGATCACCGGCAGCGCCGCGAAGAACGCGAGCATCACGAAGGACGGGACCACGCCCAGTCCGAACGGGACCAGCAGGATCGCCAGCAGTGCCAGCGACGGGATCGTCAGCGCCACCCGGCTGGAGGTCAGCGAAAGCGCGGACAACAGCGGGAGCCGATATACGGCCACCGCGACGAGGACGGCGACGACCGTTCCGACCAAGACCGTCTGGAACGCCAGGGAGGCATGCTGATACGTGAGGAACGCAAGAACTTCGCCCCGCCCTCGGATGTAGTTCCAAAAATTCACGGCATTCCCATCGTCAGCCGAAGATCAGGCCGTGCCTGTCTGCGATCGGTCGTCCGGGGGCGCGAGCCGTCAAAGAGTAATCGATGCCGCGCGTTCGACTCCCGACGGCGCGCGGAAGGCAAATCGCGGGATAACACGGTCCTTCATCACAGAGCCTTTCGCGAATCCGACGATCGGCTCAGAGAAAACCACGCTCACCCTCGCCCGGCCAGCATTACGGTCAGCCAGATCGAAATAGGCGAGCTCCGCGAAATCTATGCCGGGGACTCGGTGCGGTGTCCGGGCTCCCGGGGGGCGTGAGATCGAGGGCGTGGCGGGTGACCCCAGCCTGTGGATTCGAGGCGGGTGAGGGAGCCGCCGATGCGGTGGCGTTGCTTGCTCCAGTCGACGCGGAAGCGGTAGAGGCGTCGAGCAGGTCTCGGGAGCGCGTCGGAGTCCCGGGGGAGTGAGCGCCCGGTGCTGCCCGCGTGTGGTCAGGGCTCAGGGGCGGGGACGTAAGCCGTCGACGAGCAGGTCGAGCAGGCGGCCCGCCTGTTCCCGGCGTTCCGCGTTCTCGGTGGCGAGCGAGACGCCGCTGAGGCCGACGAGCACGTCGTCGGGCGCGACGTCCGACCGCAGCGTTCCGGCCGACGCGCCGGCTCGGAGCAGGGTGGTGACCGCGGCGGTCAGGCGGTCGCGACTTTCGGAGAACGGGTTGCCACCGGAGGCGATGAGTGCGCGCAGGGCGTCGCCCATCCCGCGTTTGGCGGTCATGTAGTCGACGAAACGGTCCATCCACGTGCGCAACGCCTGGTCCGGCGGGAGGGCGGCCAGAAGATCGTCGACCGAATCGCACAGCCGGGCGAGTTCGTTGCGGTAGGCGGCGTCGATGAGGGCCTCCCGGGTGGGGAAGTGGCGGTACAGCGTGCCGATGCCGACGCCCGCTTCTCTGGCGATGGCTTCGAGCGTGACCTCCGGTCCCTCGTGGGAGAACGCGCGCACGGCGACCTCGAGCAACCGGTCTCGATTGCGTCGCGCGTCGGCGCGCAGCGGGCGTGCGGATGTCATCGAGTCCTCCCGGGAACAAAGCGGAGGATCCTCCGGTTACAGGAGTACCGGAGTGTCCTCCGGTTCAAGTCTACGAGATGGGACCTGTCATGACCGACCGGATCATCACCCCGTTCACCGCCGAATCGACCGCCGCGGAGGTGATCGCGGGGATCGACCTCACCGGGCGGCGGGCCATCGTCACCGGCGGCTCGTCCGGGATCGGCATCGAGACGGCGCGCGCACTGGCCGGGGCCGGTGCCGAGGTGACCCTCGCCGTCCGCAACCTCGAGGCGGGGCGACGCACCGCGGCCGACATCGCCGGCACCACCGGAAACGAGCGGGTGCTGGTCGCTTCGCTCGATCTGTCCGATCAGGCGTCCGTCGCGGCGTTCGTGGCCGGATGGGATGGACCGCTGCACATGCTGATCAACAACGCCGGTGTGATGGCCGCGCCGCTGACGCGCACACCGCAGGGCTGGGAGATGCAGTTCGCCACCAACCACCTCGGCCACTTCGCGCTGGCCACCGGCCTGCACGGGGCCCTGGCCGCGGCGGGCGGTGCGCGCGTCGTGTCGGTGAGTTCCAGTGCGCATCACCGGTCACCGGTCGTTTTCGACGACATCCACTTCGAGCGCCGCCCCTATGATCCGTGGTCTGCCTACGGGCAGTCCAAGACGGCCAACGTGCTGTTCGCCGTGGAAGCGACCCGGCGATGGGCCGAAGACGGCATCACGGTCAACGCGCTGATGCCCGGCGGAATCCGCACCAATCTGCAGCGCCACGTGTCCGACGAGGAACTCGCGCAGCTCCGGGCGGCCGCTGGCGGGGCGCGCATGATGTGGAAGACGCCGCAGCAGGGCGCGGCCACGTCCGTTCTGGTCGCGACCTCGCCCTTGCTCGAGGGCGTCGGGGGACGCTACTTCGAGGACTGCGGCGAAGCCGAGGTCGGCGTGCTCAGCGCCCGCAACGGAGTCGCCGCGTACGCGCTCGATCCCGACGCCGCCGCCCGGCTGTGGCGGGTATCGAGCGAGATGCTGGTCGCCTGAGGGCACGCCTTCGGCGGTTGCGGGCTGCGCATAGGGCGCGGGCACTCAGGGCCGATCGACGCGTTCGAGGGCGAAGCGGGCCAGATTGGTGGAGATGATCTCCGGTTGCCCGCCGGATTGTCTCGCGGCGGCGGTGAGCACGTCGATGTGGTGGTAGCCGGGGGCGGTCATCGTCTCGCCGTGACCACGCGCCCCGGCCGCGACGACCACCCCTGCGCCGCCGATCAGGTTGATGGTGGGATTGGCGAAGACGCCGCCGAGGTGCATGCGGTGCCGCGTGAGTTCGGGTGCCTGCGACTGGAAGACGTCGAACGCGAGTCTCATCGGGAAATACCACTCGGTGAAGTCCAGCGGTTGCGCCGCCAGGCTGCGCGAGAGGTCCGCGATGTCGGTGACCTCATGGGTGGCGTCGGTGAACGGTACGCCGTGGCGGTCCGCCGCGCCTGCGGCCACGGCCGGGTCGTCGTAGTCGCGCCAGGTGTAGAGCGGGCCGTTCGGCTGATCCGGGATGGCTTTGCGATCCGGGCCGAACAACATGCCGGTGAGCCCGCGCAGCGCCGGTACCGCGGAGACGTCACCGGGAAGCGGGAAGTCCTTGTCCACTATGGTGCCGCCGTCGAAGAAGCCGAATCCGGCTTGCAGCAGCGCCAGCGGCTGAGAGTTGGCGTCGAGGAACGCTCCGAGTGCGGCGGCATTGGTGATCCGGAAATCGCGCACCGACGGCGAGCCGGTGACGGCGGCCGCCACATTCCGCGATACCAGGACGCGGTAGGTGGCTTCCTGGTTGAGGCTGCTGGGAACGTAAGCCGCCAGATCGGATTCGGTGTCGGGCGCGAGATACGCGGCAAGCCCCGCGATGCCGAGCAGGTTCATCGTCTCCGGATTGATGACCGCGGGCAGGGCCAGTACGCGGGGGATCACACCGCCGTCGAGCGCGGCATCGGCCGCGGCGGAGCCGATGCCGCCGACGGAGAGGTCGAGGATGTCCGGGATGCCGTTGAGGGCGGACAGCGAGGTGTCTATCGAGGAGTCGAGGGCGAAGTAACCGGCGCACTGGTCGGCGCCCGCGACACCGCCGAAATCCCATTCGGCGAAGAACGCGGTGAGGACTCCGCCCAGGGAATGGCCGCCGCACAGCGTCTTTCGCTTGCGCGATTCCGGATCCGGCAGTTCGGCGGTGAGCAGATCGTATTGGTCCTGCACCGTTTGCGCCACACCGACCCGACCGAGCCACCCGAGCTGCTCGTTCGGCACCACGCCGCCGAAGCGGCGGCCGTCGACATCGGCGCCGCGATAGTAATAGTCGATCGCGAGGTGCACGTCGCGCGATGCGAGACCGGCCTGCATGCCGAGATGGTCCTCCAGGCAGTTGGAGCGGCGATCCAACGCCCAGAACTCCAGATGCCTGCCCTGCTTCGCCGCCGCGGCAACGGTATTGCGCGCGACGCTGTCGAACGCGCCCGCGCCTTCGAAGATCCCCGGTTGCGCCACCAGAACGGCGTCGGCGTCCGCCGAGCGGGCCGGACCCGCGGCATCCCGATAGCGCAGATACGACAGCCGGTCACAGGTGGATGGATGCGGCCCGACCGAATCCGGTAAGGGAATTCGAAGGGTGACAACCGATTCCGTCACGGTTGTGATCGGCGATGAGGAAGCGACCGCTGTCTCGGTACGTTCCGGCCCGTTCGGCTGCGCCGTCGCACTCGGCGCCGCGATCGCGACGACCAGCGCGGTGGTCACCATGCCGGATTTCAGGAAACGCAGAACACCGTCACGATGTCTGCCGAACCGACTGTGGCTCGTCAACGATTGTGCCGACATCGACGACCTCTCGTCACGACAGCGGAGCAGTTGTATCACCGGCACATCGCGCCGGCGCGATGAAACATAGGGCGACCCCCACCGGCTGTCAACATCAGCCGAAGCGCCTACGAAACCTCCCAATTTGCCACGGTCCTGCGGACCGAACCGCAAGAAGCCAGATATTCCGGCCGTGGCACCGCCTTCGGGACTACACCTGATTCCACGCGAGGCGCAGTGCGCCGTTGACGAGATAGCAGGTGAACAGGACTGCGGCCGGCGGCAGGGAGGTGGCGCCGTAGAGCGCCACCGCACCGGCGCCGAACCACGCCAGTTCGAAGAGCATCCGAGCTGGGCCGTGCAGCGGGAAGCTGGCATTGGTCCCGCCGCCGGCGGCGAACAGCCCCCACAGCACCCCCAGTAGCACCGGGGCGCCGATGCCCGCCGCCACCTTGATCGGCCATTGCGCATTCTCGGTGAAACCCCAGTATCCGGCACTCGCCAGCACGCTCAGTTCCAGGAAGAACATCAGGACGGCATTGAGCGCTTTGACCGTGCCGAACACAGCTACCTCCAGTGACTGACGTGCTCTTTAGAGAGCAGTGCTCTCATCTGGCAGTAGGCAGGTCAAGCGGTCGAGTCCGAAGCGGGTCGCCAGAAGGAAGCGGCGGTGTCCGAGCCCCCATACTTCCCGGACATGCCTCTCCGAGTCTGTTTCGAACAGATCGCAGCATCCGGCGTTTGCTCGGCCGAAGGCCGCGAAGGCCAGTCCGTAGCCGGCGTCGAGGAGAAGGCCGATGACGCAGACCTGCCACAGTTCGTCGTGAGCGAATACCAATGCGGCGGAGGAGATCTTGCCCGCCATCGCGCCTGCCCGCACCGAGAGTCGTCCGCCGTGCCGTGGCGATGGCGGGGACGCGACCAGCAGCGCCGCGACCATGGGCCGCAGCGCGATCGAACTCGATCCGACGCTGTCCATGGGGTCGTTTGTGTTGCGGCGCAGGAGATTGCAGCGAAGTCGGCCGAGTACGTCGGGATGGCCGATGTGCCGCGCCGAGCCGAGCCCAGGGCTGTTCCGCGGCTCGTCGGGTGGGACGGCCCTGGGCGTGCTGGTGCCGATCAAGTCGTCGCGATGACGATCTGCTCCGATTCGGCCGGCCGCAGGCCGTCGGTCCGGTCGGCGAAGTAGCGGGTGGTCAGCTCGGCGGACGAGATGTGCCGGGCGGCGGCGAAGCCGGCGTCTTCGGCCAGTTTCACCAATTCCTCGGGCCGGAAGAAGCTGAGGAACGGGGTGCCTGACCGGCGGGCGCCCTCTTCGGCGAACCGGCGTAGTCGTTGCTCGTCGGCGTCGACGAGTTCGACTGGCAGCAGGAATGTCGCGGCCAGGGTGGAGCCCGCCGCGAGCTTCGAAAGTTGTCGCAGCGTCGCGATGTTCGCCTCGCGGGTGAGGTACATCGAGACCCCGGCGGAGGCGACCAGCGCCGGGCGAGTGGGGTCGAAGCCGGCCTCGATCAGCCGCAGCCACCACGCGTCCACCTCGAAATCGACCGGCACCAGCCGCAGCCACGGCGGGATGTCGAGACCGAGTTCGGTGAGACGCTGCCGTTTCCACGCCTGGGGACCGGGCTGATCGACCTCGAAGACGGTGAACCGTGCGGCGAGGGCGGGCCTGCGCTGAACGAAGGTGTCCAGCCCCGCGCCGAGTACGACGTACTGATCCACGCCGCGCTCGGCTTGCTCGGCGAGGAGATCCTCGAGAAAGCGGGCACGGGACACGATGCCTGCGCGCATCGGTGCGGTGGTCTGCGGATCCATGTCCGGCCGGCGCCGCCAGCCTTCCTCGGGCGCGGCCAGGCGCAGGCCGGTGAGATCGTCGAATACGTGCGGGGGCGGGTCGTCCAGGACGTGCACGGCACGCCACAGCGCTACCCGGACGGCGGTGCTGTCCGGCGTGATCGTCTCGTGTGCCACTGCCTCACTCCTCGCCCGGCGCCTGCAGGCTCCACAGTCGCCCGTCCGGGTCGCGGACGGTCATCTCCTGGGTGCCGTAGTGGGTCGGTTCGAAGCCGGTGACGATCTCCACGCCGTCGCCAGGAGGTTCCTGCGAACTCGGAACCTTCAGCATCAGTCGGGTGCGCGATTGCTGCGTCGGCGGGACCTCGGCGACGAAGACGTACGGCCCGTCGCCGTTGCGGAACTGGCCGGAGTGGTGATCGGTCTCGAACTCCACGGCGAAACCCAATCCCTGCAGGAACTTCGCCATTCTGCCCCAGTTGTGGGTCTCCAGGAATACGGCCTCGATGCCCTCGGTCGTCATTGTCGATCCTCTCCAGACGGTGACTGCGGGTGCTCATCGGCGAGGTAGGCGCGCAGCGCGTCGGTGACCAGGGCCGACAACGACATCTCCGACTCGATCGCCCGGTACTTGACCTGCTTGATCAGCTCGACCGGCAGATAGACGTTGAACTGCTTCACTTCCTCGCCCATGGATCAATGCTAGCAAGTTAGCATGCTAGCAGCAACTCGATCGACCGGTCGCGCAGCGCCGGGACGCTGCTGTCACACGACGGTCAGGCCTGGATTCGGAGTGATGAGGGCTCGACGACGGTCGCGTCTACGCACCCACACGGACCGGCTCGGTTTCCCGGCTCTCGCCGAGGGGCGGCTCGGCGACCGGGCGCACTCGATGCAGCGCCGCGTATCCCAGCGCGGCAAGGACAAGGGCGACGAAGATGCCGAGGTTGCTGCTGCCCAGGCCGCTCGCTCGGGCGGCGGGGGTGAACAGATATCCCAGAAGCGGGCCGATGTGCGGATCGGGGGAAGTGATCAGCCCGAACCCGACTATCACAGCCACGCAGAGACAGCCGATTCCTGCGCGGTTCACCCCGCCGTAGCCGCCGACCGGACTGAACAGCGCAGTCCGGTCGTATCCGACGCGGCGGCGCTGCCAGAGGTCGACCACGAAGATCCCGGACCAGGCGGCCATGACGACCGCCGTAGTGGTCAGAAATGCTTGGAACGGAGCGAAGAAGCCCGGAGCGGCGAAAACGACATATCCGCCGGCGCAGCCGATCAGAACCGCGTCGATCAGCACGGTGTAGTGCCGAGGCATCCGCACGCCCAAGGTCTGCAGCGCGAGCCCTGAGGAGTACAGGCCGATGGTCGAGCCGGACACGAAGCCGACCAATGCCAGGATCAGGTACGGCACCAGGAACCACGTGGGCAGATGTGCCGACAACGCGCTGATCGGGTCGGTCTCGGCGAGGACCGCGACTTCCGGGTCGCCCGCCGCCAGCAGCGTCCCGAATCCCATCAGCACTACCGCGGGGGCGGTGCCGCCGAAGGTGACCCATCCCACCAGTGCGCGTTTGCTGGTCTCGCGAGGCAGATACCTGGTGTAGTCGGCCGCGCAGTTGACCCAGCTGAGACCGAGCAAGCTGGCGATCAGCAGGACTCCGCCCGCGAATGTGCCCAGGCCGCCATGGCCATGGGTGGCGAACGAGATCCTGGGCAGGGTCAGCGCGATGTAGACGATGGTGAGGGCGGTGAACGTCAGGGCGAACCACTTCTGGATCCGCAGAATCACATGACAGCCGTAGATTCCGAGGGCCGTGCTCACCGCGATGACGGTGAGGAGAGTGAAGACCATCAGCGGCCTGGTATCCGCGGCTGGGGCGAGTCGACGCATCACGGTGCGAGCGGCGAGCGTCGCCAGGACGGCCGAGAAGGTCTCCCATCCGACCAATGCCAGATAGCTGATCGCGGTCGGGACCTTGTTGCCATGGAATCCGAACGCCGCCCGTCCGGCCACCATGGTCGCCGCCCCGCCCTGCTGTCCGGCCAATGACACCAGAGCTAGCAGCAGGAAGGAAAGGGCCGCGCCGATCGCCGCGGCCAGAGCGGCCAGATGCCAGTCGAGACCGAGCGCCGTCACGTACGGACCGAACGACACCAAGAGCACGTTGCAGCTGGTGCCGGCCCACGGCCAGAAGAGGGTCCGGGGTTTGCCTCGTCGCTCTTCATCGGTGACCCACTCGGTGCCTTTGCGCTCGAAAGACCAGTCGGAAGATTTCGCCGAAACCGCCACCATGTCGATATCCATTCGTCGAGGGCGGCGAACGGGCCGTTCACGCGCACCTGGATAACGTGCCGTTATATAACGGCTCAGTGTAAGCGTGAAGACTTCGATGCGGAACCTTCGATGACGAGACAAGTTATTCGGCCACATAAGCGCCTGCAGACTGCCGTTGCGCAGGCAAGGCTGAGGCGATGTCCAGCTGTAGGCCCCTTCGATCCAGCGTTCTCCGCACGTCTAATGACCTACATGATGGCTCATTGACTGACGGGATAATGCGGCTAGGACAGGCGTACCTGCCCGCGATGTCAAAGCCTCGGGCGGCGGGCGCCGCGGCGACGCGGGCGCAACTGGTACAGGCGATACCAAGCCAGAGCGAGGAAGGCGGCCCCCAGGCCGGCCACGACTCCCATATCGACGAGCCAGGTGCCGAGGGTGTTCTTCCACAGCGGGTCGGGTGCGCCCGTGTGCGGTGAGAGGGTGTCGAGGTCGAGGGTGGCGGCTCCCGCGCCGAACCCCCAGCGGGACGGCGAGATGTAGGCCAGTTGCTCCAGAACGGGCGTGCCGGGGAGTCGCACCAGCCCGCCCGTGAGCACCAGTTGCGCCATCGAGAGCACGATCAGCAGTGGCAGCGTCTTCTCCGAGGTGTCAACCGCCACCGACACCAGCAAGCCCAGAGCCAGCGACGCGATGCCCAGCATCGCCATCGCGAGGATCAGCTCCAGCTCGACGGAGGTGAACAGCCCTTTCGGTGGCATGCTCACCCCGATGGTGCCGACCAACACCAGCACCGCCGCCTGCAGGGTGGTGATCACCCCCAGGACCAGCAGTTTCGACATCAGATAGACCCCCGCCGACAAACCCGCGGCGCGTTCTCTGCGGTAGATCGTCTGCTCCTTGACGATCTCGCGAATCGAGTTGCCGGTGCCGACGAAGCATGCGGCGAAGGCCAAGACCATGAGCTTGGTCGGAGCATCGACGTTGGTGCCCGGCGCCCCGCTGAACCCCTCGCCCGACGGCACCGCGGCGATCAAGCCGCCCAGCAGTACGGGCATCACACCGAGGAGCGCCAAATAGCTGCGATCCGAGGCGATCACCGCCAGATATCGCCTGCACAACGTGCTGAGCTGGCTGAACTTGGACTGTGGCGCGGGCGGCGGCGCCGGGGCGTGCACTTGCGCGGGGCCGACATCGTCGGTCGGTGCGACCGCCGCGTACTGCTCGAAGCGCGGCGAAGCCTGGAATTCACCGGCCCAGTCGTGGTCCTCATCGCGGTCGAATGCTTGGAAGACCTCGGCCCAGGTGCGCTTCCTGAACTGCTGCAAACCCTCGGCCGGCGGTCCGTAATAGGCCAGTTTGCCGCCGGGCACCAAGACCAGCAGACGGTCGCAGGAATCGAGGTTCGCCACGCTGTGCGTGACGACGATGACCGTCCGCCCGTCGTGTGCCAGTTCGGACAGCATTTCCATGACCGTCTTGTCCAGCCCGGGGTCCAGACCGGAGGTCGGTTCATCGAGGAACAACAGCGATGGTTTGGTCAGCAACTCGAGCGCGACGCTCACCCGTTTGCGCTGCCCGCCCGAGAGCTTGTCGATGCGGGTGTCCGCGTGCCGTGCCAGGCCCAGTTCTTCGAGGACCTCGTCGACCCGCTGCTCGCGCTCCTCGCGTCCCGTGTCACCGGGGAAGCGCAGCTCGGCCGCGTAGAGCAGCGCGCGCCGCGTCGGAAGCTGGTTGTGCAGGATGTCCTCCTGCGGGACCAGTCCGATCCGGTGCCGAAGCTCGTCGTAATCGGTGTACAGGTCGCGTCCGTCGTAGCGGACCGTCCCTTCCGTCGCGGGCCGCAATCCGGTGACCGCGCCGAGCAGCGTCGACTTGCCCGCCCCGCTCGGCCCGATGACCCCGACGAGCGAGCGCTGCGGGATGGGGAACCCCACCCCGTCCAGGAGCACTTTGCCCTCCGGTGTCCTTACCGTGAGGTTCTGCACCGAAACCGACACCTCACCGGTGTCGACGGACTCGCGCAGCTCGTCGCCGACCAGTCGGAAGGTGGTATGCCCCAAACCGATCGAATCGAAGTCGGCGAGATCCGCGGTCTCGACTCGGGAGCCATTGACATAGGTGCCGTTGTGGCTGCCGAGGTCGACGATCTGGTACTTACCCACGCCGATCGTGCGCAGCTCGGCGTGATGGCGGGAGACCATGAGATCGGGGGTGACGATGTCGTTGTCGGCGGCCCGCCCGATCCGGAGCGTGGGCTCGGTGATCCGGACGACTGCGGTGGGGTGAACAGTCGGAGGCGAAACTCGCCGGGGGAGACCGGGAAGGAACTTCGTAACCGTGGCTTCGTCGTCGAGGTCGTACCCGGGATCGGAGACGAGCACCGTGTCTCCACCGGCGTCACCACCGGCCTCGGGGGCAGGTCGCCCGTCTTGTCCTTCCAGGGAACAGGCCAACTGCTCGCCGTTGACGGCGTGACCCAGCTGGAACGTCTCGTCGTGGTCGATCACCATCTCCTCGACGCGGTGACCGTCGAAAAACGTTCCGTTCAGACTGCCCGCGTCCTCGATTTTCCAACCTTCCGCATCCCGTTCCAGAACGGCATGCAAGGTAGATACGCGCGGATCGGTCACGACAACGTCGGCCTCTGGATCCCGGCCGACATTATATGCGCCCCCGGCGCGTAACCGATAGACGCGTTCCCTGGTCTGCACCACGAGAACCGGCGCATCGGGAAATTCGGTGGAGGACGATTCATCCGCCATATTTCGAGTATACGACCTGGCCGTACTACCACCGCAAGAGTTGTTCATCGCCGGGGCACCAGGGCGAGATCCGTCGCTTCGGGCCCGCCCGTGTCACTCAGCTATCCAACCGGACCCGGCTTGAACAGCGCATACCAATCGGGCTAGCAAAAGAGCTACCGCATCCGTGCCCGTGCGAACCCCGGCGGATGATCTGGCGGGTTCTCGTCACTCGGTGATATCTGGCGAAGGTGACATCACGCGGGTCCGAAATGTCGACGTGGGCTGGAAGATACGGTTTCGCTGCGAGAGGAGGAAGCGAACTCCAACCATTGGGAAATCCCGGAACTTTGTGCTGCGAGCGGTTCTACTGCTATAACTCCGCCTGTTGGATGTCGAAATGGGATCGCGCCGCATACGGTCCTCGAATTCGTCGACGCATCACCCACTGGCGCTACTCGACGATCTTCGGATGGAACGACGAATTCGTGTCCCGGAGGCATTTCGGTCTCGACCGGACCGGTTCCGGGGAGCACCGCTTTCGAGCAGAGTCCTTGCGAAGGTGCCTGATACAGCCGGGCTCGACACCAGATCCACTGGCGATCAGGCGCTCCCGATTCCTCAGCGAGGATACTTTCGAGCGTCGCCGCGGGGGTGGTCGCCTCAACTGTGCGCGGGAACATCGGGTACAGCGGAACGAAGCACAAGGCTGCGAACGGCGGGATGCCCGCTGTCGCCGTCACGGTAGCAAGTTGCGCAGGCCCTTCACGCAGGTGCCGGTGTCACCGGGCGCTCAGCCGGCGAACGGGGGCAGGGCCGCGAATTGCGGGGCCAGCCGGGCGGTGGGGACGGTGTGCGCGATCCAGCGGCGGGCACGGCTGAGCGGATGGCCGGGAAATCTCGCGTCCCATCGGATGTCGTCGGCCACGTTGAACGGCAGCCGCCCCTGCACCTCGGGCGCGTAGGGATGCGGCGGATACATGTTGTCGAAACCTATCTCCGTCGCGAGCGCGGCCTCGCGCAGACCGGTGGTGCCGGTCTCGGGGCAAAGGATCTGTAACACCGCGCTGCTGTCGGCCTTCGGGACGATCACGGACGCGGCGAACACCAAGCCTTGCGGCTGGTTCGGCAACGGCAGCTTCTCCATTCGCAACAGCGCGGGCTGAGCGTCCAGCCACACCACGAAAGCTTCGATCAGGCAGCCGTTCTCGGCGCTTCGCTCGGCCAGGCGACGACGCAGAGTCGTCAGATCCTCGAGCGGCGCGGGCAGGTCCGGGACGAGGCCGAAGTACGTCACGTTCACCATGTCACCGGTCCGGGGGTCCCGCCAGGTCGCGTTGTCGACCTGCTGCATCTGGCCGGTGTCGAACGAAATAGGCACCGGGTCAGAGTATCCGCGATGACGTCCGTAACCACTCGGTGAGCGTTGTGAAGTCCGTATAGAGCAGACCCAGAACGCCGTCGACACGATGCAGGAGCGCGCGGCCGTGGTGGTTGCCGCAGACCCAGGTCGAATCCTGCTCCCTGATCTCGTCATCGATCCAGATGAAGGTTGCTCCGAAGTGGGAGCATTTACCGAACTACGACGCGGGTCGGGCACCTCGGATTCCGTCGCCGTCACCTTATCGGCGGGGCGCTCGACCCGTCCACGGCTGTCGCTTCGCGGACAGGCAGCACGGTGCAGCGGAGCCGTCCGGCGGACGAAACCTCACCCGGCGCCACCGGAATCCTGCTGCCCGAGACCGGTAGTAGCGCTCGGCCCAGAAGGTCGAGTTCGGGTCCAGGGTGGTCGCCGTTGTCGGCTGTGCTGACATTCGGGGTGAATCCTTTGGTGATGTCCGGTCCTCTCATAGGTGTGCCGGCAACCAGGTCGGCAGGAATCGAGGAGGTTGTCGTGATCGTTGGCGCCATCGCCGTGGTGACCGTGCTGGTGGGCTGGTGTAGCGTTGCCGTGCTTCGCCGCTGGAGCCGCTCGCGTGGCTGACCACACCTGGCCTGACGAGCGTTTGATCGCTGCGGCGCGTGAAGGCGACGCCGCGGCGATCACCGCGCTGGTATCCGGCTCGTACCCGCATGTGCGCCGGTTCGCCCACACACTGTGCGCCTCCGCCGAAGATGCGGAGGACGCCGCACAAGAAGCGCTGATCATCCTCTACCGCAAGATCGGAACTTTGCGGGCCTCCGGTGCGCTGGCGTCGTGGATGTTCCGCATCGTCCGCAACGAGTGTGTGCGGCAGTGGCGTGCGGTGACAAGGCAATTCGAGCCGATGCCCGATTCCGCCGTGGCGTCGGCCGAGGACGAGGCCGTGCAGCGGCTCGAGGCCGCCCGGGTGGCGGCGGTGATCGCTGCGCTGCCTGCCGATCAGCGGCGAGTGCTGATCATGCGAGACGTTCAGGGGTACAGCGGCCGGATGGTCGCGGGCATGCTCGGCCTGAGTGTCGCGGCGATGAAGTCTCGGCTGCACCGCGCCCGGGCAACGGTGCAGCACCAGCTGCGGAATACACCGCACCCAACTCCGGAAATGAGCGGACAGAATGACTGATGAGCAGAACTTCGCCAGCGCCTCGGTGCCCCGGCACCTGGTCCGCGGCGTCGCGGGATTCGGCGCGTTGATCGGCGCGATCGCGTTGCTGCCCGTATTCGGGATGTTCGGCTTGCTGCTCGCACCGGTCGGTCTGCTCGCACTGCGCGGGTGCCCGGCCTGCTGGGCGATCGGTCTGATGCAAACCGTCTCGCGGGGCCGGCTGCAACGTTCCTGCGTCGACGGTCAGTGTCGCCTGACCAGCGCCGAGCGCCTCCGGTCCGGACACGGCGAGAGGCACGCGGGCGCCTGATTCGTCGGCGCTGGTCGTGCCTCGACCAGATGAGGCCCTGGGACACCTTCGCGGTGCCCGTCATCGGATCGGTTCGGCGCGGCCTTCGAGATCGGATCTCGATCGGAGTGACAGCGGCCGGCGGAGGCGCGGCGGCAACGTGCGACGAGCGTCACACCCAGGAGATGGCGCCGTCTTGTAACGCTGGGCGCTGCGGTGCCGAATAACAGACGGGTACAGATGTTTTGGTCACCACTGGGGGTGGCCGGTGCCCGCTGTCGGATACGCGCGCTGCCGCCGGACCAAGCACTTTCCCCCTGCCCGGCGGCAGCGTCGGCTGGTGCGAGTCCTCACATGCTGCTCGTTGAGCCGGGCCGGCTCGAATTCGGCGGCTACCGAACGCCGACGGCACGTGGACGGGATGGTCGTCAGTGGTGCGGCGGGTGGGTGGTGGCTTTGAACAGCACGCGATCCAAGGATTCTCGTAGCGCTTCCATGTCTTGGGGTGCGCCGATCTCGGGGAGTTCCTCGACCACCGCGGCCGCGATGTCGCGGAGTTTGACGTTGGTGTCCTGGGAGGCGGCTCGCAGGATCGCGAAAGCGTGGTCGGCGTCGACGCTGTAGACCAGCATCACCGCACCCTTCGCCTGCTCGATCACCTGTCGCGCGGCGGCGACCGCTGCCTCATCGACACCGTTAGGCGGCATGTTTCCCACTCCCGGCATCTACCCCGTCTTCCGGCATCGAAACGGTCTCGGGGCGTCGGTGGAGCGGGGCAGCGCACGATGCTGCGGCAGCGGTGGCACCCTGATCGCGTTCTCGCACCCCGCTGCACACCGCAGAGGCGGTCCTCGAGCCCCGGCTCGTGTAGAACCCCGCAGTGTCCACCAACGCGCCGCTGACTCACAGCGCCCTCAGGTGAGGGCGGGCGGGACATCGCGCCAGGCCCGTGCGCCACGGTGACGGCAAACCGCGCGGCCGCCACCGTGGTGGTGCTACTTCCGGACCGTTGTCCCGCTGCGCGACTGGATGATCGCCGCCTTCAGTGCGCGCCGAGCGTATCGAGGATCATCGGACGCGCAGTCGCGAGCGCCTGCTGCCAATAGGGCCACGTATGTGTTCCGTCGATGATGTCGATGCGGGCGTCGATGCCGAGTTCGGCGATCCGATCACGGAACATCTGGGCGGAAGTGATCGTCATCGTCTCGAGCCCCATCGCGTTGACGGTGTTCCCGAGTCCGAACGGCACATCGAGCGGGCCGGGCAGGCCATTGCCGCTCGAGACGTAGATCGGCAGTCCGCGCAGCAATTCCGCCTGCTCGGTGGCATCGTTGCGGCTCCAGGCGGGATCCCCGGCCGGGCCCCACATGTCGTCGACGTTGAAGTTGCCCTCGTCCCACATGGCGGCGCGCATCGCTTCGTTCCAGAGCGGGAACGTCGGGTGCAGGAATCCGGAGAAGGATCCGGCGAACTTGAACTGATTGCGGTGGAAGGCGGCCAGCGTCAGGGCGGCGTTGCCGCCCATGGACGCCCCGACGATGGCGTTGTTGGTGCGCGATACTCCGTACCCCGCCAGATAGGCGGGCAATTCCTTGGTGAGGAAGGTTTCCCATTTGTACGTCGTCGCTTGACCGTTGGTGCTACTGGATCGGTACCAGTCGGTGTAGAAGCTCGAGTGGCCACCGACCGGGAACACCACTGTGACGTTGTCGTCCGCGAACTGGCGCAGGGCGTCGGTATCGGTCGTCCACTGACTGTGGTCGGCCGGGGCACGTAAGCCGTCGAGGACATAGAGCGCCGCGCTCCCGCCGCGGGCCGCCCATTGGACCTGGACTTTGATCGGCCCCATGCTGGATGGCACGGATAGCTCCGTGTATCCGCCTACCGGTGCGCGCGCTATCGGTGCATGGATCGGCGCGGCCGTTGCCACGGTCGCCCCGATCGACGACATGAGCACGGCTGTCGCCATGACAGCGCCGGTTTTTCTCAGCCGACCACGAACAACCCGCTGCTTCCCAGATCGCGCTGCCGAGCCCACCCGCATCCCTCCTACCTCTCCGGGTTCGATGACCGAAGAATTCCGATTCGTTCGTCGTCGAGAGCATTCGTTCCCTCCGCGTTTGCGGCCCACCGTGCCCGGATCGGGAAGATCATCGTAGGTCGCGCCACAGCGGCTCCGGAGAGCCGAACTTGTCAGGTCTGGGAAAACCGGTCCTGACGACTTGTGCGAGTGACGGGGGCGGCCTGCCGGCTCCGGGCCGCTGCCGACCAGGTCGAGGGATGCGGATCACCGGCTGGAAACCATCGCTGAACGTGCATTTGCCAGATGGTAGCCGGAATGTCCGCTTCGTGGCCCGGCCTGCGGCACCGATCGGGTATGCGGCGGGTCACCGGCTGATCTCGGTCGAGTCGCCTCCTCCACCGGCCCGGCCGTCACCCCGCCCCAGCACTCACAACCGCCTCCCCGGACCTGATGTTTCGATCACCGAGCCGCCACGCCGCGAGCCGCCACTGAGCCCCACCAACGTCTACGAATTCGCATGGCGAGCATCACCGCACGGCCTCGACGTCCCCTTCGATGGGTTCGCAGATGACGACATCACGAGTGTGGGCGGAACCTCTCTCTGAACCCGGCCGACGGGTGGGGGTCCGTGTTCATGCGCGCGCGTCACGCAGCAGGTTGCCACCGATGATGAGCTTCTGGATCTCGCTGGTGCCTTCGTAGAGGCGCAGCAGCCGGACGTCGCGGTAGATGCGTTCGACGGGGACTTCCCGCATGTACCCGGTGCCGCCGTGGACCTGCACCGCGAGATCGGCGACCTTGCCCGCCATCTCGGTGCAGAACAATTTCGCGGCCGACGGGGCCAGACGGCGGTCCGCACCGGAGACGTACTTGGCGGCGGCGTCCCTGACCAGCGCGCGGCCCGCCGACACGCCCGTGTACTGCTCGGCGAGCATCGCCTGCACCAGCTGATGGTCTCCGATCGGGACGCCGCCCTGGGTGTTGGCGGCAGCGTAGGCGACCGATTCGTCGAGTGCGCGCTGCGCCTGGCCTACGGCAAGCGCCGCGATGTGCACGCGGCCGCGCACGAGCGACACCATCGCCGCCTTGTAGCCGACCTCCTCGGCGCCGCCGACGAGCGCCGAATTCGGCACCCGCACACCGTCGAAGTGGACGTCGGCGGTCCACGCGCCCTCCTGGCCCATTTTCGCGTCCTTGGGGCCGACGGTGACCCCCTGCGTGTCGGCGGGCACGAGGAACACGGCGATGCCGGGGTGACCCTTGGTCGCCTCACGGGTACGGGCGAAGGTGACGAACAGGTTCGCGAGCGGGGCATTGGTGATGAACCGCTTCTGGCCGTCGATCACCCAGTCGTGGCCGTCCCGGCGCGCGTGAGTGCGCAGGCCCGCCGGGTTGGAGCCCGCGCCGGGCTCGGTGAGGGCGAACGAGGCCACCACCTCGCCGGAGGCGATCCGCTCGAGCCACTCCTTCTTCTGCGCGTCCGTGCCGTAGTTGACCAGCACCTGACCGGCGATGCCGTTGTTGGTGCCGAACATCGACCGCAAGGCCAGCGTGGTGTAGCCGAACTCCATCGCCAGCTCGACGTCCTGGCTCAGGTTCAGGCCGAGGCCGCCCCATTCGGCGGGGATCGCGTATCCGTACAAGCCCATCCGCGCGGCCGCGTCGCGGATGTCGTCGGGCATCCGGTCGGCCGCCATGATCTCGGTTTCCCGGGGCACGACCACGGTGCGGACGAACCGTTTGACCTGGGCGAGGATGTCTGCGAAGTCCTCGTCGTCGACTGTGTTGCTCATGCAACCGATTCTTCGGCCGTACGGCGGCCGCGTCCACTGTGGCGCCTTTGCCGCCGTGCTGGACCGGGAGGCCGCTCTCGACTTCCCGGCTGAGATGCTCATGCGCGGTACGCCGGCCGGACGTGCGGGCCATCCTGACGCCATCGCCGCCGCGGCCGTTTACCTGGCCTCCGACGACGCGGCCTTCGTGCACGGAATCGTCGTCGACGTCGATGGCGGACGCACCACCGTCGCGGTCGGCGCGGGGCGAACTCGCTGTCGCCGGGTGAAAGTGGGCTGAGCGCTGGTGACGCGCGGCGGATCCGGTCACGAAGCGCTGTGCCGCGGGCGTGCGACGCGTCGGCGACACAGTTTCGGGTATGTTCGAAACGGTCGACACGACAGGAGAATTAATGGCTGCGGTGCGGGGAAGTTCGGTCGACGTTCGGACGCCCGATGGTGTCGCTGACGCGTATGTCGCCTGCCCCGACGATGGCGCCGCCCATCCGGGAGTACTGGTGATTCAGGACGGGTTCGGACTGCGGCCCAGTCTGCGATCGCTGGCCGATCGTATCGCCGCCCACGGCTACACCGTTCTGATGCCGAACGCCTACTACCGGCACGGGCGTGCGCCGGTGATCGAGCTGCCGGACTTCATCGACCCGGCGGAGCGTCCGGAGATCTTCCAGCAAGTCTTCCCGATGATCCGCGAGCTGACGCCGGAGCTCCTGCGCTCCGATACCGGCGCCTACCTCGAGTGGCTGGCGATGTCGCCGCGGGTCGCGGAGGGGAAGGTCGGCCTCACCGGTTACTGCATGGGTGCGCGGCTGGCGGTGCTGGCCGCCGCTATGTTCCCCGATCGGGTCGCGGCGGTGGCCGGATTCCACGGCGGACCGCTCGTCACCGACGGCCCGGACAGCCCGCACCTGACCGTCGGAAACATCACGGCGGAGCTGTATTTCGCCCACGCAGGCGAGGATCAGCACATGACGCCGGAACACATCGCCCAGTTCGACAAGGCGCTCGATGCCGCCGGCGTCCGCCACCGCACCGAGGTCTACGCGGGGGCCCAGCACGGCTACACTCAGGCCGATACTTCCGCCTACGACGCCGAGGCGGCCGAACGGCATTACCGCGAACTGCTGGCCCTGTTCGACCGCAATTTGCACCGGTAGCTCGCTCGGCCGAGCCGGGGTCGTCACGTGCCCGAATCGATCGGTCAGGCGGCCGGCCCTCACGACGTCTAACCCGTAAAGACCTTCGGACAGAGGGCAGCGCGGTCACGTGCGGTCGCTTCCTCTTACCGCACCACACCAGCGTCGCAACGGTAAACCTTGCCGCCGGCGTCAAGGCAAGTCCTGGCGCGGTGGAATCGTCGTCGCCGATGCGGACCCGGCCGTAGTGTGAAGCCCGCCGCTCGAACGGCCTCGGGCCGCGCTCGCCTCGCCGCGTGTCATCTGGCGCGGCCGCCTCTCGCGGTCATGCGCAGACCCCAGATCGCCAAGGCCGCCGCAATGCCCAGGTATTGCAGGTAGGCGGCGATCACCAGCCACGGGCCGTAGTCGTGCAGCCATGCGCGTAACGGCAGCAACGCCACGAGGCCCAGGCAGATCATCAGCGTGCCCACCACCAGCGCAGGGATTCTCAGCGGCGCGAGTTGCTCGTCGAAGCCGCGCGGGGACCGCGCCGGGTCCGCAGTGGCACTCCGGCTCGAACGGGCGGCAGGGGGAACACCGGTACCGGCCTTATCGAACGAGCTGGGCATGGACGCTGGGATAGCCATAACGTTCTCCGGGCCGACGCTCCGATCGACCGAGGTAGCGATTGAATGTGCAATAGGACGCGAACCTCGGTCGCCGTTGCCCGGCTAGCGAGGCGTCGGAGGAGGCGGCACTACCGCCGCTCCACGACGTTCATGAGGCTAACTATCAGTTACCGATAGTGTGGCGGTAATCCCAGAAGGAGGAAAGGCCGGTTTTCTTCTACGACCAGGAGTGGCCGCGCGTGATCAAAACGTGACCTGGCGTCGGAATGGGGGCGTGAGCGCGGAGAAGCTATGTCCCTCGCGGAGCGGCCTGCTGCTTGTCCGGCAGTGCTCGGACCCACAAGGGTTACCGGACCGATATCTGGCGCGGCGGAGGAACTCGCCGGATCGGACGATTTCGGACCGGGCGGGAGCGAACGGCGACGGCCTGAGCTACGCCGCACTCCGATCAGGCTGCCCGGGTGACGCGGCGACCGCGGGCGTCCCATGTTCCTCTGTGTCACATCGAGGCCGTGCGATATGACGCAATCAGCGCGCGGACGGCCGAGTTGATGTCAGCAGGCAATGGAGTGGAGTTCAGAATGTCCTGCAGTGGTGCCGCCGCTGCCGTGCCGGCCGATGTCCGGTGTGGTTCCTCGAACCTACGGAAGCCCTCGTGCGAGTTCGCGCGCCTTCCGGCGGTAGATGCCCCCGAGAATCGAATGAGCTTCCGCGTCTTCGCGGTCCAAGGTGACAGCCTGACGGACGGAATCGACTGCGATGTCGAGCGCCCCGTTTCGGCTTTGCGCGACACCGAGTTCCCGCCAGGCCGGGGCGAATGATGGATCGAGGCGCGTCGCCTCTGTCATGTACCGGATGGCGTCGTTGTATTCGCTTGCCGCGATAGCCGATTCGCCCAGCAAGAAATACGCCCGGGCATTGGCTGGATTGACTTCGACTGCCGGCCACTCGGTGAGGATTACGAGCGCACCGGCGTCCTTGGCCACCAGATACGGGTCGTCCACCACCCGAACGCCGTCGAGGCCGGGGGTGGCCGCCGGGCGTTCCGGCGGCGCAGCTCGCCGCGCAGTCGGTGCCAGCAGGCGGCCGGTGGGATGAGCGCGCTGGTCACCGTCATCCGGTCAGCTCCCCGCCCCGTGGCCGATCGTCCACCACGATGATCTCTCGCGGCTTCGGACCCGACGCGGCGGCCAGCGACTCGGCAGCAGTCGAAGGCTTTCCCGGCCGGTAGTCGGGATCACGATGCTGTAGTCCACGGTGTGGCCGTTCATGAGCGGCGGACCACGAACGAGCCGAGGGCGAGCAGATCGATCGGGGCGGAACCGAAGCACTCGAGAGCGTCGCGTGGCGAGTCGACCATCGGCCTGCCCGCGGTGTTCAAGCTCGTGTTGATCACCACGGGCAAACCCGTGCGCTTGTCGAACTCCGACAACATCTTCGCCAAGACCGGGTTGTCCGCGGGATCGACGGTTTGCGCCCGGGCGGTGCCGTCCACATGTGTCACGGCGGGGATCCGCTCCCGCCACGCGGGATCGACGTCGTGGACGAAAAGCATGTAAGGGCTCGGCAACGGCCCGCGCCCAAAGATCTCGGCCGCTCGGTCGGCGAGCACCATCGGTGCGAGCGGCCGGAACTGTTCGCGGCCCTTCACCTCGTTGAGGCGTTCGAGATTCGCCGACCGGCCGGGATGCGCCAGCAGCGAACGGTGCCCGAGGGCGCGCGGGCCGAATTCGGCCCGGCCCTGGAACCAGGCCACCACGTGGTCGTCCGCGAGCGCTTGCGCCACTTCGGCCGCGACGTCCTCGGATCTGGTGTATTTGACCTTCGCCGCGCGGAGAATGGCCTCCAGTTCCGGGTCGGTCCACTCACGGCCGAGGGCGGCCCCCTGCATCGGGGTGGCGCGCTCACCGAACTCGGTCGCCAATTGCAGCGCGGCGCCCAGCGCGGTGCCCGCGTCACCGGCTGCCGGCTGCACCCAGATCCGTTGGTAGGGGCCCTCGGCGTGCAGCCGGCTGTTGGCCACGCAGTTCAGTGCGATGTCACCGGCCAGCGTGAGGTTCTGCTGTCCGGTCTGGCGATGCAGCCAGGCGCTCAGCTCCAGCAACACGTCCTCGAGTCGCCGCTGGACACTCGCGGCGAGGTCGGCATGGTCCCGGCCGAGCCCGCCGCCGGTCACGGCGGGAGCGAATTCCTCCCAGTCCACCGGTTCGGTGTGGAAACCGCCGTCCCGGACGGAATACAGCAGTTCGCGGAATCGGTCGAGGAACCGGGGCGTGCCGTAGGAGGCGAGAGCCATCACCTTGTATTCGTTGCTCGACCGGGTGAACCCGAGATGTTGGGTGAGGTCCTCGTACATCAGCCCGAGTGAGTGCGGCAGCCGCTGTGACGCCAACTCGACGAATTTGCCGTCCCGATATTCTCCGGCGAGATAGGAATGGCTTTCGCCGCGGCCGTCGGCCACGAGGACCGCGGAGTCGCCGAAAGGGGCCGCGAGAGCCGCGGACGCGGCATGGGCCAGATGATGACGCACGAAGCGCACGATCGAGGGATCCAGGCCGGGCAACGCGGCGGCGAGGAATGCGGGCGCGCGGAACGCGTAATCCGTCCGAGTCAGTTCGCTGTTCAGATCGAGACCGCCGAGCGAATGATCGACCAGATTCGGGTCATAGGAATACCCCACCGCGTCGAGCTGATCGGGACGTAATCTCGCTCGCTCCAGGCACCATGCGGCTGCTTGTTCGGGCAGCTCCCACGCGGAGAACGGCACCGGTCGCTTGCCGTGTCTGCGCTGGGTGAACCGCTCTTCCTCGGCCGCCGCGACGATTTCTCCGTCCACGATCAGGGCGGCAGCGGGGTCGTGGAATACCGTGTTGATTCCGAGAATGCGCACGGGCCGCCTTTCTATTGGAGACGCGGGACCTGTCGGTCTGCCCGCCGACATACGGGTGGCGCTACCCGCTGAAGTCACCACTAAACCGATTCATGCGCGTCGGCTATCGTTGCAGCGACTTCTCGGCTGACTCGTTCGCGCGCCCGGCGAACCAGTCGATCGTGCGGCGCAGTCCCTCCGCTCTACCGACCGATGGCGCCCAGCCCAGTGCCCGCCGGGCCAGCGTGATGTCCGTACAGCGCCGCTTCGGATCATCGATCGCGCCGTCGACATAGGTCACCACCGACCGGCTGCCGGTTACCGATCGGATCTCCTCGGCGAGGCGGCGCGCACTGCTGGACACCCTCGCGCACATGACCACGCGCCGGGCCGGTCCGTTCCCGGCGCCACCCCACGGCAATTGCGGAGATGTGACCGGGCGGTTGTATACCCATTGAGCGACGGCGGTGACGGCCGAGCCGAGCGAGGTGATGCCCGCGAGCAACGGCCAATGGGTGAGTCCGGCGGTGTCGTAGGAGACCTGCCGGATTCCCGGTGCGATAAGACTGCCGGTGCCGAACGCCCAGCTCGTCACCATTCCGATCTGCCCACCGAGGTCGGTGCTGCGGGCGAGCATGGCGCGCAACTCGGGAGCCTTGCTGTTGATGTAGAGCACCGTGAGCAGGACGAGGGCGGCGGTGGTCACCGTGGAGACCGTCGCCGCGTGCGACAGGGTGTCGGTGCGAAGCCGCAGATTCGCCGCCACCAAGCAGACCGTGAGGACGATCGCGCCGGCGGAAAGTATCGCCAGGGTGCCACTGATACGCGCCGTGGGCGGTTGCGCGGACGACCAGGTGTTCAGGTACGAGGTGGTCGCGGTGATCCGGCCGAAGGCATTGGCGCTGGCCTTGCCGTCGGCGCCGGCGGCCCTGAGCCACGGCTGGAACAGCAGGATCAGCGTGACGGCGCTGCCTCCCACGGCGCTCAGATAGCCCCAGTGGCCGTGAAACGCCGACAGGTCCGCGCGGAAACCGGCGAGTCGTCCCGGCACAGTGCTCGGTACTCGTTCGAGCCGAGTGTCTCTCGCTGACCACGGGGTTGGCTGCACTTCGCTCCGAAATCAAGATGGATCGGTATCGAGAACCGAGGCGGATATGGCAGTCCCCGACCGCTGTCGTCCGGACGTACGATTCGGCAGACGGGGTATCCGAACAGTAGGAGGCGCAGTACCTTCGGTGAATGATTGCGATCAGCGCGATCCGATGTCCGGCACCGGCATGCCGCGCCCGTCGTCGAGACACGGCCGTGGCGGACCCGCCGGGCGGACAGAGACATATCGACAATTCCGGCCGGTGCGCGACGGACCGACCCTACGGGGCTCGTTTCATCGACTCCATCCCAAAAGCTCCGCGCCCGTGCATATCTGCGCACTCACACGCGCGTTGCGAATCGAAAGCACCGGCGAGGCACTCTTTTTGGAGTGTCGATAACGTTTCATGTCCGACCGCGCAGTGGACCTGGACCGTCCGGAGTCGAGGAAGAACTGAAACCCGTTGCGGCGCAGCGGCCCACCTGCGGTCGAGAAGGTCGGCGACTCGCCGGAGGCCGCAACGCCGATCGATCGGCCGGACGAACAGCCGAAAGATGATTCCGAAGAGGTAGGGGAGATACAGTACGGCCGTGACAGAGCACCGATCGCCCATCGGCGGGGATCGCTCGCAGGACCTCGGAGTGCCGCCTTCGCTGGACCTCCGATCCGCCGACTGGTCGAGTTCCGATGAGACCCTTGCCCGGCTGTTCCAACGTGTCGAGGCGTATGCCATAGACGCGCGCGATTGGTACTCGAGGGACAGCCTAACGAAGCGGCGAACCAGCCTGGCCCTCACCGCGACCACGCTCGTTCTGGGCCTACTCGGAATATTGGTGCCGTTACTGACGACCGCCGGAGTTCACGCCATCGACCCGAGCTGGGGATACGTCCTGCTCGCTTGCGCCGCCGGAGGCGCCGGATTCGACCGCTTCTTCGGCGTCTCCACCGCGTGGATGCGCGACCTCCGCAGCGCGCAGTCGATCAACGCGATGCTGTGCGACTTCCAACTGGAATGGGCATCTGTCTCCCGGGCTGCCGCCAATTCCAATGGTGAGATAGACCGCCGGATGGGACTGCTGCGGGACTTCTCCTACCGAGTCAACGAGGTGATCGCACACGAAACGGATAGCTGGGCCGGTCAATCGCAACCCTCGGTCACCGCGCGGATGGGCAGATTCGATCGGAGGTGACCCCCAGGCGTCACCGACGGTGGAGCGCGCGACGGCCGAGGTCTGCCACATCGAACCCGGCCGGATCAGGCCAGGGCGACCAGTTCGTGCAATGTGGAGCCGGTGCGCGTCTCGATGCCGGTCCCGGTGTGGACGATCAGTTCGAACGACGACTCGAACCGGAAGTAGCCGGGATGGCCGACCAGCCGATGCACCAGCGGTTTGATCAGTCGTGATCGAGCGACGGGGACGTCATCGAGCAAATCGTGGGCATGGATGACCTTCTCGACGACCAGGCGCAGATCCACGCTTCCCGGCACGCGCAGTTCGATCCATTCCGGATAGGTGCGACCGGCGACCGGGTGGAATCGCGCCGGACCTTCGGTGAGCACCGTCTCGCCGGTGGACAACACGATGTCGCCGTGATGGGCGAGCATCAGCGGACCGATCTCGTGCCCGCCCTGCCGTCGCTGGGTCAGCACCGAGGCATAGAGCAGCGAATAGTCCTCGACGTAGAGCCGCCCCCAATGCCAGCGGTCGATGATCTTCTTCATATCACCGACGCCCCAGTTGTGGTCGTGATATCCACGCCCGGTGACTTCGTGGCGGATGCCGTCGAGTTCGATGGCGCCGCTCACCCGGGCGCGCGGCGCCGCGACCACCCACCCGAACGAATCCCGCGTCCCGAATCGGGTCTCGCCCTTGCCCGGCATCCAACTGGGAGTCTCGTTGTGGAATCGCAGGTCGAAGACCAAGCCGTCCTCGGCCATGTGCAGGTGGTGAATCGGCAGCCCGTCCGCCGGGTACTCGGTGTGCGCGTGATTGGCGCCGATGCGCACGTCGCAGGTGTCGGCGGAGAACGTCGCGGCCGCCCGCGGGTACCGCCGCGACACCTGGCGGCGGGTGCCGTCCGGGGCGTACACCATCATCTCCACCCATGGTCTGGCGTTGGGCAGATCCTCCGGTCGCCGTTTGGTCAGGAATCCGATTACCACGTGCCCGGTGTCGAGGTGAGCGTCGAAGTACCAGTGCTCGAACGCCAGTCTGCTCGGCGACGGGTGAAGCCCGTTGTGCTGGGGCTCAACGGAAGTCAGCACCCCGTCGCGGCGGCCGGGCCCATTCCACACTTCGACGATTTCTGCGGTGCTCATGACTGCTTTCGGTGTCGGTGGACACGACGGTGGCGCATCGGGTCCGGGATCGGCGCGGCCGCGGCGGCGCGCAGCGCGAGGGTCATCGGCGTAGCGCCCCGCTGGCGTCGAAAGCCGCTTCGCGGCCCTGCATCTGGGCGCGATACCAGTTCTCGCGGTGCCAGAGCATGAGCTTCTCGTGCGCCCGTGCGAAGGGCGGGAATGTTCTGCGCAGGATCTCCATCACCGTGATGAGGGGGAAACGCAGAAGTGGGATGGCGATGTACGGGAACGCCGGGGGCATGGTGTACCGGCGCCGGGTCCAAGGAGCCATGTACATCGCGGAGTACACGGAGTTGATGCGAAAGTTGTACGCCTCACGCAGTCGCGTGAGCCCGCGGTGGCCGTCGCGCGGCGCGAACGCCACCGGGTAGGACTCGATCAACTCCGCGCCGTGCTTACCGGCGTCGTAGGAGCGGGACGCGATGGTCATGGCGAGAACACGCAGCGAGTCGAGGACCGTTTCGGGGTACCAGCGCAGCCGCACACCGAGCAGGTATCCCATGTACTTCTGGAAATGCAGCAGCGCGCGGATTTCCGAAGGTGTGGTCTGATAGCCGAGTGCCCACAATCCGAGGCCGGGGGTGACGCTGCCGCCCAGGAGCGTCAGCATCTGGTAGGTCTGGCTGATCGGCAGGCCCCACCTGTCCATGTCCCATTCCGGATGACCCGCGACCTTCGCGCGGATCGAGACGTGCATGATGCGCACCTTCAGTGCCGTGGCACGTCCCGCCGAGCCCGGAGTCAGCAGTGCGCGGGGCTCGGAGACATCGATCCAGAAGCGGGTGGTCTCCAGGAAGCGGCGCAGTGCGCTGTCCCCGGCGTAGCCGCCGGCCAGCGACAACGGGGTCGCGACAGCGGCCTCGGTGTACATCTCCAGTGTTTCCGCGCCGGCGAAGCTGAACAGCATCGTGCCCCACCGTCGCCAGATCGCCGCGCCTTGCTCGACCAGTTCGGGCACCACCCACTCGGGCACCGTCTCGAATTCCTCGAACAGCGCGCGCATCGATTCCGGCGCGTCCGGTAGGGCGTCGATGCCGGCGGCGAGGGCGGTTTCCAGCATCCGTCGTCCGGCCCGGGGGCCGGCCGCACCATGCATCACCTCCGCGACGAACCGTTCCGCGAC
The DNA here is from genome assembly GCF_001612765.1 of Nocardia arthritidis NBRC 100137. Classification (GTDB taxonomy): domain Bacteria; phylum Actinomycetota; class Actinomycetes; order Mycobacteriales; family Mycobacteriaceae; genus Nocardia; species Nocardia arthritidis. The sequence continues at coordinate 172,783 of NZ_BDBB01000008.1, forward strand.
CGGATCGCCGGTGAACAAGTCCTCGCACAACGCGACTGCTTGCGCGTCGGTGGGAAACAGCTCCTTCCCGGTGACTCGCACGAACAGACGCTCGAGGAGCTGAACTTTGGGGGACCGGCGCGCTTCCCAGTACCGGAACGCGGTCGGGCACTTCACCGACGGCTGTTGCGCGGCAGCCTCCGCGCCCGCGGGCGGGACTTCCACTGACATGGGTGACTTTCTCCTAGTATCCGATGCGGTCCGGGTCGTTCGGCCCGACCTGCTCCTCCCACCAGCTCACGCCGGACCAGCCCGGACCGCGAGTGCTCGATGATCTGCCCGAGCACCTGGGGCTGGTCGACCGAGTAGTGGGTGAGATGGGGCATTTCGTTCAGCTCTGCGCGCGGATCGGCGCCGGCGTTCGCCTCATCGCACCCTCGGTACCTCAGCATCATGTCGTGGTCTTCGTGATCGAGCAGCGACAGGAACATCCCGGCGCGTCCGGCGTAGACGTTCGCCCGGGTGATGCCCGCGCGCACCACCGGTAGCCGGGGTAGTTCATCGACGAACGGTTCGACCCTCGGCGAATGAAACAGCAGCGGGCTGTCCATGCCGGGCGGCAGCAGCGGCTCGGCGACACCTCGTGTCCGGACCAGCATCGACCCGGCGAAGCCCGCACACACGCCGTGCAGAAACTTCGGCGCCCGATCCGCAGTCTCATCGTCCAACCCTTCTCGGGCGGCGTCGTCGCGCACCCCACGCCGGTGACCATACCATCGAGTATAGTTATCGGTACCATTTTGAATGGAAGGATCGGGTCCGCTCGGCATCATCGTGAAAGGAGTTCGGTGACGGGCAGATACGGCACCATCGCCGGAGGGGTGCAGTGGACAGTCGCCGCGCTGAAGCTGCCCCGTAACGGGGTCACCTACCATCGAGAGGTGATTTCCACCGACGCGGGGCCGCCCCGATGACAGCCGACCGGCCGCCGGCCGGCGACAGCATCCGGCCCCCTGACGTGGACGCCACGAACTCCGCACCGCGGCGCTCCCGGAAAGCGGCGGCGCAGCAACGCAGCAACAGCCGCGCTCCGCGGCTGTCGTACGAGGCATGGGTCGACGGCGCTCTGGCACTGCTCGCCCGAGAAGGCGTCTCCGCGATCAAGATCCCCCGGCTGTGCCAGGAACTCGGCGTCACCAAAGGCAGTTTCTACTGGCATTTCGACGATATCGAACAGCTCATGGAGGCGATGGCCGACCGCTGGAGCGCGCTGCAGACCGAGATCATCCGCGCACTCGGCGCGATCGAGTCCGTTCCGGTCGAGCAGCGCATCGCCAACATGGCCGCCAATCTCATCGACCAAGGCACCTGGGCCACCGAAGCCACCGTGCGCGAATGGGCACGAAGCGATGAGAAGGTGGCCGCGACGGTGCGCGCCTTGGACCAACAGATCTTCGAAACGGTGCAGAAAGCGATGCTGGAACTGGGCTTCGGACCGGAGGAAGCACGGCTGCGCGCCGGTGCGATGGTGTACTTGGGCATCGGCTTCATCCACGGTCGCGGCAGCCTGCCCACGCCGACCGCGGAGCAGGCTCGAGCGATTCTCGGCCTGTTGACCATTCCCGCCCCGAAAGAAGATCGGTCGTAGCCAACGGTCGTAGCCGGTGATGCCGCGAATCCAGCATCGAGGACCTGCGAGATCATGACGCCACCAGCCTTCGGGTCGCTCCGTAATGCTTCTGTCGACGATGGCGAGCGCGACCCCGTCGATGAGGCATCGGGCCGCGTCGACGCAGCGACGATATGGTCAGCACTACCCTGGCCGCTGCTGTTCATACACCGTGTCGACGCCGGTAGCGAATACGCAGCACGTGCCGCGACGGAGCTGGTCGACCTGCCGCGAGGTTTCCGAGACCCGGTCGGGCAGGCTGACCGGAGCCGTGTTCCGGGCGGCCGTGCCGACCCGGCTACGTAGACTTCCGGCGTGACCGATCTCGCGGACTTCGCCCGGCTGATCACCGGCGACCACGGCCTCTGTGTGATCTCCACCCTGCGAGCCGACCGCACGATGCAATCGTCCGTGGTCAACGCGGGTGTGCTGCGGCATCCGGCGACCGGCGCGGACGAGGATTGGGCCGAGTACGACAGAGTGATGGCCGCCGAGCGCAGGGCAGTGGTTTTGGTCCTGCCGGACCGTGTCTACGGCAACGGCTGAGATTCCCCGCGGCCGCCCGCGAACCGGCCGACGAGCCCGGGCTCGATCGGAGTCTCGGCTCGGTGCGGCGTTCGGAAGAAGTCGAGCGGAGTTTCTCCGCCCAGGGTTCCGGGCGGTCGGGCGTTGGTCACCAGTGCGCTAAGCGTGGGGCGCGACGTCCAGGACATACTCGAGGTCCTTGATTTCGTCGGCGGTCTCCTGGGAACAGGAGATGACGACGCGATCTGCGCCGCAGAGCTCGACGACCTCGGCGTCGTCGGTTTGCAACCAGTCGAGAAACTTCCCGCGCGCACCTTTCGGTGTCGCACTCTCGCCGCGCCGGGAGGGGTCGAGGCGGACGAGGTAGGTGCGGTGTCGGACCGGCATGACGCCTCCTTCGATCTCCGGGCCGTAGCCGAGGTGCGGCAGTTTGCGCCGCGTTCGGGTGCTCGTGCACGTGCGATGGTCGCTGTGCGAGCGTGATACCCGGCTTGGGCGACCGCACGCGATATCGAGGGATATTCGCGGCAGAACTCGTCGGGGTCCGAGTGGGAGCAGGGACAGCGGATCGCGGTTCTGGTCACCGGTGCGGGTCCGAGGTATACGGGTGCGCAAGGTGGCGGCCAGGCATGACATGTGACGAGCGCCGGTGGCTGCGCACGATGCGCGGGGCGGCGAACTCCGGTCTGTTGAAGTGGTTCATTGGTTTGGAGACGGGTAATTCGGTATCAACCGCAATCTTCGAGATCAGCCACCGCGGTGAGCCCCCACGGTCGAGGTTCTATCGGGAGGTTGTTGTCGGTGGTGGTATGCGTGGTGTGTCCACACGGCGAGGACGACGGATCATGGCTGAGTTGAGCGAGGGTGTTTATCGGATCGTCAACGTCGGCACGGGTCATGTGCTGGCGCTCGACAGCGCTGACCAGGTCACGGTAGTGGGTGAGGCGAGTGTGGAGGACGGCTGGCAGCATTGGCTGTTGTCGACCGCGCCGGAATTCGGCGAAGGGATCTGGTACATCACCAACGGGCGCACCGGGACCCGGCTCGGACTCGGCGACGGTCTGGTGTCCGAGGGGGTTCATGTCGAATGCAGCGGGACGCCGATGGGATGGCAGATCAGCACCGACGAAGCTCATCCCGCCTGCTACCGTATCGCCGTTTGGCCCGCCGCTGAGTTCGTTCTGGCCCTGCCGGGCCATGAGATCGGCACCGAGCAGATCGGGTTGACGCGCTTCGCGGCCACCAGCGATATCCAGCAGTGGCAGTTCCACCGCCCATGACCAGGTCCGATATACGGACTTTGCGCGGCACCACTCTCGATAGTGCGCGCGATCGACTCGTCGCTCGTTTCCTCGCCGACGATGATCTCACCACTAGTTGTGCGTCGGTGGGTCGATGCGCCCGCGTCGCTACGGCTCGGCGGGGCGGTGCTGTTCGATGAGCATGCGCGCCATGAGCTTGGCCCGGTGGGCCGCCAGCAGATCTCCCTCGGCAGCGGAGATGATCGAGCCCTTCATCAGGATATGCCAGGACCGGGCGAAATCATCCGGGTCACACAATCCCGCCGCCTCGGCCCGGCCGCGGACGATGGCCCGGATATTGTCCAGGTATCCGATGCTGGCCTGCCCGGCCGGATGCGCGGCGCCGAGCTCGAGCAGGACATTGATGAACGAGCAGCCGTCGAAATCCTCCCGCTTCTGGAACCAGTCGTGGAAGACGTCGAAAATCGCCAGCAACTGTTCTTCGGGTGTGTTGCCGCGCGCGCGAGACTGGGTTTCGACCAGGCCGAGCGTCCACAGCTGCTCGCGACGCTGCAGCACGGCGAGCACGAGATCGTCCTTGGACGGAAAATGCCTGTACAACGTGGCCTTGGCCACACCGGACATCGCGATCACTTCGTCAGTGCCCACCGCTCGGACGCCGCGACGCGTGAACAACGCGTAGGCGGTGCTGAGGATTCGCTCGCGCGCGGGTGCGGCGGGTGCGATGCGTGGAGGGTTCGGCGTTTCCATCTCCCTGTCACCATAGCGCTGTACAGACAGGCCTGTCTCTGTTAGTAAAGAGAGACAGGTCTGTCTTGAGGATGCAGGGTGGGCCCGACTGTCGAGCGCCCTAGGCGCGAAACGAATCGAGTGTGCCCATATGAGCACAGCACTGCACGGTCTCAGCAACCCCACCCAACCACCGGCCGATGAGCCGGAAGACGCCCGCCCCGGATTGAACGCGACCGTCGAACGTCGGGGCAACGCGGCCATCGTCCATGTCCACGGCGAGGTCGACGCCTACACTCTGCCGACGTGGCGCAGACTGCTGCGGGAGGTCGTCACAGCGACCGCGGCGCCGGGCCCCATCGTGATCGACACCAGCGGCCTCGGCTTCATGGCCTGCCGTTCCATGCTGGCCTTGGCCGAGGAGGCCGAGGCATGCAGGCTCCGGGATGTGCGGCTGTGCGTGGTCGGCAGCCCGTTGGTCGTGACCCGCATCGTGGCCCTCCTCGACCTCGATGCTCTCCAGCCCATCTACGCCTGCGTCGAGGACGCACTGGCCGGTTCCGTGCCGAGCGGGGGTTCCTTGGGAGGCCGGGTCGCGGGATAGCCGAGCGAAGACGGGTTGCGGCCCGGCGGAGCGGTGATCAATGTCGGCTCGATCGGCGCGGAATACACTGCGGGATCCTACGGCGCTCGGCGACCTGGTCTTCGACGGAGACTGGCGCTCCTAGATCGAACCGAGCGGCTTCGGTCGCTAGGACGTGCCGAGTGCGGCGGCGAACACGGGCCATGAGCTGTGCAGGTCTTCCTGCCAGTAAGACCAGGAATGGGTGCCGTTGCCGCGCAGCTCGAAGGTGGCGGGAATGGCCAGCTGATCAAGCCTTTCGCGCAGCTGACGGGTGCAGCGTTCGGCGAATGTCTCCAGGGCGCCGCCGATGAGAAGCTGGTCGATCAGCTTGCCGGGGTTGTGCTCGATCCCGGCACTGTCGAGGGTGTCGTATGGACCGGGCGCGCCGGTCCCGCTCGCGACATAGATCGCGGTGCCGCGCAGCTCGTCCGCGTGCAGATACGGGTCGTTGGCCGCCCACGCGGGATCCGTCGGCGGACCCCACATGTTCACCACGTTGCCCCGGCGTCCACTCACCACCACGCTCACGATCACTTGACCCTGCGGATCGCTGGTGCGCACACACCCGGAATACGAGCCGATGGCCCGATACAACCCCGGTGCGGCCAAGGCCAGCTGAAACACCGACGTGCCCGCCATCGAGATGCCCGCGATCGCGTTGGACCCGTTGCCTCCGAACGCCGCATCCACGATCGGGGGCAGTTCCCGAGTCAGGAACGTGGCCCACCGCTGGCGTCCCAGCATCGGATCATCCGCACGCCAATCCGTGAAATAGGAGCTGGCGCCGCCGAACGGGATCACCACGTTGACTTGCTTGTCCCGGAAGAACTCCACCACATCCGTGCGGCCGAGCCAGTTGCCGTCTGCGCCGCCGTCGATCCCGTTCAGCAGGTACAGGGTGGGCGCCGGAACCGATCGGTCGGCGGCAGGCAGGACGCGGACGGTCACCTCGTTCGCCATCGCGGCGGAGTGGACCGTCAGCTCCACCAGCCGTCCCGGGCCGGACGTCGCACCGGCGATATGCGGTCGATCGGGCGGCATGCCGATCGGCGACGGGAGTTCCGGTTGGGCGCTCCCCGGGCCGGCCACACCGGTCGCGAACCCCAGGGCGACGATGCTCAGCGCCGCCACCAGCCGTGCGGTCCGCGCCACGCCACGGGGGTAAGACGGCGGGACGGGGGAATGCACACACGGCCTTCCTGAGGAGGCTGGACGAAACAGGCCCACGGTATGCCGCGCATGCCTCGGCGGGCAAGGCGACGTCGCGCTTGTTGGGGTCGATAGCCACTGCGGTTGGGGTTTCGCTGGGAACAGCCACAAAAACGCCGTCGCCTGGACCGAGCCTCCCGAATGCCGCTGGCGAGGGGCCGGGGTCAGTAGTCGGTGATCCAGGTGTCGGTGAACTCCGCCTCGGTGGCCAGCATGTCGAGTAACCGGGCCACGATGGCTGCCTCGATCCTCTTGCCGAACAACGGGATACCGACTTCGGCGGCACCGGCCACCACCGCCTCGGCCGCGGTATCGCTCTCGGTGAGCCGGACGGTGCCGCTCACCTGGGCGGGCACACCTTCGACGCGGGCTTCGAAACTGCCGCCCTCGCGGGTGTAGGTCTCGGAGCGGGTGATGACCAGGCCTTCGGGCCGCACCGCGGTGATGGCGCTGGGCAGCGCCGCCGCCGGAACGGTCTGCACCATCCGCACGTGCAGGCGGTCCTCGGCGGCGTCGAACTCGACGAGCTGTGCGTCGGCCCCGCCGACCTCCTCGATGCGGTCTTTCCAGTACCGCTCGTCGGCCAGCGCCGCACGAAGCGCGTCGGCCGAATGGGAGTAGGTGGCCGTGTACGCCAAGGGGGTCGCCATACCGGCACACGCTACCTGCTGCCACGCGCTTCACCGCCGGTGAACCGCCGACGCCACGACGCCGGACACCCACTGAATCGCGCTGGGAAACAAGAGGTTCGATAGCAGACTGCCAGCGGATCGGTGTCCGCGGCCCGGTCGAGGACGAGAGTGATTGCGATCAACCGGTGCCGCCGCGGGCAGCGATAGTACAAGCCGATTTTGCTATCACCGATTGGGTGGCGCTCAGATCGGGCAGCCGCCCGCTGTGCTGGAGGGGGCCGCGAAAATGTCCAGCGCGAATTTGCGGTGAGAGCGGACGAGTTTCTCGTATTGCAAGCGGTTGTAGGCCAGCGGGAGCAGCAACAGCCGATCCGGCAGCAGGCGCCACGCCCTGCCGCCGTCGATCTGGCGCAAAGTGGCGAACAGATCTGCCGGGGGCGCCGCGACGTAGGCGCCCGCCACGTCGATCTCGGGGGCGTAGGTGGGGCGAGCTCGGCTGCGGGTGCTGAACCGCCACGGCCTTGGGAGTGCCTCGGCGTGGTCCAGATCGTCGCGCGGGCTACCCCGCCGGCCGCGGGGACAGCCTTCAGGGAAGACGCATCAGCTGCCGGGAGAGCGTGAACAGACGGCGGGCGAGTCTGATGACCGGGATGCCCAGTGGAAGCAGGAGGATCGTCACGCACAGCACCGCGCCGACGAGCCACAGCACAGCGGCGACCAGCCCCAGTACCGTGCCGAGCACGGCGGTGAGGATCCCCAGTATCGGACCGAGTAGACCCTGTAGCAGTCGCATGATGACCTTCCGGTTTCCATTCTGCGCTTCTTCGGGTCGGTGTGCATCAGACGATTTCCACCGGCGAGTCCGAGCGCACCGCGAGTCCTTTGTGTCGTCGTGCCCCGGGCGACTCGGTGCCCTGCGCGGGTACCGTCCCTGGTATGAGCCGAGCGATCGTGGAGCTGTCCCATCCTGTCTCGGACGGCATGCTCATCGATCCGAGCCTGCCCGCACCGCGTGTCACCACGGCGGTGGCACGTGACCGATCGCCGCTGATCGGCATGGGCTACCACATCGCGCGCGTGGATATGGTCGGTCCCACGGGCACCTACATCGACGCGCCTTTCCATTTCCACGCCGGCGGCGCCGACATCGCCGAGCTGCCGTTGGAGCGGTTGTTGAACGTGCCGATCGTGATGATACGTGCGCCGGGCCGCCGCGCGGTGGGGCCGGACGTGCTGGGCGATCCCGCGCGGTTGTGGGGCAAAGCGGTGCTCGTGCACACCGGCTGGTCGGGCAAATGGGGATCGTCCGCGTACCGAGAGCCCGGACATCCGTTCCTGGTCGGCGAGGTCGCCGAGGCGCTGATCGCCGCCAATGTGGCGCTGGTGGGAATCGACTCGTCCGACGTCGACGACACGTCCTTGCCGACGCGGCCGTGCCACCACACGCTGCTCGGTGCGGGCATTCCGATCATCGAGCAGATGACGAATCTGGACGCGGTCCCCGACACCGGCGCCAGGCTGGTCGCGCTTCCTGCGCCGGTGCGTGGGACGGGCTCGTTTCCGCTGCGCGCCGTGGCGTGGACCGAGCACGGCGCAGTGGGCAACTGAGGAAATTTCGATTCGGTATCCGTCGTCGACCGAATCGCGCACCTCGGATCGCCTTCTACAACCGAGGATCTCGAGGCCGGAACGGCGGGACCGCCAGATCGTCGCCGAAGATGTCCGGGAGGTCGCGGTCGACGCTGTCGGAGAATCGGGCGGGCCGCTTCTCCAGGAAGGCCGTCACGCCTTCCCTGGCGTCGGCGGCGGCGCCCGGTGGTAGATGCCGCGAGATTCGATGCGGCGGGCGATCATCGGATGCTCGGCTCCGAGGTTGCGCTACATTATCTGCCGAGACAGCGCCACCGACACGGGCGCGGAATGCTCGGTAACCCGGCGGGCGAGCGCGCGAGCCTCGTCGACCAGTGTGTCCGCGGGATGCAGCGCGGAGGACAATCCCGCGTCGAGCGCTTCGCCCGCTTCGACGAGACGGCCCGAGTACACCCAGTCCAGCGCGGTCTGCTTCGGTACCAGGCGGCGCAGGAACCAACTGGAACAACGATGCCGCGGCGATTGAAGACAAACCCGATGCGGGCGTTGTCGACGGCCAGCCGGAAGTCCGCCGCGAGCGTCACGGTGATGCCCACGCCGACGGCGGGGCCGTTCACGGCGGCGATGACGGATTGCGGGAGTCGAACATGCGTTCGAATTCACGCCGGAGGTGGTGAGGCGATGTCCGCAGGCGAGCCGGTTCAGCTCGGTCACCGTCGCGTGGGTGGCGGCGAGCATGATGCTGTCGCCTCCGGCGGTGCGGTCGGCCAGCCACCCGGCGAACGCGGCGTCGGCGATGGCGGCGGTACAGATCGCAAGGAGAGATCGAACGGGCCGGAACGGACTCCCTAGGGCGTAAGGTCTTCGGCCTCGCCACCGCAGGCGTCCGTCTCGCTTGACCTCTTGCGCGTCAGTCCGGCAGCCAGTGCAGCTCGTGCGCCAGGGTTTTGGCGACGGCACGGATGCGGCGGTGTAGCGGCGACTGCTCGCGTGGGAGGACCAGGTGGATCGTCAGGCTGGGCGCGCCCCGCAGCGGTCGCCAGGTGAGACCGGCCGGTTGTGTCGTGACCGCGGCTTCACCGGCCGGGGCGAGGGTGAGCCCGTCGTGTAGGTCGCGCTGAGACATGTCGAAAGAGACTGCGGGCGTGCGGAATCGGGGGATCGGCCGGGTGTCGCGGAACAGTGCGGACAGCTGATCGTGGATCACGGGGTTGGCCGTACGGTCGGGGAGTCGCAGCGGATACGCGGCCGCGTCGGCGATCTCGATCTCCGGGTGTTCGGCCAGCGGATGATGCTGCGCCAGCTGGACCCCGACGCGCTGACGCCGCAGCAGGAACCGGCGTACGCCACGCCCCGGCTGTTCACCGCGGGTGATCCCCGCATCGATGCGGCCGTCGGCGACCGCGGGGGAGATCTCCGGTGTCGCCATCGGGACCGCGCCGACCTCGAGTCCCGGGCTGCTGCGAATGAGCCTGTCCACCAGGGCCGGTGCCGTCCCGGCCCCGGCGCTGAGACTGTATCCGATGCGCAGCGTGCCCAGTTCACCGGCCCCCGCGCTCCGGGCGGTGTCCCATGCCCGGTCCAGCGCCGCCAGCGCGGGCGCCGCGGACTCCGCCAAAGCCGCACCGGCCGTGGTCAATACGACGCTACGCGTGTTGCGAACCAGCAGGGCCGTACCGAGTTCCGCCTCCAATCGGCGCATCCGGGCGCTGAGCGCGGGCTGTGCGATACCGATCCGTGCGGCGGCGCGGGTGAAGTTCAACTCCCGCGCCAGCACCAGGAAGTACCGCAGGCTCACCGTATCCGGCGCCACGTGCCCTCCCTATCGATTGATAACGATCCGTTCTGAGTCTATCGCGTACCGGTCTTTCCCTCGACCGCACATCAAGCCCTAGCCTGCGCATATGACGATTCAACTGACCGCAGTGCCCGTCGCCGGGACCGATCGATCTGAGTGTCAATTCGAAGTCGGACGTGTCCGGCCGAACACGGGAGGTTTCCATGGCTAAGGGCTACTGGGTCAGCGTCTACCCCGCCATTTCCGACCCTGAGAGGCTGACTGCCTACAACGAGCTGGCCCGTCCGGCTGTCCAGGCTGGGGGAGGGCGCGTCCTGTCGCGTGGCGGTCGAGTCGTCGCCCACGAGGCCGGAATCACGCAACGCGTCGTTCTGATCGAGTTCGACAGCTTTGAACAGGCCGTCGCGGCATACGAGAGCGAGGCATACCAGAAGGCGCTGGTGGCCCTCCCCGACGGCGTCGAGCGCGACTTCCGCATCGTCGAAGGCATCGACTGACCGCCGGGGCCCAGTTCCCGCGGTGTCTTTGCGTCATCGGATAGCGCAGATGAAGAGCATGCTGTCGGTTCTGCGACGACCTGTTCTGCCACATGCTGGTTGCCGATGTTCAGCCGCTGGACCCGCTCTCAGCGCGGTGTCCGGGTCAACGGCCGGTGGGGAAGTGCTGGGTCAGAGGGACTGCCAGGCGGGTGAGTTCGGTGCACAGGGCGTCTCGGTCGCCCGAGGTTTCGGTCGATGCCCGCACCTCGACGACGCCGGTCTTGATGCCATCCTGTGTGCCCTGGGGGATGTCGAACAGGAGGCAGCAGAACTCACCGGGTACGTCGCTGGGCACGGCGAGCAGGGCACGCCGATCGCCCACCATGACCGGCCGGGGTTGGGTGAAGACCTCGTAGGCCCAGTCCGTGAACCGACTGTCCCGAGTGAATACGGCCACATAGTACGTTGGGCCGGTCCACCGGCACTGTTTCGCCTCCGGGTACGGGGTGTCCGTCTTCTTCGACTGTGGATTCAGGCCCACCGCCGCGACGTCGGCGTCGGGGATCGTACACGGATCCCAGACCGGTTGGGGCGCAGTCGGTGTCGTGAGGTCCGGGGCCGTGGTAACAATGGAAGCGGAGGTGGTCGCGGACTCGGGCCGGAACGTCTTGCGTGGCAGGCTCGCCGAAAGACTGTGGATGAGCGCGGCCGCGATGGATTCGGCGCCGGAGGCGAGGTCGTTACGCAATCCCGGTGAGTCACCGGTGGGCGGAGTGCCACTTGACCCGGACCAGTTCAGTCCTCGGGTGTGGACGTTGACGGCGAGGTTCCCGAGCCTGGTTTGCACCGTCACCGCAACCTGGTTCTTCCCCACGGGCAGGGTCACGATGTCGGCGTGATCGCCGATGCCGCGTATGGGTGCCGGAGCTCCACTTGCCGAGGTGGGTTCGGCCGTGGTGGACGTCGTGGTCTGCCCGACCACGGCTGGGGTTTTCCACACCCAGAGATCGATCCTCGCCGTGCGCGAAAGAGGCTCGGGCGTGGACACCTTGTCGAGGTGCGGAATCGGATCCTCGTAGGTGACCGTGCAGGTGAGCGTCTGCCCGGCCGCGTTGTCGAGCTTGGATGTGGTGACAGGCTGCGCACCCCCCGTCGGCAGAGCGCCCGCGAATTGGTGCAGCGCATCGCCCGCCGCGGTGCCGACCTCAGCGCACGATGTAGGTAGTGCCGAGTATCCGGACGGGTACTGCGGCCCGGTACCGCGCGACGCATGACTCCGGCTCCCTGTTCGAGTTGCCGGATCCGTTTGTGGGCCTCGCGCAGCTCAGTGGACTCGTCCGGGGCGGCTATATCGTCGACTCGGATGAGAATGGCTGTTTACTTAATCCTCTGTGGACGGTTAGCCTGTCGCCGTGTGCCGATTGGTCACGACGCCTGGCTCCCCGTCCCGGGGTGGCAGCGGAAACCGGTCGGCCGACGTTTCGCGCCGTTGTTCGGCAACCCGGAGAAGAGGAGTGGGATGGAGATCAGCAACGCGGTCGCTGCGGTGACCGGTGGTGCGTCGGGACTCGGCTTGGCGACCGTGCGGGAGCTGCACGGCAAGGGCGCGAAGGTCGTGATCGTCGACCTGCCGTCGTCCTCCGGCGAGGCCGTCGCCAAGGAACTCGGCGACGGCGTGGTCTTCGCCGCGGCCGACGTCACGAACGAAGAGCAGGTCTCCGCCGCACTCGATGCCGCGCAAGAGCTGGGCGACCTGCGCATCGCGGTGAACTGCGCGGGCATCGGTAACGCCATCAAGACCGTGGGCAAGAACGGGGCATTCCCGTTGGCGGACTTCACCAAGGTGATCAACGTCAACCTGGTCGGCACCTTCAACGTGATCCGGCTGGCCGCCGAACGGATCGCCAAGACCGATCCGGTGGGCGAGGAGCGGGGTGTCATCATCAACACCGCGTCGGTGGCGGCGTTCGACGGCCAGATCGGGCAGGCGGCGTACTCGGCGTCCAAGGGCGGGATCGTGGGCCTGACCTTGCCGGTGGCGCGTGACCTCGCGGCGATCAAGATCCGGGTGGTGACCATCGCGCCGGGACTTTTCCACACTCCGCTGTTCGCCACGCTGCCCGACGAGGCCATCGCATCCCTGGGCGCGCAGGTCCCGCACCCTTCGCGACTCGGTGACCCGGCCGAATACGCCGCGCTCGCGCGGCACATCGTGGAGAACCCGATGCTCAACGGCGAGACCATCCGTCTCGACGGTGCCATCCGGATGGCGCCGCGCTGAGGTCGTGCGAAAGGGCGTGAACCGGGCGAGTGCGCCGTACCTCTCGCTCGGTCAGCGGGTTCGTTTGGGGCCGGGTGATATACGGATACCGACGACGGTGATGACCGTGACCACCAATACCGTCATGAGCCTCATGAGGTTCCATACCTCAGGGTCTCGGGGCGGTTCGGCGGCTTGTACGTCCTTTCCCCGTTGACGGCTGGGCGGGGACGAGGGCAGCGCGGGGAGGGGGCCTTCGGCCTGGAGTGGTATCTGCGTCGCGATGGCGGCCGGTGACGGAACGATACGGAATTCGGGGATGGGCGGGCCGAGTTCGAGTGGGGTCATGGGCACCGGCGGCGGGGTGGGAAGCAGCAGCAAGCAGGTCAGCAATGCGCTGCCGGAGAAGGCGCTGCCGACGCCCGCGCTGCCGAGGGCCGATCCGCTCGACCCCGGCCCGACGAGGCTCGATCCCGGGCCGATGAGGCTGGATCCGAAGGAGCCGAAACCGCTGCCGGTCGCGAGCCCGAGCAGGAGTAATGCGCTGCCCGTCGCGGCGCTGCCGGCACATGCCGACTGGACGCTGCCCGTGTCGAGTTGCAGCGTCTCGGCCGGACTGCCCGCCATGACGTCCGGGTGGGCCGTCGTGTCCGCCGTGCGGGATGTGCCGTCGCCGGGTTGCCCACGGCCGGTGGCGAGAGGGCCGCCACGAGCTCCGCCGACTTCGGCGCTGCCGGTTGCTGAAAGACCGGCGCTGCCGGAAGGTAACCGAACCGGACCGAGAGCCAAAGACCCACCGCTGGTCGCGCCCTCGGCGTCGAGACCCGAGGCGCTGCCGGACGATGGGGTGCCTGCGTCGGGGCTGGAACCATTGCCGGTGTTCACGATATCGGAGCCGGGGGCTGCGCCCGAACTCCCCGTCGCCAGGTCGCCGAGGGGCAGCCAGGGCAGCGGGTCTGCTGATGCTTCCAGCGGTCGAGCCGTGAGTGCCGCGAGGGTCAGCGGCAGCATCGCGGTGGCCAATCCTCGTGCCAACCGATGTGTTCGAGTTGCTCGCATATGCAGTCGCCTCGTCGTAGTCGAAACCGGTCCGGAAGGTCACGTGGTGTGCTGATACCGGGACAGAGCGAGTTCGAAGGCTTCCTTCGGGACCACGTTCCCGCCGGAGAACGGCTCGTCGAGGTTGTAGATCGCCCGGATCACCACCCCGACGATGGCGCCGAGCAGCGCGGTGGTCACGACACTGCGCTTGGTGATCTGCACGCCGGAGAGGACCACGCTGAACAGCAGGAGGACCGTGCAGATCCACATGGCCAGATAGAGAAAGCCGGGAACCCGGTAACCGGCGTCCAGCGCACGGTCGGCGCGCGCTTGGGCCACGGCGTCGAGGCTGGTCAGAGCGCTGGCACGAAGCGAGTCGACCTCGGCGTCCGCGGTGTCCACCGCGGCCACCGCGTCGCGCAGGGTGTCGAGGGTGTCCTGGGTGGACTGACTGAGATGCCCGTCGTCGGCCATAACGGTCCATTCCCGGGTGAGGACTTGCTCGGTGTAATCGCGCACCAGGCCCTGGATTCGCGTGTGGTCGGACTCGGGCATTCCGTGCGCGGCCCAGTACGTATCGATGAGCGCCTTGGCTTCGGCGATGGTGTGATTGCGCGCGTTGTCGTACTGCTGCCAGGCGATCACCACGATGAACGCCACCACCGCCATGAAGATCGTGTTGATCAGGTTGAGCACCAACGCGCCGACCGTGTCGTCGTCGGTCTGCCGCCAGGTCTTCGGATGTAGGCGATCCCCGGCCAGGAAGACGACCACCGCAACGAGCGCGGTGAGAGCAGGCACGAGAAATTCGAAGGCCATGCGGGGACTCCGTTCTGTCTGAGAGGTTCTCGCGACCGCCGCGTCGGCGACGTTCCGCAGGCCTGTCGCACTACGGGGGTTGGTGCATGGGTGTGTCTCGAGCACCGCGGGGCAGCCGGTATCCGAGCTCGGAGGGTGCGCCGGTCCTCAGTTGTTCTGGGTCGGTGCGAATCCCACGTGCGGGATCGTCTCGGAGCTGAACGGGTGCTCGGTCCTGCGGGGTCGGGCATGGGGTGATCCCGCGAACTCGTCGAGACGCGCATCAGATATCGGTCAGGAGACGAGCCGGGACTGTCTCGACCGGGCGCTCCGATGGTCATGCGTGGCCCTCACCCCCGAGATGGATTCCGAGACCGTCGACGATGGAGCTGTCGAGGGTCTGCGTTCGTTCGGATCAGATCTGTGGTGCACAGCAAATCGATACGCGACACGGTGCCCGTGCGAACCAGGCGCCGTGGAAATCTTCCACCCAGCAAGTCATTCTGGACGACATTGATGTTAGACCGCGAATCAACCTGCGTGTGGCGAAATTTCGGAGATAGGTCATGGCAGTGCGGATGGCCGGGAACGTCGCGTGCTTCTCCATAGCGTGGGAACATCAGGGATGCGGGAACGGAGCGGGTCCGTGTACGCTTGCACAGCTACCGATCGGCGTAACAGGACTGCCCTGGTTCGCGAAACCCGCGTCCAGACAACAGAAGAGCCACAGATGACCAGATTCGCGCATTATGTCGGCACCCTGCCTGCCGAACTGATGACGGGTGATCGCGCCGTCATGCAATGGTTTGCCGACCACAGCGAGGGACGGCCGGTCACGGCGGTGCCTTGCGACCTCGATCCGGACTGGATCTTCGACTACCTGCGCACGCGCAAGCAGCATGCCGACGTCTTCGAGATCGTCCGGGCGGGCGAGTACACCGACTACAGCGATTTTCCCAGCTACGGTGTGCGGCCCGGGTGCACCCTGGAACCGCGGCACGTCTCGATGAACCGCGTCGAGCGCATCGGCAAGGTCGTGGACGCGTTCGAGGCGCTGCGCCGCGACCGGCCGGAGCTGGCGAAGACGAAAGTGCAGATAAGTCAACCGAACCCGTTGGATCTCGCGATGTTCGTCTTCGCGGGCGCCGCGGTCTCCGCCGGGCTCCCGGTCGGGCCGGCGGTGCGAGGTTCCCGGTTCGTGGTCGGTGCGCTGCGGCAGCTACCGGTGTTCACCGAAGCCGTATTGCAGGAGATGACGCAGGTCGTCGAGCGGTACGGCGACCGCGTCGTCTTTCAGGTGGAGTCGCCCATCGCGCTGCTGAGCATGGTCAAAGCCGAGCAACTACGTTCGCAATGGGCGCTGGCGCCGCTCGTCGCGCGGCAGCTCGCCGGTTTTCTCGGGCGGATGCACGAGGTCGGGGCGGACGCGATCGTGCACCTGTGCTACGGCGACTATCAGCACAAGAGTCTGCTGACTCCACGCAGTCTCGCCCCGTCGGTGAAGTTGCTGCGTCGTACCGCACGGTTGCTGAACAAACAGGGGACGCCACTACCCCCGGTGCATATCCCGTGCGCCTACGGCGCCGAACCGGCACCGCTGGATCCGCGGTTCTACGCACCGCTGCGCAAGCTCGACGCCGAGTGGAGAGTGATCGCCGGTGTCGTCTCCCCGGACGCCCGCGCGGACAGCGCCCGCGCGCTCGCTCTCTTCGAACAAGCGGCCGGACGCGCGGCCTACGGAGTCGCCACCGCGTGCGGCCTCGGCCGATGCACCGTCGACGACGCGAGGCGGGCGGTCGCTACCACGGTCTCGTTGACCGGCGTCGGTGACGAACGCGAGCCGTAATCCGCCCGGTGGTAGCCGACGGCCGGTGGCCGCGGACGGCGTGCCACGTCCTCCGCGCGTCGAGACCAGCTCGAGCCGGCTCGCAACAACCGTGCGGTTGCCGACCAGCGCCTCCGCTGAGGTATCGCCGTCGGATACGTCCAATTGCGTTGTCGCGAACCCGCTCTCGTGTGTTCGCCCGCGCCGCCTTCGTCAGCGCCACGATCGGAGCGTTGCTATGTTGCTAGCGTAGGCGGGTCGCCGAGCTCTGGATAACAGATCTCGGCAGGCACGTGTACCCGCTCACTGACCACGATCGTCGAATTGCTGTTCCATAACCTGGAGTCACGTTCTTGACCACACCACAGTCCCCGATGGCCGCACCGCACACCACTGGAACCGGAGCGTGCCCCGTCCAGCACGGATCCCCGACGGAGACGGACGCCCCGCGCGTCGAGCTGTACACCAAGGAGTTCGTCGCGGACCCGCATCGCGCGTACCGGGAGATGCGCCGCAAGCACGGCTCGCTGGTTCCGATCGAGTTGGCGCCCGGTGTACCTGCCACCCTGGTGATCGGCTACCAGACGGCGGTGCGCATCCTCAGCGATCCCGACCATTTCCCCGCCGATCCCCGCACGTGGCAGAAGACCATCCCCTCGGACTCACCCGTGCGGCCGATGATGGAGTGGTATCCGGCCGCGCGGTACAACACCGGCCTCGCACATGACCGCTATCGGCATGCCTCCGTCGACGCCATCGACGGGATCGATTTGTTCGACGTGCCGACTATGGTCGAGAAGCTCGCTGTCCCGCTGATCAATTCCTTCTGCGAAGCCGGGTCCGCCGACCTGGTGACCCAGTACGCGTTTCCGCTCGTTCTCGAAGTCCTCAACGAGATGGTCGGTTGCCCGGCCGAGATCGGCGAGCGGGTCGCGACCGGTATGGCCGCCCGCTTCGACACCGTCCGGGGGCCCGAGGGCATGAAAATGCTCAAGGAAGCGTTGATGCAGCTCATCCGGCTCAAGCGCCGGGAACCCGGCGACGACGTCACCTCGCGGCTGGCGCATCACACGACCGACCTCGACGACATCGAGATCTTCGCCCAGCTCATGAGCTTCTACGGTGCCGGTTTCGAAGCGCAGCGCAATCTGATCACCAACGCCGTGCTGCTGATGATCACCGACGACCGGTTCCGCTTCGGCGACGTCCTCGGACGCAACCTGTCCACCACCGACGCTCTCGACGAGGTCTTGTTCAACGACCCGCCGATGGCGAACTTCTGCACGACGTATCCCCGGCAGCCGATCATGGTCGACGGTGTCTGGTTGCCCGCGGACCAGCCGGTCGTCATCAGCCTCGCCGGTTGCAACAACGACCCGGAGATCCGCGGGACCGACGAACCCGGCGGCAGCCGGATCGGCAATCGCTCCCATCTGGCATGGAGCGCGGGCCCGCACGCCTGCCCGGCCAAATCCGTCGCGTACATGACGGTGCAGAACGCCATCGATCAGCTGTTCGACGCCCTGCCCGAAATCCAGCTGGGCAGGCCCAAGAACGAACTGCAATGGCGGCCGGGCCCGTTTCACCGGGCTCTGACGGCTTTGCCGGTCGCCTTCCCCAAGTCCGCGCCGGTGCGCATCGGGTAGGACGGGTAGCGAACGGGCCGACGCCGCATGAGATGACAACGATGTGCCCGGGCTGTTGCTGGTTCATACTGGCGTGGCGTCGATGGCGGCAGTAGTCGTGGTCTGGGCGCGTGGGCCGCAGTTGATGCCGGTCGCGCTGGGCGTCTGGGTACTGGCGGCCGGGGTGACGGTGGAGAAACCGACGGGACGCTGCGTCCCGCGCCGGAACTGGAGCCTGCCGTCCTCGGCCTCGTGTTCCTGCCGGCTCCGCAGGTTCGCCGTGGATGACACGGCATCCGTCGCGGGACATGGATCTGTAGCAGGGAAAGTCCGCAATTCCAGAGCAGCGCAAATGGATTCGAGCGACACCGGTTGCCTGTTACGCTTCGGCCATGTCGGTTCGAACGCGCCTCGCGGCCCGTGCGGCACGCTGACGACTACCCCGGGCTGTTCCAGTCCGCGGACACGGCGTCGCTGTACGGCCAGAAGTTCTATCTCCGCGCCTACGGAGCTCGGCTCTGGCTGGCGGTGGTGGCGGCGGCGTGCGCGGCGTTCACCGTCCGCGTCGGCTCCGCGCGTACGGATGTAGCGGCCATCCTGACCGCCATGGCCTTCGTCGGAATCCTCGCCGTCGACGTGGGTGTCCTGCGCGGCCGTCCGGGTAAGTCCTGGTACGAAGGTCGCGCGCTCGCCGAGTCGGTGAAAACCTTGACCTGGAAGTACGCGGTGCGGGGTGCGCCGTTCGCCGGGACGCTGTCCCCGGCCGAGGCCGATCGGATGCTGATCGAGCGCATCATGCTGCTGCGCCAAGACATCTCGGCGCTCGCCCTGCGTCCGACCACCGCGCCGACCATCACCGACCGCATGCGGCAGCTGCGTTCGGCCCCGTTCGACGAACGGCGCCGCGTCTATCTGGACGATCGCATCAGGGAACAACAACGATGGTATGCGGCCAAATCCGGCTATCACCAACGCAGATCGCAGGTATACGGCACGCTGGCACTCGTTTTCGAGGTGGCGGGTGTGGCCGGTGCGCTGGCGAAGGCGTTCAACGCGGTCACTTTCGACCTCGCAGGCATTTTCGCGGCCGCGGTCGCGGGCCTGGCCGCTTGGTCGTCGGCCCGCCAGCACAGCACCGGTGCCGCTGCCTATGCCGTCGCGTCGAACGAACTGAGCATCGTCGCCGAAGTGCTGGAACAGAACGGCACCGAAGCAGCCTGGGCGGACGCGGTATCCGACGCCGAGGAAGCGATCAGCCGCGAACATACTCTCTGGCGAGCTTCGCACGGCGATTAACACCCGCGACGGCGACCGTCTTTCATCGGACGTCCGATGGTCCGGCGTGGCTGCCGGATTTGACCGGGGACAGCGCTTACCATGATCACGCTGTGTGACGTGGCGGCGTCGCATGGCGAACGGGGAAGCGGCCCGTCCGGCGGAAGCGTGACGCCGGGCGGGCCGTTGCGTTCGGTCGGTCGGCGCCGGATCGTGCGTTCGCATCCCGGAGGCATGGGGGTGAGCTTGCTTGTGCTGCCGAGTTTGTCGCCGGTCGGGGCGGGTAGGCAACGACGAATGGCGTAGGTCAGGAGGTCGGAGTATGACATCGAACAATGCCGTCGGACAGTTGCGCAGCGTCGTGCTGGACTGCCCCGAACCGCGAAAACTCGCCCGGTTCTACCGGGACCTGCTCGGGGGAGACCTGCTAGAGGACGATGACGACGACTGGGTGGTGCTGGTCGAGACCTCGGGCAGGCGCATCGCGTTTCAGACGGCGCCGCAGTACAAACCGCCGCGTTTCCCGGACCCCGAGGCGTCTCAGCAGGTTCATTTCGACGTGTTGGTGGACGACATCGAGCAAGCCGAACCGGCGGCGCTCGCCTTGGGGGCGACACTCGTGCAAGGCGAAACCGGCGGAGCGTTCCGTGTTTACGCCGATCCGGTGGGGCACACGTTCTGTCTGGTATGGCTCTCGGACGAGTGAGCAGCGGACAGGCCGGGCGCACTGCCCGGCCTGTCACTTTCGCAACGATCGCGCGCTATGCGATGAATACCCTGGGTGGGGGATCGGCCAGGGCGTGGCGAGTGCCGGCCGATCAACCTCGAACCCGTCTCTCATTGGGGCGGCGCCGGCCGACGGATGTCGTCGGCCACCGATCCGCCCGCGACGTCGGCCGCGACACCGATCTGCTCCTCGTAAGGATGGTCGACAGGCACGCGGTCGCTGTCGGAGGTGATGTCT
Source organism: Nocardia arthritidis NBRC 100137 (assembly GCF_001612765.1). GTDB lineage: Bacteria > Actinomycetota > Actinomycetes > Mycobacteriales > Mycobacteriaceae > Nocardia > Nocardia arthritidis. The sequence continues at coordinate 193,068 of NZ_BDBB01000008.1, forward strand.
CTCAGCCTGTGGTCGTCGTCCTCGAGTCTCCCGCTTTCCTCCGTCTCGGGGGCGCGGTTCGGATCGACGTCCGGCTCCTCCTCGGCGAGCCGGTCCTCGATCGGCCGCGGATGAGCTTGCTCCCACGCTGTCACGCCGTACTTCGTGACGCCGCTCCAGTGTTCCGGTGGGTCCATTCCGGCCTCAAGCGGGTCGGAACGCAGTCGGTCCTCGTCGAGATCCTCGGCGCTGTTGAGCGCCGCCGGATCGGATTCGACCGAGTCGGGTGCGCCCGTGTCCTGCGGCGGGTCATAGGTCTCGTTCGGTTCGGTCATCACTGCCTCCTCTCCTGCATTCAGCGACTTCCCGGAACTGTCGGCAGCAAACCCTCGGAGAGTGGTCCACCAGCGCCCGGGGAGGGGGCACACACCCTGGCCGCGGGTTTACGACGGCGAAGTCATCTTCGGGTGAACACGCCGAGGTGTTCGGTGTCGTAGTACTCGAGAGTGAGCTTGCCGCCCTCGAAGGTCGCCCGGGAGACCGAGCCGCGGTTGGCGTTTTCCCCGGCCGGTGTGAAGACGAAAGTGTCGCCATCCCAGTGCTTCAGTGGGAAGGTCATGTTGTTCGGGCCCAGGCTGAGGGTCAGGGAATTGCCGGTGGCGGCGACGGTCGCCGGACCGTAGTAGGGATTGTCGTAGATGCCCGTATACGAGGCGGACGGTCGGACGGGAGCGGGGTCGGCGGGCGGCTGCTTGCCTGCCAGCGCCCCTGCCGGGGCGCCCAGCGGCTGGAATGCTGTTCGATAGAGCGAGCGCCAGTCCTGCTGGATCTTCCCGAACTGGACCAGGTCGGCGAACTCCGCGTTGAGCGTTTCCGGCACGCCGATCGGCGCCGCGTTGGTGAGTGTCACGATGCCGACGTCGGCGGAGGGAATGAGGGTGAACGCTGTGCCCGCACCGAGGCCGAATGCCCCCGAGTGACCGAGTACGACCCGGCCCGAGGCGGAATCGCTGACGTTGAAACCGAATCCGTAGAACCCGGCGCGCGCGTCCGGCGTCTTCGGTGGCGCCGACACCGCCTGCGGGGAGATGGCGGGCAGAAGATCCTCCGGTGGCACCAGGGCGGTGCCACCCGCGGACCCGTTCGCGAGCACCATTGTCATCCATTTGGCCAGGTCGGCCACCGAGGAACTGACCCCTCCCGCCGGAGACTGGGGGTCCGGTTGACGCTGGGGATTGGCCGGCTCGTACTTCCCGTCGATTAGAACGTGCCCCTCGGCCCGGTTCGCGCGAACCGCGAAGTCGGCGTAGCGGGAGCTGGTCGATGTCATGCCGAGGGGGCGATAGATCGTCTGTTCGGACAACGTCTCCCAGTCGGTTCCCGCCGCGCTGGCGACGGCGACAGCTGCCGCGGTCAGCCCGAAATTGGTGTATTCGTAGGAGTCCCGGAAGGCGCCCAGCGGCAACAGCCGGAGCCGGTCGAGAATCTGCCCGCGGTCGTAGCCGAGGTCCTCCAGCAGGTCACCCGCGTGATCGGGCAGCCCGGAGCGGTGTGCGTACAGGTCGCCGATCGTGACGTGCTCGGTGACGTAGGGATCGGCGAGCGCGAAGGAGGGCAGCAGCCGGTGCACCGGCGTGTCCCATTCGACACCCCCCGCGGCGATGCGGCGGGCCACGACCGTCGCTCCGACCGGTTTGGACAGCGACGCGAGCTGGAAGACCGTATCCGGGTCCACCTTCTCCTCGGTGACGATGTCGCGGACGCCGAAGCCCCTGGTGTACAACACTTTCCCACCGTGCACGACGGCGACCGCCATACCGGGAATACCCGAAGAGGTGAGCAGGCTCTCGGCGAGGTCGTCCAGCTCGCCCACGGCACCATCGATCCGTCCGTCCGGTATCGGCACACCGGCGAACCGGTCGGGCATCACCGTGGAACCGGACGGCGCTCCCACCTCGGAGGAGTCCGCTTCGTCGCCGCCGCACGCGCTCAACGCGAGAATGACCGCCATCGCCGGGGGACCGATCCATCCGCGCCACCGTGTGCTCATCGGTCGCCTCCTGGCTGTCGTAGCGACAAAAGACCAGATAAAGGCTAGTTGAGGGGAGATAGCTGTGCGGCATGTTCTGTCGTCAGCGACCGCGTTTCTTTGAGCCCGCCCGGACGGGACCGGCGGCTGACCTACCCGGCGGCGGGTGTCTCCCGGATCTGCACGATCGGAAGCACCAGCGCCGCGGGCGAACTCGCCGGAACGACCGGGTTCACCGGTGCGATGGGAGCGATGCGCCGGTATCCGGTGCCCACTAGGGGGCGGGCGTCCACCTCGCCCTTGTTGGGCCAGTATGCCGCCGCGCGTTCGGCCTGCGCGGTGATCGTCAGCGACGGGTTGACGCCCAGGTTGGCCGAGACCGCCGCGCCGTCGACCACGCTGAGCGTGGGGTAGCCGTAGACGCGGTGATAGGCGTCGATCACGCCGTGCTCGGCGTCGGCTCCGATCACGGCTCCGCCCAGGAAATGGGCCGTGAGCGGGATGTTGAAGATCTCGCCCCAGCTACCGCCCGCGATGCCGCCGATCTTCTCCGCCACCCGCCTGGTGACGTCGTTGCCCACCGGGATCCAGGTCGGGTTGGGCTCGCCGTGGCCCTGTCTGCTGGTGAGCTTGCGGCCGAACAGGCCGCGCTTGGTGTAGGTGGTGATCGAATTGTCCAGGTGCTGCATGACCAGCGAGATGATGGTCCGTTCGCTCCAGTTCCTGGTGCTCAGGAAGCTGAGCAGGTTCATCGGATGCCGCAGCACCAGGCCCAGGAAGCGCAGCCAGCGTGGTATGCGCCCACCGCCGTCGACCATGAGCGTCTGGAGCAGGCCCATGGCGTTGGAACCCTTGCCGTAGCGGACCGGCTCGATGTGGGTGTCCGGGGTGGGATGGATGGACGAGGTGATCGCGACGCCCTTGGTGAAGTCGACGCCGGGGCGCACCTTCTTGGTGGCCGCGCCGACGATCGATTCCGAGTTGGTGCGCGTGAGCATGCCGAGTCGATCGGACAGGTCCGGCAATACCCCTTTGTCGCGCATGGCGAACAGCAGCTTCTGCGTGCCGCGCGTGCCGGCGGCGAGCACGACGTGCGAAGCGGTGAGCGTCCGGGGCTGCTTGCGAACCCACGCGCCGGTGCGGGCGGTGGACACGTCCCAAGTGCCGTCGGGATGCGGACGCAGCTCGGTAACCGTTGTCATCGGAATGATCTCGGCGCCGGCCTTTTCCGCCAGGTAGAGGTAGTTCTTCACCAAGGTGTTCTTGGCGCCGTACTTGCAGCCCACCATGCAGTCGCCGCACTCGACGCACCCGGTTCGCTCGGGGCCGACGCCGCCGAAGTACGGATCCGGCACCGTCTTGCCCGGCTCGCCGAAGAACACGCCGACGGGAGTCTGCACGAACGTGTCGCCGACGCCCATGTCGTCGGCGACGGCCTTGAAGACCTCGTCGGCGGGCGTCAGGTGCGGATTGCGTACCACGCCGAGCATCTGCTGCGCGCGCTCGTAGTAGGGGGTCAGTTCGTCGCGCCAATCGGTGATGTCACGCCACTGTGCGTCGCGGAAGAACGGCTCCGGCGGCACGTACAGGGTGTTCGCGTAATTCAACGAACCGCCTCCGACGCCCGCGCCGCCGAGGATGAGTACATTGCGCAGCGGATGGATGCGCTGGATTCCGTAGCAGCCGAGCGCGGGCGCCCACAGGAACTTCTTCAGCTCCCAGCTGGTCTCGGGCAACTCGTCGTCGGCGAAGCGCCGGCCCGCCTCCAGCACGCCGACCTTGTAACCCTTCTCCACCAGCCGGAGCGCGGTGACGCTGCCGCCGAACCCCGAACCGACGATCAGCACGTCGAAATCCGTCGTCCGCTGGTCCATGTGGAACTCCTCGATCGTGTCGCCAGTGACTCGGCTAACACTACTCTCCGGTAAGTAGCGGTCCGCAACTCGGCTGGAAACGGCGCATCGCTGCGGTAACTCGGTTTGCCAGCAGTTGCCCGGCCTGTTTTTAGAGCGATGCTCTCATTAGTTGACAACGCTCTCTAAATGACGCATGGTCTTGTCATGCCCACGACACCGCGTGCCCGTGCCAGGGCCCAGACCATGAACGACATCGTCCGGATCGGGCGCGAACACCTGGCGACCGACGGCGCCGCCGCCTTGTCGCTGCGTGCGGTGGCGCGCGATCTCGGCGTGGTCTCCTCGGCGGTCTACCGATATGTCCGCAGTCGCGACGAGTTGCTGACCCTGCTCGTCGTGGACGGCTACAACGCGCTCGGCGACGCGGTCGACGGCGCGCTGGCGGCCGAGGCCGATCCGATCGACGGGTTGCGCGTGCTCGGGCGAACGGTACGGCGCTGGGCGCTGGCCGAACCCGCCCGCTACGGGTTGCTGTTCGGCACGCCGGTCCCCGGTTACGACGCACCCGCTGCCGAGACCATCGCCCCGGGTACCCGCGTGATCGCCACGATGCTTACCCTCTTCGCTCGGGCATACGGAGCGGGCGAACTCGTTGCTCCGGCGGCGGAGCCGCAAATATCCACCGCTCTTGCGGGCAGTTTCACGCGAATTCGCGACCAGTTCCGGCTCGAGGTGCCCGATTGGCTGATCGTCCGCGGCGTGACATTCTGGGTCGGTCTGTTCGGCGCGGTGAGCGCGGACGTTTTCGACATGTACGGCGCCGACACTTTCGCCGACCGGGCCGAATTGTTCGAACTGCAACTCGACGGGCTGCTGGACATGCTCGGTCGCCGCGCGTGATTCCCACCCGCAAAGGGGGAGTCCGCGATAGGTCGTGGCGGCGTGTGTTGCGATGGGTGGCGTGACTTTCTCCGAACTGCCACCCGCACCCGATGTCGGTGCGGCGACGGCATGGGCGCACCGGATCGGTGTGCGGATGCCACTGGTCAACGCGCCGATGGGCGGCGTAGCGGGCGGACGGCTCGCCGCGGCGGTGACCGCGGCCGGTGGACTGGGCATGATCGGGATGGGCAGCGCCGGATCGGTCGCGGCGCTGGAGCGGGAACTGCCGCACATTCGGGGCCTGGACGGGCCGTTCGGCATCGGTCTTGTCGATTGGGTGGTCGCGCGGGAGCCGCGGCTGCTGGAGGTCGCGATCGACGCGCGTCCCGCCTTGGTCTCGGTGAGCTTCGGTGCGGACCTGGATTGGGCGGCTCGTGTCGCGGACGCGGGGATCATCCCCGCCACCCAGGTCTACAGCGGGCAGGACGCGCGGCGCGCGCAGGACGCGGGCATCGGCGTCCTCGTGGCCCGCGGCGTGGAGGGTGGCGGACACGGCGCCGTGAACGCGCCGCTGCTGCCGCTGCTGGACGAGGTGCTGGACGTGGCGACGGTCCCGGTGCTGGCGGCGGGTGGCATCGGGGCGCCACGGGATCTCGCCGCTGTACTCCGAGCGGGAGCGAGTGGCGCATGGCTCGGGACCTGCCTGGCGGCGTGCTCGGAGTCGCTGCTGTCGGACGCGGGCCGCCGAGCCCTGCTCGACGCACGCGGTGCGGACACCGTGCTCACCCGGGCCTACGACGTGGGGATGGAATTGCCATGGCCGGCTCGGTTTCCCGCGCGAGTGCTGCGCACCGGATTCACCGACCGATGGACCGGACGGGAAGGGGAACTCGCCACCGATGCGGCTGCCAAGCACGCGCTCATGGCCGCTCTCGCCGCGAACGATCCGGCCGTGGCGCCGATCGACGCGGGCTCGAGCGTCGGTTCGGTCACCAGCGTGGAACCGGCCGCGCAGGTGCTGCAGCGGCTGTGGTCAGGGGCGACGGGATCGGTCGCGGGCTGAGTGGTTCAGTCCTCGCTGCTGGTCCGGTCGCCGAGCCAGCGGATCAACTCGGGGTCGGAAGAGGTCAGCCGATCGACCTCCTCACCGCCGGTGCATTGGTAGAGCGCGACGGTGACCGAACCGGATCGGCGCCCGGTGACCCGCCAGACCCCGCCCGCGTCGGTCCAGCGCCGGAGTACCGCGACGGGATCGTCGTTCATCGCCTACCGCCACTCGCCGACATGCGGCTTCGGTCTCTCACTCCGGCACGGTAACCGGATCGGAGCAGCTTGCCGGCCCGTCCACGAAGGAACAATCCTTCGGCGCGTGGGTCGGCCGGTACCCGGGCGCGACGCCGCCGGCCCGGGTGATGTCCGTGTAGGCGGCCACGGCGTCCGTGGGCTTACGCGTCAGTGCCGGATCGGTAAGGACGTCGACCGTGTACAGGCCGAAACGTGGTGTGTAGGACCCCCACTCGTAATTGTCGGTGAGGCTCCAGTAGTTGTAGCCGATCAGGTTGATGCCGTCGGCCTTGGCGCGCTGCAGCCAGTAAACGGTGTCACGCAGGGAGTCGGCACGCCCGTATCCGTCCGCCCGTGGCAGGCCGTTCTCGGTGGGCATTCCGTTCTCCACGATGTAGAGCGGCTTGCCGGGGAACTGGCGCGCATAGTGCTGCAGTGCGTAGTAGATGCCTTCCGGCTGGAGCGGATTCTTCCACAACTCGGCGAGATTGCCCGTGGTGGTGAGGCTGTCGGGGGAGAGGCCGTAGTAGTAGTCGATGCCGATGTAGTCGAGCTGGGCGCCGATCCTGTCCACCAGTGGCTTGTTCACCATGTCCTCGGCGGCCGGGATATAGGCGACATTGCTGGTCACCATGGCGTCCGGCTGAACGCTGTGAATGTAGTCGTAGATGTTGTTGTGCGCCTGGGCGATTCGATCCTGCATCGCAGGCGTGGCGGCGGGCGGCAGGCCGCCGTTGCGCAGTTCGTTCACCAAGTAGAAGGTCGGCTCGTTGAAGGTGACCCACAGCGGCTCGTACGGGGAGTATCGATCGACGACCGTGCGTGCGTTGGCCAGCCAGTCCTCGACGATGCCCGCGTTGTTCCAGCCGCCGCGGTCCACCGCCCAACCCGGATAGACCCAGTGGTCGATGGTGATCATGGGGCGCATGCCCGCAGCCGTGATCGCGGCGACGACGTTGTCGTAGAACCGCAACCCCTCGGGGTCCCACTTGCCCGGCTCCGGCTGGAGCCGAGCCCACTCGATGCCGATGCGGTACACCTTCACACCCAGGCCCGCCGCGAGGGCGATGTCCGAGCGGTAGCGCGTATAGAAGTCGATCGAATCCCGGTACGGGTCCGATGTTTTCCCGGACGCAACGTAACGGGACCAGTTGCTGTCCGGTGCATGGCCTTCCGACTGGTACCCCGACGCGGCGACGCCCCAGAGAAAATCCGGGCCCATCGGCGTGACCACGGCGGGTGGCGCGGGCCGAGCTGCGGCCGGAGCGGCGACTCCGAGCAAGACGGCGGCGACAGCCGCGAGGGCGGCCCAGACGCGGCGGGGGTGGGAACGCATCGGACTCCTGTTCCGGGAGGGGCGACGGGCGCTCGCGGACCTCCGGCGCATGGACGGGGCGAGTACCACGGGGGACAGGGTAACTGGTCGATTGTCCGTTTTCTTGAAGACGGGGAAGGTGTCAAAGGAGATGGGACGCTCGTTCCCCGCCGCCTGCTCGCCGGGCAAATTACATGGAGGAGTTGAGCCGTGCATGGCATCGCATCTCCCAGCGCGGTGGAAAAACATAATGCTACGTAGATATGCGCATTCAACTATGTGAAAAATTCGGCCACACAAATTCGCCTTGCGTTCACGCCAGCATCCAAAAACAAAGCAAAGAGGGAGAGAGGTGGGTCGGCGTTCTCTCGGGACTTGGTTGAGTGTTCGGGAGCTGCTGCTGGTGGCGACGTCGCAGATCACCGTCTTCACGAGGTCGGTCGAATGGGTTCGAGGTACACCGAGGTACACCGAGGTACACTGAACTAGCGACAGGTTATTGGCGTTCATGGGAACGATCCGTGCGCTCGCACCGGTGTCCGGGCGGTGTTCATCCGCGTATTTGTCAACGGGCATGGCTGGGGCTTCTCCCGCCCGAATCCGGACTGTCCGGCCCCGGCTGAATCAACGCGCGTGGGGCTCCTGCTCAGGCGGGGTCGAAATGCAATTCGAGTACACCGTTTGCCAGTCGGGCGGTTATGAGACGGCGCAATGGATGACACATTGATGGGTGGCGGGGACGCCACAAAGGATTCAGCCGAGGCGTTCGGACGCTATCGGCTTCTGTCGCTGCTGGGTCAGGGCGGCATGGGCCAGGTGTGGCGGGCGCATGATTCGCTGACCAATCGGGTGGTGGCGCTGAAGGTGCTGCCCGAGCGCTTCGCCGATGACGAGCAACTGCGCGAGCGGTTCCGCCGGGAGTGCCGGGCGGTGGCGCAGTTGACCGAGCCGCACGTGATTCCCATCCATGACTTCGGCGATATCGACGGTCGGCTCTATTTGAACATGCGGTTGATCGAGGGCACCGACCTGCGCACGGTGATCACCCGCGAAGGGCGCCTGTCGCCGCGGCGGGCGGTGGCGATCACCGCACAGGTGGCCGGCGCGCTACAGGCTGCCCACGAAGCCGGGCTAGTCCACCGCGATGTCAAACCTTCCAACATTCTGCTGAGCGGTGATGAGTTCGCCTCCCTGATCGATTTCGGGATCGCCCACGCCGCCGATGACCGTACGCTGACCACTCTCGGCGAGACCATCGGCACCGTGGCATACATGGCGCCGGAGGAGATCAGCACCGAGGTCAAGGCCGATGGCCGAGTGGACGTATACGCGTTGACGTGCGTGCTGTATGAGTGCCTGACCGGCCGGCCGCCGTTTGTGAGCGCATCGGGGCCGCAGGGTGTGATCGCCCATCACCTACACAGCCCTCCACCACGTCCCAGCGCCAGTACGCCCGATGTACCGACTGCGTTCGATGCGGTTATCGCCAAAGGAATGGCCAAAAATCCGGACGATCGTTACCAGACCGTGCGCGAGCTGGCCACGGCCGCCTGCGCCGCGGTGGACGGTGTCGTGGCCGGCAACGCCCCGGGCGCGGCTGCGCGCCGTTGGTGGCGAATCGGATTGTCGCGCAAGACCGCTATGCTGCTCGCCGCCACGGTCGCGGTGACGGTGGTGGCCGTCGTAGCTGTCGTCGCCGGTGTCCAACGGGGCTCGGGCGGCGATGGCAACTCGCCCACGTCGGACGCCTCGGCTCAGACTTCGCTGCCGTTCACCGGAGTCAGCCTGCCCACCGATGTGGCGGTCGACACGGCCGGCAGCATATACGTCACCGACATGGGCAACGATCGGGTGTTGAGGTTGGCGGCGGGCGCGTCCGCGCCGACGCCGCTGCCGTTCACCGGCCTGAATAATCCCCAGGGTGTGGTGGTCGACACGGCGGGCAACGTTTACGTAAGCGATACGAGTAACGATCGGGTCGTGAAATTGGCAGCGGGCGCGTCCGCGCCGGCCCCGCTGCCGTTCACCGGCCTGAAGAACCCCCAGGGTGTGGCAGTTGACGCGGCGGGAGACGTGTACGTCGCGGACTGGGGTAATGATCGGGTGTTGAGGTTGGCGGCGGGCGCGCCGGCGCCGACGACGCTACCGTTCACGGGGCTCCGAGATCCCCAGGGTGTGGCGGTCGACAATGCGGGCAACGTATATGTCACCGAATTGGGTACCGAGCGGGTGTTGAGGTTGGCGCCGGGCGCGCCGGAGTCGACTACGTTGCCATTCATCGGCCTCAAAGACCCCCAGGGTGTGGCCGTCGACGGGGCGGGAGACCTGTATGTCGTCGACTGGGGTAACAAATGGGTGGTGAGGTTGGCGGCGGGCGCGTCGACGCCGACGCCGCTGCCGTTCACCGGCCTGAAGAACCCCCAGGGGGTGGCGGTCGACACTGCGGGCAACGTATACATCACCGACCTGGGCCCCAATTCGGTGGTGAAACTTCCGGTCGGTTGACCCCGCAACTCTGTCGGTTTCAGACCTAGCGCACCTGCCAGAGCGCGTATGTCGCGATGAGCCTGCGCGGCGTCCGCGAGCGGGTAACGCCGAGCGATCTCGATCTCCAACCGCCCATCCCGGATCAGGTCGGAGAGCTCCGCGCCGCGGCAACGCCCTGCGAGTCGGGATCTGATCGCGAACCATTGAGCAGCAGATCCTGACACTGCGGGGCAGGTTGCGCAGGTTCACGACGGGCGCCGCGCCGACGAATGGACCCGCAAGTCCAGAAACGTGGGGTATGCGGACTACGAGGTGTTAGATCTGTTGTTGCGCCCGCCAGGTTGCGGAGTTCGCTACGGGAAGGTGTCCTGTGATGGTCTCTAATCCGGTGCCGGTTCTGGCTAGACGGCTCGCCCAGCGGCGCTGGGTCATGCGGTCGGCGCCGGTCGTAGTGCGGGTCGAACGCTTGGTCCGGCGGGCGAGCGGCGGGCGAAAAGGCGTCTTGGATCTGGCAGGGCTGCCGTCCGTCGAGGTCACCGTGCCGGGGCGGAAGACGGGGATCCCGCGCACCACATCGTTGCTCTACGTGCCGCACGGTGCGGACTTCATCGTCCTCGGCTCGAATTGGGGCGGTCCGAAGCATCCGGCCTGGTCGGCGAATCTGCGTGCGGCGCAAACCGCTTCGGTCCGGCACAAGGGCGAGCAGTTCCTTGCCGCGGTGCGCGAGATCACCGGCGTGGAGCGTAAGCGCTTCTGGGATCTGGCGGTCGAGTTCTGGCCCGGCTACGCCATGGAGTACGAACTGTCCGGCGGCCGGGTGTTTCGAATCTTCGAGCTGCGCCGCGTATCCGACTGACAGTGGCATCGGAAACCAGTGGCGGCCAGGTGTCCTTGTGGCCGATGGCGGGCCCGCCGAGTTGCTCCGCTTCTGGATGGATCGGGCCGACTTTCGCCGCGCTGTCGAGCATTGAATTCGGTGTGGTCGGGCAGGTGGACGAAGGACGCTGTCATTCGGTTCTCCAGCGATCACAGGACCGATCGGATTAACACCGAATGGTTGTAAGCTGTGTTGGCTGATCATGATTGGTGCGATCATTTGAGCAGCGATGACGGTCGCTATAGAACATGGGGACCCGGGATGGGGACAACGTAAGGTTGTGCCCGGAGGTGGTGGATGGATCTGGATCTCGCGGCGGTGCGCGCGTTCGTCGTGGTGGTGGAGGAGCAGCAGTTCGGTCACGCGGCCGCGGTACTGGGGATCAGCCAGCAGGCGGTGTCCAAGCGGATCGCGAAGCTCGAGTCACAGCTGGGAACGGCGCTGGTCGACCGCGGGCACGGCGGCAGTGTGCCCACCGCGGCCGGTACTCGGTTGCTGCCGTATGCGCGGTCGCTGCTCGCGGGCTCCGAGGCCGCGGTGCGGGCGGTGCGCGAGGTAGTGCGGCCGTTGCGGGTTGCGGTGCTGGGGAAACGGATGGCCGCGACCGACTTGATGGAGTTCTACCTCGCGCGTCATCCGCACCGCGACACCGAGATCGTCATCTCGAATATGATCACGACCTCGCGGGAAGCGTTGCGCGGCGGCATCGTCGACGCGGCTCTCGCTCGCGCGTACGGCGGCCCGGTGGCTCTGCCCGACGATATCGTCGCCGCTCCCGCGTATTTGGAGCCGCTGTATCTGCTGGTGGGTAAGGATCATCCGTTCGCGGGCCGGTCGACGATCGCGTTGCGCGAGATCGCCGGGCAGCCGGTGTGGGTGCCCGGTGCGGCCGTGCCGTCGGAGTGGGCCGACTTCTACCGAGATCTCAGCGCGTTCAGCGGGATTCCGGTCGACACCAGGGGGCCGCTGGTGGGGATGGCCGAGATCGTCGAACGTATCGCGGACTCGTCGTCGTTGACGACGTTCAGCGGAGACGGGGGCCAGACGCCGTGGCATCCGAACGTGCGGCGCCTGATGATCGTCGATCCGACCCCCGCCTATCCGCTGGCGTTGTTGTGGTCGGCGGGTAACCGGCATCCGGGACTGCGGCATTTGGTCGAGCACGTGGCGGACAACTACAACCGAGATACGGCCGCTGCCTGCTGGGTTCCCGATTCCGATCAGGCGCTGTTCGGCGTGCCCGGTGCGGTGGCAGGGCGATAGTGTCCGCTCGTGCCTCTACCATTCCCCGGGTGACCGGATTCGACCCGCTCGACGCGTTCGAGCATCTCGACACCTCGACGTTACCACCGCGCCAGCAGCGGATTCTCGCCACGATTCGGGACTGGGTTGTCCGGCACGGGTATCCGCCGAACACGCGCGAGATCGGTGACGCGGTGGGGCTGCGGTCGGCGTCGTCGGTGTCGAAGCATCTGAAGAGCCTGGAGGAGCGCGGTTTCCTGCGCCGTAGCCGGACGGTGTCGCGGCCGATCGACGTGCGGATGTTTCTGCACACGCCCGCGCGGCGGGAGGTCGCGGAGGATTCGGTGGCGGTGCCGGTGGTCGGTGACATCGCGGCGGGCGCTCCGATCCTGGCCGAGGAGCACGCCGAGGACACGATGACGTTGCCGCGCGAGCTGGTCGGGCGCGGCACGGTGTTCGGGCTGCGGGTACGCGGCGATTCGATGATCGATGCGGCCATCTGCGATGGCGATCTCGTGGTGGTGCGCAGGCAGCACGAGGCGCATTCCGGCGAGATCGTCGCGGCGATGATCGATGGAGAGGCGACGGTGAAGGTGTACCGGCGGCGCAACGGTCATGTGTACCTGGAGCCGCGCAACCCGGCCTACGCGGTGATCGACGGCGACGAAGCGGTCGTGCTCGGCAAGGTCGTGTCGGTGATGCGGCGCGTCTGACCTCGGCGATTTCTTTCCGCGGGAGGTGGCAGTCGGGCCCGTGCGGTGGCGGTCGCCGTACCCTGAACGGCATGTCGGAGTTTGTTCGGAGTTTGTTCGGACGCCTCCCGGCGCCGGGTTCGAGCAAGCCGACGAAAGCTGCGCCTGGTGCCGCGTCCAGGAAGGTTGATGCTGTAACCGGCCGGTCGGGGTGGCGGGTCCGCCGGTGTTGTTTTCGGATCACTTGCGACATTTGCTCGCCGCCGGTCATGTCGGCCCGGAACCGTCTGCGACGTGACCTCGACGACGCGCAGGGCGATCACGGACCCTGGCCACCACAGGCGGGGGCCCGCCGAGGTGGACGACGGTGACTGCGCGAGTTTTCGTCCTATTCCGTTGTGCGCCAATGAAGGACATATATCGGTTGAGCCTGTAGTCTTGCACTGCTCTTGCTGCCAGCGGAGGTCGACATGTCTTCTGTCGCCATAACCGGTGCGACCGGCTTTCTCGGTCTTCACCTCGTTCGCGAGCTACTTGCTCGTAATCACGACCTCGTCGTGTTGACTCGCGATCCGGCCGCGCTGGATCGCATCACGCAATTCCTCCAGCTCGTAGGGGAACCGCGCAGCCTGATCGATGCGCTGCCCCGCCGGATCCGCATAGTCGAGTCGGACGTGTCGTCGCCACGACTCGGTCTTTCCCCTGCGGCGTTCCGCGACTTGGCCGATGCGATCGACGTCGTATGGCACAGCGCCGCAAGTATCAAAATGCACGACGATCTGAGTGCGCTGCGCCCGGTCAATGTCGCCGGCACCCGCCACGTACTCGATCTGGTGTCCGCCGGGGAACGTCAACCCTTGCTGTGCCACGTCAGCACCGCATTCGTAGCGGGCGCACGACGCGATGGCGTGGTGTACGAGTCGGAGCTGGACGGGACGGCCGGTTTCGAGAACGCGTACGAGCAGACGAAATTCGAGGCGGAAACACTGATACGAACGTGGTCCCGCCGCTACGGTCGGCCAGCTGTTGTGGTGCGGCCCAGCATATTGGTGACGAACCGCCCCCCGCAGGCGGGTCTACCGCCGCATCCCCTGTTGCCTCTGGGTCGGACCATCCGGGCGGCCGTCGGGCGCTTGTGCCCGACAACGTCCGGGGCATCCCGAACGGTCGTGCGCGCCATCGGTCATCCACAGGCGCACCTGAACTTCGTGCCGGTGGAGCGGGCCGCGCAGGTCATGGCGCGGTTGACCGACCTCGAGCACACCGGCCGGGTGGAGACATACCACGTCGTGCACGGCCATGACGTCCCGGTGCGGGTGCTGATGGACGTCATGGAGGCGCTGGCTCCGCTGCGGCTGGTGATCGGAGCGGCACCGACCACCGAGCGGACCGCGCTGGAAGCGTTCCTCGACAGAACACCCACTTCGGGAATGTTGAGCCACCGTCGCCGATATGACGACACCCGGATCGTCGCGCTGCTCGGCGGGCCCTCCTCGTCGGTCCGCGTCGACTACGACTACCTGATGGCAGGCGTGGGAGCCGTACCAGCGGCCTCCTCCTGGACTTGATCTCGAGGAGGGAAACCATGGCGGAGGCCGCGTATGATCTGCTCAGCGCTCAGGCCAGAACCGATCCATACCCTGTACTCGGCAGGTTGCGCGAGAACCGGCCGGTGACATTCAGCGAGCAGCTCCATGCCTGGGTGGTCACTCGGTATGAGGATGTGCGCTTCGGGTTGGCCCATCCGGCGATCTCCGCGGACCGGATCAGCCCACGCCTCGCGCAGTTCCCCGCGGAGCAGCGGGACCGGTTCGAGCCCCTGTCCCGGGTGCTGCGCCGTTGGCCGCTGATGTTGGACCACCGTGAGCACGCGCGGTTGCGCACGCCGGTCACGCGTGCGATGAGACCGACGATCGTCGCCGGTTTCCAACCGCTGATACGCGATACCGCGCGGACCATTCTGCGTGGGGCGGTGGAACGCGGCGGCATGGACGTCATCGCGGATCTGGCCCTGCCGCTTCCGCTGTACGTCACATCGCGGATCCTCGGCGTACCCGACAACATGGTCGAGTTGCTCAAGCGGTGCGCTGTCGACATCGTCGATTTCTTCGGGGCGGCGCCCCATGCCTATCTGCCTCGGGCGGAGGCCGCGATGGACACCGTTCGGCAGACGACCGACCTGTTGCGCCCACTGGTGCGCGCCCGGCGCAGGAAACAGCGCGCGGATCTACTGAGCGCTTTGGTCGACGACCCATCACTGAGCGACGACGACATCGTCGCAGTCTGCCTGATGATGGTCTTCGCCGGATTCGAGACCACGAGCAATCTGATCGGCAACGGGATACTGCTGCTGCTGCGGCATCCGGAGCAATTCGAACAATTGCGTCGAGACCCGAGCGGAATCCGCAACGCGGTCAAGGAAGTCCTCCGATTCGAGAGCCCGGTCCAGCGGATCTCCCGCATGGCGACGGCGGAGTTGACGCTGCGGGGCACACGGATCGGCAAGGGCAGCCTCATCTACTTCCACGCCGGCGCGGCCAACCGTGATCCCTCGGCCTTCCCGGAACCGGATCGTTTCGATATCGGACGCGGTAGCGACCGTCACCTCGCGTTCGGCCATTCGACCCACACCTGCCCTGGCTCCACGCTCGCACAAATGGAGGCAGAGATCGTGCTCGAGGAGCTGTGCCGGGCCGCGCCCGTTGTCCTGCTCGCCGGTGAGGAGATCCGGTGGCGGGAGAACTTGTCCGTCCGGTCCTTGGACTCGCTGCTGGTGGGTTTCGGCCCATGCCGCGCCGACCGCAGGGAGACAGCGTGACCGGCCGGCGTCACAGGCCCAGTTGGCGGGCCATCGCGGGATCGCAGCGCTCCCCGACGACCCCGGACCTGGGTACCGCCGCCTCGATCGCGGCGAGATTCGTGGCGGACAGGGCGAGCCCGGCCGCACCGACGTTCTCCTCCAAATAGGATCGGCGCTTGGTTCCGGGAATCGCCACCACGTCCTGGCCTCGGTGATGCACCCATGACAGCGCCAGCTGAGCCGTGGTCACGCCATACCGGTCGGCGAGCGCCCGCAATCGGGCCGTGATCGGTAGGTTGCGTTCCAGATTCCCGTCGGCGAACCTCGGTTGCGTGATCCTCCGGAAGTCCAGCGGTCCGAAGTCCGCGGCCGAGGTGAACCGCCCGGTCAGGAAGCCGCGACCGAGCGGAGAGGCCGCCACCAGGCCGACGCCGAGTTCCCGGCACGTGCTCAGGACGCCGTCGTGCTCGAGATCGCGGGTCCACAGTGACCACTCGCACTGCACGGCGGCAATCGGATGGGTCGCGTGCGCTCGCCGAATGGTCGCCGTCCCGGCCTCGGACAGACCCAGCTCGCGGACCTTGCCCTGAGTCACCAACTCCGCCATTGCGGCAACGGTTTCTTCAATCGGTACCGTCGGATCCACGCGGTGTTGGTAGTACAGATCGATATGGTCCACGCGGAGGCGTCGTAGCGAATCCTCGCACGCATGTCGCACATGACGAGCGTCTCCGCGCACAGTTCTGGCGTATCCGTCGTCGGCGCGGACGAGACCGAACTTCGTCGCGATCATCACCTCGTCGCGGCGCCCGGCGATCACCCGGCCGATCAACTCCTCGTTGGCGCCCCTGCCGTAGATGTCGGCGGTATCGAGGAGTGTGACACCGAGATCCAGTGCGCGGTGGATGGTCGCCGCCGATTCGTCGTCGTCGGTGACTCCGTAGAACTCGCTCATCCCCGCGCAGCCAAGGCCCTGAGCACCAACGGTCAAGCTACCCACGCGGCGTGTGTCCACTGAGAACTCCTTTCGGTCAGGCGATCACCTCTTTCGTTGCACCACCGTCTTGCTGCGCATGAGGAATTCGGCGAGGTACCCGTCTTGCGGATGCCCCGGCTCCATCGCGCACGTCGGATGGTTACCGACATGGACATTGCCGATCGACGGCTCGGCCACCAGGCGATCGATGAGAGCGTCGTCGCAAGTGACCACTGTGAGCACAAGGGTGTCCCGCAGGGGCGCCAGACCGTCCGACGGCGACCATGGGGCGACCCAGACACACGGGAAGGGCAGCTCCAGGTTGGCCTGGGGGGCGTCGGCCCGGTCCAGCTGGAACACCGCCGGGCGCAGCACAGCGCTGCCGTCGCCCAACGGGTCCACGATCCCATCATCGCCGAGCCATGTCCGGACGCTCTGCGCGTGGCGCAGCAGGTATTTCTCGATCACCCGCGCCTCGTCGAGCCGGCGTACGGGCAGCACGGCCCGATCGTCCTCCGGCGGCGAACTCGGCAGCTCCGCCAGCCGCGTGGCGAGGGCTTCGGCGAAGGGCGCGGGATCACCCTCGACGAAGACCGCCGTCGCGTTCACGCACGCGGTGCCACCGTCATGACTTACGGAGTACGCCACCATGTCCAGATGGTCGCGCCAGTCCTCACCGGTGAGCAGGATCTTCGACCTTCCGGCCGCGTGCGTGGCAACCTTACGGTCCGTCGCGTACCGACCGACCATGTCACGGCCGTACACCACGGCCAGGTCCGCGCCGCCGATCAGGGCATCGACGCCCTCCTGGTCGGTCGGCAGCAGCATCACCTGGTCGGCGCCGAACCCGGCCGCCCGCAACGCGGCAACCAGCCGGTGCGGGGTGAACGGCTCGTGCCACGACGGCCGCACGGCGACCCGATAACCGAGTGCCAGCGCATCCAGCCACTGCGATTGCACCGCAGGGTGATTGCCTGCCGCACCGACCGCCAGGACATCGCCGCGCCGGGCCCACCTGATGTGCCGGGTTTCCGGGTCCGAGCCGGAACGGATGGCGGAATCCTCGCCCGCCGCCGCGCGGGGACACGCATCGGCCGCGGCACGGTCCGCTCCCACGGCGCAGCTCTCGATCCACCGCGTCGCGCGTCGCACCACCGCGGCGGGTACTCCACTGACCCGGCAGACCAGGTACTGGTAATCCTCAGGTGACAATCCGCCCAGAGAGGCCTCCGCGAACAGGTGACCCGCGCGGGCCAGCGCGGCCATTCGCTCGCGCCGCGGCGGGGTGGGCGCTCTCCGTAGGGCGGTGAGAGCGCGACTCACGAACACCGGTGGAGCCAGGCTCAGCTCCGCCGCCGGTGTGCCGGTCACGTCTTCGAGCGTATGGCGGGTGAGGGCGCGGAACGCACCCCGTGGACCGAGCACATCGAGTTGCGCCGGGGCGGCCATCAATACACTCCCTCGATGACCGTTTCCCCGGCGAAGGAGGTCATCGAGGTGATGTCGGCAACGGAGTCACCGAGTTGTCCCGCCGGCGGCTCGATCCGGATGGCCAGATCGCGCTCTGAGTTGTTGGGCAGCAACATGGCCCGGCTGAGATGGTTCACGATCACCTGGCCGCGCTCGCCGTAGGCGACAGGCTCTCCGGTGGCGGTATCGACGACCGAGAGCACGATGTGCGGCGAGAAGGTGTCGAAGATACACCGCGCGTCGTCGGAACCGGGGCGTTCGATCGTGGTGCCGAGCATAGTGACGTTGCCGTAGTAGCCGTACAGTTCGACGCCGGGGAACACGTCGGTGCGCAGTACCCGGCGGGTGTCCGGATCCATTCGCGCTCCGCCCCAGACGATCAGCCGCACCTTGGCATTGATCAGATCGACCAGTTCCTCGTCGCGGCACAGGCGCTCCAGCAGGGGAGGCGTGGATACCAGTACCCCGACCTGCTGACTGCGCAGGATGTGCGCACTCTGCGCGATCAGATGATCGACGTACCGATCCGCGATATCGGTCTCGCCTGCGCCGATCGTCCTCTTCACCCAACGCGGATCCATGTTGATGCAGAAACGGACCCCGCCCCGGCGGCGGACCAGTTCCGCGGTCCAGTCGCCGAACAGTTGCGGCCCGCTCGGAACCAGTGTCAGCCAGTTGACGTTCCGCGGGTGGTCTCGTGCGTCCATGTCCCGCATCGCCCAGGTGATGACGCGGTCCATCCAGTCGGCGAGGAAGGGCAGGCGTTTGGGGCTGCCCGTGGTGCCCCCGCTCTCGTAGACACCGAAGACCGAGGCGCCTCCGCCGTATCCACGTGGGATCAGATGCTCCACCGGCACCGTGCGCAGTTCGTCGACGACATTGGGAAAGAGTCGAAGATCGGTGAGGGACCGCACATCGCGCACCGGGTCGAAGCCGAGGGTCGCGGCGCGCTGAAGCCAGAAGGTCGAGCCGGTCTCCGGCCCGAAGTGCCAGCGCATGGCGGCGGCCAAGAATTCGGCGGTGTCGGGCGTCTCTCCGATGGGCGTTTCCAGCACCGGTTCCGGAAAACTTGGCATATGAAACCCTCTCGATACCAACGGTATTCGACTCGGCAACGCGTTACGCTATCAGTCATTCTTCTATGGCGATGCGGATCCGAGGGCCCGATCGCGTGATTCGAGAGTCCTTGTCAGCGAACGCTGTAACAGATCGGTGATGTACCGGCCCACCAAGGGAGTGCGCGTTGAACCGTAGCGACGAGCCGCTCGTACCCTCAGATCGTCTGTATCTCAACGACTTCGAATCCGGCTCCGTCGACGGCGAGCGGCGGCTCATCGAGCTGATCCGCGACGCGGCCGCCCGAGCGATCGGGAACGAGCGTGCCGCCATCCCGGTCGACAGAGCATTCTGGGACTCCGGCCTGGGATCGCTGGCCGGCGTGCGGCTGGCCAACCTCCTGGCCGAGGCGCTCGACGTGCCCATAGAGGCGAACGCCGTCTTCGAATATCCGACGCCACGAGCGCTGGCCGAGCACCTGCGGTCCGTACTGACGGCCTCGGACGCGGCGGCATCCGGAATCACCGAGGCCACGCTCCACGCCACACCCGCCGCCATCGATGAGCCGCTGGCGATCGTCGGTATGAGCTGTCGGCTGCCCGGTGCAGTGGCATCCCCCGACGACCTCTGGCGCCTGGTCACCGAGGAACGTTCGGCCGTGTCCCCCTTCCCGATGAATCGGGGCTGGGACCTGGACAACCTGTTCGACCCGGACCCGGACCGCGCGGGCACCTGCTACGTGCGGCACGGCGGCTTCCTAGCCGATGCCGACATGTTCGACGCGGCGTTCTTCGGTATCTCTCCCCGCGAGGCGGTAGCGATGGACCCACAGCAGCGTCTGGTACTGGAAGCCGCGTGGGAGGTGCTCGAACACGCTCGCATCGACCCGACCACCCTGCGCGCTACCCCGACGGGCGTATACCTCGGGATGAGCACCTTCGGATACGACTCGATGACACAGGAGTCGGACACGGCCGGGCGATTCGTGGGTGCCTCCGACTCGTTCGCGGTCGCCTCCGGGCGTGTGGCCTATACCTTCGGCTTCGAAGGCCCGGCTCTGACGGTGGACACCGCGTGCTCGTCGTCCTTGGTGGCGTTGCACCTGGCCGGTCAGGCGCTGCGGGCGGGCGAGTGCTCGCTGGCCATCGCGGGAGGCGTGACGGTCCTCTGCACTCCGCAACCCTTCGTACAGTTCAGCCGGCAACGCGCCCTGGCGCCGGACGCGCGATGCAAAGCGTTCGCCGCGGGCGCCGACGGGACCGTCTGGGGCGAAGGGGTGGCGATGCTGCTGGTCGAGCGGCTGACCGACGCCCGCAGACGCGGCCATCGGGTACTCGCTGTCGTCCGCGGGACGGCGGTCAATCAGGACGGCAGGAGCAACGGGTTGACCGCCCCGCACGGACCGGCCCAGCGCCGGGTCATCCGTCAGGCGCTGGCCAACGCCGCCCTGACACCGCACGACATCGACATGGTCGAGGCCCATGGCACCGGAACGAAGCTGGGCGATCCGATCGAGGCACAGGCACTCATGGCGGTCTACGGCCGCGACCGCACCCCCGAACGGCCGCTGTGGCTCGGATCGGTGAAATCGAATCTGACCCACACGGTGGCCGCCGCCGGAATCGCCGGAATCATCAAGACCGTGCAGGCCATGCGCCATGGAGTGCTGCCCAGGACGCTGCACGTCGACCGACCGGCGCCGCTGGACTGGTCGGCGAACGGGCTGTCACTGTTGACCGAGACACGGCCGTGGCCGGAACTCGAAGGGCCGCGCCGCGCCGGGGTGTCCTCGTTCGGGATCAGCGGCACCAATGCGCACGTAATCCTCGAGGAAGCTCGCGAGCCCGACGGTGACGCCGGCTCGCATCCGGTCGCGGCACCCGAGCCCGGGACCGTGCCCTGGGTGGTGTCCGGTCGGGGTGCGCTCGCGCGGCGCGCCCAAGCGGATCGGCTCGTCGGCCACCTGCGCTCTCGCCCGGAGCTGTCGGTGGTGGACGTGGCCTACACGTTGGCCACCACCCGTACGGCGTTCCCGCACCGCGGCGTGGTGCTCGCCGCCGACCGGGACGGCTACCTCGAGGGCCTGGAGGCGATCGCCGAGGAGCGTGAGACGCCCGGAGTGATCCTCGGCACCGCCGTGCCCGACCCGAAGATCGCGTTCTTGTTCACCGGTCAGGGCGCTCAACGCGCGGGCATGGGCCGGGAACTGTACGACCGCTCGCCGGTTTTCGCCGAGGCCCTCGACGTCGTTTGCGCGCATCTGGACCCATTGCTGGACCGGCCGCTGTTGGAGGTCGTCTTCGCCGACGAGGGGTCACCGGACGCCGCGCTGCTCGCCCGAACCGACTTCACCCAACCAGCGCTGCTGGCTTGCGAACTCGCGCTCTTCCGTCTCCTCGAGGTGGCGGGCCTACGGCCGGACGTTCTGTTCGGCCACTCCGTCGGAGAACTCGCCGCGGCGCATATCGCGGGCGTGCTCTCGCTGGCGGACACCTGCGCGCTGGTCGCGGCACGAGGCCGGCTGATGCAGGAGTTGCCCGCGGGCGGCGCGATGCTGGCGGTGGCGGCGAGCGAGCAAGAAGCCGCCGAGGCACTGGCCGGTCACGAGCACGAGTTGGCGATCGCCGCGGTGAACGGTCCACGGGCTGTGGTGCTGTCCGGGGATGAGGAGGCAATCGCCGATCAGTCCGCGTACTGGGAGGCATCGGGGCGTCGGACGCAGCGGCTGCGAGTCGGCCACGCCTTTCACTCTCCGCGGATGGGCGGCATGCTCGAGCGATTTCGGCAGGTGGCCGAGAAACTCTGCTATGCCCCGCCCCGTATCCCGCTCATCTCGAATGTCACCGGCGCTCCGCTCACAGCGGAACAGGCGTGTTCCCCGGCATACTGGGTTCGGCACGTCCGGGAGACAGTGCGCTTCCACGATGGGCTGCGCCGGATGAACGCCGACGGTGTGACCGGCTACCTGGAAGTCGGCCCGGATGGCGTGCTGACCGCGCTGGTCCGCGATTGCCTGCCCGAGGCACAGTCGTTCGGCCCGGCCCTGAGCCGCCGCAAGCCCGAGGCCTCGGCCATAGCGACCGCTCTGGCCAGGGCGCACGTCCACGGTGTGACGCTGCACTGGGACACCCTCTTCGCCGCGCTACGGCCGCGGCAGGTGGACCTGCCCACGTATGCCTTCCAGCGTCACCGGTACTGGCCCGAGGGAGCGGTGGTCGGACGCCGAGCCATCCCCGTCGCCCCCGCTGTCGCCGACCACCCGTGGTTGACGGCTCCGGTCGAACTCGCCGGTTCGGGCGGGCACGTCTACAGCGGCCGACTGACACCCAGGACCGACCCATGGCTTTCCGAACACGCCATCGGAGGCGCTGCGGTGTTCCCTGGCACGGCACTGCTCGAGCTGGCATCACACGCCGGCGAACGACTCGGCTGTGGTCGCCTGGACGAGCTGATCCTGCACGCGCCGCTGCCGGTGCCCGACGAGTGCGAGGTGCTGCTCCAAGTCGAGGTCGGTCCGCCAGGCGAGAGCGGGGACCGGCAGCTGACCATCTACGCTCGGCCCGAAGCCGATCCCGGTGTCGCCGAGCCCGGTTCATGGACACGACACGCGACCGGTACCGTGGCCCCCGTCACCGGGCTACCGTCCGAGTCGCCGGCGTGGTCGTGGGCTGGGGATGCGCCGTGGCCCCCACCGAATGCCGTGCCGATCCCACTCGACGATCTCTATCGGCAATTGGCCGGACGTGAGATGGACTACGGGCCGGCGTTCCGTGGCCTACGGGCCGCCTGGCAGTTGGAAACGGACGTGTATGTGGAGGCGAGTCTCCCGGAGGGGCTGCCCCCGAGCGGGTTCGGCGTACATCCCGCACTGCTCGACACAGTGCTGCACGCGACTCGGTTCGCGGTGGCACGGTTCGCCGAGGGGCCGGCCGAACTGTGGCTGCCCTTCTCGTGGAGCGGCGTCGATCGGTACGCACCCGGTGCTTCCGTGCTGCGGGCCAGGCTCCGGCCAGGGAGGACCGACACCAAGGACTCGATCGAGCTGTCCCTCACCGTGACAGACGAGGCCGGCAGACCGGTCATCGAGGTCGCCTCGCTCGTTCTGCGGCCGGCGATGCCGACCGGAGTGGGCAAACAATCCGCCGCCGAAGCCCTGTTCCGGCTCGACTGGGTTCGCGCCCCCGAGCCGGACGCATGGGCGTGGTCCGATGACTGCGCCTACGCCGTACTGGGTCCCGACCGACTCCCTATGGCCGCGGCGCTCGAAGCGAACGGACACTCGGTCGTGGCGGCGCCCGACTGGTCAGCGCTCGTCCTCTCGGTGGCCGGGGGGACCCCCGTACCGGATGTCGTGTTGGTTCCGTGCGTCGGTGTGGAAGAGGACAGCACGCTGATCCGGCGAACACACGTCATGAGCGCCCAGATTCTGCACCTGCTCCAGGCCTGGCTCGCAGACGATCGTTTCGCCGGAACTCGACTTGCCGTAGTGACCCGAGAGGCAGTGTCCGCCATCTCAGGAGATCGCGTGGAAAACCTTGCCTGTGCACCTATCTGGGGACTGGTCCGGGTCGCGCAGACCGAGAACCCCGAGCGGATCCTGCTGCTCGACGTGGAGAAGGGCGCCGACCTACCCCAAGCGCTGGCAGCGGCTCGCGCGTCCGGACAGCCGCAGTCGGCTTTCCGGGCGAACACACTCTACGTGCCTCGGTTGGCACGTGCGGACACCGTGCCCGACGAGCTCCGGCCGTCCGTCGACGGCTCACCGTGGCGTCTCGCTCCCACGGAGCCGGGCGATCTCGACCGATGGACCCTCGAATCACGGTCGTACGGTCCGCTTCGGGCGGGCCAGGTCCGGATCTCGGTGCGAGCGGCAGGCATCAACTTCCGCGATGTGATGATCGCCTTGGACATCTACCCGGGCGAGGCCACGATGGGGCGCGAGGTAGCCGGGGTGGTGACAGAGGTGGGTACCGGGGTCACCGGGTTCGTCCAGGGCGATCGAGTGATGGGCGTGGTCTCAGGAGGCTTCGCGTCATCGGTCGATGCCGACCACCGGGCCCTGGTCCTGATCCCCGCCGGCTGGTCATTCGCCCAGGCAGCCGGGTTCCCTATCGCCTTCCTGACGGCCCACTACGCCTTGCTGGACCTGGCGGGCCTGACGCGCGGGGAATCGGTCCTCATCCATTCCGCCGCCGGTGGGGTGGGCATGGCCGCCCTGCAACTGGCCCGGCACATCGGGGCAGAGGCGTATGCCACGGCCAGCCCCGGCAAATGGGAAGCCCTGTACGAGCAGGGCATCGACGACCGGCACATCGCCTCTTCGCGCACGCTCGAGTTCGAAGAACACTTCCAGCGCACCACCGCTGGGGGTGGAGTCGACGTGGTGCTCAATGCCCTGTCTCGGGAATTCACAGACGCCTCGTTGCGTCTGCTACGCCAGGGCGGGCGCTTCATCGAGATGGGCAAGACCGACGTCCGTGAGCCTCGAACCGTCACAGCCGAACATCCCGGAGTGAGCTACCAACCCTTCGACCTAGGAGACCTGGGACCAGCTCGCCTCGAGGAAAAGTTCGCTGAGCTGGTCGTTCTGGTCGAGAACGGAGCCATCCGCCCGCTGCCGATTCACGCCTGGGACATCCGGCAGGCAGGTGAGGCACTGCGATTCGTCAGCCATGCCCGGCACACCGGCAAGGTAGTACTGACCGTCCCGGTCGAGCCGAATCCCGAGAGAACCGTGCTCATCACCGGAGGCACCGGCACACTCGGGACGATCCTCGCCCGACACCTCGCGACCGAACACGGCGTGCGGCGACTGGTACTGGCCGGCCGGAGCGGAACGACGACCGAAACCGCACCTGATCTCGCCACCGAACTGGCCGCGGTCGGCGCCGAAATCCGCATCGTCTCCTGCGATGTCTCGGATCGAGAAGAAGTCGCCGCACTACTGTCATCGATACCCTCACTGGGTTCTGTCGTGCACGCGGCGGGCGCGGTGGATGACGGGACACTCGAATCTCTCGACACCGACAAGTTGGAGCGGGTACTGCGGCCGAAGCTCGATGCCACCATCCACCTGCACGAGCTCACCCGCGACTTGGACCTGGCGGAATTCATCATGTTCTCGTCCGGCGCGGGCCTGTTCGGCAACGCGGGCCAAGCAAACTACGCCGCCGCCAACACTTTCCTGGACGCCATGGCCTACCACCGGCGCGCACAAGGACTCCCCGCCTGCTCGGTGGCCTGGGGCCTGTGGGCACCGCCTTCACGGATCAGTAGCGGGGTGGACCGCATCAGGCAGCAACGTCTCATCCGTGGCGGGGTGGTGGCGCTGTCGGCCACCGAAGGCTTGACGCTGTTCGACGCGGCCAGAGGCAGCGCACGAGCGATGACAGCCGCGATGCGGTGGAATCTGGCGGCTCTGCGCTCATCCCATCTCGAGCAGCCACTGCTGCTGCGCGACCTCGTTCCGCGCCGCGGCGTCCCTGTCGGCGTGCGAGCACACCACGACAGCCCATCATCCTGGGCGCAGCGGTTGGCAGGAGCCGGCGCGGCGGAACAACACCGTCTCTTGCTGGAATTGGTTCTCACTCAGGCAGCCGATGTGCTGGGATACCCCGCCGGCCACACGGTCGCCCCCGACGAAAAGTTCCAAGACCTCGGCTTCGACTCGCTCACCACTGTGGAACTCCGTAACCGCCTCAACCGAATCGCCGGCCTACACCTGGGAACCGATGCGTTGTTCGACCATCCGAACTCCACAGCTCTGGCACACCAACTGGGCAGAGAACTTCTGCGGAGCGGAACTACCCTCGCACCGGCCTCTCAAACGATGGAAGTTCCCCACTCCAACGCCGATGCCGTACTGGAAGCGCCTGCCGACCGATAACACACAGCCGCGGTGACAGTGATGGCTGTATTCGGAGACCTTTCGTGGAATGAGGTATGCGCCAGAGTAATGCGAGTGAGATTTCGAATATACAGAATCATCCCTGCGCTCCCGGAGGCCGCCGGGAGCGCAGGGATGAAAAAGCCGCCAAACAGCGGAAACGACTTCCCCGGAATCCTCGAAATTATTGGCCGGGAGACGGATCGACCACCCAGCTTCCCGCCGAGTCCGGCGAGTCGTTGAAGAAGTATTCGTGGATCGAGGCGAGGATGATCTCTCGTGAGATCAGTCCGTCGTCGTCGCGATCGAAATGACGGAGAATTTCATCGATCTCGGGCTGCGAATGATTCAGCAGTGAACCGGCCCACAGAGTGAACTCGGTCGCGGTCAGCTTTCCGTCACGATCGGCGTCCGCGATGTCCAGAGCCGCGTTGATCAGGGGAAGGTAGTCTTCTTCGAACGAGTCGACCGTCTCCAACGAACCCGACAGAGACGCTTCTTTGAACTCTTCTTCGCTTACCTTCCCGTCGCTGTTCGCGTCGCAATGAGCGACCAGTCGATCCCACACAGCGAAATTCAACTCCGCGACCCGCTGCATCTCGGGGTCATCGGGTTCCCGTCCGAAAGCCTGTCCCATACGTTCCACCGCGAGCGCGAAGTCGCCGCGCTCGATGACACCGTCCCCATTCACGTCGTAGGCATGGAAGCGCTTGCTGAGTTTGCGGTCGAGAAAATCAGAGATCATGTTCCTGAACACTCTTTCTCTCTTGACATTACAGCCGAGAAGCGAACTCGTCCTGACACGACCGAGTGCCGGTCCAGCATATCGAGCGGCTAGGCGTGCTCGGGGAGAAATGCCGGAATCGCCGGTCCGCAGCTGTGGTATCAACCATCCGCGGCCCACGTCGCCCGCGCCCCTGTGGCTCGCTCGTAGAAGTCGACGAGGCGTGCGACGTCGCTGGTGATGATGCGGATTGAGACGAAGTCCATGGGAAGCTCATTGGCTGTGCTGGAGGCGTGCTCGTCGCAGGCTAGGAGAAATAGTGGACAGAATCGGTCCTGTATTCGCGTCAGGCTGCCACCATGCCCCGACCAACCGGCCGCGCGCTGACACTCCTGGAGCTGCAGCAGTCGGGCGGCACCCGGACGGTGGCCGAACTCTCCGACCGGCTTGTATTCCGGCCTTGCGGCGGAATCGGGCTGGAAGCCGGAGGTCAGTGCCGGGGCCGAAATCGCGGGTTCG
The DNA here is from genome assembly GCF_001612765.1 of Nocardia arthritidis NBRC 100137. Lineage (GTDB taxonomy): Bacteria > Actinomycetota > Actinomycetes > Mycobacteriales > Mycobacteriaceae > Nocardia > Nocardia arthritidis. Next base: position 220,142 of record NZ_BDBB01000008.1, read on the forward strand.
GCGGCTCGTTCGAGGTGCCCGGGTCGAAGGCGATCGTGTTCCGGGAGCACCGGGCTGATTCCCTGGATCACCGTGTGGTGCAACGTTGGTCTTATGCGAAGAAGCCATCGACGAGGACGGCGGCGGTTGATCGCCCGTCCGGAGAGCGGGGACTAGGGAAACCATCTGTTGTCGTCGTCGTGGTGCCACCATGGCATCTCGAATGGACCGGAATCGGCGAAGTTCGGCAGATCGGGGCTATCGTGACGGTCACCGGCGGCGGAGTGTTTCCATTGATGGGTCTTTCCCTTGGAAATGCCGTCGCTCAGTGAGAACAGTACGGCGAGCGTCAGCACGACCGAGATTATCAATACGATGCGCGGGACGCCTTCGATGCCGGGCCAGACGCGATTCATCCCGGCCGCGGTCAGCATGCACGCTCCCATTGCGAGGAAGCTGGGCATGATCTTGCCGTGATTGTCGTCGATGAACCCGGATTCCGCCAGCCACCGGCACCTCCTGGCGCTCATCGGATGCGTCTGCCAGCTCTCGGCCAGCCGGGTGGCGAGTCCGTTCAGGACCCCGGCGACCAGAGCGATCGGACGGTGAGTTCCTCCATCGGTCCAGCGCGGGAGAGACCACCGGTCGGCGCGACGGATCTGCGCCGGCTCCCCGGTGCCGTGCTCCAGCACCGTCCACGCCGCAGGGTCGGCTCCCCATACACGTGCGTCGTGATCGGCTACTTGTTCCCGAGTGCGTTGCAGCCCCGCGTAGATCAGATGGCCCGTCACGATCAGCGATCCGAGAAAGACCAACTCGCGCCACGGGTTCACGGCACCGTTCGGCCAGTGCTGAGAGTAGGAGGCCGTCGCGACCAGACCGGTGGACAACCAGAGATGCACTGCCGCTGCGGGCACGGCGACACCGATGACGAACGTCAGCCACAGGGCGCGCGCACCGTATCCGATCAGGACGTCCCGATTGTGGACGTGGGCTAATTCATGCAGCACCACCGCCCGAAAGGTATCGGGCTTGCGCTCCTGCCCGCGCCGTCCAGTCCTGCCCAACTCCTCCTTGACCAGACCCGCGCCGAGGCAGATCATCGGTCGGCCCGCGCGGCGAATGGTGACAGCATCCTTGGTGGGGTCGAAGATCGCGACAACGAACTTCGGTGGGCGCGAGGCGAGTCCGGCGATCTCGATCAGGCTGTCGACGGTGGCTCGCATCTGGGCGGGCATCGTCCCCAGCACCGTACGTCGAGCCCACAGCGGCCCGATCCAGTAGATGACCAACGCTGCGAGCAGCACCCCGGCGGTCCACCAAAGCGCCGGCCGCACCGCCTGGGAAACAGTTTCCGGAAGGCAATGCGAATAGCGGCCGAATTCGATGGAAAGTCGCAGTACAGTCACGTCGCCAAGGTCGGCCGGATCGAATCCGGCCGCGTCCAGACAGCGTCGGTATGTGGCTTCACCCCGTAATGCGAGCAGCATCCGGGTGGACAGGATGAGCGACCATGTCGGGATCACTGCCAGCAGCAGCACGCAACGGCGCCGGGTGCCCCAGGAGAGAAAGCCGCGATGCCGTCGAGAGCCGTCGGTGTTGCTGGTCACTGTCCGATGTCCGGTTCGATCGCCCGGAGCCGGGCGACGACCTCCTCGGCCAGCTCCTCGGCTCGGGCGCTGTCGAATCCGCGTGCGACCGCGCCATCGACGATCCGGCTCCGCACGTGCCGCAGCGTCTCCGGATCCACCGGTGGCACCGTCGGCTCGGGCGCACGCCGCCTGCCGACCATGGCGCGCACACGAGTACCGATCCTGCTCGTGGCCGCATCGACCGCCTTCCCGGTCGCATGGTCGGAAAGCTGTTCGACCACCATCCAGACCAGCGGCACCACGAACGGCGCGATGTCGGGGAGCCCGAAACGTAGCGGTCCCCGCCATCGCGCAGCGGCGCGACGCAGCGAACGACTCACCTGCTCATCGTCCAGGGAATCCAGATTTTCCAGTAGCCACCGCTCTTCCGGAACCTTGCTTCCGACTACGTCCCACACGATTTGACGCACTGTCGTGACCATGAGCACCCCCTACCCGTCAGGTCTGCCGAAACTGCGATAGTACCGATCGGGCCCCTCAGGGTTCTCGCGTACCGAAGCGGTTCGGACAATTTCAGGTGTGGTCGGGGGTCGCTCACCCGCGGCACGTCCGTCGATCTCTGTAGCGAAGTCGTCGAAGTCGGGGCCTGCCCCTCGCCGCCGGATTTCAGCGCAGCGGCACCTGCCAGCACAGCCGGGTGCCCACTCTTCCTTCCGGGCCGTTGCCAGCTGTGACGGTGCAGGTTCCGGCGGCTTGTTCAGCCCGCTGGGCCAGATTTCGCAGGCCACTCGAAGTGACGTCCGGCGGGATTCCGCATCCGTCGTCCTCGATGACGACGGTCAGGTCGTCGGCCACCGTGATCTCGATCGCGACCGAATCCGCGCCGGAATGCCGCACAGCGTTGCTGACGCCTTCGCGGACAACGGCTTCGGCGTGATCGGCCAGCTCCGGATCGATCACCGAGAGCGGTCCGCTGATGCGTACGGAGGTGCGGATGTCGCTGGGGGCGGTTTGCTGGCGGATGGCTTCCTCGAGCCGTTGGCGTACTTGCGTGCTGTGGCCGTTGCCGCCGTGCAGATCGAAGATCGAGGTGCGGATTTCCTGGACGACATCTTGCAGGTCGTTGATAGCGTCGGTGACGCGTTCGCGCACTTCGGGGACGCGGGTGCGGGGGACGACGCCTTGCAGGCTGAGCCCGACGGCGAACAGTCGCTGGATGACGTGGTCGTGCAGGTCGCGGGCGATGCGGTCGCGGTCGGACAGGATGTCCAGTTCCCGCATGCGCCGTTGTGCGTCGGCCAGCTGCATCGCCAGGGCAGCTTGGTTGGCGAACGCGACCGTCAGTTCCAAGATCCCGTCGTCGTAGGGTGCCGATTCGACTGCGCGTAGTGCGATCAGGACGCCGACGGTGGAGTCGGATGTCTGCATCGGCAAGACCAGGGCGGGGCCCGAGTCGGTGAAGATCTCGCCGAGATCGGTGCGGCGGGCGTCGCCGAGCCGTTGGGGGGCGTGCGACCGGAGCGCTGTGGTGATGCTGGTGTCGCGCGAGGGCAGCTTGACGGGTCGCAGGCTGTCTTGGGCGCCTGCGGCGTGGGTGATGAGCAGTTCGGTGATCTCATCGGGCGTGCTCTCGGGGTCCGGGACGACCGCCAGAAAGGTCCGTTGCGAGCCGGTGAGCCGGCAGGTGGCCTCCACCAGGTGGGTCAGGACTCGATCGGGGGCGGTGCCCGCGAGGAATTCGGTGGTGATGTCACGGGTGGCTTCGATCCAGGCTTGCCGGGTGCGGGCGGATTCATAGAGGTGGGCGTTGTCGATCGCGATGCCCGCCGCGGCGGCCAGGGCTCGCACGATGACCTCGTCGTCCTCGGTGAACGGCTGGCCGCCGGTTTTCTCGGTGAGGTACAGGTTGCCGAATACTTCGTCGCGGATACGGACGGGCACACCGAGGAAGGCTCGCATCGGTGGATGGTGGGCGGGGAAGCCGACCGAGCAGGGGTGGTCGGCGAGGTTGTCCAGCCGGATGGGTTTGGGCTGGCTGAACAGCAGTCCGAGCACGCCGTGGCCTTGGGGGAGGTCACCGATGCGTTCGCGGGTCGGTTCGTCGATGCCCTCGTAGATGAACTGGATGAGTTGCTGGTCGTGACCACGGACGCCGAGCGCGCCGTAGCGGGCGTCGACCAGGGAGATCGCGGTGTGCACGATGGTGCGCAGGGTGCGGTCCAAGTCCAGGCCGGAGGTGACGGTGAGCATGGCCTCGATCAGACCGTCCATCCGGTCGCGGGCGTCGATCATCTGCTCGACGCGATCCTTGACCTCGCCGAGCAGTTCGCGCAGCCGCAGTTGCGAGAGGGTATCGCGCACCGAGTAGGAGTCGGCCGACACGTACTCGGTCATCTCGACTGCTCCCGGCCTTCGATCTGTCCTTGGCAGACGACCACAATGCAACACTAGTTCACTTGCCGGGGCGGGGTGGACGTCCGACGCTTCGGATACCGACTCGAGACTGCGACCGATGGGTCGAGGCGGGCAGTGGCTCGGTGTTCGACAGATGACGCGGTTCGATGCCGGTCAGAGGCCGTTGTCGGGGCCCGACCGCTGCGACCGGAGTCTCGACGCGTAGACGGCTGCCTGCGCGCGTCGGTTGGAACGAACTCGGCCAGCTGCCGGGGGACATAGTTCTCGGTGAGCCGGCCACGGGACTGTCTTGCTCGAGGTCGGCGCGCATCGGGGGGTCGCACTGGGGGCCGGCTCGCGGTTGTCGAGCAGCGAGCGCCCGGCACGGCGAGGATGGCGTCGCGCATGGCCTGCTCGTCGGTGCACGCCCGGGTTCGTCGGCTCTGTCGGCAGAGGTGTCGTCTCGGTAAGGCCGGCCGATCGTGGCCGGATGACCCGGTTATCGGTGACCTTCGGCCGTCACGTCCGCAGTCGCTTCGCGCCATGCTGAATCGACGAGGAAAGCGGCACAGCCGGCTGAAAGGGATTGCCATGGCCGAATTCATTGGCAGAAGCGCGCTCGTCACCGGTGGTGCGCGCGGTATCGGCGCCGCCATCGTGGCCGCCTTGGCGAAAGAGCACATCTCGGTCGTCATCGGCGATCTGCTCGAAGGGGAGGGCTCCGCGTTGGCCGAATCGCTCGGCTCGGGCGCGATCTTCCGCCGACTCGACGTGACCGACGAGGTGGGCTGGCGTGCGGTCCTGGATGACGCCGAGGCAGAGTTCGGTCCGCTGGCGGTGTTGATCAACAATGCGGGAATCGTCGATTTCGGTGATGTGGAGTCCGAATCTCCCGCGATGTTCCGGCATGTGGTCGATGTCAACCTCTACGGCGCCTGGCTGGGCATGCATCTGGCCGCGCCCCGGTTGCGGGCTGCGGGCGGCGGGGTCATCGTCAACATCTCCTCCACTGCCGGGCTGATCGGATACGCGGGTATCGGTGGCTATGTCGCGAGCAAATGGGGTTTGCGAGGTCTGACCAAGGCCGCCGCCCTGGAACTGGGACGCGCGAACGTTCGTGTGTGTTCTATTCATCCCGGCCCGATCCGCACCCCGATGACCGAGGCGATGGACGAATCCGTCACCGCGAGTCAGCCGCTGGCCCGCTTCGGTCAGCCGGAGGAGGTTGCTGCGATGGTGCGGTTCCTGGTCACCGAGGCCACCTACTCGACCGGCTCGGAGTTCGTGCTCGACGGTGGCGCTACTGCCGGTCAGGTGTTGGGCCTGCCGGACGAATCTCGATGAGAGGCCGACGATGCCGAAAACACATCCCGATCACGAAACGCTTCGATCCGCGTTGGCGCTGGCATCCCGGGCGCCGTCGGTCCACAACACGCAGCCGTGGCTTTGGCGGCTCGGCCACGAGACTGTGCACCTGTTCGCCGACGAGAGCCGAAGGCTGCCGCACACCGACCCCGATGGACGCGATCTGCTGCTGAGTTGTGGCGCGGCGTTGCATCATCTGCGCGTCGCGGCGCGTGCGGAGGGGTGGGAGACGGTGATCCATCGGCTGCCGAACCCGGCCACACCCGAGCACCTCGCAGCCGTCGAGTTCCGTCCCACCACATGCACACCCCAGGACGTGGAGTTGGCCCGCGCGATCAGCAGGCGCAGCACAGATCGCCGCCGCTTCAGTTCCTGGGAGGTGCCGCCCGCGCATGTCGAGGCCCTCATCGCAGCCGGGGCGGCGACCGGAGTGCTCGTGCGCGATATCGATGCCGAACCGGCGCGGACGCAGTTGTTGCAAGCGTTCGAACAGGCGGCATGGCAACATGCCCGTGACGTCTCCTACGGTGCCGAACTCGCGCAGTGGAGTGGCAGGCACGCGGCAGCGCAAGGGGTGCCCGCGCGCAACGCGGTGCTGACCGACGCCGATCCGACGGTGCGGCCGTTCTCGAATCCGGGGTTGCCGCAGGCTGTGGTGCGCGATATCGATGCGGCCGACCGGATGATGCTGCTGAGCACCAGCAGTGACGACCGGTTGTCCCAGTTGCGTGCCGGTGAGGCCGCGAGTGCGGTGCTGTTGACCGCCACGACCCTCGGATTGGCGACGTGTCCGCTGACCGAGCCGATGGAGTTGGCCGACACCAGGAAGCGCATTCGCGCCCACGTCTTGGACGACACCGGATATCCGCAGATCATCATTCGGATCGGCTGGGCGATTACGAGCGCCGATCCGGTCCCGCCCACTCCCCGCCGCGCGCTCGACGAAGTGGTGCAGCCGCTGGATCCGTCGGAGCCGTGACAGAGCGTGCCCGTCAGGGGCGCGTCAGGTGCCGCGGTGTCCGTCGCAGGCGGTTCGCGGGTGGCGATCCCGGCTGTGGAACGGCAAACCCCGGATGCTCATCTCGGTCGGCGGGAGGCGCAGGTGCTACCGATCGGCTGGTTATCCGGCCGGTCTCGTAGCGCTCGTTCGGCAGCCGAGTGGCGCCGACTGGGCGGATCGTCGGCATGGACATGAGATGACCGACCTCGGACCGAGGAGAACACGATGACGGACAACTCGACCCCGGACGACGGTCCGGCCGATCGGCCGATCGTGGTCGCGGTGGACGGTTCGGCCACTTCGTACCATGCGGCGGCGTGGGCGGCGGCTGACGCCGCGTTGCACCGTTGCCGCCTGCATATCGTCACCTCCGTCGCGGTCCGGCCCGGGTACGACGTCGGCGCGATGCTGACCGAAGCCGATGTGGAGTGGCTGCGCAAGGACGGGGAACGGGTGCTCACCGAGGCCGCCCGCGTGGCCAGGACGACCGCGACAGGCGAGGCTTTGGCGATCAGCACCGAGTTGACGGACGAGCCGGTCATCCCCGACCTTTTGGAAAGGTCCCAGCGCGCGCGAACGCTGGTGGTCGGCAGTCGCGGGCTCGGAGCGTTCCGGCGTGAGTTGCTCGGCTCGGTGAGCACGGCGATGACCCGGCACGCGCACTGTCCGGTCGCGGTCGTGCGCTCGACGTCGGCAACCGACGCTTTCTCCTCGGGGAAACCGGTCCTGGTGGGGGTGGACGGCACCGACAACAGCGTGCCCGCCATCGAACTCGCCTTCGAGGAGGCCTCGCGCCGTGAAGTCGGTGTGATCGCGTTGCATGCGTGGAGCGATGCGAGCGGGATCGACCTCATGCCCGGCTGGGACGCGGTGCGGGAGCGAGAGGACGCGTTGCTCGCGGAGAATCTCGCCGGTTTCGGCGAACGCTACCCGGATGTCCGGGTGCGACGTGTGCTGGTGCGCGACCGGCCGGTGCGCTCCCTGGTCGATTCATCGGACGAAGCCCAACTGCTCGTGGTGGGTAGTCACGGTCGCGGAGGGTTCACCGGCATGTTGCTCGGTTCCACCAGTGCGGCGCTGCTGCATGCGGTGGATTGCCCGATCATTGTGGTGCGCCAGACGTGAGACGGGGGCCCGACGGGACACCTGGCGCTCGGAACGGAGTCCTCGGCCGGTCGCCCGTCCGCGCATGGCGCCGACATAGCCACCGGCCGGCTTGTCTCAGCGGCCTTCGTTTCGCGACCGGAGCGCCTGCTCGAGCAGAACTCGCCGCTCGGCCGCGGCAATCGCGCGACGGGCGGCAGGCACGGCGTCCGGTGTCACCGAGATCGACGTGATGCCCATCCGAACCAGATATTCGGCGAATTCGGGACGCGTCGAAGGCGCCTGCCCGCACAGTGAGGACGTGATGCTCAGGCGCCGGGCGGTCCCGATGATCTTCCCGATCGCGTCCAGCACTGCGGGGTCGGATTCGTCGAACAGGTCGGCACAGGTAGTGGAGTCGCGGTCGACGCCGAGCATCAGCTGGGTGAGATCGTTGCTGCCGATCGATACGCCGTCGATGCCGAGGCCCACGTATTCGGGCAGCCAGTGCACCACGGAGGGCACCTCGGCCATCACCCAGCGGTGCAGTCCACGCTGGCTGCCCAGCGGGCTGTGGTCGACCAGCTCCAGGCATGCCTCCAGCTCCCACCGGGTGCGCACGAACGGGATCATCAAGTGCAGATTCGGTGTTCTCTCGCGTACGGAAGCCAGAGCGGTGAGTTCGAGCGCGAACACCTCGGGTTCGCGGATGTAGCGGTAGCAGCCGCGGTATCCGATCATCGGATTGCGTTCGTCCGGTTCGTAGCGTTCTCCGCCGACGAGATCACGAAATTCGTTGCTCCGCAGATCGGTCGCGCGATAGACGACAGGCCGTGGGGCGAACGCGGTCGCGATTCGATGCAGGGACTGCGACAGACGTTCGACGAAGGTGTCCTGCTCGCCGCGGGCGATCAGATCCCGCGGATGGCGTCCGTCGAGCGCCTGCGTGATCAGCGTTTCCGCCCGCAGTAATCCGACACCGTCGACGTCGGTGGCCGCGAGACGTTCGGCGACCTCCGGTAGTGCGAGATTGACGTATATGCGCGTCGCGGTCGACTCCGCGGCGGCGGCCGGCGCCGCAGGCCGGGAAACGGCCTGTACCGGTTCCGAGCGCCCCGCGAGGATCTGGCCTGTGGAGCCATCGACGGTGACGGTGGCGCCCTCGGTGAGCGTGGTGGTCGCCGTGCGAGTGCCGACCACGCACGGCACACCGAGTTCGCGCGCGACGATGGCGGCGTGACACGTCATCCCCCCACTGTCGGTGACCAGGGCCGACGCTCGCGAGATGGTGGGCAACCAGTCCGGATTGGTCATGGCCGCGACGAGCACCTCGCCGACCCGCAGCGCCGAGCCCTCCGACGGTGAGCGCAGGATGCGCACCGCGCCGCTGGCGCGGCCCGGTGCGGCCGCGAGACCCCGCAGCAGTACCTGGGTCGGGGCGGGCGCGCGCACCGAAGGTTTCGTATCGGTCCGGTCGGCCAGCGTGGTGATGGGCCGGGCCTGTACCAGCCACAACCGCTCGTCGTCGAATGCCCATTCGACGTCTTGCGGCAGGCCGCCGTGCAGCTGCTGTACCTGCAGGGCCGTCCGGGCTACCGACACCGCCTCGTCCTCGCTGAGCACCTGGGCGGCTGCCTCTTCGTCGCTGAGCTGGATCCGTTGGTCGCCGTCGGGGCCGGCCACTATGGCGAATCCCTGACGGCCCGCGCGTGCGGCGATCAGTGTGGGGCCCTTGGCGTCGAGCATGTAGGTGTCCGGCTCGGTGGCTCCGGAGACCACGACCTCCCCTTGGCCGCGCGCTGCCTCGATCACCACGCGATCCCGTCTGCCGGTCGCCGGATCGGCGGTGAAAGCCACACCCGACCTGCGGGCGGTGACCATGCGCTGCACCACCACCGCGATATCCGGACGTTCGTGCATGTCGCGGCGGGCGCGGTAGGTGAGCACCCGGGGGGTGAACAGCGAAGCCCAGCAGTCGACGACGGCGTCCATGAGCCGGTCGTCGCCGCGCATATTGGTCCGTGACAGGTTCATTCCGGCGAAGGAGGCGGTGGCACTGTCCTCGCCGACGGCGGAGGAGCGCACCGCGACCGGGACCGAATCGCCCAGTCGGTGGTAGGCCGCCAGCACGGCGTCGTGCACACCTGCCGCCATCGGCGTCTGGTGGACGAGCTTGCGCATCCGGGTGCACAGCTCGTCCAGCCGCGCGGCGTCCGAGCGGGCGCCCTCCGCCGCCGCCTGCAGCGCCTCGGTATGCAAGGTGTCGAGTTCCGCGCCATGCGGACCGTGGATGATCACCTCCTCGTAGCACGATTTGAGGATCACGTACCCGGGTGGCACCGGCAGGTGCGCCGCCACCAGCTCACCGAGATTCGCGCCCTTGCCGCCTGCGCGATCTGCGTCCGCCAGCCGCAGGTCACCGAGGTCGGCTACGTAGTCACCCATAACGGCTCCGATCGGTCGTACTTTTGGCACATCGCCTGTGTTGTCAGACTCGCCTACCGTCGTGTGCGTTCACCACGGCCGAAGGTCCCATCGTCGGGCCCCCATCGGCCCCCCGCCGCCGCACGGGAAGCCCTGACTCGTCTCGACCACCGGGCGCTGGTGCCGGGAAGTCGGCCGCGGTTTCGCGCGAACCGGAAACCGATGTCGCCGCGTGCGGTGGTTCGCCGTCGCGGACGGGAACCAGGCCCGGCGCCGCCGGTCGCGCGGACAGGCCGAGAGCGGAGCGA
>NZ_BDBB01000009.1 GCF_001612765.1 Nocardia arthritidis NBRC 100137
CCTGCGACGAGAGGAAGTCGCGATGCTCGCGGGAGTGGGCGTGTCCTGGTACACGTGGCTGGAGCAGGGACGCGATATCACCGTGTCGGCGGAGGTCCTCGACGCGGTCGGCGCGGCACTGCGCCTTTCCGGACCGGAACGGTCACACCTGTATCTGCTCGCCGGTCTCAATCCGCCGCCGCCGGGCCCGGCCCGCGACACCGAGGTCACCCCCGAGCTGCACCGGTTGCTCGACGCGTGGGGATCGCGCCCGGCGGTGCTGCGTGACCGCTACTGGAATCTGCTCGCGGTCAACGACGCGGCACGAATTGTCTTCGGATTCAGCGACGCCGACCAGAACTGCCTGATCAGCTTTTTCACCAACGCCAGGTACCGCGCCATGCACGTGGCATGGACCGCGATCGCGCCCGCGGTCGTGGCCGCTTTCCGCGCCGACGCCGCGCACGCCCCCGACGATCCCGAGTTCACCAGGGTGGTCGGCGAACTCGCCGCCGCGAGTCCCGAGTTCGCCCGGCTGTGGGCCCGCCACGACGTGGGCGCCGCCGTCCAAGCGGTGAAGGCGGTGCGCCATCCCGAAGCCGGTGAACTGCTGTTCGACACGACTACCCTCGCGGTGGCCGACCATCCGGACTGGTTCCTGGTGCTCTACAACCCACAACCCGGCACCGCCCGACGGGTCGACGGGCTGATGCGCATCCAACTCGCCCCGGCGTGACCGCAACCTGGTGGTGCCACACCTAGGTCAACTGGACACTGTTCGGTCCCGGGATGCTTCGGCACGCTGATTCCCATGACGCACAACATCTCCCGATTCGACGGCAAGGTCGCGCTCATCACCGGCGGCTCGAGCGGCATGGGGCTGGCCACCGCACGACGGCTGCTCACCGAAGGCGCGCAGGTGGTCATCACCGGCCGGGACCGGACGCGATTGGACGCCGCGGCAGACGCATTGCACGGCGGCGACCGCGTGTTCGCGATCCGAGCCGACGCCGCGCGTCTCGCCGACCTCGACACGCTCACCGCCGCCATCCGCGACCGGCACGGCCGCCTCGATGTCGTGTTCGCCAACGCGGGGGTCGCGTCCTTCCAGCCGAACGCCGAGATCACCGAGGACGAGTTCGACCGCGTCGTGGACACGAACTTCAAAGGCGTGTTCTTCACCATCCAGAAAGCCCTGCCGCTGCTGTCCGCGCACGCCGCGGTCGTCATCAACGCGTCGTGGACGCTGCATCGCGGCCTGCCCGGGGCCTCGCTGTACGCGGCGACCAAGGCGGCCGTGCACAACCTGGCCCATACCCTCGCGGCGGAGCTGGGACCCACAGGAATCCGGGTCAATTCCGTGAGCCCCGGGTACATCGAGACTCCGATGTTCCACGACAACGTCAGCCCCGACGCGCACACCGCCGTGCTGGCCGAAGTGGCGAGCCGCCGGTTGGGTACCGCCGACGATGTGGCCGACGCCGTGGCATTCCTCGCGTCCGCCGAGGCGTCCTACGTCAACGGCCAGGATCTGATCATCGACGGCGGTCTCGTCGCCGCCGTATCCCGCGAGCTGATCTGACCGGCTCGCGTTCGCTCACGTGCGCGAACCGTTCTCGCGCCGCACGGATTCGACGATGGCGTCCCGGATGGGCCGCCATCGCACATCGAGCTCGGCCAGGGTCCGGGAATCGTCGGTCGGCGTGGCAGTGGTCAGCAACCACGCGGCCTCGTAGCTGAGCCCGGCGCTGATCGGCAGGAATAGGGCGGCGGCGTCGGTGAGCCGCCCGATTCCCAGCAGCGCGGCCTTCGGCACCGGGACCCGCCGGATCCGCTGCCCGGCAGCGCTTTCCAGGATGTCCACGATCTCGTCGAACGCCACCAGGTGACCGCCGCACAGATAGCGCCGCGGTCCGAGACCGGGACGCATGACGGCGGCGTGCACGGCGGCCACGTCCCGGACGTCGATCATCTGCATCCCGCCGCGAATCCGCGGCGCGATCCGGGCCCGCAGAATCGCGCCCCAGCCGTCGGAGGTGATCCCGGCCTGTGCGCCGAGACCAGGGCCGACGACGCTGGAGGGGTAGGTGATCACGATCGGCGCACCCGCGGCCTGCAACGCCCGGGCGATCCGATCGGCGGCCGACTTGGTGCGGCCGTAGGCGCTGCGGCCGGGCGCGGTCGGGCTGTCGGGCGTGATGACCGGATCGGGGCTGGGGAAAAGCGCGCTGTAGCTGGCGACGTGCACGATCGGGTCAAGTCCGAGCGCTGTCGCGCGGGCCAGCACGGTGGCCGTCGCGTCGGCGTTGACCTCCCACATCAACTGCTCGCGCCGGTTGTCGGTGCCGACCACGCCCGCCGCGTGCAGGACGGCGTCGCATCCGTCGAGCAACGCCTCAACCACCTTCGGATCCCGGATGTCGCCCGGCAGCACCGACAGCGCTTCGGGCCCGGCATCGAACATGCCGACCGCCGCCGGGACCGATTCGCTCGGATGGACCAGCAGGACGACGCTGTGCCCCGCGCGCAGCAGTGCGGAAACTGTGTGCGCACCCAGGTAGCCGGTGCCGCCGGTGACCGCGATTCGCATCCCGGCTACCCCTTGTCGTTTCCGGTCGACCGCTCCCGCGTTTCCGTTCCCCGCGCCGCCGTCCACGGTCGACCGTTTCGTCCGCCCATCTCATTCCTTCGTCACCTGAGCTCACCTGTCCGGGTCGGCCACGGGGCGCCTTCGGCGCGCCGCGACAATTGCCCGAAGCATCGGCATAAATTCGATGCCAGTGGCATCGTAATAGAAGGCGGGAAGCGGCATGGGCGAAACGGCACAGGACCCGCGGTCGGAGCCTCGGAGCGTCGGCCGGCCTCGGGACGAGTCGGTCGAGCAGCGTGTGCTGGCGACCGTCCGGGAGATGTTGGCCGAAGTCGGATGGGACGAGTTGAGCGTCCGGGCGGTGGCGGCACGCGCCGGAGTCGGCCGGGCGTCCATCGGTCGCCGCTGGCAATCGAAGGCGGAGTTGGTGCTGCACGCCGTTCTGGGTGAGACACCCGACCTGGGCCCGTTCGAGGGCACCGACCAGAGCGGGTGGATCGAGTGGGTGCTGCGCGGCAGCCGGGAATTGTTCGCGCGCGGCGATGTTCGCGCCGCCGTCCCGGGGCTGTTGACCGCGCTGGATCACGACCCGCACTTGCGCCACCGGCTGTGGGCCGGGTTCAGCACACCGGCGGCCCAACTCTTCGCTGCGGGCGACACGGCCGGACGCCGTGGCGGGACTGTCCGGCCGGAGGCCACCGAACCCCGCGGGCAGGCCGAACTCGACGCCAGGGCTGTCATCGCACTGGCGGCGGGTGCGGCGCTGTTCCTGGAGTTCGTCGCCGACGGGGACGATACCGCGCTGATCCACCGGCGCATCGGCGAACTGCTGCACCGCGCCGTCCTCGAGCGCTGAGCCGGCCGATCCGCGCGAAATCCGGTTGGCGTCCCGTCCGGGCCGCTCAGTACAGTGGGCCGGTGATTCGCACGTCCGCGCTGGCCCATATCCGGGATCGCCGCCTACTGCAGGCGCGCTCGGCAGGCAAAGACGTCTTCTACATGGCCGGCGGCAAGATCGACCCCGGCGAAACACCCGAGGCGGCACTGCACCGCGAAGTGCGCGAGGAACTCGGTGTCGGCGTCGTCTCCTGCGACGAACTCGGGGTGTTCCACGCCGAGGCGTACGGCCACTCCCCCGGCACCCGCCTGCACATGACCTGCTTCACCGCGGAACTCGACGGCGACCCGCGCCCGACCAGCGAGATCGCCGAACTGCGCTACTTCACCGTGAGCGAGTACGCCGCGATGGATCACGTGGCACCCGGTTCGATGCTGGTCTTCCGCAAGCTCCACGAGCTAGGCGTGGTCGACTGGTAGCCCTCGCGAACTCCTGTCCTTGCAGCGCCGGCGCTGGTGGTGAACGACATTCTTGCGCCCGTAGCGCCGGACGGCTCCGTTCGTCACGCAGAGCGGGGCGTCCTGTGGCGGAACCGGATTCGGCCATCGAAATCGGCCACACGACGACGTGACGTGCACCGGATTACACAACCCGGCGCCCGGACCGCGCAAACCGCCGCACTCGGGCGGCACGTCGAAGCCGGGGAGCGGCGAGCGATGCCGACATCAGATCACCCTTCGCTCCCACTCCGCACGGTCTCCGGAGCACGACGAGCATGCTCGGCCACCCAGACGCCGACGCCGATCGCCCCGGCGACCGGCCACGACACCAGCCCGGTGACCGCCGCCGCCCCGAGCCCGCCGAAATAGAGCAACGACTCCCGATCCGGTACCCGATTGCGCACCGCCGTGGTCGCCGACGAAACTCCGGTCGCGACGGTGCGCGGCCCGGGCGGAAGCGGAATGCGGGCCATCCGCATGCCGATCGTGGGAACCGGCACGCGCAACCCGGCGCGGGCGGTGGTCGCGGGGTGCGACCCGGTCTTCGATTCGGCCTTCGATTCGGTCTCGGTGCCGGGCACCGGCGGTGCCGTCTCCCGCGCCTCGGAGCCGGATGCGCGGACCTTCTCGGTTGCTGCCTTGGACATGACCGCTCCTTCCTTCGTCCTGCACCTCGTCACTGTGTATGTGATCCAGCCAAGCCGTGCTCGCCCCTCGTCGCAACCCCCGGGCGATTGCCGGGCCGCCCGACCGCGCGCAGGACGCGCCGCAGCCGAACGGCCGTCGCCCAGGCGGGCGTGGCCGGTGGCGACCCCACATATCGCGGACCCGATCCCGGCGATGCGCCACCGCGTCATCGGCTTCGAATCGACGCAACGAACCAGAATGGCCAAAGGATTGCTGGAGACCAGGATACCCGCAGTAGAGCCGGAGAATTCGAAGTTCTATCGCCCGTAAAACGGCCTTTCTGACCGATTTCGGTTTCACCCCATGTGTCGCTGGTAATTTGCTGAGGGACATCAACCCAGCCAGCTGATCGACGAATGCGGCGAACTACCCTTGGAGGTCAACGGTCGTGACTCGTCCATTTCTTCGTATCCTGGGCAGCGGGCGCATGGGTTCGGTCCGTGTCCTCGGCGCGGTCGGCGGCATGGCACTCAGCCTGCTGCTGTCGACGACGGCAACCGCGGAGCCGATATATCCGCTGCCCGATCCGGATCCGTTCTACGCCGCCCCAGCCGATCTGGCGGCGCACCGACCAGGTGACGTGCTCGCGGTGCGGCCCTTGCCGCCGCTGGCTTCCTTCCCGGGCGCCGCCGTCCGGCTGGTCGAGTTCCGTTCCACCAACTCGCACGGCGCGCCGATCGCGGCCACCACCACGATCATCACCCCCGCCTTCCAGCGGCCCGGCATGCCACTGTTGTCGTATCAGCACTTCATCAATTCGCTCGGTACCGGCTGCGCGGTATCGCACCTGCTCTACGAGAACGATTTCAATTTGACGATGGCGACGCCGATGCTGAACGTGATGGTCCAACAGGGCTGGAGCCTGGCGCTGCCGGACCATCTCGGACCGCAGTTCGCACTCGGAGCCGGACGTTTGGGCGGCCAGATCACGCTGGACGGTATCCGGGCGGCGAGACAACTGCCCGAACTCGCCGTTCAGCAGAGCCCAGTGGCGCTGGCCGGCTACTCCGGCGGCGGTCTCGCCACGGCCTGGGCGGCAGCGCTCCAACCGTCCTACGCACCTGACGTGCGGCTGGCAGGCGCGGCCTTCGGCGGCGCTCCGATGAACCTGGTGGCGATGGCGGAGGGGCTGGGTTTGAATCCGCACCCGGCCTTCGGTCTGGCCATGGCGGCGGCGATCGGCCTGGAGCGGGAGTACCCGGATCGCGTGGTGATCAGCTCGAATCTCAACGGGCGCGGCCGCGCGCTCCGTGACGCCATGGCCAACAGCTGCACTAACGAAATCCTTGCCATCGGCGCCGGCGGCAGCGCGCGCGAGATGACCGACAGCACCTCGGTCTTCGACATGCCCCAGGCCTGGTCGGTGGTGGAGGAGAACAGCGTCGAGCTCTACGGCAGCGCTCCGGAAACTCCGATCTTCGAATGGCATTCGCCGACAGACCCGCTGATTCCGATCAGTGCCATCGACAACACCGCCCGACGGTGGTGCGGGGCCGGGGTACCGGTTCAGATGGTGCACGTGCCCGCGATCGACCATCTGTCCGCGGCGGCCGTGGGCGCTCCTGCGGTGGCGGCATGGCTCGAAGGCCGGGTTCGCGGAGAGCCCGCGCCCTCCAACTGCTGACGAATCGTCCCCGCTCGATGACTGCCGGTCGCTACGACCACGGCAGACGTCGAGCGCTCGGGCAGCGGAGGCAGCAAGCGGCCGACCCGAGCCGGATTGCGCGGCGATCTGCTGGGTAAACCGCCGTCACAGGAGGTGATCACATGCCGAAGGCTTGGTCGGACAAGCAGGAACGCCAATACGAGCACATCAAGGACTCCGCGAAAACCCGCGGCGCGAGCACCGATCGCGCGAAGGAGATCGCCGCTCGCACGGTCAACAAGAACCGCGCCCAGTCCGGGCAGTCCAAGACCGCGAGCAAGACGTCGACCAACGACAAGTCGCCGCAACAGCGCGGCGGACAGCGTTCGCACAGCGGCGCACAAGGGCCGACGCGCGACCAGCTGTACAACGAGGCCAAGAAACGCAATGTCGAAGGCCGCTCGAAGATGACGAAGAAGGAGCTGGCGCACGCGCTCGGACGGGACTGAGCAGGCGCGCCGCTCGACGACGAAGAGGCGAGAGGAGTGGAGATGGCCGAGCAGCGGGAAACGGGCACCGTTACCGGCACCAGGGACAAGGATTACAACCTGATCTGGTTCGTCGAAGCGTCCCTGGAGAATGCTCTGCGTCTGGATACGTTCATCCGGGACGCGGAACGCGACGGAGACAGCGAGCTGGTGGAATTCTTCCGCAAGGCGCAGGCCGACAGCCGTAAGGGCGGTCGGATGGGTAAAGAGCTGCTGTCCCGGCGCCTCGCCGAATCCGATATCTGAGCTCTTCCCGACGACAGGCGGGGAGGGTGGCCACGCGGCCGCCCTCCCCGCCTGTTTCCATCTTTATCCAGCTGGAACGGATGTCCGGGTGTCGTCGTCCGGAAGCCGGGTACATCGCTGTCGAATCTCGCCGCCGAGCCGAGGAGCAGATATGCGCGTAGTCGTGGTCGGTGCCACCGGAAACGTGGGGACGAGCTTGCTGGAGACCCTGTCGGCCGAAGCGGGGGTCGGTTCGATCGTGGGAATCGCGCGACGCGTCCCGAGCAAGTCTTGGGATGGCGTCGAATGGGTGCGGGCGGACATGCGAACCGACGACCTGGAATCCCACTTCCACGGCGCCGACGCGGTGGTGCACTTGGCATGGCTGTTCCAGCCCACTCACCAGCCCATGGTCACTTGGCGCGCGAATGTCGGCGGCACCGAGCGCGTGCTGCGTGCCGTGGCCGCGGCGCAGGTCCCGGCTTTCATCTACGCCTCGTCGGTCGGCGCCTACTCCCCGTGCCACGACGACGAGCCGGTGCCGGAGAGCTGGCCGACCGATGGCTGGCCGCCCGCCGCGTACACCCGTGAGAAGGCCTATGTCGAACGGCTGCTGGATCGGTTCGAGGCCGAGAATCCGGACCGCCGCGTGGTCCGGATGCGCCCAGGGTTCATCTTCCGCCGGGAGACCGCCAGCCAGCAGCGGCGACTGTTCGCCGGGCCGCTGCTGCCGAATCGTCTGATCCGGCCCGGGCTCCCGCCGATCCTGCCGCTTCCGCGTGGCCTGCGATTCCAGGCGGTACACAGCGACGACGCCGGTCGCGCCTATGCCCTGGCCATCGCCACCGACGCCCGTGGGCCGTTCAATCTGGCCGCGGAACCGGTGATCGACCGCTTCCGGCTGGCCGAGTTGTTCGGCGCCCGGGTGGTGTCCGTGCCGCCCGGACTCGTCCGCGCCGCACTCGCCATGGGGTGGCACGCGCGGACCCTGCCCGCGGCCCCGGACCTGTTCGACGCGGTGATGCGTCTGCCGATCCTGGACACCGGCCGCGCGCGGGCCGAACTCGGCTGGACGCCGCGGTTCACCGCGGTCGACGCCATCCGGCATTTGCTCTCCGGTTTGCGCGCCGGCGCAGGGGAAGACACCCCACCTCTGGCTCGCGACGCGGGCGGACCTTGGCGCTGGCGGGAATTCGCGTCCGGGGTGGGTGGACGAGAGCTGGGTGTCGGCTAGTTCGCCTGCCGATCTTCGCCTGCCGCAGCGGTCGCCGTGCCGGTGCCGGGGGCGACGGCGCTCGAGTCGTTCGACGACCCGGAGTCGACGTCACCATGACCGGAGGGGCCGACCCGTGCATCAGGGTCGACCCCTCCGGCCTTCGGATGCCGCCACCTGCGCAGTACTACCGCCTCAGGCTCGGACACATGCGGGCGGCGGCGTCAGCTGTAGATGAAGAACACGCCGGTGGCGATGCCGCCCGGACCGGTGACCGTGACCGGCACCGGACCGAAGCCCACCGGGGTGATCGCGGTGATCTGCGTGTCGGAATTCACCGTGAACGACGCTGCCGGAAGGAAACCGAAGAACACCCCGGTGGCGCCGGTGAATCCGGTGCCGGTGATCGTGACCGCGGTACCGCCGGTCACCGGCCCGGTATTCGGCGAAACCGAAATCAGCGTCGGCACCGAAACATACGTGTACGGCACTCCCGGACTTGTACCGGCCGGAGTGGTGACGGTGACCGGCACCGTACCCGTTCCCGGCGGAGCGATCGCGACGATCAGCGTACTGGAGATTCCGAAGAAGAATGTGGCCGGCGTGGCACCGAAGTTGACCGAAGTAACTCCGGTGAAGCCGGTTCCGACGATCAAAACCAAGGTTCCACCGGTCGACGGCCCGGAATTCGGAATCACCGCGGCCACTACAGGTGGCTGCACGACATAGGTGTAAGGAAAACCATTGCTGATTCCGCCCGCATTGTCAACGGTGACCTGTACGGTGCCGGTGCCGGGCGGGGCGATCGCCGTGATCTGCGTATCGGAATCCAGGGTGAAAGTCGTTGCGGTCGCGCCGAATCGCACCGTGGTCGGCCCGGTGAATCCGGTTCCGGTGATAACCACACTGTTACCCCCCGAAGTCGGGCCCGTAGTCGGCGATACCGAAGTGATAGTAGGCATGACATTGCCCCTTTTCAGAGTTGATTACCTGCACCGGGGGGTGCTCGACCTGCTGGTTGCCCGGCTGTAACCATTAAGGCCCTGAAACCATCGCTGCGGCAATGCATATCGCGATCCGTTTTCGTCTGTTTTAGTCCGCTTCCGTCTGGTTTATGACCGGCTCGACTACACAGCGATAAGACCGCGCCGGACAGACTACTTGGGCGAAGGCGACCAGGAGGTGGCCCTCGACATGGATATGGGTCGGCCCGGATATCCGGGGGCATGCGTATGGATGCGCATTTGCCGATGCCACCTCCCGTCGCGCCGTCGACGGACAGCTTCCGGCGTCGGTTCCCGTCCGTACCCGACAACATCCGGGATATGTTGCGCTGCTGGATGTCTCGCGGCTGCTGTCGAGCTACCTCGGCGGTTGGCACCGCGCAGGGTCGCGGGCTCCGGTCGAGCCGCTGCCACCGCGGGTTCGCTGCGCGCTCACAAGGCGACGGTGCCGCTACCGACGAGCGGGAGGTATTGACCGCGGTGGTGTTCGCACTGGTCAACGGCTGTTCGGAGATTAGGGTTCGATGCTCGAGCCGGGCCGGTGGACCGCGGCAAGCCCAGCTCGAGGATCCGCGTACTGTCCGCGGAAAAGCCTCGACCGGGCATTCCCACCGCTGGAGTCAGTCGTCGCGGTTGCGATGAGACACTCTGACGGTGACCGAGAAACTCGCCACCGAGATGCCCGTCAGCACATTCGATTACGACGAGCAATTGCCACGGCTTCCCATCCCGACGTTGGAGGAAACGTGCGAGCGGTTTCTCGAGAGGTGCTCGCCGTTGCTGACCGACGAGGAACTCGCTGCCACGAAAGCGGCTGTGGAGCAGTTCCTCGCGCCGGACAGTCCGGCACGGACATGGCAAAGCGAGATCGAGCGATTCGATCGAACACCCGGCGTCCATAGTTGGCTCGACGGATTCTGGAAATCTCGCCATCTCGGCTACCGGGACAGTATCGCCTACAACGCGAATTCCTTCTTCTTGTTTCCGGACTCGGGGCATGGGCAACTAGAACGTGCCGCCGCCCTGATCTTCCGCACCGCCGCGTATAAATTCGAACTCGACGCCGAGACGGTGTCGCCTGTGCTACTGCGCGGCAGGCCACTGTCCATGCATCAGAACAGGCGCCTGTTCTCCACCACCAGGATCCCCGGCATCGAGTGTGACACCGTGCGCTCGGCCTACAGTGCCGCCGAACCCGGGCCGCCGACCGCCCGGCACATCGTCGTCTTCTTCCGAAGTCGTGCGTTTCGAATGGACGTTGTCGCGCCAGACGGCACCCCGCATTCCGTCGAGGACCTGATCGCCGGGCTGGACGCGATCAGGGCAGCCGATCCGGCCGCGGAGGCGTCGCCGGGTGCGCTGACAACTGGACCACGCACGGCTTGGGCGAGGGCTCGCCAAGCCCTCATGGGAGATCCGGACAACGTCGCCGCGTTCGAAGCGATCGAAACGGCGCTGTTCTGTGTCGCGCTCGACGACTTCGCGCCCCGAGACGAACTCGCGGCCTGTAACCAGCTCATGCACGGCGACGGCGGGAACCGCTGGTACGACAAAGCGTTGACATTCATCGTGTTCGCCGATGGTCGCGCCGGCGTCAACATCGAAGAGTCCGGCCTGGACGGAACCACTGTGGCCGGCTTGTGCGACGCGGTTCTGGCGAGCGCGACAGCCATCTCGGCAGAAAAGCCAGGACAGGCGCCCGCGATATCACCGATCGAATTCCGTCTCGACGAGGCTGTCCGGCAGGAGGTTCGGCAAGCCTCAGCCGACTTCGCCGAGCTGGCGGGCGAGACCGCCACGCAGGTCGTCACGTTCGACGGCTTCGGCGCGGACACAGCCAAACGGCTCGGAATATCACCGGATGCGTTGGTGCAAATGGCTTACCAACTGGCTCATCAACGGTCCAGGGGGTTGCTCGGCACCACCTATGAATCCGTTGCCGTGCGGCATTACCGCCACGGCCGCACCGAGGCACTCCGCGTGGTCACCCCCGAAGTGGTTCGCTTCGTCACATTGATGAACGACTCGACCGCCACGGCCACCGCTCGGGCCGAAGCGCTACGTACCGCGGCGGGGGTACACGTCGCTCACACCAGAGACTGCCAGGCGGGGCGTGCTCCCGAACGGCACCTCGCGGAGCTACTGCGAATCCAGCGACAGCACGACGATAAGCCGCTCGCGCTGCACGAATCTCCCGGCTGGCAAATTCTGCGTGATGACTATCTCAGCACCAGTGCCGTGTCATCGGTCAATATTCGATTCTTCGGTTTCGGGCCCGCGGCCGACCGATGCATCGGGATCGGCTACCTCGTGCAGCCCGGCGGTCTCAACATCCACCTCAGCGCACCCAAGGGCATCGAACAGCCCCTGCGCCGATTCGCGCACGCTCTCTCTGTCGCCATCCCAGAGTTGTGCGACCTGCTCGAGACGACATCCGTCGCCTAGCGTTGCGTGTCGATGAATGACTTGTCGAAGACGGCAGTTCTCGCACGACAATCTAATAAGTGGTGCGTATAGGTCACGAAGTCATGGTGGCGAACATGGGCAGAGAGTTCGCCTGAACGAGACCGCGCCGATCGGCTCCAGGAGTACGAGTTGCACCCCGAGAGGTGAGTGGGGGTGAAAGCGTACCGAGAGCTTCTGGCGAATCGGACAGTATGCAACATGATTTTGCTCAGTCTGCTGTTCCGGACTGTTCTCAACTCCCAGTCGCTGTTGCTGGTCATGCATGTGCGGCACACGTTGGACCTCTCCTACGGTGCTGCGGGCCTATTGAGCACCGTGGTCTATCTGTGCATGGCAGGCACCGAGCTACAGCGCGGCCCGCGGCTCGATCGATCGGGCTTGCGGCCCACCATGGCTCCGGCGATCGTGGTGAACGGGATCTGTTGGCTGATCGCGCCATTCGCCCCGTTTCCGCTGTTGCTGCTGCTCGCGGCGTTGGCGGCATGGTTCGAGATACCGATCATCAACGTCGCGAAACAGGCCATCACGGTCGCCACGACCGAACGCGAGCGGCGACCGGCGCTCGCCGCGTACGAGGTGACCGCGGATATCTCGCTACTGGTCGGGCCGCCGCTGGGTGTCGCGGCGATGAGTATCTGGGATACGGCGGTGGTGCTGCTCGTCGTCCGACTGGTGGCCGTGGGTTGCGGGATCGTGTTGTTGCGACAGAACCCGCCGCTGCGAACCGGTCCGATCCGAGTGGCACGGCGTACCCCACGGCGATTCTGGTTGCAGATCGGGTTCGTGGCGCCGAATGTCGGGTACGCCGCGGCCGCCGCCGTCCTGTGTGCGGAGGAACTGAGTGTCATCACGGTCATGCACGATTTCCACGCCAAGAAATCGATCGGGCTGGTGCTCGCCATAGGCGCAGCCGGTGCGGTGGCCGGTGGGTACGGTTACGGCGCGATCTCCAGAACCATCTCGCCGTATGTCCTACTGGTCGGGCTCGGAATCGGCGTGGTGCCTTGCGCCCTGGCCACGGGGCCGGTTTCGCTGGCCATAGCCGTTTTCATCGTCGGCGTGCTGGCCGGTGCTGTTTTCCCGGCCAGCACCGATCGGATGAATGCCGTGGTATCCGAGGACGCACTCGGTGAAGCCCTCGGCTTTCATTTCAGCCTGATGTGGGTGGGCGTGGCCATGGGAAGCATCCTGGCGAGTCAGTCCGTCGACTTCGCCGGTTCATCAGGTGGCTTCCTATCCGCGACCGCGATCGGTATCGGTGCGGGAATCGGGCTGGGCCGGATCGCGGCGCGCGCTGCCCCTACCCCCGGGGCACCCGACGAAGTGAGTCGAGAACTCATCGTCACCACGACAAGGCGGATAGTGGACGCTGTCCTCGGCGACGATATCTACGGCTCGCTCGAGGCCCGGCCCCACGTGGATGACACCTCCGAGAAACACGCGGACCCTTCGGTTCCCGGACGCCGAAACCGAACAGAAGTCGCGGCCGTGACACCGATCAATTCCCACGCCGTGGACGAAGGCCAGACCGGGGGGCAACGCTTCCCGACACCTCGAGCCGAAACTCCGTCACCGCCCGAGCGAAAAGGCTCGCCATGGAGCCGACGGCCGGTCTAATTCCTCGGTCTTGCCGGCTGACGGCTTCTGGATATAGCCGAGTGAACGGCGACCCGCCCGAAGCCATACGCACCAAAATGTAACTACCACTTCGAAGGTTTACCAACCGTGACATCTACTCGTACGCAGTGTTCGAATCTTCCGAATCCGCTCGGGCACACCACCAGCACTACCTACGAGAGGCGCAGTCTCGATCGAGCCGTAAACCTATCGGATGCTCATTGCCGTCAACCGCTGACGCTTTCGCAGAACAACATCGTCGAGCGGTTCCCCGAGCTGTTCCACGACGCGCGAAAGCAATCGCAATCCGAGCTGGAAGAAGCGTTCCTCGCCGCTTTTCTGCGGCTGGCCGGCGAGCCGATGCATCGCGATGTGTCCAGGTATATGCTGTCGTATTCCGCGTCATCTGCCATCACGATGGTAGTAAGTCATTGCGCTCGCGCGGGTAAACGAGTCGCCTTGATCGAGCCGGTCTTCGACAATATTTCATCGATCCTGCGCCGAGAGAATGTCGAGCTCGTACCGCTGCCGGAACAAGAGTGCACCGTCGAACGCCTGCCCGCGGCGGTGGCTCGGCTCGAACCTGCGGTGATCTGGTTGGTCTCACCCAACAATCCCACTGGATGGGCGCTGTCGGAACCGGAGTTCAGAACCCTGGTCCAATGTTGCGCCGACCGTCGTTGCACCCTGGTCCTCGACGCCTCCTTCCGCTTCTTCTCGCCTCAGCCCATCGGTTGGTCGCAGTACCAGGTTCTGGAGGAATCGGGAATCTCATATATCGTGCTCGAAGACACCGGCAAGACCTGGCCCACCAGTGAAATCAAGGTCGGACTGACGGTATGCAGCCCGGATATGTACAAGGACATGTACCGGCTGCACGACGACCTGTTGCAAAGCGTCTCCCCTTTCCATCTCCGGGTGCTGACGGAATTCATCGAGGACAGCTGCACGAATGGCGTAGAGCGCAGCATCCTGCCTGCTGTACTACAGAACCGGGATATCCTCCGGTCGATCCTGGCGGATTCGGAATTGGATTTCCTCACCGATTTGCGGTCGCCCGTTTCGGTGGACTGGCTACGCCTCCGGGAGGGATGCGATTGCGAGGATTTCGTCCATGCGGCGGTTCGAGATGGAGTCCACGTTCTACCCGGGACGAACTTCTTCTGGAATCAGCCGGAGCGCGGGCGAGAGTTCGTTCGGGTCGCCTTGGCCCGCGATCCGCAGCTGGTGCTGGAGGGTGCGCGGTTGCTGCGAGACACCGCGACCCGGCTCGCCGCGAAAGAAGCATGACGATGAGCGCTCGATCGAGCCGTTATCGCACCTTGCTGACCGGGGCTGATCCGACACCCGCCGATACCGAATGGCTGCGGCGGAAGAATCTCGAAGTCGATGTTCGTCGCCACGACCTATCCGAAGCCGAGTTGGCGCGCGCGCTGATAGGCAAGGACGCGTACATTCTCGGTGGTGTGGAGCGCGCGACCGCCACCGCGCTGTCCACTGCCGACGACCTCCGAGTCATCGCGTTCATGGGCGTCGGATATCAGCCATACATCGATATCGCGGCAGCGACTGCGGCGGGAATCGCGGTGACCAACACGCCCGGAGCCAACGCACGTGCGGTCGCGGAATTCACGATCGGTCTCATGCTCGACGCGTGGCGCCGGATCACGGACCTGACGATGGAAACGAACGCCGGTCGATGGCCCGAGATCAAGGGGCGCAACCTTCATGCGAAGACGCTCGGCATCATCGGAATGGGGACCATCGGTGCCATCGTCGCCCGGATGGCGGCCGATGGGTTCGGGATGCGGGTGGCCTACGTGAGCCGAACAGCGAAACCCGAACTGGAACAAAAGATCCCCGCTCGCCGGGTCGAGCTGCCCGAGCTGCTCGCCGAGTCCGATGTCATCAGTCTCCATGCTTCATACGGCCCGCAGACGGACCGGATGATCGGCGAAGCGCAGCTGGCTGCCGTCAAGCCCGGCGCGATTCTGATCAACACTTCCCAAGCGGAACTCGTGGATCCAGCGCCGTTGCGAGCCGCACTGCTCGACGGTCGCCTCGCGGCCGCTGCCATGGACGGCTATTACATCGTGCCCGCGCCTTCCGCGCAAGACGATCCCCTCGGGTTGATGACGTTGAGCAACAACAGGTTTCTCGTCACACCGCACGCGGCGGGCGCTACCGAGGAGTCCTTCCGCGCGATGCTCACGGCCAATGTCGAGTCCATCAGGAATATTCTCGAGACTGGAGAAGACCCCCGAGTCGTCAACCCAGGCTTCCGTGATCATGCCCGTTGGTTGCCGGCGCCCCGCAGGCCCTCGAGTCGATGACGTCGAATCAGTGTGCCCGGATTCGCCGCGAGGGGCACTCGGATGATGGCGGACTATTGATCTCCTATTCGCCCGCCCCGTTCAGCATCTGCTCGATGCGGGCGCGCAACGATCGGCCGGCCGCGTGCAGGGGTTCGGTCGAGCGAAGGGTGCGGCTGAGCACGAAAGCGCCCTCGAGCGCCGCGAGGACGGCGAGGATGAGCTCGCGGGCGTCCGGTGCGGGCAAGCCGCGGCGGGCGAAGTAGTCGGCGCCCTCGTCGATCCAGGAGGCGATGACCTCGGCGGCGACTTCGCGCAGCCCGGGTTCGCTGTCGGCGACCTCGCCCGCGACGGTGCCGACCGGGCACATGTTCATCCAGCCGGTCTGTTCGATCTGCTCGGCCGCCGACGCGAACGCGGCGGGAATCGCCTCGCGCAGGTCATCGTCGACGTCCAACAGCACAGGGAGCAACTGCAGGTACGCGGCTCCGGACGTGCGCAGCGCCGCGGCGGCGATCTGCGGTTTCCCCTCGGGGAAGTGGTGATAGAGCGACCCCATCGGCGCGCCCGCGGCGACGGTGAGCTGCTTGACGCTGGCGCCCGCGTAGCCCTGCGTTCGCATCAGCTCGGCCATCGCGGTGACGAGGCGTTCCCGGGTGCTGGTTGACATCTTCTCGGTCACCGTTCCAGACTAGAGCAACTACTCTAGAGCGATCGCTCGGATGGAGGCGGACATGCCCGTTGTCGAACTACCGGTGGGCCGGGTGCACTACGTCGAACGCGGCGAAGGACCGCCGGTCGTTCTGTTGCACGGCCTGCTGATGAACCACACGGTATGGGACGAGGTCCTCGACGTCCTGCCCGACGGCTTCCGGTACGTGCTGCCGGACCTGCCGCTCGGCGCCCACCCCCTACCGCTGCGCCCGGGTGTGGACCTGAGCTTGCGCGGCTTGAATCAACTCGTCGCCGATTTTCTCGCCGCATTGGATCTGCGGGATGTCACGCTCGTGCACAGCGATTGGGGTGGTGCGCTGTTCCTCACCGCCTACGGGCTCGACGAACGCGTCGGCAGGCTCATCGTGCTGCCGTGCGAGGCGTTCGACAATTTCCCGCCCGGCCTGCCGGGCAAGATGGCCACCGTCGCCACCTATCTGCCGGGCGGCGTTTCACTGGCGCTGCGGCAATTACGCGTTCGATGGCTGCGTCGCTCGCCGCTGCTGTTCGGTTGGATGGCGCGGCGCCCGCTGTCCGACGCGCTGGTGCGCGACTGGACCGAACCGGGGCTGCGGGATGCCGGGATTCGGCGCGACCTGCTCGCCTACACCAAGTCGGGGTTCCGCAAGCCGGAATTGATCGCGAATACCGAGGCACTGCGCGACTTCCAGGGCGACGCGCTGATCCTGTGGTCGTCGGCGGGCAAGGTGATGCCGCGCGAGCACGGCCGCAGGCTCGCCGAACTGATCCCCGGGGCGAGACTGGTCGAAATCGATGACGCCTACGTCCTTTCGATGCTCGATCAGCCCGCCGCGGTCGCCGAGGCGATGTCGGAGTTCTTGGTCGAGCACCGCACCGCGCCGGAGCGGAACACTCGCCGACCGCGGTAGCGCACAGGCGTCCACCGCAGGCAGCGCTCTCGGGTGCTTGCCTTGACGTCGACGAGAAGGTTTAGCGTGGCGGTGACGGCGGCGAAGGAGGACGGATGCGCATCGGCGAACTGGCGCAGCGGGCGGGCACGAGCACCCGGGCCCTGCGGTACTACGAGGAACACGGTTTGGTGCGGCCGCGCCGCGCGGCCAACGGGTACCGCTCCTACGACGACGCGGAGGTGCGGATCGTGGCGAAGATCCGTGAACTGCTCGGCGCGGGGTTCGATCTCGACGACATCCGACCGTTCGTCACCTGCTTGCGGGCGGGCAACGGCTCCGGAGACATCTGCCCGGACTCGGTCTCCACGTTGCGGCGCAAGCTGGCCGAGGTCGATTCGTATATGGAACGGCTGGCCCAGGTGCGTCGCCATCTGAACGACCGGCTCGCGGCGGCCTGTGAGTTCGACCGGATCGAGCAGCCGAGGTGAAATTCGCGGTCAGCTACAGCACCCCCTTCTTCGGCGTCGACCCGGATCGACTGATCGCCTACGCCCAGCACGCCGAACGCTGTGGATTCGAGGCGATCTACCTGCCCGAGCACGTCGCGCTGTACCCGGGTGCGACGATCGGGCCGATGGAGCTCACACCGACGGTGCCGTTCGCCGACCCGCTCGACGCGCTGAGTTTCGTGGCCGCCGCGACGGATCGGATTCTGCTCGGCACCGCGGTGCTGCTGCTGCCCTATCACCATCCGGTGGTGCTCGCCAAACGCCTGGCGACGATCGACGTCCTGTCCGAAGGACGGATGCGCCTGCTCACGGTGGGCCTGGGCACGCTGCCCGGCGAGGCGCGGGCCGTGGGCGTCGATTTCGCCACCCGGGGCCGCCGTGCCGACGAGGCCATCGACGTGCTCCGGCTCCTGTGGTCCGGCGGCGCGGACGGGGTGAGCTTCGAAGGCGAGTTCTTCCGGTTCGAGAACCTGTGCAGTTACCCGAAACCCACCGGGGGCGGAACTTTGCCGATCCATGTCGGCGGATCGAGCCGCGCCGCCGCGCGCCGGGCCGGATCCCGCGGCGACGGCTACTTCCCGGGCGGGGTGCTCGGGCCGGTCGAACGCGCCACCCAGCTGGAGATCGCCCATGCCGCGGCCGGTACGGCGGGCCGGGACCCCAGCGCGTTCGAATACACCCGCTGGGGATCGATCGACATGCCCGCCGAGCGGGTCGAGGGAATGGCCGAACAGGGCGTCACGCGGATCGTCGTTAGCGCGAGTACGGGCGACCCGGAGCGCGCCCGCGACGAGTTGTCCGCCTTCGCAGCGCGCTTCGATCTTGCGAACGCACGGACGTAGCGACCGCGCACTCGTCGGCGCCGGAAACCTCCTCAGACGGCGTGGCCCGCAACCAGATCCGCCACCGAGTGATAATGCAGGGTCTCGGCGGCGGGTCGCCGCACGTCCCCGTCCTCGGGTTCCAGCAGCATGCCGACGTGATCGCCGAAGTCGTAACGCTCGCGGATGCGGGCGCTGAACCAACTGGGGACCGTACTGAGCACCGGAATGCCATCGGGACCCGCGTGCCAGTCGCAGTGCACGAACTTGTCGATGTCGTCGCCGGTCTCACCGCCGAAAAGCCGCGCCAGCGACAGCTGTTCACTGCCGAGCAAATGTACCGCGAGCCGCTCGGCGCGCTGCGCGACCCGGTATGTGTGGTTCTTCTTGGACAGGCCGATCAAGAACCGGCGCGGCTCGATGCTGACCTGCGTCGCGAATCCGACGAGACAACCGGCGCGCCGGCCATCCGCCTGCGCGGTGACCAGCAGCACGGGATAGTCTGCCGCCGCGACCACCGCGTCGAACACTGCGGTCCGGTCTTCGGTAGCCATCGGTCCTCCCAGCGTGATGCAACGTCTTCCCCGGATGCCCGCGCGATCGTCGCGCAAACATGCCGGACCGGGCAGCGCTCACCCTTCAACCGCGGCGGCCAACCGTCTGAGACGGCGACGCCGGAAGGGTGGGAAGCCCGGGTGACGGCCCGTGTAGATCGGCTCATTCCGGTCTACATCCCGTGGATGATAGTCCACCACAACGACTTACGCGCCGACACTGAAAACGCATGGTGGCGGTCGCCACATTGCGAGCGCACGGGCGCACTCCGCGGTCGACGTGCCCCGTCGCCCTCGTTTCAGCGGTGCCGGACCCGCGGTGAGCGCCGCTCCGGGCGGATCATGGCTCCGAGTTCCGGCGCACCGGAACGTCGCTCGCGCGTCCCCGCAGTGTCAGTACGCCTACGGCGGCCGCGATCATGCACAGCCCCACCACCCAGAGCCCGGCGCGCTGGCTTCCCGTCGCGTCCCTCAGCCCACCGGTGACGTACGGCGCCACGAAACCACTGACGTTGCCGATCGAGTTGATCAGCGCGATGCCGCCCGCCGCGGCGGCACCGGTCAGGAAGGTGCCGGGCAGGGCCCAGAACGTCGGCAGCGCCGCGAGCACGCCCACCGCGCAGACGGTCACCGCGATCATCGCGGCGAACGGATCGCCGAGATACAGGGCCGCCGGAATGGCGAGGCCGCCGAGCAGCGCGGGCAGCGCGACGTGCCAGACGCGCTCGCCGGTCCGGTCGGCGTGCCGCCCCCACCACACCATCACCATCGCCCCGATCAGGTAGGGCACCGCGTTGATCAGCCCGCGCTGCACCACCGAATACCGGGTACCGTACTGCTGCTGGAAGCCGTCGATGATCGTCGGCAGGAAGAAGCCCAGCGCGTAGAGGCCGTAGACGATGCCGCCGTAGACCAACGCGAGCCCGAGCACCCGCGGATGGGTCAGCGCGCGACGCAGAGTCCAGTGCTCGGCGCTGCGCAGCGCGTCTTGCTCGGCGGCGAGTTCGCCCGCGAGCCATTCCCTTTCCGCAGGGGCCAGCCAGGTCGCCCGCTCGGGACGGTCGGTCAGATAGAACCACGTCACCACCGCCAGCGCGATGGCGGGCAGACCCTCGACCAAGAACATGAACCGCCATCCGCTGAGCCCGAAGACCCCGTCGCCGTACTGGATGATCAGGCTCGACACCGTCGCGCCCAGCGCGGTGGAGATGGGCACCGCGGTCATGAACAACGCCACGATCCGCGCCCGTTGCGTCTGCGGGAACCAGTAGGTCAGATAGAGCAGGATGCCGGGAAAGAAGCCCGCCTCCACCACACCCAGCAGGAACCGCAGGATGTACAGCACGGTGGCGTCGGGCACGAACGCCATCGCCGTGGCCACCAGACCCCAGGTGACCATGATCCGGGCGATCCAGCGCCGGGCGCCGAACCGGTGCAGCGCCAAGTTGCTCGGCACCTCGAGCAGCAGGTATCCGACGAAGAAGATACCCGAGGCGAATCCGAAGGCGGTCTCGGTGAGACCGAGAGCGGTCTTCATACCGCTGGGTCCGGCGAATCCGATGTTCACCCGGTCCAAGTAGTTGACGAAGTACAGCAGCCCGAGAAAGGGCACCAGGCGAATCGTGACCTTGCGCAGCGTCGCGCCGGCCACCTCGGTGGTGGAAACCATCAGCGAACTCTCGGCCCCAGACCACCGCTTCGTCAAGTACGCCGCGGGAGAACCGCTCTCGCGCGAGCACACGAGACCGACGGCCGCTTCGCGCCCCCGGCCGTCACCGGGGGCGCGTGTCCGCGGCTAGTCGGCCGGCTCCAGATACACCGGAAGCCTGGCGTGTCCATTGGAAATGAAGCTGGACACGGTGCCGAGTTCATCGGGTCCTGCCGCTAAGCGCATGTTCGGGAAGCGCTGGAAGAGCGCGGGCAGGGCGATCTCGGCTTCCAACCGGGCCAGCGGAGCGCCCAGGCAGTGATGCGCCCCGTACCCGAAGGACATGTGCTCCTTGGTCGCTCGCCGCACGTCGAACTCGCCCGCGGTGGCGCCGTGCAGCTTCGGATCGCGGTTGGCCCCGGCGTAGGACGCGAGAATCGGCTCGCCTTTGGCGATGCGCAGGCCGTCGATCTCGATGTCGTCGGCGGCGAAGCGCAGCGGAAGATGCGCCACGGGCGCCTCGTAGCGCAACGCCTCCTCGATCAGGTCGGTCCAGGTCGCCCGCCCGTCGGTCACCTCGGCGAGCTGATCGGGGTGGGTCAGCAACGCGAAAACGGCCTGATCCAACAGGTTCACCGTGGTCTCGTGCCCGGCGCTGATGACGAGCAGCAGCGTGTCGATCAGCTCCTGCTCGGTCAGCTGCGAACCGTCGTCCTCGTCTCGGTGCGAGATCAGCAGGCTGGTCATGTCGTCGCCGGGTGTCTCGCGCCGATAGGCGACGAGCTCACCCAGGATCCGGTACATCTCCAGGTAGTTCGCCTGCGACTGTTCAGGAGTCAGCGAAGTATCGAAGATGCCGTCGACGCAGGTGCGCAAACCGGCGTGCAGGAATTCCGGAACCCCCATCAGGGCACTGATCACCTGGATCGGCAGCGGGTAGGCGAAGCCTTCCCTGAGGTTCACCGCGTCGCCCGCCGGAGTCGCCGCGAGCTTGCTCAGCAGATCCGTGGTGATCCGCTCGATCATCGAGCGCATGGCCTGGGTGCGGCGGTGGGTGAATGCGGGCGCGACCAGTTTGCGCAGTCTGCGATGGTCCGCACCGTAGGCGGTGAACATGTTGTTCACCGCGACCCACGGCAGCAACGGCCAGTCCTGCGGTATCTGCCCGTTGATGAGCGCAGGCCAGTGCTGCTTGGCGTCCTTCGACACCCTGGGATCGGCAAGCAACCGCTTGAGCAGATCCGCGTCGGTGACCGACCACGCCCGCACACCGCCCGGCAATTCGACGAGCGCCGCCGGCCCGCGCGCGCGGATTCGCGCGGATTCACCCTGGATGTCGGCGCCCGTCGGGTCGAGAACTAGGGGCTGGGTGTCCATCGGAACTCCTTAGAAGACGGTCAGCGGAGGGGATTTCGGAAAGACCACGGGCAGCGACACCAACGCGCGGTGGAACGGGCCCGGCCGCCAGTTCAACTGGCTGGGCGACACGGCCAAGCGCAGCTCGGGCAACGCGTCGAGGATCTGATCGATCGCGTCCTGGACCACCAGGTACGCGGCCGATCGGGCGGGGCAGGCATGCGGCCCCACGCTCCACGCCAGATGGGCGCGGCTGTCGGTGCGCTGACCGACACTGATCGCGGGATCGTTGTTGCAGCCCGCCATGCTGATCACGACCGGCTGGTGCGCGGGCAGCCAGACACCATCGATGAGGATCGGCTGCTTGGGATAGCTGACGCAATAGTTCGCCATCGGCGGGTCGTTGAACAACACTTCGTCGAGGGCGTCGCGAGTGGAAAGGCTCCCGCCGAGGAAATCTCCCGCGAACCGTTCGTCGGTGAGCATGAGCAGCAGTGTGTTGACGATCAGGTTCTGCATCGGTTCGATGCCGGCGCCGTAGAGCGTGACCAACTGATGGATCATCTCGACATCGGTTAGGCCCGCATCGTGCCGCAACAGCCGCGAGGTGACGTCGTCACCGGGCTCTTTGCGCTTCATCTGTACGAGTTCGAACAGCGCGTCGGTGAGCATCGCGTTGCCCTTGTCCGCGTTCACGCCCTCGAAGATGGCGGCCATGCCGGTCGCGACCTGCTGGCCGATGTCCGCCGGGCAGCCGATCATGGCGTTGAGCACCGCGAAGCTGAGCGGGAACGCGTACTGGCTGATCAGATCCGCCGCACCGTCCTCGCAGAACGCGTTGATCAACGGGATGGCGATGTGCTCGATGGTTCCGTGCAGCGAGTGCAGATCGACCCCGGCGATGCTCGCGACGTTCGCCTGCCGGTAGCGCAGATGTTCCAGGCCGGAACTGCGCAGCGCGTTCGGACGCCATTCCAGCATCGGCAGGACCGGGCACTCGCCCGGAACGTCCTTCTGCCAGGTGCGCGGATCGGCCGGGAAGTGGTCGGGATCGTTCAAGATGCGCAGCGCGGTGTGGTAGCCGATCACCAGCGTGGCGGGCAGGTTGGGCGACAACTCGACCGGGACGAGGGGACCGTACCGGCGGCGCATCTCGCGATAGGCCTGGTGCGGATCCTCGGCGTATTCCTGCGAATACAATGGGTAGCGAGGGCCGCTGCTGTCGATCGGCGAGCTGTGCGCGACGGGGCATCCGTTCGCGAACGCGGACGGCGGGAAATGTGGCGTGGTCAAAGACGAAACTCCAGAGGAACGAATATTTCGACGAACGCGATCGCCCGGCGCGTGCGCGCCGCGACGGCATAGGTCGACGTGATGCGGGGAAATCGGTGACAGGCCGGCGCACACCCTCATCAGCTGTGTGCACGACGACCTCTGAGGGCAACCTCCTTCTGGGTCGGATGCCACGGCGTCGGCACGCCGCGCGGAGCGCGACTACGACGCCGGACTCTTCGCCGACTGATCCCAAAGGACGGGCAGCGGCGGCGATTCGGGGAACACGACGGGCAGCGCGGTCAGCGATCGATGGAACGGACCCGGTCGCCAGGTCAGCTCCTCGGCGGGGACGGCCAGCCGCATCTCGGGCAGCGCGTCCAGCAGTTGGTCGATGGCGTCCTGCGCGATCATATAGGCCACCGAGCGGGCCGGGCAGGTGTGCGGCCCGACACTCCAGGCGAGATGAGCCCGGTTGTCGGTGTACTTGCCGGTGTTGATCGCCGGGTCGTTGTTGCATCCGGCCATGCTGACGACCACCGGCTGGTGAGCGGGTAGCCAGACGCCGTCGATCAGTATCGGCTGCCGTGGGAAGGTGACGCAATAGTTCGACAGCGGCGGGTCGGTGAACAACACTTCGTCCAGCGCGTCCCGGGTCGACAGGCTGCCGCCGAGGATGCCGCCCGCGAACCGCTGGTCGGTGAGCATCAGCCGCAGGGTGTTGATGATCAGGTTCTGCTCCGGCTCGATGCCCGCGCCATACAGCATCAGCACCTGCTGGGCCATCTCCGCGTCGTCGAAATCGACGGGATGGCTCAGTATCCGGGAGACGATGTCGTCGCCGGGATGAGATCGCTTCAGTGCCACCAGTTCCGCCATCGCGTCGTTCAACATCGCGTTGCCCCGCTCGGCCTCCACGCCTTCGAACATCGCCGCCATTCCCATCGCCGCCCGCTGCCCGATTTCCAGCGGGCAACCGAGCATGGCATTGATCACCGCGAACGACAGCGGAAAGGCGTATTGCGCGATCAGATCGGCCGAGCCCTCCGCGCAGAAGGTGTTGATCAGCGGAACGGCGATCTGCTCGACCGTGTTGTGCAGCGCGAACTGGTCGATCTCCTCGATGGCCGCGACGGTGGCCTGCCGGTACCTGGCGTGTTCCAGGCCGGTGTTGCGGATCGCGGCCGGACGCCACTCGAGCAGTGGAAGGACCGGGCAGTCGCTGGGCACGGTCTGCTGCCAGGTCCGCGAATCGGCGGGAAAATGGTCTGGGTCGTTGAGGATGCGCAGCGCGGTGTGGTAGCCGAGCACCAACGTCGCGGGCACTCCGGGCGACAGTTCCACCGGCACCAGCGAACCGTATCGCTTGCGCGCCTCTCGATAGACACGGTGCGGGTCCGATGCGAAATCGTCCGAGTACAGCGCGACGCGGGGGCCGTCGGAGCCGACCGGTGAGCCGTGCCGGACCGGGCAGCCGCTGGAAGCGGAAGCGGACGATGTCGAGGACTGTGGGTGGGTCAAAACGTGACTCCAAGGTCGGAACGTTCGACGAGCAGGGTAGGCACACGACACGCGTCCCGTGGTCTCGGGACTCGCTTTCCGTGTGAGCTTCGCAGTTCGACTTTACGCCGAATCACACTGCGGCAGAGCATATCTCGTGCACCGAACCGGCGCGATGGGCTGGGTTCCGCGTGCGCGCGCCCGCAGTGGAACACCTCTGCCCGGCACGGGCCGTCCGAGCGCCCGTGCCGGGTGGATCGAGATGTTCTTCCGGACCGGACTACCGCGCTGCCTCCAGGAACACCGGCAGCTCGGAATGGCCGTTGGAGATGAAGCTGAGCACGGTGCCCAGCTCGGACGGGTCGGTCGCGAGGCGCATGTCGGGGAAGCGCTGGAAGATGGCGGGCAGGGCGATCTCGGCTTCCAGCCGGGCCAGCGGCGCGCCGAGGCAGTGATGCGCGCCGTAACCGAAGGCCAGATGATCCTTGGCCGATCGCCGCAGGTCGAACTCGCCCGCGGTGGCGCCGTGCAGTTTCGGATCGCGGTTGGCCGCCACATAGGAGGCCAGGATCGCCTCACCCTTGGGAATGCGGACACCGGCGATGTCGATGTCCTCGACGGCGTAGCGCAGCGGCAGGTGCG
Source organism: Nocardia arthritidis NBRC 100137 (assembly GCF_001612765.1). Classification (GTDB taxonomy): domain Bacteria; phylum Actinomycetota; class Actinomycetes; order Mycobacteriales; family Mycobacteriaceae; genus Nocardia; species Nocardia arthritidis. Next base: position 25,453 of record NZ_BDBB01000009.1, read on the forward strand.
CCACCGGCGCCTCGAAGCGCAGCGACTCCTCCACCACGTCCGACCACGGAATCCGGCCCGCCACCACGTCGGCGCGCTGGTCCGCGTGGGTGAGCAACGCGAAGATGGCCTGATCGAGCAGGTTCACCGTCGTCTCGTGCCCGGCGTTGATGACCAGCATCAGGGTGTCGACGAGTTCCTTCTCGGTCAGCTGTGAGCCGTCCTCCTCGTCCCGGCTGGCGATCAGCACGCTGGTGATGTCGTCGCCGGGCGTCTCCCGCCGGTAGGCCACGAGTTCGCTGATCAGCCGGTACATCTCGAGATAGTTGGCCTGGGCCTCCTCCGGCCCGAAGGAGGTGTCGAAGAATCCGTCGACACATTGCCGCACGCCGGGGCCCAAATGATCGGGCACACCCATCAGCTCGGTGATGACCTGGATCGGCACCGGATAGGCGTAGCCCTCGCGCAGGTCGACGGCCACACCGCGCGGGGTCGCCGCCAGTCCGTCGAGCAGGTCCGCGGTGATCGCTTCGATGCGCGGTCGAAGCGCCACGGTGCGGCGGTGCGTGAACGCGGGTGCGACAAGCTTGCGCAGCCGCCGATGTTCGGCGCCGTAGGCGGTGAACATGTTGTCGACCGCCACCCATGGGTGCAACGGCCACTCCTGGGTGATCTCGCCGTTCATGAACGCCGCCCAGTGCTGCCGGGGATCCTTCGACACGCGCGCGTCGGCCAACAGGCTCTTGAGCACGACGGCGTCGGTGATCGACCACGCGGGCACCCCGCCGGGCAGTTCCACCAGGGCCACCGGCCCACGCTCGCGCAGCCGCGCGGCCTCGCCTTGGATATCGGAACCGGTCAGATCCAAGACTATCGGCTCTTGCGACATCGGGACGCTTCTCCTTACACCATGTTCAAGGGAGGGGACTTCGGGAAGACGACCGGCAAAGCCGCCAACGCCCGGTGGAACGGCCCGGGCCGCCAGACCACTTGATCCGCGGGCACGGCCAACTGCATTTCGGGAAGCGCGTCGAGGAGCTGGTCGATGGCTTCTTGGACGACCACCGACGCCACCGACTTCGCGGGGCAGGCGTGCGGTCCGACAGCCCATGCAAGATGCGATCGGTTGCCTGCGGTTTCACCGCCGCGAATCGCCGGATCGTTGTTGCAGGCGGCCAGGCTGACCATGACCGGCTGATGCGCGGGCAACCAGGTGTTGTCGATCAGGATGGGCTGGCGCGGATAGGTGATGCAGAAGTTCGCCATCGGCGGGTCGTTGAACAACACCTCGTCCAGCGCGTCGCGCGTCGACAGACTGCCGCCGAGGACGTCGCCGCCGAAACGGTCGTCGGTGAGCATCAGCAGCAGCGTGTTGGTGATCAGGTTCTGCTGCGGCTCGATTCCAGCGCCGTAGAGACTGATCAGGTTGGAGAGCATCTCCTCGTCGTTGAGATTGGCCGGGTGATGCGCCAGCCGGGACGTGACATCGTCGCCCGGCTCCGCGCGGCGCTGGTGGATCAATTCCATCAAGGCCTCGGAGAGCATCTGCATGCCCTTGGCCGCCTCGACGGTGTCGAAGAGCATCGCCATGCCGGTGGCGACCCGCTGACCCAGTTCCGTCGAGCAGCCGACGATCCGGTTGAGCACTTCGAAGACGAGCGGGAACGCGTACTGCGTCACCAGATCGGCGGATCCGACCTCGCAGAAGGTGTTGATCAGCGGAATCGCGATGCGCTCGACCATCGAGTGCACCTCGTGCAGGTCGATGGCATCGATGCTCGTGGTGTAGGCGCCCCGGTAGCGGGCATGCGCGGCGCCGCTGTTACGCAGCGCGTTCGGGTACCACTCCATCATCGGACGGATGGGCGAGTCCTCGGGGATGTTCTTCTGCCAGACGCGGGGATCGGCGGGAAAGTGCTCGGGATCGTTGAGGATACGCACGGCTTCCTGATAGCCGATCACCAGCGTGGCGGGCACACCGGGCGACAGCTCGATCGGGACCAGCGATCCGTGGCGCCTGCGCATCTCCCGGTAGATCCCGTGCGGGTCGGCCGCGAATTCCTCCGCGTAGAGCGGGATCCTGGGACCGTCGGTGTCGATCGGCGATCCGTGCGCGACCGGGCAGGCGCCGGCGGCTAGTTCTGCGGGGAAAATCGAGGACTGTGGCGTGGTCAAATGCGAGACTCCAAACGGTGGAACAAGAATTCGACAAGCGTGATCAGCGAACGCAGGCACGTGCCTCGATCACGCGCGTCCAGTAACGTCAGCGGGGTGCCGGGTTCCAGGTCGAGGGCATCGCGCACCTCTTCCAACGGGTAGGGCCGTGCGCCTTCGAACTGATTGACCGCCACGGAATACGGAACGCCGCGTTCCTCGAGCACCGAGAGGACCTCGTCGGACTTCTCGATGCGGCGGGTGTCCACCAGCACGAGCGCGCCGAGAGCACCGCGGGCCAACTCCTCCCACAAGGGGACGAAACGCTGCTGGCCCGGAGTGCCGAACAGGTAGAGCGCGAGCTTGGGACTGAGGGTGATACGACCGAAGTCCATCGCGACCGTGGTCTGCGATTTGCCGGGCAGTCCGGCCATGTCGTCCACGCCGACGCTGGCTTCGGTGATGGTCTCCTCGGTGCGCAGCGGCTTGATCTCCGAGACGCTGCTCACGAACGTGGTCTTACCGACGCCGAAATTGCCGGCCACCAGCAGTTTCACCGAGCGGGTCACGGTCTCCGGCACGTAGTCGACGGCGCGATCAGACGGCGAGAGCACGGAGCCCATTGAGTACCTCCTCCAGCAGAGCGATCTCCGGCAGGGACTCGGCCGGGGTGGGGGTGACCAGGTGCCCGCCGTCCATGAGATCGGACGCGACGATCTTCACGACGGACGGCGGGAGGTCGAGGTACGCCGCGATCTCGGCGATCGACAGCGCACCTCGACGGCTGCACAGGGCCATGACCCGGCGCGCATCGGGCGACGCGCCGGGGAGTGGATCTTTGGCGGTCAGGACCAAAGTAACCAGGTCCAGCTCGCGAGTAGGACGCGTACGCCCTCCGGTGCGCACATAGGCCCGGACCAGGTCCGGATCGCGCCGCGGCTTGCTCATGACGGCGCCTCGCTTTCGCTCGGCTCCGTGATGCGCAGCGGCGCAGTACCTTTGACTCGCTCGCTGCGCTCGATCATGGCATTTCGCTGCCGTCTACGCGCCTACGCGGCTGGCTGCCGAGCTCGCGTCCGACCCGGCCGGCCAACTCGTTCATCCGGTGGGCGACGAGGCCCACATCGATCTCGTTGGTGGTCGCGACGCCGAGTAACGCGCCCTCGCCCGCCGCGGTGATGAGGATCATCCCCTGGTCGTACTCGGTCATGTTCTGCCGGACGCCATTCGTGGAATCGCCACAGAACTCGCCGAGCGCCTTGCCGAGCGAGCGCAGGCCGGAGGCCGCCGCGGCGAAGCGTTCCGCCTCGTCGCGGGCGATCCCCGTGGAGTGCGCGATCCGCAGGCCGTCGTCGGACAGCAACACCGCGAACCGCACACCCGTGATGCTGAGATCTTCGAGTAGCCAGCCCAGTTTGTTGCTGCTGTCGGTCACGGGTGTGGCCATCAGGATGTCATCCCTTCCGTGTCATCAGATGCGGCGGCGCGGCCGCTCTTGGAGCCGGTATGCCAAGCTGCTGCGACCTCGGGGCGAGCGAGGCCCGGTTCGGTGCGCGGCCCGACCGGGGCGAGCGCGACCGTCCGGCGTCGTCGCTTGGGTAACCCGCCGCTGGTGATCTCACTCACCGTCAGCGCGTGCTCGTCCTCGCCGGGCTGCTCGCTCGGCGCGTCCTGCGCGGGAACCGTCACCGGCTCCGGTTTTGCCTCGGTCACGGGCGCGACCTCCTGGACGTTCTGCGGGGTGACCAGCAGCGACTCCGGGATGTAGACCATCGCGCGCATGCCGCCGTAGACGTTCGGGCCGTCGATGTAGACGGTGAAACCGTAGCGGCGGGCCAGCGCGGCGATACCCGGGAAGCCGACCTTCGGCGACGGGCCGAGCTGGTGGATGTCGACGGGCCGCTCGTGCGCGAGCACTTGGCGGGCCTCCTCCATCTGCTCGGCGTTCATCCGCACGCCCGCGTCATCGATGATGACGGTGACGCCGTGATGTCCCTCCTGGAAGTTGACGTCCACGTAGGAAGTCGGCGGGGAGTATCGCAACGCGTTGTCCAGCAGGGTCGCCATCGTGTGCACGAGCGGTTCCACCGCGCGGCTGATCACGACGCGATCGAGCTGGTTGGGCCGCACCCGCAGGTATTCGCGGACGCGGCCGATGGCGCCGCCGACCACGTCGGTCAGCGTCTGTGCGGGCCAACGGCGGCCGGGCAGACCACCGCAGACGATCACGTAGGACTGCGCCTGACGGATCATCTGCTGCACGGTGTGGTCGATGCGGGTGAGGGTTTCGTACACCGCGTCGTCGCGATGCTCACGCAGCGCGGCGCTCACCACCTGGCTGACATCCGCGCCGAGACTGACCACGGAGGTACCGAACGAGCGCACCGCGGCGCTGGTCGCCTGGCGCGACGCCGAGGCGACCTCGGTGCGCGCGGCCTCCTCGGCGGCCTTGATCGCCTGCTGCGCCTCGTTGTTGGTCAGGTCCCTGGTCTCCGAGCGCATCAGGCTCAGATCGTCGGCGTACCGCTCGGAGATCCACCGCAGGATCTGCGCGAGCCGTGAATTCTCCATGCCCGCCTGAACTTCGACCGGGGGCACCTGCGACTCGAACCGGCGGATCGACTCGGCCACCGCGGGCAGCGTGGTGGCGGCGAACCGCTCGAGCGTGTCCTCCGTCGCGCGCTGTTCCCTGGTCACAGCCTCGAGCTTGGCCCGTTGAGCCCTGGCATACTGCACTGCGTACAACGCCCCCGCTACGGCGATCACCAAAGCGGCGGCGAGGATCCATGAAAGCACCACGGCGATATCTTGATTCATCAGTTCTTTCGTCGTTGACTGGTCTCGAGGAATCGGCCCACTGCCATCCTGCTTCGCTCGCCTTCCCTCGCCTGCCGACCATGAACGGACCGGTCGGTGGGGTCCGCGTCGGAGTACCGGAAACCCGCGACGGCACCGGCACTCACCCAGAGTGCCTACCGCACAGTGCCCGCAGGACAGGCGATTACATGTCAATCGCCGACCGCCCGGATCGTGTCCGAACGGTAACCAGAACCCGACCAAACGCACATTAGCAGCATTCCCACGAAGTCTCTGCCGATCCCATCGACACTTTCCGGTTTCCCGAAGCTGGGACGATACGTGCCGGGGATCGCGACATAGCTGCGCAATAATGTTGGGCTGCCGTGCAACCCGCGCACGTTCGCCCTGCATACGGGCCCGCACCTGGGATGAGCACCGGAAACGGCACCGGCGTCGCAGCGGCGCGGGGAGGCCCGGCGACCGGAACTCGGCAGGCGGAATCGGCGTTCACCGGTCTGTCGACAAACGTATTGACGGGTGTTCGATTTCGATTCCGTCGCGTCGTGTTCAGCTCGGCGTCGATCGTTCCCCGCGGCCACTCACCCTCGCGACCGGGCGGGCCACCGGCCGGATACCATGCGCCCATGGCAAAGCTGAAGGTCTCGGTCGACGTCCCGATCTCGCCCGAGGATGCCTGGACGCACACCTCCAACCTCGCCGAACTCGACAAATGGCTCACCATGCACGAAGCCTGGCGCGGGGAGGTTCCCGCCGAGCTGACCGTCGGCACCCAACTGGTCGGCATCGCCTCGGTGAAAGGCTTGCGCAACCGGGTCACCTGGACGGTGCGCGCCGCCGAGCCCCCGCGCCGCCTGCACCTGGCCGGCGCGGGCAAGGGCGGCACCAAACTGGGCCTGCAGCTGCTCGTCGCGCCGAAAGGCTCCGGTTCGGAGCTCACCGTCGACATCGAACTCGGCGGCGCGCCGCTGTTCGGTCCGATCGGATCCGGTGTGGCCCGTGCGGTCAAGGGCGATATCGAGCGCTCCCTGGACCGCTTCATCGCGCTCTACGGCTGAGCCCGAGCGTCATCCGCCGAGGGCGTCGAAGATCTCCTCGGCCCGGTCGCGGGTGCGATACATGTTCCACGCGGCCTCGGCCAAGTCGTCCGGATCGAGGGTGTGGCCTTCCGCGCTGCCGAAGCGCGCCGGGTCGGCGGTGACCATGGCGTGGATGTCTCCGCGCTCGACGAGACCCCCGATGGTGAGGGTGCCCGCGTAGAGGTTGCGCCCGGCCAGCGCCGCGTTGAGGGTCAGCGCGTAGTTGCGCAGCGCGGCGGCCGCGAGGGCGAGGTGACCGAGCATGGGCATGGGGCGGACGCTGGAAAGACCACCGGCGAAGAGCAATGCGCCGTCCCCCCGATCGAGCATGCCGGGCAGCACGTCGCTCACCACGTCCACCGCGGGCCATACCCACTCGAAGGCCGATCGCGCCTGCTCGGCGTCGATGTCGGTGATCGGCACCGGCTGCTGCGTGGGCCCCGGCCCGTAATAGACCATTCCGATCGGGCCATCGCGGCGGATGTCGCCGAGTACCGCGCCGAGCCGCGGCCGATCGGTGACGTCCGCGACGTGGGAGGTGGCGTCGATACCGCGCGCCCCCAGGTCCGCCAGGTATGCCGTGTGCCGCGCGTCGCTGCGCGAGACCAGCGCGACGCGAAATCCTTCCCGGCCGAAACGGCGGGCCATAGACATCCCGAGGCCGGGTCCGACGCCGACGATCACTGCTGTTGCCTGCTGCGTCATATCTCTCCCTAAATCTGAGGCCCCCCTCGATTTAACACCGTAGCATGAAGTCGAGGCTGCCCTCAGCTTTGTAGAATGGCCGCGTGACCAAACCGTTGCGCAGGGACGCCGCCCGCAATCGCGAGAATTTGCTGCGCGAAGCGGCCGAAGTATTCACCGAACAGGGCCTGGACGGCTCTCTGGAGGAGATCGCGCGGCGAGCGGGCGTCAGCATCGGAACGCTGTACAACCATTTCCAGACCCGCGACATGTTGATCGACGCACTCCTGCCGCCACGCCTGGCGGCCGTGGACGAGATCGCCGCCCGTGCGGCGGCCGAGCCGGACGCGTGGACGGCGTTCACCGGATTCGTGGAAGACCTGCTCGCCCGGCTGACCGCCGATCGCGGGTTGCTCGAGGCGTTCACCGGGGATCATCCCGCGGCGGCCCGGCTGGCGGAAGCCTGTCACCGCGGAATGTCGCAGCTGTCCGCCGTTCTCGCGCGCGTCCGGGAAGATGGCGCGCTGCGCGCTGACGCGACCGACGAGGACGTCGTCAATTTGATATGGGCGCTGTCGCTGCTCGGGGAGACCACCGGCTCGCCGTCGTGGCGGCGCGCCGCGGAGATCGTGTTCGACGGCCTTCGAAACCGTCGGTGACCGGAACGCGCACCGGTGCCGCTCGCAGCGGCAGTGGATCGGATTCGCCACGCCGATCAGGTGGCGGGGCCCGGTCCGGATCGTCCTCGACCGGACATCACCAGCTCCCACAGACGCGTCCCCGGCATGAATTCACGGGGCGATCGGGCGACAACCGGGCGACATCGTCCCGAGATCGCCTGAAGGACAGGCGATCTCGGGACGCGTACACCTACGCGTGTACCACCGTCGCGGCGTCGACCGCCTCCGGGTTCTTCGGCTTCGTGCGCGGCAGGAAGGATGCCGGGATCAAGGTGAGCACGATCAGCACCAGCGCCACCACATAGGTGTGGCTGAACGCCTCCGCGGCCTGCTGCAGACCGGTGTCGACGGCGCCCGGCGGAAGCTGGCTCGCCACGCCGGGATCGAAGTTCGACGCGATCGCCGGACGCGCGAGCGGCTGGTTGTTCAGCAGGTTGGTCAGCACCACCGACATCGTCGCCGTGCCGATCGAACCCGCGGTCTGGTTGACGATGTTCATCAGCGTCGACCCGCGAGCCACCTGCTGGTGGGTCAGGGTCTGGATCGCCGCGGTCATGATCGGCATCATGGTGCAGCCCATCCCGAGGCCCATCACGAACAGGGCGCCGATCATGGGGAGGTACGAGCTGTCCGCGTCGAGCTGGATGAAGTAGGCCGTCCCGATCGAGATCAGCGTGATACCGACGAGCACGATCTTGCCCGGGCCGATCTTGTCCACGAAACGGCCCGCGATCGGCATGCTGAGCATCGCGCCGATGCCCTGCGGCGCGATCAGCAGACCGGCTTGCAGCGCCGACTCGCCGCGCACCTGTTGCAGATAGGTCGGCAGCAGCAGGCCCGCGCCGAAGAACGCGATGGCGAACAGCACCATCGTGAGCACCGCGAAGGTGAGCGACCGGTTGCGGAACAGGTGCAGATCGATCAGCGGGTGCTCGGTGCGCAGCGCATGGAACACGAACGCGGCCATCAGCAGCGCGCCGATAACGGCCGGAATCAGCACCTTCGCCGCCAGCACGGTCCCCTCCCCCGGGATCGAGGAGACGCCGAACAGGAACAGCGCGAGGCCGGGCGAGGCCAGCAGCATGCCGATGAAGTCGAACGACTCCGAGGGCTCCGGCTTGTCGCCGGGCAGCAGGATGATCGCGAGCGCCAAGGCGACCACGCCGATCGGCAGATTGATCAAGAAGATCCAGTGCCAGCTGAAGTTCTCGATCAGCCAGCCGCCCAGGATCGGGCCGCCGATCGGGCCGAGCAGCATCGGCACGCCGAGCACCGCCATCACCCGGCCGACCCGCTGCGGGCCCGCGGCATGGGTCATGATCGTCATGCCCAGCGGCATCAGCATGCCGCCGCCCAGGCCCTGGATCACCCGGAAGGCGATCAGCGATTCGATGTTCCACGCCGTGCTGCACAGCAGTGAGCCGAGCACGAAGAAGGTGAGAGCCATGATGTACAGCCGCTTGGTGCCGAAGCGGTCGGCCGCCCACCCGGTCAGCGGGATCACGGTGGCCAGCGCGAGCGTGTAGCCGGTCATCGTCCACGCCGCGATGGCGTAGCTCGTGTCGAACTCGCGCTGGAAGGTCGGGATCGCGACGCTGACGACGGTGATGTCGAGAATCGACATGATCGCGCCGAGCACGACCACGCCCGCGACCTTGAAGACGGCCGCGTCCAGTTTGTCGGCCGACGGGTCGGGCCCAGCCGCCTGGGTATCCGGAGGTTGTGTCACCGCTTAAGCGTGGCACCTTCGCGGCCGCAACACCAGTCATTGCCCGTTCCTGATGTCGGGAATTCCGCGAGCGCGGACAAGGCGGCCCGGGTCGCGGCCTCGCTCGCGGGCAGCAACGGCAGCCGGACCGCGGCACTCGGTATGCGGCCCTGCGCGGCGAGCACGGCTTTGATCACCGCGGGATTGGGTTCGGCGAACAGCGCGGCCGACAGCACCGCCAGCCGGTGACCGAGCAACCGCGCCAGGTCGATCGGACCGGTGCGCCACGCGGCGACCAAGGCCGCGAACGACGAGGTGTGCACGGCGGCCGAGGCCGCGATCGCACCGGAGGCGCCGAGAGCCAGCAGCGGCGCGGCGAACAGGTCGTCACCGGCCAGCACGGCGAAATCGGCGGGTCGCGCGCTCATCAGCGCGATGGTGGCCTCATCGATGGCGCCGACGGCGTGCTTCAGGCCGATGACCTCGGGCATATTCGCGAGCGCGAGCAAGGTGTCGGTGCCGAGGGAAAGCCCGGTCCGATACGGGATGTGGTAGACGACCAACGGCACCGGGGACGCTGCGGCGAGCTCTCGGAAGTGTGCGAGCACACCCGCCTCGGACGGTCGCGTGTAGTACGGGACCACGGTGAGCGCCGCGGTGCTGCCCGGATCGAGACCGGCGAGGGCCTCGACGGAAGCCGCCGTCGAGTTCGATCCCACGCCGACCAGCAACGGCGCGTCGCGTTCCCGGCAGACTGCTGCGCACACGGCGACCACTCGCGCCCGCTCCTGCGCCGTCAGCGTCGCGGGCTCCCCGGTGGTGCCGAGTGCGACGATGCCGGACGCGCCGTCGTCGAGCACGTCGTGCGCGAGCCGCTCCAGCGCGCCTGCGGCGAGCGCGCCATCGGCCGTGAACGGCGTGACCAAGGGGACGAGAAGACCTGCGAGTGTCATGACGACCAGCCTGACCGCACCGAATCATCAGATCCAGTTCATGTTTCTGTCGCAGACCATAAGCTCGACTTATGCTCGATGTCCGGAAACTGCGTCTGCTGCGGGAACTGTCGCATCGCGAGACCATCGCCGCGGTCGCGGAAGCCCTCGCCTACACGCCGTCCGCGGTCTCGCAGCAGCTCGCCGCCCTGGAACGGGATGCGGGCGTGGCGCTGCTGAAGCGAACCGGCCGGCGGGTGACGCTGACCCCGGCGGCCGTGGCCCTGGTCCAGCACACCGAGCGGATTCTCGCGGTGCTCGAACAGGCCGGCGCCGAGCTGGCCACGACCCGCGCCGAACTCACCGGAACGCTGCGCATCGGAGCGTTCCCCACCGCGGTGCGGACCATCCTCTCCCCCGCACTCGTCGCACTGAGCAGTGCTCATCCCCGGCTGGAACTGCGTGTGACCGAACTGGATCCGGCGCTGGCGCCCGACGCACTGCGCGCCGAGACCCTGGATGTCGCACTGATCCAGGAGTACGACTACGTGCCGGTCCCCGCCGATCCCGCATTGCACAGCGAACCGCTGTTCGAGGAGATCGTCTATCTCGCGGCGCGTTCGGCCGAACCACTGGCCGCGCATCGCGAAAGTGCCTGGATCGCAAGCACTCCCGGCACGCTGTGCCACACGATGACCGTGCGCGCTTGCGAGGCGGCGGGCTTCACGCCCCGGATCCGGCATCACGCCGACGACTTCGGCACGGTCCTCGCGCTCGTCGCCGCCGGTCAAGGAGTCGCCCTCGTCCCGGAATTCGGGACGCGGGATTGCCCCCCGGGCGTCACGCTCGGCGCGCTGCCGACGCGACGGCGAACCCGCCTCGCCTATCGGCGCGGCGCGGGTAACCATCCCGCCGTGCGCGCCGCCCGAGTCGCACTTCGGGAATCGGCCGAACGTTCCCCCGGCCGCTGAACCGCTCAGCGCAGCCGATACCGGCTGGTGGGTACGACATCCAGGTTGCGGTCGCCGCCGAAGGTCGCGACGCTGGTCATCAGCCGCTCGATGCGGCGTGCCAACTCCGCCGCGTCGCCGCCGCTGCCGTAGAACGCGTGCGGATCGGTGAGCGCCTCGATCGGGAACAGCTCCTCCACGATTCCGGCGATGTCCGGCGCACCGGCCGTGGCGGGACCGGTCACGACGTTCTGCACGTAGCCGAATGTCGCCTGGGTCTCGATGGCGATCGCGGTGTGGTGGTTGCGCCAGCGGTCCAGCCAGTCCGCGTGCGAGAGGTCGTCCGGTTTGCGCAGGAAGGCGATGTTCGACAGGCCCGGCGCCCGCTCGCCCACAGCGGTGACCGGCGGCGGGATCGGAGTCGCCTCCTCGACGTGCCAGCCCGCCACCCGCTCGGCCACGGCGCTCAGCGCTCGTTCCGCCGCGTCCGGGCGCGGCGTCCCGTCCCACCAGACGCTGACGACGGCCTGCACCGGCGCGTCGAAAGTCGTGATGCGCAACATCGCCGTCTCGACCGCCGCGTCCGCGATATTCGCCTGCACCGCAGCGGCCTCCGCCAGTCGCGGCGCCGGATCCGCGGCGAGCAGGTCGCGCACGCCCCACAGCGCGTAGATCGTCTTCATCGCGGGTCACCTTCTAGAACACGTTTCACTCGGGATCCGAGCCTAGCCCACGGCACGGTTGGCCGCGGCGGCTCGGGGTATCCGACCGTCAGTCTTCCGAAGGGGTGATCCGTGCGGACCATATCGACCGACATCCCGGCCAGGCTGGATCGTCTGCCTTGGTCGCGGTGGCACTGGATGATCGTGATCGGGCTCGGCTCCGTCTGGATCCTCGACGGGCTCGAAGTGACCGTCGTCGGCAGCGTGGCCGCCCGCCTCTCGGAACCGGGCAGTGGCCTGAACATCACGGCGGCACAGGTTTCCGGTCTCGCCGCGGCCATGTACGTCGCGGGCGCGGGCACCGGCGCGCTCTTCTTCGGTTGGCTGACCGACCGATTCGGCCGCAAGAAGCTCTTCTTGATCACCCTGGCGGTGTACCTGTTCGCGACCGCGATGACGGCGCTGTCGTTCTCGATGTGGTGGTTCGTCTTCTTCCGGTTCCTCACCGGGTTCGGCATCGGCGGCGAATACGCGGCGATCAATTCCGCCATCGACGAGCTGATCCCGAAGCAGTACCGCGGGCGCATCGACATCGTGATCAACGGCACCTACTGGCTCGGCGCCGTCGGCGGTGCGCTGCTGTCCATCGTCGCGCTCGACACCGACCTCTTCGCGCCGGATGTCGGCTGGCGCTTGACCTTCGCGCTCGGTGCCGTGTTCGGACTGGTCATCCTGCTGGTGCGCAGGCATGTCCCGGAAAGTCCGCGCTGGCAGTTCATCCACGGTCACGAAGTAGACGCAGAGCGCACCGTCACCGCGATCGAGGAGCGCGTCCGAGCGGAGGCCGGCGCCGCTCTGACGGACGTCTCCGATCAGCGAATCCGGATCCGCCAGCGGCGGACCATCTCCTTCCGCGAGATCGCCGAGGTGATCGTGCGGCGCTATCCCCGGCGCGGCGTGCTCGGTTTGTCGCTGTTCATCGGCCAGGCATTCCTCTACAACGCCATCACGTTCAACTACGCGCTCATCTTGTCCAAATCCTTCGATATCCCCGACGACCGGGTCGGCTACTATTTCGCGGTTCTCTGCTTCGGCAACTTCCTCGGCCCGCTGCTGCTGGGCAAGCTGTTCGACACGGTCGGGCGCAAGCCGATGATCGCGGGCAGCTATCTCGGTTCGGCCGTGCTGTTGCTCGGCACCGCATGGCTTTTCGCGGGCGGACATCTGACCGCGACGACCCTCACCGCCTGCTGGACCGCCGTGCTGTTCGTCGCGTCGTGCGGCGCCAGCGCGGCCTATCTGACGGTCAGCGAGATCTTCCCGATGGAGACCCGCGCCATGGCCATCGCCTTCTTCTACGCGATCGGAACCGTCGCGGGCGGCGTCGCGGGACCGTTGGTGTTCGCCGAACTCACCGCCGACGGCGAGCCCGGGAAGACCGCCCTGGCGTTCGTCATCGGCGCGCTCGCCATGTTCGCGGCCGGGTTGGTCGAACTGGCCTACGGCGTGCGGGCCGAGGGCCGTTCGCTGGAGGAACTGGCCGAGCCACTCAGCGCGACTTCGGAGCCGAGCCGTGTCGAAGCCGGTCAGCCGCCGCCGAGCGGGTAGGGACGGCACTGCGCGGTGTCGTCGGCGGTGGCCCGGCCACAGCCGTAGATCATCACGGGTTCGGCGGTGCTCGAGGGATCCCAGATCTGCTCCACACTGAGCATGCCGACCCACTTGTCGTGCGCCACCCGCCCCGCGTGGGCGCCCTGGCTGACCGAGAAGTCCAGTACGCCACTGCTGGATTCGATGGCAGGTTGCCGGGGTAGATCACGCAGCGCGGCCCACACCGCGGCCGCGCTGATCGGGATCGGCTCGGTCCACACGCCAGAGACGGCCGGGGCCAGCGCCTGCACGGCGCGCACGAACAATCCGACCGCGTCGTAGGTCAGCGCGACCCGCTCCCCCAGCGGATGCAACTGGACGCGCTCGCCGAGCGGTTTGTCGGCTTCGGCGCACGCGTTCCAGCTCGGGGTGTCCGGATCCACAGTGGTGGCGAGGTGGTAGAACTCGACCCGGCTGCGCCGGCCCTGGCCTTTGTTCCGGCAGGTCACCAGGCTCGCTTTGGCCACGTAGACCAGCGGGCGCGCGCTGTTGGCCGCCCTGCGCCGGTCCGCGCTGGCCATGAAGCGGTTGACCGAATCGTCCGCGATCAACAGCACCCGCTGGTCGCCGCACGCTCGGTTGAGGCTCTGCAGGAAGTCGGGGAATTCCGAATCCCGGCCCGCGAAGAACAGCACCTCGTCGCACGCGTCGGTGTTGTCCGCCCCGGTGAAGGCATCGCGCACGTCCCACGAGCCATCCCAGATCCTTCGCCCGCCTCTGGCGAGGATATACAGGTCCGCCGCCATGTTCGTGGTGTACAGATCGGTCGGGTCGGGCCGGTGGTAGATCCGTACGCCGCGCCCGGCCACCCCGGGAAGCGAATTCAGGTACTGCTCGATCATGTCGGCGATCGCATGGTTGGGCGGGGCGATCTGGAAGTACAGCGGCGAGGACAGCGCCATCTCGTCGGCCGACAGACTGGGCGCCACCATCGGAATGCCCAGGCCGGTAAGCGAATTGATCATGATCAGCGTCGCCGTCCGGCTCTGATCGAGACCGATCGCCCCGACGATGCCCGGCTCGGCGCGGATCAGCGGCCTCAGCAGATCGATGACCTGCGGACCCTGCAGATTGGCCGGACCGGTGTTCGCGAGCAACAGCCGGATCAGCGGGACGGTGTCGGGGGTGATGGTGTCGGACGAGGCGACCGATTCCAGCGCGCCGTACTGCGCCAGCGCCAAGCCCTCGATGTCCTCGCTCTGCGCCGGGTAGTCGCCCGGAACGCCCGCGAGCTGACCGAAATAGACCAGGGTGAACAGCGGCCGCGCCGGCTGTTCCCTGGCCAGCTGCTCGGCCAGCAGATTCTGCTTGTACACCCGTCGCTGCACCTCCACCAGACGGCGGCTGCCGGGCTCGTCGCTCGCGAACAGGAAGCCCCGTCCGCCTGCCGCTGGATCATCCGGATCGTAGGCGCTGAAACCGACGCAACTGCCGTCCGCACCGGGAACGACGCGCACCCACCGGTCGGCCGCGATGGTCGCGCATGCGGGTGCGCTCGCACGCCACGGTCGCCATGTCGCGAATCCGGCCGCGGCCATCGCCAGCACCACCACCAGGAACATCGCGGTCGCCGACACCGCCCATCGCGCCCACCAAGGCGGGGCGGGGGGCTGGATGCGCCGGAACGGGTCGGGCTCGTCGTCGTTCGGGCCGGTCGCGGGCACGTCGAACCACAGCTGCCAGGCCCGGGGGCGCTGCCGCTGCCGCTCGACGGGCAACTCCTCCCCCCAGATCTCGTACAGCCGCCGCACCCGGTACACCGGGCGCGCGGTGACGCCGGGTGGTGGCGTCCGTGTGCCCGCCACCACCAGCAGCGGATCGTCCTTGCCTGTCTCGTTACGCACGTCGTTGATCAGGTCGAGCAGCCGGGGACCGGCTTCGCCGTCGAGCGCGCGCAGGACCGCGACCGGATAGGTGGTGCGCCGTGCCGCGCCGATACTCCACCAGCGCCGGCGGTAGGCGACGCGCAGGTCTTCGAGGAAGGCGTGCACCAGCAGCTTGGCCAGATGCTCGGCGTGTTCGTGACGCCGGGCGCCCTCGGTGAGTCGGTGCGCGAATCCGACGAACTGACTGGACTGTTCCGGGGCAAGGTATTGCTGGCGCATGAACCATCGGAACTCCCGCCCGACACCGGGAATCCGGCCGCCGGTGCGCGCCCGGAACACCGCCGTGGGCAGCACGATGCGCAACAGCCCCAGCACGATTCGCTGCACCGGGCCCACCGTGGCCTCGGCTTGACCGAGCAATTCCTCGCCCCAGCGGCCGAAGTCCCTGCGCAGCGACGTCGCCAGCTCGTCCAGCTCGTGGTCGGAACTCAGCTTGCGAGCCATCAACCACTCGGCCAACCGGTAGCGCCGGAAAGGCAACGGTCGCAAGCGCCCGAAGCGGTCCGCCGACAAGCCCTTGCAGAGGTTGTAGAGCAGCTGGCGCAGTGCGGTCAGCCCCGGCGTGGTGTCCTCGACCAGGGAGCTGCCGTCGGGCAAGGGGTCGAGAGCGTCGACGTCCACGGCTGCGTGCACCGCGCCGCCGAGCGCCGCGTCGAACGTGTCCAGGCATGCCTCGACATTGGTGAGATCGCCGCACAGTCCCACCATCGGCAGCATCCGCTCGCCGCGCGGCGGCCGCCGCACCAACCAGCGCAGCAGATCTTCGAGCACATCGACCCCCCGAAAGGAGACAGCTCTGGTGCCGGACATCACGCCCCCGTGTCCTCCGCCGAATGTGACCACCCATTGAAGCAGACGCCAAACCCGTTGGCAGTCAGAGACTCTTGGCGCCGGCGACCACCGCCGGCGGGAAGGGACGTGAACCGTGCGGCAAGCACACCGAACGTGCCGGAATTCGCGGGCGATCACGGTCGGGGCGAGGAGTTGCATGCCGGCAGTTCAGCGGAACTCGGGCCGAAGCTTCGATTTCGGCGGTTCGAAGTGCTTGTCGCAAAAGCTCGGCGAATTTTCGGGGCGCTCGAGGCACCTGCCGCAACAAGCTATTTACACCGCCGACACGTTCGCTGCGCGGGGAAATCACCTTGCACAGTCGCGATTCGAACGAAGGCGCCGTAAAGCAGCGCACGGCCCGCAATTACGACGCGCTTGCCGACGGCAGGGCCGCCTACGGGCTCGTCGGGGTCCGGCCGTCCGCACGCCGCGGAGGGCCGGGCAACCCCGTCGGTCCGGTCAGTTGTGCCGCGGGTCGGCGGTGGAGGTGTGGGGCCGGGTGATCCGGCGATGAGCCATGACTTCGGCCCACCAGCCGCTCAGCGGGCTGGGGTCGGGCCATACGATCCGATCTCGTTCTTCGTCGTCCGCGACGGGCGCTTCGGGTTTCTCGATCACGATGACGTTCCTCTGCGCTGGTGCGCGTTGCCGCACACATACTTGCGGAGAGCCCTCGTGTTCGTGCGCGCCGGTGGTTTCGCGCCAGAGCGCGTCGAATCGGCTGAACATCGAGCAGCGCGGGTTCCTCGCCCCATTTATCGGAAGGACCGCGCTGTCGATCCGATACTTCCAACATTTACCACAGCACACCCCGAACAAACCGATCTTTACGGTTCACGATTCGGACACCAAGCGGTCGCTTGGTTACAATTCAACCCGCTGAACAGTGAAAACACGCGTTTCACCGGCTTTCTTACACGAAACCGAAAAAGGGCAGCGAGTGAGAAATCACCTATCACTCTCACCGACGGCCGTGGCTGCGCTCGCGACCCCAGGGGCGGTGTGGCGGCGCATCCGCACCTGGGGCTGCTCGAATCGGCGGATCGCTCTCACCGACATCGCGTAGCGCACGACACACCCGCTCCTCGACTCCGAACGGTTGCCGAACGAACCGGGGAAGGTCCGTATCGTGCGGTGACCCTCGACAACGGCGACGATCAGGCGTGGACCGGCGGGGCCCGAGCCCGGTGGCAGCCGGTCGGAAGGGCGGAAATCTCTCGCGCGCAACGCGTTGGCCCGTACGGGGCACTCGCCGCGCGAGGATCTATGGTGCATGATTCGCCCCCAGACACCCGGGTACCCGCCGACTATGGTTCGCCGAACCGAAGCTGTAGGCACTCACGGCGAGGTCATCCGGGCACCGACGCTCTCGGACCGGATGGATGCCCGTTATTCGCCGCAGGCCTCGGCGCCGGCGTCCACAGCAAGGGAAACCAGGTGATACCGATGGCCGATCTCCGCCGGATAATTCGAAAACACGGCCCTTTCGCCTCGATCTGCTTCGACAGCTCACACGACACCGAAGACGCGGCGCGTGGTACCGAGCTGCGTTGGCGCTCGATCGACGCGGAATTGGACCGCAGCGGAGCCCGCCCGCGTATCCGGCGGCTGCTGGCCCAGGCGATCGAACTGCATCCCCCGCCGCGCGGGCGCTGCGGCAGGCTGCTCATCGCCGACGAGACCGAGGTGCTCGCCGACGAGCGCTTGCCGAGCCCGCCGCACGCCCAGATCGTCCGGGTGTCACCCCTGCCCTACCTGCTGCCGCTCATCGAAGTGCAGGCCGAGAAGATACCGCACGTCGTGGCGCTCGTGGACCGGGTGAGCTCGGAACTCTACGCGCTCGACGGCAACGGCGGCGAAGCGGAGGAGACCCTCCGCGGGGTCGGCCATCCGGCGCCGGAGATCCGGCGCGACGACTGGACGCATCGCACGATCCGGGAGCGGGTCGAGAACACCACGCGCCGCGACATCCGCGAATTCGCCGGGGAACTGGACCGGCTGGCCGACACCGTGCACGCGGAAGTCGTCGTGCTCGCCGGGGAAGCCCGGGCCCGGACGGAGCTGCGGGCGGTGTTCGACGCGAAGGGCAGGGATGTGGTCGAGGCCGAAGCGGGCACGCTGATACCGGGGTCGGATCCGAAGGCGCTCGACGCGGAAGTCCGCGAGATCCTGCACCGGGTGGCGGCACTGCGCCACCGCCGGGTGCTCGACCGCTTCGCCGCCGAGATCGACCGTCCGGACGGCCTGGCGGTGGCCGGGCTGGCCGCGACCACAACGGCGTTGCGCGCCGCCACCGTGGAGCGCCTGCTGCTCGACCGTGCGGCGCTGGGTGACCGCTTGGTGCTGGCCGGGACCGCTCCGAACCCGTTGCTCGGCCCGTCGGCGAACGCCGCGGCCGGTGAGATGCGCCGTGCCGACGAAGCACTGCCGGTGGCCGCGTTGGCGATCGGCGCCGAGATCGTCCTGGTCGACGCCGTGGCCGCGCTGCGCGACGGAGCCGGCGCCCTGCTCCGCGCTGGCTAGGACGCGGCGGAGATCATGATTTCGGGATGCGCTCGTGCAGTGTGAGCAGCATGTGATCGAAGGCGGTCTGCGCCGCGGGAGGCTCCGGGGGCAGGTGATCGATCTCGGCGATGAGCTGGGCGGCCAGATCACGCAGCTTGACGTTGGTCTCCTGCGAACGCCACTGCAAGACGTGGAATGCCTGCTCGGCGTTGATCTGGTAGACCCGCATCAGCGCACCTTTGGCCTGCTCGATCAGCGCGCGCGCCTGGAACAGTTTCGGCAACGTGCCGTCGAGCAGATCCTGGCGCTCCTCGGCGATGGTGGTGGTCAGGTCGACGTAGTACCCCGCGGTGCCGACGACGGTGCCGTCCTTGTCGGTCATGGTGTCGCCCAGCACGAGGACGTGGTGCAGCGCTCCCGCGGTGTCGATGATGCGGTGGCGGCTGCAGAACGGCTCGGCGTTGCGGACCGACTTCTCGATCGCCTCCGCGACATGATCCCGGTCCTCCGGGTGCTTGTGCGCGAGCAGCAACTCGGTCGTCGGCGTCACCGAATCGGGCGCGTAACCGTGCATCGCGGCGACCTCGTCCGACCACTCCCACCGCTGGTCGGCGAACCAGAACCGGAAGCTCCCCGTGGTCTGCGGTGTGCCTGCGCCGACCACCCGCGCTACCGCTCCCTCGGCCGTGTCCACGATTCGGTCGCCCGATTCGTTCATCGCGTCAGTATGCTCCTACCTGCGGCGTTTCACCGTGGATCCTGCGGATCGAAGCAGACGTCCCGACCCCGCACCCCCGCGGTGACATCATCATCCTAATCCTGTGGGAGCGGGTTCCATGCCTCCCCGATGGCGCCCCGCACCGATCCGGCGCCAGCGGTCACTGCCCACGTCACAGGAAAGCAACCCCGCGGCGGCGAATTGCTCGTGCCGTCATTCACCGAAGCGCAGGGTCACTTCGCTCGAGCGCGGGGCGGCGCGGCGGGCCAGCACCCGGCCCCGGCCGATCTCGTCTTCGGTGAGGGCCGACAGCGGATCGGAAGGCATGCCGACACGTCCGGACTCGACCGTGGCGACGCAGAGTCCGGCAGCAGCCGCACTCTCTGCGTCGGGTTCCGAGCATGCTCGACAACGGCGCAGACGCGCGTCGGCGACAGGTTCAGCGGCCGCGTTCGGCCCAGAACGCACAGTCGTGCGCGGCGGCGAAATCCTCCGTCACGACGCTGCCGGTCGCCCGCATGATCAGAGCAGGTCCATCGGAGCTGCGCCCGGCCGACTCCGGCCAGGCAGGCCATTCGGGTGAACCCGGAGCGTTCGGGTCGCCGGTGTGGGCAAAGGTGGTCCACCAGTGTTGCATTCGCGCGGCGAAAGCGGCGGACGCACCCGTCCAGGGAATCGGCACGCCCATGAATCTGGTGAACAGATAGAAGAGCTCGGAGGAGTGGAAGGCCCCGGGCAGAACAGGATTGGCGGCACCGAGCGGCGCCTGATCGACTTCGTACTGCCACAGCGGATGTCCGGCCTCGCGCGCCGTTCGGCTGGTGAACAGCGCGGGACAGGCGAACCGGCTGTCGGTGATCACCGCGATCTGGGCGGCGGCCGGGGAGGGGTATCGGTCGAGTGGATAGCGGGCCAGGACTCGCTCGGCGTCGGCGCCGAAGGATTCGCGCACGTACCGTTCGTAGCTCGCCGCGTCCGGGACGTGGCCGCGGGCGTAGTCGGTTTCGGCGACGCTCAGCGCGCCTTCCGCGCTGGTGGTCCCGACGATGAGCGGCGTCTTCCCCGCGTCCCCCGCCAAGGCCGCGTCGAGTGTCCGTGTGATGACGACGCCGTCGATGCTGGGCACCCAGACGGGAGTCTGTCCGTCGGCTTCGACGTTCGGCGCGTCCAGAAGTGCCGCTACGGGCAGTGCGCGCAGGCAGGCCAGCCGGGTCGCGGCATCCCCGCATCCGACGCGCTCGGCGTAGCGCTGCGAGCGCGCGAACGCCTCGCCGGGATCGACGGGGGCCAAGGGCGCTTGTGCGCAGGCGCCGCTCTGGATGATCGCTTTGGCGAACAGGGCCTCGGAGCCGGGTGCGGCGAAGTGGGTGCAGACACTCACGCCGCCTGCCGACTCGCCGAAGATCGTGACATTGCCCGGATCGCCACCGAAAGCGGGCGCGTTGTCGCGCACCCACCGCAGAGCGGCCTGCTGGTCCTGGATGCCGACCGTTCCGGTGGCGCCGCCGGATTCGGCCGTCAGTTCGGGCAGCGACATGAAGCCGAACGGTCCGAGGCGGTAATTGGGAACGGCCACGATGACGTCGCCGTCGGCGACCATCCGGGTGGGCCCGTCGTATTCGCTGTTGGAGCCGTTGATATAGCCGCCACCGTAGAAGAACACCATGACGGGCAGCGGGCGATCGCGGGCGCGGTCCGGCGCGTATACGTCGATGGTCAGGCAATCTTCGCTGGTCTGTCCGATCGGCGGCAGGCCGGGCAGGTACCCGTTCTGCACGCACTGCGGCCCGTGGTCGCGCGCGGGGCGCACACCGGGCCACGGCGGAACGGGGCGCGGCGGCCCGAACCGCGCTTCGCCCCCGGTGGGCGCGGCGAACGGGATGCCCAGGTATTCGACGACTCCGTCGACGGCGCGGCCGGAGACCTCACCGCCGGTCACGAGGACGCCGAGCGGAGCCGAGGCGACCACGGACGGCGGAGAACCCGCGAGGCACACACCGGCGGCGACCGTCACAGCGAGCGCGGTTCGCATGATCGAGCGAATCATGGCTGTCCACTACCTCCGATGCGTCGCGACGGTCGGCGGCGAGGCAGGCGGCCTCGTCCACCGCGGTAGCCGGCATCGATCGGCTCGGCGTCACGGTGCGCGCTCGGATCTGGAGCCGACCGGCCGCACGCGGCTGGAGCCGAAACGCCGCTGGAACCCTCATCTGGCAGATCACACGCCCGCGGGACCCCTCGACGACGTTCGAACCCCTACCTGCGGCAGCGGACACCGTGTTCGGCCCTCATCGTCCGCCCGGCCCCGGCACGTCGCCACTGCGACCCGGGCGATGGCACCTCGGGCTGATGCTACAGCGGTCCGGTGTGCGTCGCGGTACACGACGCAGCTGCCGCGTGGGCCACGCACTGGTCACCACCGTCTGTTCCGGTTCGTCCGGCGACAACCGCGCCGCCCGTCAGCTCTCGGCGAGCAAGGCCATTTCCTCGGCGAGGATCTTGATCGTCTCGCGGACCTGATCTTCGGTATGGCAGGCGGTGATGAAGAACCGCAGGCGCGCCAGATTTTCCGGCACCGCCGGGTACAGGATCGGGTTGACATTGATGCCGCGGCGCAGCAGCGCGTTCGACAGTCTCAGCGTCTTCGGCGAGTCGCCGACGATGCACGGAACGATCGGTGTGTCGTGGCTGTCGCCGGTGTCGATCCCCGCTTCCTGGGCCAGTCGCAGGAACAGCCGGGAATTACGGCGTAAACGTTCCAGCGGTTCGGTCTCGGACCGCAACTTCCGGATCGCCGCGGCCGAGGCGGCCGCGTTCATCGGCGTCATGCCGACGCTGTAGACGAATCCGGGCGTGGTGTATTTCAGGAAGCGGATCAGCTCCGCGCTGCCCGCGACGTACCCGCCGCACCCGGCGAGCGCCTTCGATGTCGTCCCGGACCACAGCTCGACATCGGCGCGATCCACGCCGAAGTATTCGCCGATCCCGCCGCCACCCGCGCCGAGCACCCCGACGCTGTGCGCCTCGTCGATCATCAACAGCGCCTTGTGCTTCTTCTTGACCGCGATGATTGCGGGCAGATCCGGGATGTCGCCGTCCTGGCTGTAGACGCCCTCGATCAGGATCAGTACCCGCCGGTACTGGTGACGGATCTCGGTGAGCAGTGCGTCCAGGGCGGCGTGGTCGTTGTGCGGGAACGGACGGCGGGTCGCGCCCGACAGCTTGCAGCCCTGCATGATGCTGTCGTGGGCGAGACTGTCGTGGATCACCAGGTCCTGCGGTCCGACCAGGTGTCCGATGATCGTGACGTTCGTGGAGTGGCCGCCGACCAGCGCGATGGCGTCCTCGGTGCCGAGCAGGGCCGCGAGTTCGGCCTCGAGTTCCCGGTGCACCGGCTTCTCACCGGACAGGATCCGGCTGGCCGAGCAGGAGCTGCCGTAGCGCGCCACCGCGTCCTGCACGGCGGCGACGACCGCCGGATGACCGGACAGCCCCAGGTAGTTGTAGCTGGAGAAGTTGATCACCGGCGTACCGTCGATGACGGAGGTGTCTCGCGTGATGCCGTCGTTGATCAAGAAGTAGGGATTGGACAGCCCGAGCGCTTCTAGACCGGAGAACCGGTCGGCGATCGCCTTCACCTCCGCGAAATCCGAGATCCGGTACTCCGGCTCGACGACCGCGCGCCGGGGTTCGGGTGCCTCGGCCATCGTGGGCACGGCGGCTTGCCGCGAGACGGGCGCGCCCCCCTGATTCGTGACCTGAGCGATGACGTCACCGAGCGTCGTGGCGGGGGTGAACCGGCTCGGAACGATGGCCGCTTCGGGCAGCTTTCGCACGAGCGCGGCGATCAGGTCGGTGAGCATGAGCGAGTCGAATCCCAAATCGCCGCCGATCGTTTGGGTATCGCGGAGCCGATCGGCCGGGAAGCCGCTCACCCTGGCGAACTCCGCGCGTACGACACCGGCGACGGCTTCCGGGGCGATCGGCAGGTCCGTGGTCGTGTGCGTCGCGATCGGTTGCGGAGTGACCGTCTGTGTCGTCGCCGGTGCGGCCCCCGCCTGTTGCGGAGCGCGCCCGGCGGACGGAACGCCCGCGAGACTCGCCAGCACGGCGTTCTGTTCCCGGAAGAGGGCGATCAACTGGTCCATGGAGGTTTCCTCGGTTGGTACGGAAGGCGTGGGGGTGGCGCACGGTTCGAGCCAGAACCGCTGATCGGTGCAGAACTCATAACCGGGCAGCCGACGGCGGACGCGCTGCGCGGGTTCGTAGAGCCGGTCCCAGTCGGGATCGAATCCGTCGCGATACAGCGCGGCGACGGTGCCGGCGAGTTCGCCCCCGGTCGCGCCGGGTCCCGGACTGGGCGTCAGGCAGCGCGCCGCCAGGTCCGGGTGGATCCGGCCGACCGGCGCGGCGAGGACGCGACGCGGTCCGAGCTCGACGACATGACTCGGCTCGGCCCCGAGGGCGGCCTCGACGGCCTCGCCGAAGCGGACGGTGGCGCGGACGTGCTCGGTCCAGTACGCGGCGTCCATCGTCTCGGCCGCGTCGAGCAAGCGACCGCGCACGGTCGAGTACAGCGGCAGAGCCGGTGTCCGGTAGCTGCATTCGCGGGCGACGGACGCGAACCGCTCCAGCATGGGTTCCATCAGCGGACTGTGGAAGGCATGGGACACCGTGAGCGCCTTGGCGCCCACTCCGCGCGCCGCGAGCGCCTCGTGTATCCGGGTGATCGCCGCGGCGGCGCCGGACAGCACGATCTCTTTCGGTCCGTTGACGGCGGCGATCGCGATCTCCGCCCGGTCGGCGAGGAGGCCCGCGACGTCGGCCGCGTCCGCCCGCACGGCGAGCATCGCTCCGCCCGCGGGCAACTGCCGCATCAGCTCGCCTCGTGCGACGACGAGGCGGCACGCGTCGTCCAGATCGAACACTCCCGCCACGGCAGCGGCCGCGAACTCACCGATGCTGTGCCCGATCACCCAGGCCGGCCGGACGCCGACCTCGGCGAGCGACTTCGCCAAGGCGTACTCCATCGCGAAGATCGCCGGTTGCGCAAGATCGGTGCGGTCGATCCCGTTGTGCTCGTCGAGCATCAGCTCGCGCACCGAGCGACCGAGATGGGCGGCCATCACCTGGTCGACCGCCGCCAAGGCGCGCCGGAACAGCGGACTGGCCGCGTCCAGCATGCGAGCCATTCCCGGGAATTGCGAACCCTGCCCGGTGAACATCCAGCCGACGCTCAGCGGTCGCACCACTCCGGTATCCGCACCCCCGCGCAGCCGCGTGATCGCGGTGTCGCGATCCGCCGCGACGATCGCGAGCCGGGCACGGCCGGACGACTTGACCTGGTTGCTCGTCCAGCACAATTGCGCGAAATGATCCGGCTGGCTGGAAGCCAAGGCGTCGGCGAGCCGACGAGCGTTGCGCCGCAACCCTTCCGCGTCGTTCGCCGACACCGTGAGCATTCCCCCGCCGGACGCCGGGGACGTTTCGGCCGCAGGTGCGCTGCCCAGCACGACATGGGCGTTCGTGCCGCCGATGCCGAAACTGCTGACTCCGCCGTAGCCGGGACCTTCCAGCGGCATCGGGTCGGTGAGCAGACGCAGACCCTGCTGTGTCATCCGCAGCCGCGGGTTCTCCTGGTCGGCGAATCGCGACGGCGGAACCACGCCGTGCCGCAAGCTGAGGGCGGCCTTGATCAGGCCCGCAACGCCCGCGGCGCCCTCGGTGTGGCCGAGATTGCCCTTGATCGACCCGATCCCGCAGGGGCGCAGCCGGTTGCGTCCGTGCAGTTGCCCCAGCGCCTTGACCTCGATCATGTCGCCGAGCACCGTTCCGGTGCCGTGCGCCTCGAGAAAATCCACCTGCTCGGGACGTACGCCCGCGCGCTCGCACGCCGCGCCGATCACCTGCTGCTGCGCCCACCGGTTCGGCGCCGTGATGCCGTTGCTGCGCCCGTCGGAATTGACGGCGCTGCCCTTGATCACCGCGTAGATCGGCAGGCCCGCCGCCTGGGCGTCGGCGAGGCGGCGCAGCACGAGTACCGCGACGCCCTCGCCGCGCACGATTCCGTCGGCGTCGGCGCTGAACGGCTTGCACCGAGCGTCCGGGGCGGAAAGACCGGCCTGGGTGTAGAACACCCCGACGGCGGGCGTGAGCACGAGGTTGACGCCCCCGGCGACCGCCTGATCGCATTCGCCGGAAGCCAGTGCGCCGCAGGCGAGGTGGACCGCGACCAGGGACGACGAGCAGGCCGTGTCGACCGCGACACTCGGTCCTTTCAGGTCGAACTGGTAGGACAACCGGTTCGCGGTCATGAAGTACCCATTGCCGGAGCCGTGCTGCGGCGTGATCGCGGCGTAGTCGCTCATCTGCAAGTTGGCCCATTCGTTGGCCATCACCCCGACGAAGACGCCGGTCCGCGAACCGGCCTCGGAGCGCGGGTCGAGCGTGGCGTCTTCGAAGGCGCGCCAGGTGGCTTGCAGCAGCAGCCGCTGTTGCGGATCCATCGCCTCGGCTTCACGCGGGGAGATGCCGAAGAAGTCGGCGTCGAACGCGTCCGCGTCGTCCAGGAAGCCGCCGCTGCGGGTGTTGATCGTGCCGGGCGCACCGGCCGGGTCGTGGAAGTCGGCAGCGTTCCAGCGGCTCGCGGGAACCTCGCAGATCGCGTCACGTCCCTCGATCAGCAGCCGCCACAGCGCAGCGGGATCGGGCGCTTGGGGGAATCGGCAGTCGAGGCCGACGATGGCGATATCGGTCATGCGGCGAGGGTGAATTCGGCGTCGATGTATGCGGCGATATCGGCGATGGTGGGGTACTCGAAGACCAGCACCGGGTCGACCTCGAGCGACCAGCGGTCCTCGATCTCGCCACACAGACTCACCGCCGAGACGGAGTCCAAGCCCAGCTCGGCGAGCGGGACCACGGGATCCACCTCGTGGGGCGCGCGTTCGGTGTAGTCCGCCACGCGCTCCACCAGCCAATCCTGAATGGTGGTCGAACGAGAGATTGTGCTGCTGAACATGTTTCGGCTCCTCGGCGGGTTTCGATCAGGCGGTCATGGACCGGCTCAGCGCCGGTTCGAGATCCTCGTGCAGGACACCCACGACGCGATCCTCGACAAACGCCTCCCGCATCGAGCTGCGTTGGACCTTGCCGCTGGTGGTGCGGTGCACCGACCTGGGTGGAATGAGAACGACGTTCGGCGCGGGCACGTCGAACCCGCGGGACACCGCGACCTTGATCGCCGAGGTGAGTTCGGCGAGCGTGGCGCCGCCTTGCAGCGCCGTCTTGACGCCTTGCAGCACCACAAGTCGTTCCCGGCCCCCCGCGTCGACGGATACCGCGACGCCGGCACTGTCGGCGAACGCCGGATGCAGCTCGCGCACCAGCTCCTCGACGTCCTGGGGATAGACGTTGCGGCCGTTGATGATCAACAGATCCTTGAGGCGACCCGCGACGAACAGCTCGTTGTCACGAAGTAAGCCGAGATCACCGGTGCGCAGGAACGGCCCCTCGCTGCCGAGGTGAGCACCGAAGGTTTCGCGGGTCTCGTCGGGACGATTCCAGTAGCCGGCGGCGACGCTTTCGCCGCGAATCCAGATCTCGCCGACGGTGTTCTCCGCCAGTTGTCGCCGCGTGTGCGGGCAGACGATGCGAACGTCCAGACCACGGGCAGCGGGTCCGCAGCCGACGAGCCGAGTGCCGCGCCCCACATCGAGGTAGTCCGGCGCTGAGGGCGTCGAGGCCGCACTGGCGAGCAGTGTCACCTCGGCCAGGCCGTAGGCAGGCCGGAACGTCGTCGGCCGCCAACCCGCGAGTCCGAAACGATCCAGCACCGCCGCCATGGTCTGCTCGCGGACCGGCTCGGCGCCGCTCAGCGCGATCTCGAGAGTGCTGAGATCGAGATCGGCCAACTGTTCGTCGGTCACCCGGCGCGCGATGAGATCGTAGGCGAAATTCGGCGCGGCGGTGAATGTCGCGCGGTACTTGTCGATGGCCCGTAGCCAGCGGATCGGACGCTTGAGAAACGTCGTCGGCGCCATCATCACCAGGTTCGCACCGGCGTATACCGCCCCGAGCAGCATGCCGATCAGGCCCATGTCGTGGAAGTGCGGAAGCCAGCCGACGCCGGTATCGGCATCCTTCATCCCGCCCGCGGCGATGGCAGCCTCGTTGTGCAGGAGATTGCCGTGCGTCACCACGACCCCTTTCGGGGTGCCGGTCGATCCCGACGTGTACTGCAGGAAGGCGATCGTCCCCGAGTCGATGTCGGGCATATGCCACGCGTCGGGGTCACCCAGGCGACCGTCGGTGGTGACCACGGCCACGGGCGTAGCCGCCGCGACAAGCGGCTGGAAGTGTGCTGTGGTGAGCACCAATCGGGCGCCGGAATCCGCGATCACATTCGCCACCCGCCGGGCGCTGCCCGCATCGTGGGGCACAGGCGCGGGAACGGCCACGACCCCGGCGTACAGGCAACCGAGAAACACCCGCAGGAACCTCAGCCCGTCCTGATAGAGCAGCACGACCGGCTCGGCCGATTCCGGACGCGCCGCCAGCCAGGCCGCGACAGCCCTGGCGTCGCGGTCGAGTTCGCGGTAGGTGACGACTTCCTCGCTGAGCCCTCGTCCGGCCTCACGCAGGTAGGTGTAGGACCTGCTCTCCCCGTAGTCGAAAATTTGCTGCCTTACGTGGTGAACAAAAGTCGGCTGCATCTCGTAGTTCCTCGGTAGGGATCGGTATCGACGTCGGCTACTACTCTCCGATGTCCATAACCGCGGGAAAAGAGACCTCAGGGACCGTCCAGCAAACCCCGGGGTGGGTCCGGACCCACCCCGGGGTCGGTGGTCGCCCGCCTTCCCGCACTTCGATTGCCGTGAATCCGCTCGGCCTCCACGGGTCGCCCGCCCAGCACGGCGGAGCAGACCGCCGGACACTATTTGCTTAGCGCAAGCAATTACTATATAGTTGCATAGCGCAAGCAACTTATCTCGTCTGGAGCGGCCATGGCAGTCTCACCCGATACGGCTCAGAGCTTGATCAAAGAGCTCTACCTGATGGGCCGGGCCATCCGTGTCGCGCTCGCGCATCCGGAGGAAGGGCACTTGCTTCCGGGTGGCATCGGGGTGTTGGGCACCCTCGAGTCCAAAGGCCCGTGCAGGCAGGTCGACCTCGCCGTGGACTTGTGCATCAGCCCGAGCGCACTGAGCAGGCACGTCACCGAACTCGTCGGCGCGGGCTATATCAGCAGGCACGCCGATCCCACCGATGGGCGGGCCACCCTCATCCGGGTGACCGACGAGGGCCGCGATCTGCTGTACCGCGTCCGCGCTTCGCGGGCCCGGGGCTTGCAGACCGTCCTGGCGGACTGGAGCGAAGACGACGCCGAGGGCGCGTGCGTCGCCGTGCAGAAGCTCCGCAACGCACTGACCGCGCACGCACAAAGCAGTGCGGTGCACGCGCATCAGCCGGTTTCGAAAGAGAGTCAGGAAGTAGATGTCTAGTTCAGTCGAGTCGGTGACGCGACGCGACCCGTACGCGATGACCCACCGCGAAGTGCTGGAAGCGATGACCGGGCTGCTCGCGGCGCTGTTCACCGCCCTGCTCAGCACGACGATCGTCGCCACCGCGCTGCCCACCATCATCGGCGACCTGCAGGGATCGCAGACCGCCTACGCCTGGGTCATCACCTCGGCGCTGCTGGCGAACGCGGCCTCCACGCCGATCTGGGGTAAATTCGCCGACCTGTTCAACAAGAAGGCCCTGGTCCAATCGGCCATCGTCATCTTCGTCATCGGCTCCGTGATCGCCGGATTCGCCGGCAACGTCCCCGTGCTGCTGGTCGCGCGCGTCGTCCAGGGCATCGGCATGGGCGGACTGACCGCACTCGTCGTCGCGATCATCGGCTCCATCGTCGCGCCGCGCGAACGCGGGCGCTATTCCGGGTACATGGGCGCCGTGATGGCGGTCTCCATGTCCGGCGGCCCCGTCCTCGGCGGTGTCATCGTCGACAGCCCGCTGGGCTGGCGCTGGTGCTTCTTCGTGTGCGTGCCGCTGGCCGTGATCGCGCTGGCGCTCTTGCAGCGGACCCTGCGACTGCCCACCGACCGCAAGGAGGGAGTGTCGATCGACTGGCTCGGCGCCGCATTGCTGACGGGCGGCGTCTCGGTGCTGCTCATCTGGGTGTCGTTCGCCGGGAAGGCCGGGTACTACGAGTGGATCTCGCGGGAATCGGCGATCTATGTCGCTTCCGGCGTGCTGCTGCTGCTCGCGACCGTGTGGGTCGAGTCGCGCGCCAAGTCGCCGATCATCCCGCTGCCGATCGTCACCGAACGCACCACCGGCCTGGCGATCATCGCCTCCATCGCCGTCGGCGTCGGCATGTTCGGCGCGACCACCTTCCTGGGCCAGTACTTCCAGACCGCGCGCGGCTACTCCCCCACCGCGGCGGGCGTGCTGACCATCCCGCTGGTCGCGGGCATGCTGATCGCCTCGGTCGGCTCCGGCCAGTTGATCACCCGGCGCGGCAAGTGGAAGGGTTTCGTGGTCGCGGGCGCCGCGCTGCTGGTGGTCGGTTTCGCGCTGCTCTCGACGATCGACCACGCGACGAGCCTGTGGCTGGTCGGCGGGTACATCACCGTCGTGGGGTTCGGTGTCGGCATGATGATGCAGAACCTGGTCCTGGCCGTGCAGAACACGGTGAGCGTGCACAACATCGGCGCCGCGTCGAGCAGTGTCGCCTTCTTCCGCACCTTCGGTGGCGCCATCGGGGTCTCGGTGCTCGGTTCGGTCCTGGCCACCCGGGTCGGCGAGCTGTCCGCGGAGGGCTTCGCCCGGCTCGGCATCCAGACCAAGTCCTCCGGCGGCAGCAACCTCGATCTCGGCGCCCTGCCCGCGCCCATCGCGACCATCGTGCGCGCCGCCTACGGCGACGCGACCGGGCGGATCTTCCTCATCGCCGCGGGCGCCACGGTCGTCGCGCTCATCGCGGCGGCGCTGCTGCCCAATCGCCCGCTGCGCCGCACGATCGACATCGATCCCGCCCTCGACCCGATGCAAGCCGACGCGCACCCGGCGACCCGGCCGGCTTCCGAGGGTGCCGCGAAGCAGGACGGCGCCAGACAACCGGCTCTGCTCGACTGAGCCACCGATTCACCCGCAGAGCCCCGAAGCCATCGGGGCTCTGCCCGTTCGCCGGGGTGCGACGGCGCAATCAGTACGGCGGACGCTCGGCGGAGCGCAGATCCACGGTCGTCGCCGAGGTCAGAGCCACGGCCAGGCAGCGCAACTCGCCGGGAATCAACACCGATCGGATCGCCCCCTGGAAACACTCGAGCACCGCGCCGTCCGGCCACCGCACGTCGTAGCGGTACCAGCACCGGCCCCCGCCTCCGGCGCGCTGGACGTCGCGCTCGACCCGGACGGCCAGTTCGCTGAACGCGGCACGAACCTGCCTCGGCGCGCCGGTGCTCGCGATCTTCCACCACGGCCGATTGAAGTAACCTGGCTCGGAGATCTCGACCAGGTAGAGCAACGGCATCCCCACGACGTCGGAGGCGGTCATACCGCTCAGAGTGCCGCAAAACGGACTGGACGGATGGGTGAAACGCCGGAGGTGTATCAATGCGAGACCGACTTCCGGGCGACGACCGCATCACGGCCCCAGGCGGTCCAGAAGCCAGTTCGGCCCCACCGTCTCCGCCCTCGCGGCCGCCACGCGGGCACGCAGTCCGCGGTCGGCTGTCACCACCGTGATCGGACGGCTGCTATCTTCCGCCCGAGCCGCGGCGACCACGCCGACGATCGCGTCGTCGCCCGAACCCCCCGCGCGCACCACGCGCACGCCGCCGAAATCCGGATCCGCCGCCGTGTCGACCGCGGCCTTCGCCGCTCCCTCGAGCACCACGATCATCTCGGCGGGTTCGGTCAGCTGCGCCCGCAGCCCGGTCATCCGCTCGAGCAATCGCCGAGCGGCGCCGGGCCGATCGCGCCACCACCCGTCGGGCCGTGCGCCGACGACGTTCGCGGCGTCCACCACGATCAGCTGAACACCGTCCGCCGCCACCGCCTCATTCTCCCGCGACGGTGACCACCGCGCCGGCAGCGGCCTCGGTCTCGGCGGGCCGAGCCGCCCGCACGGCGGCGAGCGCGTTCATCCTGCCGTATCCGTACTTGTCGCTGTGGCCGTCCGCCCCATACCCGCCGCCCTGCGGATCGATCTTGTCGCAGGCGTCTTTCAGCAGGTTCTTCACCTGGTCCGAAGTCAGGTCCGGATTCACCGACAGCATCAATGCCACAATTCCCGCGGCGCCCGGGCACGCGCTGGAGGTTCCGCCGAAGTCGTTGGTGTAGTCACCCGCCTCGTCGCCGGCCGCCACCGAGCCGGGGTTGTAGCCGTTCGCCCCGTGCCGATCCACCGTCCAGATCCCGGGCGTGAGCGGGCCGGGATGCCCGAAGGGTCGGTGCCCGAAATCGCTGCTGGGGAACGCGCACCACACCGCTTTACCGAAATCGCTGTAGACACTGCGCTTGCCGGTGTCGTTGCATGCCGCGACCGCGATCACCTTCGCGAAGCCGGCGTAGCCGTCGTTGTCCACGGATTCGTTGCCGTTGCCCGCCGCGAACAGCACCACACAGCCCTTGCCGCCGCGTCCGCTGGTGACGGCGTATTCGATCGCCAACCTGGTACTCGCGGGCAGCGCCACCACCCGGTTGTGCGCCGGGTCGTTCGGCTGGAACCACTTGCCGTCGGCCGGGCCCCAGCTGCACGAGATGACGTCGGCGCCATGATCGGCGGCCCACCCGAACGCGTCCGCCTCCGCCTGCGAGCCGAGCCCTGAGGCGAGCCGGATCGGCATCAGCGCGGCCTCCGGCGCCACTCCGGATGCTCCGGCCGTCCCGTTGGCGCACGCCACGCCCGCACACGCGGTGCCATGGTTGTCACCGTTGTCGGGGCCGGTGCCGAAGGGGTCCTTCGGGCGCGGATCATCGGTCTTCGCCGTGACATCCCGCGGCGCGACGATCTTCGCGGCACCGGCGAACTCGGGATGGTCGATGTCGACACCGTCATCGATCACGGCGATCGTCACACCCGCCCCGCGGGTGAGGGCATGCGCGGCTTCCACCGCCGCGTGCGCGTCGATCGTGACACCGCCGATGGTGGTCTTCTTCAGATGCCACTGCTGCGGGAAGATCGTCTTCCTGGCCCGGTGCCGGATCAGCTCCGGATGGCAGTACTCGACGTCGTCGCGATTCAGCAGGGCGGTGGCGATGTCGAAGACCCGCTGGCCGGTGCCCTCGGGCGCCGCTGTGAAGTAGGCGTTGGTGGCATACGAAACCGCCTGCTTCACAGTAAGATTCGCCGCGGTCAGGACGGCGAGACAATGTTCGCGCTCGACGTGGTCGACGAACTTCACGAAGATGTTCTCGGTATAGAGCACCGGGTCCCCGGTGACCGGGTCCACCAGTACGTGTCCGGCGAACCGCACCTCCGGCGCCGCGTCCAGCGCCGGCTTGCGTTCCCCCACCGATTTCGACCCCGCGGGCAGGCGATAGACCTCGACCCCTGCCTCCGGGTAGGCCTGCACCAGTGTCGCGTCGTCGAGTTCACCGCTCAGCGGCGTGCGCACCGACCCCGATTGCCGCCGGATCCCACGACCGCTGTGCGTGCGCACCACGATCAGATCGGGACTCTGCTCCAGTTCGAAACCGGGATCGTCCTTCGTACCGAAATTCGCGGTTGGCACCATGATCTCCTTAGCCGTGGGGACCCGAGCACCAACTATGAACTACATTTCGGCAACGGCGAAATACGAGCCGCCGACCCGGCAACTGGCGACCTGGGTTGCGAGCCACCTCGACGGGATGACCGGCGACCAGGGGTCTCGCCGTGGATTCGGATTCTCGCGAATCCACGGCGAGAGAAGGCGGCCCGCGATGACCGGTCAGCGGAAGGCCCGCCGGTACGCCTGCGGCGTGATCCCCACGGTCTTGCGAAAGACCTTCCGGAACGCGGCCACCGAGGCGAAACCCGTTTGGTCGGTGATGCACTCCATGGTGAGGATGGTCGTCTCGAGCAACACCTGGGCCTTGCGCACCCGGACGGTCTGGAGCCACTCGTTCGGCGTCATCCGGACCTGCTCGTGGAAGCGCCGGATCAACGTGCGTTTGCTGACGCCGGCTCGCTCCGCGAGATCCAGCACGGTGATCTTCTCACCGAGCATCGTTTCCGCCCACTCCAAAGTGGGATTGAGCGACATGCTGTCCGCCTCCGACCGCGGACGTTCCGCGATGAACTGCGCCTGTCCCCCATCGCGGGTCAGTGGCATCACCGAGAGCCGGGCGGTATCCGCCGCCACAGCGGTCCCGTAATCCTTCCGGACCATATGGAGACACAGATCCAGCCCTGCCGCGGCCCCCGCCGACGTCAGGATGCTCCCGTTGTCGACATACAGCACCGTGGGATCCACGCGGACCCGAGGATAGCTCCTCGACAATTCTGCGGCGGCCATCCAATGCGTCGTCGCCCGCCTGCCGTCGAGCAACCCGACCGAGGCGAGGGTGAACGCACCCAAACAGATCGATGCCACCCGCGCGCCCCGCTCATGGGCTCGCAGCAACGCCTTTCGCAATCGATCCGATGGCCGTGACAGGTAACTCATCGCTCCCGGAACGATGATGGTTCCCGCTTCCTCCTCGAGATATTCGATGTCACCGAGACATGAGATTTCGAAGAACTTCGACGGGACGTCGGAGTTCACCCCGCAGACATGGACCTCGTACGCCGGAGTTCCGTCCTCCCGCTGGGCCCGACCGAAGATTTCCAGCGGCACCGAGAGGTCGAACGGAATCACGTCGTCGACGGCCAGAACAGCCAATGATCTCATGCCTTCGACCTAGTCGGCCTGCTGTAGCGCTTCCGGTCCGGCCACCACCAACCCGGCGCGAATCAAGCGCTTCAAGGCGCGTCCCTGCAGCACCGTCAACCGTGGCGCCAGCTCCGACCACCGTGCCGGACCGCGGTTCAGCGTTTCCCACAGTTCCCTGCCCCCGTCTCGATCCAGGCACCGCACCTCGTTGCCCGGATCGGACGCGGAGTAGATCCGGTGGCAGGGCACGGTATCGGCGAGCGGCGACGGCGCCGCCTCGCTGTTGGCGACGGGGTCTCGCCAGTACGCGGCCAGCCCTTCGCGAGCTGCCTGCGGAATCTCGAACGGCGGCGACATCCCTTTGAAGCCCGGAATGTCGGCCGCCACACCCGTGCGGATGCGTGCGTCCGGAGACAGCGTCACGATGTCCTCCGGTGCCAGCTCGACCGCGTCGGCGGCGGTGTAGGCCCGCAGATAGGGCCCCTCGGTGGCCAGGTCACGCGGGTCGCGGGTGCCCTTCGTCATGATGTTCAGCAGATCGGGCACCAGGGCGGTGTTCAGCAGCGCCTGGAAGGTGCCCTCGGTGGCGTTGTCGACCTCCACTCGCCGGCCTTCCGCGCTCCAATACGGGCTGTCCGGATGCGAGCGCGAGATCTCGTGATACCACTGGTCGATGCTCAGTGCCCATGTCTCCGCCATCCCACGCCACTCGACGTCGTAATCACGCCAGAGGTCTTCCTTGGATTGCTCGTCCAAGTCCTTGTCGAAGGTCTTGCGCAGCACCAAAGCGGCCGCCCACGCCTGCGTGACGGCGAAGGACATGCCGGAGGAGAACAGCGGATCGACGAAGTACGACGCGTCCCCGACCGCCATCCAGCGATCCGCGTACGAACCGAAACAATCGCTGACCCGGGAATAGTTGGTCGCGGTCAGCATTTCCCGACGAATCGGTTCCGCGTTCGCCACCAGGTCCTGCAACACCGGAATCGACTTGATCGTCTTCAAGAAGATGTCCGGATCTCGCAGATCCACGCGAGCGAGCGACTCGGGATTGGTCACGATGCCGATCGACCACACGGTTTCCCGAGTACCGTCCACCAGCCGCGGCGTCGGGATGTACCACACCCATCCGTGCTCGAAGGCCACCGCGTAGATCGGCGACAAGTTCTCGGCCCGGAAGACGTTCCAGTCACCGGCCGCGCGTTGTGCGGGCACACAGTTGCGGTAGTGCGACCAGACGGCCACGTTGCGGTAGTCGGAAAGCCATTGCTTGTCGCGCTGCGACCCGCGGGCGGCCACCTGATTGGCCCGGCCGGACGCATCGACGAAATAACCTGCCTTGACCTCGGTTCCGTCTTCCAGGACCACCGTGGCCGCACCCCCGTCGAGGAGGAAGCGCACCACCCGAACACCCTGGAAGACATGGGCGCCGCACGACTCGGCGTGCTCGAGCAGCACGGTGTCGAATTCCGCGCGATTGACATGGACGGACCAGCGGTACACGCCATCGGCCAGGTAGTCCGCGTGCTCGAAGAAGCCGACGAACGGCCGGTCGGTGTCCCACTGGTAGATGCCGCCGTACTTCTGGATCCAGCACTCGCTCGCGAGGACCTTCTCCAGCGCCCCGCTCGCTTGTAGGACGGGGACGAGGGGATGCGCACCCGATTCGCCGATGTGCTCACGCGGGAACACCTCGCGATCGAAGATCGCCACGCGCAGATCGGTATCGCGGCAGAGCATCGCGGCGAGCGTGGACCCGGCGGGACCACCGCCCATGATGACGACGTCGTACTCGGTTGCTGGTCGAGAGATCGGTGCAGCCATTGATATTCCTCTCTGATGGCCCATTGCTCAGATGATCTGAATGCGCTGGAGGTGCCGGGAAACCGATTCGGTGAACGCATTCCGGCCGTGCAGCAGAGCGTGGTTCTCGGCCACGACGATGTCGCCGGTCCGCCACTCGTGGGCGTAGCAGTAGCGAGCGTCGTGCAGCCGGTCGCGCAGGTCCTCCATCACCCGGACACCGTCCTCGGCCGATATGCCGTCGACGGTCAAGAACAGCGGATTGGCGTAGCGGGCGGGATCCAAGGGTTCGGCATATCTGATCGTCGTCTCGCCGGTGGCCGGATGAGTGCCCAGCAGTGGCCATTCGGCCAGCCCGCCGTAGTGCGCGAGTTTGTCGGTCCGGTAGGTGATCGTGGTGCGGGCCCACAGCTCTTTCAGGTCTTCCGGCGCGTCCCGATAGACCTGGACGCTGTCACAGAACACGGTCTCGCCGCCCGCGCCCTCGCCCCGCACGCATTGGAACAGGAAGAACCGCGGTACGTGCTCGGCGAACGCGCCATCCCAGTGGAACGGGACATCGCCTTTGTCGAAGAGGTAGTTCTCGGCGGTCTCGCGTACCATCAGATCGAGGATGGAACCGAAGTTCCATTGCAGGATCTCTCCGGCCGCTCGGCAATAGACTTCGAGTTCCGCCTTGCCGAGCAAGCCGAACCCGCGCAGTACCAACACTTTCGCGCCGAGTGTCAGTGCGAGCAGTTCCTCGATCGGCACGTCGGCGAGCGTCCGCCCCGGCACATCGGACGCCACCAGACGGCCGAACGGCCGCAGCGACTCGCCTTCGAGCAGTATCTCGTTCAAGCTTTTCGTCATGAGTTTCCTAGATCTCGCCGTGATTCGGTCTCTGGTGTTCGTCCGAGGACGAAATGACTGGGCCGACTGTTGCGCCACACCAAGCGAGCGCCCAGTTCCTCGGCATGCATCCGCTTGACCAGCGTGTAATTCGTTCCGTCGTCGAGCACCACGCCATGCCACGGAGTCAGCCAGCTGTCCTGGGTCCGCAAGAGATGGAATCCGATCTTCTCGGAGTGATTCGTCTGCGGATGGATCGACAGTCGCACCGCGTCCGGGAAGATCTCCGCCATCAGACGGCTCCACGCCTGACTGCGCTGCACCACCTCGTAAGCCGTCTCCTTCGACCGGTTCCGCCGCTGCGTGGCCGACAGTCCGGGCAGCAGCACGGCGTTGTCCTCGACCATGAACCGATGGATCCCGTTGAACATCCGCCGAGCCGCGGGCTCGGTCCGGACCGCCTCGCGCAGCACGTCGATGCCGTCGGAGTACTCCTTCAGCAGGCGCAGCCTGCGTTCGTCCCAGGTCATTTCCGGCATGGCGTCGCGCAGCCCGTACAGGCCGACGGAACCGCCGCCGGTCGACCGGATGATGCGGCGCAGCTCGTCACCGTAATGGTCGACGTGCGCGTCCGGGATGCCCAGCGTGTCACTGAAGACATGCCCGTCGGAACAGATGGTGACGATGGCCCCCGGCCGGTAGACGGCCGAGATCTGGTCGCAGAATCCTTGCAGGGACTCGATCGCCAGTGTTTCCGCCATATCGGGCAGGCGCCCCAGCGTCTTGCGGCGGTTGCGCGACTTCGCCGGGAACGCGGGGATGATGAAGTGGACCGGCACACCGGCTTCGATGTACCGGCTCACCTTCCGCAGGTGCGGTGCGAAGCAGTCCGCGCACGGGGCCGAGTCGCACAGCGACTTCGGCTCGGCACTGCGCCGGCGCGCGAAGACCATGCGAAGTATCTGAGTGGCAACCGATCCGACATCATCGGCGGGATTCGGGTTCAGCTGTGGTTGTCCGAGCTCCTCAACATGCTCGGAGCCATTGTCGACAGTCGTACTCATCACTACCTTCCGGGCACACCAAACGAGCGCACGCAACCGGACCGCACGGCAAAGATTCCGCTATCAGAGCGGATCGAGCCGTCGATGGATGCCTGCGATCAGAACGTCGTAGTAGGACACGGATTCAGGCGTCGGATTCCATACGATATCCGGTATCGGCGAGCCCCGATGCTCACAGCCAGATCTGAATCACGTAGTCCATTCGATCGAACACCCCCCACGTTCACAACTTATCCTGTGGTTTATAACACTCCAAGGATACCTCCGAACAGACTGCTGGGCAACCACATTCCGGCACACCGCGACAAAAAGAATCCGGAGGCCCATGGCAACGCCACGAGCCTCCGAACAGGATTTTCGGAATTTGTCGGTCGTGCAGCTGGAGCGCCTAGCCGGCCACCCTTTCTCCGACCACCGTCGATCGTTTCGGCCGAGCAAAGCGGCGCATCGCCGGAGATTCGACGAAAGTGAACAACAACCATGCCGCGAAGATATTCAGGCAGAACAACAGGACGATCA
This sequence comes from Nocardia arthritidis NBRC 100137, assembly GCF_001612765.1. Classification (GTDB taxonomy): domain Bacteria; phylum Actinomycetota; class Actinomycetes; order Mycobacteriales; family Mycobacteriaceae; genus Nocardia; species Nocardia arthritidis. The sequence goes on from NZ_BDBB01000009.1 coordinate 63,772, forward strand.
GCAGCACCGCGACCGGAGCACTGAACGTGGCGGCGTTCATCAATCGACGGACGTAGAACACCGTCACGCCTTGACAGATGTAGAAGGCGAACGAGATCTCGCCGAGCCGGACCGCGAGCCTGCTCGACAGGAACTTCGACGCGCCGTCGATGTCGGACTGGGCCGCGGCGCCGATCAGCAGCGCGAGCGGAACCGCCGTCGCCAGGACGAAGCCGACATAGAACGGCGTGTACATCGCCACCACATATCCCGCGCCGACCGCAGCCACCGCCGTCCAGAGCGGGATGCGCAGCCAGCGCCCCTCCGCCACTATCCGGGCGATGAACACGCCGAGGAAGAATTCGAACAGCCGCGTCGGCGGAAAGAGATACCCGAACCAGAGCTGCAAAACGGGTATGGGCGTGAGTTCGGATTTCTCGGAACTCGGGATGACGAACGCGGTCAGCAGGACGATCACGCCCATGCCGGTCACCATGGCCGCGGCGCCGTACCACAGATATTTCACGTCGATACGCAGAACCGCCGGAATCAGAAAAGGAAAGAGTACGTAGAACAGGAGCTCGCAGGACAAGGTCCACGACGGCGTATTGACGCCCGCATTGATATAATTCTGCGGAAACCAGGCATGCAGCAGAAAGAGATTCGGCAGCCACGCCTTCCACGGTGTTATCGCCGCCGCGAACAGCACCATCGACGCCGCCCAGAGGGTCAGGTGGTTGGGAAAAATCTTGACCACGCGCCGCCGAATGAACTGCAGCTTGCTCGCTCCCGGTTTCCACGACCAGGTCAGCACGAATCCGCTCAGGATGAAGAAGAACGACACCCCGAGGAATCCTGCTTTGCCGACCACCCACGCCGCGTCGTACGCGATATCCGGATCGGAGAAGAGGTTAACCGGCTTGTACGGAGGTATCGGCGAGTTGGGCAGCATCACGTGGAAGACGAAGACCGAGAATGCCGCGAAGAACCGCAGTCCGGTCAACGACGGCAGCCGTTTGCGCTTGTCGAGATCCATCGCGATCAGCCCAATCCGACGACGAAGGGGAATTCCGGTCTGCCGCCCAGCACGAAGGCGCCCGTGGACTGGATCACCTGGTCGTGCGCTATGACGTGCCGTGCCATCGTGTTCGTGTCACGCAACCAGATGTCGAGCGGATTCGGCCGGTAGATCGACTCGGTGCCGACGAGTTCGCACAGACGGGTGACGATGCGCTGCGCTGCGCGGAACGCGTTGGTCCTGGCCAACGCGCTCGCGATCCTGAGGTCGGCGGGCAGCTCCGCGAAACGCCTGCCGTCCAGCGCGTCCCACAGTTCCGCCAGCGTGTTGACGACCGCGCCGCGGGCGACGATGTACTCCATCTCGCACTCACCGAGCAGGTACTGGGCACGGTAGTTGTCGGCCCACTTCTGACCGGTGGCGGTCACCGTCTTCCCGTCCGCGAGGCCACGAACGTAGTCCAGGGCCGCACGAGCCGTTCCCAGGGGTACGCCCGGCATGATCCGGGCCAGCGCCTCCGGCTCGGACAGCTTTCCGCGACAGCTCTTCCTTTCGCCGAACGCGAAGGAATGATGCTCGGGAACGAAGAGATCCTCGACCGCGTAATCATTGCTCCCGCTGCCGCGCAGGCCCGTGGTGTCCCAGGTGTCGAAGACGGCGACCTGATCGCGGCGCATGTAGAACAGCCGCACCAGCGGCCCGCCTTCCGCGGTCTCGACCATTCGGCCGCCCGAGGTCACGAAAGCGCCACCGATGACCAGGTCCGCGTGCGTGATCGCGCTGCCGAACTTCCATCGGCCCGTCAGTCGGTAGCCATCGGCCACCCGCTCGGCGCGACCAGCCGGGAAGATCAGTCCCGCCGTGATCAGATCCTGCGTCGGCATCAGCTCCGCGATGGCCCCCTCGTCGAGATAACCGGCGTAGATGCCGGTCGCCGCGCCGATCATGGCACACCAGCCGGTGGCCGTGTCCCCGTAGGACAACCCCTCGACGACCTCCAACTGCTCGAGCGAGGTCAGACCCGGACCGCCGATCTCCGCGCTGAAACCCATTCGGTAGACGCCGATCTCACGAAGCCGCTCGACGATGTCCATCGGAAGCCTGCGCTCGGCATCGATCTCACTACGACGTGCCGCCAGGTCGGGCGCCAGCGAGCGCACCGCCGACAGCAGGGAGGTGGCCGAGATTGTTGCTGCAGTCATGTCTGAATTCCTAAGCCAGAGAATTTGCCTGCGACTCGCGCAGGAGAAGCTCGATCGCCGAGGTGGTCTGCTCGGGCCCCAACGCCGAGTAGCCGCCGTCCACGGTCCACTCGGCTCCGGTGACGAAGCTCGCCTTGGACGATGCGAGAAACGCGGCCACCTCGCCGATTTCGCGCGCGTCGCCCGCCCTGCCCAGCATGTGGAACCGGGATGCCACCGCGTCGGTGCGGGCCCGGTCCCCCTCGGTGATCTCGTGCATCACCCGAGACCAGGTCCAACCCGGCGAGACGCTGTTCACCCGGATCCCGTCGCCCGCGTACTCCAGGGCGAGACTGCGGGTCAGCTGCAACAACCCGGCCTTGCTGACGGGGTAGCGAAGTCGCCCGGCTTGAGCGACTCGTCCGCTGGGAGAGGTGAAATTCACGATGGACCCCGAGGTTTCCCGCAACGCGGGCCGCGCCGCTTCACACAACATCGCCGTACCGACGACATTCGTGTTCAGCACCTCGAGCCACGCTGCTCGCGCATCCCCGCCGGGTCCGTCGTCACCGTAGACGCAGGCGATGTTCACCAGCGCGTCGATCCGTCCGTGCCGGTCGACCGCGGCCGCGACGAACGACTCGACCGACGAATCGCTGCGCAGGTCGACGGGCACGAAGACAGCTCGGTCGCCGATCTCGGCGGCCGCCCCCTTCCCTCCGTCCGTATCAATGTCACCCAGTACGACATTCGCGGAATATTCGGCGAAGACCCGGGCTACTTCAGCGCCGATGATGGTTGCCGCACCGGTTACGAGTATCGTTTTATGTTCGAACAACGTCGACTCCCCTCGGCTGCGACCTCGACCGGCGCAAGCCATGGCTCGAAGTATTCCGAACGAAAAGAGCGACCAGCCAGTACCATTCGCGACAGAGATGCACAACTTTGCGCCAGTCGGGCCGCCGCCGCGACGGGCGTGACGTAGATCACTCTGCACCCTCGGCCGTCGGGCGGATGCGATATCGTCTCAGTGCAGGCAGTCCATGTTTCGGGGGTTCCGCGCTGCGGTCGATGCGTGACGGAGATGTCCCGTGTGAACACGGAGATGTCCCGTGTGAACACGGAGATGTCCCGTGAGAGCATCGAATCCGGTCCCGCGATGTCCTCAATGTCGAACGGAGTCGAGGCGTTGCCGAGCGACCAAATGATCTTCTTGTTGCTGGATCTCGTATTGATCGTTGGCGCGGCACGCCTGCTGGGCTGGCTGGCCGAGAAGGTAGGGCAGCCCGCGGTGATCGGCGAGATCGTCGCGGGGATACTCGCGGGGCCGACAGTTATCGGGGCACACTTGTCCGAAGCGGTCTTTCCGCACGACACTCGTTCGTATCTCACGGCATTCGCGAACGTCGGCGTGATGATCTTCATGTTCTCGGCGGGTCTCGAGATGGATCTGCGATCGGTCGCCGGACGGCGGCGGTCGGTCGGGGCGATCGCGCTGTCGGCCTACCTCGTGCCCTTCGCGCTCGGTTCCGTCATCGCACTGTGGGCGCTGGCCCGGCACGACGGCGGCAACCGGCTGAACTTCGCGCTGTTCATCGGTTGCGCCCTGGCCGTCACGGCCTTTCCGGTGCTGGCCCGTATCCTGCACGACCGCAAGCTGCTCGGCACCCGGCTGGGCCAGTCGGCCATGACCTGCGCCGCGCTGGACGACGTCCTCGCCTGGTGTGTCCTGGCGGTGGTCATCGGCATCGCCCGGCCCGGCCTCGATCACCACTGGCGGCTGCTGCTGTTCGTTCCGCTGGTCGTGGTGTTGTGGTGGGCGGTGCGTCCGGCCCTCGACCGGCTCGCGGGCGCCGGTTCCGATAAGAACACGAGCAACATGGTCTTCCTCGGCGTCGCGGGCGCACTGTTGCTGGGAGCCACCACCGAATGGCTCGGACTGCACCTGATCTTCGGCGCATTCCTGTTCGGGGTCGTGTTCCCCCGGCGGCTGCGCGCGGCCGTCGACAGCGGCGCCCAACTGCTGAGCAGCATCTTCCTGCCCGCCTTCTTCGTGGTGGCCGGCCTGCAAGTCGACCTCGGCGCCATCGATCGCGCCGGCATCGCCGAATTCGCCGCGATCATGTTCGCCGCCCTCGTGGGCAAACTCGGCGGCACCTACCTGGCCGCCCGACTCGGCCGCAGCGGCAGGGCGGAAGCAGCGGCCCTCGCGGCGCTGATGAACACCCGAGGCTTGACGGAACTGGTGATCCTCAACATCGGGCTGACGATCGGTGTCATCGACGAGCGGCTGTACTCGTTGCTGGTCATGATGGCACTGATCACCACCGCGATGACAGCGCCGTTGCTGAAGCTCTGTGGTGTCACCGCCCCTCGCGGTGACCAGCCGCCGGGGGCGGCGGCGAAACAACAGCGGCGCAGCGATTCCGCCGTCGAGGCCGAGGCCACGGCACCGTGAGGCAACGGAGGGAAACCACGGGCAGCGTCCGCGCGGATCGGCCGACGATGCCACATGGCGGCGAGGAATGCGCTGTCCCAGCAGCTTTCGTCGACGTCGACGAAACATTGGTCCGTTGCGTCACCTTTCTGTCCTTGTTCGTCTTCGACGCGCGGCGCCGTGGGCGCGGCGCGCAGGCCGATGGCGTAGTCGAGGAGTTCCGGGCGCTGCGGGTGGCGGGGATGAGCCGTGCCGAATCCCATCGGTGGTTCTATCGGCGATGGGCCGGCCGCGACGTCGCCGACGTGCGACGCGTCGGCGACGACTGGTTCGCGAACTGCGTCGCGGACCCGGCGTTCTTCAATCTCGGGGTACGGCGTCGGCTGGACGAGCTGTCTCGCACCGGGACTCGCATCGTCCTGGTATCGGGCTCGTTCACCCCGGCGCTGCGCCCGATCGCCGAAGCCGTCGGCGCGACCTCGGTGCTGTGCACGACGATGGAGACGGCCGCCGGTAAGTACACCGGCGAGGTCCTGGCGACGATGGTCGGTGCCGACAAGTCCGCGGCCCTGCTGCGCTATGCCGAGCGGGCGGCCATCGACCTGCCGTCCTGCACGGCGTTCGGCGATCACCACTCCGACACCGCGATGTTCGAGCTGGTCGGTCATCCGGTCGTCGTCGGCGACTCCGATCCGCGACTGCACGGCTATCCCGCGCAGCGGCTGCCCGGCTAGGTCCCCGGCACCCGCCGGTTTCCGATCGTGAACGTGCGCCGGTACTGCGCCGGACTGACACCGAGGTGACGCTTGAACACCGCGCGGGTGTTGGCCGGATTTCCGAGGCCGACGCGATAGCCGATTTGGTCGACGGGCAGTTCGGTCGTCTCGAGTAGTTCCCGCGCCTGGTTCAGGCGCGCGCTGGTGATCCAGACGTGCGTGGAGGTACCGGTCTCCTCCCGAAATCGTCGGATGAAGCTGCGACGCGAGAGATTCGATCGCTTGGCGAGATCTTCGAGCGAATGCCGGTGGTCGAGGTTGGCGAGAATCCACGCCCGTGTGTCGGAGAGCAGGCCGGTGGACGTCTGCTCCAGGAACTGCCGGGTGTACTGGGCTTGACCGCCCTCGCGCACCGGTGGCGCCACCAGGTCGCGGGCGCGTTCGTTGGCGGCCGCGGCGCCGATGTCTTTGCGCACCACGTGCAGGCAGAGGTCGATCCCGCTGGTCACGCCCGCGGAGGTCAGCACGTCACCGTCGTCCACGAACAGGCGATCGGCATGAACCTCGACGTTCGGATACCGGCTCTGCAACAGCGGTGCGGCCCGCCAATGCGTCGTAGCGGGACGGCCGTCCAGCAGTCCCGCGGCGGCCAGAGCGAAAGCACCGGTACAGATCGACAGCATTCGCGCGCCTCGTGCGTGGGCGTCGCGCAGCGCTCGCAGCACCGGTTCCGGCGGCGGCTCCCCGTACGACGCGTATCCGGGCACCACCACCGTGCCCGCGTGGCGCAGAGCCTCCAGCCCTGCCGTCGCGACACAAGACAACCCCGGCACCGAGGTCGTCGCCATCGGCGAGACCGCGCACACCTCGAGCCGGTAGTTGGGGTCGGAGCCGAACACGTCGATCGGAATCGCGGCATCCAGAACAACCACTTCGTCGGGTATCACCACGGTGACCCGACGCGCTCCCCCATCCGCTTCCATGGCCCGATCGTAGCGGTGATCGGCACTCGGGCTACTACCCCAGCCTTCCGGCGCGCACATAGCCTCGCTTGAGCGTCCGAGCCGACAAGCCGAAAGAAGGGGTTTGATGTCCGATATCACGGACTTCTCCACCACCAACGGAGGGTTCCGGAGTGTGGTCGTGACTGCTATCGAGATGTCGACCGCTGTCGGCGCCGACACCGATGCGACCTGGAAAGGACTGCTCGCCGGGGAAACCGGAATCGCGAAAGTGCAAGACCCCGACTTCGAGCGCTTCCAGGTTCCCGTCGACATCGGCGGCCAGTTCAAACTGGATCCCACAGACGAACTCAGCCGCGTCCAGAAGCGCCGCATGTCCTACGTCCAGCAGGTCGCCTACGTCATGGGCAATCGGATCTGGGACACCGCGGGCAGGCCGGAAGTCGATCTGGATCGTCTCGGCGTCTGCATCGGCACCGGCCTCGGCGGCGCCGACACAATCATCGAGTCCAACGACCTGATGCGCGAGGCGGGCTACCGCAAGGTGTCTCCCTTCGCGGTGCCCATGGCCATGCCGAACGGCGCCGCCGCGGTGGTCGGGCTGGAACTCGGTGCGCGAGCCAGCGTGATCACGCCCGTCTCGGCCTGCGCTTCGGGATGCGAGGCGCTGGTGCACGCGTGGCGTTCGATCATCCTGGGCGAGGCCGACATCGTCGTCGCGGGCGGCGTGGAAGGCCGCATCAACCCGCTGGCGGTGGCCGGATTCTCGATGATGCGGGCATTGAGCACACGGATCGACGAACCCGAAGCCGCGTCGCGCCCGTTCGACCGGGATCGCGACGGTTTCGTGTTCGGCGAAGCCGCCGCGTTGTTCGTGCTGGAGTCGGAGGACCACGCGCGGGCGCGCGGGGCGAAGCCCCTGGCTCGCCTGATGGGCGCGGGCCTGACCGCCGACGGCTACCACATGGTGCTGCCCCACCCGGACGGCGCGGGGAACATTCGAGCGATGCGCCGCGCGATCGAGACGGCCGGCGTGAGCGCCACCGATATCGACCACGTCAACGCGCACGCCACGGCTACTCCGTTCGGGGACCTGGCGGAAGCGAGGGGGATCCGAGCGGCGGTAGGCGACCACGCCTCGGTCTACGCGCCGAAATCCGCGTTGGGACACTCGGTAGGTGCGGTAGGCGCGGTGGAAGCCGCCCTGACCGTGCTCAGCGTCCGGGACGGGGTGGTGCCGCCCACGCTGAACCTCGACAATCAGGACCCCGAGATCGATCTCGACATCGTGCACGGCAGCGCGCGCACCCAGAACATCGAATTCGCGCTGAACAACTCCTACGGTTTCGGCGGCCACAACGCGGCCGTCGTCTTCGGCCGCTGCTGACCGTAGCCATGCGTGGCCCGCCATCGGCACGGCTTACGCATGGCGGGCTCGACCGCCGGAATCCTCTGCGCCAGGCCGACCGGTCCCGGCGCCGCGGCGAGCGCGTTTTCCGCGGGCGATCTCCGTCGCGAGCGCGTCCAGCGGTTGAGCGAACTGGCGCAGCGGATCGACCAGTTCCGTGAGCCAGGCCCGGGCGGCGTCGATACCCTCCGAATCGAGGGCGTACAGCCGTCGTGTGCCTTCGGCGCGGACCCGCACCAGCCCGGCGTCGCGCAGCACCTTGAGGTGCTGGGAGACGCCGGGCTGAGAGATCGGCGTGTGCTGCCGCACGGCGGCGACCAGCGCGCCCGCGGGCTGCTCGTCGACTGCCACCGTTTCGAGGATGAACCGGCGGACCGGGTCGCCGAGCGCCTCGAAGATCTTCGCCGGTGAACGGTCCATCAGGCCTCGGAACCGCTTCCCGGGTCGATTGTGTAGAAGTCGACGGTTCGCAGCGCCGCCGCGTGCGCGGCGGCCGGGTCGTCGCCGTCACCGACCGCCGCCTCTGCCCAGCCGAGCGCCGCCGTCCGGACGAACGTCACGCCCTCGGGCGTCGTCGGGAAGGCTATGCCCTCGGCGGGGTCGACCGGTTCTCCGCTCGCCAAGTGCAGCCCGAGGCCCATCAGGGCCAGATCCCAGCCGACGCCTACCGCCCCCGGTCCGAATTGCGTCCAGAACTCCGGATCGACGGGAGCCTCGTGCGCCAACTCCAGCTCGGTGCCGTCCTCGGCGGGGATGAGACGGACCGTCAGCCAGGAGATCCGCGGTCCCATCTCCCACGTCACAGCGAACCGTTCCGGCGCATCGCACTCTTCGACGACACCGTTGGCGTTGCCCTCCAGCTGGTAGCGCCCGCCGACGCGCAGGTCGCCACCGATGGGCAGGAACCAGCGCGGGATCCGCTCGATATCGGTGAGCGCGTTCCACAGATCCGCCTGATCCGTCGGGTAGCGGCGGCGGGCGACAGCGATCCTCGTCTGCGCGCCGTCGCGGGATCCGGTGCGGACCTCGCGGGTGACGAGCCCGGCGATGGCCGCCGGATCGGTCAACAGTGGCATGACAACCTCCTTGAATAAGTTTTCACTTATATTAGCGGTACTCCGGCCGACCGCAAACACCACTCGGCGTTTCCCTCCACTCGCCGCACGGTCCCGACGCGACGAACTGCCGTCCGATCAGCCGTTCGGGGACAATCCCGCGATGGCGCGCAGGGCGGAGATCATTCCCGCGACGGGGATGCCGGGATCGATCGAGCGGAACAAGCCCAGCCCGACGCCGAGCGCCAGCACGGCGACGGCGGCTTCGGCCCGCGGCATCGGGGTATCGAGATCGTCCGTCGCCCGCAAGGCCGCACCGACCATGCCCGTGATGTCGGCGAGCCTGCTCGCCAATTCGGCGCGGAGGTGCTCGTCGCGTCGCGCGTGAACGCTGAACTCGAGTTCGAGTTGCGTCCAGTCGGGATCGCCGACCACCCGCTCGGCCCACTCCGTCATCCGCTTCAGGCGCGCCGCGGCCGTGGGCGCGGCGATGATTTCGGCGACCTCCGCCGCCCGCTCAGCGTGGATTTCATCGAGCACAGCCAGACACAAGTCGTCTTTGGTGCGGAAGTTCGAATACACCGCCCCTTTGGTGAAACCCGCGGATTTCGCGACCTTGTCCAGAGTTGTCGCCTGATAGCCGTCCTCCAGGAAAAGCCGTTTGGCGGTCGCGATCAATACAGTGCGCGTCCGCGCTTGGCTCTGCGCTCGAGTCGGCCGCGAACGCCCATCTCCCCGGAGCCGCCGACACTCATCGCTATTCCCAGACAATCTCTACCCCTTACAGATACTCTCAGTATCCGATTCTAGATGCCATGGGTATCCCAAATCGCAGGAAGGATCGCATCGTGAGGAGCCGAATACTCAGATTGGCCACAGCTTTGACGGGAACCCTCATCGTCGTCGGAGCCGGGGCGGTCGCCGCCCCCCACGCATGGACGGAACCGGCCGCGGAAGCCGTGGCGGGCGACGATTTCTACATCCCACCCGCGTCGGCGGAGGGCGCACCGGGCTCCATCATCCGCACCGAATCGTCGCGACTGGCGCTTTCGGTCCCCGGACAGCCGGGACAGGTCCCCGCCACGTCCACGCGCATCATGTACACCAGCAGCGATACCCACGGCGACCGGGCAGCCGTAGTGGGGACGTACCTCGAGCCGGCCCAGCCGTGGACCGGCCCGGGCGAGCGCCCGCTGATCGCCTACGCGGTCGGCACGAAGGGACAAGGCGATCAGTGCGCGCCTTCGAAACTGCTGGCGCAATTCGTCCAATACCAGCCTCCGTTCGACGTAATCGTCGAATACGACGTGGTGGCGTTGTACACGCTGCTGGCCCGCGGCATGGCGGTGATGGTGACCGATTACCACGGCCTGGGTACGCCGGCGGTGCACGACTATCTGAACCGGAAGTCTCAGGCCTACGCGCTGCTCGACTCGGCGCGAGCGGCGCTGCAATTGCCGGGCACCAGTTTGCATCCCGGCTCGCCCGTCATTCTGTACGGATACTCCCAGGGCGGCATGGCCTCCGCCGGCGCGGCCGAACTGCAGCCGAGCTACGCTCCCGAGTTGAACGTGCGGGGCGCCTACGCCGGCGGCCCGGTCGTGGACGACGAATACTTCATCGGCTTCAACGACGGCCGTCCCGCGCTCGGACCCGCCTTCGCGTGGATTCTCAACGGCATCGCCGCCAACTATCCCGAAACCCGCCCGGTGCTCGACGCCGAACTCAACGACACCGGCAAGGCGATCCTGCGCGAGTCGCTGGAAAAGTGCGCCGTACCGCTCGGCTTGGCCCAGCAGTTCCCGAACACCTCGCAGTGGACCACCAGCGGGCAACCGCTCACCGCGGTGATCGATCAGTCCCCCATCCTGAAGGCGGCGTTCAACGATCAGCGCGTCGGGACGCTCACTCCGGGAGTGCCCGTGCTCATCGCCTCCAGCCCGATCGACGAGGGCGCGCCATACGTGCCCGTCCGCGAACTGGCGTCCGGGTGGTGCGGCGGCGGCGCTCCTGTCCAGCTGAATGCCAACGGCGAGCTGCCCAGCGTCATCAGCGGATTGCGGGCCACCCACGTGCTGGCGTTCTTCCCGTCACTGGTGGCCTCCCAGCAGTGGATGACCGAGCGGCTCGCGGACCAGCCCGCGCCGACCAACTGCGGGGCGCTGCCCTGATTTGCGAAAGCGCGATCCGCTCGGATACCGTCGGTATCTCGATCGGAGACCCGGCACGGCGCCTCGCCTAGCGATTCGGCTCGTAGTGCCATGATCTCCATGCACGGTGGTCGGCCGCGGTTCGGTCCCACGACCGAGCCGCGGCCGACCTGCCTGCTCGGCACAGCACATATCTCCCGTGCGGCGGGCGAGTTCCACCCCACGATCGTCCCGTGGCTCCCGGACCCGGGGCCGGCGAGTCTACTTGCACCGAATTTGCTATCTCACCGTTCGTCAGCTAGGTCGATTTCGGTACAGAAAGGTTCGAATGTCGGAGTTGGCTCATCCCCGCCTGCCCGAGCCGCTCAGGTGCGCGCAGCGGTGATACTCGCAGATCCGGCACGGATCGTTTCGTACCCGACGCGGCGCCCGCTTCCCCAAAGGCGCGGGCCGATCCGGTCAGCGGTGCGCCCTCGCCGGGCGGACGTCGACAGCTCAGACGGCGGTTTCGACGGTTCGTCCCTACACAGCGAACTTCTAGCTATCCTGGATAGGCGTGCACGTTGTAGGTGTTGTCCGCAGTCGGAACTGTCGGTTGAGTGTCGTCCTGACGGATCGGCGAGATGACTATGACGATCTTCGAGCACACGCGAGCCCGCGACCCCAAGCGCTACCTCTGGATTCTGGGCTTGATCGCCCCGGGTTGCGCGCTACTGCCCTCTCAGCTGGTGTTGTACACCGGGCTGGAGCTGTTCTGGTGGATCGGCCCGATCATCATCCTCGGGGTGATCCCGCTGCTGGATTTCGCCATCGGCGACGATGGAAGCAATCCCCGCGACGAAGACTACGAGGCGCTGTCCAACGATCGCTATTACCGCTGGTGCACCTTTCTCTTCCTGCCGATGCAGTTCATCGGGCTGCTGATCGCCAGCTACCTGTGGGCAAGCAATGAGCTGAGCCTGGTCGACAAACTCGGCTTGGCCGTCACGCTCGGGTTCGTCTCCGGGATCGGCATCAACGCCGCGCACGAACTCGGCCACCGCGCCGAACGTCTCGAACGCTGGCTGGCCAAGATCGCGCTCGCCCAGTCCGGTTACGGGCACTTCTTCGTCGAGCACAACCGCGGCCATCACGTTCGCGTCGCCACTCCCGAAGACCCCGCCAGCGCCCGTTACGGCGAATCGCTGTGGCAGTTCCTCCCCCGCACCATAACCGGCGGATTCCGCTCCGCCCTCTCGTTGGAGCGCCAGCGCCTTAACCGCAACGGCAAACGCTGGCTGAGCCCCAGCAACCATCTCCTGCAGGCCTGGGCGATGAGCGCGGCATTGTTCACCACCTTGATCGTGGTTTTCGGTCCCGCCGTCATCCCCTACCTCGCCCTCCAAGCGCTCATCGGCGCGGGCCTGCTGGAGACCGTCAACTACGTCGAACACTACGGATTGCTGCGTGCTCGCCGCCCGGATGGCCGTTATGCCCGCTGCTCGCCCCGCGACAGCTGGAACAGCGACCACCTGGTCACCAACATCTTCCTGTTCCACCTCCAGCGTCACAGCGACCACCACGCCAACCCGGGCCGCCGCTATCAGACCCTGCGCAGCTGCGAGGTGGCGCCCCAGCTCCCCGCCGGTTACGCCACCATGGTCCTGCTGGCCATCATCCCGCCGCTGTGGCGCGCGGTGATGGATCCCCGCGTCCTGGCCCACTACAACGGCGACATGACCCTCATCAACACCAAGCCCCGGAGACGCAGGCTCACCCTGCCGATCCGCAATCCACGCCTGCGCGAGAACGTACGGCGGGCCGCGCAGCGCCGCACCCGCAGCATGAGCCCGTCGACCGGCGCGACGGAGGTCCGGTTCTGATCAGAGCGGATCGCTGACGCGTCCGTCCGCGACTCGCCAAGGGCCACAGCTGGGTGCGCAGTTTGCACTCGGGATGCCGTGGCTTTGCGCCACCCGCCAGCGGGCGGACTCAGCGCGGCAGCGGGGACCGGTACCGAGCGTCGGGTTTGAGGCAGGTGAACTGCATGACGTCGATATGCCCACGACGGAAGTACTCGGCCGAGCCGGTGAGATACCGGATGTAGGCGTTGTAGGTTTCGCGCCCGGCCAGCTCGATCGCCCGGTCTCGATGTTCGTACAGCGCGGCGGCCCAGCAGTCCAATGTGGTGGTGTAATGCGGTCCCAGCGATTGGACGTCGGCGACGGTGAATCCGGCGTCCTGCGCGTATTCGGTGACTCCTTTGGGGTAGTGGCCGAACGACAGCGGAAGCTGGCCACCGGGGAAGATGGTCTCGCGCAGGAACCGCAAGAAGGCGAAGTCGTCGCTGGTGATCCTGGTGCCGTGCGCGCGCAAATGATCGCGGCTGTGGCTGACCACTGTCTGCAACAACAGCACTCCGTCCGGGGGCATGATCCGGTAGGCGAACTCGAAGAACTCCCCATAGCGGTCCACCGGCAGATGTTCCATCGCCCCGACGCACACGATCCGGTCGGCACGCCGGTCGAAATCCTCCCAGCCCTGCACTCGCACCCCGCCGTAGGGGCGGCCACGGATCAGCCGGTCGACGAGCATGTCCCGCACGTACCGGTACTGGTTGCGGCTGCGGGTCAACCCGATCGTGTTCACCCCGTAGGTGTCCATGGCTCGCAGCATGGTCGATCCCCAGCCGCACCCGACGTCCAGGAGGGTCATCCCCGGTTGGAGATCACATTTGGCCAAGGCGAGATCGATCTTCGCCGTCTGGGCTTTTTCCAGGGTGTCGTCGGGGTGGGTCCACAACGCGCAGCTGTAGGTGCGGGTCGGGTCGAGGAAGAGTCCGAAGAACTCGTCCGGCAGTTCCTCCCGCGACAGGACCTCGCGGTACAGGGGGGCATACACACTCATGACGGCGGATCTTTCTCGCGAACCAGCACTGCTGTTCAGCGGAAGCCTCCGTGCCCTGACGGCTTCCGGCCGGATACGACCACGATGTCCGAAGACGCACCGACTACGCGCTGCCGCCGCGGCCGCCACGCCGTCGATCACGTAGCCGACCCCGGCCGACACCTTCACGTTACCTCGCCCACTCTGCGCAGACCTCGCGAACTGGCCATCCAGCAAACACGAGGACAGCGGCAGCTCGATTCCCCGCTGCGCGGACGCCGAGCCTTTCGCGTGCGGCCGAGCGGCGCACAGCGGCAAGACCTGCGCGAGTATGCGCGACCGGGCACACCCCGCCTGACCGACGACCATCCAGGTCGGGTAGCGCACTACCCGGGTCATGATGCCCACAGATAGCTAGGTTTGGTCGTACAACACGAAGTCCGCAGCGCCTGTCACCGGCCTTGGACCGGTTGGTCAGCACTCGGCGCGGAGTTCGGCACGCCACCGCGACAACGTCGTCACAGCGTGCGCGCGCGACCACCCGGCAGGCGTTCGGCACGAATTCGACCGCAGACAGAGGTAGCCGAAGAAGTCGGCATCAATGGGGCGCTGCCGACCCTGCTCGCGTTCGCCGAACCCGGGCACGTGCTCTACGGCAGCGACCGCCTGGTAGCCACAGCGGTCAGCTGCTCAGCCGCTCGAACTCCGTCGCGCAATGCGCGGAGAAGACCGTCACCGCGTCGCCGTGGTCGCTGACGAGTTCCCGGAGCCGCTGCTGGTTCTCGATGCGGGCCCGCCGCCCAGTGTCCACATACCACTGGAAAACCCGCGTTCCCAGGGGCATCGACGGTTGCGCACGCATCTGGCCGTGGTAGGTGTAGGCGTCCCCGGCGTGCAACAGCCAGCCGTCCCCGGTGTCGACGGCGACGCCGACGTGACCGCGCGTGTGGCCCGCCAGCGGAACCATGAGAATCTGCGGGGGCAGGCCCCGCAATTCGCGCACCGCCTGGAGATCGAACCAGCGCTCCGCGCGACTGTCGGACTCTCCGTAGACCGACCACTTGGGTCCGTGCTCGAACTGCACCGGTCGATACCGGAACTTCTCGCGACGACCGAAGGGCCCTTCGACGGCGTCCAGCTCCGCTCGGTGCACGTGCACGGTGGCCTGGGGGAAGTCGGCGAGACCACCCGCGTGATCGAGATCGAGGTGCGTCACGACGATGTCCCGGACGTCATCGCGGGAGAAGCCCAGCGCCTCGACCTGCCGGGCGATCGGCAGGTCGAGAACCGGGTGCGATTGCCGGATGAGTTGCCGCCCCACCCACACATCCGGCCGGACCAGCGCCTGCTCGCCGTAACCTGTGTCGACCAGAATCAATCCGGCGGAGTGCTCGATCAACAAGCAATGACACGCCCCGGCCGCTTTGCGCCGAAGCCCCGGCCTGCCGTCGAACAAACGGCCTCCGAAAGGACGGGTTCCCCCGGCATCCAGATGATGGACACGCACCAGTCCGCTCCTATCCGTGCCGTCCGGCCACCCTACCCGCCTGTACTCCCGGCCGCGACTCACTCCCACCACGTTCGCCACTCGAACGCTAAGGGCACGAATGTATTCCACTGCGTCGCGGCCGGAACACGAAGACTCCCCGGCAGCCGAACTCAGGCGATCTTCAATGTGCCGCCATCGATGACGTAGTCCGCACCGATGATATTGGCGGCTTTGGGTGAGGCGAGGAAGGCGACGAGGGCGGCGACCTCCTCCGGTTCGCTGATCCGGCCGGAGGCGATGCCGAACTGCTCGGGCACGGCCGCGAGCAGTTCCTCCTGCGAAAGACCCTGAGCGGCGGCGAACTTGGCGCCCACGCCGTGCGGTCCGCGCCACATCGGCGTGCCGACCACGCCGGGTGAGACGGTATTGACCCGCACCCCGCGCGGCCCGAACTCCTCGCTGAGCCGCTTGGTCAGCGCGGTCAGCGCGGCCTTGGCCTCGCTGTAACCGACCGGCCCCGCCGCCGGAAGATGTTTGTTGATCGACGAGATGGTGACCACCGCGCCGCGCCGCTCCAGCAGGCTGGGCAGTGCCGCGCGGGTGACCCAGATCGCGCTGAACAGATTCAGGTCGAACAGCTCTCGCCATTGCTCGTCCTCGACGTCGAGGAAGCCGCCCAGTTCCAGACGCGCGGCATTCACGGCGCCGACGTTGTTGACCAGGATGTCGATGCCACCCAGTTCGTCGAGTGCGGCGCCGATCAGCCGGGCCGCTCCCTCCGAGGTGGAGAGGTCGACGGGAACCGCTGCGACGCTCGCCTTTTCGAGCTCGGGCGTAACCGTGCGCGCGGCCCCGACCACCCGGACGCCCTCGGCGGACAATGCTTCGGCGACGGCCAAGCCGATGCCTCGGCTGGCACCGGTGACGACGGCGGTCTTGCCGGACAGTTCTAGATCCATGATGGAACCTTTCCTTCTTGAACTACAGGTCAAAAATATGGGCAGCGAACGAGGCCGCGGCGGGCAGTTCGATTCAGAGGGTGGTCAGAGCGGTGTCGATGATGCGGTGCAGAGTGGGCGCATCGTAGGTCTTGGCCATCACCCGGAGGCCGACGACGGTGTTCATCAAGAACTCGGCCATCGATCGCGGGTCGGTATCGGCGCGCACGTCACCATCGCGTTTCCCCTGGTCGATCCGGGCCTCCAACGCCGCGATCATATGATCCTGTGTCGCGCGGACCGCGCGGGCGATCTCCGCGTCGTGCCCCGCCATTTCCATGGCGGTGTTCACCGCCAGGCAGCCGCGCCGAACGGGCTGCGCGAGATCGGAGTCCGCCAGTCCGCACAGGAAGGCGGCCAGGCAATCGCGGGTGGCGCCCGGCCGGGTCAGGACATCCGCGGCCAACTCGACACCCAGCCGGTCGTAACGGTCGAGAGCCAGGTCGAACAACGCACGCTTGCTGCCGAAAGCGTTGTAGAGACTGCCTTTTCCGATGCCGGTGGCCTCGGCCAGCTGCGCGGGCGAGGTGTTGGCGTACCCGTGGGTCCAGAACGTCTCCATGGCCCGGTCCACCACCGTGTCCGGATCGAAGTTGCGCGGCCTGCCCATGACCCGAACCGTAGTCGTTTTAGACCGACAGGTCAAGAAGGTCTGTGACCGCGAGCCGTAGCTTCGGCACCCCGGCAGGCCACGGTGCCGGAATCGCGTTGAGCGCAACCCGTGCTCGTCGGTCGTTCGTCTCGCTGACGTTCTCGGGCCGGACGCTGTTGTGGAAGAGTGCGCGGTGACCACGGAGTCGACCATCGACGTCGATATCTCGCCGCACCCGCTGGACGACCCCGGTGCGGGCGTCGTTGCGCGGCGAACACCGCCGGTTCGCCCGCTGGGTGGGACGGATCGGGCGCTACGACGCCCGCCCCGAACCCGGCCCCTACGCGCCACGAACCATCGAGATGGGTAACTACCTGGGCCTGCGGGCCGACGGCCGACTGGTGGCGATGGCCGGGGAACGCTTGCGTCCGCCCGGCTGGACCGAGATCAGCGCCGTGTGCACCGACGCGGAATTCCGTGGCCGCGGATTCGCCACACGCCTGGTCCGCGCGGTCGGTGCGGGCATCCGCGCGCGTGATGAGACACCGTCCCAAGCTCGGCACCTGAAGCGAGTAGTTCACTACGCACGCCCTCCTATCGCGGAAATGGTCAGCTTGACAAGGCGCATCGACTTTCGCCGCGCCTCGCCGGTAACCGGTATGTCGCGTCGACAGCGCGGTGACGCCCGCTGATCGCTCGGCGAGAATGTCACGCCGGTGACCACCGACTCGAAAGTTCGAACGCGCCGATCCGCGCATGTTCGACCGGCGATCAGTCGACGCATATTTCACAGCAAGGAATGGCAATGTCATGTCGGATCGCATTCTGTTCTACGGCGCGTCCACCGGGCGCGGGGTCGTCGACTCGATCGACGCCGACAACAACATTCAGGATGTCCGGGTCATCCCCGAGGGCAGTTTCGCTCAGGACTGGACGCAGATCACCGGGCTCTGACCGGGCGGCGCCCGGTAGGGCGGTAGCGGGGCAGGAGAACCATGCTCCCTACCGCCGCGCCCGCTGCGAGATCAGTTGTGCGGCTGCCTCTGCCGGACGGTCACCGGGTCCTCGCCTCGGAAAGTTCGCGCTGCGAACGCTGACAGAGCTGAGTATGCTTTCCCACGTTAGTCGAATTACGCTGCGATCGAACAATTTTGGCGAACCGGTCGGTTCGACGGCCGAGCCGGATCGTGGCGCCAGTTGCCGGCGACGTACGCAGGGGAGATCGAACGTGTCGAGGTGGCATCGGGCACACGGATCGCCAGGATCCATAGCCTGGCCGGCGGGCCCGCGACTATTTTCACCCCCCGCGTGTCACCGGCCGCTCCCCCTCACATTCCTTCGGTAGCCGACCCGGCTATTCGCCCAGAGCCGAACCGCCTACGCCAGAGCTGCCGTGCGGATCCCGGCGTCGATTTCGGACCCCTTTCCAAGGAGCCTGTTTTGACTATCTCCCCATGTCCCGCCTTGCCCTTCGATCGCTACGGTACACGCGGGTGAAGCTGTATTCCGACGAGTTCGCAGCCGACCCCCACGCGGCATACCGGCGGATGCGCAGCGACCACGGCCCGCTCGTCCCAGTGGAGGTAGCGCCGGAAGTGCCCGCGACATTGATCATCGATTACCGCACGGCGTTGGACGTTCTCACCGACTCCGCGCGTTTCTCGGCCGATCCGAGCGAGTGGGAACAAAGCGTGCCGGCGCGGTGTCCGGTGCCGTGGGTGATGCGGTGGCGGCCGGACGCGTCACGGACGGCGGGAGACGAGCACGCCCGCTACCGGAACGCCGTCACCGCCGGCCTCGATCGGATCGATCTGCACACGCTGCGCGACACGGTGGAACGCACCGCCGTGTCGCTGATCAACGGTTTCTGCGCGGCCGGATCGGCGGATCTGCTCAACGAGTACGCGATCCCGCTCACCGTCCGGGTACTGGAGCAGGTGCTGGGGTTCCCGCCCGAGGTCCGAGACGACGCGTACACCGCGATGATGGGCCTGCGCGACGCCGTCGACGCGGCGTCGGCGGAAGCGGCGCATCGAACGCTCAGCGCGGCGATGCTAGAGGTGATCTCGGCCAAACGGGCAGCACCGGCGGGAGACGTGGCCTCCTGGCTGGTACAGCATCCGGCGCGGCTGAGCGAGACCGAACTCGTCCATCAGATGGCCATGCTGTACACGACGGGCGCCGAACCGACATGGAATCTGATCGCGGTCACTGTGCTGCTGCTGGTGACCGATGAGCGGTTCGGCGGTGAGTTGCTCGGCGGAGCACTGTCCACTCGCGACGCGATCGACGAGGTGCTGTTCAGCGATCCCCCCGCGGCCAATTCCTGTGTCAGATATCCGATTCAGCCGCAAATCGTCGGGAATGTGTGGCTGCCGCAGCATCAACCGGTGCTGATCGGCTTGGCGGCGTGCAACAACGACCCCGCAGCGGTGGCCGGTGACCGCCAGGGCAACCGGTCCCACTTGGCCTGGGGCGCCGGCCCGCACACCTGCCCCGCACAGTCGGTCGGCATGGTCATCGTCCAAGAGGCGCTCGACCAACTGCTGGATGCGCTGCCGGAAATCCGGCTGGCGATCCCAGCTGCGGAAATGACATGGCTCCCGAGCTCCTTCCACCGCGCACCGGCTACGGTCCCGGTCACCTTTCCGGAGTCCCCGCCCCTGAGTCTTCTTTGAGTCGGACGTGAGGGTGGTCTGTTGCACTGCGGACCACCCCACTACTTTTCATCTGTCTAAAACAATTAGCCATATGTAAAATAAGGACTACTCTGGGGCAGGTGCCGACTCATCGCACCCCGGATCCCGCCCATCGCGTTCGCGACGCCGAACGCACCAAACGCTGCCTGCTCGAGGCAGCCTTGGACGAGTTCGCCGCGAAAGGTTATGCGGGGGCCCGGGTCGGCGACATCGCCGAGCGGGCCGGCGTCAACAAGCAGTTGATCACCTACTACTTCGGCGGGAAGGAAGGGTTGTACCGAGCGCTCCAGCAGAGCTGGCTGGAGCGCGAGGCCACCTTCAGCGATCCGGCGCTGCCGCTGGCGGAGGTGGTCACGAACTATCTGCGCGACGGGCTACGCGATCCGCGCGGCATCCGGCTGCTCATGTGGCAAGGATTATCCGATGCCGCGCCGTCGGGTGAGCAGCCGATCTCGGAGAGCGATCTCGCCGAGACCAGACGCCGTCAGGAGCGCGGTGAGATTGCCGCCGACCTCGACCCGGCCGCCTTCCAGCTCGCGGTGATGGGCATGGTCATCGCCCCTCTGCTGCTACCGGTCCAGGTGCGTGAGCTGTTCGGCATGGAAGCCCGGACCACGGAATTCGAGCGACGCTACGGCGAACAGTTGCGCCGCATCCTGACCCATCTCACCGATTCCCGTTCCGAAGGAGAGACCTTATGACCTACCTCGTCACCGGCGTTCGCGGCATCGTCGGCCGAGCTGTCGTCGATCAACTGCGCGCGGCCGGAAAACCGGTGCGGGCGGCCAGTTCTCGCCCCGCAGACACCACCGTGCCGGACGGTGTCGAACTCGTCGGGCTCGACCCGAGCGACCCAGGATCGGTCGCCACCGCCCTTGCGGGTATCGAGAAAGTCTTCTGCTACGCCGCCGCCGAGGGCATCGACAACTTCATCGACGCCGCGAAGACCGCCGGAGTCGCCCACATCGTGCTGCTGTCCTCCATCGCGGCGGCGAACGGGCACAATCCCATCGGTGCACGCCATCTCGCGGTGGAGAACCCGCTGCGCGCATCCGGCCTGCCGTTGACCGTCCTCCGGCCGGGCGCCTTCGCCGCCAACGCCCGCACCTGGTTTCCCACCATCAGAGCCGACCGCGTCGTCCGCGTCCCATTCCCGGGCCTGCAACTGACGCCGATCCACGAAGACGATATCGCCGCCGCAGCCGTCACCGCCCTCGACGACCCGTCCCACGCGGGCAAGATCTACCCGCTCACCGGCCCCGAATCCCTGTCGCATCGCCAGCAGGTCGCCGCCATCTCCGACGCCCTGGGCGAGCCGATCGAACTGATCGAGCTGAGTTACGAGGAAGCAGCCGACGTCTACTACCGCCCAGTCCTCGATATGTGGGCACACGCCGGAACGGAGCCGAGCCCGGTCGGCCCCACTTCGCAGTCGATCACCGGCACACCCGCCCGCACCTTCGCCCAGTGGGCGGTCCACCACGTGAACGACTACCGTTGAGAACACACCCGTCCTCCACTACCCCACGCCCCCTCTGACCAGGCGATTAGCACCGCTCCGGCCTCGTGCGGTAATCTCTTCGAGCGCCCGCACAGCGGGCGCAACGGGCTGTGGCGCAGTTTGGTAGCGCACTTGACTGGGGGTCAAGTGGTCGCAGGTTCAAATCCTGTCAGCCCGACAGAAGAAAACCCCTTCCGACCAGCATCGGAAGGGGTTTTCTGCTATCGGGCTATCCGGAGACTTGGGACCACTTTGGGACCAGAACCGCCCTGTAGGTGCTGTGACAGCTTGTTCCCATCCTCCTGGAGCGCTTCCAGGTCCGGGTGCAGGTATCGCTGGGTGATCCGTGGATCGGTGTGTCCGGCGATCCGCTGCAACCGGTGCAGTGGAACGCCCGCGTCGGCGAACCAAGTGAGCCCGGTGTGCCGCAAATCGTGCCGCCGGAGATGTTCGTAGCCCAGCTGCGCGACGACCTCATCCCAGTGCGTCGCCTTCCGCAGGACGCCGGTCGAGATCCGGCCGCCACGCGGCCCCACGAACAGCCGCGCGTTCATCAACGCTTCTCGCCGGTCGTCCTCGCTGGCGTCCCGCAGAGCACGGTCAGAGTTCACGCGAGCGCGAGCGGCGTTGATCCGGCGCAAGATCACCGGCTGTATCTCCGCGATGAGCGGAATCGTGCGCGCCCGTTTGCCTTTCGTGCCCTTGTCCAGCATTCCGCCAGGGCCCGGAGTGGTCTGGCGCCGCAACGTCCACACCCACTGATCACTGTCGATGTCGCGCACCCGGCACCCGGAGACCTCACCGATTCGGGTCGCCGTGCACGCGGCGAACACCACCGCGTCGCCCCATCCCTGATACCTCCCGGCCGACGCGCCGACCAGTGCCATAGCGAGCTGTTGTAGCGTCGCCCAGTCCGGCAGTGCCAACGCCCGGGGATTGTCGAGTTCGTCCTCGTGCCGAGCGAGCTGGTGTTGCCATCCCGTCACGTCGACGCGGTTACGGTCGATGACCTCATCTCGGACGGCCTGGTTCAAAACCCGCGCCAGTGCGGCGAGCGTGTTCTTAATGGTGGACTGGCCGCACCCGTCCGCGATCCAGACCGACACAGCCCGATCAGCGAGGCCCGTCGTCATCATCGTGACTGGCAGGTGCCCGAGCGTCGGCACGATCCGGAGCCGCCAGCCCGCGCGGTACGGATCGAGCGTCTTGGGCTCCACGCCGCGCATCGCGGTGTCCCAGTGCGTCTTTCCGTACTCCGCGAGCGTGGCCGTCGCGGTCTTCGGGTCGACACCGCGAGCGGTGGCCTGCTCGATACGTTCGATCCAAGCCTCCGCTTCCTCCCGTGTGCTGAAGGACTCCGACTTGGAGGCGCGCCGCTTCGTCGCCGGGTCGGTCCAACGGACACGCGCCCGGTGCGCGCCAGCCTTCCCACGGAACTCGATGTCACCGCGGATCGAGACCCCGAGCGGGATCACCTGTACTCGGCCGTCCATCACGCCGCCGCCGGATCGATGCGCTTGTTCTTCAGATAGGCCATCAGGTCGGCACCGCTGTAGCGGATGACCCGATCGGAGACCACAACGAACGGAGGGCCTTGCGGCGGGCGAGCGGTGCGCCAGCGACGCAGGCTCGATGCATCCACGCGAAGAAACACCGCCACCTCTTCGGTTGTGTACCAAGCCGACTCTTGAAGATCTCGAACCTGCTCGTCATCGTTCATGGCTACGCCGCTCCCCCGGTCTGCGTCTGAGCCTCCTGCTCGGCAATCCATGCCTCGATGACACTCTGCCGGTACACACGGCGGCGCCCGAGTTTGAAGCTGGCCGGGCCGACGCCTTTGTGTGCCCAGTAGCGCCAGGTTGCGGCAGGGATGCCGGTGAGCCCTTCGAGGTCGGCGGCCTGGAGATAGCGGTCGGTGGTCATGGCAATGTCTCCGTTTCGGTGTGGTGCTGTGGTTCGAGTGGTGGTGCGTTGCGTGAGGCTGGGTGGTGCGTCCGGTGCGTTGCTGTCACATCCGGTGCGCACGGTGTTGCATGGCGCACCAGCGGGTGTCGCCTGGTGCGCACCGCCGTCGCAACCGGTGCGTCGCGCGGTGCACACGGTGTCGCACCCGGTGCACACGTCGCTTGATGTGTCTCGGTTGGTCGGGTCGGCCGCGACTGCGGCTGGTTTCTGCTGGCCGGTGGTCACGCTCGTCCCTGCCGCATGGGTCTGTGACCTGGCCATCTCCGGAAATGGATTGGCGGTGTCGGCGGCCGTCGCCTGCTGTGCACCGCTGTGTCGCCTGCTGTCACGTCCGGTGCGCACCGTCTCGCGTGCTGTCACAGGGATGGTGCGTAGTGGTTCGGTCATGCGACACCCCACGGGGTGAGGACCGGGATATCCGGGTCGGTGAGGTCGTCGTAGTCGACGGCAGCGACGGTCAGTGCACCGCTGTCGAGGACGCCGTTGCGGGTGAGTTCGTCGATGGTGCGCAGCACGGTGTCCGGTTCGGCGTCTCCGGTGCACACGTACAGCAGCCCGTCACACAGGTCGGTGGCGGTGCGGATGGTGCGCACCAGCGTTTCGGCGAGTTTGCTCGGCGTGGTCGAGTTGCCGACGTCGACCTTGACCGCGACCGTTGCACCGCCGAGGATCAGCTGCCCGTCGTAGGGGAACGCACCACGGTATTCGGTGTCGTAGCGCAGTTCCCGTTCCGAGCGCCAGTCGTAGAACCCGGTCGCGCCCAACGCGATCCGGACTTTGGCGACGGCGCGGCCGCGGGCAGACCACAAACGGGAGGGCTGCCAGTCCGGCATCGGGTGGCCGAATACGCGGGCCACGGCCGCGCGGGTCGGCACGATCCATTTCGGGCCGGTGTGGACCTTCGTCAGTGGGTGCACCATTCCGCCGGCGCGCAACCGGGTGAGCATCTCGTAGACGTGGTTGCGGCCGGTGCCGAGGAACTCGGCCAGCACATCCGGTTGCATGGCGCGGTGCTGCACGAGTGCGTAGATGGTGCGGGACTCGCGGCCGGTCGCGTAGAAGTAGTCGCCGTCATGGCGGGCGTGGAGGGTCATGACAGGTCCTTGGAAGGAGTCGGGACGATGGCGCCGGGCGCGGTGGTCTTGGCGGTGCGCAGGGCTTTCCGGTGGGTGAGGAAGCGGTTCCATTCGCGGTCGAAGTCCCGCAAGACCAGGGGCATGTCCAGGTCGTCGAGCGCGGCCGGGAGCCGTTCGGCGGCGGCTGTGATGGTGTTCTCCACCTCGCGGCCCCGGAACAGGTACAGCACGCCGGTCATGGGGCCGGGTTGTGCGTCGCGGGCGGCCCAGATCGCCCCACGCAGGGCCTTGTCCATGTTGGCGGCGCTTTTGGCGCTCAACTCGACCTCGATCGCCCACCACCCGTAGGTGCCGTCCACCACGCCGAGGAACCGGCCGTCGTGGATGTGCCCGACCGTGGCAGTGCGGGAACGGGACTGGCGCCGCTCCATTTCGGCCTCATGCCGCAAGCGGCGTTCGGAGACCCAGTGGGTCAGGTCCGAGCCGTTGAGCATGACCCTGGCCTGAGCGACCGCGCGATAGTGCTCGCAATGGTTGTTTGTCGGCTTCCACACCGTGTACGGCCGCCAACCCAGATACGACGCCGCGGTCTCCCCGGTCGGCACCACCCACTTCGCCCCAGCCTGCACCTCCACCAGCGTCGACTGCACAAGACGGTCTCTGCGCATCTGTCCGACCAGGTTGTAGACCGTGGTACGCGGCAGGTCCAGGAACCAGCCCAGCACATCCATCTGCATGCCGTACATGTCCACCAACCCCGTCACCGCAACCGTCGAGCGGGCCGACAGTGACCTTCCAGACTGACCCGCAAACAGTCGCTGGACCGTCGTGCGTGGAAGCCCGATGCGTTCGGCAATTTCCCTGCTGGTGGATCCGGATTCGTGGAGGGTGGTCGCTTCGCCGAGCACTGTTTCGACCTTGCGGGCGGGGATGCGCAGCTGGCGTGTGATCTGCTGGTAGGTGGCTCCGAGGTCGCGTAGTTCCCGGATGCGTTGGTCACGGTCGGTCGGTTGCCCGCCTGCGGGATCCCTTCTGTTGTGGTTCATGTCAGGTGACCCCCTTTCTGCTGGGAGAGACGTGGAAAACGTTGCAATGCAACGGAACCGGAGCCACGCAGGTATAAAGACCGCATATCTGGACGCCGTCGGACGTCCTGAGTCCTGCCGCTGGCGAGTTTCGTAACGAGTGGCGGCAGAACCGGTCTCGCTGTAACGAAACTGCGAGACCGGCGCTGCGGCTCCGTAGATGGAGCCGTCATCGGCTGCGCCAGGACGCACGCAGGCGGTCGTACTCCTCCATGGTTCGGTACTGAGGGCGGTAGTTCGGCACCTCGACCGGCTTGGGCCGCTGCGCTTGCTCAGCGTGCAGCCGCGGGTGGATGTCGTGTTCCTTCAGCGGGGCGGTGGTGTCGACCCAGCTCATCAACGCACGCATCCGCGCGTTCGTCTGAATCGTTGTGCCGTCAGCCGGGGCCGCTGGCGTGGCTGGTTGCTGCTGCTCGGCCGAGGAGGTCTGCGAGTGCTCCTGGGCCAGCAGTTCGGCGCGTGGTGGGGGCGGGCCCGGCCACAGCTCCTTCTTCGGAACACCCAGCGCCGCGGCGATCGCGTGCTGATGCTTCGGGTAGGGCACCCGGCCCTTGGTGATCCACCGCTCGACGGACTTCGGGGTGACTTCGACCTGCTCAGCCAACTGCTCGTAGGTCATCCCGGCATCGAAGATCGCATCGCGCAACCGTTCGTTGGTCACCGGTTCCGCTGACTGCTCGGGTCTCGGCGACTCGCTGCGGGTCCGCGCCGGTGCTGGCCACAGATCCTTCTCCGGCACCCGCAGCGCGGCAGCTGCCGCCCGCTGATGCGCGGGGTAGGGCCGCCAGTTCTTGGCGATCCACCGATAGACGGTCTTCGGCTCGACTCCGATCTTGCGGGCGAACTCGATCGGCGACAGCCCGGCATCGAAGATCGCTTCCCGCAAGCGCTCGTTCGGTGAAGGGTGTCCGCGACTTACACTGGACATGCTTCAAGGACTCCAATCTGATTGAGGCACCGAGCCGAGCGGGGGCCAACCCGCGAGGCTCCGAGTTCCCGGCGACTGCAATCGCCGGGGCTCTTCGGCCGTTTGATTTACACCCCCTAAACCACGTTGGCCAAGTTGGTCGGCTCGGTTTAGCAGGGGTAAACCGAGGGTAGGTCAGCCACCGCCCCGAGTCAAGAGGGCCTAAACTCAGCCTATGGCCGAAGGTGACGAGTTCGACGCCGTGCGGAGCGACCCCAACCCGCTTCGGCGGGGACGGCGCGCGACTGAGTTGATGACCATCTATCAACAGCGCGCCGTCGAGCTCGCTCGGCTACGACGCGTCGCGATCGACGAGGCGCACCGAGAACTCGGTCTCAACTACACAGACATTGCCGCGGAGCTCGGCATCACCAAAGGTCGAGTGACGCAGATCAGGAACACCGCGCCGCCCGCGGAAAGAGCGTTCTTTGGCGTAGGGCCGGTCTCAGTCGGCATCCCTCGCCGGTACGGCATGGAGGACGGGCGCGAGCGACCGTTCTTCGACGCGACCGACTTGACGACGCAGGCAACGGTTGAATCTGCGCTCGGGCGGCTTTCGCTCAGTTCAACGCGGTTCGCCATCGAGCCGACGCAGCTGGACCTTCCGGACGGTGACGTCGTCGTCATTTGTGGTCCGAAGTCGGCGCCGGTCGCTCGCGCACTGCTCGATGAAGATCCATTCTTTGACTTCGCCCAAGATGAGGACCAGCGGTGGTGGATCAGAGATGAAAGCACCAAAGGAGGCGCCCGGTACGACTCCCCATATCGTCGTGCAAAGCCCGTTCGTTCCGACGTCGGGTACTTCGCTCGGCACGTCCACGCATCAAGGGTCGCGGTCCACGTCGCGGGAATCACAAGCGTCGGTTCCCTGGGGGTGGCCCATTGGCTGGACGAGCATCTACCAGACTTGTTCAGGGGAAACGAGGACAAGTCAGTCAGCGGCGTTGTGCAGTGCGAGTTCACCGACGATTTCACGGTGGAGGCAAGTCGCCTGATCGCGGGCCCTTACCCTTGGTGACATGGAGACCAGGTTCGAGCTGAGATCGGCGCAGCTGCCGGGGCCTTCAAACGAAGATCGCATCTACGTGAGTGCTAACGCCATCGTTGTGTTGGACGGCGCCACTTCCCATCGACCGAGCGAGGGACCGACGGGTGGACAGTACGCCGAGTGCCTTGGCGCGGCGCTAATTGACATCCTCACGGCCGAACCGCACGCGACGGCACTGGATGCCGCACTGGAGGAAGCTATAAGGCGGACAGTGGAGACACTTCGCCTTCCCGCAATGGCGAAAGTGTCTCCGTCTTGCACAGTCGCTATCGCTCGGCACCGATACGACGACGATGTGGTTGATTTATTGCTGCTTGGGGACTCAACCGTTGTCGTCGGCCGCTCGGATGGGACCGAGCAGGTTATCACGGACGACAGGATGAGGCAGCTGGATCTGCCGGAATCCCATGAGTACAAATCGCGCCTAAGGCGGGGCTCCGGGTACGACGACACACACCGGGCGATCCTCGGTGCCCTGCAGCAAGCCGAGCAACTGCAACGAAACGAGCCCGACGGATACTGGATCGCCTCAACCGATCCGCTCGCGGCTCATCACGCGGTTACCTTCACGTGCGATGCCCAGGCGTTGCGGTGGGTGATTCTTGCGACAGATGGGGCCGTGGACGGGCTTGAATCAGTTGGCCTCGGCTGGCAGCAGGTTGCAACTGCAGCTGGCGACTCCGCACTGTTGAACCTACTTCGGCAGGCCGCCGAATGGGAGTCGAGAGTAGACCCACACGGACTGCTGCGCCCCCGGTCGAAGCGGCACGATGACAAAACCGTTGCAGTCGTTCGCTTCTGAAATCTGCCGGTCCATCTCGGAGTTGACCCGGGAGTGGCTCGGGATCGGCCCGGAATTGGCCCGGGACGCACTGATCCCGTCCAATCCCATTTGGCTCGTCTCGATCTCGCGTTGACCTGCACCTTCGGCGCAGGGCTCTCCCCTCACCCGACCCCGATTCTCTAGGGCTTCGCTGTTCCTAGAGAATCGGGGTCGGGTGAGGGGAGAGCCAGTAAGGTCAAGTAAGCGTGAAGTGGTGGGTAGGACACCGCAAGAAGGGGGACCACAAAGTGGGGGTCGAGGGAGTGGTTACGTCGAGTGCGGACGTTACGTTTGAAGAGCCGCCATCCACGGTGGCGCGTTCAGCACCCTGGGCGGTCTGTGATGTAGCTGTCAGTTAACCAGGAGAAGCTAGGCAGCGTAGGGATGATCGCAGCAGGTGAATTCGACGTTGACCAGTTGGTGGCTATGCATCAAAAAACGCGCGTGGCGGACAGCGCTCCGACCTTGCTGTCCGACGTCTGCGCCCACGCCCCCATCTCTGCACCCCTCTTGAAGAAGCAAGCTTGGGACTGACTGATGACCCATCTACGAAATCGACGATCGGACGCACGCAACCTAAGTAACGGGAGAGACCATCTGCCGATAGGCAGGGCGAGAGAGCTTGGGTACTAGCTAAGGAGAGCTTTGTCGAGGAGATATAGGCCAAAAACTTCTCCTGAGGTTCTCGACCTCTACGATGCCGGAGTACGTGATTTCCGTTACTTTTCCATAGATGACGCCAACTTTTCTGGAGCAGATCTCACAGGGGCGAGATTTTTTGGCTGCAAGCTTCGTGGAGCCAATTTTTTTGGTGCCCGACTAACTCACACGCAATTCAAAGGCGCTAACCTAGAGGCCGCATGTTTCGCGAAATCTTCAATGAATGCGACCGATTTGATTGGTGCATCTTTTCGTGATGCCGACATGGCGGGATGCGACCTAACAGGGGCGTCGCTTAATAGGGCAGACTGCACCCACGCGGACATGAAGCAGGTGAATTTAGGTAATGCGACCCTAACGGAAGCCAAATTTGAGCATGCTCAGCTGACTGGGGCGTTGCTTAGTGCTACGAATTTAGCCCAACTCGACTTAGGTCCATTTTGTAATGCAGAGTCACTCAGGCACTCATCCCCTTCCAATATTGACTCGCGTGCAGTCGTTAAATCTTATCGACATATGAATTTAAAAAGATTCATGCTTGAATGTGGAGTCCCACCCATTTTTGCTGAATATATGATCGACTGCGCTCGTGCGCTGAGCGAACCATTCTTAAGGAGTCTGATGCAAAGTACATTCATCAGCTACGGCGGACCCGATGAAGCTTTCGCCACGAAGCTCTATGAATCCCTCAAAGCACACGGTTCGATTGTATTCTTCTTTCCGACGTCGGCCACCCTCGGCGAAAGGATAGACAATGAGATCTATCGTCGCTTAAAAGAGCATGATCGAGTTATTCTGATCTGCTCCCAGGCGTCCCTGGATCGGCCCGGTGTTCTCCATGAAATACAAGAAACATTTGACAGGGAGTCCCGCGACGGCGGCGCCACGTACTTGCTGCCGATTATGCTGGACGATTACGTTCTGAATGATTGGAAAAAAGTTCATCCATCACTTGCCGAGAGGATCGGTCGGCGCGTAGTCGGGGATTTCCGCGGAGCCGACAAAAGCCGGACCAAGTTCGATGCGGCTCTTGGAAGGCTGATCGACGCTCTTAAGACCGCTCGGCCTGCCATCTAGCAACGCGGAACACTGTAGGTAGTCCGAGCTGTACTTGGGACCAACTTGGGACCACACGCTATGAACGCCCCTGCACAGCCAGTGCATCGGAAGTCTTTACGCCGTGCGCGTACCGTGCGTGACGTGCTCTAACAGGAGCCGGGGACAGCTGGGGGTCAAGTGGTCGCAGGTTCAAATCCTGTCAGCCCGACCAGAGTGGCCTTACTCAAACCGGTGACCGGCCGAACGCCGGTCACCGGGGGTAAGCCCACTTCGGTAGAACGTGAGAGAGCCTCCGCTGAGCGGGGGTTCTTTTCGTTTGGCGGGGTGATGTCGTGGTGAAGCTGGGTGGCTTCGTGAAGTCCGGCAGCAACTGGAGTTTTCTCATCGTCGGCCACTTCCAGATCATCAAGATAGAAGCGCTGGTAGAAGGCTTGGTTAAGGTGACGGCGGACAGTGTTCGCGGCGGTGGCGTAGAGCTTCCGGGGATCTTCCATGAGGTGAAGGGCGTCGCGTAGGACGTTGGCCCCGATGGATAGCTCCTCACCGGTGTTGACCAGTCCAGCTTCCACGCGGGCACGATCCTGCTTCAGACGATTCAGCTTGGTCCGGATCTTGGCCTGGGGCATGCCGCCGTCCGCAGCGAGGTCGATCAGGCGGTTTTCCTTCTCGTCGATCGCTTTGAGTTGCCTGGTCAGTGCAGCGTGGTGTTCGCGGGTGCTTGCCTGCTGGTCGGCCAGGACTTCTTCGAGTAGGCGGCGAACGTCGCTGACGAAGGTGGAGGGCAGTTGCAGGGTCTGGTAGTGGTCGATGATCGCGTGCTCGACCAGTTCGGTGCGGAGATGCGGTAGATCGCAGAGTCCTTCTTGTCTGGCGCGGCAGAAGAAGTACGTGTAGCGCTGGCCGCTGCGGCCTCTGACTTGGCTGAAGATGAGCCGCGATGTTCGTCGTTGCCGGTGGCAACGGTCGCAGAACAAGCCGCCCTTGAGGTAGTGGTTGTGGATGCGGTCACGCTGTCCCCTGGCGCTGCGGGCGTTCAAGACATCTTGGACGGTGTCGAACAGCTTCTGGCTGACGATCGGTTCGTGGCGTCCTGGGTAGAGTTCGCCTTTGTAGACGACGAATCCGGCGTAGTAGGGATCGCTGAGCATCAGGTGCAGCTTTGAGGACGATACCGGCGTACCGGCGGGCCATCGTTTGGTGGGGCGAGTCGTGAGACCAAGGTCGGCCATCGTGGCTTCCAGCCGTTCGATGGTGTATTCGCCAGTGGCGTAAAGTTCCCATGCTTTCAGGATGAGCGGCGCTCGTTCCGGGTCGAGGGCGATCGTGTTGATCTGCCTTCCCTCGAATTCGGCTCGCACGTTGAGATAGCCGATCTTCGCTAGTCCGATAGTGCCGCCGTTCATCGCTTTGTGCTGCATTTTGGTTTGGACGTCGAGACCCTGCAAGGTATTTTGCAGGTCATTCATGATGTCGAGCATGCCCTCCATAGCAACAGCATGCGGCCCTTCGCCGAAGTCTTCTTTAACCGAGACGATGCGCACCCCAATCTTCTTGAGCTGCACCTCCACGATGGCCGCATCGAACCGATTTCGGAACGCCCGTGAACGCATGTACACGATCAGGTACTTGATCTCGGGATGGCTGTGCAGGTAGGCGAGCGCTTCACGGAAGACCTTCCGATCATCGACGTTCTTCGCCGAGTGGGGTTCTACGAGCTCCCTAATCACCTGCGCGCCAAGGCTGCCCGCTTTGCGGAGCCCGAGCTCGCGCTGGGTGGCAATCGAGTTGCCATCAGGGTCGATATCCACAGCAGTATCCATCTGCCCCTTGGTAGAGACACGCAGGTACAGCACGGCGAGTTCGGCATCGGCTCCGGAAATTTTTATGGTATCTGATAATATTTTTCTGCCCATTCTCTCCCCTTCCTTAATTCATGTTGACCGCAAGTGGTCCTTGAATATACGAGAGCCTTCATATACGTCGAATCAGGTTTTTCCATTCGCCGCATTTGTCCAGATGTTAGCTCCATAGCTTTTTAGAATCAATTGATTACGAAAATTTAACAACATGTATTCGTGCGAGTGACATGCATTTATCGCAAATATTCTGCATGTTGGATAATCTCGGTGGGCTCGAAGGCCGACAGGTGGCCGGTTGATGGTGATCGCCCGGCCGACCTGTCGAACCTCCGATTTCCCAGCGCGACTGAACCGGTTAGCTCATGGCGTGCCCATCAAGGGCGACGCACACGAGTGGTTCAGCCGTCCGACGGATCAGCGCTCCGCTTGCTTCGCCGTGACGGCGTGGCCGGCGGTTGCTGGCTGCCTTGGTCGGTCGGTTCGGCGGCGGGTGCCGCCGAGGACCGACCACGCAAGCGTTCGATCGCCTGGCGTCGGATTGCCGCCTCGCGCTCGATATCTGCAATAGCTTGTTCGGCGCGCTCCGCGAGATCGGCTTCTTCCCGTGCTCGTTCGATGTGATCAAGCACCGCTTGCAGATGTTCGTCCGCGAGCGTTTTGCCGCGAAGTTGAGCGATCAGGCTCAGCTCCGCATGGATGTCCGGGTCTACCCGGATCGCCATGGTCTTGCGGGTGGAGTCATTGTCCGGCATGGACATGCAGCTACCTCCTCGGTTGGTGCGACTGGTGAGCGCTGTCTGCGTTCACAGGACAGCCGCAGCCCACCGACGAGAAAAGACTCCTCCAAGCGGGAGGCTATGGCGGCGCCGCGCGGATGGTATGCAGGCAACCGTTCACGCGGCCCCTCCTCGCCGAAACTTCCGATCCGAGGGCACGGGGTATCCAGGAATTATTATGTCCGAGTCGATTTCGTTACCCCACGCATGCCAGCCCGGCCACGGGCGACGAGCGAACAGTTCAAGGTATGGGCCACTGGAGATCCGTTCGATCACCGCGTACATTTCTTCGGGCTTCCTCGAATGCTCCTGTTGGACAGCGAACATCCACGTCGGTTGCCCTCGAAAGTTCACCTTGACCCGCCCGCGGGTGCCGTACAGCAGGTGTTCGGTCATGTTGCGCAGGTATTGACCCAGTCCCAACCGGGGCTTGATCCAGGTGAGTGGTGCGCGTGGTGTGAAGCCCCAGTGTTCGATGAGATCGTAACCGTAACGAAGCGTCGAGTTGGTGACCCAGAGCCATATGCTGGCCTCATCTTCGGCAAGGTCGGCGATCGGCATCGCTTTGATGCGCTCCAGGCTCATCAGGGGGTAGTGCTGTTCAGCTCCCCAATCGCCGCGCTGATTCGTCGGCCATGGCGGGTCCAGGAGCAGCGTTTTGAACCGCTGCGGTGTGATCTTCTCGGTCTGGGTCATGTGCTCGTGGTTCACAGGTCGCCCCCTTTCTGAATGAGTTCGATGAGTTGGTCTGGCGAGATGATGCGGAACAATTCGGCGGGCAGACGGCTGTCCCGTTCGATTCGGTCGCGTAGTTCGTTTCGCCGCTGTTCGGCCGTGAGGGCGCGGGCTGCGGTCATGCACCAGACGATCAGAGGAAAAGAACCGCCGCTCTGTTCTTGCTCGACGCCGGTGCTGCGGTAGTTCTCGTATTCCCGAGATTTCTTGACCAGCGTCGGGATGCTCTCGCTGCCCATGTCGCGCTCCAGGAACCAGGTACTCACCAACTCGCCGCCCACCGATCCGGCGGTTTCCAAGTACAGGTCCGGCCGCAGTGTCAGCAGAGCGCCACCGAGCCCCTGGTACGTGCGCCACGCCGCCGTTTCCACATCCGCCCGAAGCACTTCCAACGTGCCGTGGAGTTGGGCCGTCAGCAGCGTGATGCGGCTTTCGGCCACGGCCAGTGTGTGATTGAGAAAGGTTCGGCTCGGTGTGGTGTAGCGCCGCCGCGCGGTCCGGCCGGATTCGGTTCGCAGCAACTTGTCGCCAATGACGTCGACGTAGTGCACCAGGCCACTCGATCCGGCCCGCAGTCCGCCGATGCGCCGTTCGAGGGTGCCGAGTACTCGCCACTGTCGTAGCCGGGCCAGTGCCCGCTGGGTGATGCGTAGTCCAGAACTCGGGCTGAGTTCGTAGAAGTGCAGATCGTGCAATTGCCGGACGGTCAGGAAGCGGTACTCGTCTACAGAACGCAGAACCGCCCAGTCCCGCTCGCTCAGTGCCGCGCCGATCGCCGCCGCATCGCGACGGATACGAATCGGCCTGCCGGGGCCGTGGGGACGAGGGGATGATGAAGAAAAACCAGCATCAGTCGTTGCACGAACGCGGACCGATTCGCCACCCACCGGCGAGGATGCACGGCTGGAAGACAACGCGAAGTGATCACCGACGTGGTGAGCGAGATGATCACGACGCAGCAGCGGGCAGACGGCGGCCGGGTCCATCCCGCACCCAGAAACAGCCGGGCAGGTTCCGCTGGATTGGCAGGATGCGGTCATGATCGCCTCCGCCTCTGATGCGTCCGATTGCCCCGGCCATCCGCGCCCAGGTCATCTAGTAGCCGCGAAAATCCGGCTTCGATCTCTTCGATCGGTCGGCCGTAGCGTTCACGGCTGAGGCGGCGGATCTCCTCGGCACTTCCCGTTTCCGGCGGTGGAGCCTGCGTTACACCGGAAACCCACGGTTGCATGGTGTTCTGGCGGACAAGTCGGGCATAGATGTGGTGCGCGGGCAGGGCCGTGAAATCCTCCGGTGTGACGACGGATTGCCCGGCTGCCGCTGCCTTCGCATCCTCGGCATTCAGCGCGAAGGCGACACGGTTTCTCGCGTTGTTTCGGAAGGCATTCAGCATCTGCGCTGGCAGCTGTTTTTCATACTGGTGCGCCAAGTGGAACCCGGCCCGCAGGCTGCGGGACAAAGCTAACGCTTCATCGAGATCCGTTGGCAGATTTAGGAATTCCTGCACCTCGTCGATGTAGATCATCACCGGGGTCCGCAGTCCTTCGGGCAGGCTGACGCGCTCCAAGATCGCCTGCCAGAGGTCGTAGAGCACGACGGCCGCGAGCAGTTGCGCCGCTGGTCCGATAACGCCCTTTTGGAGCGGTACCAGCAGGATTTTCCTTTCGTTCAGCACTTGGCGGACGTTGAAACGGGGTCGCTGCTGCGCCAGTACCGCCCGCAAATGCCGATCCAGTAAGGGGCGAATCTTGTTGCTCAGTGGGGCAACCACATTGGCCGCAGCTTCGGGAGTCATGCCTTCGTACCACTGCCAAAACGGTCCGCTGGCAAACGGATCTTCGCGCACTGCGGCCTGCACCAGTGGACGCCGGAAACTGGGTGTGGTCAGGATCAAGGGCAGCATGATCAGGCTGGCGTCCGGCCGACGCACCAACACTTTCAAAGCGTTTCGCAGAATGTCGGCACTACGTGGACCGAGCGATTCGCCGTAAAGAGAATGGAAGGTGCCGAACATGCTGTCCGCGATGACATCCGGCGACAGGTGCTCCCGGCCGCTGCCGGGTGAACGATCCAGCGGATTCAATCCGACCGGCGCGTCACTGAGTGGGTCAACGATCACCACGTCATCCCGTCGTGATTCCGGAATCCGTGCCAGCAGATCGTTGATGAGATCTTTCGGCTCGATCACCACGACCGGTAGCCCGGCGAGTAGGTCTGACAAGATCAAATTGAGGAGCAGCACCGACTTGCCGGTGCCGGTGGGACCAGTCACCCAGGTGTGACGAAGGGCGTCAACCGTGTTGTAGCCGATCGTGCCGGTCGAGCCAGGCGCGTTGGCCAAGGCGATAATCCGCTCCCCGCTCTGCACTGCCGCGGTCGGTCGAATCGGGCGGGGATGCGACGACGACACACCCGGTAGCGAGACATCGTCCTTTTCCCGGATCGGCCAGGCCACCAGCAGCGTGATTTCCGGGACGCTCAGATGCGGGGCGGGGACGAACGATGACCAGAAGGATGTTCGCGGACGGTTCAAGCGGTCGGCCGAGTCGGTTTGGAGACGCAGCTGCACCCCGGAGGAGTTGACCGTTGCCAGGGCTGATGCGAGGTTCAGCAGCAGGGATTTTCGACGGCCGGCCGCAGGCGCCGACACCCCGATCCGTACCGTCGCGGAGAAACCGTGCTGCCCCAGCTTGCGTGTTGCCGCCTGGGTCGCGCCTGGACGGTCATCTGACTGGATGCCGATGAGCACCTTCGATAGCACGCTTTGGCTAGTGTCGTGGCGTTCCGTCGATGGCAGCGAAGGCTGGCGGCCGTGCCCCAACACGAGCTGGATAACCAGCTCCTCACCCACGGCCACCGCCGTGAGGGCGGACAGAATTGAACGTTCGGCAGCAAGCCGGTCGGCTGCTTCCAGTGGCCAGTCCGTGGCGGATAGCCCCAATCTCCGCGAGGCCCGAACCGGTAGACGGCCCTCCTGCGGTGCGCCGGTCACCATGCTGCCAGGTACCAACTGCTCGATGCTGTGGCGCAGCGTCTCGGCGTAGCGGCGCTGGGTGCCGATCAGGTAGCGGATGCCCTTCTGATCGGCGCGGGCTTCGACGATCACTTTCGGGCGATGGTGCTGGGCGGCCCAATGCCGCAGTAGTCCCGCAACCGAAGCCTCGCTCAGCGGACTCGGCCAGAACACGTACTGCCACACCACAGTCGTCGGTGTCATTGGTAGAGGAAGCTGCTCATTCGTCATCGGCAATCTCCTGCTGAGTTGCCGGGGCGGAAGAGGTGGTGTCGGGTTCAGTGGGTGATGCCTCCGTCGTGCCGGTCGGCTCGATGGCTTCATCAGCCGACGCATCCGCCAGCGCCGCTGCAATCGCGGCTCGCCCCAGCAGGCGAAGGTCCGGTGTCGTCTTTCGGACACTGCGCACCGTGATGCGGCGCTCCCGGCCTGTCGGCCGATTCGGCCGGTTACGTCCCTTTTCCGGCCGCCGGTAGTTGAATTTGTTGTTCTTCGACATACTTCACCCCTTCTACAAATTACCTTTGATTATTTGCAGCCATGACGAGCAATGGCGCGGATCGCGCCCACCCTGCCTGTCACTGCTGCTCTATTCCACTATGTGGATGAGAAATTAACTGACAATTAAATGAGAGAATTTCGCAACACCGAAGCGAACAGTACGACTACAGGCTTTAGAACATCGGCTACCAGCGTTCACGCAGTGTCCGAATCACAACAACCACCAGCCAGGCCAGTAGGCCACCGCCAATGATCAGGATCAGCGGCCACAAGATCGTCTGCACGAGGTAGACCGCCACGTATAGCGCAATCGCCGCCCCCAGCACCTTCAGGCACGCACCGACCAGGCGGTCGATGAGTCCCGGCTGCTCGTGGCCGCTCACGGTCGCCACCGCCGCACCCATGCCACCAGTTCGCCACTGACGATGGTGGCCAGCTCCCAGACGCGACCTGCCGTTTCCGGTGCCATCTGTTCGTGTACTTCGGCCATATCCACCAACTCGCGCAACGTCGTGGTGATCTTTCGGACCGTCGAATCTGCCAGATGCCTTGCCACGATGGGGTGGTCGTCGGCCAGTATTCTATCGGCGGCTTCCCAGGGCCAGGGCTGCTGCTTTCCTTTATTGTTCGGATCGAACGGCTTGCTCTCCATAAGTCCCTCCTTTTCAGGCATGACGCCTCATGAGTGATGGGTGCGGTTGTGCCGCTGCTGGCTGTTTTTACGCAGGCGGCACCACCGCAGGAATTGCATAGGAATGGGATAAGTTAGGGGCCTGATTACACCGCGGCGTCGGTGGTATTGCCAGCCGTGCTCTGGTCCTTCACCACGACCGTGCTTACAGGCTGCCTCTGGCCGTTCGTCGTGGCCGAGTCCGTGCTCGCCGATGCCCGGCCGTCGCCGGCCTCGGCCGCATCCCGCCGCATAGCCAACCCTTCGAGGCGGGCCACCAGCTCATCCAGCACCGACGTATCTACCAGGGTGGCGGGTGGGAACAGGCCGAACGAATCCCGCCCCACCAGAGGGAATTCCACGCCCCAACCGCACCCCTGGTGCAGGCTGCGGGCGATAGCGCGCAGCTGGTCCGCCCCGGCAATGGGCCGGGCCATCCTAAGCAGCGTCAGTGTCCGCAGCTGCTGTCCCTCAGCGATGAGCAGATCAATCCGGTTCACGAGTCCATCCCGCTTCCGTTCCAGCTGCTGCCGCTGTTTCCGCACCCGTCGCAGCTGCCGTGTCAGGTGCGACAGTTCGTCGGTCAGCACCGAGCCGTCGCGGAACACCGTCACGGCCACAACGAGATTCAGGACGGCCACCACGCAGCCGAAGAACAGGCCCAGGATCACCGCACCAGGCACCCCAACCTCGGCGGCCAATGATTCCCGGATCACCCGAAAGCCCATGACCACGCTGGCGCCGATGCTGATCACCGCGGCGGAGGCGATCAGCAGCCGGGGCACCAGGCCGCCTCGCCCCTTCGGCACGGTCGGCTGCCCCTGAGCATCCTTGGTACCGCGCAGGTCGAACCCCACGAAATGCAGCGCCAGAGCCAAGCCCGCGGTGGCGAGCAGTCCGAAGACAACAGATGTGATGGCGGGCAGCAACGACCGTCCTTCGGCCACCTGATCCCACGCCACGTTGAACATGTCCCCGGCGAACAACGTGAATACCGGCAGGTCGATGATCGGCACCAGCAGCGCGGCCAAGCGCATCGCCTTCGGCACCCGCCGGTGTTTCAGGCTGCCCGTGCCGGTTTCCTTCCTGACTTGAGCATCCACGGCGGACTGGCGTTGTTCGCCCTCCGCGGTCGTCAGCAGCTCGTCATGGACACCCGTCAAAGCTCGCGATCGCAAACGGGCCATGTCGGCCTCCACCAGCGCGATATTGCCCCGCAATTGCACTGCCTGCTGGGTGAGCTTTCCGAGCTGGGCCACACCCTCATCCCGAATCTTCGTAGCGGCCTGGACACCCTCACTGGTGACTTCGGCCTCCCCGTAGCTCAGACGGTCGGCCGAGCGGGACTTGGCGATGCGCATCTGTTCCCGGAACAGCGCCCACACGATCGGGGCAGCCTTACGGCGGGACAACGACCGGCCGCGCACTGCGGTCCGCACGTCCGCTTTGGATACCTGCGGCGGCGTGTAGGCCGGGGATGGCGGTGACGAACTGGGCGCTCTGGGTGTTGGCCGGGGTCGCCGGTTCAAGACACGGGACATGAGGACTCCTTCGGTGTTTGCGGGGAGGAGGCAGAAGCGGAGGGAAAGTGCTGCGGTTCGGCAGCGGCGGTGGCGCGTGGCCCAGCAATAAGCCCTGTGGCGCAACCGAATACAGCGATGCTCACGGTGAAATCCGAGCACTGCTCGTCACTGCCACAGCGTCACTTCCACCCGCCGGTTCAGCACGGCCGCCGATTCGATGAAACGACCACTGGGCGTCAAATTCGGGATGACTGGCTCACTTGCCCCGCGGCCCACCACGGTGCCCAGCAGGCTGGGTGGTAGGCCCAGGGCAACCAGGCGTGCTGCCACAGCATCGGCCCGCCGGCCCGATAGGTTGCTGCTGTCGTGGCCATCGAGTGCCGTGCAGGCGATGTGCCCGACTACCTCCACTTGGCGCACCTCGCAGCGGCTCGCGGACTCGACCAGGGGGCGCAGCACGTCATCCGCCGATACGGGCAATACGGCGCTATCCGGGGCGAACCGCAGTTCGGAGTCACTGAACTGCTGGTGACGCACGCAGCCGGTAGCCGGATCGGTGTAGGCAGCGGGTACCGGCACGAGCGGGACGGGCAGGGACGCCCGCGGTGGTGCCGCCATAGGTTCGGATTCGGCGATGTCGCAGCGATCGGCACCAGCCTTCTCGCAGATCTGCATCCACAGGTCTTCCAGCAACCGACGCCCGTAGGCAGGCAGCCGAGGCTGCACGCTGCCTCCGGTTATGCCGAGGCCGACGAAGGTGACATGGTGGCCGGTCAGGTTCAAAAGCCCCTGGCGATGGATGGATTCGGCGATGTCTGCGGGATTGAAGCTCAGGCCCCGAACGTCCAGATCGACGGGCGGTTCGGTACTTGCCCCGCTGCTCAGCACCAACATCCGGGCGCGGGGGTATTGGCTGGCACGGTCCATGAGGCGAACCAGCTCCAAACCCGGCGCCGTGGCCTGAACGTTGGCGAGATCCTGTTTCAGGGCTTCGATGTTCTCGCGGATCTTGCGATCCTTGGCACTACCGTGTTCGACGTCCTTGCCGCGCAGGGGCGTCAAGTCCCTCTCGATAACCGGACCGTCGACCGAAGTGACGATGCGGACGAGGGCATCGCCGGGGTTCTTCGCCTGTTCGGCGTAGGGGACGAGTTCTGACTCAAGGGGTTTGGGGATCGTCGGGAGAGGTTCGGCCGAGGTGGATGGAGCCACGATCACGACCGGGGTGGATACGGGAGTGGTGTCGGAGGCACAGGCGGTGATGCCGAATGTAGCGGCCAGGGTGGCGGCGCTGGCGACAAGGCCGCTGATATTGCGGTGCAGGCGATGCCTGCGCCTGCTGGCGGGTGGAGACATGGGTTCCTTCGGAAATACAAACGGTGGGGATGGGGTGGACACCAGGCGACGAGCCTGATGCCCACCCGGAACGGCTTGAAAGTTGGATCTACTCGTGCGGCCAGTGAACGAACCAGCCGATGTGCGCTTTGGTGAGGAGTTCGCCCAGGCGCTTCGTATGGCTCACCGCGAAGGGGGCCACTTCTTCGCATTCGGCCAGGACCGAATCCAGATCCCGGCGCAGCTCCTTGAGACGGGAATGGGCGAAGGCGAAGATTTCGCTCGCCACCTTCACGTCATCACTATCCGGAACGACCGGGTACAGCGACTCGGCCATATTCAGGCCGGTGGTTTCGGGGGTCATTTTGGTACCCACGGATGGGGCACCTCCTTACATAATTCATGGATGGGTTCCCGAATGGGCTCTATGAGGTTCACTCTGTGGAGTTTTCAAAGGACCGACTGCGGTTGACAAGTGGCAACTTGCGCCCTGGTCGAGCCTCTAAATCGTCCGCCTGAACCTTGTGACACTTCAACGTGTCGTCGCCTCAAATCCTTGACACCGCAGAGCGCTAGGTATCAAGGATGTTGACAAATCCGTCGAATGATTCATAATCGGGCATGAAGTATGTCTATCTCGTACGATCTACCAAAAGACTCAAATAGTTATCCGCCACAGCGAGGGCATATTATTGATCGCCCAGAACTGCACCAAGAAATACAAGACGCCGTGTACGGTAGCTCAGCTATCACATGGGTAGACGGACCGCTAGGTGCAGGAAAGACGGTCGCCGTCGCACGAGTTCTAGAGGAGAATAGCGATATGGCTGCTTGGATTACAGGTGTCAATCGAAATCTGCTCTTTTGTGACGGGAGGAACGAGTTCAAGCTCGACGGGATGCAGCACGACATGTCTAGCGTGATTGTGGACTCCGACTCGCCGCTTCGGCGGGATCACGATCCCACCACTGGCCGATTTGCCAAGCTGCTACGAATGCCGTCTGCACCCGCCCATGTCATCGTGGATAACTACCATCACGATGCATTTCCGGAACTACTTGAACCTCAGCCGTCGCCGTTTGTATCCCACGTCACGGTCATCTCTCGCGATCCACCGCCCGAGACGTTTGCGAGCGAGGTAGATCGCATTGAAGTTGGCGATTTGACTACCGACCAAGCGGCGGAATTAGTCGGCGCCTATCTACCTGATACGCCACTTGCTGATCGGGACCGTTTGGCCACGGCATTGTCTCATCGAGCCTTGCGAGTGGACTACGCAAGTCAGATTATTCAAAAGTATGGTGACACTATCCCCAATTACCTGCGTCAGATCAGCAGCCCAGAGCGATTTGCTCGCCACGTCATAAACAGCGTCGAACGCTACCATGACTACACCTACGAACAGCTGGCGATCCAACCCTCAAGGACTGCTTTGTATACGACCCACCGCATCTAGCCGGGGTGCATACTGGTGTGGTGAGTCCCCGGCCAACTCCCAGACCTGCCACCACGAAAGACCGAACCCTCTATGACGACATCAGTGAGGTGTGTCGCTTTGTCGGTCTGAGTGCCGTCTTTCTGCACGACGGCGACTTTGTCACGTACCAACACTTGGCGCGCGTCGCCATGGCAATTGTTGGCACTGAACGCTGGCACCGTGATCCGACCTATGAGACGCGGAAGATCGTCCGTCGGGCTATTGATCGTATCCCCTTATACATGTCTGGAAAAAACCCCGATAGGCCAGACTCCGAAGCCGACGACAACTTTTGGAAAGGGAAACCGCAGCGGGAAGCCGCCGAGATACTGTATGGATTTCGCCAGAAAGAAATCCGCGCCGCCTATGGCTACACCCCCGACGATCCTCTGTTTCAGCCACGGTTGACGTATAAGGACGACTATCGCCCGGCGGCGCTGAAGCTGCTCGGCCTGGAGCATGAAACAGACAAAAACAGTATCGTGCGTGTCTTCCGAATTATTTGGCGCGAGCTAGAAAAGTCGTTGCTGACTTTAGAGGAAGAGGCCCACGCGAGACGTGAAGAGGCTCAGCGCAGGAAGCAGGAGGCTGAATACGCCGTCCATCGGCAGGCACTCTACGATGAGCTTGAGAAAGCGATTAGTAGCCGGGAAAGCGAACATCTCACTTGGGTATGGGGCGATGCCGGCACCGGCAAGTCCACTGCTGTAAATGCCGTATTGGATGAGATTGGCGATCCAGCCGTCACAATTGACTGTTCGCCCGATGACTACAATCCGCAGAAGCTAAATGCCCAGCTCGTCGCTGTACTCAGAGAATACAAGTCCCTCGGTGATGGTGCCAGCACGGATATTAGAGAAGAATTCTGTAACTTCCTGTGTGGTATGGAAGCGCCGCCGTACGTCGTCATCGACAACTATGACACTCAGTTGTTCGGTGAGGTAGAGGATTCTGAATATCACTTCACCAATACGGTGATAGTTCAGTCACGCCATCCTCCCGCTGATACCGTCCAGGAGCGAGCAAACGTCGTTGAGGTGGGGGATCTCAACGACGATGAGTCGCGCGAGCTGATTCGGCACTTCTTGCCATCAGCAGACGACCAAGAATGTGAAGAACTGACCGCCGCGCTTTTCCATCGAGCGTTGCTGATCAACCAGGCGTGCCGCTTGATTCGTGACTACGACGACACCGTGGCGAACTACCTTAAGTCGATTAGTCAACTAAAGAATCTGAAGCGTTACGTCTTTGACCGACGGGAGGATGTGAGTCGTAGTATCACGGCGCATTATCAGCATGCAATTCGTAGGCTGCGTGACGGGAATCCTCTTGCTCTAGAGATTCTCGATGTCATAATGTGCTTGCAGGCCAAAGCGCCTCGGGTAGGATTAGAAACGGTGTGGTCAGAGATTTCAGAGGCCGACAACTCGGACCTATATGCTGTGAACGCAAACGCCCTTGGCGACATCGAAATGGCACTGAGAGAACTAAAGAGCCTCGGGCTCGTTCGCGAAATAGACGGCAATATCGAGCGTCACTATCTCACCTGGACAGTTCTTATGGCACTTCGATTGACGGAGTGGGACGAGAAATGCTTTGCCATCGTCTCCGCGGTAATAAGCATAGCGAAGAAATGGGGATGGTCAGCCCGCGAGACTCTGCCGATGCAACTTTTGTGGGCTGCCACCGCGGCCATACCTTCAATACGAAAATCTATTCTCAATGTCGTAGCGGACGAGGAGCATCCCTGGCGGAATCGCATCGATGATATGCAATATCTTGCGGCCGTGCACAATCGTTTATGTCAGCATGTGCTATTCTCGCATGATGCGGACGCTCTGATGTATGCGCTTATGAAGATCGACAAACGCAACCTGATCCTAACTGAGGACAGGGTGCACTTTACGGCGAATATTTCCGGCGAGATATCCGTTGATACGGCCAGGTCATCCAACGAAAGCAATATAGGATGCACGGTCCTTATGGAGGAGCTGGTTGCCCA
This sequence comes from Nocardia arthritidis NBRC 100137, assembly GCF_001612765.1. Classification (GTDB taxonomy): domain Bacteria; phylum Actinomycetota; class Actinomycetes; order Mycobacteriales; family Mycobacteriaceae; genus Nocardia; species Nocardia arthritidis. The sequence goes on from NZ_BDBB01000009.1 coordinate 107,396, forward strand.
TGTCGGCGTCAGAAGGAGCCTTGGATGGGATGCTCAGGCTGACAAGAGGCGCAGGGACGATTTCGCGAAGATAGGTATTCGCGCTCTACCGGCGGCGTGGCATGCCTGCAAGGAAATTAGTCTGGATTTCGCGATTGACCGACTACTGCCAGAAGCAGCATATGCGCAGGCTGAGGAATCATATAGACGGCAATCCGGACCTGACCCTGACGAGCGCCATCGCTATCGGATGCACGATCAGGCGATGTTACTTCTTTATGGGCGTTGCCTCGTATCCCATGCTGGCGCGCCATGGTCATCCGCCAACCCCCAGACTGCCGCAGATGTCCTGCAACTCAATGCTCGTCAAGTCACGAACATACGCGGCCACGGGGAATCGACATGGATCGCTGTTGAAAGTCTGAGAATTATTTTCCACCAAACGCTGTGCCTCGGAGACTCGACGCAATCAGTCGGACTACTTCAAGAAGCATTCGCTCTAGTTAGAAATAGGGCTCATGAGCGGTTCGATTCGCCGGTGTATGCGCATCATATTGATACCACGCTCGTGCTCCGACTGTATCATCTGGTACGAGAGCACAATTTCGCGGTGTCGCTGAGGGGCTTTCTTGATGATCCCGATGGGAACAATACGCATTCCAAAAACATGCCTCTGTCAGGGGGTGCACAAAGATGGGAGGAAGGCTCACCGTTAGATTCGATGATTGACGATACGAAACAGGCATTTCAGGTATGGAAAGCACACAAGAGCTGTGACAATGAAGAACTTTGCTTCGAACTCGGGTCCCAGGCGGTCCGATTCTGGCATATTCTCTCGCTCCTCCAAGTGGACGAAATAGCTTCCCTGATAGACGATGATATTCTAAGGCAGTGGGTTCATTGGGTAACGCAGTGCCATGCTGACATGATCAATGAAACCGAGCCCAGTGCAGTTGTTGTTAGAGCTTTTATGGAAAAAGTAGCGCCTGAAGCAGTCGAAGCAACACTCGACAAGACTGATTCAATTATCCATGACGACGCGCTTCTGCAAGAGAAAATACAGCAAGCCAGGTCCGCCGGATTCAATCCAAGGATTGCTGTGGATAACCTGGCCGCGAAGTCAAAACGTCTGGAGGAGGAGCGTTGCCACTGGTACCAGGTAGCGCGCTATCGGGTTCTCGCGGCATCCATTGCCAAGATGTTCGATATCGAGTCTGCTGGTTCGGCAATCGCTGACGGCAAGAGCGTTGCCGAATGGTTTGGACGCGCTGACTGGATACGGATGATCGAGTCTGTAAATGACGATCCGAGGCAGCTGCTGAGGTTGATGGTGCGATAGGTCACCATTACCCATGCCGTCAAATAAACCAAGCAAGCCCCGGACCATCACAGTCCGGGGCTTGCTCGGGGGTATTCGTCCCAGCCGATCGCTCAGCTATTGACCTAACCAACATATCGCTTCCGCTGAGTCAAAGCGAATCGGGTACTCCTGGAGGCCAGTCCCTTACACCCACGGCGGCCGTCGTATCGGCGTCGCCCGTATAGGCGGCCGGATGTCCTGTAGCCGCGGCAGAAAGTCCGTGTCGTCATCCGGGTTCCACCAGTGCCCATCTCTGGCTTTGGCCGACGGTGGCTCGATCGGCTCGGTTGCGGCTTCGATCCAACCCTGCCAGTTTCCCGAATCTTCGTCGCTCGGTCCATCCTCCAGCCATTCGCCTGGCGCCGAGGCCAGCGGTCTCGGCAGCCAGACTGCCTCATCATCGTCGGATGCCGACGTCTCCAGGGAAGCACCCACATTGTCACTGTGACGGTGTCCGGGTAGGAACTGGTGCCTGCCCGGCGTGCGAATTCCTCTCCACCACATCCCAATCCGGAAGCACAGCACGGCCGTGAAGAACACCGAAGCGGGCCACAGGATGATGGCCAGCGACGATGACACGATCAGTGGTCGTCCTGGGACAGCGCCAGGCTGCCCCAGCCACCTTGGTCGAACAGCAGGAGGTACGCCGCTTCCGAATGCACCAGGCACTCGTCCGGGTGATGAAACCGATGGATGTGCCGTAGTTCCCATGCCCGCTCTGGAGTGAGGTCCATCAGGTGCACCTGGCACATGAACTCGGCCAATTTGCCATCGGCTTGGACAAAAGTGTTATGCGGCACCGGCCCTGGCCTGGTCATGCAGAATCTCCGCCCTCGCTGTCGCTCGACGGTGGCCACACCCGCCGTGGTGGAAACTCCGTACCGTCTCCCTCCGGCCCTTGTTCTTTCGGCAGCCTGAGCCGACCGCCTTGGACTGCCTCCACCAACTCGTCGAAGGATTCGATGCACCACGTCAGCTCGGCGGCATCACGCTCGTGATGCTCTGGGTCGTGCTGCCGAAGGGCGTACAGCACGTACTTCCACACCAGCCACGCCGCCCACTGGCCGTAGGTTGATGGGCTTACCGGCGCACCAGTCTGGTACACAAGGTTTTTGACGTGCCCACCGGCTTCACGGTCGATGAGCCAGATGTACAAGTTGAGCTGCTCGTAGACCTTGGTCGTGTCCTTTGGCCGATCGTCGTGAATATGCCGCCAAACGCCAACCAGCTCCCGTGCGCCGCGCAGGATGACCGTGCTCGGTTTTTCCACTCCGGCGCAGATCCGCAGAAACGGTCCGGCATCCGGCAGCGGCTGGTCAGGCTGGGCTTCCACCGGCGGCCCCGTGAACGCTAGCGGCGTGTCGGGAGTGAGACCGTACACGATGTGCTCGGAGCGCCTTTCCGGCATGGGTTCGGTGTCCATCCAGATCACCGCGGGTGGATGCTGGAAGGCTTCAGACGGCCGGCCTCGGCGAGAGCCTGGAGGGCCGCTGCCTTACGCGGGCATTTTCTGGCCCGGCAGGCGATATGGAATTGCATGATGCGATGCGCCTGCTCGGTGGTGAACGGCGCCCGGGGTGCCTGATGGTCTTCCTGCTGGGGCATGGCGGCGAGCTGGTGGATCGCACGGGAATGCATGGCGGTATCTCTTCCGGTTCGGGCCTCTGGTGGGCGAGGCAGGAGCTGTGGGAGGTACCCGGCACCGAGGGCTGATGAGGCCACCGGTTCGCCGCGCCCTTGGGGCGGCCGGTGCGCCGCTGAGGGTTACGGCGTCGCCCCGGTACCGGGTACCGGCCCTGACCGTAGGCCGCCGTAAAGGCCGTGACCGGCGCAAATAGCCGAAGCTTCTGAAAAATAACTGAAACCGTATAAGGTGCTTTTCGGTGCCGAAAACCGTTGCCGGGCAATATGTCCCGATGCGAAGACCGATCTTGCAGATGCACGTTCATGAGAGAGCGGAGACAGCGGGATGCACATGAAAACGGGCGAGGTTATCCGCCGTATCCGCAAGTCACTCGGCATGACCCAGGCCGAACTGGGAGCCATTTTGGGCTATACCCAGCCCGCCATTTCTCAGCTTGAACATGGCGGTGCCGCAGTGCACGATGTGCGGGTACTACGCCGAGTAGCCAAGGCGCTCCACGTTCCACTTGCCATACTGGTAGTGGAGTCTGACGAGGAGGCGGATGTGAACCGTCGCAACTTCCTACGAACTGGTGCCATCGGTGCTGGCGCGGCTATGACTGCGGGGCCAAGCGCCCCGTCAGCAGCAGGCAGCGTCCGAATCGGTGCCAGCGACGTCGCTGAGATCAACGCCGTAGTGAACCAGATTCACGAACTGGACCTGCTGGTGGGTGGTGACCGGCTGTGCCGGGTAGCGGCCCACGAAGTGCGCTACGTCGGGCAACTGCTGGACAACGGCACCTATACCGACGACGTTGGCCGGTCCTTGACCAGTGCTGCTGCTGAGATGATGACGGCTGCGGGCTGGGTCCATTATGACGCTGGCCGACTGGAGGAAGGCCGCAGATATTACGCCGATGCCGCTCAAGCCGCCACGGCGGCCGGTGATGGAATAGCGGTGGCTCATGCCCTGGGCAATGCCAGTTCCCTGCTGACCGAGTGGAACGGTGGCACCCCTGCGGGCGCTCGGCAAGCGGTGCAATATGCCCAGACCGCCTCCCGTGCGGCCATGAGTCATGGTGGACCAAAGCTGCGGGCACTCATGGCAATTCGCGAAGCCGATGCCCTGGGGATGCAAGATCCGACCGGTAACAAGTCAGCCGTCACCGACGCACTGAGTCGGGCGTATCGGGCGTACGAATCCAGCCGGGGATTCGATCCGGACTGGGTCTATCTGCCGGAGGCATTGCTGAGCGGCATGACCGGCATCATGCAGATGTACCTCGGTGAACACCAAGCTGCCTCGGAGCAGATCCGGGCGGCGATCGACGGATCTGCGGCTTGGCCGCGGGAACAGGCGGAATGGCAGGTACAGCTGGGACGCAATTTGGTTCAAGCCGGAGACATCGCCGAGGGCTGCCAAGTGCTCACAGACAACTTTGGGGGCATCCAGCAGATCGCCTCCACACGGGTCCACCAGAAACTGGAGGCGGTCACCGCTATCGTGCGACCACATTCACGGGTGCCGGAGGTGCGAGAGTTCTTGGGGAGCATGGCGGAGCACACCTCGTAATAGGACGACGGTCGAAGATCCTGGCTATCAGGAAGGCTGGACCTTCGCCCTATCGAGAGCTCGATGCATGACGCTCGCGACGTGGAGCCATTCGACAATCTCGTCTTGATCGAATTCAGGATCGGCCGGTCTATGGGCACGGGGATTGCGCCCAGCGCGAAACAGCGCCATCCCCAGAAACATGTACCCCTCTTGTTCGCTGATCTCCGTCTGTGTGACACCGTCGTTCAGGGCAATCAGCCTCTTACGCCCTAGTGTCTCTCCAACCAGGACGGCCCCATCTTGATCGACGACACCGCTCAACTGGCGGAGCCGGGCTCCAACGCTCTTGCACGCCTCCTCAAGCGCATCATCACCGTGGCCGTTACGCAGTCGGGAAATAGCACCGGCTTTGATGGCTGGATGGAGATGCTGAAGCCTGCTCTCTATGGTGCTCGGACCGGACGCCGCCCCGCTGGTTGGATAGTTGATCAGCTTGAGGATGAACTCCTGCATGCGACGGACGATTGAATCGCAGGTCGCCTGAACCGGGCCGGATACGTATACCCCCGACGTATCGGTGCGATGTTTGCACAGGTCTACCAACAGATACCATTCAGATCCGTCATCGTCATTCTGTGAGAATCGGGTCATATTTACTTGGGTGACGTCACGCACATCGTCAGCGAGGCCGATCCGGGCATCAAGTAGAGAACTGTACCGGCCATTGAGTTGGTTGATGCCCTTGAACCTCACCTGTGGGTCGACGCTCGGCCACTGCGCCGTGACACGATCCATCTCCCGCTCAATCTCCTCCATCAGTGGCCAGTTCTGATGGTGGTTGTGCGGAAGTCTCGCGTCAGCACTGCAATTACGTCTCGCCACAGAAGCTCCCCACGTCACCAGCACGCCTGTCTACGTGCGCATCTCAACCTTCCAGCAAAGCAAACTGATCTTACGCCGCTAGCGGTCGGGAGGGGCTTATGGTTGCCGTCTCCCCATAGCCTTGCCGATCAGCACGCGAGCGGCTTCACCGATCACGGCCTGCCCGAGGAGGGTCTGGAAGACCTGCTCGTACAGGATCAGTTCCCGCGGTTGGGTGACGGTCAGCTCAGCCGTAATGGTCTCGACGTGCGCCACTCGACGGTCGAATATGACGAAGTTGGTTGTTGGCACCTGGTAGTCGGACATCGCCGGGATGATGCTCACCACCACACTTGGCAGTCGCATCGTGCTCAGCAGATGGTCAAGCTGGCCGATCATCACATCGTCCGAACCCACGGTGGTGTAGAGGGCTTGTTCAGCCAGTACGAAGTTGAACCGGTGGTTGCCGCGGTGCAGGACCTGCTGGCGTTCCAGGCGGGCCGCGATCCCATCCTCCAGCGGTTCGTCGTGGCCGTAGAAGGCGGTCACTTTGGCGAGGAGCGCCCGCATGTAGTCCGGGGTCTGCAGCAGGCCCGGCATGATGACCGGCTCGAACCAGCGAGTCAGCCGCGTTTCCTCTTCCAGCGTGTGGAGTTGCTGCTGCTTGCGCTTGATGCCGGCGATTCGCTTCCATTCGACATAGGCCGCTTCGACATTGCGCAGGGTCGCGATCAGATCGGGAACCTGCTGCTTGGCCTTGCAGTGGCGGCACCAGATCCGGATGTCAGCCTCGGATGGGGTCTGCTTGCCACCCTCGATCTTCGATACCTTCGAAGAGTGCCACCCCGCCATCTCGGCCAGCTGGACGCCAGAGAGGCCCGCGTCCTTGCGCAGCTCCCGAAGACGGGCGCCTAACGCCTCTCTGGCATCACGAACGCTGGAGCTGGTCACTTGGCAGCAGCGTAGTCGCTCTTCTCGTACTCAGCGTGTGGGATTCCCACGCTCCACACCTTGTCGCGCACCGCCGTGCAGTGGACTGCGATCACCGGATCGTCGGTGACGGCGAACCCACCGAAGTCACCATCCTCTTTGAAGGTGACGAAGACGACCAGGCGGTCATCGAACAACCAGTAGTCGTCGCTGGCCAACTCGGCTGGGTTGATCAGGGGGCGCGGAAGCCACTTGATCTCTTCGCCCGCCTCGATGTTCAAGGGGGCGATCGTCAGGCCGAACCGGGTGTAGTCCACATGCGGAATACTGACCAGCCGAACGCGATGAACCTGCTTGCCGGTCGACGTCACCTCCTTGATGAGGTCATCCCAGGAACGGCACCACTCGTAGTCGTCTGGCTCTCCGGCCAGAAACTTGCGGAACGGCTCATGTTCGTCCGCGACGAGGTACTCGTCTTGGGTTTCCAGGTGAAAGGCCCTCTTCCACGCACCAGCGCGGAAGAGGTCGACGAATTCCTCGCCCTGGATCAGCTTCATACGGGCCGGATTTCCTTCCCCATCGGTACCTCGATGGCAGTTTCGTGGTCGGGCAAGTTCATCTGCTGCAAGGCTTCCAGGTCAGTCACAGGGGCACCACTGAGCGTGAAAGTACCGCGGCCGGTATCCGTCAGTTTGGTGCCGAGGCAGGTTCCCGGTTCGAGGAAACCCAGCAGGATGTGGGGTATCTCGATCACGGAGCCATCCGGGTCAATGCGCCACCCCTGGATGACGTAGGTCCCTCTATCCGAGGCAAAAAGCGTTGGGCATGTGCCGTTTTGACTACCGACACCGAGGCATCGTAAACGCATGGCGACCGTCCTTGATCTGATGCTGCGTGGATTTGCTCGAACGTCGTCATCGTGGCTTGTCAGGGGATGGTCGGTCAACGGTCCAGCCGTGCTGGGAGCAAATCCGAGCAAAAGCATCGCCCGGCTGTGACCAGGCACTTTACCGTCAGATCCGAGCCCCGGCACCAGGCGGATACCCGCGAGGAGCCGCCCACGCTTCGACGGTCCCTGGTGCCGGGCGCTTACCCACCGACCGGGAAGCGAGGGGAACAGTGCAGTATTTGGCACGAGTGCATTGCTGCGGTAGCCGCTGGCTGGTCCATGTGCCAGCGATCGACTACTGGACACCGGTCAACGACAAACGCGCCATCGAGTCCACCGCCCGCACGATGATCGCCGACATTACGGGGGTGGCACCGGATTCGTTCGGCGTCGACCTCGATGCGGCCCGTGCTGTCGGGAGCCTGGCCGAATACGCGGCGGCAGCGACCGTCTTACGGCGGTGGGATGGCGTACAGCCTGAGCATCCGACAACCGATGTCTCCATACCGCATAACTGAATAAATCACTGACGCACTGGCGTTCGCGCAGAACGCTGTTCAACTAGGGGGATTCCCATGCGAACCTTCGTCTCTCGCCTCGGCGCTATTGTCGCGTTGGTGCTGGCCACCATGCTCCTGGGCATGGGGACAGCGGGGGCGATCACGATCTCGGACTGCGTCGACGGCGGCGGCATCGTCATCCGCTGCGCTGAACAGCCAGTGACCCGCCAGGACAAGGTGGCGTGTCCGGCACCCGGCAAATCCACCCGGATCTGGTGCTTCGGCGGCTTCTACGGCTACCCGGAACCGCTGGAAATCCTGGAGTTCGGTGGCGACAGCCGGTACCGCGCTCGGTAGGGTCCAACCCATGACCACCGAGCGGGATGAGTCAACCGTCACGATCACGGGGGCGGCGCCAGGAGCCATTCTGGCGCTCAAACGGGCGGCGGCCATTGCTGCCGAACACGGACACCACTGGATTGGCGTTGAGGACCTGCTGGCCGCGATTCTGACCGCGGAGCCGCTGTCGCTGCTGGAGGTGCAATGGCCTCGACACGGCGGAACGCCGCTGGAGCGTGGGGAGATCAACGACTTCGATCCGTCACTGCCACAGCAGGCGCTGACGTTCGATGAGGTCAAGGCACTGGTGCTGTCGATCGTCCCCGGAGCACCAAAGGGCGCACATGGGCCGGCGGAACCGGCTGCTGTTGCCTACACGGTGACGGGACCTCATGCGGAGGAATTCCGGGCGGGGATTGAGGCGGAGGGGTAAGGCAGTGGGATTCTTTTGAAGAAGAACGAGCCCATTGTTTGCCGTCTGCACGAATCGTGTGCGCGCATAAAGATTCGGTCTTCACAGTGCGGAAGGCATCGGAACTTCTACGCTGTGCGATCCATAGCGTAACGCCAATCACTTGCCTGTTCCCTACTCAGGCTTGTCCTCCGGACTGCCGAAACGATTAAGCCTAGCGATGGCTTCTAGGCGCGTTTCACGAGGCATTCTTTTTCGAAGATAAGGGATCTTGTCGCTATCCAGTCGATGGGTAAGCCGATTCATGATCCGGCCGAACCGTGACTTTCCGCTGAAACCAACCTTGAAGCGCAGTGGTATAAATGCTTGGAGGCCGACCACTCGTCTCCATAAGCTCATCGTAGCGTAAATTTGCCGAAGTTCGTCGACTCGAAATGCGTACTCCACTCGAAATCTCAAATCGAAATTACGGTCACGAATATTGGCCAGCATGGTTCCTGCACTTTCGAGTGTGTCTCGATACGCATAGCGATAGAGGAGGTCTGGGTGCGCTCTAGCGCCGAGGGTAGCCAGGATATTTTCACCAATTGGCTTGAAGTCGGTAGTAGGCCCCATATAGATCAGATACATTCGATTATAGTGTCGCCACATCGTATCTTTCGCTTGCTGAAATACCATCAGAACGGAAGCCACATAGCCTATGTACATCCACCAGGGGACGACTCGAAAAAAACTATCCGAGTCGCGGTTGTATATAAAGGGGCTCGCCACCACTGCGAAAGTAAAAATAAGATTGCCAGCGACTATGGTGAGCTTTTGCAACGCCGTGTGAGTAACCGTCTTTTGTGCGTAAGCTATTCGGTCGAGTAGTGTGCTAGACCAGTTTGCAGACACACGCTCGTAGATCGAGCCTGATTCACGCAAAGCTTTGAGGTGCTCGATATCATTCTTGCTTACAAAATTCGTCCAGTTCTTTAGATGAATGCCGAGCGATACGAGATTCAATACAATACCGAGGGCGATGCCAAGAGTTTGGTACCAAAGCACGAGAGAAGGATAGCAGTCACAATCAGAAAAGCCTAGAGATTGGACGCATCCAACATCGCCGCGTCGCTATGGAAAGATGTGAGCAGGTCTTACGAGTTGGCAATTGTGCTACGAGCCAATTCATGATCTAGGGAGCTTCTGACTGCGAAGCACCTGAATTTGCCCCCAATGTTTCGAGTGACATGAACAACTGGGAAGCATATTTTTCGGCTGCACGGCGGACGGCATCTTGTGTGCACAACCGCCACCACCCGAATGCCGCAATAAGGTCAAACCCAACGAGTGCCGCCTGCTGTTGCCATGTGAGCGGCACAAGAGAGAATCGAGCGAGCAGAATGGTGGCTATGGCCGTGAGCAAGCAGATGACTGCCGCCGGGACACGGCAGGCATAGGTATTACGGCGGAAGCCATAGGAAATGTTCTCCTCGTGCACCAAGGGAAACCGTGTCTTGTCACGAGTTCGCTCTCGTAGTGCTCCTGTCGCTGCCGCATAGATATCATCCGCTTCGGCCGGATCTGCAGCCTCGGAAACCTTGTCGGGAAGGGTTATGTCTAAATATTTGGTTACGAGCTGATGCCTGCGTGCCACAGCGGCGCTTGCAGCGGTCGAGCGCCACCGCAGCATGTTTTCAGTTGGCCGGCCTCCCCAGCTCTGAAACAATTTCGGTTCGACTTGCATGCCGCGGTCACGAACAACTTGAGAAGCGACGAACGGGAGACAAAAGGCGGCGAAGGCAGCAACTTTTGTCCAGATCGTCACGACGACGGGAACTGCTGTTACTGCGAGAACGAATAGCGGTAAAACGACTAGGGTCGCAGGCAGAAACCGTGCCGTTCTATTGTACCGGTCCGTAATCTGTTGCAAGATATCCATGGACTTTACCTTTGTCGGCGATCAGCGTTTGTGGCACGGAAGCGTGCCGATGTAGTACAAGCCGTGGCTGCGGTCGCGGCCTTCGTCATCCAGAAAGTCAACGTTATAGGCGTTATCACTGACATAGATGTGGGCTTTTTCGGTACCTGTCTCGAACAAGATGTCGCCGCATGAATTCTGCGTCATGGTGTTGTAGCCGTCGTAGTAGTGAAGATACTCCGACGGAGCCTCGCCGATAACAATGAGGCCGGGCTCCATCTTTTCCAGCCAGACTCGCGGCACCTTTCCTGACGTGCGACCGTGGTGCGGGGCAAAGAGTACATCCACCTTGGGCATTGCCACCTTATCCTCGATCTTCTCCATGAAGTCGGTCTCAAGGTCGCCCATCCAGAGCATAAGAGGGCCGTTTTCGACAGAGTACTGGAGAATGCAGGATATATTGTTGGGCGACATTCCTGCAGCCGCGTCGGCCAATGCACTTTTGAAGTCTGGATCCGAAGTAACGGGCCACAACACGCTGAGTCCGGCCGAGCCGCGTTCATCGTCTCCGTCGTTCATCCAACGACGCTTGCAACCTTTGTAGATGTAGTACGCCTTCTTGGGATCGTCGCGCAGTGTGCAGTAACGCTTAAAGTCTACAGTCTCATCTTCTTTGGTAGCTTCGTTTTTAACGCAATAGAAATTCTTTATACCGATATGATCGTCTAGTTCGACAAGACCTCCGATGTGATCTTGGTCGGGATGTGTCGAAATGAAACGAGTGATGCCCTTGTCTTTCGACTGCGTGGCTATCTCGGTCAGAATGCTCCCGAGTCGGTCGTCCGGCAAGGAACAGTCGATGATGGTGAAGTTATCACTTCCGTGCCGGATGTAGTACATGTCGCCGTTACCGATGGCAAAGGACTTGACGATCGCCATTGACCCGCTCTCTATTAGTTAGGGTACGGAAGCATTGCTGGGACCGGACCACACACTCCATCACCGCAACCGGTCTACTGAAGTAGTTCGAGAAGTTGCCCTCGGCGTTACATCGGACTGGCGCAACGCCTTCCGGACGTTGATTTCCCGTCCCGAGCTCGTGCGATGATCCTGGTCAGTCGGGTGCGCCGTACCGTCGCACGGCTCGACCCATCTCGTCCTTGGACATGGTCGGAACCTCGCGATGCCTTGCTGCCGAAGGATCTCGACCTGAGCAGCGGAGTAGCCATTTCGCTGTATGGCGCACTGTCACAACCTCACTCCGCTTGTGCGGGATGCGCGGTCCTGAGTTCGTAGTCACGGCAGGGGACTCTGACCGCATCACCGCGTCGATGGCCGTAGCTGGACTCCTTTTTCCCGCAATGCCTTCCATACGCTGCCCTTCCCCTTCCCGAGCTTCTCCGCGATGGCCTTGAGTGAGTCGCCTGATTCGTAGAGCCGCGCGGCTTGGTTGATCTCGTCCTTGGTCATGGGTTGGAAGCGAGTCTGAACGCCATGCTCATCAAGGAGCTTGAGTAGGCTGCCCTTCGAGATGCCGTGCTGCTTGCAGAGTTGGTTGGTGGAGGCACCTTCGCGGTATGCATCGACGATCTCGGCGATGGTGTCTTGGGTGAAATGGTGCGCGATACGGCGAGGCTGGACAGGCGTTGTGCCTGGTGGACGTGGGGATGTGGTTTCGAGCAGCCTAGCGAGATTGCGAAGTTGGGTGGCCTGCGGATGGTTTGAGAGGTTTCCAAGGAGGGCGACAGTGAAAACCCCTTCCGACCAGCGTCGGAAGGGGTTTTTACGTTCCTGAGCGAGGGGCCGGATTCGAGCGGCTCTCACAGAAATCTCGCGTTTCAGGCTTGCAGAGCCTCTGGCCCACCGCTCGAGCACGTCTCGATTGTCCGGAACGGTCTCCGGGACGTCGATGTAGTGCGCCTTGGCCACCACGCGGGTGTTGCCGACCTGGCGGGCGGCGCGTTCGGGGTCTGAATTGTCCTGAAGCTAAAGCTTCGTGCGCCAGTACGTCAGGTTGTGGCGGGTGGTGAGGGTGTCGGGCTGGTCGGCGCCCAGTATCCGCAGGCGGTCGGTGAGCAGCTGCTCGTACTCGGTGACCGCGCCGATCCCACTCCAGCGGTAATCAGCCGCCAGTACTCCTGCGCCAGTTCCAACCGCCGCTTGGCTCCACGCCTGCCCGCCAACACGCCCTTCATGATCAACCGTGTTGCGACACAAGCTAGAACCCGAGAATCGCCAGAGGGTCGGTCTTCAGGAGTTGCCGACAAGGCCAACCGCGCCTGGCCGGCCCTCGCCTTGGACCTGACAGCATGGCTGCAAACCATCGCCCTGCACGACCACCCTGCCCGTCGCTGCGAACCGAAAACCCTTCGCCTGTGGCATTTTTCACTCGTCACCCGCATCGCCCACCACGCCCGCCACTAAACTCGTAGCAACAGTATTCAGCGTGGTGGGAGTGAACCCTGTGAGTATGCCCAGCATTGTTATGAAGTCCTGGCGCGACCGCTCGAACACCATCGGTGTAATTCCGGGCAAGTCTGACGATCAGGCAAACGCGCTGCGCGCCATTGTTGAGCAACTGCCGCTAGCTAGCGGTCAAGATGTACAACTGACATTCATGGGCGGACAAGCGAGAAGTGTTAATTGTGACACCTTCTTCATTCGCCAGCTGACCCGAGCTGCGATGGTGGTTAAGTCCGATGGAAATCAATGGGAAGCCACGCCAGCGACCAGATTCTGGTACGAGACCCGCGACGATGTCTTTTATGCCCGACACCTCCATGCACACGTCAAGCTCTTCGGTGAGCTACTAGCCCACATCAAGACTAGCCCTGAGGACCGCGAACTCCTCAAGGTAGCTCAGCGGTTCAATTTAGCCTGGACAAGTCTGGATCAGGTTAATCGCCGCCTCTCCTGGATGCAGGCGCTCGGGCTGCTGGAGCGGTGGGGGTACGGGAAGCTTGTCGTTACAGAGAAGGGGCGCCAATTCCTCGAAACGATCGAGCTTGCCACACCAGAGTCCGTTGCGCCAGACGCTGTCACCCATGACGAGGAGTCTCCCGACCTCTCAGAACCACAACCATTTCTAGTTCAAGCCTTCGACCGATTGAAACCTGCCGATCTCAAAAACCGAAGGGTGTTGATCGGCTACGTTCCAAGAGGGCGAAAAGGCGCGGGACGGGCGTCGGAAGGCGGCAGCCCGGGCATCTTCGAAGCTCTGCGGAAATACCTGGACCTCATCGGCTCAAGTGCGTCGTCAGACGAGATATACGAGAAAGCTGTTGCAGCATTCGGCCAGAAGAAAAGCTCCTATACGCAAAGCATGCACACCCTGAGGAATATGGGCGTCATCGAGATGGTGTCTTTCAACCGATATGGGATCCCGGGCCAGATCGCCACAATCGTACAAACTGGCAGTGAGGTCGACTTTGTAAGGCACCTCCATCTTCGTTATAGATTTGTCGGCGAGCTATTGGTAGCACTTGAAGGGAACGCATCGGTACGCGGACTTGCGGAGTTTGCAAATGAGAAGTATGGTCTCAATCAAATTGATAATGCCGAGATTCGTACTCGCCTCTCTTTCCTGGCTGAGGCTGGTCTAGTAGAGAGGATTGACTGGTCGCGGTACAGAATAACCGCAAACGGCCGAGCGCTTATATCTGAGTTGACCCTAGAGGCACCGCTTGAGTCTGCTACCGCGACTGAGGCGGGATCAGCCGCGGACGAATCGCATTCTCGCGCTGCCTCGTCATTCGAAGAAGTAGCTAGTGGTATAAATGAGGAACTAAGGCGTTACGGCAACGTTGGCAACGCTAGCGCCGAATTTGAGCGCGCAGTCGCACGGGGCTTTGAATTATTTGGGTTCAGGGTCGAACACCTGGGCGGACCAGGCCGGACAGATGTTCTGCTAACGGTGGAGCAGAGCCCTTCCGAGCGATATCGGGCTATTGTCGACGCCAAGTCATCGTCAACCGGTGTAATCAGCGATAATGCATTGACTTTCGACGTAATAAGAGACCATAGAAGCAAGCATAAGGCTGACTATGCCGCCGTAGTAGGGCCGGAGTTTACGCCTCGGCTCAAAGAGTGGGCAGTAAACCATAAAGTCAAGCTAATCACAGTGGAGGAACTGATCGGTTTAATTGAGCTGCATCAAAACACACCCTTGCCGCTGCCCGAACTGAAGATTCTATTCGAGACTTCTGACGACCTTACTGATGTATACGATGCGTATGGGGTGGCTGCTGGTGTCTCTGAGATACTTACCAAGATTATCGACGTGCTATACCAAGAAGCCAACGATGAAGATCCCATAGCCGAGGGCTACATCAGTGCGGAAAATATTTACTTCACGCTTCGCAAGGAGTTGAGCCCTCGGCCGTCTCGGGATAGCATTAATGAATGTCTGGAATTCTTGGCCAGCAGCGTAGTTCGAGCGCTTCACAAAAAGGGCGACAAGTACAAGCTGGCGGACGTGCCCTCGAATATCGACAGGCGCTTGTTCGGATTGAGCTCTAGCATTGGCTCCGTGATTCTGCCAGAACAAGGCTGATCAAATGGCAACCATGGCGTCCAGTCGCTCCAAACAATTAGCCCTCGGCAAACGGACGTCCACCTCGCTTGGCGGCTGCCTCTGCTCAGCGTCAGGTGAAGTCGGTGTGTCAAGCATCAGTCGAACCACTACAAACGGCTGTGCGAACAATTGCCGAATTGAGCCATACAGGATCAAGCGCGGCGCGCTGGCGCCGGGCGGACGCGTCGGCGCGTTGCGGCGCACGCTGGCGCTGCCGCATTCGCGGGTATACCTTTCCGTTATGGCACTGACGAGACCCCGCGACACCACGATCAGGCGACTCTTCGCCTTGTCGATGAATCAGTGTGCGTTCCCGGGTTGTTCGACCTCGATAGTCGACGAAACTGGCACGATTGTTGGCCGTGTCTGCCACATCCGCGCCCAAAGTGCTGGCGGCCCCCGGTACGACCCCAGTCAGACCGACGAGCAACGGCACGATCTCGATAACCTCATACTGATGTGCGCGACGCATCATGCAGTTATTGACGACTGGGATAACCTCGCTACTTTTACAGTCGAGTACCTAGTTGAGATCAAGCGAACCCACGAGGAAACTGCACGGTCAAAGGGCGACGAGGCAGCACCGCAGGCTACGTCGGCTGTAATAACAGCTTTGGCCATATCGGCTATGACGTACAACTATGAGTCAGGAGCGGTGCATAACGACTTTCGCAACGCAACCTTCAAAGTTGGCGGAGAGGGCGGTAGACCTCTCGGCGCCGGCGGCCAGGGCGGCGTACTCATCATCTCCGGTTTCGCCAAGCTACCTGATGAAGTCTCCGTGAATCTCGACGGGACACATGGTCAGGCGCCGGGCGGCGGCGGGGGCGGCGGGGGTGCCCTGAGATTCGAGGGACGCGATATCACCCACTCTGACATCGAAAGTGGTTTAGCTGTGCGCGCCTTTACCGCAGTCAATGGCGCGACTGTTGCGGACCACCTGCTCTATACCCTCGGTGCAGGCTACTCCCACTACGAACTGAATGAAGTTCCCGCCACCGCGTCCATCTCGACAGCGTGGATACTCGATTTGGGTCGAATTCCGCCGGATACTCTATTGCGAATGGAAATAATCTGCCAGTATCCGGACGGCGAAAAAGTAACAGTCGACTCCAAAGATGTTCACGTATATAAAACATCCGATCCGGTCAAGAGGTGCTCGCTAGTAGCCAATATTCAGCTGAAGGTCCAGCAATTGGGAATTTATACGCTCCATCTCGGATCGGCGAGCATGCACCTTGCGGAGTACCCGATTGAGTTTCGCTTGCGGAAATCGAGCACGAACTGAGTCCCCGACGGCGGGCGATCGACGACAGTTCTGACGACAACGGTGACGATAGCAACGAACTCGCCCACCTCCCCCGCCACACCGGCCTCCGAGCGCTCAGGTGGTAGACGGCTCTCACGGAGACTCTTAACACCTTCGAAGACAGCCCGATGCGCACACGGCATCGCTAGCAACGAACGTGCCAGATACGCTGGTCAACCGCGGTAAATCGAGGGCTCCATCGTGCACCCGTCGACCTAGATAAGCGCCAGTTACATGATCATTCCCCTGATTCCCAAGCTGAGAGCGCGTTCGTACGTAGTCAGTCGAGACCGCCGGCTTGAAGCCGTGGTTCTCCAGGAAATTTGGCCTGCCGTCCTTGTCGCACTTCTCGATCGCCTGCAACACATACGAGCGGGTCAACGACGACACCTGCACTCTGATACTCCCACCTCGAGAGAACCGAACGGCGGCGACGGTACCCCAGGGTACGACACAGCTTTCGACAACCGTGGTACTTGCTCCGGAAAGTGCTCAGCTGCGCTGCCGCTCTGGGAGCTTGCCGGGCGCCGACAAGTCACACGATGTCGGTCCGCTAGTGGCGATACTCAAGCTGATGTGGCCAAATCACGACCGGCACGGCGGGGCTCCCAAGGGGGCTCCGTCGGTGATCGACGCGCGAAGCGTCGTGACACTCGCGGCCACGATCATCCAGTGGCATCGTGAAGGTTGGACCGTGGCAAGCCGGTAGGCCGGGCGCTCCGAACCGATGCATGCTGGGGCCAATTTGGGGCCACACGCTATGAACGGTCCTGTACAGGAGTCGCGACAGAGCCGTTTTAGCCAAATGCACAACGTGTTTGACGTGCACAAACCGAATACGGGGATAGCTGGGGGTCAAGTGGTCGCAGGTTCAAATCCTGTCAGCCCGACAGCGAAAACCCCTTCCGACCAGCGTCGGAAGGGGTTTTCCGGTTCCTGAGGGAGGGGCCGGATTCGACCCGAGCCAGTCAAAATCTCATACTTTCGCCCTCGTCGCCGCGGGCCCAGCGTTCCAGGACGTCCCGATTGTCCGGAACGTCTCCGGGATGTCGATGTAGTGGGTCTTAGCCACCGCGCGGGTGTTGCCGAGTTGGCGGGCGGCGCGTTCGGGGTCGCCGTAGGCGTGGTCGACCGCGGTGGCCGCGCCTTCGCGGAACGTGCGCGGGGTCACCCAGGCGAAGTTCTCGCCACGTGCCGCGCGCCAGTGCGGCCGAAGTTGTTCGGGTTGCGCAGCGACCCGTTTCGGGCCGGGAACAGCAGTCCCATCGGGTTGGGGCGGTCGCCGACTTCCAGGTCCTTGATCGCTTCCCGGATCGCCTCGACGGTGTGGGCGGGCAGCAAGATGCGCCGCCACCCGTTGTCGGACTTCGGCGCGGGTTTGCGCACCCACTTGCCCTTCACCTCCACCAGGGTGCCGGTGACGTCGAGATAGGGCTCGGGCGCGTCGAGATGGATGTCCTCGAGCAGCAGCGCGAACACCTCATGCGGGCGCATGCCGGTGCCGGTGATCACGTCGACCACCCACACCACCGTCCAGTCCCGCGGCGGGCCACAGCTGTAGGCCGGAGTGCCGGGAATCGCCTCCCCGTTGGGCCCACGCCCGGACCTGGGCGCGGAAGGCGGGCAGAGCGTCGTGGTCTTGCACCTTGCCGCGAGCCGGGTTGCGTCGCCGCGTAAATGGACTGACCCCGTCGAGGGGGTTGGTCTCCACCGCGCCGTGGCGGACCGCGATCTGCATCATCGCGCGCAGAATGATCTTGTGCTGCTTGGCTTTGCGCCGCAGCCCCAACGCGATGAGTCGTTTGAGGTGACGGTCCAGCTCCCCGGCGGTGGCCTGCCAGACCTGCAGGTTCCCGACCGAGTTCTCGATCTTGATCGTCGCCGGGTTCGCGCGCTTATCGGTGGAGACATAGATCTCGCGCCGGTAGTCCTCGACATTGCCGTCGGTATAGGCTTCGTCGTCGCCCATCTCGGCCAGCAACTCCACGGCCAGGTCCATCAACTTGGTCGTGCGAGTGACCCGGCCGTACCCGAGCTGTTCACGATGATCACGCATCGCCTCGGCCAGCCGATTACGCGCCTCGTCCGCACTCGCCCCATCGATACCCTGTGCCGGGTTCTGGCCCCCGCCGAAGTCCTCCCGCCTGGTGATCGCGTCGGCTTCGGCACCCGTGCTGCAAGCGACTGGGAGCGAATCGATTCCGCCCAGATCCACGGCGGGGACCTTGCCGGCACCGAGCCCGACAGCCCACACCTGCGCGCCGACCGGGTCGCCGCGGGATTGTACTTCGGTCACGCCGACCAGGACCGCGCGCTGCCACCCGAACAGGTCGACCGCCTCGAGAAGGCACTCACAGACGCGGGCGCGCGCCACCGCTGCGAGGTCTACCCCGGCGCCCACCACGGTTTCACCCAAGCCGACACCGCCGCGTAACCACCCAGACGCCGCCGAACGCCACTGGGCGGCGCTGCTGGACTCTTCGACCGCTCACTGAAATCCGACTGATATCCTCCAACAGCACACGAAACTGCGTCCCGGTTGGTAGTCCGGAAACGCGACCCGTGGTATTACGCCGGGTCGTGGTCAACATTCTCTCCGTGGAGAGGGCCCAGTGTGCTCCCGATAGAACCTCTGACAGGGAGTACTTGTGTCCGATATGCGTATTGTCATCGCCGGCGGCGGACTCGCCGGGATGACATTGGCCCACCACCTGCACCGGCACGGCCTGGACGTGACCGTGTACGAGCGCGACGCCGGTCTGGCGGCACGTGACCCGGGATACCGGGTGCACATCAACTCCACCGGCACCTCCGCACTGCATGCCGCGCTGGAGCCGCGGTTGTGGGAGCTGTTCCTGGCGACCTCGGGCCGGCCCACCGACGACATGCTGTTGTTCGACGACCAGTTCAACCTCCGCCAGGCCCGTGACACCTCGGCGATGGCCGGTACCGGGACTCCCACCGGTGACATCCCCGAACACATGGTGATGTGCCGTTCGACCCTGCGCCGTATCCTCCACATCGGACTGGAGAAGACCGTGAGGTTCGGTTCCGCAGTCACCGGATATCGCACCAACCCGGACTCGACTGTGACCGTGCGCCTCGACAACGGTGACAGCGTCGAGGCCGATGTGCTGATCGCCGCGGATGGCGTCAACTCCGCCGTGCGAACCCAGCGGCTCCCGCAGGTCCGGGTCGTGGACCTCGGTTCGCGACACATCACCGCGAAGATCCCGCTCACCGAGGACACCAGGGCCAGGCTGCCAGAGCAGCTGTTCAACACGTTCTCCCTCGCCTTCGACAGCAACCACGACGGGCTCACCTTCGGCCCGCTCGAACGCACCGACCCTGGCTCGCCGCTGGTCAAAGAGCAGGACCAGGATTTCCAGGACGAGGCCGGCAAGAACTATGCGCTGAGCATTTTCAACTCGCTCACCGACCGGATGCTCCCCGACGCCGAACTGTTCACCGCCGCCCCGGAGCAGCTGAAGGCCTACGTGCTGCGCCGGCTCGCATCCTGGCATCCGGCTCTGGTCGAGACGGTTCGGCTGTGGGACACCGCAACCGTGCAGGCACTGACCCTGCGCAGTTGCGTTCCCACCGACGCCTGGGAACCCACCAATGTGACCGTCATCGGCGACGCGATCCACGCCATGAGCTCGGCCCTGGGTATCGGCGCCAACACCGCGCTGCGCGATGCACACGTCCTCGGCGACGAACTCCTCGCCGTCAGCCAGGGGAAGAAAATCCTCCTGGACGGCATCGGCGAGTACGAGCAAGCCATGCGCGATTACGGTTTCACCGCCGTCCGAAATTCCGCCGCTGTGGGCACACAGGTGATCGGACACCGCCCCCTCCCCGAATAACCAGCCACAGTGGACGCGAAGCCCACCACCGTCGGTGGGCTTCGCACTGGGCTCCATGCCGGGCGACTGGCCGATGCTCCCCACCACCGCCAACAGCCACGCCGCCGTCATGTACCACCGGGACGCGGACAGTGAGCTCCGGGCTGGCAGTGGGCTAACGGCACGATGGTGCGGACCCCCGCACATGGCTCGGCGTATCAGCGACACACCGGGTCGGTGATTGCTTGGCGGCATGCTGCAAGGACGAGTCCTGGGCTTGGTCGCCGAGCCGGCCGCCGGCGAAGAACCCGACTTTGCCGAAGATCCTGCAGGACAACGGGCTTCACCTCGCGCGCACAAATTGCCGCATGGGCCACCGAGCGCCACAGCCAGCAACCGGGCACCTCGGCCTAGTTCGTCACTGTCGTCAAGATCGTGCACGTACGTCGCCACAGCGGATTGGGCGTGTGATGTTGAACGAGCTTCGAATACCGGCAGAAGTACTGCCGACAGGCTGTACATCGCCGCTGCGCAGATCCCGAGTGCGCCGATCCGGTCCGCGTCGACCGCGGCGTGCGCGGCCAGGAAGTCCACCGCGTGACCGATATCGGCGATCTTGCGGTCCGGCGATTCGACCTCGCGCGGGTTCCCGCCGGATGCACCGAACCCGGTGAAATCGAAAGACAGTGCGGCATAGCCGCGTTCGGCCAGCCTCCGCGCGTAGCGGTCGGCCATCATCTCCTTCACGCTGGTCCAGGTTCCGGCGACCACCACGGCGGTCATCGCCACCCCGCGGATGCGCCAGGCGCCCTCGACCCGGACGAGGTCGAACCGGTAACTGCCACCCAGGGTCCACAGCGACGCACCGAACGACTCGGCCTTGCGGTGGGCCGCCTGGAACGACGCGGTGCAGATCGCACTGTCTGCGTCGATGTCGACCAGATGGTTGGCCAGCAGGTGCTGGGTCGAAGCGAAACCGCCCAGGGTGTCGCGCCAAGCGGCGACGATCCGGTCGGGTGTCAGGGTGACCGCTCGACACGAGGATCGCGGTCCGAATAGACCCTCGCACACGGTCGCACGGTGTCGCCGCTTCATCTCATTCAGCGGCACAGAGCTGGACACTTCGACGAGCGAGAGGCACGCCGATCGGCAGGACCGTTCGACTGACGGGAGCACGGGATGAGTGAGCCCCAGAATTGAAGACTCGACGAAGCGATCGATTGCAGGAGGCCCTCGACAATGCCCCTGAGGCGGGCGAACCTTCGGTTGTCATCCGCTCCGCCATCGTCGAGTCGGTCTCGCATCAGCCTCGGGTCCAGCGCGTGGCGCCGGACTGGCTACGCCTGATCTCTTCCGAGCCCGAGCTCGCCGCCACCGCACCGCTCGCCTACCGCCCCTGGATCGACACGCTGTCGCCCTATATCGCCCACCGCCTTCCCGATGCCCCCGCGGCCATCTGCCGCGCGCTGGCCACCGCGTATCAGGCGGCAGCTTTTGCCGCGCTGATCGAGTGGGCCGATGCAGGCGCCTGCGGTGACTGCGCCGACGCGGTCGACGAGATGCTGCGGTGGATGGACATCCACGCCCCCGTGACGATCCCGAACGATCGCCTTGTGCCCCGCACATCCCCACCCACACCAGGAGTTTCCCGATGACCGCCTCGTCCGCCGCTTCCGCCGCCCGGCCGGATCCCCTCGCACCCGTCTCGCTCGGCCCGGTGCGGTTGCGCAACCGGATCATCAAGTCCGCGACCTTCGAGGGGGTTACGACCGACGCTCTGGTCACCGACGCGCTGATCGACTTCCACGTCGCGGTCGGCGAAGGCGGAGTCGGCATGACGACCGTCGCCTACCTCGCCGTGTCCCCCGAAGGGCGCACCGAGAAGGACCAGATCTATTGGCGGCCCGAGGCGCTGCCCGGTCTGCGCAAGCTCACCGACGCCGTGCACGCCACCGGAGCCGCGATCTCGGCACAGATCGGGCATGCGGGGCCCGTGGCCAACTCGCGTTCCACTGGCCTGCCGTCCCTGGCCCCGTCCACCCGGCCCAACCCGCTGTCGATGAGCCTGGATCGGGCCGCCACCGAAGACGACATCCAGCGGATCATCGACGCCCACGCCCAGGCGACCCGGTACGCGATCGAGGTCGGATTCGACGCGGTAGAGGTCCACCTCGGGCACAACTATCTCGCCAGCTCGTTCCTCAGTCCGAACATCAACCGCCGCAAGGACAATTGGGGCGGCTCGCTCGCCAATAGGGCGCGGTTGGCCCGACGCGTCCTGCAGGCGGTCGGCGAGGCCGCCGACGGGCGAATCGCGGTGCTGGCGAAGATGAACATGGCCGACGGCGTCCCCGGCGGCCTCTGGCTCGATGAGTCGCTCGTGGTGGCGCAGATGATCGAGCGCGACGGCTACGTCGATGCCCTCGAGCTGACCGGCGGCTCGTCACTGCTGAATCCGATGTACCTGTTCCGGGGTGAGGTACCGGTACGTGAAATGGCCGAGACCCAGCGCGGCCTGGTCAAGCTGGGCATGAAGATGTTCGGGAACATGGTTTTCCGGCACTACCCCTACGAACCGCTCTACTTCCGCGACTACGCACGCCAGTTCCGCGACGAACTCGACATGCCGCTCGTCCTGCTCGGCGGCATCACCGATCTCGCGGGAATGAACGCCGCGATGGACGACGGGTTCGAATTCGTGGCCATGGCCCGTGCCCTCCTCCGCGAGCCGGATCTGATCAACCGAATCCAGTCGGAGTCGGCGAAGCAATCGCTGTGCATCCACTGCAACCTGTGTGCGGCCAGCATCTTCACCGGCACACGGTGCCCATTGGCCGCAACCAGCAGGCGCGGTAGCGATGCCGCGGCGCATCCGGTCGCCCTTCCTTCGTGACCCGCTTCACATACCGGTCAGCCTGCGGCACTATTTCCTAATAGAAATAGCCATGTCAGAGCACTGATGCTAGTGACGAAGGAGTCAGCGCATGACGATCGCGCAGGACATGATGCCCGGTGAGGCGCCCACTCCCAGCGCCCTTCTCGACCGACTGTCGCTCGTCCTCGACGCGTTCGACGGGCGCGACAGCCTCGGCCTGGGAGAGGTCGTCGCCCGCACCGGCCTGCCGCGCTCCTCCGCCCACCGGATGCTGGACCGGCTGGTACAGCTGCGGTGGCTCCGGCGGGAGGGACGCAACTACAGCCTCGGCATCCGGCTCGTAGAGCTCGGCTCGCTCGCGGTCCATCAAGACCGGGTGCACGCGGCCTCCGGCGAGCACCTACAGCACCTGTACCGAGCCACCGGCATGGTCGTGCATCTGGCGGTGCTCGACGGCGAAGACGTCGTCTACCTCGACAAGATCGGCGGACGCCTTGCCGCCCACGTACCGACCCGGGTCGGAGGCAGGTTGCCCGCCGCGAAGTCGGCGCTCGGCAAGGCCCTGCTCGCCTTCGCCGGCCGGGACGAGCCGGGCAGCGCGCTGATCCGGGAACTCGGATATGCCGTCGAACGCAACGGCGCCCTGCGCGGATTCGGCTGTATCGCCTCGCCGATCGGACCGATCGGCGAGGCGACGACCGCGGTATCGATCTGCGGACCGCTGAGCCGGATGACCTTCGACAGCAGGATGACCACCCCGGTCCAGCTTGCCGCGCATGCCATCTGGCGGAGTATGGCCACCGGCGGACGGGTCACCCCCACGCTGCAGCGCCGCAACATCCTGCGGTCGCTGCCGACCGCCCCCAGCGTGCTCGCCGAAGGCTGAACACCGGGAACCTCGGCGGGTGCGAGCGGCGAACTCAGCTGTCCGCGGAATCGTCCCCGACTGTGCGCCAGACCCCGGGATGACGGGGCACCGGGAGATCGTTCTCGTCGCGGACGGCGAGGTCGCGATATCGCGCGGCGGCCTCATCGATGTCGCCCAGCATCTGCTCGGCCAACTCGATCTCCGCCTCGAAGTGGCGTTGCGACCATCGCAGGGTCATCTCGGTGAACGCCCACCCGGGCTCCGGCTCGGACCGGTCGGCGTGCAGTGCGGCCCGGCCCGCCTGTTCGCGCAGGTTGTCGATGTGGGTACGGACGATCCGCTTCAGATGGTCGGGCTCGTGCAGGTGGCCCATCCACAGGCGCAGCATCACACCGTGTTTGAGCACCGGCATGTCCACCCCGGCGTTGCGGGACCAGTTCCGCAGCGCCCGCAACCCCGTATCGGTGATGCCGTACAGCCGCCGTCCGCGCACCCCCTCGTCGGCAACCAGGCGGGACCTAACCAACGCGAGCTCCTCGAGTTTTTTCAGCTCGGCGTAGACCTGACTGACCGAGGGGCTCCAATAGAAGAAGCCGATGCTCCAGTCCGCCCACTTCTTCAGGTCGTTGCCGGTCAGTTCCTCACCGAAGGACAACATGCCCAGAACGGCCCAACTGGTCGCAGGCAGGTTGGGGTAGGAATCGACGTCGGCTGCCACGATTGTGCAGCCTACAAGCCCTCCAACGGTATTCGCCGCCGGCGGCTCCCGGCCAACGGGATGACGCGCCGCCGGCTTCCGGGCCAGCGCCTACGTTCGATTCCATGGACGACCCAACCCTCTACATCATCGACCGAGTCGTACTCAGACCCGGCAGCGCACGGGTGTTCATCGACGCCTACCTCGACGCGTACGCACCGGCAGCGCGAGAACGCGGCTTGACGCTCGAGCGAATCCTGGTGAGCCCACCGGCCTGGATCGAGGGTGAGACGAACACCGTCACCGCTACCTGGACCGTGCCGGGCACGGCGGGCTGGTGGGCGGCCGCGGTTCGGGCACGACATGACCCAGCACCGGCGAAGTGGTGGGAATCGATGGCGCCGATGATCGTCGAACGCACCCGGTCGATGGCGAGCCGCTCCGAGGACGTGGAAGGACTCTGCGATGTATAAGGTGACTCGCTTGCTCCACATGACCGATCCCGGCGACGAGATGACCACAGCCGTGACCATCAAGCGCATCGCCGCCGCGGCCGAATCGGCGGGCACACGGCAGTCGCTGGTCTCCCGCACCTTGCCGGGAGTACGCAATGGCGGAGATGTCCTCGCGCACTTTCAATTCCAGTCCGAACGGGAGTGGAACAGCAGCCGCGCCGTGATCGACCAGGCGACTTCCGTGCCCGCGATCGGGCACGTCGACGCGGTGGAGTACGTGGGCGGGTCCCCAGCGAACGCGTACGCGGGACGCCGGTGGGCCTCGCAACCGCCGCGGTTGTACCGGACGCTGCTGTTGCGGGCGGCCCCCGAGGCCGACCCGGCGGAACTTCGCCGGTTCGAACACGCCACGCTGCAGATGCCCAAGCATATTCCTGCCATCCTGGCGTGGCAGTTGAGCCCGGTCCGGCACGCCAGCGGGATTTCGCGATGGACGCATGTGTGGGAGCAGGAGTTCGCCGATGTGGATGCCTTGCTCGGGCCGTATATGAAGCATCCGATCCACTGGGGGCATGTGGACCGGTGGTTCGATCCGGAATGCCCGGAACAGATCATCAAGGACCGGGTCTGCCACAGCTTCTGCGCGATCCCGGCGCCGGTCATCGACACGGCGCCGGAACTTCCGCCGGCCGCCGGGGAGGGCTAACGACCGAGGAAGGCCAGAACGGTGGCTTCCCAGGCCACCTTCTGCTCGATCATCACCCAGTGTCCGCAGTTGGGGAAGATGTGCACCTCGCCGTTGCGCAGGGTGCGCATCGGCAGCAGTGCCATATCGACCGGGCTGACGCGGTCGTCACGGCCCCAGGTGACCAGCACCGGGACCTTGATCTGGCCCAGCTTCGCCCACCCCGGTGTGGTGTCGGCGCTGCGGGCCGCCTCAGCCATCCGCGCCAGGGCGGCCTTCCCGTACATGCGGCGCGAGTTCTCCAGAGTCGCCGGATCGGTCGCCTGCTGCCAGCGCTGCTCGATCAATTCCTCGGTCACCAGCGCCGGGTCGTACACCATCGAGTGCAACCAGGCGATCAGCGCTTCACGAGTGGGATTCTCGACGAACTCGCTCAGCCGCACGATCCCTTCACCCGGCTGGGCGCTGAAAACGGGCGTCCCGATTCCGCCGATAGTGGCCAGACGATCCACCCGATCGGGATTCGCCAGGGCGAAGTCCGTCGCGACGAAGCCGCCCATGGAGTTGCCGACGACACGCACGCGGTCCAGGCCGAGCCCGTCCAGGAAGGCGCCGACCGCCTGCTGCGCGGACATCATCGGGTGCGGAGCGCCGAAATCGTCGCTGATTCCGAAGCCAGGGAACTCCAACACCAGTGTGCGGTAGTGCCGAGCGAAGACCGGGACATTGGCCCCGAAGTTGCGCCACCCCGTCACCCCGGGACCGGAGCCGTGCAACAAGAGCAGAGGCGGGCCGTCACCGCTCTCGCGGTAACGCAGCACGCCATGCTCGGTGGGCACTTCACGCAGCTCGGGAACGACTCGGGATTCGACCGATGTACTCATGGCCCGAGCCTGCCATCGCCGAGCTCGGCTGTCCGGCCGCGCTCCCGGTGAGCGGCACACCTCTCGGGCCGGTCGCGCGGGGACTCGATGGGTATCCGGATACCGGGCGATTCGATAGCGGCGCGCTGCGCACAACGCAGACCTGGACGTGACGCGGCGGTGGAACCTCGACGAGACGGGCAGACGTTCGGGAACGGTGACCCGACGCCCGGGCAGGATCACCGGTCCCGAACCGCCACCGTCGACCGGGTCTGCCCGGGTTGCGCGGCAGGGCTGTCGCGCTGCGACGGCTGCGCCGCCCACGCCTCGCTCGAGGCGCACGCTCGAGGACGGAAATCCCGCCTATACGCCGCCAGACCGAAGTTCGCTATGAAATAGCCGCCCTGAGAATGTCTCGGTGTGTCCACTCACCGACACGCCGAAGAACGCGCGTAACTCACGACCGGGTGTACGCAGCCGACCGCGGCCAGATACTGCTGACCCGGCTCACTGGTCAGCAGGCACGGGCAACCGGCCGTCCTGCGGCCATGGAGCCGAGCGCTCACCCGGCACGAATGCCCGCATACAAGAACCCGCCGACCTGTTCGCCAGGTGCGCGATCGCTCGACAGACGTTCGAACTAGTCGGTGATGATCGGCCTGATGTAGTCGCGGGCGAACGCGGTGAGCCCCGAGTCCAGGTCGATGGCGCCGATCGGTTGCAGGATCAGCGAGTGCACGATGCGGCAGACGACCTCGACGCGTACGTCCAGGTCCGGCACCTCGGGGAAGCCCTTCTCACGCAT
The DNA here is from genome assembly GCF_001612765.1 of Nocardia arthritidis NBRC 100137. Classification (GTDB taxonomy): domain Bacteria; phylum Actinomycetota; class Actinomycetes; order Mycobacteriales; family Mycobacteriaceae; genus Nocardia; species Nocardia arthritidis. The sequence goes on from NZ_BDBB01000009.1 coordinate 134,719, forward strand.
CGCGGTTCGCAGAACCTCGGTCGCTGCGGCGACCGACATCATGAAGAAGGCGCCGCCCTCGGTGGTGAGCTGCGGGAGCAGGCGGTCGGGCTCGAGAGTCAGCATCCGTTGCACCAGTGGATGGGTGCGCCAGCGGGTGAGGACGGTGGCGAACACGTCGACCACCAAGCCCTCCAGGGTGTCGTGCCGGGCCGGGAGTTCGCCGAGTTCGGCGAGCAGCTTGCGCACCTCCCGTTCGGTGACCGCGCGCACGACGTCATCCCGGGCGCCGACGCGCCGATAGACGGTCACCCGGTCGACACCGGCCTTGCGGGCGATGTCCTCGATGGTCGTCTTCTTCACGCCGACCTGCCCGAACTGGATCAGGGCTGCTTCGAGGATCCGTTCCTCGATGGTTTCGGCTGCGTTTTCCGAGGTGGCGGCAGTGGTGGGCACACCTCGACGCTAGCACCGATCGCCATCATTGCAACATTGCAAGTCGATTTGTGGCCGCAACATTGCCATAAGAAATGTAGCGATGTACGGTCTGCTGTATGGCTGATCACAGTGCAACGAAGCGCTCCTATCAGGACGAGGCCCACGCGATCCACGCCCGTGACGTCCATTTCGACTTCTCCTCGGTGCCGATGCACTACATACCGGGCGAGGTAGTCGCGACCCACGTCACCAACGTGATGCACCTGGTGCTGCCCGAAGGCGAGCGGGCGATGGCGGCCTGCTTGGCCGAGGCCCTTCCCTTCATCAAGGACGAACGCCTGCGTGAAGAGGTGACCGGATTCATCGGCCAGGAATCGATGCATGCCAGTAGCCATGAGGGTGCGCGTGAGCACCTGCAGTCGCTCGGTCTGGACGTCGAGTCCTACGTGAGCAAGGTCGCCTGGCTGGTCGACCGGGTCCTGGGCGATCACAAACTCAGCGGCAAGGCCAAGGAGCAGTGGCTCAAAGAGCGCCTGGGCCTGTTCGCGGGCATGGAGCATTTCACCGCGGTGATCGGCGAGTGGCTGCTCGAGGCCGAGGCCCTCGAAGCCGCAGGCATGCACCCGACGATGCTGGATCTGGTCCGCTGGCACGGCGCGGAGGAAGTCGAACACCGCAGCGTTGTCTTCGACGCCTACATGTACCTCGACGGCGGGTACGCGCGTCGGGCTCGCACGGGATTGCTCGCCACCGCACTACTTTTGCCGCTCTTCGTGATCTCCACGGCGTACCTGTATCGCAAAGACCCCAGTACGAACAAAGGCAGATTCTGGGGCGCGCAGTTCGTGAGCGCGACCGTGCGGGGCGTGATTCCCAGTTTCACGACCTTCTTCACCGAAATGCCGCGCTACCTGCGGCCGAGTTTCCATCCCTCACAGCTGGGATCGATGGACAGCGCGCTGCGCTATCTCGCGCACTCTCCGGCGGCGCGCGCATGACCAGCACCGACGCCGCCCCCACGCCGAGCCTTCGAGCGTTCGGCATCGCCATGGACATCTACAAGAAAGTGTTCACCACCCCCGCGCTGTCCCGTCCGAAGCCAGTGCGGTTCAACGGATTCGAACTCGACACCGTGGTCGAGTCAGTGCGTGCCGAGGCCGATGACGTCGCGTCGCTCACCCTGGTGGGCCGGGACGAACAGACCCTGCCGTCATGGCGGCCGGGTTCGCATCTCGATGTGTTTCTGCCGTCGGGACGACAGCGGCAGTATTCGCTGTGCGGGGATCCCCGGGATCGGCGGCGCTACCGCATCGCCGTGCGCCGCATCGCCGACGGGGACGGCGGATCACTCGAAATGCATGCGATGCAACCGGGCGCCGCGCTGCGAATTCGAGGGCCGCGCAATGCGTTCACTTATATCGAGAACGCGCCGTCCTACCTGTTCCTCGCCGCCGGCATCGGGATCACCCCCATCCTGCCGATGGTCAGGCAGACCGGTGAACGTGGGCGATTGGTGTATCTGGGGCGATCCCGGTCGACCATGCCGTTCCTGAGCGAACTACCGCTCGACACCGACATCCGCCCCGACGACGAATACGGCGCACCCGATGTCCCCGCTATCCTCGCCCGAGCGGAACCTGGCGCGGCCGTCTATGTTTGCGGGCCGCCCCCGGTGCTGGAGGCCGCGCAGCAACACCTGTTCCGGCTCAATCCCACCGCCTCGCTGCATACCGAGCGCTTCTCCGCGCTGCCGGTGACCGACGGCCGCGAGTTCGACCTGACTTTGGCGCGAACCGGGGTCGATGTCCGGGTCGGCAGTCAGGAAACGGCTCTCGAAGCACTCCGCCGGGTCAAGCCCGACGTGCTGTACTCCTGTCGTCAAGGATTCTGCGGCACGTGCAAGACCCGTGTGCTCTCCGGCGACATCGACCACCGCGACCGGTTGCTCAGCGACACCGAACGCCCCGACCACATGTTGACCTGTGTCTCCCGTTCCACCAACGGACCTCTCGTCCTCGATCTCTGACCGCGAAAGGCAATCCGGTCTCATGACTGCACGTTTCGTGCTGGCGAAATCCGACGACGCATTCCTCGCCGGCGCCGCCCGCCGCTACACCCATTTCGTCGACATCTCACAACCGCCGCAGCGCGTCTGGGCGGCATTGACCTCCGACGACGCCCTCGTGTCGTGGTCGCCGGTGATCACCGCGGCGCGCTGGACCTCGCCCCGGCCGTTCGGTGTCGGCACCACCCGCGTGGTCACCCTCGGCGGTGTCGCGCGCCTGGAGGAACGGTTCTACCGCTGGGAGGAAGGCTCACATATGACCTTCACCGTCGACGCCGCCTCGATTCCGGGCTTGAAGCGGTTCGCCGAGGACATCGCCCTACAGCCGACCCCCGGCGGGACACGGCTTATCTGGACGTTCGCGCTCGAAGGAAACGCCTTGCTGCGCCCGCTACTGGCCGCAGCGAGCCCGGTCAACCATTTCGTCACGAAATCGATTGCCCGCGGGATCCGCCGGGCGGTCGTCACTTCGGCGCAGGAGGCCGGTCGATGACTACCACCGAGACGCGGCCCGCCGCGCAGGACAGCATGTTCGAGGTGCGTAACCCGGCGTCCGGCCTGGTCGTCGGCCGGTATCCGAACCGGACTCCGGCGCAGGTCGAGGCCGCGGTCGCGCGCGCTCACGAGGCCGCGGCCGAGTGGGCCGCGATGGGTTTCGCCGAGCGCGGGCGGGTGCTGGACCGCTGGCGGGCCGAGATCGTGCGCGGCCGGAACGATCTCGCGCGCATCATGCATCAGGAGATGGGCAAGCCGATCTCCGATGCCAAGCTCGAGATCGTGATGGCGCTCGAGCATCTGAAATGGGCGGCGCGCAATGCTCAGCGCGTGCTCGGCCGCCGTGCGGTGGGATCGAGCTTGCTCACCCTCAATCAGGCGTCCAGTGTCGAGTACCGTCCGTTCGGCGTCGTCGGCATCATCGGGCCCTGGAACTATCCGGTATTCACGCCGCTGAGTTCGATCTCGTTCGCGCTCGCCGCCGGCAACGCGGTGGTGTTCAAACCGAGCGAGTACACCCCCGGTGTCGGGCTTTGGCTCGCAGAGGCATTCACCCGGGCGCTGCCCACGAGACCGGTGTTACAGGTGGTCACCGGTGCGGGCGAGACAGGCGCGGCACTGTGCCGCAGCCGGGTCGGCAAGATCGGATTCACCGGATCGACCGAGACCGGAAAACGTGTTCTCGCCGCGTGCGCGGAGCGCCTCACCCCCGTCCTGATGGAGTGCGGCGGCAAGGACGCGCTGATCGTCGACGCGGACGCCGACCTCGACGCCGCGGCCGACGCGGCGATCTGGGGCGGTATGTCCAACGCGGGCCAAACCTGTCTCGGTGTCGAGCGGGTGTATGTCCACACGGCCGTCTACGACGAATTTCTCAGCAAACTCCGCACTCTGGCCGGTGACCTGCGCGCCGGAAACGGCACGGCGCAGATCGGCCCGATCACCATGCCCAAGCAACTCGAGGTGATCCGCCGGCACCTGGACGACGCGATCGCTCGCGGCGGGCGCGCGCTACTCGGCGGCTCCGAATCGATCAGCGGTCAGTTCGTGCAGCCGACCATCCTGGTCGATGTCCCCGAGGATGCCGCCGCCGTGGTTGAGGAGACCTTCGGGCCGACACTCACGGTCGCCCGCGTGACCGATATGGATGAGGCCGTCGAACGGGTCAACGCGAGCGAATACGGCCTCGGCGCCACTGTCTTCGCCCGGCGCGACGGTGTGGCGATCGCGGACCGGATCAACAGCGGCGCTACCTCCGTCAACGCCTTCGTCGCTCACGCCACCGTCCCGGCACTTCCGCTCGGCGGAGTCGGGGCGTCCGGATTCGGCCGGGTGCACGGCCCAGATGGTTTGCGCGAGTTCACCTATGCCAAGGCGACCACGCGGCAGCGTTTTCCCTCCCCGCTGGCGCTCACGACGTTCAGGCGCAGTGCACGCGTGGACTTCGTGGTCGATGTGCTGACCGCGGCACTGCACGGAAGGATCGGCTGACCCATGACCGCACACGACATCGAGCACCGGCAGATCGTCATTCTCGGCGCGGGCTTCGGCGGGATCGGCCTGGCTATCAAGCTGCGCGCGGCCGGATTCGACGACCTCGTGCTGATCGAACGGGCCGAAGACCTCGGCGGCACCTGGCAGGCCAATACCTATCCGGGCTGTGCGTGCGACGTGCCCTCGCAGCTGTACAGCTACTCCTTCGCGCCGAACCCGGATTGGTCGCGTACCTATGGCGGCCAGCGGGAAATTCTCGAATATATTCGCTCGGTAGCGACAAAACACGATGTGGTGCGTCACATTCGGCTGGGCACCGAACTCCTCGGCGCGCGGTGGGACGAAGCAGCATCGGTCTGGCGGGTCGAAACCTCGCGCGGGCCCCTCACCGCCGACTACTTCATCTCCGCCGCCGGGATCTTCGCCGAAGCGAAGTACCCGAATTTGCCGGGACTGGACACTTTCGAAGGCAAGGCCTTCCATTCGCTGCACTGGGACCACGATCACGACCTGTCCGGCGAACGGGTGGCGGTGATCGGCACCGGAGCGTCGGCCGTTCAGTTCGTGCCCGAGATTCAGCCGAAGGTCGCGTCGCTGACTGTCTTTCAGCGGTCGGCCCCCTGGATCGTGCCGCGGATGGACCGCCGGACTCGGGCGCTGGAACGTCTGCTGTTGCGCCGGGTTCCTTTGACCCAGAAGGCAGTTCGCGGCACCTGGTACACCCTGATCGAAAGCTTCGGCCTGGTCGGCTTCGTGGACAACCGATTCCGGCACCCGTTCGAACTGCTCGGCCGCTTCCAGCTGCGCCGCCAGATCCGCGACGAGGCGTTACGTGCGCGAGTCACGCCGGACTATATGATCGGCTGCAAACGGGCCATCTTCTCCGATGCCTACCTGCCCGCGCTGGATCAGGACAACGTCCAGGTTGTGACCGACGGTATCGAAGAGGTCCGGCCGCACTCGATCCTGACTCGGGCCGGGGTGGAGATTCCGGTGGACACCATCATCTACGGCACCGGATTCACCTCCATCCCGACTGCGTATGAACGGATCGTCGGCCGCGAGAACCTGTCCATCGCCGACCTGTATCACAAGCAGCCGCAGACCTACCTCGGCGCGGCCGTCGCGGGCTTCCCGAACTTCTTCTGCACGCTCGGTCCGTTCGGCGCGGCCGGCAACCAGTCCGCAATCTTCATGATCGAGTCGCAGATCGCCTACATCGTCGACGCCCTGTCGACGCTGCGCACCCGGGGCGCGCGGCGGGTCGAGCTGCGACCCATCGTCCAGGAAAGATTCGTCGAGGAGATGCGGCGGCGCAGCGCCGAAACCGTCTGGCTCACCGGCGGCTGCGAGAGCTACTACACCACCGCCGACGGTGGCAATGCCGGGCTGTATCCGAGCTGGAGCTTCGAATATCGCAAGCGCACCGAACGGTTCGACGCCGAAGCCTACGAGGTGATCTGATGACACGCAATCCGCTGAGCTGGTTCGCCGGCTCGAGTTATGACGTCAGCGGAAAGGTCGTGCTGATCACCGGCGCCGGACAGGGCATCGGCCGCGAACTCACGAACCTCCTGCACACCCGGGGCGCGACCGTTGTGGTCTGCGACATCGATGAGATCGCCGCGCGTGCAACGGCATCCCTGCTCGGCTCCCCCGCGTATCCGATCGCCGCCGATGTCGCCGACCGTGCGCGGATGGAACAGGTCGTGGCGGAGGTGGTGCAGCGGTTCGGCCGCCTCGACGTCGTGGTCGCCAATGCCGGTGTCACACCCGTTCCCGCCACGGTGCGCACGCTGGATCCAGCCGACTTCGACCGGGTCGTCGGCATCAATCTCACCGGGGTTCTCAATACCGTGCACCCCGCACTCGATCACATCGTCCGCGCCAAAGGTCATGTCGTGGTCGTCTCCTCGTGTGCCGCGTTCGCCCCCGGGATGGGCGGTTCTCCGTACATGGTCAGCAAGGCCGCGGTGGAACAGCTCGGGCGCGCCCTACGGGTCGAACTCGCTGCCGTGGGTGCGAGCGCCGGCATCGCCTACTTCGGCATTGTCGAAACCGCCATGACCCACGACATGCTCGATACCGACGAGCTCGGCCGCCGGCTCGACGCGATGCTGCCTTGGCCGCTGCGGGTGCGGATCACCGCGAAACAGGCCGCGCGCAGCATCGCCGACGGCATCGCCCGCCGTGCCCCGCGCACGATCGCACCCGCCGGCTGGGAGCCCTACGCGCTGCTGCGAGGTGTTGTCAACGTCGTTCTCGACAACCGCCTCGCGGCGAGTTCGTCCGTGCACGAGGTGCTTCGCACCATCGAGGCGCGCCGATGACCGCCCTCGTCGAGCGCGGATCGTTCCGGGCCCGCGCGGTGCGGCGCTTGTCGACGCACACCATCCGGCGGCTCGGTGCGTTCGCGCCGGTGAACCCGACGACCCTGGCCACGATCCGGCCCCTGATCGACCGCACCTTGCGCGCCGCGGCACCCACTCTGCGCGGCACCGCGATCCGGGTCGTGCACGGGCCGGTTCGGGGCGAATGGGTGTACGGCCCGCGAGTCACCCGCACCGGCCACGTCGTGCTGTATATCCACGGCGGTGGATTCGTGGCCGGGTCCGCGGCGGGTTATCGCGGCGTGGCCGCACGAATGTCCACCGCGACCCGGATGCCGGTCTTCACCCTCGACTACCGGCTGGCGCCCGAACACCCCTATCCCGCAGCACCGATGGATGTCGCGCGCGGCTACCGGTGGCTGCTGAAGCAGGGCTACCGTCCCGAGCAGGTGATCGTCGCGGGTGACTCGGCCGGAGGTTTCCTGGCCGCGGACCTGATCCTCGCCAACGGACAGTCGGCGGTGCCGCAGCCCGGCGCGCTGGTCCTGTTCTCCCCCATGACCGATCTGAGCCTCACGCTCGCCACCGGCCATGCCAACGCCACGCTCGACGGCTTGTTGACGGTGCCGATGTCGCGCCACGCGATCGCGCAGTTCACCGACCTGCCACTGGAATTGCGGCCCGAACCCGGGATGTCGCTGCCGCCCGCGCTCATCCACACCAGCGACACCGAGTTCTTCAGCAACGACGCCACGACGCTGGCGAACCGTTGGGCGGCAGCGGGCGCGCACTGCGAGCTGCGAGTCTGGCCGGACCAGATGCACGTCTTCCAGGCCCTGCCGGCGCTCATCCCCGAATCCCGATTCGCTTACCGCGCGGCAGGCCGATTTGTCACCTCGATCCTCGAACCCTCGACTGCCGCCAGTTGATTCAGAAAGGCCGGTTCCGTGAGTCCTGCTCGCTTCGACACGCTGCCCGCAGCGTTCCAGCACACCGCGTCGATCGATCCTGACGCGATCGCACTGCGCACTCCCGGCAATGCCCGCACCCTCACCTGGCGCGACTACGCACGCCAGGTTCGTGACGTGGCCGCCGGGCTCGCCCGACTCGGCGTCCGGCGCGGCGACACCGTCGCGCTGATGCTGACCAACCGCATCGATTTCTATCCCCTCGAGGTCGGCGCGCAACACCTCGGCGCGACATCGTTCTCGTTGTACAACACGCTGCCCGCCGAGCAGCTCGCCTACGTTCTCGACAATGCCCGCGCCCGCGTGGTGATCTGCGAACCGCAATTCCTACCGCGCCTGCGGGACAGCGGAATCGAACTCGACTACGTGATCTGCGTCGACGACGCCCCGGCGGGCACACTGTCGGTCGATGAGCTGACCAGTGCCGGCACAGCCGATTTCGACTTCGACGCGACTTGGCGAGCGGTCCAGCCCGGTGACGTCGCGACTCTGATCTACACCTCGGGCACCACCGGCAACCCCAAGGGTGTGGAAACCACCCACGCCAACCTCCTGTTCCAGGTGTACGGCATCGACAACGTGCTGCATTTCGAATTCGGTGACACCATCACCTCGTTCATGCCGACCGCCCACATCGCCGACCGGCTCACCGCCCTGTACGTCCAGGAAGTGCTGGGTACCCAGGTGACCTGTGTGTCGGACCCGAGCAACATCGCGTCGGCGCTCACCGATCTGCGGCCGACGGTCTGGGGAGCAGTGCCCAGGGTGTGGGAAAAGCTCAAGGCCGCCATCGAATTCAAGGTGGCCGATGAGCAGGACGGGACCCGCCGCAAGGCATTGGAGTGGGCGCTGGGGGTGGCCGGCGAGCGCAGCAAGCACCAGCTGGCCGGCGAGCCGGTACCCACCGAGCTTGCTGCCGAGTGGAAGCTGGCCGACGAGATGGTGCTGAGCGGCCTGCGCGCCGCCCTCGGATTCGATCGGCTGCGCTGGGCGCTGTCGGGTGCGGCGCCGATTCCGGCGCAGACCCTGGCGTTCTTCGCCGGACTTGGCCTCCCGATCGCGGAGATCTGGGGCATGTCCGAGTTGTCGTGCATCTGCAGTGTCAGCCATCCTGACGACGCCAAGTTGGGGACCGTCGGAAGACTTTTGCCCGGCATGGAATCCCGCCGCACGGCCGACGGCGAACTGCATGTGCGTGGTCCACTGGTCATGAAGGGTTACCGCGGCCTGCCCGAGCAAACCAGCGAGGCGATCGACGCGGACGGCTGGCTGCACACCGGTGACATCGTGGAGATCGACGCCGACGGTTACCTGAAGATCGTCGATCGCAAGAAGGAACTGATCATCAATGCCGCCGGGAAGAACATGTCTCCGGCGAACATCGAGAACACGATCAAGGCCAGCACACCGCTCGTCGGAGCCATCGCGGTCATCGGCGACGGGCGCCCCTACAACACCGCTCTGATCGTCCTCGACGTCGAAATCGCCGGACCTTACGCGCGTCAGCACGGACTTCCCGACGCGTCCGCGGCCACCTTGGCCGCCGATCCCACCGTCGTGCAGACGATCGCGGCCGGGGTTGCCGCGGGCAATCAGCGGCTCTCGCGCGTGGAGCAGATCAAACGGTTCCGTGTGCTCCCGGTCTTCTGGGAAGCCGGTGGTGACGAAGTCACCCTCACCATGAAGCTCAAGCGGAAAGTCATTGCCGAGAAGTACCTTTCCGATATCGCCGACCTGTACAAGCAGGAGCTCGCACCAGGGGTGCATGAGCCCCAGCAATCCTGACCCGCCGGTGTTGCACTGTGTCCCCGAGGGATCCGGCCGGGCACAGTGCCGGGCAAGGGTGACGCGCGAAGGGGGCTGTGTATAGCGAACCGTCGTAGACTGCCACGTCGCGGCGAGCAGGCTGAACCCGACCAAACCCGTGATGGTTCACCCTAGGCTCCGGGTTGCCCTCTGTGTTGGGTTACTACCTCCCGCCGCTCCTGCTCTGTTGCCCAGGCCGCGATCTGCGCCCGCGAGGTGAAGCCCAATTTTGTCAGTATGTGCTCCACATGCCCTTGCGCCGTGCGCTGTGCGATCGTCAGTCGAGCGGCGATCGCCCTGTTGGTGAGACCTTCGGCGACAAGGTCGGCGACCTGGCGCTCACGTTTCGTCAATGTCGCGTAACGGTGATCGGTCGGTGCCACAGCTCGGGGTTGCTTACCCAGCACGAAGTCGACCGCGGCATCGAAGCTCATTGCGGATCCGTGTCGGCGCTCCGCCTCGAATGCTCGCGTGCCGATCAGCTCGACCGCCCGATGCTCGCACTTCTCGTGGTACTTCGACAAGGCTGAAAACACGATGCCGGAACCGCCGAGGGAACGGCCGAGCTGCTCGGCGATACCCAACAGCACGGCGGCGCGCCGGGCATCGCCCTGCTCGGCCGCGATCCAGGCCAGGACCTCCGAGCAGATCGCGGCGACGATCGGGTCGATCACCAGCCGCGACAGGTGCACAGCTTCCCCTAAATGGTGCACAGCGCGCTCAGGCTCACCTTGCAACCAGTGGGTAAGCCCCTTCACTCCTAGTACATAAGAGTGATAGACCGTCTCACCGTGAGAATCGGCGATGGCCAGTGCCTGTTCGATTCGTACGAGGGCTCGGGGCGTATCCCCCTGCAGGGCGTAGGCCAAACCAAGCGCGAGCAGTGCCCTCGAATGCGTTGTGAGTTCACCGCACGCCCCGAATGTATCGATGACGTCTTCCATGAGAGCGCTGGCCCGCACCGGATCGCCGCATACGAGAGCGATGAAACCGTCCGCGTACGCCAGCAGGGCACCGCTCATAGGCTCGGTCGTCCGTTCCGCGAGCCCTCGAAGCTCTGCCAGCCGGCAAGTCGCAGCCCCGAAATCGCCCAGTGTCGCGGCCAGCATGACCGCCGCCACCAATGCCTTGGCCCGGTCCGCGTTCGGTGCACCCGACGACCGGCTGAGCGCACGGTCACACCAGCGACGCCCCTCGCTAGATCGCCCACGCAGCAACCAGAACGGAAACAGCGCGTGAGCGATGCGTAGAGCGTGCTCACCCTCCCCTGCCAGGCTGAACTCTATCGCCTGTCGGAGATTCGGTAGCTCCCGCTCCAAGCGGGCAATCCACTTCAGCTGGCGTGGACTCATCCATTCGGCTTCGGCGTTGATCGCCAACCGCTCGTACCAGTCCCGGTGACGACGAGACAGCTCCGTGTAGTCGCCGGTTCTTTCGAGTTGGTCCCTGCCGTACTCCTGAACAGTCTCGAGCATTCGGAACCGGACAGCGCCGTCGACGTCTTCGCGTATCAAAATCGACTTGTCGACCAGGGCGGAAACCGAGTCGAGCAGCTCCGGCTCGGCCAGATCCGCACCGCACACCTGCTGGGCGGCGTCGAGTTCGAAACCTCTGGCGAACACCGATAGTTGATCCCACAACCGCTGCTCGGTCTCCGTGCACAGGTCGTAGCTCCAGCCGATGCACCACCGCAACGTCTGCTGCCGCGTCGGTGCGCCTCGCCTGCCGCCGGTCAACAGCGCGAAGCGGTCGGTCAACCGCAGCAGAAGTTGCTCCGCTGACATCATGCGCAGCCGCGCGGCGGCCAGCTCGATCGCCAGCGGCAGCCCGTCCAATCGGCTGCAGATCCCGACCACACTGAGTCTGTTGCTGTCGGTCAGCTCGAAGCCGGGCACTGCCGCGGCAGCTCGCTGGGCGAACAGCGTCACCGCATCGAAATTGGCCAGACTCCGCAACGACGGCGAACATTGGGGGTCCGGAAACGCTAGCGGCGACATCGGAACCACCGACTCCCCGGCGATATCCAACGCTTCGCGACTGGTCGCCACGATCCGCAATGGGGGGCTGGCTCGCAACAGGGACTCGGCCAGCTCAGCGACCGCGTCGATGACCTGTTCGCAGTTGTCCAGCACCAGCAGTCGCTCGCGTGCGGAGAAGAATTCCACGAGTACCTCGAGCATCGGCCTGCCCGCATGGTTCCGCAGACCGAGAGCGGCGCCCACGACATCGACCAACGACGCCGCATCGCGCAGCTCACCCAGCTCGACCAACCACACCCCACCCGCGAATTCCCGCTGAACCTTGTGAGCAACCCGCAGCGCGAGCCGTGATTTGCCGATCCCCCCGATCCCGGTCAATGTGACCAGACGCGATCCCGACAACAGATTCTTCACCTCCGACACCTGGGTACGCCGACCGACAAAGCTGGTCAGCTCCAGGGGCAGGTTCCCCTCGCCTGCGCGTCGCCGCCCCGCGACTCGATCGGAAACGACCTCCGGGACCGCAGGCGCGGCCACCGGGAGCGATGCTCGTTCTACTCTCGCGGCTTCGGGTAAAGCCATCGCATCGACCGCGAAACCGTGAGCGAGCTGAACCTGCTGAAGCTGCTCGCCCAGCTCCGCGGCGGTAGGGCGATCGCGCGGTTCACGAGACATAGCCTTTTCGATGACGGCACACACCCCCTCCGCGAAGCCGCCCTCACGCAGGTCCGGCACCGGCTGGGTCGTGATCCGCAAAAACTGTGCTACCACCTCCTCACCACGACGACGCTCGAACGCCGCATGCCCGGTCAGCGCGCAAAACAGCGTGGCCCCCAGGCCGTATACATCCGAAACGCGACTCGGGCCATCCCCACCGAGCACCTCCGGCGCAGTGAATGCCGGTGAACCAGTGATCGTGCCGGTCGCGGTCTCGAACCCGCCGACGATGTGAGCAATGCCGAAGTCGGTCAGCGCCGGCTCGCCGTAGTCGGTGAGCAGGACGTTCGCCGGTTTGACGTCCCGGTGCAGAACCCCGGCTTGATGCGCCACCTCCAACGCGCCGGCCAATTTCACACCGAGACGAAGTACCTCCTCCACCGAAAGCGGGCCTTCGCTCCGGATCCTCGCGTCGAGCGATCCCCGGCGGTGATACTGCATCACCAGGTAAGGCCGCCCGGTCTCGGTTTCACCGACGTACAGAACGCCGACGAAATTCGGGTGCCCCGTGAGCCGCGCCATCGCCCGTTGCTCGCGGAAGAAGCGCTCCCGGTTGCCCTCCAGTTCGCCGGTCAGAACCTTCACCGCCACCATGCGATCCAAGGCGACCTCGGTGCAGCGGTAGACGACACCGAAGCCACCGCGACCGATTTCCTCGGCGTCCGCGAACCCGGCAGCGCTCAACTCCGTAACGGTGTCGTCGCCAACATCGCGCTGTGTCGTGAAAGGATCGCTTTCACTCATCGTCTACTCGCGACGACTCACCGCTGGCCGCATACCAGTCAGAATATCGCCGCTTGCATTCCCGGTGGTACGGCCAGAACTGCAACCATGAAGAACGTGTTTGTCACACTTCGATCACCCGGCCCTCGCCATGATCGAACTCGCGGGACTCGTCCTGCCGGCCTCCGGCTCCGTCCTCACCACGGCGATGACGCCACCGGCTCGCGCAGATGCAGTGCTCGCAAGTGCGCAAGAGCCGGTCGGAATCCGGTCGCCCATACGATGACCTCAGCGCGTTGCTCATGATCGGACCAGTAGACGCCGTTGCGCGTCATTCCGGAAACATCGCAAGCGCGTATTGATGGGCATCAACTCTGATTTCGGTCCGCAGATTCCGGTGTTGCAGCATCAAGCCGGTTCGAATACCTGGCTGGTGCTCGTGGTGTCGATGTCCTCCGGTCAGGCGCGGGCGGGCAGCAGTTCGGCAATCAGATCCTCGACGCGTTTCTTGATCTCGTCACGGATCGGGCGCACGGATTCCACGCCCTTACCCGCCGGATCCTCGAGTACCCAGTCCCGGTAGCTGACACCGGGAAATACCGGACAGGTGTCGCCGCAGCCCATGGTGATGACCACATCGGCGGTTTCGACCACGTCGAAGGTGAGAATCTTGGGTGATCGATCGGAGATGTCGATGCCGACCTCGCGCATGGCTTCGACCGCGGCGGGGTTGATCGACTCGGCGGGTGCGCTGCCTGCGGAGCGGACTTCGATGGCGTCTCCGGCGAGGTGGGTGAGGAATCCGGCGGCCATCTGGGAGCGTCCGGCGTTATGGACGCAGACGAACAGAACACTGGGCTTCGTGGCCATGAGTGAGTAGACCTTTCGGGGCAGGTGCTGGATGGGAGCTAGGCCATGGCCTCGACAGCGGCGGGATTGATCTCATCGCCGGGCTCCGAGCCGCCGAACCAGGCGACGGCGTTGTCCCCGGCGAGGTGGGTGAAGAATCCGAGGGCCATCTGTGAGCCCCCGACTTGGGTACTTCGTCGCGGATGTCGACGCCTACTGCGTGCCGCGTCAGTCCGGCGGCCATCTGAGACTTTCCGCTGTTGCGGACGCAGACGAACAGAACCGCTGGTGCCGCAGCGGTCACCGCTCCGATGCCCTTCCCGCGGCCATGGCAGCGGCAGGTGCCTCCGCGGCGGAACGGTAACGCTTGCGCAGCGCCAGCGAGACATACACCAGCCCGACGAGGACCGGCACCTCGATGAGCGGGCCGACGACGCCGGCAAGGGCTTGCCCGGAGGCGGCGCCGTAGGTGGCGATCGCGACGGCGATGGCGAGTTCGAAGTTGTTGCCCGCCGCGGTGAACGCCAGCGTGGTGGTGCGCTCATAGCCCAGACCGAGGACAGCGCCCAGCACGTAACCGCCGCCCCACATGACGGCGAAATACGCCAGCAATGGCAGCGCGATCCGCACCACGTCCAGCGGTTGAGCGGTGATCTGTTTGCCTTGCAGGGCGAACAGCAGCACGATGGTGAACAGCAGCCCGTACAGCGCCCACGGCCCGATCCGCGGCAGCAGCGTGGATTCATACCAGTCCCGTCCCTTGGCACGTTCTCCGAAGCGGCGGGTCAGAAAACCGGCGATCAGCGGGATGCCGAGGAAGATCAGCACCGATTTCGCAATCTGCCACGGTGAGGCGTCGATCGTGGTCTGCTCCAAGCCGAGCCAGCCGGGCAGCACCGAGAGATAGAACCAGCCCAGCACGGCGAACATCAGCACCTGGAACAGCGAGTTCAGCGCCACCAGCACGGCGGCGGCCTCACGGTCACCGCAGGCCAGGTCGTTCCAGATGATGACCATCGCGATGCAGCGCGCCAACCCGACGATGATCAACCCGGTCCGGTACTCCGGCAGATCCGCCAACAGCAGCCACGCCAGCGCGAACATCAACGCCGGACCCAGCAGCCAGTTCAACACCAGCGACCCGATCAACAGCTTGCGGTCACCGGTGACGGTGTCGAGACGGTCATAGCGCACCTTCGCCAGAACGGGGTACATCATGACCAGCAGCCCGACCGCGATCGGCAGCGAGATGCCGTCGATCTCCACCGCGCTCAGTGTCTCCCCGAGACCCGGAACCAGGCGGCCCAGCAGCAGCCCGACCACCATCGCGACACCGATCCACACCGGCAGGAACCGATCCAGTGTCGACAGCTTCGCCACGACCCCGTTCTCCACGACGGCGGTGTCGGCGCTCACGCGTGCACCGCTGTGGCGGCGCCGCTTTCGACCAGCAGCACATCCGACAGCCGTTGCAGCGCTTCGGGAACCACCCGGTAGTACACCCACGAGGCACGGCGTTCGCTGGTGAGCAGTCCGGCCTCGCGCAGCACCTTCAAATGGTGAGAGATGGTCGGCTGGGTCAGATCGATGCCTTCGGACAGGTCGCACACGCACGCCTCCCCGCCCGCGCGCGAGGCGATCACGCTCAAAAGCCGCAACCGCATCGGGTCCGCCAGGGCCTTGAACACCCCCGCCAACTCCGCAGCGGCCTGCGCGGTCAACGGTGCGCGCACGATCGGCGAGGTCGTGCACGACTGCACCGGAACGATCGGAAGGTGCGACTTCGACATAGACCTATATTGACCTATATCAATACTGGATCGCAAGCAAACGGCCGGTGAACAGCTCGCGGCTCCGATTACCGTATGGGTGAGCGGCGTTCGAGCAGGACGGTGTCGCACCAGATACCGTCGCGTCGGCCGATGCGTTCGCGGACGCCGACGGTGCGATATCCGGCGCTGTGATGCAGGGCGAGGGCGGCGCGGTTTTCGGTGAAGATGGAGGTTTGCAGGGTCCAGAGCCCGGCGTCGTCGGCGGCGATGACCTGGTGGCGTAGTAGTGCTTTGCCGACACCGCGGCCGCGGTGGTCTTCGGCGACGTAAACCGAGGTTTCGGCGACGCCGGCGTAGACCTCGCGGTCGGATACCGCCTCGGCGGCGGCCCAGCCGACAACACGACCATCGAGTTCCGCCACCCACCGATGCTGCGGTAGCCAGTGTGTGTCGAGGTAGTCGCGAGTGGGGGTGTGGGTGTCGAAGGTCGCGTTGCCGGTGGCGATGCCCTCGCCGTAGATCGCCAACACGGTAGGCCAGTCGCGGTCAGCCAGGGTCCGGACGGTGATACCGGTGGGGATGTCGGCGGGGCAACGACCTGCTCCCTCGGCCGAACCCCCACCCTCCCCATCCGGGCTGGTGCGCGGCGGTTCGGTGACCTCGACAGACGGCACCAACATCACCTACCTCGCCCGCGGGGCGGGGCCGGTGATCCTCGGTGTGCACGGCGGGCTCGGCAGTGCGATCAGCCTGCTGCCGGTGGCAGAGCACCTGGCCGACGATTTCGAGGTCGTCCTGATCAACCTGCGCGGGCACGGCACCAGCGGATGGGGCCACTCAACCCCGCACATCAGCCACATGATCGACGACGTTCTGGCCGTCATCGATGCCGTCGGACCGGTCACCACCCTGTTCGGCTACCCCTACGGCGCGGTCATCGCCCTCGAAACCGCCCTCGTCGCCCCCGACCGCATCGACCGCCTCACCCTCTACGAACCACCCCTGCCCATCACCTACCCGATCCCCGCCATCACCGGACTCGAAAACCGCCTCACCGCAGGCGACTACGAACAACTCCTGCTGGACACCACACCCGCCGCCGGAGGATTCACCGCCACCGAACTCGCCGCCCTGCGCACCGACCCGCTCTGGATGTCCAAAGTCGCCCACGTCCCCACCCTGGTCCCGACCATGCAGATTCTCGCTGGACTTGCACCTACCGTCGAGCAATACGCCGCGGTCACCGTGCCGACGCGGCTGATCGTCGGCACCACCAGCGCCCCCTACATCCTCGCCGCCGCCGACCTGTCCGCCGCCGCGGGCTCACCGTCACCCACGACCGACACACCTTCACCGCCCACACCGACACCGGCGCCGCATTCCACGCACCCCGCCTCATCGCCGCCACCGGCGGTTTCGCTTCCCCGAACATCCCCGCCCTCCCCGGCCAGGACCGCTTCACCGGAAAACTCCTGCACGCCGGCCGATACCGCTCACCACACGACTACACGGGACAGAATGTGATCGTCATCGGCGCAGGCAACACCGCTGTGCAAATCGCCGCACACGCCACAGTCACCCTCGCCAGCCGACACCCGGTGAAAGTCGTCCCACAGCGACTACTCGGCCGAGACCTGCACTTCTGGTTCCGGATCAGCGGCTTCGACACCCTCCCGCTCGGCCGATTCGTCACCAACCCACCCACCCAACCCGTCCTCGACACCGGCCGCTACCGCACCGCCCTCGCCACCGGCAACCCCATCAGGCGACCGATGTTCGCTCACCTCGACGGCGACAACGCCATCTGGCCTGATGGCACGCGCCAACCCGTAGACACCGTCATCCTCGCCACCGGCTACCGCCCGCACCTCCCGTATCTCGCAGACCTCGGCGCACTCACCGACAACCACAACCCCCGCCACCGACAAGGACTGTCCCTCACCCACCCCGGCCTGGGCTACCTCGGCCTGGAATGGCAACGCACCCCCTCCTCCAACTCTCTGCGCGGAGTAGGCCGCGACGCCCAACACCTCATCACCAGCATCACCAGCCGTAAGTCGACGACATCGGCACGCGGCGATGCCGATTCGAAGTCGTAAACCAGTCGAAGTCACCGCGCCAGTCCGATATGTGCACGCAACGATCGATCTGCGGCTTGCTCAACGGCATTCGCATGCGTGTCTGCGGTATGCCGTGAACTGGGGGCGGAGGACTGAATCCTCATACCCCACACGACAAAAGGCCAGGCCATGCCGGTGCGTGGGCGACTCGAACCTCGTCGGGACAGTCTAAGTGCCGCAACCTATTCGACCGCTTTGGAGATGATGTCGTCGGCGAGAGGAGCGACCGTCGCGATGATCTCGGCCGTAAGCGCTGGTCGTGTACCAGCCGCCTGGAGAGACTGGGTCAAATGTTCGGCGACGCGGTCGAAGTGGCGCCGGGTTATGCCTCGACCTTGGTGGACCTGCTTCATCGTCGGCCCGGTGTATGGTGTCGGCCCTCCCAAAGCGGCGGCGAAGAACTCGACCTGACGGCCCTTCACTCGCGGCATGTTGACGCCGGTGAAGAATGGCGCCAGTTCATCGTCGGCCAGGATGCGTGCGTAGAGGTCTTCTACGACGATCTCGAGGGCAGGGTGGCCCCCCGCCCGTTCGTACAGGGTGCGCTCGTAGGGCGTGGCCGACGTTGTATCCACGGTGGGCTCCTCGGATTGCGGGTGATCAAATGTTCGTCCGGAAGAGGACGGCTCGGCATATGTTAATGCAAATTCACGTTGATTTCCATGTCCGGGCGGCTCGGTACCGGGTTCGGCGCTCCGTCGGCTCAGAACTATAATTCCTTGTAAAGGGCTATCTATTAAGCGGTTCAGCGGTTCGCGCGATGAGTGTAGCGAGTCAGACAAGTTACCAGTTGTTGAAGTGTCCACGTGGCGTCGCGGGGCTGAACCACAATGCCGTCCGGCAGAGTGAGATCCGGCCGATGGGTCGGCTCGACCGGAGTCGCCGGTGCGGGTGCCGCGCCGTCAGAGCCGAGTTCCACTGTCTTGAAAGCCGTTTGCGACTTGCCGGTGACCTACGGCACATATCTGCCCTGTTACGGAGATCCGGTCGCCGGCGTCTTGTGTGCGTCCGATACACAACGAGGAGAAGCGAGGATCCGACCATGAGCGGGAGCGGGCACACCACACACAGGAAAGTCGCGCTGATTACCGGAGCGAACAAAGGAATCGGCCGTGGAGCAGCCGAACAACTCGCCGCGCTGGGGACAACAGTCCTACTCGGAGCCAGGGATCCGCGGCGTGGAGAGGAGGCCGCGGCGGCACTGCGCGGGGCAGGCGGCGACGCACACTCCATCGCCCTGGACGTCACCGACCCGATCACCATCGAGCAGGGGGCAAAGCGGATCGAGGAGCGTTTCGGACACCTCGACGTGCTGATCAACAACGCCGGAATCACCGGCTCCGGAAAGGTTTCGCCGCAGGACGCCCACGACCAGGTGCCCAGCACTGTCGACCTGCGGATGGTCCGGGCAGTGTTCGAGACCAACGTTTTCGGCGTGATCGCGGTGACCAACGCGATGCTGCCGCTGCTGCGGCGGTCACCGGCACCGCGCATCGTGAATGTCAGCAGCCACGCCGCTTCGCTCACCCTGATCAGCGACCCGAACGGCCCCTTCGCGGGGTTGCCGCCGTCGGCCGCCTACACCCCTTCCAAGTCCGCGCTGACCGCGCTGACCGTCAACTACGCCAACGAACTTCGCAAAGACGGCTTCCTCGTGAATGCCGCCTGCCCCGGTTACGTCGACACCGACAGCAACAATCACACCGGGTTCCTCACGGTCGCGCAGGGAGCCGCGGTCCTGGTGCGCCTGGCCACGCTGGGCGCCGACGGACCGACCGCGGGCATGTTCAGCGAGGACGGCCCGGTGCCCTGGTGAAGACGAATCGACCGGTAGGTGATCGGATACGCCTCGAACCCGCTTCAGGAAGACGAATTGATGCCGGGCGGCGTCGCGGCTCGGCTGGTTACAGCGGCGCCCACGGCTGTCACATGCGGTCGATGATGCTCGAGGCGATATCGGTGGCGGCTTGGTAGCTGTCCTCGTCGGCGATGTCGAGATCGCCCATCATGGACAGGCTCCAGCTGATGGCCAGCAGGGCCTGGCGGGCGTGAAATTCCGCCAGCGGCGAGGAGCCGGGCGGGGTCATCAGACCGGCGAGGACCCGGAACTGGTAGCGCAGGCTGGTCCCGAAGCCGAGGTCGCGGAAGGCGGGCTGGTTTTCGGCCCAGAAGCGGATCATGTCCTTGCCGAGCCCGTGTAGCAGTTCGCCGTAACGGGTGACGATCTGCCGGGCGCGTTCGGCGCCCGGCGGCGCGGATTCGGCCCACTCGACGATGTCGTCGATGCCGCGGCGCAGATCCTCCGACAGGCTCGCGACGATGTCCTCTTTGGTGCGGAAGTGGTAGTACAGCGCTGCTTTGGTGATGCCCAGGCGTTCGGCGATCTCCCGCAGCGACGTCTTCTCATAGCCGTGTTCGGAGAACAGTTCCATGGCGACGGAACGAATTCGTTCTCGGGTGTCGCTGCGACGCCTATCCATCGGATCCCTTGTTTTTGCTTGACGACCGGCTAGGCGGAGCTTAACGTCTCCTCGTAGCCCAGGTAACTAGCCGGGCGGCAAGTTAAATAAACGCTGTGGGGAGAACCGATGATCGAAGAGGCAGCGAAGGCGCCCGTCACGGGCGCGGCCATGACCGCGATCGGGGTCGCGATGATCCGGGCACGCGAATCCGAGCGGCCGGATCGGCTGTACGACGACCCGTGGGCGAAGCAGTTCGTCGCCGCCGCCCGGTCGGATTTCGAACCCGAGCGCTGGGCCCGGCTGGAGACGGTCGCGGAGCAGTTCTATGCCGGGCGCAGCCTCGGAGTGCGGTTGGTCGACGACTGGGTACGTGAGGCGATCGACGCCGGATGTCGCCAGATTGTCTTGCTCGGCGCCGGCTTGGACACTCGCGCCTTCCGGATGGCGCTACCGGAGTCCATACACGTTTTCGAGATAGACCTGCCCGGGCTATTCGCGTTCAAGGAGCCTGTACTGACCCGGGCCGGTTCCGTCGCGACCTGTCGTCGCCAAGTCATCGCCGTGGATCTGGCGGAGGATTGGCCAACGGCGCTGAGGAAGAACGGCTTCCGTCCCGATGTCCCGACGTATTGGGTGGACGAGGGCGCGCTTGCCTACCTGCCGCCGGAGCAGCACCGTCGAGTTGTTCTGACACTTACCGAATTGTCTTGTCGAGGAAGTCGTTTCGGCGTCAGCCGATTCCGGGTCGACGCCACGGCCGGCCCGTATCCCGAGTTGCGCCGCCTCGTCTCCGGCGATGCGGCCCCTCCGCGCGCCGCCTGCGGTCTCGGCGAGGATGTCGAGCAGTGGCTTGACGAAATCGGCTGGGATACCGAGTTCCGCAGCTGGAGCGACATGGTCGCGCCGCTGGGCCGCCCGGTAGCGGGACTCGACCCGGACGTCGGGAATATCGCCGCGACCCGCCGGCCGACGCCGCAACGCCGGTCCGGCGACTCATGCACCCCTTCGAAACTGCGAGGAGAACGAACTCACTTTGTTCCAGTCCGGCCGGATGACTCTCCATAGCAGGTGGCGATCGCGGTGGCGCGGTCGCGCAGGGATGTGCGCAACCACTGCGGGGTGAGGGCTTCCGCGTTCGTGGCGAGCTGCCACAGCGCCCATTCTGCGTGTCTGGGATCTTGGAAGCTCACCTCGAGCCGCAGCCAGCCGTCGGTGTCGGTTTCTTCGGCGCGGACGGCGAGTGCGCTGCTCACCAGGTCCTCCCGGTGTGCCGGGTCCACTCGGACCAGCACGGTGACTTGATCACCGCCGGTCCGGAACTGCGTGCTGCGTTCCTGCCAGGCCCGGTCCAGATCGACTCGTTCCGGCCGCTGTGCGGGTTCGGGCAGTTCCTCGGCGGCCAGGACCCGCGACAACCGGTAGGTGCGGTCCGCGCCGGACATCGTGGCCAGCAAGTAACCCTGGTCGCGTACGGTGACCAGGCCGATCGGGTCCACGGTGCGCCACTTCGGGGTCTGGGCCACCGCCGCGTAGTGGATGCGCAGCTTGTGTCCGGCGAACACCGCGCGGCGGATCTCGCTCACTATGGTGTCGGGCACCTCTTCCGCGATCAGCCGGCGTGACAGGAGGTCGATCTCCGGGTCGATGAGCAATCGCCGGGCCGCGCCGGTCGCGGTGGCCCGATAGCTTTCCGGTAGCGCGTCGACCACCTTGCGCATGGCCGACGCGAGCGCGGAGCCGAGGCCGAACGCCTGTGCGCCGCGCCGTGATCCGGCGACGAGCAGCGCGAGCGCCTCGTCGTGGCTGAGTCCGGTGAGTTCGGTCCGGAAACCGGGCAGCAATGCGAAACCGCCGTGCCGGCCGCGTTCGGCATAGACCGGGACGCCGGCCGCGGAGAGGGCTTCGATGTCACGCAGCACGGTGCGGGTGGATACCTCGAGCTCGCGGGCGAGCGTGTCCGCGGTCAACCGACCGCGCTGACGCAGCAATAACACCAGCGAGACCAACCGGTCGGCGCGCATCCGAAAAATCTACCGGAATACACGACACAGGATGTCGTGATTTGTTGGAAGGCTGATCAACATGACAAACGAGAACGTGGCCACCGACCCCAACGATCTGGGCAGGTACTTCATCGAGCGCGCCAACGCGGGCGACGTCGAGGGGTTGGTGGCGTTGTATGAGCCGAACGCCGTGCTGGCGTTCCCACCGGGCAACCTCGCGACCGGACATGCGGAGATCCGCAAGGTGTACGAACAGTTCGTCGCGGCCGCGCCGGTGCTCTCGCCGGGTAGGCAACATCCAGCGCTGGTGAGCGGCGACCTGGCACTGACAGCGTCCACGCTGGACACCGGCGAGGTGACTGTCGAGATCGCCCGTCGCCAGCCGGACGGGTCGTGGCTATGGGCCGTGGACCAGCCGGCACTCGTGCCGTAGCGCGGCGGCGGTGGGCCGGCGCGACCGAGCCCACCGCGGCGCAGCGGCGTGTGGCGGGGCCGTCGTTCGCCGACCGCGAATGTGCGGGGTGCCGGTGAACCCTCGGACGAGCCGGGATCGATCCGCGCAACCGGCGTTACGGCGGCTTCGTCAGGCCGCGGACGTGTGGCCACGCCTCGGCAAGTGCGAGCAGCCGGCGCAACTCCGCGGTGAGGTCCCGTGCCCCCGGACGGATTTGGTGCCGGGGCGTGATCCGGGTCGCGCTCGGGGGGCGCCCGGAAGCTTTGGCGGCAATGGCCTCGGCGACGCGGCGGGCATAGATATGTGGGTCGACGCCGGTGACGGTCAGATCGTCGGGGTTGTCGCTGTAGCGTTTGAGATGGAGCAGACTGTCGCGGATCTCGACCGTCATGCGGTGCAGACGGAGGGCCGGGTCCGTTCGGCCGTTGGCGTCGCGCGCCTCCAGAACGATTTCGGGTACGGCTGCGGCGAGATCGGCCCACATCGGTCGCAGTCGGCGGCAGTATCGGCCGGTGCGATCCCATCCGAGGCGGCTGAGCAGGATGCTGATCAGCGGCACCGTGACCACGGCGGGAGCGCCGACGGCCGAGAGAAGGAAGCCGCTCCATGCTTTCCAGTGCATCTCGGGATCGAATGACGGCCGGCCCGTCACGACATCGCAGGCGGTCTCGATCGGGTAGACGACCGCCACGATTCCCATGCCCACGGCGGTGCACAGGACCGCTGCGTACAGGGCGCGTTCCTGCCAGGTGGTGTCCGCCGCGGCGCGCATCTCGCGCACACTCACCCGCCCGACGAGCAGGGCCGTAGCGCCGAGCGGCAGGGAAAACGCGACCCAGACCACGACAGCCGGCCAGCCCAGGGCTTGGTCGATCAACTGATCGGCGCGGCGGGACGGCGCCCCTGCGATCAGGATGACGCCGGTGGTGACGATCGCGAGGAGGTAATAGCGCCGCTGCCTGCGCCATGCGTGGGCGGGGTCGGCGCCGGCCCACAATTCGGCGATGCCGTAGATATTCGAGACGGCCAACACGGTTGCTCCCAGCGAGAGCTGTCGGGCCAGGTTCACCACGTCGCTGTCGCCGCCGGGCAGCAGCCAGACCAGTGACTGCTCGAACCATGCCTCCCGCAACAGGTGTTCGCAGATACCTGCGGCGAGCGCGCGATTGACGAGCCGGTCGACGACGCTGTCCCCCAACAGCCACCACCGACCGGCCAGCACCAACGTGAGACCTGTCAGGACAGGCCAGGTGATCCAAACCGGGATCGGGGAGGTCATCTCATCGGTGCCGGTTCCGGAAGAATGTCGAGCGGAACCGGCTCGCCGACCGCTTCGGTAGCATCGCTTCCACCAGCAGCAGGTCGGCGAAGGTTTCGGCGGCGCGCTCACGCTCACTGCCGTAGTCTTGGCGGCGCAGTACGCCGCGGATGGTTTCCAGCGACAGCGAGGGCATCAATTCGCGCAACGGCAGATCAGCCGCGCTACCACCGGGACCGCTCGCGGTCCCTCCGTGGCCGAGCAGCATGTGACCGATCTCGTGGGCGATGATGTGATCGGCATGCCATTCGGTGTCGGCCCCGTACATGATCACGTCGTCGCCTTCCCGGGCGATCCACAGGCCGCTTCCGGTGCCGCATCCGTTCCCCGCGAGTGCGCCGACGTCGATCGGGCACAGCGTGATCGGCCGGCCCCGGTACGCTGCCACCCGCGCGATGTATTCCGTTATGTCCCATGGATGGGGGATCGGTACCAGGCGACCCAGCTCCTCGAATCGCGCGGCGAGATCCTCCATTACGCCTTCCCCTCGTTGATCACGTGCCCCATGCCGATATTGCGGTGAGCGTAGTCGCCTACGGAGCATTGTCGCGGACGCGGCTTGTCGCGCAAGCCTTCTCGTATCCGCCTTCGGGGATCGGCCGCGACGTCATCGGCCTTGATTCGCGCACTACTCGAACGCGGAGCAATCGACCGGAGCGGATGATCGCGCCTCGAAGATATTCAGCGGGTTCGACGATCTACAGAGCGACGCAAAGGGTATATCTACGATTTCCCCTGACACGTCTGCCACGCCGGAAACGTGGCGTCCGTTATCCGCGCCGGCGCGGCCGAGTCACCATCGACTCGGGCCGTCGTGGGCGCGGCGGCAGCGCTCGTCGCCGAGGTGGTCCCGCGCGGAGTCGGCGATGTGTCCCCGGAGGTACTCCTACAGCCCGGCGAGCAGCATCACCGCGCCACACGCCACGGCGGCGACACTGCGCCCGGTAGCCCTGCTTGTCATCTCGAGATTCCGCTACTGTCAGGACGTTTGCGACGATGGTCCGAGTTCGGCTCATCAGAACGAGCAGTCGGCGGGCAGCCCGACCCAGCCCCTCTTCAAGAATTTGATGACGGCGCAGAACAGATCCTCCGACCAGGAACCCACCGGGGTCGCGGCGGACGACGTCGCGACAGGTGCGGCAACGGATTCCGCGGCGGCCGAACCCGCTGGTACGACGAGTCCTGCGATCAGGGCGGTGACGACGACGCTCTCACGAAGAACGGCCCGAACCTAAAAAGGTTCGGGCCGTTCGAAGCGCGCGCGTTCGGCGCCTAGGCCGCCGAGCGCGGGTCTCAGCGCAGCGCGCCGCGACGGCCGGTCACCAACCCGACCAAGAACAGCAGGACCACCGCGCCGCCGAGGCAGGTGAAGAAGCTGAACCACAGTCCGCCGCCCTCGACATCGACTCCCAGGAGCTTCAGCAGGAAACCGCCGAGCAGGCCGCCGACAACGCCCACCACGATGTTGAGCAGAATGCCCTGCTGAGCATCGGTTTTCATGAACTTGCTGGCGATCCAGCCGGCCAGACCGCCGATGATGATCCAACCGAGGATTCCGAGACCGAGCATCATATTCTCCGATTCGTCGAGTTGAGCCCGCACACTGATCGAGCGAGCGTCTGTCCTCGCCATACCCCGGTGGTCGGCCGTCAATCGCTCTGCGTAGCAGAGGGATCGTCACGAATCGACCGGCCGAAGCGCAGATGCGAGCCGGCGTGGTCGCTCAGTGCATGATCCCGGTGAGCGAGAAGAATTCCTGACGAGAGCGGGCGTCTTCCCGCAGTGTGCCGAGCAAGGTCGAGGTGACCGTGGTGGTACCGACTGCTTGGACGCCGCGCAGGGTCATGCAGGTGTGTTCGGCTTCGATGACGACGCCCACGCCGATCGGTCGCAGATTCTCGGCGAGCCGATCCGCGATCTGCTTGGTGAGTCGTTCCTGCACTTGGGGCCGGTGGGAGAAATGCTCGACGATACGGGCGAGTTTGGACAACCCGAGGATGCGCTCGCCCGGCAGATAGCCGACGTGAGCGACGCCGACGAACGGCAGCAGGTGGTGTTCGCACACCGATCGCAGTGGGATGCGGCGAGCCAGCACGAACTCGTCGTAGCCCTCGTCGTTGGGGAAAGTGGTCAGGTCGAACGGGCAGGGCGTGAACAGTTCGGCGTAGGCGCGGGCCGGTGCGGAACGCCGTGGTGCCGGTGGGGATGGCGAACAGACAACCCGATCGCCGCCGCGGCCAGCGCACTCAGCACGCCGAGCGCGATCAGCCATACCGCGCCGCGAGCGAGAAAAGCCGGGTCCTCGACCACGTGCGAGGCGATGTCGAACACTGAACCCGCCACCCAAGCCCCGATGGGCACCGTGACCAGGATCGGATGGAACGGATGACCGTACGGCCCGGCGAGCGCCGCGCTCACCGGGCGTTTGGCCTGCCGCATGTCACTGCGGCGCGGCTGTCGGCCGTAGGACACAAGAACAGGTACGGCCCGGCCGGCTCGGCGCCGAACGCGCCCTCACGGTCCTTCGATCGCTGCTCGCCGAACAGGGCTTCGAACCCACGCGTGCGGCGCCGGATTGCCTGCGCTTGCGCAACTGCCCGTTTCATCCGCTCGCCGCCGCCGAACCCGAGCTGGTGTGCGGGCTCAATCACGCCTATCTGACCGGCGTGCTCGCCGGGCTCGAGGCGGACACGATCGACGCGGTGCTCGCGCCCAAGGCCGGGGAATGCTGCGTAGAGCTCCGCTCAGCCACCTGACGAGCGTCAGGCGCCGACAGACAGGGGCGGCGTCCGAAGCTCTACCGTCCCAGGCAGTTCAACGCCCGCATGGCCTCGTACTCCACCCGCGAAAGATCCTGGAGAACCGAGCCTGCCTGTAGGAGGTGACGCTCATCGCCCGCTTCACCGGCTTGTGCGATCAGTGCTGCGGCGTCGGTCCATAGGGTGGCTGCCTCGGTGTACAGCCCGTGGCCGGTGCGCAGGTGGCGGCTGTCGAGGGTCTGGGTGCATTCGGCGAGGAAGTCGCGGTAGAAGTTACGAAACAGAGCGCCGCCGGTGCCGGCCTTCTCCATCAAGAGGGCGGCCTGCGCGAGATCCCGCCGCGGGTTGTCGGTGCGCCGGAGCCATGTGGGCACCAGCTTGCCCGCCTTCTCGATGCCTCGGTGACCGAGGTTGGCGATGGGCGGGTTGAGGAAAGCCTGGGCGCAGGCGGTGATGGCGGGAACGATCCGGCTGTGCGGGGAAGGCAGGTTCCGCCCAGCGGTGAGGGTGAAGGACCGGTGCTCGGCGGTCATCGGGCCGCGCGCGGCCCTGGCCCGGGCGAGGCCGGTCAGGCTGGTGGATACCGCTCCGCCTTGCTGGTCGGTGTCCACCAGGTAGGCGTCGTGGTCGTCGTAGCCGTACACAGCGACGACGTGACCACCGAAGTGCACCTTCGAGCTGAAGTAGTCCAGGTAGTAACTGTCGAGTTGCAGCCCTACGGGGAGGCCGGCATCGATGGGGGCGACCACGTTCTCCCAAGCACGGCGGGCGGATGTGGTCTCCTTGACCGAGAGCTCCAGTCCGAGTCCGGCGGCCAGGTTCCTGGTGAGGTCGAATGGCTTGACCCGTCCCCCGAGGAAGGGGAAGCCCATGTTCTTACTATCCCAGTAGACGAAGGACAGACCGGAGCCGAGGCCGAAGAGCATGGGCTCGGACAGATCGATTCCCTGCTGCCGTAGCAGCACTCCCAGGGCCGTCGTCTCGCAGTGCTGCGTACCGCGCGCGTCAACGTCTATCACCGTGGCCATGCCATGCCTTCCTGAGCGCAGATCATCAGGTCATCTCGCGGCTCCCCGCTACCCGACGGGACGTGCCGCGCGGATGGGCGCGGCCGCGCGTGCGGCGGGCGGTCAAGGGAGCGTTGCCGACATGGTGGACTCTCCCGTGGCGGGAGAGTCCAACGCCGCACCCCGGTGCGAAGCGCTTGCCGCGCGCACGACCGACCGGGAGCTCCCTCAGCAGGAACCGGGCACACAACGCCCACGGCGCCGCCGACCGGCCAGTGGGTGTATGCCGCGAAACCCCGGATGCGCGGGAACGTGGCCGTCCACCGGAAGCCGGATGATCTGCCGTGCTCCGGGCCCTACCTCCGCCTCGGTGTGACAGTCCTTGTGCCAGCCGAACGGCATCAGGTGGACTCGTTCGCCGCGCTGCTCCAGACGTTCGGTGATTTCCACCAGAACGTCCAAGGTGTCGGCGAGTGCCGAAAGCACATCCACCTGGCCGGTGGCGCTTATGCGATCACCCGGCACATGGGCGACGCCGTCGATGACGACCTCCCGCGCATCTGTCTCGGCGGCGATGCGCAGCACGGTCCGCACGGCCGCGCCCGTCAGAGTGAGATCTCCGCGACCCACGCCGACGGACACCCGCAGGCAATCATCGAAACACTTGCGTACCCCGATCCCCCACTCCATATCGACCGCGCACGGCCCCTTCGCCGTCACTGTGTACTCGAAGGTCCGGCAGCGAGTACTGATGATCTGCACGGTGCTATCCCTCCTCCAGCGCTTTCACGGCGTCGAGGTCCAGCACCGCGTTGGCGGTGCGCTCGATGATGCCGAGGCAGATCTCGTCCGGTTGGTATCTCGGCTGGATGGCGCTGTGGCCGATGGTCGCCAACCAGATGAAATACGGGTACAACGCCTGCTGCCGGTAGGCCAGCCACGCCGTGTCGAAATCGGGCGCGGGCGCACCGCATGCCGCGACGTGGTCGAGGTAGATGGCCAGCAGTTCACGCTCCCAGTCGCGCCGGTCCCGCACGGCGAGACCGGAACCGACCACATAGGCGACGTCGTAGGCCCAGCTGCCACGCAGGACCACTTGCCAGTCGGTGAAGCCCATCCGGCCGCTGGAGGTTCTGTAGGTGTTGCCGATGTGGCTGTCGCCGTGCAAGAAAGTCTGTGCACCCGTGCTGGCTATCTCCAGCGATCGTTGCAGCGCGTGATAGAGCCGGTCGTGGTCGTGCGCCAGCGTTTCCGGTATCACCGCCGCCGCGCGCCTGGCTCCGACCCGCGCGCGTTTCGACATGCCGATCAACCGGTCGAGGTTGGCGAAATGCGCCCGCGGCGGCTTCAGCCATCGATGGCGCTCCAACTCGGCGTCGTTCCAGTAGCGGGCGTGCCACGTGGCCATCGTGCGCAACAGATCCTCGATCTGAGTGCGGTCGATCGGTGTCTGCGGTGTGCAGAAGGTGGCGTCTTTGGTGCTGACGATGTCCTCGAGCAATGAGATCGTCCGGCCCGATCGGTAGTCGACAGCGCTGTGGTAGCCGCGCGGCGCTTCGATGTCCAGGGCCGGCCGGAGGTGGGTGAAGAAACCCGGTTCACCGCCGATGATTCCGGCCAGGTCCAAGGTGAGGCGCTGTTTGAAGTCCGCGGTGGTCTTCGCGAACAATTCCTCCGGCAGGCCTGCCGCCCGGCCTGTTGCGTTGTAGGTCACGCTGAGCTTCCAGCGGGTGGAGGTGCCCGCGCTCACGTCCTGCGTCTCGAAGGAGTCGACTTCCGCACCGGGGTGTCCATCGCACAGCACGGCGGTCAGCCATTGCGCTGTCACTTCACGGCCGGTCACCGGCACGTCGCTCGGGGTCCGGGCCCGCTGCCGGATCACCGTTTCCTTCGCGACATGACCACCGACGCGGGCGATCCCCCGCACAACCTCCAGTACGGGCTTGGAAGCACTGGACGCCAATGGACACTCCTCCGCTTTGTTGGGTTCGGCTGCTGCGCTCAACCGAGTTCCGCGCCATCGGGCACGCCCCAGGGACGGTAGGGCAGCCGAGCCGAAGGAACATCCGTCGAATCCGAGAGAAATATCCGCATGGCCGGGCCGGGCCGGGACGCTCGATCGGATCCGATCGCCCGCGATGCTTAAGCTCACCCGCATGCAGGAGTCCCCCGCGACGGTCTTCCTCGGTCGTGATGCCGAGATCGAGAACCTGGCGGTGCTCGCGCGCCGAGTCGCCGCGGGACAGGGCGCGGTGGTGCTGGTGGAAGGTGAGCCCGGTATCGGCAAGACGTCGCTGCTGGAGGCAGCCGGTGCTCGAATCACGGCGGCGGGCCTGCGCGTTCGCACCGGCGCGGCGGTGGAATTGCAGCGCGACGTACCGTTCGCCGCGGTGCGCTCCTGGCTGGCAGCTGACGACACCGCGCCCGGCGGCGGCCCGGATCCGAGTCGCCCGCTGCTGCACAGCGGGGATCGCGCGGGCGACGCCGCGGCGACGCACGAGTTCGCCGTCAGCGAGGGGATCCTGGATCGTGTCGACGCTTGGTGCGCCGCCGCTCCGGTGGGTCTGATCATGGACGACGTCCATTGGGCCGACGCGCCGAGCCTGTCTGTACTGCGGCGACTGTGCGCACTGGTCGACGCACTGCCGCTGCTACTGGTGCTCGCGACCCGCCCGCTGGCCGCGGACCCGGCGTTCGCGGCGCTGTCGGCCGAACTAGTCGAACGGCAGGCCCCGGTGATACGGCTCGGCGCACTGCCCGACTCGGCCGCGGCGGCGCTCGTGGGGCTTCTGGTCGGCGCTGCTCCGGGCCCGGGTTTGCTGCGAATCGTGGCCGGTGCGCGTGGAAACCCGCTGCACATCACCGAATTGGTGGCCGCATTGCTCCGCGCGGAGGCGATCACACTGGTCGCCGAAACCGCCGCGCCGCTACCGGACTCCGGCGAACCGTCCTCCGCCTCGCTGTCGACCGCGATCATCCAGCGCCTCGCACTCCTGTCCCGTTCCACGCGGGATATGCTGCCGATGGCCGCTGCCCTGGGACCCGTCATCAACGTGGGGGAACTATCGGCCGTGCTGGACGCCCCGCTGCTGGATGTCTGGCGGGCCGTCTCCGAAGCGATGGACGGCGGGCTGCTCGCGCGGGTCGATTCCGAACTGGTGTTCCGCCACGACCTCATGCGGGACGTGCTGGCCGTCCAGCTACCCGATTCGCTGCGCTCGGACTTGCTCTGGAGGGCCGGGCAGGTCCTGCAAGCGACCGGTGCGCCGCTCGAGCGAGTCGCTTACTACCTGTCAGCGGGCGGCCACGACTTGGATCGGACAAGCCTCGACTGGTTGACGGCCGTGGCAGGCAAGTTGATCGTGCGAGCCCCCGAACTGGCGGTGCAGTTGCTGAGCCGCGCCGCGACCGCGACAGAGCTAGACGGTGCCTCGCGTTCCGTTCTGGTCCGCTGGCAGGCCCGGGCGCTGCTGTGGAACGGCCGCGCCGCCGAAGCCGAAGCCGTGGTGCGCACCGCACTGCGCACTCGACCCGAACACGACCACGATGTCGAACTGACCTGGCTGCTCGTCCAGGTCTGCCAATCACAAGGCCGCTTGGCCGACGCTGTCGCGGTGGCCGAGACAGCGCTGTCCACGATGGAACTCGGCGCCGAGGACGCGGGCCGGCTCGTGGGACTGTGCGCACTGGACAATTTCTTTCTCGAGCGGTTCGAAGCGGCGGAGCGCGCCGGCCGGCGAGCCGTGTCGACGGGACAGAGCAGTGGTACCCCGCTCGCCACCGGATACGGATTGATGGCCTTGGGTGCGGTGCGCTACACCCAGGGCTATCTCGACGAGGCGCTGGATTTGAGTACGCGAATCCTCACCATCTTCGAGGACGGCACCGGATCGGACCAGTTCGATCCGTACGTGCTGTACGCGCACTGCCTGATCGAACTCGATCGGCTCGCCGACGCCGAACAGACGCTGCGGACGGCCATCGGCCACAACCGCCGGATGCACGGTGTCTACCTCTCCCCCAACCTGCTGGCCAAGGCGCGGCTGTATCTGCTCGACGGCCGCTGGGACGACGCGCTGGCCGAATGCGCGGCGAGTCTGGCGGCGCCCGATGTCCTCGGGTACGCGCCCGTCGCACACAGCCTGGCGGCCCTCATCGGAATCCACCGCGGCACGTTCCTGCCGGATCCCGATGCCATTCCCGTGCCGGACCACCGGCTGGGAAGCACCGGTTACGCGCAGTTCCACCCCTGGGTCAAGGCATTGACGCACGAGGCCCGTGGCCATCCGGAGCTGGCGCTGGAACTGCTCGTCGACACCCATCGGCGACTGGCCGACGGCCTGACCGCGTCCACCCTGCACTACATCTACCCGGACATCGCCCGGCTGGCCTCGGACGTCGGCGACGCAGCTGCGGCTCGGTCGGTGGTAACGGGCGCGGACGAACTGCTGGCTCGGCAGAAGACCGCGGGCCGGACCGGAACGGCCCTGCTGTGCCGAGCCTTGGCAGACGGCGATCCCGCCATGCTCTTCGCCGCCGCGGATGCGTTCCGGCGGTCCGGGTGGCCGCTCTACGAAGCACAGGCACACGAGAACGCCGCTGTGCTGCTCGCCGCTTCGGGACGAGAGGCCGAGGCCCGCGGCGCGCTGGACACGGCGATAGGGCTCTACGGTCGGCTGGGTGCGTCGTGGGACAGCGCCCGTGCCGCCGCACGGGTGCGGCCGCACGGGATCCGACTGGGCGTCCGCGGCAGGCGCAACCGGCCCAAATCCGGCTGGGCGGCGCTGACCGACACCGAACGCAAGGTCGCCGCGCTGGTCACCGAAGGTTGCTCCAATTCGGATATCGCAGCGCAGATGTTCTTGTCGCGCCGCACGATTCAGTCACACGTGTCGAACATCCTGGCGAAACTCGACCTCCGGTCACGGCGCGAGATCGCCGCCGCCATGCCGCGTTCGGTGCTTCCATGAGGCCTCGCGCGAGGTGCCGCGATCATGCCCATCGCCGTGATCTCGACGAGCCGGGTGGCGGCGGAATGAGCTTCGCCCAGAAGTCGTGCCGCACCGCGTCCCACAACCTGGTCAGCTCCGGAAGCAGTTCTCGCGCTTGCACGAGATCCGGATAGGCGTCGGGGCCGAAGGAGACGATCGGCGCGGGGTCGGACGCGCTGTGCACCGCGACGATGGAGATCAGCTGATCCTGCAGTACGCGCCAGGTGACGCCCAGGCCGTCGGCTTCGGTTCGGACCTCATCCATCTGCGGCCCCCCATCGCAGTGCCCATCGCACGCGCGGTCGGCGATCACCGTCGATCGACCGGACTCCGGCCGATGCCGCGGAGTCGGCTGATCGTTTGCCAGGCTCCCGTCGTTCCCCGCCCGTGGTACCACGCGACCGGCCTCCGAGGGCGCCGGTGGCGTTCACGCTACTGTCAACCGCTGTCAAAGCCGACCTCCTGCTCGTCACGATCTGACGAGCATCACAGATCCGGCACCGCGCGGTCATGGGTGAAAATACCCACTTGTCCACCCATCTCCGCAGTTCGCGGCACCCGAAGCGGCACGCGCCGTCCCGCCGGAGCCAGGGTTCAGCCCGGGCGTGCCGTCCATGCCGCGACCTGCGTACGAGAAGAGAAGCCGAGTTTGCCGAGGATATTCTCGACGTGCCGGTCGACGGTGCGAGGCGATACGACGAGCTGCTCGGCGATCTGCCGGTTGCTGAGACCTTGCGCGACCAGCTCGGCCACCTGCCGCTCGCGTGCCGTCAGCACCCCGGCTCCCAGCCGCGCGGGTGGCGGGGCGCCCG
The DNA here is from genome assembly GCF_001612765.1 of Nocardia arthritidis NBRC 100137. Taxonomy (GTDB): domain Bacteria; phylum Actinomycetota; class Actinomycetes; order Mycobacteriales; family Mycobacteriaceae; genus Nocardia; species Nocardia arthritidis. The sequence continues at coordinate 168,260 of NZ_BDBB01000009.1, forward strand.
CGCTGCGGTCGAGCGCGTAGGTGATCGCCTGGTCGTGGTCGAGCCCTTCGCCACGCACCCGTTCCGCACGCACCACCGTCTCCGGCAGCGCATCCATCACCCTGCGCTCACACGCCGCGTGCTGTTCGGGCATGTAGGGCCCGAACGCGGCGATCGAGGTCCCGATGCGCCGCCACATCGTGTGGATCGCGCCCAGCAGCCGGGCCGCATGGCGATGCTCACCGCGAGCGGCCGCCGTCCAGGCCAGCAGCTCGATCATCAGCGCCGTCCCCACATGGTCGTTGAATTCGCGCTGAATCTCCAGGGCCGCGTGAGCGGAGGCCATCGCCTGGTCGTAATCGCCGCGAACGAGTTGGTCGTAGCCGAGTGCCCAGACCGCGTACGACTTGGTCCACTGCTCGCCGCGCCGATCGGCCAGCTCGATCGCGCGCCGAGCCGTCGCGCCCGCCCGCGGATCGCGTCCATGGCCGTAGGCGACCGCGAGCTGGAAAAGCGTCAGCCGGACCAGCTCGTCATCCTCGGAGAAGCTTTCGACCACTCGCTCGAAGCCGGTCACCGCAGCGGCGAGGTCGCCGCGGAAACCCGCGGCGGAAGCGCGCAGGCTACTCGCCCAGCCGAGGGCGCGGCGATCTCCGGCTGCCGTGGCACGGGTCACGCACTCATCGAGCGCCGCGTCGGCGGCGTCGAGGTCACCCTGCAAGACCCGCACCCATCCCGCTACCCAGAGTGCGTGGATCCGCTCGGCGTCAGCGTCGACGGCCACCCGCAGCGCGCGGTCCACCCAGCGCCGTCCCGAGCCGAGGAACCCATCGGCGCACCAGTGATAGCGCAGCGCCGTCACCAAAGCCAGCGCCTCGCGCGAACTCGCCGGAGTGCTGGTCGCCCACTCCAACGCGGCCCGGACGTTCGCGCGGTCGGCGCGCAACACGGCCAAGCCGGTCTCCTGGCCCGGACCGTTCCACTGCCCGGCGATCTGCTCCGCGAGCGTGAGGTAGTAGTCGCGGTGCCGGTCGCGCAGCGCGGTGGCCTCCTCGCGCTCGGTCAGCCGCTGCCATCCGTACTCGCGGATCGTTTCCAGCAGCCGATACCGTGTCTGGTCGTCCGCCGCGACGAGAACGACGACCGATTGCGCGACGAGGTGATCGATCAGGTCGAGCACCTGCTCGCGGGGCAGGTCAGGGCCTGCGCAGACGCCCTCGGCGGCGTGCAGGGTGAAGACTCCGGCGAAGACCGACAGTCGTGTCCACAGCAACTGCTCGGCCGGTGTGCACAGCTCGTAGCTCCAGTCGATCAGCGCCCGCAGCGTCCGCTGTCGTGGCAGCGCGGCGCGGGTGCCTCCGGTCAGCAGTGCGAACCGATCCTCGAGCCGGTCCAGAATCGTCTGCAAGGACAGTGATCGCAGCCGGGATGCGGCCAACTCGATCGCGAGTGGAATCCCGTCCAATCGCTCACAGGCCCGCACCACCGCGTCCGCATTGCGCTCGGTGACCGTGAAGTCGGGACGCACCGCCCTGGCACGCTCCACCAGCAGCGTGGGCGCGTCGAAACCGCTCACCGCCACGGGTGTCACGGACTCGCCCGAAACAGGCATCGACAGCGGACGGACGGGGTAGACGTGCTCGCCCGGCTCGCCCAGCAGTGCACGGCTGGTGGTGAGGATCCGCAGCCCGGGGCAGGCGCGTAGCAACTGGTGGCACAGCAGGCGGCACGCGTCCAGCAGGTGCTCGCAATTGTCCAACACGATCAGCGCCCGCCGGTCGGCGAGGCGCTCCACGATCTGCTCCTCCGCGGTCCGGTGCGACAGATCCGGGATCCCGAGGCTGGCTACTACCACCCGGGCCACCAGTTGCGGATCATCCACAGCGGCCAGGTCCACCAGCCACGACCCATCAGGAAACGAGCGGCTGGACGCAGCGGCGACCTCGATGGCCAAACGGGTCTTCCCCACCCCGCCCACTCCGGTCAGCGTGACCAGGCGCGCGGTCGCCAGCAGTGCGCGGACCTCGCGGATCTCCCGCTGCCGGCCCACGAAACTCGTGACCGCCGACGGCAGATTACCGACTCCGCGTGTGGGCCTGCTTTGCCCCATGATATGTCGATTTTAGCCGCTCGGAATCGGGCGCCGGGATTCGAGACCTTTTCGCCTGCTCTATCGACCATTAGAGGCTCGGCTCGAACACCGGACTCGCGCATTATTCGGATATCGTCGGATCGTCTCGAGGCGGCCGAATCGGCGCACCGGCGGTTCAGATGGGCCGGAAACCAGCACCTATGTCATTACGGGAATCGATGTCGGTGAGGATGGCGTTGATGTCGGTACCCACTTCGGGCCCGAGACACCCCATGCCCAAGTAGGCGTTGACCATCCCGACCAGGGTCGAACCGATCACCACCGGCGCGCCGGAGTCGCCTTTGAGCACGCACATCTGGGTCCAGGTGTCGCTGCTGTCGCCCGTCATGTCGCCCCAGGCGACACCGCAGGTCTGGCCGGTGGTGCGGCCCTTTTTACAGACGACGTCGGGAAATCGCGCGGGAGCGCCGAGACCGTCGATGAGGAACCCACCGACCTCCCGAGCGGGAACCACCCGTGCGGCATCGAATTCGATGACCGCGTAATCCAATTCGTGATCGGCGTAGACGAATCGACCCAGCACGCCATAGCTGGGATAGGTCACGGACGTGACGCGCGCCCCGGGTTCGCCGCAATGTCCCGCCGTCAGACCGACCAACCGGCCGGCCGCGTCGTGCCCGATGGTGGTGAGCGTGCATTCTGCTTCGTCATCGATCGCGATGCCCGATCCACCGCCGATCGGCGGCAGCGGCAACTGCGGAACACCGGCCGCCGCGCCGGCGCCCACCGAGACCGGGCCGCACGCCAGCGCCGCCGCGGCGACGACCTTCATCAGTGAACGAGTCATTGTTCCTCCAACCGAGGTTCCTCCAACCGAGGTTCCTCCAACCGAGCCGAGCGGAATCCCCGCGACCCGGCCCGAGCCGCACCCACAGCCGGCGAACCCGGCATACGCATCGCCTCCCACCACCGAAGTCCAGGACCCACGCAAACTTACGCGCGTTCCCAGTCCGAGCTACCCACGTGAACGAGATGGAAACGGGGCCTGGCGTTCTTCCCCTCCGGCAAGCCGGATCGGCTGTGTCGCAGAGCTTTTCCCGGACGGTCGTCGAGCGCCGGTATATACCGCCGCCAGCGGCCTCTCGACGCCCCTGGAACTCGCAGCACCGAGCGTCTGGTTGCAATATGAGATCAGTGCGGCTAGATTCTCCCTGATTGCAGATTGCAACCAGATGGGAGCGCCAATGGCACAGTTGGTCCGCGTTCAGAACTTCAACGTGTCCAGCGATGGCTACGGATCAGGGGAAGGACAAAGCCTGGATCGCCCGTTCGGCCACGCCGATCCGGGGCCGCTCTGGTCATGGGCGGGCGCCACCGCGCACTGGCCCAACCGCACCGATCCGGGCGGCAGCTACGGTCTCGACGACTACTTCACCCGCGACTACCACAACAACATCGGCGCCGAGATCATGGGGCGCAACAAATTCGGCCCGCAGCGCGGACCATGGGAGAACTACGACTGGCAAGGATGGTGGGGGGACGAACCACCGTTCCATACGCCGGTGTTCGTCCTCACCCATTATCCGCGACCGTCGATCACGCTGGGAGACACCACGTTCCATTTCCTCGACGCGACTCCGAAGGACGCGCTGGCCCAGGCATTCGATGCCGCCGAGGGAAAGGATGTGCGCATCGGCGGCGGTGTCGCCGTCGTCCGGGAGTTCCTCGACGCCGATCTCATCGACACGATGCATATCGCTGTCGCGCCGGTAGAACTCGGACGCGGCGAAAGGCTGTGGGCGAGCCCCGACGAACTCGTCGACCGGTTTCACCTGGAGCGGATCCAGAGCCCGAGCGGAGTGGTGCACCACGTGTTCTGGCGACGCTGACCGCTACGAACAGGTGCTGAGGACTCAGGCGCTGCGGGGCATCGGCCGAGCTACCGGGTTGATGATCAGTCCCGCCTCCCACGCACGCTCGATGACTCGCGCGACATCGATGCGCCGCACCTCGCGGATCTCCGGGCTCGTCAGGAGATCCCCGATGTAGGCGACGACATGCTCGACGAGCAGGGAACGCACGTCACCGAGCCGACCGAGGAGCCGGGCCGGGGCATCCACCGCGCGGACCCTGATATCCACCTGTTCCTCGCCTACCTCTTCGGTACGGACGAACACCGCGCACGGGTCCTCCAGCGCCAGTTCCACTCGCATGCGCACCCGCACCGCGGCGGCGAACCTCCCGATGACTCCGGCGAAGTCCGCCCGCAGCCGAAGCGTGATCGGCACCTCCACGGCGACGTCCCAATCCTCGCCGTCACACACTTCGGCCCGGACCTTCCCGGGCCGACCGGTCGCGGTGACACAGACCAGCCCGCCGGGACCGGCATGAACCGGCCCCACTTCGATACGCTCACCGACGATCTCTTCGATGACCTCCGCCACACGGTTCGGACGAGCAACCGACTGCAACATCTGCTGCGCGAACCGCGCACGCGCCCATTCCGTCGCAGCGAAGACTGCCAGACCCGCCCACCGACCGAGTCGACCTGGGAACCGGCAGCACCGATCTTCATCGACCCACTGGTTAACCTGGGTGGGTGGCAGTGGTCGGGGTCGAGCGGGATCGTGGTGCCGGGTGGGATTTCGGGCGTGCGACCGCAGGCGGGGCGGCGATGATCGGGTTCCGTGATCGCGGGGGCGGCGAGCTGGACCTGCGGGTCACCGGGATACCGGCGGTCACGGTGCTGTTCGAGTTCGGCGGCAACGAACTGGTCATCGAGAGCAACGCAGGCAGACAGACATTCGCCGGCTTCGTTTCGGGGTATCCGCCCGGCACGATGCATATCCGCGGTGAGCGGGTCGAGTGTGTCGAGGTGCGGTTGTCACCGGCGCGCGCCTATTCGTTGCTGGATATCGCACCGGCGGAGCTGGGCCGCACGGCGGTCGTCGGCGTGGAGGACCTCTTCGGACCTCGGGCGCAGTGGCTGCGCGAGCAACTCGCGCACGCGGCGACATGGGAACAGCGCTTCGCGCTGACGCGATCGTTTCTGCTGCGGTGTGCCGACCCGGCACGGACACCGGATCCGGAAGTGGTGGCCGGCTGGGATCGCATCCTCGCCGGCCGCGGACAGGTCAAGGTCGGCGAACTCGCCGCATCGTGCGGATGGAGCCGCAAGCGGCTGTGGTCGAGGTTCGAGTCCCAGATCGGCCTGACTCCTAAACGTGCCGCGATGCTGGTCCGATTCCGTCATGCCGTGGAAGGGCTGGTGGCCGGCCGCCCCGCCGCCGAGGTCGCCGCGATCTGCGGCTACACCGACCAGTCCCACCTGTCGCGGGACGTGTCGAGCTTCGCGCAGGTCACCCCCGGGGCGCTGGCCGCGCAGCCGCGCACCGCCATCTCCGCGCACCGCTACCGAGCGTGGGGAACGTTTTTCCGCTGAACGTTCTCGACGTCCTCCCGAAACGCGCGCACAGCATCGCTCGCGCTCAGGCCCCGGCCTCCCACGCGAACCCGTCGGGGTCGGCGAAAGGCCCGATATCGCTGCCGATGGCGATCCGGTGCGACCCGGCGCCCTCCGGGGAGACGCCGGCATCCTTGGCGGCGGCACGACGCCCGTAGAGCGCCAGCTTGACCGACGACGACGGGGCATCGAACTCGACGTACTTGCTACCGAAGCTCTTCGCCACGGTCAGGCCACGATCGACGTAGAACTGCTTGGTCGCCTTGACGTTGTCGACCCCGAGCAGAATCACGAAATCGTCGATCTCCCGGGTGGCCGGGCCGGTGTCCTTCTTCGACGACGTCGCGATTTTCCAGATCGCCCCGTCCGGAGCCTGGATGACGCCGCCGTACCCCCAGAAGCCCTTCTTGGCCGGCTTCAGGGTCGTCGCTCCCGCGTCGAGCGCGGTTCCGACGAGGCTGTCGACGGTGCTCGGCTGCGACACCACGAGCGAGAGGATGAAGCCGCGGAACCCGTTCGTCGGCGCCTCCGAGGCGCGCACGCGTACCTTGTCGCCGAGATCGAACGCGGCGGCGTAGAAGTTCGCGCCGGTCGCGGGATCGGGCATCTCGAGAATGACGGAGTCGATGGTGGGCTGCTCGGTGGTGGTATCCATGGCGATGACGCTAACTACTGATCGGTGACCGGCGCTTCTCGATTCCTGATCAGAAAAGAGAACCGAATTGGTCATCATCAATCGTGCGGGGCCGGGATTCGCCGCCACCGATCGCACCGATGGCCACCGCCGACAGCAGGTAGCTCATCGCATCCGCCACCACTGTCAGCATCGGGCCCAGTAACCCACCTCGGCCCGACCCAAGGGCGGCCCCACTTGCCACCCGGGTCACCCGACGTCACCACCTCATTCGAATCGCTCACGGCGACCGATGTATGAAAATAGTTCGCGCACAATGGAATCAAACAAACGGGCGCTCGGCGGACACAACGTCTGGTTGTGCATCAGTGGCACTGCGGTGCCATCGACCGAGAGGATGGAGCCAATGAACCGCTGAGCTGAGGCGATCCCCGGCGCAAGCTCGCTACCGCAGGCGGTGGCGACCTGCGCTCGTGCGATCAGGGGAGGACAATCTCGTAGCCGCTCGATGCTGCCGTCGAATTGCCTCGGAGCCGGCCCGCGAGCCGCTACGGTCCCATTGGGATGCGGGTGTCCACCCCCTGAGGGCGCCCCACCCACCCGGGGGGTGGGCGCCCTCCACCCCCCGGGGCCCCGCAAGGGGCTCATGTGGGCTCGGCCTGTACCGATCCGGTCAGGCCGGCACTCCCGGACAGTCCCACGCCTCGACCGGGTCGCGGGAATACCAATGTCCGGTCCATTCCCTGCCCGATTCGAGGGCATCGTAGAAATCCTCGTCATCGGGCAATTCCGGTCCGTGGGCGTAGACCACGCCGGGACGGTCACCGTGGAAGCGGCGGGCGCGCTCGACCGCGCGAGCCGAGCGCTCGGCGAGATAGGCGCGCTGGGTGATCAGCCACTCCTCGCTCGTGCGAGCTCCCGGGCCGCCGTAGTCCAGCGGGTAATGCGTCTGGTACTCCAGCCGCGCCAGCTGCTCGCCGGCGTGCTCGTACAGCCACACGATCCACCCCGGTACCTGCGGCTGCGCAGCCAGCGCACGAACAGCGAATCCTTCGCGCGCGGTCGGGATTTCCGGATCACGCCGTGCCGCGGCGACGACACGGGCGACCGCCGCGAAGTCGATGCTGCTCCGCCCCCGATCTTTCCGATGCCTACCACCCATAGCCGATAACTCTAATTCCCGGCACCGGTCACCGCCCAGGGTTCGCTCCAAGTTGGCCCGCGACCGGCCGTCCTTGCTCTCGACCTACCAGCGCTCCGTGATCTGAGCCGCGCGGCCTCGGGCGTACGCGATGACGTTCTCCGCGTAGGCCGCCTCGTCTCCGTCCGCGAAGCACGACCGGAATTGGATGAACGCTTTGTCCAATTGCGGTCCGGGACCGCGGTCGGCGAGCAGGACGACGATGGCCTCCAAGGCTCCGATCTGCGGGTCCGGGAGGGCAAGCAGTTCGTCGAGGTACCGGCCCGGTTCCAGCAGGCGCAGCGCGCGGCGCGCGCAGGCGTGCACGCGCCGGGGCAGTTCGGCGCGGATGGCGTCGACGTCTGCTTGCAGCACCTGGCCCGGTTGTGCCGGATCGGCCTGGAGGGACCACAACTCGGTCGAGTCGTCCGACATACCGTGGTCGTCGATCAGACCGGGGCCGGTCGCCTGCTCGAGCGGCGCGAGTGGGAGACCCTGCTGCGCGTTACGCCAGTTACAGAACTCCCACCAGGCGGTGGGTGTAGCACTCGGGTTCAAGCCGAACTTCAACTCCTGCCGGCCGCCGGTCCAGGTACGCACGGTCCTGGTGCGGCCGACCGAGGCCACTCCGCCCGGCGCGATCCGGAGCCACACGGCCTCCGGCCCTTCGAAGCCATAAGGCTGCAGCAGTTTTCGCGCCTCGCGCGTCAGTCGGCGCAGCGCCGCGTCCGGTCCGGCCATGCCAGCAGATTAACGGCACGCACCGACACGCAGGATCAGGGAGCCGAGCGCCGTACGCTCTGCGGATCCCGCCACCGCGCTGCGCGCCCCCCGACGATCCGCGCGGTTCATGCCACACTGGCGTAGATGGAGCGAGCCAACGCTTTCCACGACGAGAAATCCTCGCCCGCGTCCGGCGGGGAGAGCACACGCACCGTGATCGTCGCCTCCGGGGCCAATATCGCGGTGGCGGTGGCCAAAACAGTCGCCGCGACGCTCTCCGGCTCGGCGTCGATGGTCGCCGAGGCCGCGCATTCGTGGGAACCGGCCTCGCCCGAGGTGCGCGCCGCCGCGGCTCACCCGGAACTTGCGACCACGCACTGATGTGACGTGCGCCACCACTCCCCTGTGTTACGAAACGGCGAGGCCAGGCGTCTGGTGAGTGAGCCAGTCGAGAGAAACAGGAGCCACACCATGGCCGGTACATCGCAGCGCACGCCCGGCGGGGCCGACGACCGCCCCGCCCCCGCCACCGAGGCGTTCGTCGCCCATCGGAACCTGCTGTTCACCGTCGCCTACGAGATGCTCGGCTCCGCCGCCGACGCCGAGGACGTCCTCCAGGAGACCTGGCTGCGGTGGGCGGGCGTCGATCTCGGCATCGTCCAGGATCAGCGCGCGTACCTGGTCCGGATCGTCACCCGCCAGGCCCTCGACCGGCTGCGCGCGCTCGGCAGGCGCAAGGAGTCCTACGTCGGCCCGTGGCTGCCCGAGCCGCTGCTCACCGCACCCGATGTGGCCGAGGATGTCGAACTGGCCGACAGCGTGTCGATGGCGATGCTGCTGGTACTGGAGACCTTGACGCCGATCGAGCGGGCGGTGTTCGTCCTGCGCGAGGTGTTCGATCTGGCCTACGACGAGATCGCCGAGGCCGTCGACAAGAGCCCGGCCGCGGTCCGCCAGCTCGCGTACCGGGCGCGGGCGCACGTCGCCGCACGCCGACCGCGCGGAGTCGTGTCGGCGGCCGAGACGCAGAACGCGCTCGAGGCGTTCCAGCGCGCGATCGAAACGGGCGATCTGCGGAACCTGCTCGACATCCTCGCACCGGATGTCGTCCTGCTCGGTGACGGCGGCGGCGTCGTGCAGGCCACGCTGTCGCCCGTCGTGGGAGCCGACAGGGTGGCCGGCGTACTGGCTGGCGGATTGGGCAGGTTCGCCGCGTCGGCAAGGCAGCCTGCGCAGGTCAACGGCTATCCCGCGCTGATAATCCGCCAGGACGGCGAGATCGACACCGTTTTGGCGCTGCGCATCGACGACGGACTCGTGACCGGGCTCTACGCCGTGCGCAATCCCGAGAAGCTTTCCCGTTTGCAGCGCGAAACCGCCCTGTGCCGCTGACGACAGGACGGGGCGCACCGGCTTTCCGGTCTCTCGAGCGGAACGAACCGATAACGGTTCTGTCGTGTGGGTCGGCAAAGCCGCCCTGCCGCCGGTTGGCCGGTGGAATGCTTCGACCGCGGACGGTCGGTCGACTGCTCGTGGCGCACGGCCACCCGCCATGAACCGCCGGAATGTCCGGTGGCACGACGGGAAGTTGGGGACCATGAAGCTCACAGTGATCGGCGGAACCGGGCGGATCGGCTCGCAGGTGGTTCGGAAGCTCACGGCTGCCGGGCACGAGGCCGTCGCCGCGGCGGTGTCCACCGGTGTCGACCTGATCACGGGAAAGGGCCTGGACCAGGCCGTGGAGGGTGCCGAAGTCGTGATCGACCTGGCGAACTCGCCGACCTTCGACGAGGCGTCCTCGGATTTCTTCCGCACCTCCATGGACAACCTGCTCGCCGCCGGAGCGGCCGCTGGTGTCCGCCATCAGGTCGTCCTCTCGATCGTGGGAGTCGACCAGGTGCCCCAGCTGGACTACTACCGGGCCAAGACCCTGCAGGAGGAGCTGCTCCGGCAGGGGCCGACGCCGTACTCGATCGTTCGCGTCACCCAGTTCTTCGAGTTCATGGACGCGGTGCTGTCCTGGACCGCCGACGGCGACACCGTCCGCATGCCCGCCACCCCGATTCAGCCGATCGCCGCCGCGGACGTCGTCGACGCGGTCGTCGAGGTCTCCACCGGCGAGCCTCTGCTGGGAATTCGTAACGTCGCGGGTCCGGACGTCTTCACCCTCGACGAACTCGGCAGGCTCACCCTGGCCGCCCAGCACGACGACCGGACCGTGGTCACCGATGACACCGCAGGCATGTTCGCCGCCGTCACCGGCGATGTGCTCACCGCGGGGCCGGACGCGCACCTGGCATCGACGCACTACCGAGATTGGATCCGAGAAGCTCACTGAATACCGTCACGCCACCGAACGGCGCCTCGCGCAGGAGTCGTGGCGCTCAGGCGAACGGCCAACGGGTCAGCCGGTCCTCGGCGCGCGACTCATAGGGCCGTGCGCCGAGTACGCGCGCCCGGTGCCGCGCCGCGACCACCTCGTCGTGCGCGCCGGGGAGACCGAGGATTCCGCGCGCGGTACCGCGATAGAGCCCGGACGGCCCGAGGCACACCAGTCCGGGCCATTGCACGAGCAGCGTCTCACCCCAGCCCTGGGTCAGCGGCTCGAGTTCGGCGGCGAGCTCGGCCACCCGGTCGCGCCACCGCGGCGCGCGCTGCCCCACCGCGAGCAGCGCCTCGAGCAACAGCGGCACCCGCACCACGACCCGCGGGCCGTGCCACCTCCCCGGCAGGGCGACAACCGACTCGATCGACGACATCGCCCGGTCGTGGTCACCCATCTCCGCCGCGGCCATCGCGACCACCAGCGCGAAGTCCTCGTCGAAGTCCTCGGCCATGCGGTCGGCTTCGGCCAGCACCTCGGCGAGGCGTCCCCGGTGCCACAGTTCGATCGAACTGCTCGTCAGCACCGAGGCCTCGGCGAGCAACCGGGCCTGATCGTCGACCGTCCCCAGATCGGCGGCGAAATTCGTCATCAGCACCCGGGACCGCTGGTAGTCGCCACGCAGCACGGCGAGCATCACCTGCCACCACAGCTGAGTCGCCGCGAGGTCGGCGCCGCCGCCGGAAGCGAGCCGGGCGAATTCGGCCGACAGTCTGCGGACCAGTCGCATATCGCCAGCTTCGAGGGCACAGACACGGCGCAGGTGGACCGCCGTCGCCCGCGCCGCGCGGTCGTGGCCCGCGAGTTCTTCCAATTCCTCGGCGATCTCGCGCCGGTCGGCGACGGTCGTCGGGTCCCAGGTGCACACGAACTCGGCCAGCAGCACCTGCGGCCACGACCGGCTGCCCGGTGCGCTGCGTGCCCGCGCGTCGGCCAGGACGTCGAGATCGCCCGCGAAACCGTGAATCGCACGGTCGGCGGCCTCGATCGCTTCCACCTCGGCGACCAGATCGGCGTCGAGATCGAGGCGATGGGCTAATGCCTGTGCTCGCAGCCCCGACGAACCGGCTTGCACCACACCGTAGCCGGAGAAGTACCCGGCGACGCCGCGGGGTGCGGCCAGCAGCGCGGTTCGCGCCAGCCCGGCCCAGTCGCCGCGCTCGCCGCATCGCCGCCCGGCCCGGTCGAAACACGCGGCAGCCGCGTCGAAGTGACCGAGGCGGTTACGCGCCTGTCCGGCGAGCCGATCCAATTCGATGGCCAGTTCCACGTCGCCGGAGCCCGCGTGCCGGGCCCCGCGCGCGGCGAGTTCCGCGCATTCGGTAGCCGCGTCGCGCCGCAGTGCGTCTCGCGCCGCGGCGGCACAGGCCTGCGCCGCGGCGGGATCCAGCGAATCGAGCGCGGCGGCGCTGCGGTGCAATGCCCACGCGGCGAGCGCATCGGGCCGCAGGTCGGCCAGCGCGTCCGCGATCCGTTTGTGCAGCAGGGCGGTTCGTACCTCGCCGATGGTGGCCAGCACGGCGGCGCGCACGAGTTCGTGCCCGAAGGCGACGGCGCCGCCCTCGACCGACACGACTCGCGCGGCGACGAGTTCGCCGATCCGGTCGTCGAAACGCGGCGCGCCGTCGGCGGCAGCGGCCAATCCGACCGGGGCGTGCGGGCCGATGACGGCCAGCACCTCGGCGAGCGCCCGTGCCGCAGGCGAAACGGCGCCCAGCTTCGCCGCCGTGATCTCGGTCGCCGCGCCACCGACATCCAACCGGCGACCGGTCCGGACGAGATCGCACAGTTGCGCCGCGACGAACGGGCTGCCGCCGCTCACCTGGACGATCTGGGCACGCGCCCGCGGACCCGCCGAACTCGCGTCGGCGCGCACCAATTCGTCCACCGCGGCGTCCGACAACGGCGGCAGGTCCACCGCGACGTGGGCGCCCGCGGAGCGCAGCAACCGCACCGCGGCGTCCACCTCGGCCGGGAGCGGCTCGGGCCGCACCGTGAGCAACAGCAAGACCGGATGAGCGCGCAGTACCCGCATCGCGGCCGCGATCATCCGCACCGAGTCGGGGTCGGCCCACTGCACGTCGTCGATGATCGCGACCATCCGGCCGGTCTCCCGTATCACCTCCGCGAAGAGCGTGGCGAGCGCGCGCGGTGTCGGGATGTCAGGGACCGCGCGCCCGGCCAGCGTCGCCTGATCCAGCCACGGCGTGAGCGTCGCCAGAGCCGGGGAACCCACCCCGCTGCTGCCCGCGGTGAAGAAGGCCGCGTCGCCGTGGCGTCGCACGGTGTCCTCGACGACGGCCGTCTTGCCGATGCCCGGTGCGCCGCGCACCGTCACGACGGTCAATCCCCGCTGTGACCGGTCTCGGGCGCGGTCGAGGACTGCGGCGATGTCGTCACGTCCGACGAGGGCCGAGCGCCCCGGCGGCGAGAGCGTCGGCGGGTGGCGGATCTCGTGCTCGATCCGGGTGGTGTCGGGCGCGGGATCGAGCCCGAACTCTTCGCGCAGCTCGCGCCGCAACCGGGTGAGCACGTCGAGCGCCTCCGAGATCCGTCCGCAGTCGCGCAGCGCCAGCGCCAGCAGCCGAGCCGTGCCTTCCCGATGCGGATACCGCTCGCGTTCGTCGGTGAGTAGGGTGACCGCGCGCCCGGCCCGGCCCAGCACGATCAATCCCTCGGCGCACAACTCGACCAGTTCCGATCGCAACTCGTCCAAACGCGCGCGCTCGGGAGCGAGTTCGGCGATGTCGCCGACATCCGGCAGCGCGTCGCCGCGCCACAGGCGCAACGCGCGCTCGAGCAGATCCACGGTGCGTCCGACGTCGCCATCGGCGTGTGCCGCCCTGGCGTCCCTGGACAGCACGTCGAGCAGGTCGAGGTCGGTGCCCGAACCGCCGCACCGCAGCGCGTAGCCGTTGGGGCCGGTCTCGATCCGGACGTCGGGCAGTGGCCGCAGCGCCCGGCGCAACCGTGACACATAACCCTGGAGGGTGACCAGGGCGCTGTCGGGCGGCCTTCCGCGCCAGAGCAATTCGCACAGATAGTGCGCGCTGCGGGCGGTGCGCTCGGCCGCGAGGATGACCAGGAGATCGGCGTGTTTGCGCGCCGGGATGGCGATGCGGGCGCCGTCCGGGCCGCGCACCTCCAGCGGACCGAGCACCGCGATGGCGGGTGAGTCGTCGCCGGACCCGCCGCGCACCAGCGTCACACCAGCGCCCTCGTCGACTCTTGGCTCATGACACACACCCAAGCACTCCTGCCAACCCCGGCCACCGGCGACGATGGGACCGTCGGCGGCCCCTCTCGCGAGACTGTAACGCGGATGTGCGGCGCCGCGCTGACCATCGGCGGCGCCCTGTGCATCGCGGGCGGCTCACTGCACCCGATCGTCGCGGGCAAGGGCCATTCGGTCGAAGCGCTCACCAGTCCGGGCACACCGATCGCGCAGATCCTGCTCGGTATCGGAACCGTCCTGCTGGTGTTCGGCCTGCCCGGTATGTACGCGTGGCTGCGGCCGCGACTGGGCGCGATCGGGTTCGTCGGCACGGTCGCCTACCTGCTCGGCAATATCGTCACCGCGACCGGACATCTCACCGTCGAACTGTTCGTCGCCTACCCTTTCGCATCCGATCCCGCGACCGCGCACCTGATCGCGGGCGACGACAACATGATCGACACGACCGCGTTCGCGCTGTTCAACTCGATCGGCGGTCTGGTGATGCTCGCCGGGATGGGCCTGCTGGGCGCGAGTTTGCTGCGCCACCAAGCGGTTCCGCGCTGGATCGCGGTGCTCACCCTGCTCGGCATGGCCGGCTTCTTCCTCCCCATCCCCGCCACCCAGGGGCTGTCCGGATTCATCTACGAGGCGCCGCGCGGCATCGCCGTCGCCGCCATCGGCGTCCTGATGCTGCGCAGGCCGGGCGGATTGCGCCGCTGGGCGAAGCGCACGCGTGGCCCGGCCGCACCGCCGACCGCGTGACCGGGCCGCCCGGAGTGGAGCCGGGATGTCGTCACCGCCGCTGATCCCGGCCGCGGTGACGACATCCCGGCTCATTCGCTCGCTGCCGTTGCCATGGATATCGCCCAGAAGTCGGCGTACCGGCCACCCCGGCGCACCAACTGGTCGTGACTGCCCTCTTCGACGATCCGGCCGTTGTCCAGGAAGACGATGTGATCGGCGCGTTGGACGGTCCGCAGCCGGTGCGCGACCAGCACCACCGTCCGGCCCGCCATCAGGCGCTCGATACCGTCGTGCACAGCCGCCTCGTTCACCGGGTCCAGCGCGGAGGTCACCTCGTCCAGCAGCACGATGGGCGCGTTCTTCAGCAACGCTCGTGCGATCGAAACCCGTTGCCGCTCACCGCCGGACAGCAGCGCGCCGCCCTCGCCGACATTCGTCGCCCAGCCGCCGGGCAGCCGCTCGATCACCTCGTCCAGCCGGGCGGCGGTCGCCGCGGCCCGCACCTCGGCGTCGTCGGCGTCGGGACGGCCGAGGCGCACGTTCTCCTCGATGGTGCCGTCGAAGAGATAGACGTCCTGGAAGACGATGGCGAACCGCCGCATCAGCACGTCGGTGCCGATCGCGCGCACGTCGACGCCTCCTACGCGCACCGTGCCGTCGTCCACGTCGTAGAACCGTGCGAGCAATTGCAGCAGTGTGCTCTTGCCCGCACCGGATGGTCCGACGATCGCGACCCGCTGTCCCTCGGGTACCGACAGCGACACCTCGTCGATCACGGTGCGGCCGCCGTGCCGGAAGACGACGGAGTCGAACGCCAGGTCGTGGCCGGTCGGCGGGATCGGCCTGCGCGGTTCCGGCAGCGACTCGGTGCGCAACACCGTGTCGAGACCGGCCAGCACGGACCGCGCGCCGCGAAGTTTGCCGCCGATCTCCGACAGCGACAGCAGCGGATCCGCGCAGCGGGCGGCCAGCACCAGGATGGTCAGGATCTCCGCCGCACCGATGTGGCCGCCGAGCGCCAGGTAGGCGCCGAGGGCCAGCAGCGCGGTGAACATCGCTTGGACCGTGAGCGTCAGGCCGACGATGCCGGGCAGAGCTGACAGCATGGCGCGGCGGGAGGCGCGTTCGAGCGCCGACAACGAATCGTCGAGCATCCGGAATCGTTCGGTAGTCCGGCCGCCGGCGCGCAGGACCGGCTGCGCCTGAAGGAATTCGATGACTCTCCCCGTCGCCTCCTTCACGCGTTCGGTCCGTTCGGCATCCGCGGCGGCCATCGAGTGTCCCGTCCAGAGCTGGATCACCGCCACGACCGGCACGGCGGCCAGCGCGGCCAGCCCCATGCGCCAGTCGTAGGCGAGCATCACGGCGACGATCGTCAGCGGCGTCACACTCGCGGAGATCATCGGTGCGAGCAGATGCGCGATCACGCTCATCGCCTGCAGCACACCCTCGCTCGCGAGTACCGAAACCTCACCGACGCGGCGGGCGGTGAACCAGCCGAGGGGCAATCGGGCCAGGCGATCGCCGAATCGGCGATAGACACCGCGCAGCAGCGTGGTCCCGACCAGGAATCCGGACAGATCGCTGCGATAGCGCAGCGCCGCATAGCCCGCGATCGCCGCGCCGAAGGCGATCAGCCAGGGCCAGGCGTCCGTGGGCGTGTCGCCGAACAGCGCCCGCAACAGCGGAACCAGAAGTGCGTAGGACAGGCCTTCCGCTATCGAGGTGGCCGTCATCATGGCCACGGTGCGACGTACGGGCCGCGCGTACTCGCGTCCCAGCACGCGCAGCAGCATGCGAATCATCGGGGCTCGCCTCCTTGCGATGTCTGATCGGCGACGTCCGCGGGCCGCCGGTTGGTCGCGTTCCACTGCCTGCTCGGTGGCCCGAGCTCGCGCTGTAGCACGCCGCCGAGGGTTTCGACCGCATCGGTGCGCGCGGCTCGGTGTGATCGCCGGAATTCGGCGTACTTCCCGTTCTGTGCCAGCAGTTCGGCGGGCGTGCCGCGTTCGACGACCGATCCGTTCTCCAACATCACGACGGTGTCGGCGTCGGCGACGGTCTCGAGACGATGCGCGATGACCAGGATCGTCCGATCGCCCTTCAGTGTCGTCATGGCTCGGCGCACGGCCTGTTCGGTCTGCGGGTCGGCGAAGGCGGTCGCCTCGTCGAGCACGAGAACGGGTGCGTCGGCCAGCAGCGCGCGGGCGATCGAGATCCGCTGCGCCTCACCGCCGGACAATCCGGCATCGGCGCCGAGCACCGTGTCGTAGCCGCGCGGCAGCTCGAGAATCCGGTCGTGGATGTTCGCCAGCCGGGCCGCGCGCACCACGTCGTCGAGGTCGGCCCGGGGTACCGCCAGCGCGATGTTGTCCGCGACCGACGCGCGCAGCAGGCGAACGTCCTGGAAGACGAAGGAGACCATCCGGTAGAGCTCCCGGCTGCCGAGTTGGCGCAGGTCGACACCGCCCAGCCGGACCGAACCGTGGGTCGGGTCGAAGAATCGGGGCAACAGCTGCACCAGGGTGGATTTCCCGCTTCCCGACGGCCCGACGATGGCGGTGACCGTACCCGGCTCGAGCACCAGGTCGATCCCGCGCAGCACCTCGTGATCGGCGTCGTAGCCGAATCGGACCTCACGCAGCTCCACCCGGTGCCCTTGCGGTGCGACCGGGAGCGCGGGCTCCGGTAACGACGGCACCGCGAGCACGTCCCGGATCCGGCCGACCGCGCGCCGCGCGGCCTGCAGATCGTCGAAGCCGTGACCCAGCGCCGCGACCGGGGCGGTCAGGCCGAGTCCCAGCAAGAGGAACGGCAGGAGATCCGCCGGAGCCAGGGATCCGCCCATGATCAGGACGGTGCCGCCGATCAGCACGACCAGCAGCACGAACGGCGGCGACAGCATCACCTGCATCGCCGCGCCGATTCCAGCGAGACCGTGCACCATGCGCAAAAAAGCGTCCGCGAAATCGTCTGTGGCCGTGCGGAATCTCCGGTGGGCACGCTCGCCGGAGCCGAACGCCTTGACCACCGAGATGCCCTGCACGAATTCGACGGTCGCATTCGCGATCCGGCCCATCCCCGCGTCGAACTCCTGCTGTGTGCGCAGCCGGGCGGGGGTCATCATGAGGGGGACCAGCGCGACTGCCAGCACCACCGGTATCAGCGTGATCAAGGTCAGGCGCCAGTCGACGGTGAACAAGTAGATCAGCGACACCAGCGGCACGACGAAGGCCGCGACCAGCTCGCCAGGGGTGTGTGCGATGAGCGGGTGCACGGCATCGACGTCCTTGCCCACGATAGTCGCCAACTCGCCGGTGCGGCGGCCGGAGAACCATCCGATCGGGACCCGCCCCAGTCGTGCGGCCAGTTGCCTGCGCAACGACAGCTGCACCCGGCCGTCGAGAAGATGCCCGAGTCCGGACGACGCGGCCGTGCACAGCAGCCGGACGAACAGCCCGGCCGCACCCGCGAGCACGATCATCCGGACCTGACCGTGATCGATCGGGTTCGGCGACAACAGCGTTCGCCCCAGTTCGACCACCGCGAGCAGCGGCGCCAGACCAGCGACGGCGCCGACGATCTGCAGGACGACGACGGCGGCGAAACCACCCAGGTAAGGGCGCAGCAACTCCGTCGCGCTCCGCTGCGCGGAGGGTTCGGCCTCCGATAGGGGTGGGGTGGACTGCTTCCTCGCCTCGGCGAGGTCGATGGTGCTCATCGTTCTCCGGCCTTCGTCGATCACTCTGCGGCTGAATGCTTTTGCGAGCCGGTCGACGTCTCCCCGGCCAGGGCGCGGCGCAGGACAGCGGCGAGTTCGGCGCTCTGGCGCTGGGACACCTCGGCGGACAGGATCGCCTGCGACCCGTGGAATGTGCCGGGCCACTGGTGCAGCTCGACCGGCACGCCCGCCTGCAGCAGGCGCAGCGCGTAGTCGATGTCTTCGTCGCGGTTCGGGCAGAACTCGGCGGTAGCGATGTAGGCGGGTGGCAGACCGGACAGATCCGTGGCCCGCGCAGGCGCGGCGTACGGTGTGGCAGGCGTGGAACCCAGGTAGTGCTGCCACATCTGAGCCACCTTCGCCCGCGTCACGAAGGGCGTATCGGTGAAGTTGCGCGCCGACCATGCCTGCTGCCGGTCATCGAGGGCGGGTTGGTTGAGCAGCTGGAATCGGATCGGCGGCCCTTGCTGGTCACGCGCCCGCAACGCCACCGCGGCCGCGAGTCCCGCGCCGGCGCTGTGGCCTCCGATCGCGATGCGCGCCGGGTCGATGCCGAGTTCGGCCGCGTGCTCGGCCGTCCAGGCCAGCACCGCGTATACGTCGTCGTGAGCGGCGGGGAACGGATGTTCCGGCGCCAGGCGGAAGCCCACCGAGATCACCGTCGCGCCGGAATTCTCGGCGAGCATCGCGGCCCACGGATGTTCGGTGTTCAGATCGCCCATGACGAATCCGCCGCCGTGCAGCCAGATCATCGCGCCTCGCGCCCCGCGTGGCCGATAGATCCGTATCGGCACCTCGACGTCGCCGGGCACCGTTCGATCTTCGATGTGCAGGTGCGCGGTGGCCGGTACCGGGATCGCGGCGGCCAACTCGGCGAGGCGTTTGCGGGCGGTGACGGGGTCGCTCAGGTCGGCCGGGGGGAAGAACGAGACAGCTGCTTCGAGTTCGGTATCCAAGATCATGCCGTCGATCGTCGCGCTCGCCGGGCATGCTCGGCTTCCGGCGACGGGAGGCGCTGTCTACGTGAATACGCGTACGCGAGTCGCGATCGGCTGCGTCGATCGTCGTAGCCGGTCGCGCATCCGGTTCACGAATCACTCACCGCGGCAACGACCTACCGCGACAACCACCCCAACGTATTGCGAAGATCTCGTCCGCGCGTCGCTCGTTGCCCAAAGGGCCGCACCGGCATCAGGACGTGGAGGAACCCGATCGCTACGGGGTGGGATCGCTCAGCCCGGTCTGGTAGGCGATCACGACCAGCTGCGCGCGGTCGCGCGCACCCAGTTTCACCATCGCGCGGCTGACATGGGTGCGCGCGGTGGCGGGACTGAGAAACAGCGCGGCGCCGATCTCGTCATTGCTCATGCCCTGCCCCACCAGGGCCAGCACTTCGCGCTCCCGGTCGGTCAGCACGGCGAGCCGGTCCTCGGCCGACTTGGCCGCCCTGCGCTGCGCGGTGAACTGGCTGATCAGGCGGCGGGTGATCCGAGGTGCGAGCAACGCGTCACCGGCGGCGATCACTCGGATGGCGTGCAGGAGTTCGGCGGGGCCCGCGTCTTTGAGCAAGAATCCGCTCGCGCCCGCCTGCAAGGCGTCGAAGACATTCTCGTCGGTGTCGTAGGTGGTGAGGATGAGCACCTTGACCCGTTCCATCCCGGTGGCCTGCGCGATCTGGGCGGTGGCGCGTATCCCGTCCAGTCGGGGCATGCGGATGTCCATCAGGACGACGTCGGGGCGAGTGGCACGGGCGATTTCGACCGCTTCCGCGCCGGTGGTGGCTTCACCGACCACCGTGATGTCGTCCTCCAGATCGAGCAGGACCTTGAAACCGGAGCGGACCAGGCGTTCGTCGTCGGCGAGCAGAACCTTGATCGGAGGCGTCGAGTTCACAAGCGCGATCCCACCGGGGTCAGGGGCAGCCGGGCCGTGACCTCGAACCCGCCGCCGGGACGCGGCGTCGCGTCCAGTTCACCGCCGAGCAACCGGCAGCGTTCCCGCATCCCGAGGATGCCGCGGCCGGTCGGGTTCGAGCCGCCCGCGCGAGCAGGGAGGCGCGCGGCGTCGGCGCGGCCCTCATCGATCACCCGTATCCGCAAGGCGTCGACGCCGGGTTCGAGCGCCACCGTCACCCTGGTCGGGCCGACGTGCCGGATCACGTTGGTGATCGATTCCTGCACGATGCGGTACGCGGCGCTGCCCACGGCGGTGGGGAGCGGCGTCACCGGGGTGGTCTGCTCGAACGCGATGTCGAGCCCGGCGTCGCGGGCCTTGCCGACTAGTTCATCGATCTGGCCGAGACCGGGGTAGGGCTCGCGTTCGTCGCCGTCGCGCAGGACGCCGAGAATGGCTCGCATCTCCCGCAGCGCCCGCGAACTGGTCTGTTCAATGGTGCGCAGTGCTTCGCGGGCCTGTTCCGGTCGCTTGTCGAGCACGTGGGCGGTGACGCCGGACTGCACGTTGATGATGGCGATCGCGTGGGCGACGGTGTCGTGGACTTCGCGCGCGATCCGCAGCCGTTCGGCGTCGACCCGCGCCCTGGCTTCCTCGTCGCGGGACCGTTCGGCGAGTTCCGCCCGCTGTTGCGCATCGGCGGCGATGACCCGGCGGGATCGGACGGACTCACCGAGGATCGTGCTGATCACCGACGCGCCGATCCGGAAGAACACCCAGCCGATGGCCACCAGTGGCTGGATGTCCGCCGCGGCGATCAGCCAGCCGAGGGCGAGCACCGTGATGCCCGCACCGGCGACCAGCAGCGATCGCCGCCCGTCGCCGTAGGCGGCGAGGGTGTACAGGGCGACGAAGAGGCCCAGATAGGAAAGCCGGTCGGGGAAGCCGAGACCGAAATAGAAGACACTCGCCAGCCCCGTGACCACGAACACCGCGACCGGCCGGCTGCGACGCGCGGCGACGGCCAGGCCGCTGACGATCAGCAGGGCGTATCCGAAACCCGACACCGGTGTGTAGGCCGGCTCGAGCGGCACCGGGATCGCGGCGCTCTGCACCTGGATCACGGTGACGAACAGCGCCAGCAGAACATCCGGGAACCAGGCGGGCCGACGCGAGATCCAAGCAGACAGCCGTCGCGACACCGCCCGCAGAACCATGCCGTGAGGGTACGGCATCCCTGAGTTCCCGCGCTCCCGCGCGAGCGCGCGATCGGCTACGACCACCGACGCAGCCGATCGCGCTTCCCCTACGCGCATTCACGTAGACAGCGACTCCCGCCGCGACGATCCTCGGTGGTGCGCGGACCGATCCGCCCGGGGCGCGATCGGCTCCGCTGTCTCGCGCTGCCTCGATCGCCTGGTCGGCCGGGCGGTTGTTGCGCCGGGCACATGGTCCTCGAGCTCTCCCAGGCCCGCGAACGCGGTGTACAGGCCGGTGATCGCCTCGACATCCTTCAGTTCGTGCCCGGCGCGATGCTGCGCACGCGACAACGTCGTGTCCAGATCGGGCCGCAGGACCAGGTAGGACAGCGCCGAGCGGTCGCGTTCGGCGGCCGCACGGAACGGCGGCAGGAACCGCGGCCCGAAGCCACCGGCTATCTTGCCCGCTGCCTACAGCACGAGACCGACCACATCGCCGGCCGCCTCTACCTGGAACGCCTCATCGGAAGAAACCAGCGGGCCGCCCGCCCGAAAACGAGTAGTCGCTTACTCACGTTCAGGCGACTATTCGCGACGAGCATTCGGTACTGCGAAACCCTTCGTAACCGGTGGGTGTCCGGAGTCGGCCGGAACCGATCAACGGCGGCGACGCGTCCCGCAGGATTCGCGCTCCCACCGGCGGCAGTCTCGGAAAAGGCGGAAAAGATGAAGAAATACGAAGTTCAACCCGGCGACACTCTCTCCGCGATCGCGCATCGCGAGTACGGCGACAGCAGTCTGTTCCCGGCGATCGCGCGCCAGAACCATCTCGCCGATCCGAATTCGATCGACGTCGGGCAACAGCTCCTGCTTCCCTACATCACACGGCGGCACCTCGTCACCACCTCCGACTCCACCGCGGCGCGCAAGCAGATCACCCAGCGCTACTACGGCAGCGAGGACACCCATGTCCAGCTGATCTGGGAAGTGGTCAACGGTGTGGCACAACGCGAGATACAGCAAGGTGCGTGGCTGCACATCCCGGAGCTGGCCGATGTCGGCCACCACACAGTGGTCGAAGGCGAGACTCTCGCGGTACTGGCCGAACGCTGGTACGGCGACGACCACCTCGCCCTGCTGATCGAACTGGCGAACCACCTGCCCTCCGGGAGCGAACCGGCTCCCGGCCACGTACTCATCGTGCCCGGCCTCAACTGCCGCCGCACCGTCGCCGGCGATACGCTGCGGACGATGTGCCACCACGCGTACGGCCCCGCCGACCTGGACACCAGGGTGGGGGTGGTCGCGGCGGCGAATCACCTCGCAGATCCCGACACGGTCTTCGCCCGGCAAGTGATCCACTTCCCGTCGTGACTCGTGGGACGGCTACGCCCTCGCGCCGATGCGACGGCGTTCGGTTCTGCGGCGGAACAGCCAGGTCGACAGCCCGGTGACCGCGAGCGCGAGCGGAGTCATGCCGAAGACCAGCCAGACCAGTCGCCACCAGCCGTTCACCAGCCAGCCGAAGTGGGCGGGTTCGAAGACCTTGGCGTAGAAGGTGTTCGCCAGCGGCCGGTCGTGGCTCGCGTCGACCACCTTGACGTCTGCGCCGTCGTAGGCGTTCACATAGACCAGGACGTCACCGCTGTAGAAGAGGCGATGCTCGCGGGGCGAGTAGGCGCCGGCCACGGCGGCGCGGTAGTACGGGGCGGCGTCGGTGGGCAGCAGCAGGTAGGCGAGTCGGCCCGGCGCGGCGCGCTGCGCGATCGCACCGGCCTCGCCGATGGATAGCGGAGCCCGGCCCGCCACGCTCGAGCGCGGCTCGAAGGTCCTCTCGGTTCGTTCCAGAGTCGAGTTGCCGCCGGTTGCGACGAGCCAGGCCCGCTGGACGGCAGGCCATTCGATGGTGGTCCCGGTGATGCCCCACACCAGCAAGAACGGCACGGCGAGAACGCCGATGACGTCGTGCAGGTCGCGGTCCCGGGCGAAGCGCCCCTTCCGCAGGCGGACCCGGAACCCGTTGCGCAGCCGCCTGAGCGACGGCCACCAGATGACCGCACCGGACACCACGAGCGCCACCAACAGTGTGCCGAGCGAGCCCAGGATCACCGCGCCCCACTTGATGTCGATGAGGGGAGCTTGGTTTTCCATGATCGGTATCGCTCCGGAATAGCGCGCGCAGCCGAATGCGCAGTTGTGCAGATTGGCCAGCCAACCCAGCACACCGTCGGTGAGGTTCACCCGCTCGTTGATTCGTCCGGTACCGGGATCGATGGAGTAGGCGGCGGTGTACTGCGTGTTTCCGATCGCGATCACGCCGCCGTCCACGCCGACCCAGCCGACGGCGAAATCGGGATCGGTCGCGCGCACCAGCGCGACGGCCTGCTCGGTGTCGATCACCGGCGACGCGTCCGTGTGCCGATAGAACGAGGCGTGCTGGGCCCGGAACAGTTCGGCGTGGTAGAGCAGGAGCGCGCCCGAGGTCGATTGGACCATCAGGACCGTGCCGAGGATCAACGCCGACCAGCGGTGGATCGAGATCAGTGCGCGCCGCACCGGTTTGCGGGATCGCTCGCGCGAGCGGACGATCCGCTTGCCGGGCTCGTGCACCACCGCGGTCGCATTCATAAGGTAAGGCTAACTTGAAACAATCCCTTCCCAGCCTCGGCGAGTCCCGATCCGCCTCATCGGGCAACGCGAATTCGCCAACGGGCTCGCGCCACCTCGAACAGGCGCATGTCGTCGGTGTCAGTGGGGTGGATCATCGCGATGAACACCGCCGAGGTGGCGATCTGCTCGACCACGATCGCCAGCAGGTCCTCGACGGTGAGCGCGGGATCGGCGGCCAGCGCCTCGATACCGTCGATGTTCTCCTCGAACACCGCCGGCGCGATACTCTCCCGCGTGGAGAAGTGCCGGTAGAGCACGCCCTGCCCGGTTGCCGGCCGGTTGTCGTTGCCGTCCCAGCGCGGCTGCTCGGCGGGATCGGCGATCAGCTCGAAGATGGCCGCCGGACCCGCGTTGATCTCAGCGTGCTCGGCGGCCGGTCCTCGCCACGGCGACCGGCCGGTGCGGTATGACTGATTCGACATCCGACCGACGAAGGGACGCGCTCATGGGCGAGCGAGTGGCAGTGGTTTCCGGCGCCGCGCGAGGGATCGGCGCGGCGATCGCCAAGCGCTTGGCGGCGGACGGGCTTCGTGTCGGCGTGCTCGACCTCGATGCGGCCGCCTGCGCCGACACGGTCCACGCCATCACCGAGGCGGGCGGGCAAGCCGTCGCGCTCGGCGCCGACGTGTCGAACGAGGAGTCGGTCGCCGCCGCCGTCCAGCAACTGGACAACGAGCTGGGCGCGCCGACGGTCGTGGTGAACAACGCCGGCATTCTGCGGGACAACCTGCTGTTCAAGATGAGCGTCGCGGACTGGGACGCCGTGCTCAACGTGCACCTGCGCGGAGCCTTCCTACTCACCCGCGCGGTGCAGAAGTACATGGTCGAACAGAAGTGGGGACGCATCGTCAACATGTCCAGCACCTCCGCGCTCGGCAATCGCGGTCAGGTGAATTACTCGGCGGCGAAGGCGGGGCTGCAAGGCTTCACCAAGACCCTGGCATTCGAGCTGGGCAAATTCGGCGTCACGGCCAATGCCATCGCTCCCGGATTCATCGTCACCGACATGACCGCCGCCACCGCCGAGCGCGTCGGCGTCTCGTTCGAGGACTTCCAGAAGGCCGCCGCATCGCAGATTCCCGTGCAGCGGGTAGGCACTCCCGAGGACATCGCGCACACCGCCTCCTTCCTCGTGAGCGAGGGCGCCGGTTTCGTATCCGGCCAGGTGATCTACGTGGCGGGCGGCCCCACCGACTGATCCCGCGGCCCCGGCCGCCATGCGGGGGCGGGCCGGGGCGGTAACGTCGCAGCACATGAACCGGCGTGCGGCTCGTCGTACCGTGACGAGCTATGTTCTCCTGCTGCCGAGCCTGA
Organism: Nocardia arthritidis NBRC 100137; assembly: GCF_001612765.1. Taxonomy (GTDB): domain Bacteria; phylum Actinomycetota; class Actinomycetes; order Mycobacteriales; family Mycobacteriaceae; genus Nocardia; species Nocardia arthritidis. Next base: position 193,472 of record NZ_BDBB01000009.1, read on the forward strand.
TCGGCGTCGGCGCGTTCCTGCTGCTGCCGATCCTGGTGGTGGCCTGGCTCAGTCTGCACAGCTGGAACCTGTTGGGGCCCAGGGAATTCGTGGGGCTGCGCAACTGGCGCTCGGTGCTGGGGGACGCCGCCTTCGGCCATGCCCTGCTGGTGACGCTGGCGTTGACCGCCATCGTGGTGCCCGCCCAGACCATGCTGGGTTTCACGGTCGCGGCGCTGCTGGCTCGGCGGCGCGGCGCGACGAGCCTGCGAATCATGTACGCGCTGCCGTGGATGTGCGCGCCGGTGGCGGTCGGTGTGATGTGGCAGTGGATGTTCGCCCCCACCGGGGGCGCGGTCAACGCCGCACTCGGCAGGCGCGTCGAATGGCTGTCGGATCCCGCGCTTGCGCTGCCGTCGGTGGCCGCGGTGAGCGTGTGGGCGAACTTCGGGTACGTGGCGCTGTTCTTCGTGGCCGGAATCCGCGCGATTCCGAGCGAGATCCTCGACGCGGGAGCGCTGGACGGCGCTACCGGCTGGCGCCGGATCCGCTGGCTGATCCTGCCGCTGCTGCGCCCCACCATGTTCTTCGTGCTGGTCACCGGGGTACTGACCGCGTTCCAAACCTTCGACACCGTGTACGCGTTGACCAAGGGCGGTCCGGGCGATCGCACGGATGTGCTCGCGATGCGAATCTTCTCCGAGGCCTTCGACGCGGCGCGTCCGGGCCGCGCCGCCGTCATGGCGCTGGTGGTGTTCGCGGTGATGTTCGCGATCACCGTGGCGCAGCACCGCTACTTCCGGAATCGGACCACCTATGAGTTCTGATCGCCTGCGTTCGGCCGCGGCCTACGCGGTGCTCTCGGCCGGGGCGCTGCTGACCGTGACGCCCCTGCTGCTCAGCGCCCTCACCGCGATCAAGACACCCGACCAGTTCGCCACCGGGTCACCGCTGGCCCTGCCGCATCCGGCCACGGCGGACAACTTCCGGACGGTGCTGGACTACGGGTTCGGGCGCGCGGTGCTGGTGACCGCACTGATGACGGTGTTCGTCACCGGCGGGCAGCTGATCACCTCGGTGCTGGCGGCATACGCGTTCGCCCGCACCGAATTCCCGGGCCGCGAGGCGTTGTTCTGGGTGTATCTGGGCACCATGATGGTGCCGCCGATGGTGACCCTGATCCCCCTGTATCTGATGTTCGCCGAACTGAGCCTGCTGAACACGTTCTGGGCGCTCGTGCTGCCGTTCGTGTTCGGATCGCCCTACGCGATCTTCTTGCTGCGGCAGTACTTTCGCGCGATTCCGCAGGAGTTGATCGGTGCGGCGCGGCTCGACGGCGCGAACACCCTCGACATCATCGTGCACGTGATGGTGCCGATGAGCCGGCCGGTGCTGGCGACCTTGACGCTCATCACGATCGTCTCGCAATGGAACAACTTCATGTGGCCGCTGGTCGCGAGCAGCGGCCGCTCGTGGCAGGTGCTGACCGTGGCGACGGCGAACCTGCAGACCCGCTACAACGCGCAGTGGACCCTGGTGATGGCGGCCACGACGCTGGCCATCGCGCCGCTGGTGGTGCTGTTCGTGATCTTCCAGCGGCAGGTGCTGCGCTCGATCGCGTGGACGGGGGTGAAATGAGGACGTCGACCCGCGTCGTACTCGCTGTCGCACTGGCTGCGGCGCTGCTGGTCACGGCCGCCCTGTGGCTCGGCCGCGGTGGCGACGGGTCCGGGCGTACCGTGCTGGGGCTACGCGTCTGGGACGAGAGTCTCGTTCCCGCCTACCGTGCCTCCCTCGCGGAGTTCGAGCGGGCGAATCCGGACATCGAGGTGCGGCTCACGGTGGTGCCGTGGTCCTCCTATCAGCAGAAGCTGCGCTTGGACGTGGCCGGGGGCACCGCCGACGATCTGTTCTGGACCAACTCTTACGAGGACTACGCCGATACCGGGCGGTTGATCGATATCGGGGCGGCGCTCGGTCCCGAGGCCGCGGCAGTCTGGGATCCTTCGGCGATAGCACAGTACTCACGCGACGGAAAGCTCTGGGCTGTACCGCAATTCGTCGACGCCGGTACAGCGGTGTATTACAACCGGGAACTGCTCGCGGCCGCCCGCGTGGATCCCGCGGAGCTGAACGCGCTGCGGTGGAGCCCGGGCGGCGACGACACCTTACGACCGGTGCTGCGCAGGCTCGCGACGGCCGCCCCGTGGGTGTACAACGCGGGCCAGGACTTCCAGTCCATCGAGCTGCCCTACCTGGGCTCGGCCGGAGGACGATTGCAGGACGACAACGACCACTTCGTCTTCGACAGCCCGCAGGGCGTGGCGGCGTTCGACTATCTGGTGCGGTTGATCGCCGACCGGCTCACGCCCTCTCCCGCGGACACCAACACCAATCCCGACTTCGCGAAGAACGCCTTCCTGCAAGGCAAACTGGCGCTATTGCAGTCCGGGACGTTCAATCTCGCGCAGATCTCCGAACGTGCCCGCTTCGGCTGGGGTGTGGCGCTGCTGCCCGAGGGCCCCGCCGGGCGGGTGAGCACGAACAACGCGATCGGCGTCGCCGGTAACGCGGCCACCCGGCATCCGGACGCGGTGCGCCGGGTGCTGGCCTGGCTCGGCAGCGGCGCGGGCAATCGCTACCTGGCCGATGGCGGCGCCGTCATCCCGGCGGTCGTCTCCGAGCAGCAGCGTTACCGCGACTACTGGGCCGCGAAGGGAGTAGACGTCTCGCCCTTCTTCGACGTGCTGCGCGGCCCGCGCATCTCCTCCGGTGGCGGGCCGGGTTTTCCGGCCGCGCTCCGCGCCGTCGAGCCGATTCTCGCCGAAATGTATCCGGGCCGGATTCCGGTGCCGGAGGCCCTGTCCCGGGCCCGGACCGCGGCCGAGGCCGCCGTGGCGGAGAACTGATCCTACGCCGCGGAGTCCCCGGCCCGATCCGCTGTGCGCGACAGGCCCTTGCGATCGTAGAACGACGTCACCGCCGCACCGGAGCACAGGCCGATGACCAGGCCGAGCAGCGCCATCCAGACGCCGCGCTCCAGACCGGCGGCGCCTCTGGCCTCGAAGTACAGGATGGCGCGGACGCCGAGGAAGACCTGATGCATCGGCTCGAACGTGGACAACCAAGCGAAGTATGTCGGCGTCGCCTCGATCGGCACGGTCCCACCCGCCGAGGGAAGTCCCAGCACGATGAACAGGATCAGGTTGACCAGCATGCCCGCGGCGCCGAAGGCGGCGAGTATCGACAGCGCGGTGACGCCCACGGCGAGGATGGCGAAGGTGGAGTAGAGGAAAAGCAGTAGAGCTTTGTCGATGGGCATGTCCAGGGCCGTGGCGACCGCGAGGAATACGGCCGACACGATCGGCGCGACGACGGCGAGAACGCCCCATTTCACCAGCAGGGTGCGCAGCCGCGAGATGGGAGTGGGCGGATAGTGCACGTACCACGGCCCGTATTCGGTGGGCGTGAATCCCAGGGATGCGTCGACCATGGTGTGGATGATCATGGCGCCGGTGAACCCGGCCAGCAGGAGCAGCAGCGTGTAGAAGAAAGCCGACAGCCCGCCGCCGGTGCCTTCGGGGAGTGGCCGATACGGCGCGACCACCACGTCGATCGGCTCGGCGAGCAGCAACCGGCCTGCTCCGGTCAGTTGCGGTGCCGGGCCGCCCGAGGACCGGAGTTGTTCGTCGACGGCGTCGATGAGCTGCCGTCCGACGGTGGCGTTCACCTCGTCCAGCGCCTGTTCGGCGATGCGGAGAGTGATCTGCGTGGCGTACGTGCCGGTGCGCGGATTGGTCTCCACGGTGATCACCGGCCGGTCCACCTTTCCGGGGACCACGCCCGCGGCGCCGAGGATCGCGAGCCGCTTCGTGAAGTCGCTCGGGATGATGATCGCGCCGTAGATCTTGCCGTCGCGCAGTTGCCGTTGCGCTTCGGTGATGGAGATGCCGCGCAGGTCGACTTTGTCGGCCGGGACGTTCGCGGTGAGCGCCTCGGTGATCTGGCGACCGACGTCGGCCGGTTTGCCGCCGAGCGTGTCGCCGACATCCTGATTCACCACCGCCAGCGGCAGGTCGTGCAGATTCTTCTCCGGATTGATGACGTAACCGAGGTACATCACCGACAGCAACGCCATGAGCAACGTGACCACGACGACGGGGCGGGTCCAGGTACGGACTCGCGTGGGCTTCGCTGCCATGGGACCGGCTCCTCTCGCTGCGGCGACGCGGACTATTCGGCGAACTCTTGGTTATCTTCACCCGTGCGCGCGGACATCCGGGGACCACGGTTCGGAGTTTCGCCGGGAACCGCGGACCCACCCGACGGCGCGCGGCTGCCGCTCACCCGCCGACCGCTGCGGCCAGCCGGGGCAACTGCCGCAACGGGTTGATCCGTTCGACCTCCATCCGCTGGTCGGCGTCGAAGATGTCGCTGAGGCCGGGAGCCGGATCGTGGGTGCCGGACCGCGGGAGGGTGAGCGCGCTGAATGGCCAGTCGGATCCGAAGACGACGTGGTCGCGCTCGGTGACCGCCAGCACACTCGTCATCGCCGCAGCCGACCCGCTCAGCGCGGTGTCGTAGTAGAAGTTCCCGATCTGGCGTTGCGTGTCGAGTAGCGACGGCCTGGGCAGGTCCTCGGGCCAGAGCTCGCCGATCACCGTCTGCGAGGCGACGCTGATGCGGTGGGACAGGAAGGGAAGCGTCCCGCCCGCGTGCGCCAGCTGGAAACGGATGTTCGGGTAGCGCTGTGTCATCCCGGTGGCCATCATCAACGTCGCCGCGCGGGTGGTGTCGAAGGTGAATTCTTCGAGGAAGTCCGGCAGCGGCAGTTTCGGCTTCGCGTCGGCGGCGATGGCGGCCGGGTGCACGAAGACATAAGCGTTGCGCTGGTTCAGCGCGATCAGCAACGGCTCGAACCGGGGATCGCCGAGATAGACGCCGTCGTAGGCGGACAGCAGAACCACACCGTCGAGACGCAATTCGTCCAGCGCGTACACGGCTTCGGCGATGGAAGCGGGGATATCGGGCATCGGCAGCACCGCGAAGGCGCCGAATCGCTCGGGGTGGTCCCGGAACAGCCCGGCGGCGTAGGTGTTGCAGTAGCGGGCCATGTCGGCGGCTTCCTTGCCGCGCAGGAAGGACACCCCGGGGTCGGATACCGACAGTGCCTGCGCCTGGATGCCGTAGTAGTCCATGAACGCCAGCGCCTGCTCCGGCGACCAATCCGGCGTCGGGTACCCGCCGATGGTGACGTGACCGTGCTCGAGCAACGCCGCCCGGTAGTCCGGCGGCAGGAAATGCGCGTGCAGGTCGATCCGGTAGGTGCCCGAAGGCGCAGGTTGCCGAGTGCGAAGCGGAGTCGCCCGCGCGACCGCCGCCATCGCGGCGGCGCCGAGCGTCCCGGAGAGAGCGCCGCCCAGCGCCCCACGCCTGCTCATCTTCCTGCGGAATCGGGAATCGGTCATCGAAGTCCTCACTGGTCCGGACGGGGAGCGGCCGAGCCGTCGATGCTCGCCTGCACCACCTGCCACGACGGTATCCGAGGAAATCATCAACTAAGATGAAATCATCGTCAAGAGTTGATGAAGAAATACTCAGGACCGTGGAGAATCTCAACAACTCCCCCTTGCGGCGAGGCTTCGAGACGAAGCGGCGAACCCTTCCGGAGACTGTCTCGCGTGAACCGCCTCCCAGTTGGACGGCTCGGCCCTGCACGGCATGCGGCGCGGCGTCCGCGCCGTATCGGCACGGCCGTGATCCGGCCGTAACGACTCGGTGTCCGCCCTCGATTGCCACATGACCTTCGAAGGGAATTCGAATGAGCTCTACGACAATCGCCGCCGCACGAGTCACGGCCGCCGCCGTGTCGGTTCTGGGCTTTGCCACGGTAATCGGTTCCGGCACAGCCCAAGCCGCGCCACAGGACTGTGTCGTCACGCGAGACCTGTTCAATGCGACGGCGACCTGCCACGACGAAGATGCGCCCCCTGGCAGGGAGTACACCCTGGTGGTCGAGTGCGTCGGCCTGCACGGCGTACCGAATGCGTTCCCGCTCATGGCCATCGGTTCTTACCGAGGTTCGTGGAGTGGCTCCTTCAGCCCCTCCGGCCAGGGCACCGCCTCATGCTTGGGCCCCACCGGCATCGGCACCACCACCAACGCCTACGTCGCGGTATACCGCGACTGATCGGATCGTGGCCGGACTGCTGTCCCACAGTTGACCGGCCACCCATCGAACGGTGCGCAGACGAGTACGCGGACCGGATGGGACCATCCCTCAGCCGCGGGCCGCACCCTCCGGCCACACCACGTCCACCGGCACCCCGGCTTTGCGGGCCAACCGCACCACAGAGCCGGTTCCGCTTCGCTCCCCGTCCGCACCGTCCCATACCGCGACCAGCCGGTCTACCGAGTCCACCACCGCTGCGTTCGCGGCCTCGTACGCTTCGCGGCCCGCCACGTTCACGTGCTGTCGGGTGCGGTTGTACACCCTGGCGAGCTTCTCGAGGCTTTCGGATTGCCCGCGCGGGTGCAACCGGAGCTGGGCCGGATCTTCTTCGTCTCCGGCAGCGTCGGTGCGATCACGATGCCCGCGCAGCTCGGCGCGGGCGTGCGTGCGCAACTGCTCGACCGCGGCGGGCAGCCTGGACCGATCGTGTCGCATCCACGATCGAAACGGTGGACGTTCCTCATCGTCCCGGACATCCCGGACTCCGACATGAGCCTGTTCGCAGAGTTGTTCCGGCTCAATGTGTCTGTGGCCCGTCCGGGCGCGCAGATCGCGTTGCCGTCACCGGCAGACGGAGACCTCGGGTTTCGGGTCTGGGCCCACGCACCGCAAGGCACCTACCGGCCGCGCGGCATGGTCGTGGTCGAGGCCATCCGCGTCTGCGCAATCCAGCCGTAGGCGCACGCCGCCGAACCGATGACGTCGGTCGCAGTCCGTGGGCGGCGATAGCCGTCGGTTCAATTGTCGTAGGACGCGACGCCGACGGGCCCGACGCCCACGCACAGGTTCAGGCCCGGTGTGGCGGTGGTGATTCGCAGTGCCGAACCGCTGCCGATGAGGCGAACGAACACGGTGTTGGGACCCTTTCGGACCGGCGCGGTCACCGTTTCGCCTTGTTCCAGGGCGACGGTGATGCGGCCGTCGCGGCTGGCGAGGTAGTTGAGTTGCGCTGTCCATTTGTTCGCGAGCATCGGGCCGTCGAGGAGCAGGCGAGCCGGGGCGGCGCCTTCGATCCGGTAGCCGCAGCCGGGCTCCGGGCCGGGGAGGATGATCCGGTTCCACCAGACCGCCGCCTCGACGATCTCCCCGTTGTCGGTGATCATCCGCAGGTGGGGTGTCGAGTCGGCGAACGTGCCGGGAGCGGCTATGGGAGCCAGGACGTTCCTGGTGAGATTCTGCGGATAGGCCAAGGGATTCAACACATTCCACGGCACCTCCTGCTCGAGCAGGGGCGGCGCGCCATCCCACGCGCTCAGCCCCGATTTCACGTTGGTGATGTAGGTTTCGGTCGGGCCGGCACGCCAGGATCGCACGAACATCCAGGTGGACCAGAGACTGCTGACGACGAACACCACCGTCACCGCGATCGTCACCGACCGCCCCGGAAGCGCCGGACCCCGGCACGGCCGGGGACGGGCCCGCAGCATCAGCGCACCCGCGGCCGCCCACACCACCGCCGTGTCGGCGAAATAACGCAGCGACTGCATCAACTCCCCCGCGGTGTTCGGTCCGCCGCGAGCCAGTGCCACGGCCAGCTGAGCGATCAGAACGTACGCCGCGGCTGTCAGCCAGACCGCACCGATCCGCCGCCGGGCGCGCATCGTCAGCGCTACGACCGCGCCCAGCGCGAGCCAGGCCGACACCACCGCCCACCCCGGCGGATCCGCCCACGGCGTCGACGGTAGCCACCGCTCCCACACCCAGGGGCCGCCGAACAGGGCGGGCACGACCCCCAGGGAGGCGGCTCCGGGCAGCAGGTCGCGCAACTCGTCCCACCTGTCGGGCAGGCCGGGACCGTCCACCACCACGAGGTAGATGATCGACCAGCAGGCCAGCACCGCGCCCGATCCGACCCACAGCGGCGCACCCCGGCGGGCCACCGTGCGCATCGGGGCCGCGCGCCCGTCGACGTAGCGGGCCAGCGCCGTGATGGCGAAGGCGACGAACGGCACGACCGCCGACTTCTCGAAGAACAGCAGTGTCAACGCCAGCACCGCGACCCCGGAAAGCGCGTATCGGCGGCGACCGGTCCGGACGAGCAGCACCGCGTCCCCGATCACCCAGGCGAGGGCGAACTGCAGCGGCAGTGCGTTCAGAGCGGCGGCCCACCAGGCGAACGCCGGGATCGTCAGGGGGCAGAACAGGTAGAAGACCAGCGGGAGCAGGATCGGCCACCGTGGGCCCACCACCACCAGCAACATGCGCACCACGGCTACCGACGCGCAGAGCTGCATGATCAGCAGCACCGTCACCGGTCCGGCCCAGACCAGCGGCGCCACCGCGTTCACCGCCCAGGCCGTGGCGAATGCCAGCGGCATGAAGTGCCCGTCGTGGTCGTAGAGCAGCAGGTCCGTAGACCACAGCCCGAATCGGGCCGCCCGGCCGACAAGGATGAAATCGTCCCAATAGAAGTAGCCGCTGCCCGCTACCCACCAGCGGACCGCCAGTTGGAACACCAGGCAACCGGCCACGACGACCAGCGGCCGCGTGTTCCGGATCCGCCGCATCCGGCCGCTCGCCGCCGCGGACCGAGGGGCGCGCGCGGGCTCCGGCACGGCGAGCACAGCAGTATCCATGTCATCCCACCGTAGCGGCGGTCGGCCCGGGACCAGTCGCTTCGCGGCTATGGGAATTTCCGGTCCCGCCAATACGACAGGTCGCCCGCCGGCCGGGTCTCCTCCACGTCCAGTGCCGCGTCGGCCCGCAAGGCCTCGATCAGAGCGGCGCTGCCCGCGATGCCGGTCCAAGGCAGGTCGATCTCGGTCGCCACGAACCACGCCTGGTCCGCGGGCCAGATGAGATTCGGGCTGTTGATCGTCCGTGGCCAACCCGGCAGCAGGTCCGCGGCTCCCCACTGCCCTGCCTCGCCGAGCGGCCCACGGAACAGCAGGTAGTCCCGCGCGGGTATGCGCAGGCGCGGCCCTTCGATCACGTGCGGCGGGAAGGCCGGTGTGATGGTGGGCGCGGTCGTGAGATCCGCCGCCTCGTCCACGCTGAACGCGACGACCACCGAGGAGCCGCCGTAGATGTCACCGAATCCGTCCCAGAGCCCGAAGTAGCACTCGTCCGGCGTCTCGGTGTGCTCGGCGAGTACGCCGGTCAGCCGGTGCAGCACCTCGGCGTCGAGGTCGCCTTCGAGATTCAGCAGGGTAGCGGGATCGGACGGTTCGTCGTCGGGTTCGACGGGGTGGAACAGCCGGGCGTATCCCGCGAACCCACTGGGTCCGATCGAACACAGTTGCATCCAGGGGTCGCGACGCTCGGTGAACCACTCGGCTTTGGAGACGTCCGGCTCGTGTCGCAGCGGCATCCTGCCAACCTAGCCTGACTTCGAACGATTTCCCGTCGACGCGAACATCGGAAAACCCGGAATCCACAAAGTATTTCGCGCGCCGGTCTCCGGTCGAGCACTGCGATGGCCGCCGGCTAGGTGAGTGTGTCCATGACGTAGGCGGCGGCTTCGGCGAGGAGAACCTGATCGTAGGCGGCATCTCGGGTGGCTTTGCTGGACATGATCGCGACGACGAGGGGCGCGGCATCCGGGGGCCACACGACCGCTATGTCGTTGAGTGTGCCGTAGTCGCCGGTCCCGGTCTTGTCGGCCACTCTCCATCCCTGCGGTGTGCCCGCCCGGATCCGCTGGGCGCCCGCGGGCGTGGCGTTGCGTTCCAGCAGATCACGCAGGAAGTCCCGCTTGTCGGCCGGAAGGGCGTCGCCCAGCACGATCCGGTGGTAGACCTCGCCGAACGCCCTCGGCGAAGTCGTGTCGCGCGGGTCGCCCGGGGTGGCTTCGGTGATCGCGGGCTCGATCCGGTCCATCCGGGTGACCGGGTCGCCCAGACTCCGGGCGTAGGCCGTCAGCTCGGCCGGGCCACCGAGATCGCGGAGCAGGAGATTGCCCGCGGTGCCGTCGCTGTACCGAACCGCGGCGTCACACAGCTGGCGGATCGTCATTCCCGTGTCCACGTACCGAGGGGTGACGGAGGCGTTCTTCAGCAGATCGTCGCGGGTGTAGGTGACGACGGTGTCCAAGTGCGAGAGCGGGTTACGATGCAGCACCGCCGCCGCGGCCAAGCCCTTGAACGTCGAACAGAACGCGAATCGTTCGTCGGCTCGGTGGGCGACGGTGACGCCCGTCCCGGTGGCGCGGGCATAGACGCCCAGGCGTGCGTCGTACTTCCGTTCCAGCTCGATGAGGCGACCGTGGCGCTCGTCCGCCTGGGCGGTGGGCGCGGCGGCGGAAGGCGGTCCCTTCTCCGCAGCGCACCCGGCCAGCGGTAGGAGTGCCGCCGCGGCCAGAAGCGTCCGGCGGCCGATGGGCGACTGCGTCATACTCGTCCTTTCCCGGGGTCGGTGTCGCGGTGAACGGACTCACCATCGCGACCATCGTCCGCTGTCCCCACCGACGAGAGCCGGGGGTCAGTGCCCGAGCACGCCGCTCACTTCGTTCGGCGTGCTCGGCAGCGCTACGCTCGCCGTCTTCGCTCCGGTGCCCAGGTCGATGCGGTGCACCTGCTTCATACCGGGGTCGGAGACATAGGCGGTGCCGCCGCGGACGAACAGCGCGGGTCGCGGCTTCTGCCATTCCAGCGGCTCCTGCCAGGGATCCGTGACCGGGATCGTGCGCACGACGGCGCCCGCGACGGGGTCGATCACGTGAATGCGGCCGTCGGTGCCGAGGACCAGGGCTTCGCCGTGCGGGCCCCGAGCCAGCGACCGGAAGGTGTAGCTGGCGCCCAGATCGACCAAGCGCAACGCGCCGGTGACCGTGTCGATCAGTGCGACCTTCTGCGGACGCTCGAGTTCGGCGTCCTTGTCCTGCTTGTAGTCGCCGAGGACGACAGGCGAGGTTTCGCTGCCTGCCTGGTTGCCGATCCGGCCGTACTCGGTGGGGCTGGTCACTTTGGTGATCGCGCCGTCGCGGTAGACGAGCACGCCGTTCTCGCAGCCGATCACCACGGCCTCGCCCGCGGCGGTCGCCTCACCGTGCACGCCGGGGCAGTTCTCGTTGCGCGCCCTCTCCGTGCGGTTCTTGTCGAGCACCACGATGCCGGTCCGCTTCTCCTCGGTGCCGAGGGTGAGGACGAGTTCGCCGTTGGTCAGTTCGATCGCGACGCCGTGGTGCGGGGCGGCCGCGCGGTAGGCGTCGGTCTTCGGCGCGCCCTTCGCGAGATCGGCGGAGTCGAACGCGACGACTTCGCCGGTGCCGTCGCTGAAGAGCACGGTCCGCCCGGCATGCCGGACCACGTGCCCGGGATGGGGGCCGGGGAAGTCGGTGCCGGTGAATTCGGCTGTGACGGCGTCGAAGACCTGGAAGCCCGCCTTGGTCGAGACGATCAGGTGCCGGTCGTCACCCGCGGGGTTGAGCCGGTTGAAGCCGTCGAGCTCGACCGTGCGCGCGAGTTCGAGGGTGGTTCCGTCCAGTACGTGGATTCCGCCGTCGTAGGTGATCGCGACCGGGTCGGTGATCGGTGTGCGCCGGGTGTCTTGTTCGGGGGAAGCACCGGCGCCGCATCCGGCGACGGTGAGTACGGCGGTCAGCAAGCCGGTCAGGGCGGCCGATTTCGTGGTTGTCGATCGAACAGGCATGGGCGACTCCGTCTTTCGTTCCGTGGGTCGGGCTAGGGGGTGGTGAGGCCGCGCACGATCGACTCGGTGTTGGCCCGCATCATTTCCAGGTAGGTGCCCGCGCCACCACCCGGCTCGGTGAGCGACTCGGAGTACAGGGAGATCACCTGTACGTGCACCCCGGCCTGGTCGGCGAGCACCCGGGCCAAGCGATCGGGCTGCGAGGCGTCGGCGAAGATCGCGCCCACCCCGGCGGCCCGGATGGTCCCGGCGAGGGCGGACAGATCCGATGGGCTCGGTGACGCGAGGGTGGTGCCACCCGGAATCACCGCGCCGACCACCTCGAAGCCGAATCGCTGTGCCAGGTACCCGAAGACGTGGTGGTTGGTGACCAGCTTCCGCCGTTCGACGGGGATCGTCGCGAAGCGCTCGGTCATCCAGCGATCCAGCCGGTCGAGCTCGGTCAGGTAGCGGTCGGCTCCGGCACGGACCGCCGCGGCGTCCACGCCGGGGACGTGGTCGACGATCCGGTCCCGGATGACCTCCACCGCCCTGCGCACCCGGCGCGGATCGGTCCAGAAGTGCGGATCCGGTCTTCCGTTCGCTTCCTCCGCCGCGTAACCGATCGGGTCGACCGCCGCGCCGACGGATACGCCGGCGACCCCGGACTTCTCTGCTGCCTCGACGTTGCGCAGCACGCTCTCCTCGAGACCGAGACCGTTGTAGACGATGAGGCTCGCGCGTTCGAACTGGGCGGCCTGCTGGGCGGAGATCGCGAAGAAGTGCGGGTCCGTGTTCGCCTGCATGAGCACGGTGACCTCGACCGCATCCCCGGCGACGGCGCGGGTGAGATCGCCGAGGATATTGGTGGTGACGAGAACTCCGTCTCGGTGGGCACCGGAACTCGAGCATGCGGTCAGCGCGAACAGCGCGGCGACGATCAGCGCGCACAGGCGGGCAGCGACTCTCATCGGCCGGTCTCCACCATCGAGGTGGGCATGATGTCGAGGCGGAACGTGCGCGCGGTGCGCAGATTGTCGGTGTAGTCGATCTCGTGGATCGCCCGCGCCACGGGATCGTTGAGGTAGGCGCGGTGTTCGTCGACGAGGATCAACGGCGCGGGCGTGCCGTCGGCTACCGGCGCGGTCAGCGGCCGCGCCACCGCGGACTCGCGGCCGGACGCGGCGTCGTAGCTGTGCAGCAGGCCGTCCGAGGTCAGCACCAGCAGTGCGGCGCCCTCCCCCGCCGTGTTCGCCGCGACCACCGGACCGATGTCGACCGATGTCCAGGTCTTGCGCCTGACGTCGAGCACCCACACCCCGCGCCGACCGGCCGCGGCCACGAGCGTCGCGCTGCCGCGGCGGTGGCGGAACTCGACCGCGCGGTCGCCGTCCACGGTGCCGGGCGGATAGGGGATCTTCTCGCCGGTGAACGCCGCGTCGCGTGCCGTCACCAGCAACGCACCGTCGGCGCAACCGAAGACGACGCCCCGCCTGGTCACCGCCGAGCCGCGCGGATGCGGGCACGGCTGCGCGAGGTCCGAGGCGTGCGCGCCGTCTCGGGTGCGGACCTCGATGCGCGCGCGGGAGGGCACGGCCACGAGCAGGTGCTCGGCGTACGGCACGGCGGCGGCGTCCGCGATCACGCCGCGCTCGTGCACCGATCCCGCGCCGAGCGCGGACCGGTCCAGCAGCGTGGTGTTGCCCGCTTCGGAAACGATTGCCGTGAGCGCGCTGTCGGCGTGCGCGACCGACACCGGCCCACCGGTGCGGATGCCCAGATCGCGGGCGGGCGCGCGGTAGTAGTGCACGTGATCGCCGTGGTCGACCGTCCACGCACCCGCGTCCACGATCCGTATCCGGTCGCGGGCGGACAGGAACGCGAAGCGCCCGTCGGCGCTCACCCGCTCGACGCCTTCCATCCGGCCGAGATCGATCACGTCCTCGGTGATGAGGTCGACCACCCGCACGGCGCCGGTCGCGTTGTCGGCCACGACCAGACGCGGCTGCGCCTCGCCGGTCTCCTCCGCGCCCGCCACGTACCCGTGCGGCGTCGGCTCCGCAGGCGCGGATTGTTCTGTCGCGCAACCGATCAGGGGCGCAATCGCGGCGAGGACCAGCACGAGCGCCAGCGGTTTCGTGGTCGTATGGGAGGCGCGGATCCGCTCACGCAACCAGGACGACACCGCCGAGACGAAGAACAGCGCGACGGCCGTCGCCGCGATGGTCGCCCCGGCGGCGGTGCTCGCGTGCCACGAGATCAGCAGCCCGGCGAACGTGGCCAGCGCGCCGAGCGCCGCGGCGGTGAGCATGATCAGGGGAATGCGATGCACCCAGTAGACGGCGGCGGCGGGCGGCGCGATGAGCAGACCGAAGACCAGCAACGTGCCGACGATGTGGAAGGACGCGACGATCGCCAGGGTCACCAGGCCGATCAGCGCCACGTTGGCCATCCGGGGCCGCAACCCGAGGGTGTGCGCCTTGCGCGGGTCGAAGGTGAGCGCGACGAACGCCCGGTAGCCCAGCACCGAGATCACCGCCGCGATCACCGCGGCCGCGACCAGATACCAGAGGTCACGCGCCCCGACGGCGAGTACGTCACCGAAGAGGAAGCCGGTCAGGTCCACCGCGAACGAGGGCGAACGCGACACGATGATCACGCCCGCCGACAGCATCCCGACGAACAGCAGTCCGATACCGGTGTCGGCGGCGAACCTGGTGCCGCGGCCGAGCACCGAGACCCCGACCGCCATCGCCGCGGCGCTGCATGCCGCGCCGAGCACCAAGTTTCCGCCGAGCAATGCGGCGATCGCGACGCCCGGCAGCATGCCGTGTGCCATCGCGTCGCTGAGAAACGCCATACCGCGCAGCACGACCCACGTGCCCGCCAGGGCGCACAAGCACGACACGAGCAATCCGCCCCACAACGCCCGCTGCACGAACGAAACCTCGAACGGGGCCAACCACTCCATGAGGCAGCAGTCTACAATGATAACGGTTTTCATTTCAATGAGGTGATCGGAGTTCGCTCATGCCGCCGTCCGCTGTCGATCTCGCCGAAGTGATGGCCGGTTACCGAGGAAACCCGGTACTGCACGCATTCACCGCCACGATCCCGGCCGGACAGGTGACCGCCCTCGTCGGGCCCAACGGTTCCGGCAAGTCCACCCTGCTCGGCGTGCTGGCCGGCGTCCTCACGCCCACCACGGGCACCGTTCGCCGACACCATCTCCGGCGCCCGGCGCTCGTCGTGCAACACAGCGGCGTTCCCGCGACGCTGCCGATCACCGTGCGGGAAACAGTCGCGATGGGACGGTGGGCGCAGCGCGGCGCATGGCGGCGTCTCACCCGGCAGGATCGCGCGGTGGTGCGCGCGTGCCTCGACCGGATGGCCATCGCCGACCTGACCGAGCGCCGACTCGACACCCTCTCCGGCGGCCAGCGCCAACGGGCGCTCCTCGCGCAGGCACTCGCGCAGGAGTCGGACCTGCTGCTGCTCGATGAACCGGCCACCGGCCTGGACTCCGCCGCACAACAGGAGATCTCCGAGGCCATCCGCCGCGTCGGCGCACGTGGCGTGACGGTCGTGCACGCCACGCACAGCCGCGAGGACGCCCTGCGCGCCGACCACTGCTTGCTGTTGCGCGACGGCCGGCTCACCGGCCAGGGTGATCCGCGCACCGTCCTGCGCGAGCAGAGCACCGAGGCGGTCGACTAACGCGGCACCCCGGGCATGCCCGCGAAAAGGATCTGGAAGACCTTGGGCGCGTTGGGCACGACCGCGCTGGACGGAGTGAACGGCGCGCCCGCGTTGGTATCGGTGACCACGTAATCGGCATGACTGCCGGGAACCCGGTCGAGGATCCCGTCGCAGCGTGGCCCACCGGTCGCGTTCACCTTCGGCAGGTCGTCGGGATACCGATAGGGCCGCGCGCCGTACATGAAGCTCGCGTTGAAGATGGCCCCCGGCTTGTATCCGCCGATGATGGCTTCGGCCGCGGGCAGAGCTCTCGCGATGCCCACCACCACGCAGTACAGCACGGGTGAGTACGTATCGAGCAGGGAACTGGTGGGTCGCAGGAGCGCGGGCACGGCGGTGAGATCCCGCTCGTTGTCCGTGAGCACCGACCGGGTGGTGTCGGCCAAGCCGATGAGGTTGAGCAATACGGTGTCCAGGTCTTGGGCACCCTGGACGACCGTCGCGCCGGTCGCAGTAGCGTTGCCCGCCGCGCGCAACAGATCAGGGGTGGTGTCGGCGTAGAGCCCGGTGACCTCCCCGGCAGACGACAGATCGCGCCGCAGCGCGGGCAGACTCGGGTTGATCTGCCGCAGGTAGTCGTCCGCCCGAGCGAGGAGATCGCCCAGCCGATCCCCGCGCCCTTGCAGTGCGGTGCCCAATGCGGCCAGGGTGGCGTTGAGCTTGCCCGGTTCCACCTCGGCCAGGATGTCGGTGAGACGCTGGAACAGCGTGTTGTATTCGACGGTGACGGATTCCGCCCGGATCGTCGCGCCGGGTCGCATGGGCGTCGGCGAGGGTACGCCCGGTACCACGAAATTCACGTATTTGGCGCCGAATACGGTGGTCGAGCGGATGTTGACCGTCGCGTTGGCGGGCACCAGCCGCAGCAGCCCGGGATCGAGCGCGAGACGCAGGCGCGCCCGGTCACCATGGAACTCCACGGCGCTCACCCGGCCGAGTTCCACCCCCCGCATCCGCACCTTGGCGTCGGGGTCGAGAACCAGTCCGATACGGGACGTCTCGACGGTGACGGTCTCCGTGGAGCGGAAACGTCCGGCGTACATCGCGACGGCGACCGCGACCACAGCGGCGACGAGCAGGATCAGCACCGCCCCCGCGACCTTCAACCGCACTATCCGCCACGTCACCGACATGGCCTGCCTGCCGACATTCATCTTCGAATCCACCGATCACTTCTCGGCGCGGGCTGTGCGGCACCCGCAGTCCTGGCGTCCGGCCCGCGCACCGGCGGACGTGGCCCGCGTCTTGCCGGACGCTCGCTAGCCGTAGTACTGTCCAGACACGTGTCCATCATAAAACTTGGACGCTTATCTGGGGAAGGATTTCCAATGACTCTGGTGAAACCACGGCGGGTATCCGGAGGCGACCACGAGCACGGTCATCTGGAGGAGTTCCGAGTCGACCCGATCGGCCTGATGCGCCGGGTCCGCCAGGAGTGCGGCGACGTCGGCTCGTTCGACCTGGCGGGGCGGCAGGTCATACTGCTGTCGGGCGCGGAAGCCAACGAATTCTTCTTCCGCTCCGGCGACGAGGACCTCGACCAGGCCGCCGCCTATCCCTTCATGAAGCCCATCTTCGGCGACGGCGTCGTCTTCGACGCCAGCCCGGAACGCCGCAAGGAAATGCTGCACAACCAGGCTCTGCGCGCCGAGCACATGCGCGGGCACGCCGCGACCATCGCCCGCGAGGTCGAGCGGATGCTGGCCCGCTGGGGCGACGAAGGCGAGATCGACCTGCTCGACTTCTTCGCCGAACTGACCATCTACACCTCCTCGGCCTGCCTGATCGGCGTGAAATTCCGCAACGACCTCGACGACCGCTTCGCGCACCTCTACCACGACCTGGAACGGGGCACCGACGCACTGGCCTACGTCGACCCGTACGCCCCGATCGAGAGCTTCCGCCGCCGTGACCAGGCGCGGGCCGAGCTGGTCGAGCTGGTCCAGGCGATCATGGATCGCCGGGCCGCCGACCCGCCGACCGGCAAGGACGACCGGGACATGCTCGACGTGCTCATCTCGATCCCGGGCAACAACGGCGAACCGCGCTTCAGCGCCAGCGAGATCACCGGCATCTTCATCTCTATGATGTTCGCGGGCCACCACACCACCTCCGGCACGGCGGCCTGGACGATCATCGAATTGCTGCGCCATCCCGAGGTGCTCGGCCAGGTCGTCGCCGAGCTCGACGAGCTCTACGCCGACGGCTCCGACATCAGCTTCGGCGCGCTGCGCCAGATCCCGCACCTGGAGTCCGTGCTCAAGGAGACGCTGCGCCTGCATCCGCCGCTGATCATCCTGATGCGGGTGGCCCGTGGCGAGTTCGACGTCTGCGGGCACCGCATCGAACCCGGTGACCACGTCGCGGCCACACCCGCGATCTCGAACCGGATCCCGGAGGACTTCCCCGATCCGGACGTGTTCGATCCCGGCCGCTACATCGATCCCAACCAAGCCGATCTCGTCAACCGCTGGACCTGGATTCCGTTCGGCGCGGGCCGGCACCGCTGCGTCGGCGCGGCGTTCGCGTTGATGCAGTTGAAGGCGATCTTCTCGCTGCTGTTGCGGGACTGGGAGTTCGAGATGACCCAGCCGTCGGAGACCTACCGCAACGACCACTCCAAGATGGTCGTGCAACTCGCGCAACCGTGCACCGTTCGCTACCGCAGGCGCCGCGAGGAAGGCAACGGCTGAGGGCACGGCCGGGCCCGCGCGAGTTCCCCGCCGCCCGGTGGCGGGGAACTCGCGCCCGGATCTACTCGTAGCGCACGCGCCAGCTCTTGATGCCGTTGATCCAGCCCGACCGCAGCCGCACCGGCTCGGCGACCTGCCGCAGGTCGGGCATCACGTCGGCGATGGCGTTGAACATCAGATCGATCTCCAGCCTGGCCAGGTTCGCGCCGACGCAGTAGTGCGCGCCGGTGCCGCCGAAACCCACGTGCGGGTTCGGGTTGCGCAAGACGTCGAAGGAGAACGGATTCTCGAAGCCCTCCTCGTCGAAATTGGCCGAGCTGTAGAACAAACCGAGCCGCTCGCCCTGCCGGATGCGCTGCCCGCCGAGTTCCAGGTCTTCGGTCGCGGTGCGCTGGAAGGCGGTCACCGGGGTGGCCCAGCGCACGATCTCGTCGGGCGCGGTGCGCGGACGCCGCTGCCGGTAGATCTCCCACTGTTCCGGGTTGTCGACGAACGCCTTCATCCCGTGGGTGATGGCATTGCGCGTGGTCTCGTTGCCCGCCACCGCGAGCAGGATGACGAAGAAGCCGAACTCGTCGGAGCCGAGCGCCTCGCCGTCGAGGTCGGCGTGCACGAGCTCGCTCACGATATCGCCCACCGGGCAGGCGCGGCGCTGCTCGGCCATGTTCCAGGCGTAGCCGAGGATTTCGGCCGAGGCCATCGCGGGATCGCCGTACTCGGGGTCGTCGTAGTTGAGCATCTGATTGGACCAGTCGAACAGCTTGCGCCGATCCGCTTGCGGCACGCCGATCAGCTCGGCGATCGCCTGCAACGGCAGTTCACAGGCCACCTGTTCGACGAAATCGCCGCCGCCGGTTTCCTTGGCGCCGTGCACGATGCGCGCGGCGCGCTCGGTGAGTGCGGCGCGCAGGTTCTCCACCGCCCGCGGCGTGAAGCCTTTGGAGATGATCCGCCGGATCTTCGAGTGCTTGGGCGGGTCCATGTTCACCAGCAGGGCTCCGGTGAGCGCCATCTGCTCCGGCGTGATGTCGCCGGGCAGACGGATGATCGCCCCTTTCCGCTCCGAGGAGAACAGTTCCGGATGCTTCGAGATCTCCTTGATGTCGGCGAGCTTGCTGACCACCCAGTAGCCGCCGTCACGGAAACCCCCGGAGGTCTCGTCGGATTGCGCGTTCCACCACACCGGGGCGGTCCGTCGCAGCTGCGCGAACTCCTCGACCGGACTTCGGTTCTCCCACAGCGCCGGATCGGTGAAGTCGAATCCGACCGGTAATGCCGGTGCGGCCATTGCTACCTCCTAGATGAAACGGGCAAGCCGGTCAGCGCGGCGCGGCTCGCCGCGCGAGGTCGGGATCGGCCGCGTCGGACGATGCGCCGTCGGCCCCGCGCAACGAGGCGGCGGCGCGACCCGCGACGAGCGGCAGCTCGAGATAGGTCCGCACACCCGGTTCGGCGGCGACGACGTAGGGAATCGAGTTCACGCAGTGCATGGCCGTGGCGACGATGCCGGGGTTGCGCGCCAGACCGGCGGCGGCGCTGTGCGCGTGCATGCCGGTGAACGTCACCATCGCTCCGGGGTCACCGACGATCTCGACCTCGTATCGCTCACCCGCCGGTCCGAACGTCCAGGGCGGATCGAGGTTCTCGGCGCCCATGAACCAATTCACCGCCGCCGTGATCACCGGTGCGCCGCGGACGGTTCCCTGCCAGCGGAAGCGTTGCGCGGCGACGCGTCCCGGCGCGATCGGCCCGATCGGCGAGTCGATCGGTGCGGTGGCCACCGCCGTCTCGTGCGTCACCCGCAGTTGCTCGTCGAGCGAGATGCCCAGCGCGTCCGCGATCATCCACACCGATTGGCTGTAGCCGCCCGCAAGAATGTCCGCCATGACGCTCGCCGCGGCCTGCTCCGGTGTGGCGCCGAACAGCATCCAGTCCCGGACCACCTCGGGCGCGCCATAGGTGCGGATATCGGAGAATTCTTCGGCCCGAACCTCGGTGATCGCCCCCGACAGCGCCGACACCACCAGCGGAATCTTCTCGGTGATGCCGCCGGGATGGATTCCGGTGCCGTGCAGAGTGACTCCGGCGGCCCGGCACAGCTCGTCGTAGCGCCGCCGCTCCGCGCGGCGCGGATAGAACCAGCCCAGCGGTGTGACGATGTTCTTGCCGGACCGCAGGATCGCGCGCACCGTCTCGGTGTCGGCCATGAACGGGCTGTACAGCACGCAATCGGCCGGTGTGGCGAGCAAACTCTCGGCATCGGTGCTCGCGCGCACTCCGATCGGCGCACGGCCGACCAGCTCGCCCAGGTCCATGCCGTCCTTGTCCGCGCTGTGCACCCAGGCCCCGGCCAGTTCCAGATCGGGATGGTCGAGAATGCCCTCGATGGCGGCCCGCCCGACTCCGCCGGTCGCCCATTGGATCACCCGGATCATGTCAGTCCGCCTTGTGGTCGGGGCCTCGGCCGGCCACGTACTGCTTGGCCCACCGATAGTCGGGCTTGCCGCTGGGCGCGCGCACGATGGCGTCGGCGACCCAGATCTGTTTGGGCACTTTGTATCCGGCCAGGAATTTGCGTACGTGCGCGTGCAGGTCGGTGAATTCGACCGGCCCGGCTCCGGACAGCGACACCACGGCGGCGACCTGATGGCCCCAGCGTTCGTGCGGCACGCCGAGCACCACCGCGTCGTAGATCGCGTCGTAGGTCTTCACCACGCTTTCGACCTCTTCGACGAACACCTTCTCGCCACCGGTGTTGATCACCATGTTGCCGCGGCCGATCAGCGTGATCGATCCGTCGGTCTCGGCGCGGGCGCGGTCGTCGGTGACGACCATGCGTGTGCCGTCGACGGTCTTGAACAGTTTGTCGGTCTTGCCGGGGTCTTTGTAGTAGCCGATCGGCACGTTGCCGGTCTTGGCCAGCCAGCCTTCCGAGCCCGGCGCGACGGGGTGGCCGTCGTCGTCCACGACGACCGCGCCGCGACCGGTCTGCACGCGGGGCCCGCGGCCGGGATCGTCGTGCTTCTGGGCGAACCCGATACCGCCGAAGCCGGTTTCCGACGATCCGATGGAGTCCGAGACGACCGCCCACGGGAACAGCTCCAGCAGCGCGTTCTTCACCGGCTGCGACAGCAGCGCGGCGCCGGAGGCGATCGCCAGCAAGGACGAGGCGTCCACCGGCTCGCGCCCGAACGCCTCGATCAGCGGTCTGGCCATGGCGTCGCCGGTGATCACCATGACCTGGGGGCGCTGCTGGGCAACAGTCCGCCAGACGCTACCGGCGTCGAAGCGGGATTCGAAGATCACGGTGTTGCCCGACCACAGCGCGGTGAAGGTGGGCATCATGGCGGCGGCATGGATCAGCGGCGGCAGCACCAGCCAGGCGCTCGGATCGACCTGGGCGCCGGTGCGGGACTGCTGGAACTCGTCGGCGACCGGTTCTCCGGTGTAGAAGTCGATGCCGCCGCCGAGGACCCGCCACATGTCCTCCTGCCGCCACATGACGCCCTTCGGCATGCCGGTCGTCCCGCCGGTGTACATCATGAACAGGTCGTCGGGCCCGCGGCGGACCACCGGGCGGTCCGTCGGCTTACCGGCGAGGGCGGCCTCGTAGCCCGTCGACGCGGAATCCGCGTCACTGAATTCGTCGGCTACGCAGACCGTGTGCAGCAACGCGGTCGTCCGGGCTTCCTGGACGGCTGCGGCGTAACAGGAGTGGTGCACGAGCACCTCGAGATCCGCGTTGGCGTAGACATAAGCCAGTTCTGCCACGCCGTAGCGGTAGTTGATGTTGATCGGCACGGCGGCGAGCTTGAAGCACGCGATCAGCGTCTCCATCGTCTCGATGCTGTTGTGCATCTGGAATCCCACGTGCGTTCCCGCGCCGACGCCGAGGCTCGCCAGATGGTGTGCGAGCTGGTTGGCGCGGGCGTCGAGTGCCCGGTAGGTCACGCGGCGGCCGGACTGGATCAGAGCCACCCGTTCGGGCATGGCGTCCACGGAGTGCTCGAAGAGGTCGGCGAAATTGTTGGCCATCTCGTTCCATCTCTGGGTGGGGCTGTCACACGACGGTGAGCGGAAGGGGGATCCCCCGGTCGGTGAAGGTGAAGGCGGCGCCGGTGCTGAACCGGGTCAGCGCGACCTCCGTCGCCTCCCGGAACGCTTTGTCGCCGAGCGTGACGGCGGCGCGCCACCCGCCCGCGCCCGCCGCGACGACCTCGGCGGAGAAGCGCGGGTTCACGCCGCGGACCAGGGCGTTCAGCGGCTGCAGGTGCTCGGGGTCGAGCATCGACGGCCACGCTCCGTCGGTGTGCGCACCGCTCGCGGCCGGGAACGTCACCGTGACCGTGTCCCCGGTGTCCGCGATCTCGACACCGGTGTAGGGCAACGGATTGAGAGCGGGATGTAGCCGCAGTACCGTCGCGAGCGCGGCGGCGTCGGCGCCGAGGCCGAGGCAGTTGCGCAGGCGCTCACTGGTGAGCCCGGCGATCCCCGCGAACTGTTTGCGTCCGATCTCCAGCGCCGCGGCGGCGTCGGCGCGGGTCCGCACCGCGATCATGAAACCGAGGGTGAGCAGATGATGTTGCAAGCAGACCTCGTCGGCTAGACGCACCAGCGCGGAGCGGGAGAAGTCCGCGAATCGCACATCGCTGAGCAAGGGGCCCGCGTAGTCCGGCCGTCCTTCGTCGTCGCGATCGATCGCGGCCAGCTCCAGTCCCGCCGCCATCGACCCGGCGACCAGCTCGGCGTTGGGCGGCACCGCCGGCGGCACGTGCCCGGGATCGATGACGACCGTCCACGCGCACACCGGCTTCCGGTCGGCCGGGTGGCGGGGCGGGCGGTGGATGGGCCGGACCTGGGCGTGCGGGTTGGTGGCCAGCGCGGTCGCGTCGAAGGTCGGGTCTTCGATGTCGTGGCACATCGACACGACGAAGTCCTCGCCCATCGGTTCCACGTCGGCCAGCGCACCGCAGTGGTCGAGCCAGAACTCGCCGTGGTGGTGGTCCTCCACCCGGAAACGGAAGTCCATGAACTGCGGTGGAGCGCCGATGTCCAGTTGCAGGCCCTTGAAGATGGTCTCCACGCCGTCGCCGGCGAAGCCGAGCGCCCGCTGCATGCGCCGGGTGTAGACCGGGCTGGCCACCTGCCACTCCTCGATGGCGATCTCGGTCATGCCCTCCCGGCCGAACGCGGCGATCGAGTGCGCCATGCCGGAACGGTCGATGAGGTGCCCGCACAGGAGCAGTTCGGGAACCAGCGCCGCCAGGGTGTCCCGGTCCAGGTCGGCGAATCGGCTGTGTGCTGCGGCCATGTCGGTCACCACAGCGGGACGGGGGATTCGCCGATGCGGTACCAGCCGGGCAGCGGTTTGCCGGAGACGGAGCGCTCGATGCGCTTCTGCATGCCCGGTGTCAGTGCCTTGTTCGTGATCATCTCCAGGAACAGCGCCGAGACGTTGCCGAAGTCGAAGAAGTCGCGCTGCCAGGACCATTGGAAGTCGCCGCCGTAGCGGAACCAGCTGCCGCCGATCCCTTCGGGCGAGTAGTTGCGCCCGTCCGGACGCTCGGCCTCGCTGATCTGCTTCCAGAATCCGATGACGTTGCCGGTGCGGTCGTCGACCACGAACTCCTGGTAAGGGTAGGTCCAGCCCTCCAGTCCGGCCATCTCCTGGCCGAGGGCCAGATCGCGGATCTCGTCGCGTCCGACGGCCATGAACTCCTGGGTGGGGCCGTAGTTCCAGCCGTAGGTGGCGTCCTCGGTGTACATCTGCGCGAGCGGCTTCCAGTCGCCCTTCTCCTCGCAGCGCTGGTTCTCCACGATCCAGCGCTGGATCATCTCATCGAGCTCGGCGCGGTCGAAAGCTGGCATCAGTCGGTACCTTTCGGGGAGTGATCGGTCGCGTCTTCGGCGATCGATAGGGCTCGAGTGGGGCAGTAGCGGATCGCGTCCGCCACGGCGGGCCGCAGACCGGCGGCCGGAACATCGTCGAGGATTTCGACCCGGCCGCGTTTGGGCACGGTGAACACCTCCGGCGCCTCGGCCTGACAGACCGCGTGCCCCTGGCACAGATCGAGGTCGGCCCGGATTCTCATGACCGGCTCCGCACGGCCCGGCTCCGCGGCCCGGGTATCCGGATTCGTTCGCATCGACGGCTC
>NZ_BDBB01000010.1 GCF_001612765.1 Nocardia arthritidis NBRC 100137
CCGCTGCCGCTCACGTAGCCGGCCCTACCCGGGGCCGCGGTGCCCTTGACGCCAACCGCTTTGGTGCCCATGGCGCCCAAGGCCGCCACACCGACCAGGGTGCCGCCCGCCGCGGTGAAACCGGAGCCGCCGCTGCCGACGATCGCGACGGCCGGAGTGGCCAGTCGCATGAGCGCGGGCAGCACGAACGCCACGCTGCACAGCAGCACGATGGCGACCAGCATGCGCTGGGCCTGCTCACCGTCGGGCAGGCCGCCCGTCGGGGTGAGCGAGTCGACGTGGCCTGCCGTGGTGAACGCGATCATGTAGACGATCGCGGCCACCGGTTTCCACAGCATGAAGGCGATGATCCAGCCGATCAGCTTCTGATAGGACTGCTTGCCGATGTTCATCCCGGAGGCCGCCGCCGCCAGCGGCAGCACTCCGGCCGCGATCACCAGCAGGCCCTGCCGCACGATGGCGAGCACGATCTGCGCCAGCGCACCGAGCAGGCCGACGATCGCGATGATCAGCACCAGGCCCGGCGAAAACGCTTGCAGCTTGCTGGTTTTCACCATCAGCTCGGCGAGGTCCTTGGCGTTGCCGTTGGTCGAGTCGTCGATGATCCACTCCGCGAAGCGGTCCGACGCCTGCGTGCCCGCGACGATCACCGCGCCGAGCATCCAGGAGCTGAATATGACGCGGGTGAACATCCGGAACGATTCGGCCGCCTCGTTCATCGCGGCCCCGCGTCTGGCTTCGGCCAATCGCGCCCCGGAGAGGATCACCGACGCTATCAACAGCAGGATCTGCGCTTGATAGGTGTAGTCGTTGATCTTGGTGAACAGCGAACCGGAATCGCTGGCCGCCTCGTTGGGCACCTTCATCCAGAAGGTCAACGCCAGGATGATGGCCTCACCGAGACCGTTCATCAGCGAATCGACCACCTTGCCGAAGGTGGAATCCCAAGCCTTGTCCTTCACCGCCGTCGCCGCCTGGTCGGGATGCGAGGCGGCATTACCCGCCTTGCAGGCGGCGGACGCGGCGTCGCCGAGGCTGAAGCCGGGCAGTCCGACGCCGTCGAGAGTGTCGTGAATTTCATTGCACGTATCGTCGAAGCCGTACGTCTGTCCGTAGGCCACGGTCGGAGTTGCGATCATCACTGTGAAGATGACCGCAAGGATTGTGACTAGCCGCCTCACCATTGTGTCCACCCATCGATCGAACCGATCGTCTCGAGCGGCTGTGCGTCGCCCGCGGACGACTTCAGTTTCCAGCCGCCGTCACGCCATATCACGTTGAGTCTCATGGCCACCCAACTTCGCCCGCCGTGCAGGAACTCACGTGTCTTGCGGGCGACCCGAACAACAGCGAAATCGTCACCATAGCTTTCGATTCGAAAAGCGTCGGATGCGTAAAGCAGGGGCTTGGCACTCTCCGGCAAGACGTCGGGCACTTTGCCCGCGGCGATCTTGCGCTCCCGATCGGCGAGCTCCTCGGGCGCGAGAATCACCAACTGCTGCCACAGCGTGCGGTCAGTGGGTCGCGCCACGGTCCTCCAGTAGATCTGCTCGGCGGCCAGCGCGGCACCCTGCGGGGTCTTGGCGAAGCCCGACGGCACACCGTTGTCGATGCGCGCCGGTCCATCGGTCGTCGAGAAGGGAATGATCGGGCCGCCGTATACCTGTTGCCAACCGCCCGGCTGAGTCGTCCCGCCCGGCGCACCGGTCTGCCACTCCGGATCGGTCGGCGTCCGGGGCGCGCCCGACTGCGAAAGAGCCTGTCCGGCAGGATTGTTCGAGATATCGAAACGATGGCCGAAAGAGTCCGCACCGGAACTCACGAATGACGACGCGGCAGTCGGCCCGCCAGACGGATTCGCCGATGTGGTCGTCTTTTGCGCCACTCGATCATGTGGCGCGTCATCCCGGACAGCAACCACAGTGACGACTGCCGCGACCGCCACCGCGAGTACGGCACCCGCGCCCAGCACAGCCGGCGGCATGTGCCCGGAAGGCCTTCTACGGCTCACCACTGCGTCCACCCCGTCAGCGACTCGAGATACTCCATCTGCGTGTTGTTGTTGGTCGACGGCTTCAGACGCCAGTCGCCCGCGTCCCACACCATGACCAGGCGCGTCGCCACCCACAGCCGTTTGCCGTCCACCACCGGTCCCCTGGTGGCCAGCCGGACGATGGCGAGATCGTCGGCGTAGTCGTCCACTTTGAACGCGTCCGAGGCGACGAAGTAGCGGGTCACCTTCTCCGGCTGCTGCTCGGGCAGGCGGTCGTCGGCCAGGGCCTTGTCGTAGGCGGCGATCTGCTGGGCGGAGACGCGGACCTGGCGCACGTACAGGTCGCGGTCGGCGGGTCGGGCATTGAGCCGGTAGGTGATCTGCGCCGCGGCCAGTACCGCGCCCTGCGGGGTGTGCGCGTACCCGACGGCCAGGTCGTCCTCGATCCGCGTCGGCCCGTCGGATGTGGAGAACGGGACGGAGGCGCCGTACACCCGCTGCCAGCCGTGCGGTTCGGCGGTGCCCTGCGGCGCCGCGGTCAGCCAGTCCGGGTCGGTGGGCTTGCGCTGCCGGGAGGGATCTTGCGGAAGCGGTTGTCCGGCAGGGTTGTTCGGGATATCCACGCGCCTGCCGAGGATGTCCACCTCGGGGCTCGCGAAGCCGGTGCCGCCGGAACCCGCGGTGACGGCGGGGGCCCCGCCGGCCTGCTCCTCGTCGCGGCTGACGAAGACGAAGATGCCGACCACCACGATGAGCGCCAGCACGGCGGCGGAGGCGACGATGCCGAAGGAGACACGGTCGCGCGCGTACGACTCCCTGTCGCTCACGTCGGTGCCTCCACTTTCACGATGTCGGTAGGTACTGCGTCGATCGGATCGATGGGTCTGGCGGTCGCATCCGGATCGGGCAGCCGTAATCTCCAGTCCTCGCCGAACCACTCGACGGCCGTGTGGTGCACCGCCTTCGATCGGTCGGAGTATTCGGTGTACACGTCGACGGTGGAGTGCCGGTCGGTGTAACCGGTGATCTTGTAGCCGAGCAAACGGGGCGCGAACTCCGGGGCCGCCGGGCCCGTGATCGACAGCTGCACCCGGTTGATCGCCCACTCGTCCTTGGCCGAGCCCGGAACGACCTCTCGGGCAGCAACTTTCGCCCATTGCGTGTCGGCGGCTACCGCCAGCCGCACCGAATGGGTCAGCGCGGCGATGGCCGCGCCGCGTGGCGAGTGCTCGAAACCGGTCGCCGCGCCGTCGGCCGTCGATCGCGGCCCTTGGGCGGTGTGCGGCAGCGGCACGCCTTGGAACGGCTGCCATCGCACATCGGTGGGCGCGGCCGAGAGGTCCGGCCCCGCCGGGTCCGCGTTACCGCCGCAGCCGACCGCCGCGAACAGCAGCGCGGCGCCCACGACTCCGGCCGCGGGGCGGCGGATGTCGCGCCGCCACGCCGCGGAGTCCGCCGGCCGCAGTACTGTCGAAGTCATTCCCGCGTCGTCCCCGTCCCGTTCCGGCGGCTCACGCGGGCAGGAACGCCAGGGCGATCCCCGACGCCGTGCTCGCCACCACAGCACCCAGCAGGCTCATCAGCACGCCGTGCGAGGCGTCGTTCATGGCCAGGTCGCTGCGGAAGGTCAGCCACAGCTTCCCCGCGGACACGATCATCCAGGCGAGGCAGACCAGAAGGACGAACCACAGCAGCCAGTTCAGCAGCTGCATCAGCGGTGCGAGGACATCGGCGGGCATCTGCTTGTAGGCCAGCAATTCGGCTGCGGGCATGCGCACGGTACTCATCGCGACCTCAGGTCCCGATGACGGCGTTCATGATGGTGCCCGCGCTGGTGGCGACCACGCCGCCGATCATCGCGCCCGCCACCATCTTCGGCGACTCCAGACCACCGCCGGTCCACTTCTCCCAGGCGAACTTGCCACCCGCGTAGACGATGCCGCAGATTCCGGACAACAGCACGAACCAGGTGAGATACCGCACCAGCTGCAGGATCTTCTCCGAGCCCGGCGGCGCCTCGGGCGTCGGATTACCGACTTGCGCGAGGACGGTGCCGTACGTGTCCTGCACGGCGAGGAGGAGCGTGCTCATCGGATGCCTTTCTCGAATAGTAGGTGGTTGTCGCCGATCCGATGCGGACGATCACTCATCGGACGGCTTACGAAGATCCGGTGACCGGCGGTCGTAGCTGGCCTCCTCCAGTGCCGTCCGAGCGGCCGCCACGATGTCGGCGCCGAGCTCCCGGACATCGAGCGGGACTTCCTCCAGCAGATCGAGCTTGCGTTTCCTGGATGGCATCGGATCGCCGGGCGACCACACCGGCAGTTGCTCCGGTTCGACCAGCGTCCACTCCTCGTACCACGGCACCTGCCACACCTGTCCGGCCAGGGAGCCGACCACGTCGCGGTAGCGCCGGATCTCGGGAGCCATCCGGCCGGGCCGCGCAGCGACGGTGATCAGGCCGAGTACGTCGGAGGGACCGGCGAAACCCGAAAGATGTTGGCGCAGAAGGTCGTGCGCGCGGGACAGACCGGCGATGGTCTCTCTGGCGACGAGGACGACGAACGGACTTTCGCGGTCGAAGACGCCGGGCCAGCGGCGGCCCGAATCCGCCGCGGGCGCAAGCACATGCGCGAGGGTACTGGCTCCGGCTCCCCCGTGCACACCCAGTAGCCAGACCAGCGGCGCACGGCCGACACCCGGTACGGGGCGGTCCCAGATGGCGGCACGGCGGGACTCCGGCGGGGCGATCACACCGGCGGGCGCGGGGTCGGGCTGACGCGGAAAAATCATGGCGGCGGTCATGATGCCACCCCGGCGAGCAAGCGCCCATACGCCCGGCGCGTCTCGGCGGCCAGCGAGGCGTGCCGCACGAGTTCACCACGGGCCAGGTGCGGATCGTAGGGAATCTCCGTGATATCGCGGACCCAGCCTGACAGGTGCTCACGCAAATGCTCGGCTACCCGGGAGTCGTCGCCGGGATATTGATGGGAGATGACGATCGTCGTGTCGCCGACGACACCGCCGCCGTGCCCTTCCCCGGTATCCCCGAACTGGTCGTCGAGCCATTCCAGCGCGACCCGCAGTCGGTTGGCCGCATCCGTGCGGGCTGGAATGGCAAGCACCAGAGCCACATCCGCGTCATCGAGCAGAGGGAGCAGTTGCCGGGCGGCAATCGGATGCCCGCCGTCGTAGACGGCGGTGTATCCGGCGTCGCGCACCGCACGGGCAACCGTGAGATAGGTCGCACGCCTGCGCAGCGGCGCGGCGTCACGCCAGAGCAGACCGATGCCCGAAGTCGCGCGCGACAGGCATTCCTTCAGCGGGGCGGGTTCGTCGTCACCGCGTCCGTACAACCAGGACTGCAGGCTGATCGGGTGCAGATGCTCGTCCGCGCCGCGCAGCGCGAGATCGCTACCGGCCGTGGTGGCATCCACCGCGACCGTCGGGGTACCGCCCGTGCCGAGTTCACCCGCCAAGCCCAACGCCGTCGTGGTGGTACCCGCGCCACCGCACCCCCCGACCACCAGGATCGGCCGCTGCGCCGGATGATCCGCCTCGGAGCCGTCATCCTTGCCGCGCCGCAACCGCACCACCGGAGCCTTGGAACGCACCGGCCGGCTCGGCGCCGCGCCATCCCCGGGCGCTTCGTCGAGCCAGCGGCTCCAGTCCTCTCCCATCGCTTCTGCTCTCCTCTATCCGGCCGCGATGCCCGTGATCAGGGTGCGGCCGTCGATCACCGCGGTGGTGACCGTCTGCCTGTTGTACGTGGCGGGCGCACCGCCGGGCCGGTACTCGGTGACCTCCACCGAGTACCGGTTGTCACCGACTGTCACGATCCGCACGCAATGGGTCGTGCCCGCCGGGACGGAGTCGATGCCCCGCTGGATGACCCAGGCCGGCTGGACATTGGCATCCGGTGCGACGACCGCGCGGGCTCGCTCCCCGGAGCGTTCCACGTAGTACGCGTACTGGAACGACAGCACCACATCCGGCCCGGAGTTCGTGCCGCCCGCCTCCGAGCTGCGCATGATCGCGTCACTGCGCTCGGTCGGGCAGGCGCCGGAACCCACCGCGCGCGGATTGCCGACCGCCTGGGCTCCGCCGACGGTGAGCTGCACCGACGCGGACACATGCGAGTCCCTCGGCAGCGCGGCGCGATCGGCGGCGGCGCGCAGCAGGAGCAGCACTCCCACGGCCGCGACGGCGATGATCAGCACCGCCGCGATCACGATGAGCAGCAGCCGGGCCCGGCGCACCGCCGGGTGGTCACGGGCGGCCTTCCGCAGCGCACGCGACGCCGCGGGACGCGGCTGCTCGACCGGCTCGTGCTCGTCGTCGTCGGCCCACGGGAACGGCACGGGATCGACCGGCCGGGGCGCGACGTAGTCGTCGTCCGGACCGGGCGCATGGCCGGTCACCACCCAGTCCGACCACCCACCGGTGAACTCGCTGCGCTGGGCGGGCAGGTCCGCGGGGACCTCCTCGGGCTTGCGCTGCCACGGCTGGTCGTCATCGCGGATGTAGTCTGGGAACCGCGCGGGCCCCTCGTCGTCCGCGGGGATGATGACATTCGCCTCATCCGGCTTGTCTTTCTCCTGTGCACCGGTCTCCGGCTCCAAAGCGCCGTACCAGCGGGAAAGCTGTTTGTACGACTTCAACATTCCCCCATTCCCGCGGAGCAGGGCACGCAGTATCGCATCGTCGGACCCTCTCGGCGATCAGTTCGTGGAGAACGGGTAGGCGTTGGGTATGCCGGTTCGG
This sequence comes from Nocardia arthritidis NBRC 100137, assembly GCF_001612765.1. Taxonomy (GTDB): domain Bacteria; phylum Actinomycetota; class Actinomycetes; order Mycobacteriales; family Mycobacteriaceae; genus Nocardia; species Nocardia arthritidis. The sequence goes on from NZ_BDBB01000010.1 coordinate 6,758, forward strand.
TCGGTGGGCGGAATCGATGTCACGCCGCTGGATGAGGCGCCATCGGCTCCTGTCCCGAACGGAAATTGTCCCGTACCGGACGAAGTCGGCGTGGGAGACGCGCCGGAGCCGTCCCCGGAGAATCCGGTCGGCAGCTTCTCCAGCACCGGCCGTGGCTCGGCCTTACCGCCGAAGGCGTCGGCGATGTCGCGGGCCAGCGCCGCGAGCCAGTCGGCGACGAATTGCGTGGGCGCGGCGCCGTCGGCCGAGACGGTCGCGCTGGTGTAGGCGGTATGGCGCTGCACGGTGTCCCAGTAGCGCACCCACGTCGTCGTGTTCAGCAGCTCGCTGTTGTCGGTGATGTTCTGCACCACCGCGTCGAATGCCTGGGTGATCAGCCGGACCCCGGTGGTCGGCGGAATCAGCTGCGGAACGGCGCCGACCAGTTCGGCGCCGAGCCTCAGCAGGGCGGCGGGCGGATCGGCCAGGCCCGCGGTGGCCAGTTCGGAGATGTTCGCCGAGTCGATCACCGTCCGCACCACTGCGATCACCGAGTTCAAGCCGATCATGCCGATTTTCAGCAGCGCCTGCAGCGCCCCGGGCAGATTCAGCGGCGTACGCGGGTCCGAGGCGTCCGCGAGGCGCTGCGAGATCGACTTCTCCGGCGAGATCGACAGGGTGGCCAGCGAATTGCCCTGAACGTCCTCGTCGAGCACCCGGGTCGCGGTCTTGATCGAGGTGAACGCCAGCGCCTGCGCGATCGATACCAGCGAGCCGATCGGGTCGCCGCCGCTGAGTTTGGACTGACCGGCTACGTTGGCGACCGCCCGCAGGATCGGCGCGCCGTCCGGAGCGTCGCAGGCGAGATCGCCCGCCGCGCAGAAACTCGCCACCCGTCCGGTGAGCGCCCCGAAGTTCGCGGCCTTGTCCCGTTCCGGGCCGATGCCGCCGCCGGTGGCGGGGGCCTGCGGCAGCGCGGCGATGGATTCCAGCCGGTCGCCCGAGGTTCCCGGCGCGGGGTCCGGTGTCGCCTTGCCCGGCGCGCCGGGGAACAGCGGTGCGCCGGGATTGCGGGTCGGGTCGGCGAACAACGCGACCGCCGCGACCCGCTCGGCGGGCAGCACGCCGCGGCCCTGGCCGATCTCCTGCGCGAACATCGACGCGACATGCGCGCCCTGCGAGTACCCGACCACCGCGAAACGACTGTTCGGGCAGGCGGCGGCGACGGTCTCGGCCATGCTCCGCAAACGGGTGAGGCCGCCGGACACCGAATCCCAATAAGGCACCACGCCACCGGCTGTCGCCCCGCCGAAGCCGGATTCGTATGGCACGTAGGCCCGGTCGACCAGACCGGTGTCGGAAGCTTTCGCCATCATCGGCCGGAAAACGGTGGAGAGCATGCCCGTGTCGGTGCTGGGCGCGGCGTCCGGAGAGGACTCACCGGTGCCCTGAATTCCCAAGGCGTACAACGCGGGACAGGTCGTGAGACGGATCTGCGTGGAGGGCCCGGCGGGAACCGACGGCTCCGCTGCGGCGACACCGGCGGTCGCCACAGCCACGGCGAGTGCTACCAGCATCCCCGAGAGTCTTGCCGTGTATCCAGTCATAGCGATCCGCAATCAAGTCGTCTGCCGCAGGTACCTCAACGCCATGAAACGCAATAGACGGTAACAGATTCCGGCTATTACTGCCGCATCGGCGGAAAACTTCCACGACACACCGAAGTGAACGCACCACACTCTGGCGCGTTCCTGGTTTCAGTCCGACAAGTTTCCGACAGTCCGCCCCGAATGGCAAGGCCGGAACCGGCTTCGCGGCAACCGAAACGCCTTGAGCCGTTGGCTATTTGACAGCTACTCGCAGGTTGATCACGCGGCGGAGGTGACGCGATAGACGTCGTAGACGCCCTCCACGTTGCGCACCACATTCAGCAGGTGCCCCAGGTGTTTCGGATCGCCCATCTCGAAGGTGAACTTGCTGATCGCCACCCGGTCGCCGTGCGTGGCCACCGAAGCGGACAGGATGTTGACCTTCTCATCGGCCAGTACCTTGGTCACGTCCGACAGCAGTCGCGTGCGATCGAGCGCTTCGATCTGGATGGCGACCAGGAAGACCGAGGACGGCGAGGGCGCCCAGGACACCTCGATGATCCGCTCGGCCTGCTCCCGGAGGGAGCCGGCGTTCGTGCAGTCGGTGCGGTGCACGCTCACCGCGCCGCCGCGGGTCACGAAGCCCATGATCTCGTCGCCGGGCACCGGAGTGCAGCACTTCGCCAGCTTGGCGACGGTGCCCGCGGCGCCGGGGATCAGCACGCCCGCGTCACCGGTGACCCGCTGCCTGCTCGGGGTCGTCGACGGGGTGGAGCGCTCGGCCAGCTCGTTCTCCACGTCGCCGATGCCACCGAGTTGCGCCATCAACCGCTGCACCACGTGGTGCGCGGAGACCTGGTGCTCGCCTACGGCGGTGTAGAGCGTCGAGATGTCGGTGTAGTGCAGCTCGTGGGCCACCGCGGTCATCGCGTCGACGCTCATCAACCGCTGCAGCGGCAGCCCGACCCGGCGGACCTCCTTGGAGATCTGGTCCTTGCCGCTCTCCAGCGCCTCCTCGCGCCGCTCTTTGGCGAACCACTGGCGAATCTTCGCCTTGGCGCGCGGGGACACCACGAAGTTCTGCCAGTCACGGCTGGGTCCGGCGTTCTGCGCCTTGGAGGTGAACACCTCGACGACCTCGCCGTTCTCCAGCTGGCGCTCCAGCGCGACCAGCCGCCCGTTCACCCGGGCGCCGATGCAGCGGTGCCCCACCTCGGTGTGCACGGCATAGGCGAAGTCCACCGGCGTCGACTTCTGCGGCAGCGTGATCACGTCGCCCTTCGGCGTGAACACGAAGATCTCCGGCGATTTCAGGTCGAAGCGCAGCGACTCCAGGAACTCGGCCGGGTCCGCGGCCTCCCGCTGCCAGTCCAGCAGCTGGCGCATCCACGCCATGTCGTCGACCTCGGCGGTGTCGTTGGAGTGCTTGCCGCGAGTCTCCTTGTAGCGCCAGTGCGCGGCGATGCCGAACTCCGCGGTGCGGTGCATGTCCTGGGTGCGGATCTGCACCTCCAGGGGCTTGCCGTCCGGTCCGACCACGGTGGTGTGCAGCGACTGGTAGACGCCGTAGCGCGGCTGGGCGATGTAGTCCTTGAACCGCCCCGCCATGGGCTGCCACAGCGAGTGCACCACGCCGACGGCCGCGTAGCAGTCGCGCACCTCGTCGCACAGGATGCGGATGCCGACCAGGTCGTGGATGTCGTCGAAGTCCTTACCCTTGACGATCATCTTCTGGTAAATCGACCAGTAGTGCTTCGGGCGACCCTCGACGATCGCGTTGATCCGGGAGGCGGCCAGCGTGTTGACGATCTCGGCCCGCACCTTCGCCAGGTAGGTGTCGCGCGAGGGCGCGCGGTCGGCGACCAGCCGGACGATCTCGTCGTATTTCTTCGGGTGCAGGATCGCGAAGGCGAGGTCCTCCAGCTCCCACTTCACCGTCGCCATACCGAGGCGATGGGCGAGCGGAGCGATGACCTCCAGCGTCTCCTTGGCCTTCTTCGCCTGCTTCTCCGGCGGCAGGAACCGCATGGTGCGCATGTTGTGCAGCCGGTCGGCCACCTTGATCACCAGCACGCGTGGGTCGCGGGCCATCGCGATGATCATCTTGCGGATGGTCTCCGCTTCGGCGGCGGCGCCCAGATTGACCTTGTCCAGCTTGGTGACGCCGTCGACGAGGTGGGCGACCTCGGAGCCGAAGTCCTGGGTGAGCTGTTCGAGGCTGTATCCGGTGTCCTCCACCGTGTCGTGCAATAGAGCGGCCACCAGCGTGGTGGTGTCCATGCCCAGTTCGGCGAGGATGTTGGCCACGGCGAGCGGATGGGTGATGTAGGGATCACCCGATTTGCGGAACTGATGCTTGTGTCGCTCGTCGGCCACGTCGAACGCCCGCTGCAGCAACGTCAGGTTGGCCTTCGGGTACAGCTCGCGATGCACGGTGGCCAGGGGCTCGAGTACCGGCTTGACCGCGGCGATACCGCGCTGACCGGTCATGCGGCGGGCCAGCCGCGCCCGCACCCGGCGCGAGGCCGAGGTCGGGACCGCGGAAGAGGTGCCCGGCTGACGCGGAGGCGACGCATTCGCCGGCGCCTGCGGTTTCGCGGCATCGGTGGCGCCCGCACCGTTCGGCTGCGGGCCCGACGTCGATTGCTCGACTTTCGCCTCGCCCAGATGCTGAGTCATGCCACCACCTCTCCGCGCCTCGATCGGACCACCCTATCCGACCGGTGCAACCTCCCGGACCACCAACTTTAGTCCGGGCGCAGCAGCAACGTCCGCTCCACGAACCAAGGATGCGCGCGAGGGTGTCGCGACGCAGAACGCAGGCGGGCCCGCAGAGGTCCCGACCACTCCGGACAACCGTCACATATGGCAGGTTCACGATGCGCCGGACGCGGTGGCCATCGCGTGACCCATCACCACTGATACTCCTTCCCACCTGCGAAAACCGGCCCTTCGACCACCTCGGGGTGAATTTGCCGCCTCGTGGATCCGAACATGTCGGACACACGGGTCGGAGCGAGAGCCGGGGAACGATGCCGGGCGAGGGCCTATCAGCGGATCGCGGCGGGCATGGGTTCGGACATCGGTGTCCGGCCGGGTCCGGGCTCGAAGCGGAGAGTGCGACCGTCGAGATCGGCGCCGGGGGCGACGTCGAAGAGGTCGAGCACCGTGGGGGTGACGTCGACCAGCGTCGCTCGGGTACTGGTGGCGCCGGGCCGGAAGTCCGGGCCGCGAGCGATGACGAAGTTGGTCGTCTCGTCCGGGGATTGGCCGCCGTGCCCGCCCCTGGGCAGGTGGCCGTGGTCGGCGGTGACGAGTACGGTCCACCGCTCGGCGGGATGGGCGGCGGCGCGAGCGTCGACCGCGGCGACGATGCGACCGACCAGAGCGTCGGCGCGCGTGACGGCGTTCAGGTAGGCCCGCGAAGCGCCGCCCGCGTCGTGACCGGCGCGGTCGACTTGGTCCAGATGGGTGAACAGCAGGTCGGGCGCGAATCGGCCGATCGCGGCGACCGTGGCGTCGGTGGTGGCGGCGTCGGTGCGGGACTCGTCCGGATCGTCCGGCACGGGCGCGGTGGAGACGACGACGTCGGCGCGCGGGTCGCCGCTGCCGGTCATGGTGGCGATCTGGTCCCAGGTGGCGATGGACTGGGTCTTCAGCGCCGGTCGAGCCCGCTCGAGCCGGGTGAACACCGTCGGGTACCGCGCGAACGGGGCGGCGGTGAACCGGTTGTCGGTGATGCCGTGTTTGCGATCCCACACGCCGGTCAGCACGGTGGCCCAGGACGGACCCGAGATGGTGATGTGCGGAGCGATCGAGGAACGGCTCAGCAAGCCTTCTCCGCTGAGCCGCAGCAGATTCGGCGCCCGCACCTGCTCGACCTTGCCGTACATCAAGCCGTCCAGGCCGATCACGACCACCTTCGCCGTCGGAGCCTCCCCCTCGGCGACTCCGGTCGCGGACAGCGGAAGGAAGACGGCCGTCGCGGCGGCAACGACTTTGGACAGCAGTTGCGCTCGGCTCATACCGCGACCATGCGGGACCCGCGGGCAGACGCGATAGCCCGCCACGGCAGTGTTCATGGACGTTTCATCAAGGGCCACACTGTCGGTAGCCTCACTGAACACGCTCTGAACAATGAATAGCGGCAAGCTATATCCGAACTTCACGGCCGGTCGCGGCCAGGTGAACGTCGAGTTCCGCATCCGTGTGCCGATCGACCGTCGCGCACGGCTTTCGCACCATCGCTTGACACGCCTTCGCCGCTGTGGCCGACTGGCCGTCGTGACCGCAGCGCGCAACACCGAATGCCTCCGCGTCGCCGCCGTCGGCGACCTGCATATGCGCGCGGCGGTCGCCGGACGTTTCCGCTCCGACTTCCTGCGCCTTTCCGGGAACGCCGACATCCTCTTACTGGCAGGCGATCTCACCGATGGCGGCACCCGCGTGGAGTCGGAATTGCTCTGTGCCGAACTCGACGGTGTTCCTGTACCGGTGGTCGCCGTGCTCGGCAATCACGACCACGATCAACGATCGGGTTACCTGATAGCGGCACAGCTCACCGCGTTGGGCGTCCACGTGCTGGACGGCACCGCGATCAGCCTCGACATCGGGGGAATCCGGGTGGGCATCGCCGGAGTCATGGGCGGCAGCGGCGGCTTCCCGGGCCATCCAGGCACACCGGAGGAGGGTTCCGCCGAACACCGCGCCCGCATGCGCCGCGGCCCACTCGACGCCCTTCGCCTCCGCCAGGCCCTCGACCTGCTCGACTGCGAAACCCGCATCGCGCTCACGCATTTCGCGCCGGTCATCGACACGTTGGCCGGTGAACCGCCCAAGATCTACGCCGGACTCGGCTGCGATGATCTGGCCGGGGCCATCGACGCGGGCAGAGCGGTGCTGGCCGTCCACGGACATGCCCACGGTGGAACGGAATTCGGGCGCACCCAGGGCGGCGTGCCGGTGCGCAATGTCTCCTACCCCGTGCTCGGGCGCGCCTACGCCGTCTATGAGGTCGACCCTGGCTCGCGTCCGACGGATCGCGAGCAAGTTCCGTCCCCGCCATGACGGTCGCCCGCTCGCTGCTGCTGTTCGCCCTCGCCGCGCTCGCCGAGATCGGCGGAGCCTGGCTGGTGTGGCAGGGCTGGCGGGAACAGCGTGGCGTCGTCTGGATCGCCGCGGGCGTCCTCGCTCTCGGCGTCTACGGCTTCGTCGCGACCTTCCAGCCGGACCCGAACTTCGGCCGTATCCTCGCCGCCTACGGCGGTGTCTTCGTCGCGGGATCGCTGGCCTGGGGCATGCTGGTGGACAAGTTCCGCCCCGATCGCTGGGACTATCTGGGCGCGGCGATCTGCCTGGTCGGGGTCGGGATCATCATGTACGCACCGCGCCGCTGACCGCAGGCCCTTCGATCGACCTCGACGCGACATCCCGCACTGTCGTTCACTCCTGCGCGCCGAAGGCCCACACTGCCGCGGGTCGGCCGGTCGCTTTGACGCGACGCCGTTCGGTGGTGCGCGCCAGCCCCGGGATGGCCGCCAGCGTCCGGTTCAGGTTCGCGGCGTCGGGACGGGCTCCGGACAGCGCTGTGACGGCCTCCACCGCCTTGGTCGCCGGAAATTCCTCGCCGAGCAGGGCCCTGGTGAATGTCAGGTCCTTCCACAGCAACCGCGTCAGGACGTCGCGGGCCACCGCGACGATGCGATTGTGGTCGAAGGCCAATTCGGGCACCTCGTCGAAGGCGGTCCACCGCGCCGGTCCCTCGTGCGGTCCCACCACCGCCCACATCGCGATCGAGAGCGTCGGCCCGCGCGGGTCGCGGTTCGGCTCGTCGAAGGTCACCAATTGCCCCACCGAGCCGATGGCGGCCTCCGGGACGTCCAATTTGGTGTGCACCGCGCGCCGTGCCGCGACGGCCAGCCGCTCCCCCCGTCCGAGCAGCACACCGGGCAAGGCGAGCTGCCCCGCGAACGGTTCCATCGCCCGGGGTGCGATCCCGAATCGGACGCCGCCGTCCTCGTCCCAGAACCGCAACGCCACGACATCCACCGACACAACGGACTGCTCCACGGCCACCCATCCTGCCCGAACCGCCGCGCGGCAGGCGGACCCATCTCCCGGAATGTCTGCGCGGACGATCACGCCGCGACGGGATACGCCGTGCGGGTGCGGTGGCGGCGGCCGGGGCCGTCGGCGGTGAGGACGACCGGCACACCGAGCGTCCTGGCCAGCCACGGCACCGGGTCGTCCGGCATTTCGGCGAGGACGGGCTCGGCGCGCGAGAGCAACCGGGTCAGCTCCCGCTGGTGGTCCAGGTCCTGCACGCGTCCGGCGGGCACCCGATCCCAGGCGACGCCCTCCACGGTGTAACCGGTTGCGGCGTAACGCCTTCCGGGCACATCCAAGTGGTTGACGGCGAGACCGTCGACACCGCCCGATACCTCGATGGCGTAGCGCAGCAGCACCGTGTCCAAGTGCCCGAGACGGAATTCGCCTTGGTAGCGGCCTGCCGCATTGTGCGGCTCGGGCAGGGCGAGACCTGGATCCTCGGTGGGGAAAGGGCCCGCGCCGTGGCGGGTCTGATAGGTGCGGGTGACGCCGAGCACATAACCGCGCGCACCGATCTCGGCGAGCATCGCGCGCGCGTTGCGCGGCTCGACCGTCGACCAGGTGGTGTGCGGATGGAACCCGCGCCACTCGTCGAGCAGGACGCCTTGGGCGCCTTCGAACACCACCGTGCCGCGCCGCGCGAACCGAGCCAACTGGTCGTCGCCGACGATCGGGACCGCTGCGGCGAACTCCCGGTACATGTCGACCAGGTCATCGATCGGCTCGTAACGATGTTCGCTCGACGCGATGAGCGGCCCGTAGTACGCCGCCAGCGCCCGCAGCTTGCGGCGCAGCACCCGGGGTCGCAGGCAATCCGACACGGTCGGTGCCGTGTGCGCCAGCGCGTACCCTGCGGTCTCGCCGATCCCACGGCCGCACGAACCGTGCCGCGCGCGACCCCGCGCATCCTCGCGGGCACGGTTGGCGGCGATGTGGATCGGCGTGGTGAGCAATGCCCGCCCGTCGATCCGTAACAACGACAGCGGATCCCGGACGCCCAGCGCGGCCAATCCCCGAGCCTCGGCGGCCAGCGCGATCGGTTCGACCAGCATGTGGCGCGACAACAGTGTCGGGACACCCGCGAACGTCCCCGATCCGAACTGCGCGAACGTGTGATGCCGTCCGTCGGCGATCACGTTGTGCGCCGCCTGCGCCCCGCCGTTGAACCGGACCACGGCGGCGACCTGGAATCCCGACCCGGGGGCGCAGAGCCAGTCGACCGTCGCGCCCTTGCCCGCGTCCCCGAAACCGAGATCCACGACGATGATGTGCGATCCGAACATCGTTCGCCCCGGCTTCACCCGCGGCCGCGCGGCAATGCCCGCGCTCGCCCACCGACGGCCCCGAGCGCCTTGCCCACCGACGCGGCCTCGGCCACGGACCCGACGTCACGCAAGTCCGCCAGTCCGGCGGCCAGGTCGACGCGACCTTCCGCCAATCCGATCGTCAGCGCGATGAGTTCGCACACCGCGGCCGGGTCGTCCAGGCGCAGGAAGTTCTGGCCGAGCAGCTCATGCCAGTGCTCGGCGATCTCCGGGTCGTGGAAGTAGCTGGACTGGTTGGGCAGGATGTAGTGCACGTGCCAGCGTTCGGCGAGTTCGCGGTAGATGGATTCCACCGAGATGTCCTGGCGCACACTGTCGCCGATGATCGCGCGGATGTGACGGGAGGCCAGCCGCGGCTTGTTCAGCTCGTCGCCGATCAGGAACAGATAGCCCTTCTTGCGCCGCTTGTCCCAGGCGTCGGTCGCGATGTGCGTCGCCAGGAAATAGGCGGCCAGTTCGTAGCTTTCGGACTTCTGCCCACCGCCGCCGCCCTCCAGGAAGATGGCGCGCAACTGCTCGTCCATCCGGTTGTCGGATTCGAACTGGCCGATCTGCAACGGCACGCGGTCGGTGTCCGCGTCGCCGATCGCGCCGAACAGGATCTGCGGGTCGTCCGCGTAACCCTTGCGCCGCAACAGACCGTGCAGAGTACCCAGCTTGTCCTGCATGATCCGCGGCACCCGCCCCATCGATCCGGTGACGTCGAACAGCACCGCGATGGGCAGCGAACTGCCGTGCTCGGCCGAATCCCGGCATTCGCGCACCGTGACGCCGAGTGGATCCAGCGTCGGGTGCACCCGCCACTCGGCGTGCGGCTCGGCCCGCATGTCGGCGGTGTAGCCGAAGTCGTCGATGCCGCGAGCGGCGCGGAAGGTCTTCGCCGCGCGGTAGGCGGAGTCGTCCCAGTTTCCGTATCCCATGTGATCACGCCCTCTCTTTGTTTTAGTGTACGTGACTAAAACTAGGGCGGTCAAGGATCGCGAACATCGGCCGTCCGCCCGAGCTATGGGTAGTACCTCGACGACGCGCACCGGAGCCGGGCACCACCAATCGGTGCCTGGCTCCCGTGCACGTGCAGGCGCATGGTCGCAGCCCGCGCGGTTCGCGCCCCACCCTGCTATCAGGCACCGCTGCCGGCTCGGCCTCCGCCTGTCGCCGGGAGGCCGGTTCCGCGCCCGCAGCGGCTCTCGACGGCGACGGCAGGTCAGGTCACCAGCGTCTCCGCCAATCCCTCCGCGGTGAGCTCGAGACGACGAGTCACCCCGATGTCGTCGAGGAAACGCGGATCGTGGCTGACCACGATCAGCGCCCCCTCGAAGCTCGCCAGCGCCTGGGTCAGGTGCTCCAGGCTGGGCAGGTCGAGATTGTTGGTCGGCTCGTCCAGCAACAGCAGTCGCGGCGCCGGATCGGCCAGCAGCAGCATGGCCAGCGCCGCGCGCAACCGTTCACCGCCCGACAGCGCCGCGGCCGCGACATCGGCGTCCGCGCCGCGGAACAGGAAGCGGGCCAGCTGCGCCCGGATCCGCTCCGCGGACGCGTGCGGCGCCGTCGAGGCGACGTTCTCGAAGACCGATCGCCGCTCGTCGAACACGTCCAGCCGCTGCGGCAGCATCCGCCACGGCACCTTCGGCCCCTCCTGCGCGATGCGCCGCAGCAACGTCGTCTTGCCGACGCCGTTGCGTCCGGTCAGCGCGATCCGCTCCGGACCGGACACCCGCAACGTCACCGTGGGCCCGCACGCCAGCTCGACCCGTTCCAGCTCGATCACGTCCTGGCCGGGATACAACCGCGTGCCGGGTAGCTCCACCCGGATCTCCCGATCGTCGCGCAACAGCTCCTTCGCCTGCTCGAGCTGCTCCTTGGCGGTGTCCAGCTTCTCGATGTGGTTGTTGCGCAGCTTGCCGGCCGACACCTGCGCCTGGCGTTTGCGTTCGTTCATGATGATCTTCGGCTCGCGCTTCTGATCCCACATCTTCTGCCCGTATCGCTGCCTGCGGTCCAGCTTGATGCGCGCCTCGACGAGTTCGCGGGCCTGCTTGCGGACATCGCTGCGCGCGTCGCGGATCGCGGCACGAGCCGCTTCCTGCTCGGCGGCGACGATCCGCTCGTACTCGCTGAAATTTCCACCGAACAGCCGCAATTCGCCGTGGCGTAGCTCCGCGATGGAGGTCATCCGCTCGAGCAGCTCACGATCATGGCTGACCGTGAGCACCGTGCCGGAGAACTGTTCGACCACCTCGTAGAGCCGTGCGCGCGCCATCCGGTCAAGGTTGTTCGTCGGTTCGTCCAGCAGCAGCACGTCCGGCTCGGCGAGCAGCTCGGCGATCAGTCCGAGCAGCACCGTCTCGCCGCCGGAGAGGGTGTCGAGCGTGCGATCGAGCTGCTCCACCGAGTCGGCGACGTAGTGCAGTCCGAGCCGGGCCAGCAACGCCAACGCCCGCTCCTCGACATCCCAGTGATTACCGACCAGATCGAAGTCGGCTTCACCGCCCGACCCGGACTCGATGCGGTGCAATGCCTTTCGCACCTCCCCGATGCCCAGGACCGAATCGACGCGCTGCCCCGCACCCAGGCCGAGATCCTGGCGCAGATACCCGAGATGCCCGATGACGGTGACGGACCCGCGAACGGGCTTCAGCTCCCCCGCGATCAACCGCAGCAAAGTGGACTTGCCCGCACCGTTACCGCCCACCAGGCCGATGTGACCGGGACCGAGGACGGCGTCGAGGCCGTCGAAAACGGGGGTGCCGTCCGGCCAGCCGAAAGTGAGATCGGAAAAAGACAGATTGGTCATGCCTGCTCCTGGAGGTTGCGACGAATGACGGCGCGCGAATGCGGGCCGCACGAGTGGCTACCTCAAATGAGCAACGGCAGAACTCCGATCAACGGGGATAAGACCTGTCCAGATTAGACACAACTCGGCCGATTGCGCCAGTGCAATTCGGATCACACGTCCGCTTCAGGACGACGCGCCGATGATGACGGACGCGGCCGCAGGGAGCGGATAGGGACGTTCCTCGGGGAGAGCCCGCGCCGTCGCCTCCAACTCCCCCGCGGCTATCATCCGGCGCAGCTGCCGCGCTTCCTCGGTGACATCGCGGATGCCGATGATCCATCGGTCGAGGTAGTGCTCTACCGCGATACCCGCCAAGCCCACCTGCACAGAGCGGTACGACAGGGGCCGGTGTGCGAGATCTCGTTCCGGGTCCCATTGGATGCGCGCCGGACTCGTTTGGAGCCGCTCCGCCCATGCCCGCCGATCCGGGAACAGTTTCGGCTCGTAGTGGCTTAGACAGGCATGCGCCAGCGCCCACTCGAACCCGGAACGGGTGATCGTGACCGCCAGAACTCGTTCCTGGCCGGGCTTGCTCGCCCAACCGCAGCGATACATCATCCACAGGAACGAGGGCTTGATCCACGTCATCCGCTCGCGGCGGAACGGGGCTACGAAAGTTCCTGCGGCCAGGGCGGATTCCGCGATCTCCGGGGCGTATGCCTGATAGACGACGATCGTGTTCTCGTCGTAGACCGCCCGAATCCGGCGCGGCGGCTCGTCAGCTCGCATGCCGCGATCCTGACAGCCACCGCGGTCCAGGGCAACGGATTTCCGCTACGCGCAACCCGCTGCGAGTGGCGAGCGGATCCGAGGCATGGCTCAGAGCTGGACGATGGAGGTCAGCGGGTAGTCGCCCTGCCGTGCGCGCCCGCCGAGGAAGCCGAGTTCCAGCACCACCGCGGCGGCGGCCACCTCGGCGCCCGCCTGCTTGAAGATTTCGGCGGCGGCCGCGAGCGTGCCGCCGGTGGCGAGCACGTCGTCCAGCAACAGGACGCGACGGCCCGCCAGTTCGATGCCGTCCGCGGGAATCTCCAGCGCGGCAGTGCCGTACTCGAGGCTGTATTCGCGGCTGATCACCGGCGGCGGCAGCTTGCCCGCCTTGCGGATGGCGAGCACGCCGGTGCCGAGGGATGCGGCGACACCGGCGCCGAGCAGGAAGCCGCGGGCATCGACGCCCGCCACCAGATCTGCGTCGGGCGCGCACGCGGCCAGGCAGTCGACCACCGCGCGGAAGCCCTCGGCGTCCGCGAACACGGGGGTGAGATCCGCGAAACGCACACCGGACGTGGGAAAGTCGTCGTGCCAACGGGTCAAACGGTCGACCACCTCGGCGGCTTTGGTGGTCCGTTCGGCGGCTACGTCCGCGGATTCGATTGCCGCGTGCTTACTCATCGACACCTCTCCATGATCCCATCACCCACACCGTCGGTCACCGCTCGAGCACCCACCGGTCCATGTTCCAGCCGGAGCCGGCCTGGGTGGGGGCGGCGATCCCGTTGCGCAGCCCTTTGCCGAAGGCGATCGTGCGCGGAGTGGCGAACAACGGGATGCTCGGCAGCTCCGCCCACAGCAGGTTCTCCGCCTCGGTGAGCAGATTCAGCTGTACGGCCGCGCTGTCGTCGGCCCCGAGCTGATCGGTGATCGCATCGTAACGGCCGTTGCCGAACCGTCCGAAATTGAGCCCGCTACCGGTGCGCAACGCGCTGGTCGCGGCCTCGCCCCCGAGCGAGCCCGCCGGACCGGGCGCCGCGGCGGTGCTGCCCAGGACGGCGTCGACCTTGCCCTCGGTGAGCCGGGCGGGAGTGAAGTCGGGCGCACCGGCGTCCACCACGGTGATGCCCGCCGGTTTGCAGGCCTCGGCGATCATGGCGACGGTCTGCGCGCGGCGATCGTCCGGACCCTGATAGCCGATCCGGACGGTCGGGTTCGGCGCACCGGAGGCCGCGACCGCCCGGGTCGCGTTCGCCACGTCGCCACCGGAGTACTTGTTCGCCGCGCCGATGACCGCCGGGTAGAACAGGGAGTCCTGCTGCACCACGTGCGCGTCGAGCGGGCCTGAGCCGAGCCCGGTCTTCGGTGCGTCCGGCGCCTTGCCGAGCTTGTCGAACAGCGTCTGACGTGGCAGGCACAACGCGAACGCGCGGCGCGCCTCGACCGAGGCGAACACGCCGCCGGTCGACAGCACCAGTTGCTCGGCGCCCCGGCCGGGCATGGTCTGCACCGAGAAGCCGTTCAGATTCAGGTCTTTCACCGAATGCGCACCGATGTCGAGCACACCGACGGCGTTGTCGCCGACCTTCTGCTTCAGGTCGAAGGTCTTGGGCCAGACGACGATTCGCCCGGTCGCCGGTTTGTTGCCCCACCACCGCTCGTTGGCGACCAGCACCAAGCCGTCCTCGCTGCCGAACGACTCGATGCGGTACGGCCCCGACGAAGGAAACCGCGACAGGTCCAGCCGGCCGTCGGCCGGGATGGTCCATCCGGTGTTCCAGAATTCCGCGATCCTGCCGAGAGCATTCGGGTCGCCGGTCTGCAACGCCGACACGACATTGGGCACGTTAGCGACTCGGGCCGCGACGTGCGCGGGCACCAACTCGCCCGCCGTGAACAGAGTGCGCCACGGCAGGTAACGCCGACCGGGCCGGAACACCACCGTGGCATCCCGCGAACCGGGCTGGCAGTCGACGCGCTCGATGTCGTCGTAGCCGCTGGTGCTCGCGGCGTCGAAGAGCGGAACCGCGCCGCGGTCACCAGGTTTGGTGTACCGCCCGCTGCGGGCGGCCCAGGCCAGCACCAAGTCGTCACATGAGGTCGGCACACCGTCGGAGTACACGCCGTCGGGATTGAGGCGGTACTGGATGGTCTGCGACTCGCCCGGCACCTCCTTGGCGGTCCCGAAGTCGGTGTCGGCGACCTGCTGGCCGTCCGGACCTGTGTAGAAGAAACCGGTGAGCACCCGGGAGAACACCGCCGACGAGCCGGAACTCGTTCCGAGTGTGCTGCCGCCGTTATAGGTGGCGATGGTGGCATCGGTCGCGTAGCCGATGGAGGGAACCTGGTTCTTACTGGAGCAGCCGACCATCAACCCGGCGGCCAGCGTGCCCGCAGCGAGCGCTCCGATCAGTCGTACCGCACCGCGTGGCTGTCGCATGAAACCCCTGTCTGGTGTCAGTTCCGCCTTTTGTGCCGCTTACCGCTCGGGCGCGCACCGGGTCGCGGTGTCTGCCCCGCCGCACGCTGTCCGCGCGGCGTCTCGCCGAAATCCCGGCCCGATGCCATGCTCGCCCGGCGCTCGGCCGCGACGCCTGCCCGGGCGCCGGCCGCACCGGCCCGCTTGGCGAGGACCTTCTTGGTGTGCGCCGCCACCGGCCCCCAGCGCTCTTTGATCGAGACCAGCAGCGGAGTCGCGAAGAAGATCGAGGAGTAGGTGCCGACCAGCAGACCGACCAGCTGCACCAGCGCCAAGTCCTTGAGGGTGCCCACGCCGAGCATCCAGACCGCGATCACCATCAAGCCGACGATCGGCAGAATACCGATCAAGGCGGTGTTGATCGAGCGCATGAGGGTCTGGTTCACCGCGAGGTTGGCCTGCTCACCGTAGGTGCGCCTGGTCAGGTGCAGGATGCCGTGGGTATTCTCCTCGACCTTGTCGAACACAACGACCGAGTCGTAGAGCGAGAAGCCGAGGATCGTCAGGATGCCGATGACCGTGGCCGGGGTGACCTCGAAGCCGACGAGCGAGTACACGCCCGCGGTGACCGTGACGTCGAAGGCCAGCGCCGCCAGCGCCGCGATGGCCATGTGCGGTTCGAATCGGACCGCGATGTATACCGCGACGAGCACGAGGAACACCGCGAGCGCGATGAGCGCCTTGCGGGTGATCTGGCTACCCCAGGTCTCGCTGACGTCGGAGGTGCTGATCGCGGCCCGGCTCGGGTTGCCGGACTTGTCCTTCGGCTGGAACTTCGCGAACAGCGCGTTGTTCAGCGCCTCGACCTGCTGCTGGTCCAGCGCCTCGGACCGGATCAGCATGGTGGCCGATCCGCCGGTACCGACGGTCTGCACCGAGACCGGATCGGTGCCGATAGCGCCGCGGTAGGCCTCCTCCGCCGCGCTGGTGGTCGCGTTCCCCGCCGGGAACTGGATGCGCGAACCGCCCTCGAAGTCGATGCCGAAGTTGAAGCCGCGGAAGAGGATGCTGCCCAGCGAGACGAGCACGATCGCGGCGGTGATCAGGTACCACATCCGGCGCTTGCCGATGACGTCGATGGCGCCGGTACCGGTGTAGAGGCGGTTGAGGAAGCCGTGCTTGGGCTGCTGCGGGCCGCCGACCGCCGCGAACACGTCGGTGATCTCGGTAGCGCTCGTCTTGTCGAGCGAGGGGGTGGTGTGGCTGTTGGTCATCGCGTCCTCACGCCTTCCCGAGTGCGGCCTCGGCCGCCTTCCGCTCGCGGGCGATCTGCTGGATCGCGCCGAGGCCGTTCACCGAGGGCTTGGACCAGAACGCCGTCCGCGAAGCCAGCAGCACCAGCGGCGAAGTGACCAGGAACACCACGACCACGTCGAGGATCGTGGTGAGACCGAGGGTGAACGCGAAGCCCTTCACCTGGCCGACGGCCAGGATGTACAGCACGGCCGCGGCGATGAAGCTGACGGCGTTGCCGGACAGGATGGTCCGGCGGGCGCGCTGCCAGCCACGGGGAGCCGCGGAACGGAAACTGCGTCCTTCGCGCATCTCGTCCTTGATGCGTTCGAAGAACACCACGAACGAGTCGGCGGTCATACCGATACCGATGATCAGACCGGCGATACCGGCGAGGTCGAGTGTGAACCCGATCCAGCGCCCGAGCAGCACCATGATGCCGTACACCGCGAATCCGGAGGCCACCAGCGACAAACCGGTGACGAAACCCAGCATCCGGTAGTAGGTGAGGCAGTAGAGCAACACCACAATCAAGCCGACCGCACCGGCGAGCAGGCCCGCCTTCAGCGAGGACAGGCCCAGCGTCGCGGAGACTGTCTCGGCCTCGGAGGTTTGGAACGACAGCGGCAGCGAGCCGTACTTCAGCGTGTTCGCCAGTTCCTTCGCCGATGTGGCGGTGAAGTTGCCCGAGATCTGGGTGCGGCCGCCCTGCTGCGGGCCCTGCTGCACGACCGGGGCGCTGACCACCTTCGAGTCGAGCACGAAGGCGACCCGCTTGTAGACGTACTCGCCGGTCAGCGTCGCCCAGGCGTCGCTGCCGGCGGACTTGAAGTCCAGATAGACCTCGTGCCTGGCCTGTTGCTGGTTCAGCCCCGAAGTGGCGTCCTTGATCTCCTGGCCGTCGATGCGGCTCTTGTCCAGCAGGAAGACCTCGGTGCCGTCGGTCGAGCAGGTCACCAGCGGAAGAGCAGGGTCGTCGTTACCCGCGAGTGGATCGGACTTTCCGCAGTCGAGGGTGGCCAGCGCGGTCTGCTGCACGGACGGGTCGGAACTCTGCCGCAGCGCCCTGGCCGCCTGGATCTCCTTCGTCGCCTCTTCGGTGGGCGTCAGGCTGGGATCGGCGGGGGGCTGCGTCGGCTGCTGAGCGGGGAACACGCGCTGCTGCGGAGCCGGGACAGGCTCGGCGGTTTCCGGTGTCGCGGGTTGCGTCGTCTCCGGCGTCGTCGGCTGCGCGGCCGGCGCGGGTTGCGTGCCCGGCGTCGGCTGCGGGGTAGCGCCGCGTCCCGCCGCGGGCACGGCCTGCAATACGGGCCGGATGTAAAGCTTGGCGGTGGTCGCCAGCGCGCGCGCCTGCTGCCCGTCGTCACCGGGCACGGTGATCACGATGTTGTCGCCGTCGATGACGACCTCGGAGCCGCCGACGCCGAGCCCGTTGACCCGGTTCTCGATGATGTCCTGCGCCTTCTTCAGGCTGTCCTGGCTGGGCTTGCTGCCGTCGGGCGTGCGCGCGGACAGCGTGACGCGGGTGCCGCCCTGCAGGTCGATACCGAGCTTGGGTGTCGGGGACTTGTCACCGGTGAAGAACACCAGCGCATAGACCACGGCCAGCAGCGCGGCATAGACACCGATCAGCCGCAGCGGGTGCGCCGATCCCTGGGAAGGTGGCACAGTACGTCATCTCCTAGGCGGGAAGTCGAGGATGGAACAGCGGGCGTGCGCCAGCGGCGCCGGGTGCGCGGACCAACGGCCGCGGCGACATCCGGCGAGCCGGGGCACGACCGGAACGGTCAGTCCTTGGTCAGGCGGGTCTCGGTCTGCTCGGCGGATTCCTCGACGGCGTCGGTCGCGTCCGAGCCGCCGGTCTCCGTACCGGTCTCCTCGGCGCCCACCTCTTCGGTGCGCACCTCACGGATGGCCTGGCGCAGCCACGTGGTGACCACGTCCTCGGCGATCTCGAGATCGACCGTGGTGTCATCGAGTTCGACCACGGTGCCGTACAGACCCGACGTGGTGACGACCTGATCGCCGACCTTCAGGTTGTCCTGCATGCTTGCGACCTTCTCGGCTTCCCGCTTCTGACGGCGGACACCGAGGAACATCGGCACGAGCAGGGCTACCAGTAGCAGCGGAAACAGCAGTTCCATCGTCGAAGTCAGTCCCTAGTGTCGTGGGTGGGATGGACAAGTACCCACACAGTCTGCCAGTTCACCGCGCGAGTGCCACACCCGCACACCCGCTGGACAGCTACAACGTTCTCACCGCGCACCGGCTCGCCCGGCGAACGACACTCCGGCGGGCGAGGCGGGGCGCCGACCTCAGGCGGTCCTGCCGTAGGCGTAGTCCTCCAGCGGGAAGCCGACCGCCTCGCGATGCGCGTTGAGCGTGCTGGTGGGCCGCAGCAGGGCCGCCTCGCCGTGCTGGTTGAAGTAGTAGCTGCGCGCGGTGGCGCAGTCGCCGCCGTAGAAGACCGAGGAGCCCAGCTTGGCGGTGACCCGGTCCAGGAACGCCGCGTTGGCCTGCTCGGTGACCTCGAAGGTCGTCTCGCCCCGGCGGCGCAGCTCGCCGAACAGGCGGCCCATGTGCTTCATCTGCGCTTCGATGGTGGTGAAGTAGGACAGGCCGCTGTAGGAGTACGGGCTGTTGAGGCTGAGGAAGTTGGGGAACTTCGGCACCGTGATGCCCTCGTAGGCCTGGAACCGGTTGTCCCGCCAGAACTTTCCGAGGTTCACCCCGTCCCGGCCGATGATCTCGATGGCCGGGAAGTTCACGTCCCACAGGTTGAAGCCGGTGGCCAGGATCAGCGTGTCGATCTCGGTCTTGTGCCCGTCTGCGGTGACGATGCCGTCCGGCTCGATGTGGTCGATCGAGTTCGTCTCCAGCCGCACGTGCGGCTGGTTGAACGTGGTGAAGTAGTGGTTGGAGAAGGTCGGCCGCTTGCACCCGAAGTCGTAGTCCGGGGTCAGCCGCCTGCGGGTTTCCTTGTCCCGCACGGACGCCCGCAGATGCGCCTTGGCCAGCGCGGCCGCGCCCTTGTTCAGCAGCCTGGCCTGCTTGAAGTGCAGCACCCCGACCACCATCAGCGCCTCCAGCAGGCTGGTGTTGACCAGTCGCGCGGCCTTCTGCGTGGCGGGGACCCGCTCGAACAGCTTCCGCACCGGCGCGGGGATCGCGGTGTCGATCTTCGGGACCACCCAGATCGGGGTGCGCTGGAACACCGTGAGCGCCCGCGCTTTCTTGGCGACCTCCGGCACCAGCTGCACGGCCGTGGCGCCGGTGCCGATGATCGCGGCCCTGCGGCCGGTGAGGTCGAAGCCGTCCTCCCAGGCGGTGGTGTGAATGATCTTGCCTGCGAACGAGTCGATACCGGGGAACGGCGGCGTGTAGGGCTGGGACAGGAATCCGGTCGCCGTCAGCAGATAACGGCCGGTGACGGTCTGCCCGCCCGCGATCGAGACCACCCAGTGCTGCTGCTCTTCGTCCCAGCGCGCGCCGTCGACGACGGTGCCGAAGCGCATGCGGCGGCGCAGGCCGTACTTGTCGGCGACGTGTTCGGCGTACTTCTTCAGCTCCTCGCCCGGCGCGAACAGCCGCGACCAGCGCGGATTCGGTTCGAAGGAGTAGGAGTAGGTGACCGAGGCGATGTCGACCGCCAGACCCGGGTAGTGGTTGACGTGCCAGGTGCCACCGAGATCGTCCTCGCGTTCGAGGATGACGTAATTGCCCAGGCCGAGCCGATCGAGCTGAATCCCCGCTCCCATGCCCCCGAACCCCGCACCGACCACGACCGCGTCGTATTGAGGCGCCACACCGAACCTCCTGCTAGCTGAACCACATATCACGGAATGACACATCATTCCGTTTGTGATGACTGTATCATCGGCAAGGTGACGAAGCCATCCACGCGTGCCGAGCGACGGAAAGCCGAACTGCGTCAGGAGATCATCGACACCGCGTTCGTCTGCTTCGCCGAGAAGGGCTATCACACCACCGGCATCGCCGACATCGCGGGACAGCTGGGCATCGGTCACGGCACCTTCTACCGGTACTTCAGCAACAAGCGCGACATCATCGACCACGTCATCGACGATCTGGCCGCGCGCATCATCGCCGCCCTCGGCACCGAGAACGCCCCGGACGCCGCCGCCTCCCTCGACGAGTACCGCGCCCAGATCGACCGCATCGGCGTGGCCCTCACCGAGATCCTGCTGGCCGATCGCCGAGTGGCCCAGCTGCTGCTGTTCCACGCCACCGGCATCGACGACGAGCTCACCCAGCGGCTGTACGGGCTGCTCGACACGGCCGACGCGTTGACCGCGGGCTATCTCGACCACGGCGTCGAGCAGGGCTACCTGCGCGCCGACCTGGACACCATGAACACCGCGCGGGCGGTGACCGGCATGTTGATCGCGGGCATCGTCTACTCGCTGCGCGAACCCGACGAGGCCGCGATCGCCGGGCTGACCCAGGCAATCCGCCGCCTGCTCGTGGACGGCGTTCGCAAGGACTGAGCGGCTCGGCAATCCCCCTGACATCGCCACCGACGCTAGGGTGAGGCGCACTGATCCGACGCTTTCGCCAGGGGGACGGCCCTTGTTCGCAAAAGGCCAGGGAAACACGAAATTTCCCTTCCGATCGGCCCGGCGCGCCGCGCCTGACAGAATGTCGCCCGTGACTCCCGAGGACGTGCGCCGCACCCGTTTCGCGACCCCCACGCTCGGGCACCGGGGTTACCACGCGGACGAGGTGGACGCCTTCCTCGAACTCGTCGCCGCGACCCTGGCCGGGGAGGGCGCGCTGGCCGCCGACGATCTACGGCATGTCGGTTTCGGCGCGCCGCGGCTCGGCCAGCGTGGTTACCGCGCCGACCAGGTCGACGAATATCTCGACCAGTTGCGCGTCGAGCTGGAGTTCCGTCAGCGCGGCGTCCGGCCGGTCCCGGCCGCGAACGGCAACGGCCACGCCATCCTCACTCCGGATGACGTGCGGCGCATGCGATTCAGCCGAGCCGCGGTGGGGCGGCGCGGATACGACGAGGAGGAGGTCGGCGCTTTCCTCGACCTGGTCGCCGCGACCCTCGTGCACGGCGGGCCGGGCAGTCTCACCATCGCCGATGTCGAGGCCGTCCGTTTCACCGAGGCCCGCCTCGGCACCCGCGGCTATCAACGCGACGAGGTCGACGCCTTCCTCGACCTGGTCGCCGCCGCCCTGCGCGATCGCCGCTGACCGCGGTCGGTCACCCGGACGGGCGATTCATTCGAAGAGATCGAGCGTGGGGTGTGGCTCGCGACCGCGCACTTCGATGGAGCCGAACACGAGGTCGGGCGGCGGAACGAGACCGAGGTGTTCCCAGGCGGCCGCGGTGGCGACCCGGCCGCGCGGTGTGCGCGCGACCATGCCCGCGCGCACCAGGAACGGTTCGCATACCTCCTCCACGGTCGCGGCCTCTTCTCCGACCGCAACGGCCAAGGTGGACACCCCCACCGGGCCACCGCCGAAACTACGGACGAGGGCGCCGAGGACCGCGCGGTCGAGTCGGTCGAGGCCGAGCACGTCCACGTCGTAGACCTCGAGCGCGGCGTGGGCGATCGCGCGGGTGATGCGGCCGTCGGCGCGCACCTCGGCGTAGTCGCGGACGCGGCGCAGCAGGCGGTTGGCGATGCGGGGCGTACCGCGCGAGCGCCCCGCGATCTCGGCCGCCGCCTCCTCCTCGATCACGACACCGAGGATGTGCGCCGAGCGCTTCAGGATGCGCAGCAGTTCGCCGGGCTCGTAGAAGTCCATGTGCCCGGTGAAACCGAAACGGTCGCGCAGCGGGCCGGTCAGCGCTCCGGACCTGGTGGTGGCGCCGACCAGGGTGAACGGCGCGATGTCCAGGGGAATGGAGGTCGCGCCGGGCCCCTTGCCGACGACCACGTCCACCCGGAAGTCCTCCATCGCCAGGTAGAGCATCTCCTCCGCGGGACGCGCCATCCGGTGGATCTCGTCGATGAACAGCACGTCGCCCTCGACCAGGTTGCTGAGCATGGCGGCGAGATCGCCCGCCCGCTCCAGCGCGGGACCCGACGTGATCCGCAGGGCGGTGCCGAGTTCGGCGGCGATGATCATCGCCATGCTGGTCTTGCCGAGACCCGGCGGGCCGGACAGCAGGACGTGGTCCGGTGTGCCGCCGCGCTGTTTGGCTCCGCGCAATACCAGCGCGAGCTGTTCGCGCACTCGGGGCTGGCCGATGAAGTCGTCCAGCGACTGTGGGCGCAGACTCGCCTCGATCTCGCCGTCGGACCTCAGATAGCTTGCGCTGACCTGGGATTCGGTAGGTTCCTCGTGGTGGTCCATGACGCGCCTTACCGGTTCTTGCCGAGCAGACCGAGCGCGGCCCGCAGGGCGGCGGAGGTGTCGACGGCCGGCTGTTCGGCCAGCACCGCATCGATCGCCTGTTCGGCCTGCTTGGCGGCGAAACCGAGGCCGACGAGCGCCTCGGTGACCTGATCACGCACCGGCGTGGCCGCCGCGGGCGCCGATCCGGGCGGGCCGGAGGGCACCGGAACGAGGTTCACCTTGTCCCGCAGTTCCACCACCATGCGTTCGGCGCCGCGCTTGCCGATGCCGGGCACCCTGGTCAGCGCCGCCACGTTGCTCTCGGCCAGCGCTTTGCGCAGCGCCTCGGGCTCGAGGACGGCCAGCACCGCCATGGCGAGGCGGGGTCCGACGCCGGAGACGGTTTGCAGCAGGCCGAACAGGTCGCGCGCCTCGGTGTCGGCGAACCCGTAGAGGGTCATCGAGTCCTCGCGGACGATCATTGCGGTGTAGAGCCGGGTTTCCTCGCCGCGGGTGAGCCCGGCCAGTGTGGACGGGGTGGCGTTGAGCCGGTAGCCGACGCCCGCCGCCTCGATCACCGCGTGGTCGAGGGCGATTTCCAGCACTTCACCGCGTACCGACGCGATCACCCGTGCACCGCCTTCCGTTGTTCGGCCAGCCGTTCGATGTACCGGCGCTGCGCCGCGGCCGCCTTGGCCTCCGCCGCCGCCATCCGCTCCAGCAGCGGCGCCCGCCAACAATGGCAGATCGCCAGCGCCAGCGCATCCGCCGCGTCCGCCGGTTTCGGCGCGACGTGCAGGCCGAGGATCCGGGTGACCATGGCCGTCACCTGCTTCTTGTCCGCGGTGCCGCTGCCGGTGACCGCGGCCTTCACCTCGCTGGGTGTGTGGAACGCGACCGGGATCCCCCGGCGCGCGGCGGCCAGCGCGATCACTCCGCCCGCCTGCGCGGTGCCCATGGCAGTGCGGACATTGTGTTGAGCGAAGACGCGTTCGATGGCGACGGCACCCGGCTTGTGGGTGTCCATCCAGCGTTCGGCGGCGTCGGCCACCGCCAGCAGGCGATGGGCCAGGTCCATCTCACCGGGAGTGCGGACCACGTCGACGTCCACGGCGGTGACCTTCCGCCCCGACCCGCCGTCGACGATGCTGAGGCCGCATCGGGTGAGTCCGGGGTCGACGCCCATCACCCGCACGACAACCCCTCTCCCGGACACGAACAACTGTTCGAGAGTCTAGCGGAGGCTTGCTCTTTCGCCGCCCCGCGACACGGCCCGGCTATCCGCCGAGGTCACCATCTTCCCGCGACGCGCCCGGCAGGCCGAGCAACTCCGGACGACTCGCACGCGCCGCCCACTGCTGCGCGGGATCGGTGACCAGGCGCCGTGCCGCCAGGTCCAGCAAGCCGCTGACATTGGACACCGTCGCGGCGACCACGCCGTCGGCGCGCGTCAGGGTGTGCTCGACCCGATAGGTCTTGCCCGCACCCCACTGCCAAGCGCACGACACGTCGACGGTGTCGCCGCCGCGTAGTTCGTGCCGGAAGCGCAGCACGGTCTCCAGGTTGACCGGCCCCAGGCCGGAGGCGAGCAGCTCGTCGACCGACACGCCCGCCGCTCGGACGCACGCGAATCGCGCGTGGTCGGCGAATTGGTGGTAAGCCGCGCCGGTGACGTGCAATTGCGGGTCCAAGTCGGACACCCGGACTTCGAGACGGGTAGTGAACGACACGCGCCGAACTATGCCAGCGGCCACCGACAAGCAGGGCGTGCCGAGGTGGATCGCGGCCCGCACCGCAGAGATCGCCCGGACTCCGGCGTCGCACAACGGCGCACCGATGACACCTCGGCAGCGGCCGCCACTCGATATCGATGGTCCACGCCGAGGCCGGGCACCGGCGTCAGGCACGGCGCATAGTCGCCGACGCTCGACAACGACTCCGCCACTCGGCACGGGAAACCGTGCGTTACACGCGAGTGGGGCGGCCGGCCTCAAGCCCTGGCGACCTGTCTCGCGAACACAGCGTGAGCACGCTCATCGAAGAGAACGAACCGGACTTCCGGCACGGCCGTGGGAGTCGCGCGAACCGTGTCGACCGCGATCCGGGCTCCGTCCTCCATCGGCCAGCCGTAGATGCCGGTGGAGATCGCCGGGAACGCGACCGTCCGCGCCCCCAATTCGTCCGCGACGCGCAGAGATTCCCGATAACACGAGGCCAGCGAGGCCGAGCGATCCTCGGTGGCCGACCACACGGGACCGACCGTGTGGATCACCCAGCGCGCGGGCAGGCGACCGGCCGTGGTCGCGACCGCGGCCCCGGTCGCCAATCCCGAGCCGTAGCGGGACGCACGCAGCCTGCGGCATTCCGCCAGAATCTCCGGGCCGCCGCGCCGGTGGATCGCGCCGTCGACTCCCCCGCCGCCGAGCAGCGACGAATTCGCCGCGTTCACCACCGCGTCGACCTCCTGTTCGGTGATGTCGCCGCGCACCAGCACCAGTTCGACCATGCTCGCATTCTGCCTCGCGAACCAACGGCGCATCGAGCACACCGAAGGCCCGGTCACCCAGCGGTGCTCGAGCCGATTCACAGCCTGCCTGCCTCGAGGAATGGCCGCGACAATGCCGGACGTGCCGGTACTCGCCGCTCCCCCGACTCCGGCGCCACCGCGCTCACCTCCGGCGAGTCCGGCGCTGAATCAGCAGCACGCGTTCCACCACGGGATCTCACTGCTGCACGGCTGGCTGCCGCCGACCGTCGAACTGCTCGCCGGGGTTGTCCTGCTGGTCGCCGTCGCTCGGCGAACCAGGCGGTGGTGGCTGTTCCGGCTACCGGCATGCGCGGCGGTCGGCGTCGCGGCGGCGGCCGCCGCCTGGTATGTCGCCGACGAGGGGTTGGCCTCCGACCCCGCGCCCACCGAACCGCCCCGCCGGCACTGCCGGTGGTGATGATGATCGGCGGCGAGTTCAACACCCCGGCGGACTGGATCCGCAGCGGCCAGATAATGCCCGCCCTGGACGGTTTCACGAAGGCGAACGGCGGCCTCGCCCCCATACTCGTCTTCGTCGACGCCGGCGGCAGTTTCAACAACGACACCGAATGCGTGAACGGGCCGCGCGGCAACGCCGCCTCGCATCTGACCGAGGACGTGCCCGCTCACGTCGAAGCACGGTTCGGCGCCTCCGCCGATCCCGCGCGCTGGGCGGTGGTCGGCTGGTCCATGGGCGGCACCTGCGCGGTGGACCTGGCGGTCATGCATCCCGATCTGGTGCACACGTTCGTCGACATCGCCGGCGATCTCGGGCCGTCCTCCGGCACCGAGGAGCAGACCGTCTCCCGTCTCTTCGGTGGCGACGCCGCCGCGTGGGAGGCGTTCGACCGCTGACCGGATCCGGCGCCCTTGGCCCGGCGAATCGCCGCGTCGTTCCCCCTCTCGAAGGCGGCAGAAGCGCGCGCGTTGGGCGATACGGGCGAACCGTCGGCAAATTGGTACTGACCGTGCCCTGAATGTGCCACGATCAGGCCGTTCCCGCTTCTACCATCCGAGGATGAGCATTGGTGCAAAAGCTGTCCTCGAAGGCGGGCCGCAAGATCTGCCCGCGCGCATCGTCCCGATCACCCCGCCCGGAGTGGAGTTGAAGGTGCCGTTCCGCGGCGGATACGAGCACTTCAAGGTCACCCAGCGGGAGCAGGACACACCCGAAGGGCGACTGCGCGTATACGAATGGTGCGAGCGCACCAAGATCGCGGAGTAATCCCGGCTCCCCTCCCCGGCGACGGTGACGTCGGCACCCGGCGCACCGCCGGGGAGATCACCGGGCATTCCGCGATCACCCGCCCGCATCTGCGTTCTCCGTGCGCCATCGACCGCTACGGGGTGGACTGTCCGGTCCGGACATGCTTCGGGGCGGCCGTCAGTAGACCGGCCGCCCCGATTTCGCGCAGTGCTACCCGAGGTAGCTCGACTCAGTCGTCGAGCTGAGCGAGCACCTCGTCCGAGATGTCGACGTTGGTGTAGACGTTCTGCACGTCGTCGCTGTCTTCGAGGGCGTCCACGAGTTTGATCACCTTGCGCGCGCCGTCGGCGTCCACCGCGACCGACACCGAGGGCTGGAAACCGGACTCGGCGGAGTCGTAGTCGATACCGGCGCCCTGCAGCGCGGTGCGCACCGCGATCAGATCGCCGGGCTCGCTGATGATCTCGAACGCGTCACCGAGGTCGTTGACTTCCTCGGCGCCCGCGTCCAGCACCGCCATCAACACGTCGTCCTCGGACAGGCCGTTCTTCTCCAGGGTGACGACGCCCTTGCGATGGAAGAGGTAGGCCACCGAGCCCGGATCGGCCATGTTGCCGCCGTTGCGCGTCATCGCGACCCGGACCTCGCCCGCGGCCCGGTTGCGGTTGTCGGTGAGGCATTCGATCAGCACGGCGACGCCGTTGGGTCCGTAGCCCTCGTACATGATCGTCTGCCAGTCGGCGCCGCCGGCTTCCTCGCCACCGCCGCGCTTGCGGGCGCGCTCGATGTTGTCGTTGGGGACCGACGACTTCTTCGCCTTCTGGATGGCGTCGAACAGCGTCGGATTGCCATCCGGATCACCGCCACCGGTACGGGCCGCCACCTCGATGTTCTTGATCAACTTCGCGAACAGCTTGCCGCGCTTCGCGTCGATCGCAGCCTTCTTGTGCTTGGTGGTGGCCCATTTGGAGTGGCCGCTCATTCCCTACTTCCTTCAGGTCGATGGCACGTTCGGTCGTGTGTACGGTACCGGCACGGCCGGGCGGACAGCTTCCCCAGCCTACTCGGGCGTCCACTACGGCCATGCAAAGCGGCCCCGGCTCCGCACCGACTCGTCGTCGCGGGGACTGCGTCCGAGCGCGCCCGTCAAGCCGAGCGGACCATCTCCACGAACATCCGGTGCACCCGCAGATCGCCGGTCACCTCGGGATGGAACGAGGTCGCCAGGACATTCCCTTGCCGCACCGCGACGATCCGGCCCGCGGCGGGGCCGTCCGGCACGGTGGCCAGGACCTCGACGCCCTCGTCTACCCGCTCGACCCAGGGCGCTCGTATGAACACCGCTCGCACCGGGCCGCCGGGCAGGCCCGCGAACGGCAGGTCGGTTTCGAACGAGTCGACCTGACGGCCGAACGCGTTGCGCCGCACCGTCATATCGATGCCGGACAGATGTTCGGCGTCCGGGCGGGTGTCGAGCACCTCCGAGGCGAGCAGGATCATGCCCGCGCAGGAGCCGAACGCGGGCAGGCCGTCGCGCAGCCGCGCGCGCAGCGGCTCCAGCAGTTCGAAGGCCGCCAGCAACTTGCTGATCGCGGTCGACTCGCCGCCGGGCAGCACAAGCGCGTCCACGGCCGCGAGCTCCGACTCGCGCCGGACCAGCACGGGCTCGGCGCCGCAGCTGGCGAGCGCGGCGACGTGCTCTCGGACGTCGCCTTGCAACGCGAGCACGCCGATGACGGGCCGGGACGGCGCCTGTCCGGTGTCGGCGGCGGGGGCGGTGACCGAGGTAGCGTTCACGCCGGAAAGCTTACGAGCCGTGCCGATGTGGGCGCGCTCACGGTCGTCCGCCGCACGCGGATCGCCGCAAGGCCAGGATCACTCTTCGCGCAGCGTGCGGATGAGACCTTCCTGAACCACGGCCGCGACCAGCGTGCCCTCCCGAGTGAAGATCTTGCCGCCGGTCAGGCCCCGGCCGAAGGCCGCCGACGGCGAGGACTGATCGTAGAGCAGCCATTCGTCGGCCCGGAACGGGCGCAGGAACCACATCGCGTGATCGAGCGAGGCGTTCTGGGTCGGCTCGTCGGGGTGGACGACCTTCGAAGAACCCAGCAGCGTCATATCGCTCATGTAGGCGAGGGTGCACACGTGCACCAGCGGATCGTCCGGTAGCGGGTGCCGGTAGCGGAACCATACCTGCTGCTGGGAGACCACGCCGTCGCGGCGGGACACGTTCTCCGGCGGGACCATGCGAATGTCCCAGTGTTCCCACTCGCGCATCGCCCACAATCGTTCCGGACTCATCGTGGTGCTCGCGTCGGGCAGATCCTCCGGCATCGGAACGCCGGGCATGACGTCCTGATGCTCGGGCCCCTGGTCACCGACATGGAACGACGCCGACATGGTGAAGATCGCCGCGCCGTCCTGGATGCCGGTCACCCGCCGCGTGCAGAACGACCGGCCGTCGCGGATGCGCTCGACCTGGTAGACCGTCGGTTCCTGCGGATTGCCCGGACGCAGGAAGTAGCCGTGCAGCGAGTGCACTTGGAATCGCGGTTCCACCGTCCGGACCGCGGACACGAGCGCCTGGCCGGCAACCTGGCCGCCGAACGTGCGCGGGAGCTGGGTCTTGGTGGACGCGCCACGGAAGATGTCCCGCTCCAGCCGCTCTATCTCCAGCGCCTCTTCGATTGTCGCCATGCGCAGAGATTATCCCGGCCGCTCACGATGTCGCCGCTCGGCCGCCGGTGAACGTCCGGCAACGCCCACGCCTCCCCAAGCCGTCGCGATTTGCTGAGATGGACGGGTGCCCCGCTTTCTGCCCATCACTCCGGACGGACTCGTCGAGCAGGTGATCGAACCCGTGCTGACCGCGGCTGCGCACACCGTGATCGCGGTCGACGGCGCGGACGCGGCCCAGCCGGTGGCGCTCGCCCAGCGGATCGTCGAGGCGCTGCGCGAGGCAGGCCGGTCGGCCGACGTGGTCTCCCTACACGACTACGTGCGTCCTGCCTCATTGCGCATGGAGTTCGGCCGCACCGACGAGATGTCCTATCGCACCGCGTGGTTCGACTACGCCGCGCTGCGCCGGGAAGTGATCGACGCGCTCCGCGGCCACGGCCGGTGGCTGCCCTCGCTCTGGGACGAAGGCGCCGACCGCTCCGCGCGCGCCGCGATCCGCACGGCGCCGCCCGCGACGACGATCGTCCTCGCGGGCCCGATGCTCGCCGGACGCCACCTGGACGCCGACCTGAGCCTCCGGCTGGACCTGTCCGAACCCGCGCTCCGCCGCCGCACCGCGGCCGACGCGCAGTGGACCATCCCCGCTCTGCTGCGGCACGACGCCGAGAACCCCTATACGCCGACCTTCTTCGTGCGGTGGGATCATCCTGAGCGTCCGGCGCTTCGAGTCGACGAGGAGCGAGCGAACCAGCCTCCGTCTCGCCGACATCGGACTGCTGGATAGTGTTCCGCGAGACTCATTGTCAGATGCGCATATCCATGTATCCATATGTGTCACCCCTCGCCGTGGTGAGCCCTTCGGTGCGGTCGGTCCACATCCTGCGCCATCACTGTCGGCGCGCTCGGCCCGATCAGCGTTTCGTCATGACAACCGGACTCGACACCGTCGCACGGCCGGAGTTGTCCAACGCTCCCCCACCACTCACACCAACCGGTGCCCGCCGTCCACGTGCAGGACGGTGCCGGTGATGAAGGGATTGCGCATCACACCGAGCATCGCCTGCGCGATATCGGACGGATGGCCGATGCGCCCGACCGGCAGGCGCGCGGCGAGCTGCCGGTGACGTTCGGTCTTGGCGGGCCCCGCGATGGTGTCCCAGATCGGGGTGTCGACCCACCCCGGTGAGACCACGTTGACGCGGACCGGGCCGAGCTCGAGGGCCAGGGCGTAGGCCAGCGAGGCGAGGGCGCCGTTGACGGCCGCCACCATGGCGCCGCCCGGTGCGGGCCGGTCAGCGGCGACGCCGGAGGTGAAGGTCACCGATCCGCCGGGGACCACCCGCGCGTGCTTGGCCAGCAGGGTGGGTCCGATCAGTTTGGACGAGAGCAGATTCCAGGCCATGTCGGGGTCGAACCCGGCCACTGGCTGATAGGCGCCGGTGACGTCGGCCGCGGTGGTGACGACATGATCGACCGGCTCCAGCTCGGCGAACAAACGCTCGAGGTCGGCTTCGCGGGTGATGTCCGCGACGACCGCGCGCACCGTGCCCGGCCCCGCGGACAGGGTGCGCTCGGCCGCGGCGAGCCGTTCGGCGCAACGGCCCGCGATGGTCACCTCCGTGCCGTCGGCGATCAGCGCGGCCGCCAGCGCCAGTCCCATGCCGGAACTGCCGCCCACAACGACGACACGTTCGGGTTTTGTGTTGCTTGCTGTCATGGCTCCAGCCGACCATCACGACGGCCGGGTGTCCATGTCGCACTGCCGAATACGCCTTAGCCGGGACCTAACACCGCAGGCCGCGGACCGATTCGGGGCGGCGCGGGCGATGCACAGCACCGTCCGTGCGCGCGAGGGCGGCTCCGGCCGTCACGGGGTGCAGGCCGGGGACTGCTGGTTCAGGTTGGCCAGCGCCTGGCAAGCCCACGTCTTCTGCACCTTCCACTTGCCGCCGTCCAGGACGAACGGCACATCGACCTGGCTCTCCTGCCCGTTGATGGTGAACTTGGCCTGTGCGCTCACGCTGTCACCGAAAGCGGTCACTCCGGTGACCACGGCCGTGGCGTTCGCCTGCCGGAACGCTTCGGCCAAGCGGTTGGGCAGGCCGGGGTCGGCTTCGATGCCCTGAACGGAGTCGAGCTTCTCCTCGTTCGGCACCGCCGGGTCGAGGGCCTTCTGCAGGAGGGCGTTGAGCTCGTCGACGGTGGGCGCGGGGGGTATGGTCGCCGTCGCCGAGGCACCGGCCGTGGCACGGGTCGACGTGGGTGAGTCGCTCGAGTCATCACTGCCGCAGGCGGCGAGGCCGAGGGCGGCCACGAGGGCCAAGCCCGCTACTGCGGTGCGTCCGGTCTTGGGAAGCTTCAACTGTTCGTCCTTTGCGTTCGGATCGTTCCGACGGTGAGAGGGCGCGATATGGCCGGGACGGCCATCGAATGGCGAAGCTACTGAGCGTGATTGTGAGAACCATGTGGCGACTTTCTGGCCGCCGTAAGAGTTGAACCTAGCACCGGGAGCGGTCCGCGCGGTCTATTCCTCCGACGATTCGCCCTCGAGGGCGGCGATCAGCGCCGCGACGGCCGGATCGCGCACCGCCGCGCGCCAGGCAACCGCGTAGGTCACCACCAGGGGCGCGCCGCGCAGCGGCCGCCAGGCCAGACCGGGTACTGCGTTCGCGCGGGAGGAGCTGAGCCCGATCACGTCGGTCCGCGCGGGCAGCACCGCGAGCATCTGCGCGTGCCCCATCGCGCTCTCGCTCAGCCGCACCCTGGCGCCGTGATCGGCAAGTGTGCGCAACAGCGAATCGTGCAGGCCGACCGCGGCTTCGCGCGCGAACAAGATCAGCTCCTGACCGCTGAGGTCGGCCGGGTCGAGCAGTGCCGCGCTCGCGAGCGGATGCCGCTGCGACATCAGCACGCCGAGCTCCTCGTGGGCCACTGCCCGTTGCGCGAAGCGTTCGGGCAGGTCGACCGGCGTGCGGACGAGCGCGAGGTCGACCTCGTCGTCATCGAGGAAGCGCACCTGATCGGCGGTGGTCCCGCCGGTGAGCACCATCCTGGCGCCGGGCACCGCGGCAGTGAGCAGGCGTTCGATGCGGATGGGCAGCCGAGGCGGGACGCCGTTGAGGAGCCCGAGGCGCAACACCGGGGCATCGGAGACGGCAGCGCGCCTGGTCTGCCTGACCGCTTCGTCCATCGCGCGCAGCACGGTCTTGCCGGAGCGCAGCAGCACCGCGCCCGCGGGCGTCAGCTCCACTCGCGGCTCACGGATCAGCAGTGGGCCGCCCAGCTCCCGCTCCAGCACCTTGATCTGCTGGCTGAGCGTGGGCGTCGAGATGAACAATCGCTCCGCGGCCCGGCGGAAGTGCAACTCCTCCGCCAGGGCCACGAAGTACCGCAACTGCCGCAACTCCACGCGGCAGACGCTACCGGTCCGGGATCACCAGCCGCGCTCGGCCAAGCGGTGCGGCTGGGCGATGTCCTCGACGTTGATGCCTACCATGGCCTCGCCGAGACCGCGCGACACCTTGGCCAGCACGTCCGGGTCGTCGTAGAAGGTGGTGGCCTTGACGATGGCGGCGGCGCGCTGGGCCGGGTTGCCGGACTTGAAGATGCCCGAACCCACGAACACGCCCTCGGCGCCGAGCTGCATCATCATCGCGGCGTCGGCGGGGGTGGCGATGCCGCCCGCGGTGAACAGCACGACCGGCAGCTTCCCGGTCTCGGCAATCTCACGGACCAGCTCGTAGGGTGCCTGCAGCTCCTTGGCCGCGACGAACAGCTCGTCCTCGGGCAGCGACGACAGGCGGCGGATCTCCTGCCGGATCTTGCGCATGTGCGTGGTCGCGTTGGACACGTCGCCGGTGCCTGCCTCGCCCTTGGAGCGAATCATGGCCGCACCCTCGGTGATTCGGCGCAGTGCCTCGCCGAGGTTGGTGGCGCCGCAGACGAACGGCACGGTGAAGTTCCACTTGTCGATGTGGTTGGCGTAGTCGGCCGGGGTGAGCACCTCGGACTCATCGATGTAGTCGACGCCGAGGCTCTGCAGGATCTGCGCCTCCACGAAGTGGCCGATACGGGCCTTCGCCATGACCGGAATGGAGACCGCGGAAATGATGCCGTCGATCATGTCCGGATCGCTCATCCGGGACACGCCGCCCTGGGCACGAATGTCCGCGGGCACCCGCTCCAGCGCCATCACCGCGACCGCGCCGGCGTCCTCGGCGATCTTGGCCTGCTCCGGCGTGACGACATCCATGATCACCCCGCCCTTGAGCATCTCGGCCATGCCGCGCTTGACGCGGGCGGTGCCGACGGTCTGGGTGGTCTCGGGGGTGGTCACGGCAAATTCCTCCAGCATGTGCGCCAATCGGTCGCTCGGATGCGAACGCCACGATTCTAAGCCGGTCGCGAAAGGCCACTTGATAGCCAGTTGGAGGGCACTGGCCTGGTGTGATCTCGGTTATGGCGCCCTGGGCCGGGAAGGCTCGGCCAGCGCGCCATCCCGGCTGCCCGGCCGTTGCCGGGCGCTGGATCACAGCGGGCCGACCACCAGCAACGTCGCCCAGTACTCCGCGGCCGCGGGGCCGATCAGCGGCAACAGGAAATCGAACAGCAGGTACGACATGAACGAACTACCTCCACAACCGAGCAGGAACGGCCCCGCCATCGGCAGGACCACGACACCGAACTGACATGCGTCCCTGACAGCAGTACCCTCCGGCGCGCCGAATCATCGCGACGCTATCACGATCGTGAAACACATCACATGCGTTCGGGGCCGGTCAGCGGATGGAGCGGACCTCCGGGTCGGCGGTGCCCGATGCCGCCTCGGCGGCTTCGGCGAGTAGCTCGTCCAGGTGATACGGGTAGACGGTTTCACCGGAGCGGTCCAGCTCGACGATATCGGCCGCGGTGCACCATTTGTGCCCGGTGATCGAGCGACGCTCGATCAGGGTCCGATTCGCCGCGTGCGGTTCGAAACCACGCGCCCGCAGCGCGAAGAACAGTTCCTCGGACCGGATCAGCTCGCCGTCGAAGGGGAACACCGCGACCCGCCGCCAGATCGGGCCGCGCAGGTCAGCTGGATCCGCGCGGTAGCCGGTCTCCTCGTACAGTTCCCGCACGGCCGCCGCGCGCAGGCTCTCCCCCGGCTCCACGCCGCCGCCGACGGTGAACCAGAACGACACCTCCGGCGTCTTCGGGTCGTTGCCGCGCATCAGCAACGTCCGGTCGTTCTCGTCGAACAGCACGACTCGCGCCGTGGTGCGGATGGTGTCGACCGCCAGGCCGGTGGACGCCGCCGGAGTAGCGCGCTCGGTGATCTCGAAGTAGGAAGGCAGCGGGGCGGTACCGCCGAGGTGCAGGATCCGGACCGGACGTCGGGTGCGCAGCGCCAGCGTGTCGCGCACGGCGTCGTTGTGGAAGCGGCGGGCGATCAGCACCCGGGCCTCGGCGTCGGCCAGTTCGGCGACCAGTTGCGGGCGCAGCGTGCCGATGTCCACCGCCGACAACGCGGAGGACAGCCGGTTCTCCACCGTTTCCCGTTCAGCGGGCCCGGCGCGCTCGGCCCGATCGGCCAGGGCCGAGAGTTGTCTGGCCTTCTCCGCCATGGCCGGATCGGACACCGGGCCCGCGATCGCCATGGCGACCGACCGGGCCACCACCGCCCGCCTGGCCAGCGCCGCGTCCAGCGCCTGCCAGGACTGGTCGGAGCGCACGTGCAGCCGGTCGAGCCGGTTGGCGGTGGAGTACGCCCACAGACCGATCGCGACGACGATCGCCGCGACCAGCGCGAGGACGAGAACGGTCGTGGCGGAGAACGTGATCATCCGGCGGCCCGCACTCGGGTGTCGCCGACGGTCACCGTCTCGTAGACGCGCAGGATCTGTTCGGCCACCACCGGCCAGTCGTACTCGCCGACCACCTGTGTCGCGGTGCGCACCAGGGCCTCTCTGCGCACCTCGTCGGTGAGCACGGTGTGCAGCGCGGCGGCCAGGGCCGCCGAATCGCCGATCGGGACCAGCATGCCCGCCGTACCGTCCCGCAGTACCCGGCGGAACGCGTCCAGCTCACTGGCCACCACCGCCGTGCCGGCCGCCATCGCCTCGATGAGGATGATGCCGAAGCTCTCCCCGCCCAGGTTGGGCGCCACGTACACGTCCGCGCTGCGCATCGCCGAAGCCTTCTCCTCGTCGGACACCTGGCCGAGGAAGCGCAGATGGCCGGACAGCTTGCCCGCTTCGCGGCGCAACCGGTCCTCGTCGCCGCGGCCGACGATCAGGATCTCGACGTCGGGATGCCCGCGCACCAGATCGGGCAGCGCGCCGAGTAGTACCTCCATGCCCTTACGCGGCTCGTCGTAGCGTCCCAGGAACAGCACCGTGCCGCCGGCGCGCGGATAGCCGGGCAGCATCGGCGCGCGGGCGAACGCCGGGACGTCGACCCCGTTGGGGATCTCCACCGCGTCCGAGCCCAGCGCCTCGACCTGCCAGCGGCGCGCCAGCTCGGAGACCGCGATACGGCCGGAGATCTTCTCGTGATACGGCCGCAGCACGCCCTGGAAAGTGCTCAGCACCAGGGACTTCGTCGTCGAGGTGTGGAAGGTCGCGACGATCGGACCCTCAGCGATCTTCAAGGCGAGCATGGACAGGCTCGGCGCGTTCGGTTCGTGGATGTGCAGGACGTCGAAGTCGTTGCCGTCGATCCACCGGCGAATCCTGGTGTAGGCCATGGGCCCGAACGACAGCCTGGCCACCGACCCGTTGTACGGGATGGCCACCGCGCGGCCCGCCGACACCACGAACTCCGGCAACGGGGTGTCCTCGCCCGCGGGCGCGAGCACACTGACCTTGTGCCCCCGCTCGATGAACACCCGAGCCAGCTCGACCACATGTGCCTGCACCCCACCGGGGACGTCGAACGAATAGGGGCAGACCATGCCGATCTTCATGGCGATACTTCTCCCTGCTCGCCCTTGATGCTCGCCTGCGCGGTGGCGATCATCGCGCGCCGCCGGGGCGAGAGATCGCTCTCCCACAATGGTTGCAGCATGTGCCAGTCCGCGGGGCGCTCGGCGATATTCGCCGCGAAGCGATCCGCCAGCGCCTGCGTGGCCGCGGCTACGCCACCGGAAACGTCTACCGGCGCCTCGACCTTCAGGCCCCAGTTCTCGCGGCCGTCGGCCTCGACCTCGAACCACGCGTGCACCGGCAGCAGCGCGGCGCCGGTCTCGATGGCCAGTTTCGCCGAGCCCGCGGGCATCCAGGTGCGCTCACCGAAGAACTGGACCGGAACGCCTTTGCCGGTGAGGTCGCGTTCACCCATCAGGCACACGATCCTGTTCTGCCGCAGGCGGGACGCCAACTGGTCGAACGGCGGTTGCTCCCCACCGGTCAGCGGGAACACTTCGAAGCCCAGGCTCTCCCGGTAGGCGACGAACCGCTCGAACAGCGATTCCGGCTTCAACCGCTCGGCCACCGTGGATAGGCCGCCGTAGTGCTGCACCAGCCAGACGCCCGCCATGTCCCAATTGCCGGAATGCGGCAGCACGAAAATCACGCCTCGGCCCTGCTCGAGTGCGGCGTCCAGGTATTGCAGCCCCGCGACGAAGTAGTCGATCGCGGCATGATCCATCCCGGGCAGCCGGAATGCTTCCCGCCAATATCGCGCGTACGACCGCATGCTGGCGCTGATCAGCTCGTCCGGCACGTCGGCGGGCAGTACGCCGAGCACGCGCGCCAGGTTGCGCCGCAACTGGTCCGGCGCGCCGCCCGCGTGAAACTCCCGATTGGCGCTGCGGGCGACCCGGTCCCCGCCCCACTCGAACAGTCGCCGGGCCGTCGACTCCGGCAGCGCACGCACCAGCCGCCAGCCCGCCGCGTATCCGGCGGCGGCGAGCTGCTCCCCTATCGTCATCCGCACTCCCGCACCGCAGGTTGGTAGTCCATCGTCGCGAATACCCGGACGCCGCCGCCGATCGGCCGGCGCCCCGCACGGCGTGAGGTCACGACGGAAGTCCCGGGGTGTCGGCGGTTCCCGCGCTCGGGCTCTGCGGCCGTCCGGCTGGAATCACGGTGCGCGCCCCCGGCGAGTTGCGCACGGCCAGTACCCGCTGAACGACGGTGACGATGCTGAGCACGGCGAGGATCCACATGGCCGCGTGCACGGCGTAGGTGAGCCACTCGATCCCCCAGTAGCCGGCGATGCCGGTGAATCCGGCGCCCACCAGCACGATGATCAGCCGGTCCGGCCGCTCGATGATGCCGCCGTCCGCGGACAGTCCGCTGGCCTCCGCGCGCGCCTTGGCATAGGAGATCACCTGCGAGGTCACCAGAACGACGAGCGTCGCGGCGAACAGCGGCTTGTGCTGTTCGTGAAAGACCGCCCACCAGGCCAGCCCGGCGAAGATGGCACCGTCGGCCAGCCGGTCACAGGTGGCGTCCAGCACCGCGCCGTACTTCGTACCGCCGCCGCGCGCCCTGGCCATCGCCCCGTCGAGCATGTCGAACATGACGAACAACCAGATCACCATGGTTCCCCAGAACAGGTGCCCGGTGGGGAACAGCGTGACCGCGGCGACGATGGAGGCGGTGGTGCCGATCAGCGTCACGGCGTCGGGTGTGAGTCCCGTGCCGACCAGCGCCCGGCCCAGCGGAGCCGTCGCCTTGGCGAACGTCTCGCGGCCGAAGAAGCTCAGCACGGCCGATCCACCCGGTCGCTCATCTACGCCTCCTTCCAGGCCGCCGACAGCAGCGCCCTGGTCTCCCGCAGCAGTTGCGGCATCACCTTCGCCCCGCCGATGACGGTGATGAAGTTCGCGTCTCCGCCCCAGCGCGGCACGATGTGCTGGTGCAGGTGGTCGGCCAGCGACCCACCGGCCACCCCGCCGAGGTTGAGCCCGACGTTGAACCCGTGCGGCCGCGACACCTTCTTCATCACCCGGATCGCCTGCTGAGTGAAGGCCATCAGTTCGGCGCTCTCCGCCTCGGTGAGGTCCTCCAGGTTGGCCACCTTGCGGTACGGCACGACCATCATGTGCCCCGGGTTGTACGGGTACAGGTTGAGCACGGCGTACACCAGCTCGCCTCGCGCGACGACCAGTCCGTCCTCATCGGACATCTTCGGGATGTCGGTGAAGGGATGGCCGGTCGAATCCTTGGGCCCGGTGGCCGCTTCCGCGATGTAGGACATCCGATACGGCGTCCACAGCCGCAGCAGCCGATCCGGTTCGCCTGCGCCGCTGTCCACGATGCTGCCCGGCTCGTCCGGGGTTGCGGTTCCGTTCAGATCCGCGAACCCGTCCGGCACCGTCCGCTCGGTCATGCCGTGTCCCTCCCCTGCCGCCTCCGGGCCTGACCGCTCATGCCGTGGC
>NZ_BDBB01000011.1 GCF_001612765.1 Nocardia arthritidis NBRC 100137
CTTGATCTCGAAACCGTCGGCCGTCGGCGACGCGTTCTCCCGGTGGGCGATCCACGCGACAATGGTTGCCACCGCGTCGTCGACCGGTACGCCGTTGACCTGGGTGCCGTCGCGGAAGCGGAAGCTCACGGCGTTCGCGGTCACGTCGCGCTCACCGGCCAGCAGCATGAAAGGCACCTTCTGGGCGGTGTTGTTGAAGATCTTCTTCTGCATCCGGTCGTCGCTGCGATCCACCTGTGCCCGGATGCCCTCGTCCTGCAACCGTTCGATCACTCGATCCAGATGCGGGGCAAAGGCTTCGGCGACCGGGATGCCGACGACCTGCACCGGCGAGAGCCAGGCCGGGAACGCGCCCGCGTAGTGCTCGGTGAGCACACCGAAGAAGCGCTCGATCGAGCCGAACAGCGCGCGGTGGATCATGACCGGCCGCTGCTTGGTGCCGTCGGAGGCGGTGTATTCCAGGTCGAAGCGCTCGGGCAGGTTGAAGTCCAGCTGAATGGTCGACATCTGCCAGGTGCGGCCCAGCGCGTCCTTGGCCTGCACCGAGATCTTGGGGCCGTAGAAGGCGGCGCCACCCGGATCGGGCACCAACTCCAGGCCGGAGGCCGAGGCGACCTTGGACAAGGTCTCGGTGGCCTCCTCCCAGATCTCGTCGGAACCGACGAACTTCTTCGGGTCCTTGGTGGACAGCTCGAGGTAGAAGTCGTCGAGGCCGTAGTCCTTCAGCAGATCCAGCACGAACCGCAGCGTGTCGGTCAGTTCGCTGTGCATCTGTTCTTTGGTGCAGTAGATGTGCGCGTCGTCCTGCGTCATGCCGCGCACCCGGGTCAGGCCGTGCACCACGCCGGACTTCTCGTAGCGGTAGACCGAGCCGAACTCGAACAGGCGCAGCGGCAGCTCCCGGTACGACCGGCCGCGGGCGCGGAAGATCAGGTTGTGCATCGGGCAGTTCATCGGCTTGACGTAGTAGTCCTGGCCGGGCTTGCGGACGGTGCCGTCCTCGTTGAGCTCGGCGTCCAGGTGCATGGCCGGGAACATGCCGTCGCGGTACCAGTCCAGGTGGCCGGAGACCTCGAACAGGTGGCCCTTGGTGATGTGCGGGGTGTTGACGAACTCGTAGCCCGCCGCCACGTGCCTGCGGCGCGAGTACTCCTCCAGTTCCTTGCGGATGATCCCGCCCTTGGGGTGGAAGACCGGCAGGCCGGAGCCGAGTTCGTCGGGGAAGCTGAACAGGTCAAGCTCCAGGCCGAGCTTGCGGTGGTCGCGGCGCTCGGCCTCGGCGAGCAGGTGCAGGTGCTCGTCGAGCGCCTCCTGCGATTCCCACGCGGTGCCGTAGATGCGCTGCAGGTCCTCGCGGCTCTGGTCGCCGCGCCAGTAGGCGGCCGAGCTGCGGGTCAGCTTGAAGGCCGGGATGAACTTCGTGGTCGGAATGTGCGGACCGCGGCACAGGTCGCCCCAGATCCGCTCGCCGGTGCGCGGATCCAGGTTGTCGTAGATGGTCAGCTCTTTGCCGCCGACCTCCATGACCTCCGGATCGTCGATGCCGGACTTGTCACTGATCAGCTCCAGTTTGAACGGCTCCCCGGCCAGTTCGACCCTGGCGTCCTCGATCTCGACCACCCGGCGGGAGAACCGCTGCGCGCCTTTGACGATCTTCTTCATCCGGGATTCCAGCTTGGCCAGATCCTCCGGGGTGAACGGCCGTTCGACGCGGAAGTCGTAGTAGAACCCGTCCTTGATGTAGGGACCGATGCCCAGCTTGGCCTCGGGGAACTCCTGCTGCACGGCCTGGGCGAGCACATGCGCGGCGGAGTGCCGGATGACGTTGCGGCCCTCGGCGGTGTTCGCCGCGACCGGCTCCACGTCCACGTCGTCGGCCGGGGTCCAGGAGAGGTCCTTGAGCTCACCGTCCACCCGGACGACCACGACGGTCTCCGGCCCCTTGGTCGGCAGGCCCGCCTCGCGCACCGCGGCGCCCGCCGTCGTCCCGCCCGGCACCCGGACGAGGGTGACTGGGCTGATGGGGGCTGAGGTGGTCACGGCTGCGCTCTCCTTGGCGTTCTCGTGTGCGGGCGGGGCCCGCTGGATGGTGGCCGATCGCGAGTTCGTCCGGCGCGACCATGCTACTGTCCCGCCGCTGTCCTGCCGCTGCGGGCCTTTGGCCGTACCGGTCGGGTGGCGCGGGGAAACCACTTGCGCCTCGCGCAGGTTGCTCTGCTCAGTTTTCGGCTGCCAGGTCCGCGAGCAGTGCGGTCCGTTCGGCTGCCGGCCGCTTCGGGCAGCTGGTGCACATCTGGCAACCCGGCACCTCGAACACCAGGCAGCAGGAGATGCGCCGGACGAAGGTGCGTCCGCCGATCTCCACGAACCGCGGTACCGGGAGTTTGCCCGCGATGTCGGCCGCCAGCCGCGCCCCCGCATCCGGCGAACCGGCGTCGAGCGCGCGGTTGCCGATCGCGTCGGCGACGATCGCCCACAGCGCGGGGACTCCCGCGCCGGACACCTCGGCGACCGGCGGGATCACGACGCCGAGCGTGTCGCGCAGCGCCGTCGCGCCGTCGGCTGAGGAAACATCGTGCGCCGGCACGCGCACCCGCTCGACGCCACCGTCCGGGCGCAGCTCGCACTCCAGCCGGTCCAGCGCGGGCACGGGGGCGTCCTCGTCGTCCGCGTAGGCGCGCGCGAGCTGCTCCACCAGAGCGGAGGCGACCATGCACCACCACAGCGTGCCCGCGATGCGCGGCGACGTGGTCCCCCAGGAATGGCCCATCTCCGCGATGCGTGCGGCCAGCCATTCCGGTTCGGTGAGCATGCGCCCCGGAACGGTGGTCACCGTTAGAGGGGGCTGCGCAGCCATTCCCATTCGACTCCGATCCAACTACCCACGAGCCCGAAGGTCCCCAATATCCACAGCGTCGCCACGACCAACGCGACGGTGCCGATCGCCCCGACCGCCTGCACGGTCCGGCCCTGCCTGCGGTACCAGTCCATCAATTGCCGGTACCGGTCGCGTAACCAGGCCAGTGTGCTACGCGCCCAAGCGAATTCGGTGGCGAGGATGCCGAGCCCGGCGAACACGATCGCCCAGCCGGGACCGGGATAGGGGATCGCGAGCACGCCGACCGCGAGCACGGCGACACCGACGACCGCGACGACGATCCGGTAGACGAGGTAGAGCTTAGGCCGTCGTTCGAGGCCGGCGCGGAAGGCGCGCCAGCGGGTCGGATCGTCGGAGCTCGTTTCCAAGTCTGCGGTCACCTTCCCAGGGTACGAGCAATACGGCATGCCCAATTCGCTCTCGACTTCCGGATACAGCGATCCCGCCCGGGCGGCGCGCCCGGGCGGGATCACCCATCCCCGTCGATCACACGAGTTCGGGAGTGTGCTGATGGCCCGCGTCATCGATGTGCGCGATGCCGTTCTCGGTCACCTCGACGACCCGGGCACTGGCGATGTCGAAGAACAGGCCCGACACCGTGACGCCGCGCTCGGCGATCGCCTTGCGCACCGCCGGGTGCCGGTGCAGCAACTCGAGCTGTACCGCGACGTTCACCATGGCGAGCTGATCGACCTCGCCGAAACCGGCTTCCTGCGCCGCGACCGCTACCGGATGGCCCGCGCGGAATCGCTCGAGGCTCGGTCGCGCATGCGCGAGCCAGGCGTCCACACCGGGTACCTCGGCGCCGGTGTGCAGCGCACTCATCGCGCCGCAGGAGGAGTGCCCGCAGACCACGATCGAGCGGACGTTCAACTGCTCGAGCGCGAACACCAGTGCCGCCTCGACGGACGCGTCGCCCTCGGCGGGCGCGAGGTTGCCCACGTTGCGCACGGTGAACAGGTCGCCCGGTCCGCTGTTGGTGATGATGTTCGGCACGATCCGCGAGTCCGAGCAGGTCAGGAAGAACGAATCCGGGTCCTGCTTGTCGCGCAGCTCGTCCAGGTGCGGCCGGACCACGTGCGCGTGGCTGCGGTGGTAGGCCGCGACGCCCGCCGCGACCGGATTCTCGTGCCGCTCGTCGCGCCGCCAGGGGCCGAGGATGTCGTCCCACACCGAGCGCGCGAAGCTCCGCGCGGGCGGTTTCGCGCCGGCGTGGGCCATCCTGGCTCCGCCGATCTCCACGAAATCGACGCTGCCTCCGCTGTTCACCTGCTGGCGGGCGAACTCCTCGATGGCCTCGAAGGCCGCGTGATCGAGGAAGTCGACGGTCATCTCCACCGTGACCTCGGCTCCCGGAGGGATCTTCGCGAACTGCGCCGACAGCTTCGGCAGTGCGAGGAAGGTGGCCGAGCCGTCGATGGCGAAGAGCCAGCGCTGCGTACCGGGGACCTGCTCGGCCCTGACCGATACCCGGACGACCCGCCACAGCAAGAGCCCGAAGGCCAGGCCGAGGCCGATCAGCACGCCTTCCAGCAGGTTCAGGAACACCACACCGAGCACCGTGACGGCGTAGACCAGCAGGTCACCGGTGCGCCGGGCCAGTTTGATGTGGGCCAGCTTGACCAGCTGGGTGCCGATCACGATGAGC
This sequence comes from Nocardia arthritidis NBRC 100137, assembly GCF_001612765.1. GTDB lineage: Bacteria > Actinomycetota > Actinomycetes > Mycobacteriales > Mycobacteriaceae > Nocardia > Nocardia arthritidis. The sequence continues at coordinate 4,527 of NZ_BDBB01000011.1, forward strand.
AGACCGGCCAGCGCGGCCTTCGGGATCTGCTCAACGACGGACACCAGCGCCACGGAGAACACCAGCAGCCAGACGCCGTGCAGGATCGCGGAGGCTCGGCTGTGCGCGCCCGCCTGCACGTTGGTGGCGCTACGCACGATCACGCCGGTGACCGGCAGGCCGCCGAGCAGGCCGGACAGCACATTCGCCGAACCCTGGCCGATCAGCTCGCGATCGAAGTCGGTGCGCTTGCGCGAGTGCATCTTGTCCACGGCCACCGCGGACAGCAGGCTCTCGACGCTGGCGATCAGGGCGATGGTGAGGACGGCCAGAGCCAGACCCGACCAATCGCCGCTGGGCAGCGCGGGCAGGCCGATGGCGTCGAACAGCGAGCCGTTGAGCACGATGCGCTCGGCATTCAGCGGCAACACCAGCGACAACGCCGTGCCCACGAGCACCGCGACCAATGGACCCGGCACCACGCGCACCCTGGCGGGCAGGTATTTCCAGCCGACCATGATGGCGATCACGACCACGCCGATCAGTGCGCCGCCGCCATGCAGGGACAACAGCTGCCCGGGCAGCTCGGTGATGTTGCGCCAAGCCGAACTGTGCGAGGAACCGCCGAGCAGCACATGGATCTGCTGCAGCGCGATCGTGATGCCGATACCGGCGAGCATCGCGTGCACCACGACGGGCGCCACCGCGAGCGCCGCTCTGGCCACCCGGCTGAGCCCGAGCAGGATCTGCAGCACACCGGCTGCGAAGACGATGAAACACGTGGTGCGCCAGCCGAATTGATTGATCGTCTCGGCGACGACCACGGTGAGTCCCGCGGCGGGGCCGCTCACCTGGAGAACCGACCCTCCGAGCGTTCCGGCGACGATACCGCCGATCACGGCGGCGATGAGCCCGGCGGCGACGGGGGCTCCGGAGGCGATCGCGATGCCCAGCGAAAGCGGCAGCGCGACAAGGAAAACCACGATCGAGGCGGGTACATCGTGGCGGAGGATCTCGGTGAAGCGGTCGGACAGTGGTCCGGAACTGCGGCCCGGGTCCGCCGGTGCGGGTATGGACGGTGGCGGGGCTAAATCGTGATCGATAGCCATGACTCTCCTTCGCCGACTCGGCTGATTTCGCCGAGGTCGGTTGACGATCAACATGTCCAGCAGGGCACAAGACCGCGAACCGGCATCTCGCGGTGAAGCAGTCCCGACACAGCGATGAGTCGAGATGTAAACACCGACAAGTGTATTGGTAAAGACTTAGCAAAGCCTGAGAATTTCGCCGATTGTGTGTAGTTCCCCACTGTCCTCTCGTCGTTATCACCGTGCCGCACCGCACATCGCCTGGTCAGACCGGCTCCGCAGCGATCCGCCCCTCCTGGTCGCCGAACTCCGCGATGCCGTCGACCATGACCTCGATCACGCGCGCCGTGGCGAGATCGAAGAACAACCCCGACACCGCTACGCCCCGCTCCTCGATCCCCCGGCGCACGACCGGGTGCGCGTGCAGCGTCTCCAGCTGCACCGCGACGTTCACCATGCCCAGCTGGTCGACCTCACCGAACCCCGCGACGGCCGCCGCGGCGGCTACCGGATGCCCCAGCCGATAGCGCTCCAGACTCGGCCGCGCGTGCGCGAGCCAGTCGCCGAGACCGGCCCCGGCACGCACCTCGCGGTGCAGCGCCTCCATCGCACCGCAGCCGGAATGACCGCATACCACGACCGCGCGCACGTCCAGCCGCTCCAACGCGTAGATCAGAGCCGCCTCCACCGAGACGTCCCCACCGCGCACCGGTACCAGGTTGCCCACGTTGCGCACTGTGAACAGATCACCCGGTCCGCTGTTGGTGATGACGTTCGGCACGATCCGCGCGTCCGCGCAGGTCAGGAAGAACGAGTCGGCGTCGTGCCGATGTTGCAGCTTGTCCAGATGCGGGCGCAGCACGTGGGCGTGGCCGCGGTGGTAGGCGGCGATGCCCGCCGCGATGCGGTCCTCCCCGGTACCCGAGCGCCGCCACGGCCCGATCACCTGGTCGATGACCTGCCGCACGTGCCTGCGCTCGGGCGGTCCGGTCAACGCGGTCGCCATCCGCGCGCTGCCCAGCTCGGCGAATTCCACGGTCGCGGAGCCGGATTCACGCTCCCGAGCCCACTCGGTGAGGAAGTCGTGCGTGGCATGGTCCAGGAAATCGACAGTCATCTCGACGGTCACGTCCGCGCCCGCCGGAACCGTCGCCAGTTCCGCGGTCAGCTTCGGCAAGGCCAAGAAGGTGCACGTGCCATCGATGCTGACCACCCACCGTTCCGAGCCCGGGACGGGGGCCGCCACGATCGTCACGCGCACCACCCGCCACAGCAGCAGCGCGAACGCGAGCACCAGACCGATCACCATGCCCTGCAACAGATTCAGGAACACCACGCCCAGCACCGTCGCCAGGTAGACGTACACCTCGCCCGCTCGCCTGGCCAGCCGGATATGCGCCAGTTTGATCAGCTGCGCGCCCACGAAGATGAGCAGTCCGGCCAGTGCGGCGGTCGGGATCTGCCGTACGAGCCCGGCCAGCGCCACCGCGAACAGCAGGATCCAGACTCCATGTAGCACGGTCGACGCCCGGCTGCGGGCGCCGGCGTTCGCGTTGGTGATGCTGCGCACGATGACGGCCGCGATCGGCAGGCCGCCGAGCAGGCCGGACACGACGTTGGCCGACCCCTGCCCGATCAGCTCCCGGTCGAAGTCGGTGCGGTGGCCTGGCCGCATCTTGTCCACCGCGACGGCCGACAGCAGGCTCTCGACACTCGCGATGAGCGCGATCGTCACCATCGTCGTGATGACGGCGGTCGTGCCGCCGGAGGGGACGGCGGGCAGGCCCAGGGAGTCCAGCAACGAGCCGTTCAGCACGATCCGCTCGACGTGCGTGGGCAGGACGAGCGCCAGCAGCGTGGCGGTGACCACGGCGACGAGCGGTCCGGGGATCAGGCGCACCCGCGGCGGCACGAATCGCCAGGCGATCAGGATGACGATCACGACGAGACCGACGCACAGGTCGCCCGTGCGCACCGACGTCAGCTGTTGCGGTAGGGCGGCCAGCGCGGCGAACGACGAACTCAGCGAGTTCCCGCCGAGCAGCACGTGCACCTGTTGCAGCGCGATCACCACGCCGATGCCCGCCAGCATGCCGTGCACGACCACCGGTGCGATGGCCAGCGCGGCGCGCGCGACCCGGCTCAGCCCGAAGAGTATCTGCAGCACGCCCGCGCCGACGGTGATGAAGCACGTTGCGGCCCAGCCGAAATGATGCACGCTCTCGGCGACGACCACGGTGAGGCTGGCGGTGGGCCCGCTGACCTGGATCGAGGAACCGCCGAGCAGCCCCGCCACCACGCCGCCGACCACGGCCGCGATCAGGCCCGCGGCGACCGGAGCGCCGGCGGCCACCGCCACGCCGAGCGAAAGAGGAAGAGCGACAAGGAAAACCACGATCGAGGCGGGTAGATCGTGACGGGCAATCCGGGTAAGCCGATCGGCCATGTGCGCGTGCGGCGACGTCCTGGGTGCGGAATCGGTGTCGGTGGACATATTTTCTCCTTCGCCGGGTGGTGATCCCGGTTCATCGGTCAAACATGTTCTTGGCATCGAAGGCGAGCGGCGGGCGGAACTCGGGCCGTCCCCCGTCGGTGGAAGCACGACCCCTGACACGGCGGTCGCGACAATAGTAAAGACTTCCCAAAGCGCATGAAAAGGTTTCGGGTCCGGATGGCGGCAACCGCTACCATAATGTGACCCAGGTCACAACACAACAGGGTCGCCACGGACGCCGAGTCTTCGAGGGCGCATGCCCGCGCGGCGGCCCGACAGCAGCACCTGGCGCGGAGAAGAGAAAAGACCGGGCAACAAGTGCACCGGTCTCACATATGGGAGTGGTCCCAGCTGGGATCGAACCAGCGACCTTCCGCGTGTGAGGCGGACGCTCTCCCGCTGAGCTATGAGACCTGATGTATTTCCGGCGGCTCGGGGTGCCCTCCGGACGAGACGAAACATTAGCACGCGCCACCGGCGGTTCACCAAATCGCCATCCGGACAGGGATGGTTCGGCGGAACCTTCACTCACCCGGCAGCCCCTCCCCACCCGGCCCGCACACTCGCCTCGATGCGGTCGCGGCCGGGCGCCGGCTCGACGTCCGCACCGCCGGAAGCGACGACCGGAGCCTCCCCTCCCCCATCCACCACATGCGCCACCGCCGTCACAGCATTCAACTTCTGGATTTCCGCCGTTCTACCAGCGGATTTGTACCTTTCACCGAGCGTCCGCTAATGTTCTGTCTCGCACCACGGAGGCCGGAAACGAGCCCCGGGGAGGCAGAATGCGGATGTAGCGCAGCTGGTAGCGCATCACCTTGCCAAGGTGAGGGTCGCGGGTTCGAATCCCGTCATCCGCTCGAGAGGTAGGGCCAGGCAACATAACGCCGTCCCCCTTTGCGCGGTGGAGTGGCCGAGTGGTGAGGCAACGGCCTGCAAAGCCGTGCACACGGGTTCGATTCCCGTCTCCACCTCGCGCGATTAGCTCAGCGGGAGAGCGCTTCCCTGACACGGAAGAGGTCACTGGTTCAATCCCAGTATCGCGCACCACCGTCTCACGAGGTCAGGCCCGGTTTTCACCGGGCCTGTTCTTGTTGCGGCCTACGAACGCCACCTTACCGATAGTCGGCCGCAGTCGGACGTCCCGTCACAAGGGCTCCACGAGTCGAAAGACAAGTAGTCGGCTACCCGTGAGCAACCATCAATGCCGTGGCAGTCTGCTCCTGATTTCGAGTAGTCGGATCAGGGAGTTCCGATGCGGTCACCACGAAGTAATCGCGCACGAAGCACACAAGTCGCTCGGCTCGCCGCTGCCATCTCGGCACTGGCAATTTCGGTAGCCGTGTTCACGGCTTGCGAGAGCAGCGCCACAGACCCAGCAACACCGCCCGGGTCGGCATCACCTGCCGTGACCGCCCCCTCTTCACCTTCTACGCCGAGTGCGCCACTACCCGGGTCGCCGATTTCCCCCGCGAATTCGGCCTCGGCGTCTCGGTCGGGGGCGACGCCGCGCCAAGCGCCGGTACCGGAGGGCAATTTGTTCCCCACCGCGGAACAATTCAGAACCCGTGCACCAGGAGGACGACCATCCGGACCGGAAGGCAACATCCGCCCTTCCACCCCACCATTGCCAAGTTTTACGAGCCCACCCCCGCCACCGCTGAGACCGTCTGACGGCACCCTGCCGCACCCTCCGGGCGCACCGGGCGGGCAAGCACCCGCTCCCGGCGGCACGCCGACGGCTCCGTGAGATGACCGAGCAGTCGGCCGCGCCGGCGTCTGCGGCGATGCTCCAACGGTGGGTCGGTGTCATCGGGGCGGTCGTCGCGCCGACCACAATCATCACGGCGCTGTGCTACTACTTCGGCTACGTCTACACGCGCAAGAAACTCGCCTATTTCGGCGTGGACTGCGATGCTCTCGGCTTCACAACCAGCGACTATGTCGTGGGAAGTGTCGGCGTGCTGTACGCCCCGCTGTTACTGCTGATCGTCGGGTGGTTCGCCGCTGTGTGGGTAGGCGCCTACGCAGGCCGCTTCATCCGGAGCGGCCGGCGACCGCGCCTGATTCGCACCGTCGGCCGCGTCATGCTGGCGCTCGGAGCGACCTTCGTCGTCACCGGCGTCACCGGAGTCGTGGTGCCGTGGCTCACGCCCGGGTGGGCCGTCGTCTCCTGGGCATTCGCGCCCATCACACTGGGTTCGGGCGGCCTTCTGGTCGTGGCCGGCTACTGGGTCCTGTCCACCTCGATGAGCGACACCGGAACACACGAACCGGGACCGACCACACGAGTAAGCCGCACCGTGGCGATCGCGATCAGCCTTCTGGCTCTCTTCGCCGTGATGAACTCCTTCGCCACCCGGCTAGGCGACAACGCCGCTCAAACCGCGGCGCACGATCTCTGGACGAAGGAATCCGTCGTCTCCGTCGTGACGGATGAACGCTTGGACGTGCCGACCAACATGATCGCGGAGACACTGGTCGAGGCCCAACCGCAACAGCCTCCGAGATTCCGCTACCAGTGTTTCCGCGCCCTCGTCGCACGAGGCGACGTATGGGTACTCGTTCCCGCGAAATGGTCCCGCGACAACGGATTCGCTGTCATCGTTCCCGCCGAGTCCTCTCTCGTCAGCGTCTCACGATCAAGTGCCTTCAGAAAGGTCGCCGAGGAAAACCCCCGAATCGACGGCGTGATATGGCAATGCCCCGAGCGGGCGCCGAACCCCTGAACCAGCCGGCATACCGCGCGCCGCTACGCCGCTACCGGAATGATGCGCCATCTGGGTGGGTCGTCTGCGCGGGGCGCTGAAAGACGGGGCTTCGATCGTTGTGGCGCGAACGTGTTCGCGACTGGTCGCGGCGGCGGTCCGGTGTCGGTGGGTGGGGATACGCTGTGGCGCACAGTGCCGGAGCCGAGTCAGGGGGTTGTCGCGTGACGATCAGTGCGGAGGTCGCGCAAGGGGCGGCGCCGGATGACGACGATCCCGAATCGCTCGATCTGCGAGATGTCATCTCGTTCGAACTCGAAGAGGTCAACGAGGTGCTCGGCGAGTTGATCGCTTTGCGTGCCGACCACAAGGCCAAGGACGGTGACCTGCTGACGGCTCGGCTCGGGGTGGGTGGGGAGAAACCCGAGACGTTGGCCCGGATCGGCGCTCGCTACGACCTTTCCCGCGACCGGGTGCGCCAACTGCACACCAAAGCGGTGGGGCAGATGATCCGGATGGCGCAACTGTCCGGGCATCACGCCGCCGCGGTCCTGTCCGCGCGCTATCCGCTCGACGCCAGGGACCGGCAGCTGGTGCGCGCGCTCCTGGTGGAGACGTACGCGACCGACACCGACATCGCCGCGACCGAACTGTCGTACCTGAAGCTGCGGCTGGCCGGGCACGCGGCCGAGGACGCGAAGCGGATCGCCGGGTTCGTCACCCAGCGCATCGCCGCCTGGCAGAAGAAGACCAACCGGCGCCTGGCGAAGCTGCACGATGCCGAGCCGCGGGCGACGAGTCAATTGAATCCTTGGCTGAGCCAGGTCGATTGGCCCAGCGCAGGCGCGGCGACCGCGGTCCCCACCGTCTCCGCGCGGACCGTGGACAGCGACGACGACGGCCGCGGGCGCTTCTACCTGGATAAGGTCGGTCGCGACGTGCCGTTCGACTCCGGCCTGGAGGCCAGGCTGCTCTGGATACTCAATGCCAGCGATCTGGTCGAGACTTTTCAGGAGCAACCCGCGGCGGTCGTCTACGACCTCGACGGCGCGCAGCGGGTTCACTATCCCAGCATCGTCGCCCGGCTCACCGGTGGCCGCACCGTCTTGATCGACGTCGCCGCGCTCGGGCACGTCGGCTTCCACGTCAGCCGGGTGAAGGCCGCCGCCGGTCGAGCACACGCGCACGCCAACGGCTGGGGCTGGCTGGTCTGGACCGGCAGCCGCATCGGGGTTCCCGATCTGCGCGCACGCCCCGTCGACGCCACCAGCGAACGGATGCTGCGCGACCTCGTCGAGCACGGCGCCGTGCACTGGGCCGCGCTGCGCGAGGTACGCGCGAAAACCGGCCTGGAACTGCTGGACTTCCTCGCGCTGGTGCTGCGCCACGACTGGCGATGGGAGCGGGCGCCCTTCCGGCTCAGCGCACCACCATCGCCGCCGCGAGGAACGTGACGATCAGCAGCATCGCGCAGATCGTGATCAGCTGCCAGCGGCCGATGGTCACCTCGAGATTGGCGATCGTGTTGCGCAACGCCTTGTCGAGCCGATCGTGATCGGCGATCGTACGCTGGGCGGTGGCGAGGGCGTCGGCCTGTTTCTGGGCGGCCAACTCCGCGCGTTCCAGTCGCGTGGTCAGCTTCAGCAGGTGTTTCTGCCTGTCGCGCAATGATTTGCGAGTCACCGCCAGCGCGGTGCGCTGGTTGACCAGTTCCTGGCGCTGCCGGGCGATGACCATGGCCTGCGTCTTCGTGTGGTATTCCCAGTCGGTCACGGTGGCCCAGCCTCCTGTCCTCTCATCCCGATAACCCCAGACGTACTCGCCGCGCACCCAGCCCGCGATGAACTCGCGCAGTTCGACCGGCTCCCGCCGCGGCGCCGCCATGGCGTGCTCGGTGTCCAGCACGCCGGTGACCGCGCGGTAATCACAGGCGGCGGGCGCGAAGTCGGCGATGCCGAGAGCGTGCAGGTACGGCACCCAGTAGCCGGGCGGGCACAGCCACAGCACGTCCGTGCAGCCGGCGGCGCGCAGCCGCTCGGTGTGCTCGTGAGCGAGGCCCCGCTCCAGCGGGCCGCTGCGCACCTCGATCGCGTACACCCGGTCGCCCTTGCGCCAGTACACGTCCACCGGCAAGGTGCCGATGCGCCGATCCACCTCGGCTTCGTCGGCCCCGTAGGCGAGTAGCCTGCCGCACAACCAGTACTTGAGCCGCCGCATATCCCACTGAGCGGCGGCACATTCCGGGCACCCGCAGGCGTAACCGGCTGTAGACCCACGCGTACGGCCGGAAGCCTCTCCGATACCCAACTCGGCGAGCATCGCCCGGCGCCCGCAGGCGATCTCCGCCCGCTGCTTCGTTCTCACGCGACCACTCCCCTGCACAAACCACCGCAGGCCCGGCGACCTACGCCATAGATCAAGAGTGCGTCAGACTCGGCTACCTCGCCAGCCCCGTTCACCCGCGCTCGGGTGTGCCGCGCAGGTGACCGATCAGCGGTATTGGCGTTGTACTCTGCGGCACAAGGACTTTCATCATGCCACGGGCCCGCACCGGGCAGTCCGGTATCGGCGAATTGACAGTTGCCGCCATCCCATGACGCGCCCGCCCGTCCGGCGTCCGGGCGAACTCGCGGCACCTGCGCGGCCCGCGTAACGCAGCTCACCGCGGCGATCCGGAGCGCGGAGTCGCGGAGGGCGTGGATCAGGCGGATAATGACCGATCAGACGCGTCGGCCTGTTTCCGGACAAACCGGGTCGCCGCGTAATCCCCCTGCAGGGGGGTAATTCCGGGGGCCTAGGCTGCTTCGATCAGGTCATGGATCGGCGCGCCGCCGATACTTCGCGAGCCGCGGATGTCCAACTGGGCGGATAGAATCGTCCGGCCGAGTGCGAGCTGGGCCGATACGGGGAAGTAGGTACTTGATGGAGCACGGTCAGCAGACCGGCGAGTCGATCGGCGCGATGTTGTCGAGTATCGCGTCGGCTCTCCGAGAGGTCAGCGACAAGCTGGACGCGGTGGCGGCCCGGATCGATGGCGCGCAGACCGTGGTGAGCGAACCGACCGCCGAGGGTCGGTTGGCGAAGCTCGAGGCGTGGGCTTTCCGTGCCGGACAGGATATCTCGGGTCTCGACGCCAGGATGCAGCGCCTGGAATCCGGCGACGACCCGGCCCCGGAGGATCGGACGGCGGCAGCGCAGCGCCCGGCAGGCTCGCTTCCCCGGGCGGCCGCGGGGCGGGCGAACGCACGCAAGGCGGAGCACGGCGGCGCCGAACCCGTGGCGCGAAACAGCGATGCCGGCGAAGCGGCCGTTTCCCGCAACGGCGCGCGACCACAGAGCACGCCCCGGGAGCCGGTGCATGCGGCGGCCGAACCGAATTCCGCCGCACAGACAGGTTTCACACCGCCGCGCGAGCCCACGCCCACCGCGCTGGATCCGACCCCCGCCCTGAGCTTCACCGCGCCCCGCGAACCGGCGTCGAACTTCACCGCCCCGCCCTCGCGTGAGCCTGCTTTCACCACACCGACACCGCGGGAACCCGTGGCTGCATTCACTCCGCCAGCGCCGCGCGATCCGAGTACCGGTCAGCGGGAGACGCACGAACCCGCCACCTCGACGGCCGCGTACTCCCCCGGCGAGAATGCCGCGTACGAGAGCATCGTCGCGCCCACCCCGAGCACGCGCCACAGCGGATCGGAGAACGGGGCGACACCGGGCACCGGACTCACCGGTGCGCACCGCGCCGGTGAGGACGACCGGACAGCGGTCGAGAACACCCACGTGGACAAGCTGCAAGCCATGCTGGACGAACTCAAGCGCACGGCCGCGGCCCCGCTGGGGCGCTCCGACCTCTTCGACTCGACCTCGAACGGCTATCCCTCCGAGCGCACCGAAGCGCAGCGCAGGCCTGCCGACTACCGGCTCTCCAGCCCGCCGCCGGTGTCCTGAGCCACTCTGGCGCGCCGCCGCTTCGGCGGACGCGCCGCGCCCGCCGAACGCAGCAGGATCTCCTGGACGAGATCGCGCAGCCAGCGATGCCCTCCGTCGGCGGTGTTGCGCGGATGCCACGCCATCCCGATCGCGGCCTCCGGCAGTGGCAGCGGTATCTCGAACGCGCCCAATCCGATCGCCGGTAGCGTGGCGGCGCTCAACATGGCGGGCGCGGAGCAGACCAGGTCGGTGCCGCGCACCGCGAACAGCGCGCTGGTCAGCGTCGGCACGGTGGCCACCACCCGCCGGGTGCGGCCGTGCAGGGCGAGACGGTCGTCGATCGGGCCGTGTGAACGTCCGTTGCGCGAGATGCTCAGATGCGGTGCGGCCGCGTACGCGGCGACGGTGACGCGATCGGTGACCAAGGGATGGTCGGCGGCGGCGACGCCGATCACGCGGTCGGTGAGCACTCTGCGCACGGTGGTCTCGGGGTCGGTGTGGTCGATCACTCCGACTTCGAGATCGACCCGTCCGTCGCGCAACGCGGCGGTGCCCTCCAGGGTGTCGGACAGGAAGCGCAGCGTGACGCCGGGCGCCTGGGCGCGCACCGCCGACAGCAGGGGCCCGGCCAGTTCGGTGAGCACCATGTCGCCCGCCTGCACGGCGAATGTCCGGCGCAGCGCCGCCGGGTCGAGGTCGTCGCGCGGTGTCAGCAGCGCGCGTCCCTGCTCGACCAGCGTGCTGACCTCGTAACGCAATTCCAGTGCCCGTGGTGTCGGCACCAGATTGCGACCCGCGCGTACGAGCAAGGGGTCGCCGAGCACGCCGCGCAATCTGGCCAGCGTCCGGCTCATCGCGGGCGGCGAGGTGTGTAGGCGCTGCGCGGCCAGGGTGACGCTATGGGTATCCAGCAGTGCGTCCAGGGCCACGAGAAGATTCATGTCCAGCGCTTCCACCCTTGGATTATCGCCAACGCAAACAGCGTGCCCCGGTATTGCGCGGGCGACAAGCGGGGGCGAGTCGCACCCCGGCGGCAACTCCGGACAGTCGTCGACGAAACTGCCCACGATCGAGCAGGCCATAACGCCGTCTCTCGTGTTCATGTGCCCGATGACCTCCGGATATGCCCTACGCACGTCGGCTCTGGGCCGCTCGGGCGACGACGCCGGAAACGGCGACTCTCACCGGCCCCGCACACCAGCCGGATGCCTCGGCACGATCTCGCCGATCGCCACCCGAGTTCGGCAGTCGATGCAATTGTGCGCACACACCATTTCGCTGACCGATGACCGTCCAGAAGTCGCAGGGCGCAGAGCGCCGAACTGCCCGCGACCTACCACCTCGCACGATAGAACCGGAACCGGCGCACCGGATCGACCGATTCTCACTCCGCGCCCCACCAGAGGTCGGATCGCCGCCTGCCAGGGCAGGCACGGAGGTCTAGTGGCTGACCCGGCCGCCGCCGCCCTCGTAGGGAAGCAGTTCCGCCTCGATCGGGGCGGGCGGCGGTGCCACCGGTCCTCGCCCCGGCTTGCGGCGAGTGGCCAGCCCCCGGTAGGACTCCGGCTTGATCCGGCGGAACACCTGCGCCAGACGCGTGTGCAGGGGCAGGCGGAACTTCAGGTCGCCGAGCATCTCGTCGATGTTCTGGATGGAGAACGGGATGACAGCCGTGCCGTGTGCGTGGTGGCCGGGCGTGCGTTCCTCCATCCAGCGCAGGCGGGCGTCGATCTGCTCGTCGAGTTTCTCGGCGGGCGGCAGATCGAGCCTGCCGGTGAGCAGTGCGGCGGTCCAGTGCGCGGCTACCTCGGCGTTCAGCGTGCTGATGACCGACGAGTTGTATCCGGCGAAGGTCAGGTTCGGAACCTCGAGCGGCAGGATCTGGCGGTGCAGGCGGAAGTTGCCGTGCTCATCGGTGAGCCTGCGCTGGATGTACGGCGTGAGGAAGGGTACGCGCTGCTGGAATCCGGTCGCGCAGATCACGACGTCGGCCTGCAGCACCTGCCCGGTGGACAGCCGGACCCCAGGCGCCGCCTTCGGACCGCCGCCCATCTCGGTGATCGTCGTGTCCCGGTGCACCGTGATGCGTCCGTTGGCCACCTGTTCGTAGAAGCCCTCGCTCACCAGGCTGACGGCGCTGTCGGCGATCTCCTCGAACCGCCCGCCGGGCACCAGACCGAGTTCACGCAGGTGGGAGTGCTTGGTGACCAGTTCCTGGATCAGGTCGAAGTTGCTGATCCGCACCGATTCCCCCGGTCCGTCCAGAAACCGGTCCATCCAGCGCGGCCGCAGGTAGTGGAAGTGCGCCTCGCCGAAGCGGGTCAACATCAGCCGTTCGTAGTCGATCACCCTGGCCAGCTTGCGCGGCATCTTCCACAGCAGCCGCCGGGCCACCACCGAGGTGGACGCCGCGACCTCGCTCACCGCGGTGGCGATGTCGCAGGCGGACTTGCCGTAACCCACCACGACGACCGACTTGCCGCGCACCGACTCCAGATCGGTGAACTCCGAGGAGTGGCACAGGCGCCCGCCCGCCGCGCGGAACCAGTCCGCGCCGCGATACTCCGGCATCGCCGGGTCACTGAAGATGCCGTTGGCGATCACCAGGTGGTCGCACGAGGCCCGATGGATTCCACTCTCGTCGCGAATCTCCAGCAACCAGCCGCTGTCCACCGGATCCGCGGCAACCACCTCGGTGCGCAAACGCAGGTGCTCGGTCAGCCCGAAGCGCTCGGCGTAGGCGGCCAGATAGGCCTGCATGTGCGGCCCGTCGAGGACCCGCGGGTAGTCGGCGGGCATGGGGAAGTCGGAGAAGTGATACGTGTCCTTGGAGTTCTGCGTTTGCAGTCCCGGGTATCGCCGGGTCGCGCTCCACACGCCACCGATATCGGGTGCGCGGTCGAAAATCTCGACCGGAAAACCCTCCTGTTTCAGCACTTTCGCGCAGGCGAGACCTGCGATACCCGCACCGACGATCCCGATGCGGCTTCCGCTTGTCATGCGCAGGAGACTACGTCGCCTGCGGCGCGCAGCAAAGTCGGTCGACCGAATCCGCTCTTCAACGTACTGCGGGCGCACTCACCGCAACGACGGGAAGCTCGAGCAGCCCGCGGATCAGGATGCTCTCCCGCCACCGCAGGTCCACGTCGTCGAAGGCGGGCCGCAGCAGCGGATAGCGCCGCACCAGACTGGTCAGCGCGACGCGGGCCTCGAGCCGGGCCAGACCCGCCCCGAGGCAGTAGTGGATGCCGTGGCCGAAGGCCAGGTGACCGTTCGCGCCGCGGTCCGGGTCGAATGCCGCGGGCGCGGTGAAGTGCTGTTCGTCGTGATTGGCCGCTGCCACCGAGACCAGCACCAGCTCCCCCGCCGGGATGACGCCGCCGCCCAGCCGCACCGGCGCGGTGGTGTACCGCAGGGTCGCCACATTGACCGGTCCGTTGTAGCGCAGCATCTCCTCCACCAGCGGTGCGACGCCCGCGGGGTCCTCGCGCAGGGCCTGATAGCGGGACGGATCGGCCAGAAGTTCCAGCACGCTGTTGCCGATCAGGTTGACCGTGGTCTCGTGACCGGCGACCAGGATCAGGAAGGCCATGGAGATCAGCTCGTCGTGGCTGAGCCGGTCCCCCTCCTCGGTGGCCGGCAGCAGCTGCGAGATCAGGTCCTCGCCCGGCCCCTCCGCGCGCCGCCGGGCGATCAGCCCATCGAAGTAGTCGACGATGGCGTCGGTCGCGGTGCGCATACGCTCCGGGGTGGACATGGGACTGTCGACCACGGCCGCCGACCACTCCCGGAACCGCGCGCGGTCCTCGACCGGCACGCCGAGCAGTTCGCAGATCACCGTGATGGGCAGCGGGAAGGCGTACTCCGCGAGCAGGTCGACGGGCCCGGCGCCCACGGTGCGATCCATCGCGTCGAGCAAATCCTCCGCGATCGCCACGACCCGTGCTGCGAGGGCCTCTGTTCGCGCGGGTGCGAACGCCGGGGTGACGAGTTTGCGCAGCCGCGAGTGCCTCGGCGGGTCGGCGTTGAGCAGATGGTGGCTCAGGCGCTGGTTGACAGCGGTCACGCCGCTGTCGCCCGCGGCTGATGTCCGGGCGTGGGCGCCTACCGACGTGCGCGGGTCCTTGCGGACGTCGGGATGGCGCAGCACCTGCTTGGCGGCGTCGTAGTCGACCACCAACCAGGCCCGAACGCCGGTACGCAAGCGGATCCGGTGCACCGGCCCCTCGGCGCGCAACTGCTGGTAGAAGGCGTGCGGCGTGTGGAAGAAGTCCGCGGGCAGCTCTCTCATCCGGTCGGTTCCCCCTCGGTTCGCGAGTGTTGTTGCGGCCCTTCGATAGTGACACCGATCACCGGTGTCGGCCAGGCCACGCGCCCGGACGTGCCGTCCGATCACCCTGGCCGATCGCCCCGGCCGGGTCGCCGCGCGCCGCCGCCACTGCCCGGCTACCCTGCGCCCATGAGTTCGATCGCGCCCGTCCTGCGGCGCGCCCGGATCGCGAACTCGTTCGCGTTCGGTTCGCAGGGCTTCTTCCTCGCCGTGGTGCTGACCGAATTGCCGCAGCAGAAGGAGCACTTCGGCCTTTCGGACGGAGTGATCGCCGTCTCGGTGGTGCTGATCTCGTTACTGGCGGGTGGCGGCAGCGTGCTGGCGGAGCGGCTGGCGCTGCGCTGGTCCAGCCGCGCGGCGGTACGGATCGGGCTGCTGCTCGTGACCGTCACCGGCTCGGCGGCGGCGTTCGCGCCGAACACGGCGCTGCTGGTGGCAGCGCTCGGCTGCTACGGGATCGCGGTGGGGATCGTCGACGCGGGCACCAACATGCAGGCGGTGTTCATCCAGCACGGGTACGGGACGTTCATCCTATCGTCGTTCTACGCCGCGTGGAGCGCCGGAACCATTGGCGGGGCGCTGTTCGTCTCGGGGTGCGAGGCGCTGGAGGTGACGCTGCGCCAATCGCTGCTCGTGGCCGCGGCGATCGTGCTGATGCTCGGCTGGGCCCTTGGGCCGGGGCTGCTCGGCGCCCGGGACGCGGAGACCGGTCCCATCGAGACCGCCGCACCCGGTCCGCCCGTCGCGCTGCGCGCGTATCTCGCGCTCGGGATCGCGGCGGCGTTCGTCTTCGCCGTCGATCTGGCGGTGGGCAACTGGTCGGCCCTGTATCTCACCGACGACCTGCTCGCCGGATCGGCGACCGCGGCACTCGCCTTCGCGGCGTATCAGGGGACGTCGCTGGTCGCCAGGGCCGCAGGCGATGCGCTGGTGCGCCGTTTCGGCCCGCGCAAGGTGGTGCGGACCGCGGCGGGCATGGGGGTTTTCGGTCTGGCGCTCGTGGTGGGCGCGCCGAGTCCGGCCGTCGCGATCGCGGGCTTCCTCATCGCGGGCGCCGGGCTGCCCGTGATCGCGCCCTTGTGCTTCAGCGCGGCCGGGCAATTGACGACGGGACGGGAACTCGACGCGTTGATCGCGCGTCTCAACCTGTTCAACTATGCGGGGACCCTGTTGGGCGGCGGCGCGGTCGGCGCGGTCGCGGCGAGCGCCGGGCACCGCGCGGGCTTCGTGATGCCGCTACTGTTCGCCGTCGCCTTGATCGCCCTGTCTCGCGTCTTCCACTCCCAGCGCGTCTCGAGCGCGCCTACCGCTCCCCGGCCTGCGACGCTGGACCAGCCCACCGAGTTCGGCGCCGAGTAAGCCGTGCCGGGCATCGCCGGTGCCGACCGGGTGGCCACAGGTGGGTTCCCCGTGGCGCTCAGCGGTGCACGGACCTTCCAGCGGATGAGCCAGGAAGAAATCCCACACGATCTCGTCGGCGCTGATCGACGTGGTGATGGCGCCGACCAACGGCACAGGCGGCCCCACGGACGGGTTGCCCGGCCATGTGTGCCCGCCGTCGATGATCGAGTGGAACTCGACGGCGCCTCCGGCCGGGCACGGATAGCTCGACAGTGCGACGTCGGAAGCGATCTGCCGCTGGAGGGAGCCGGGTCCGCAGCCGTTCCGGCGCGCCCATGCCGCCGCTTGCGCCGGAATGCTCTCCGGGCCCGGCCCGGTGATCACCGGGCGGCCCGTTCCGGCGTCCGGCCGCACGACCGAACCCCAGCCGTCCGGGGCGTCTTGTGCTCTGATGGAGGTATGAGCAACCTCCCAGTCATCGTCGACCGGGCCGGGCTGTGGGACGCGGAAGCACTCAGCGACGTTGCGGCGGCGACCTTTCCGCTCGCATGTCCGTCCGAGGCGACGCCCGACGACATCGACGTCTTCGTCGGTGAAGCGCTGTCGGGCGAACGCTTCGGCGAATACCTCAACGACCCGGCCAGGATCGTGCTCAAAGCCGTCGCGGACGACGAGATCGTCGGGTACGCGATGCTGGTCACGGGCGGTCCGGCCGACCCAGCGGTGATGGAATCGGTCGGGCCGCAACCGATGGTGGAGGTCAGCAAGATGTACGTGCTGCCCGGCCATCACGGCACGGGGGTTTCCACCGCGCTGATGCAGGCCGCGCTGGACTGGGCGCGCGCCGAGGGGCATCCCGGTGTCTGGCTGGGCGTCAACCAGGAGAACGCGCGCGCCCGGCGCTTCTACGCGAAGCACGGCTTCACCGAGGTGGGCACCAGGACATTCACCGTCGGCAGCCAGGTGCACCGCGACTACGTGCTGCGGCTGGTCTTCTAGTGCCGGCTCAGCGCACGAAATCGACGAGCGCGGTGTGGAACGCGGGGTTCACCACCGCCATCAGGTGATCGCCGGGCACCACGGCGAGCGCGCCGTTCGGCAGCGCCGCGGCGAGGCGCTCGGGTTCGGCGGCGAACGGGTCGTCGGCGCCCGCCAGCACCAGGGCGGGCACGGTGATGTCCGCCAGAGTCTCGATGGGACGGTCGTCGAGACCCGTCGCCACCGCGTGGATGGCGTCCACGTCGGCCCCGACCGCGTCGGCCAGCACCCGGAACATCTTCGCGGCCGGTGATGCGCCCGCGCCGTCCCCGGTCATCGCGGCCTGCAGGTCGGGCAGGTCGATCACGCGGCGGTCGACGCCGCCGCAGTCCAGCACACCCGAACCGATGCCGCCGACGGCCAGCCGCCGCACCCGCTGGTCGGTCGCGGCCACCATCAGCGAGATCACTCCGCCCATCGAGTATCCGACCTGCACGACTTCCTCGAAGCCCAGCTCGTCGTAGAGCGCGCGCACGTCACGCGCCATGGCCTGCCACGAGTACCGCGCCGCGTCGTGCGGCTTGCCGGAACGACCGTGGCCGCGCGCGTCCAGGGAGACCACGGTGTGCCCGGCGGTTTGCAGGGCCGCGACCACGCCGGTGCTCATCCAGTTCGCGTTGGTGTCGGCGACCACCCCGTGCTGCAGCACGACCGGGACGCCCTCGCCCTCCCAGACCCGATAATTGAGTTCCAGGCCGTCCCATGTCTCAAACTTCGCCATGCCGGGATCGTAGTGCACGCCGCGGCCCGGTACCGCCGAAGTGGGCGTTCGGCCGAGACGCCGCTCAGCCCAGCAGACGGGCCCGCAAGGCGGCGATATCGCCGTCGGTGAGCCTCAGCCCGTCCCGGACGTAGGCGTCGAAACTGCCATAGGTCTGGTTCGCCTGGTCGAAGGCGGCGTCGAGCCAGGACGCCTGGACACCGTTGAGCGGATCGTCCTGGCTCGCGTTGCGGAACCGGTTGGACAGCAGGTAGTCCTCGGTGACGGTGGCCCGATCCACACCGAGCAGGGTGAGCAGCACCGCCGCCGTCCAGCCGGTGCGATCCTTGCCCGCGGTGCAGTGGAACAGCACCGCCCCGTCGCCGCCGGTGATGTCGCGCAGCACCGACGCGAACGCCTCGTTCGCGCCCGGCGCGGTGATGAACGCGCGATACAGCCCATCGCCTCCGGTGAGCGTGGTGGCGATGACCTGCGGCGGAGCCTGGCCGATCACGTCGGCCCAATGCGCCGCCGCGCCGGCGGGCAGCCGGTCGGGCCCGAGCGCCCGCTCGTAGACCGTGCGCAGGTCGTGGACGGAGCGCACACGGCGATCGCTCAGCGCGGCCAGATCCTCCGGCGTCGCGTTGTTCAACTGCCCGGTGCGAAACACCAGACCGGTGCGCACGATCCGGCCGCCGGCCGTGCGGTACCCGCCGATGTCGCGGGCGTTCTGCACCCCCTGCAGGTGTAAGGCGGGATCGGCTACGACGGCCGCGGGCGGCTCGGCCTGCGCGAGGCCCGCTACCGGTCCGAAGGCGACTGCCAGACCGGCCGCCATCGCGACCGGGGCACGGAGACCAGGTGCCATTCGGCTGCTCCAATCATCGGTTCGCGGGCTCGCACCCGTCGTTGTCTCGCCGGAGTGTCGAGGTCGGTCGCTAGGCCGCGACTTCGAACCGCGACAGCGCGAGCAAGCGCGAGATGGCGCGCAGGTACTTCTTGCGGTAACCGCCCTCGAGCATCTCGGCGGAGAAGATCTCGTCGAGCTTCGCACCCGACACCGTCACCGGGATGCTCGCGTCGTAGAGCCGGTCGGCCAGCACCACGATGCGCAGCGCCACGGCCTGATCGGTGACCGGATGCACGTTGGAGACGAACACCGACGACACTCCGGAGATCAGCGCGCCGTACTTCGACGGATGCAGTGTGCCGAGGTGCTTCAGCAGCGCGTCGAACTCGTCGAGGGTGGCACCCGGTGTGCTCGCGGCCCGCTCGGCGAGCACCTCCGGCGCGGTGGGCGCCGGGGCGGGCGGCAGGTCGCGATGGCGGTAGTCCGGCCCGTCGACGCGCACCGCCTCGAAGATGGCGCCCAGCTTCTTGATCTCGCGCAGGAAATCTTGTGCGGCGAAACGTCCTTCGCCGAGCTGGCCCGGCAGGGTGTTCGACGTGGCCGCGATCGAGACACCGGCGGCGGACAGTTCGGTCAGGAG
This sequence comes from Nocardia arthritidis NBRC 100137, assembly GCF_001612765.1. Lineage (GTDB taxonomy): Bacteria > Actinomycetota > Actinomycetes > Mycobacteriales > Mycobacteriaceae > Nocardia > Nocardia arthritidis. Next base: position 23,625 of record NZ_BDBB01000011.1, read on the forward strand.
CCGGGAGACCAGCATGGTGTCGCCGGGATCGTCGAGTTCGAATTCGTCGATGCACAGCACACTGTTGTCCGACAGGCGCTCGAGGGCGTTGGCGAAGCCGAGCGCGCCGACCAGGTTGGTGAGCTCACCGAACGTGCCGAACGACTTGGGCGCGGGCGAGCTGTGGAAGATCGAGGCCAGCAGGTGGGTCTTGCCGACGCCGAAGCCACCGTCCAGATACAGGCCAGCGCCGCTGACCGGCTTCTTCTTGCCGAAGAAGCTCTTCTTGTTGGCGGCCTTGCTGATCTTGGCGACCTGCCCGGCGAAGTCCTCGGCCTTGCCGACCGCTTCCGTCTGGCTCGGTTCCTTCGGGTCGGGAATGTAGGAGGCGAAGCTCACCTCGTCGAACATGGGCGGAGGCACCATCTGGGCGACGAGCTGATCGGCCGGGACCTCCGGGTGACGATCGACGAGGCGTTCTTGCATGGACGAAGCCTAGAGACGTGGTGTGATCTGGTCTCATGCAGCGTAGCCAGAATGCGATCCAGCTCACAGGACTCAGCCCCGACGACCTCGCGCAGTTGTACGCCTTCCCCGCCGCGCTCGACGCGCCTTTGGTCAGGGCCAATTTCGTCTCCAGCATCGACGGCGCCGCGACCAGCGGGAACCTCACCGAAGGACTGGGCACGCCGGCCGACCGGACGGTGTTCATGTTGCTGCGGGAACTGGCGGAGGTGATCGTGGTGGGCGCGGGCACGGCGCGCGCGGAGAACTACGGCGGGGCGCGCACCGATCCGGCGCGCAGGCGCGCGTTCCACGAGCGCGGCATCGGGGGCCATCCCGACGGCGCCCCGCCGCCGATCGCGGTGGTCACGGCGAGCGCGGCGCTCGACCCAGGCGCGCGCCTGTTCACCGATACCCAGGTGCCGCCACTGATCATCACGACGGTCACCGCACCCGCCGACCGCAAACAGCGCTTGGCGGAGGCGGGTGCCGAGGTGATCGAAGCGGGTGACATCGCGGTGACGCCGGGCGGCCTGCTGCGGGTACTCACCGAGCGCGGCCTGCTGCGCGTGCTCACCGAGGGCGGCCCGCACCTGTTCGGCGAGTTGCTGGAGGCCGACGTGGTCGACGAACTCTGCCTGACCACCGCACCGCTGCTGGTCGGCGGCGCGGCGCGGCGAATCTCGCTGTCCGCGCACGAGTTCCGCGTCCGCATGACGCGCGCGCATGTGCTGCTGGACGACGACGGCACGATGCTCACCCGGTGGGCCCGTCGATGAAAGAACCGCCCGAACCTGGCAGGCTGTAGCAATGCGCTGGACTCGGGCCGCCGTGCTTGCCGCCACCCTCTCGATCGTGACCGCCGGTTGCGGCGCGGGACCGTCGGATCGTCCCGGTGTCGCGGTGCAGCGCCCACCCGTCGCCGGCACCGCGACGACCTCCTCCGCACCCGCGCCGCCGCCGAGCGCCGAGTTGCCCAAGACCGACCTCAGCTGGCGTGAATGCACGCAGCCGACCCTCGATCAGCTCGGGCTCGGCCCGGCGCCCGCAGGGCTGGTGCTCGACTGCGCCGAGTACTCCACCCCGATCGACTCGACCGGCGCGGTGCTGGGCAGCTTCCGCGCCGGCGCGTTGCGGGCCAGGCTGGCGCAGACCCCGGCCGACGCGCCGCCGCTGGTGCTCACCTCCGGTTCGGATCGCTCCTCCTCCGCCACCCTGGCCGGTCTGGCCGCGGGCCCGGCGTCCGCGCTGCTGGCCGCCCGCCCGATCGTCGCGGTGGACCGGCGTGGCATCGGCACCTCGCAGCCGATCGACTGCCTGCCGGCGGACATCCGCCGCGGCCTGGCCGAGAACGCCCAGTCCGCGGGCGACCCGGTGGCGCGGATGACGAAGCTGAGCCAGGACGGCACCATCGCCTGCCGCGACTTCCTTCAGCCCTACGAGGGCGCCTTCGACGCACCGCACGCCGCCGACGACATCGAACAATTGCGCAGGCAGTGGCAGGTGGAGCACATCGCACTGCTGGGCACGGGCAACGGCGCCAAAGTCGCGCTCAGCTACGCCCGCAAATACGGCGACCATCTCGCCCGGCTGGCGCTCGACTCCCCCGAGCCGGTCGGCACCGACTCCGTGACCCGCGCCGAACAAGCCGTGCAGGGCGCCGAGGCGGCGCTGACGGCGTTCGCGCAGCGCTGCGTCGGCGTCGGCTGCTCGCTCGGCGCCGACCCGCGCGCCGCGGTCACCGATCTGGTGAACCGGGCCGCGACCGGCGGCCTCGGCGATATCTCGGCGAACGCCGTGCTCACCGCCGTGTCGGGCTTCCTCGGCAGCCCGCGCGCCGACCAGGCAACTCGGGTCGCCGAGCTGTCCGACGCGCTCGCCGCGGCCGGACGCGGCGACCGGGGCCCGCTGGAGGCTCTGATCACCCGCGAAAGCGCGGCTATCGCGAGCGACGGCCAGTTCGTCAACCGATGCACCGACACGCAACTGCCGCCGACGCCGGACAAGGCCACCGAGCTCGCCGGCACCTGGGCGGGCAAGTACCCCGTCTTCGGCAAAGCCGCGGCCATCGGACTCATGGAGTGCGCGGCCTGGCCGGTGTCTGCCGCACCACCCATGCCGGAGAAGCTGGGTATCCCGGTGCTCGTGCTCGGCGGGGTCGCCGACCCGGTGGTCGGCAACGGTGGTCAGTCGTCGGTGACCGGAGCGCTCGGGGCGGCGGGCGCCCGTCACGCGGCGCTGTCCTGGCAGGGCTTCGGCCATCCGGTGGCCACGCACTCCGGCTGCGCGCAGCGGGCGGTCGTCGACTATCTGAAGGACGGCAAACTCCCCGCAGACGGTACCGCCTGCCCGGCCTAGCGCCGCTCGAGCGGCCGATCGGGCGGCGAGTCGGGCAGGTCCGGCCAACCGCCGGTAACCGATCCGGTGTACCGTGCCCCAGTGTTCCTTCGACCGCTCGAGCCCCGGACCGCTCGCACCACCGCCGAGGTGATCAAGTTCGCACTCTGGCCCCTGGCGGTCATGACCGTGCTGAACCGGGTTTTCATCAAGGCTGTCAACGGCTTCATCACCGACGACTACCGGCCGGTCTACCAGGCGTCGCTCGACTTCTTGAACGGGCGTCCGGTATACACCGCGAACTTCGACTCGGTGGACCCGCATTACCTGTACCCGCCCAGCGGCACCCTGCTGATCGCGCCGATCGCGGCCATCGACTACGAGAAGTCGCGCTGGCTGTTCATCGCCCTGAACGCGATCGCGATCCTCATCGCCTGGTACCTGCTGCTGCGGCTGTTCCGCTACACCCTGAACTCGGTCGCCGCGCCCGCGCTGCTGCTGGCGATGTTCACGTCCGAGACGGTGATCAACACACTCGTGTTCACCAACGTCAACGGCTGTGTGCTGCTGGCGGAGCTGATCTTCATCCACCTGCTGCTGAAACGGCGAGACCTCTGGGCGGGCGCCGCGCTCGGATTGAGTATCGCGGTCAAACCGACACTCGCTCCCTTGCTGTTGATCGCGCTCGTGCGCGGGCAGTGGAAGGTTTTCGTCACCGCGCTCGGCGTGCCGCTGGCGCTGACCGCGATCGCCTGGCCGCTGTCGAAGGATCCGGAGAAGTTCCTCACCCGCACCGCGCCCTACCTCTTCGAATCGCGCGACTATTTCAACAGCGCGATCGTCGGCAACGGCGAGTACTACGGGCTGCCGCCGTGGCTGACGTGGGGTATGCGCGTGGTGCTCGGCGTGCTCGTGCTGATCTCGCTGTGGCTGCTGTACCGCTACTGCCGCGAGGACGAGCTGTTCTTCGTCTGTACCGCCTCCGGCGTGCTGCTGACCGCCTCGTTCCTGCTCAGCTCGCTGGGACAGATGTACTACTCGATGATGCTGTTCCCGTTCCTGATGACGGTGGTGCTGCGCAACTCGGTGCTGCGCAATTGGCCGGCCTGGCTGGCGATCTTCGGGTTCATGAGCTACGACAAGTGGCTGTCGGACCGCTGGCAGCACATCGGCCGCAACCTGGAGTACCTGCGCATCACCTTCGGCTGGGGTCTGCTGCTCATCGTCGTGTTCTGCGTGCTCGGCGACCGCTATCTGGCCGCACGGCGGGAGGGCAGGCTGCCGTTCGGCATCGATCCCGCGTGGATGAGGTCCGCGCCGGACCCGCGCGGCGAGGCGCCGCAGCGTCCCTTCCCGGCGGGCGACTCGGCCCCGGCCGCGGAAACCCCCAGGCCACACAACGGTTCGGCGCCGGTGGAGCAGAATCGTATTAGCGTGGAGCCATGAGCTCCGAAGCCGAGACGTCCCTGCCCGCGCCGCGCATTCAGCTCACGCCGCAGGAATGGCGAGTGAAGCTGGACCCCGAGGAGTATGCGGTGCTGCGCGAGGCCGCCACCGAGCGGCCGTTCGTCGGCGAGTACACCGACACCAAGACCGAGGGCGTCTACGTGTGCCGGGCCTGCGGCACCCAGTTGTTCCGCAGCACGGAGAAGTTCGACTCGCACTGCGGCTGGCCGTCCTTCTTCGATCCGGCGGCATCCGACGCGGTGATTCTCCGGTCCGACGACTCGCTCGGCATGCACCGGGTCGAAGTGCTGTGCGCGAACTGCCACAGCCACCTCGGCCACGTGTTCGAGGGCGAGGGGTACAACACGCCCACCGATAAGCGCTACTGCATCAACTCCATCGCCCTGCGACTGCACCCCTCGGACAGCGCAGCGGAGTAACAGCCCGACGCTCATCGGCAGCGTACGGAACTCCAGCGCTCGGCGCATGCCCCGAAAATTTCGGGCAAGCGGTCCCGTGCGGCGTCAGGGCAGAGTGGCGAGCAGTTCCTCGACCTCGACGCGGGGGCCGGTGAAGAACGGGATCTCTTCGCGCACGTGCCGCCGCGCGTCGGTGGCCCGCAGATCGCGCATCAAATCGACGATGCGGTGCAGTTCGGGCGCCTCGAACGCCAGGATCCACTCGTAGTCGCCGAGCGCGAACGAGCTGACGGTGTTGGCCCGCACGTCCGGGTAGTCGCGCGCGGCCTTGCCGTGTTCGGCCAGCATCCGGCGGCGTTCCTCGTCGGGCAGCAGATACCACTCGTAGGACCGGACGAACGGGTACACGCAGATGTAGGCGCCCGGCTCCTCGCCGGCCAGGAACGCCGGGATGTGGCTCTTGTTGAACTCGGCGGGGCGGTGCAGCGCCGCGTTGCTCCAGACCGGCGCGCTCGCCCGGCCCAGCTCGGTGGTGCGGCGGAAGTCGGCGTAAACGGCCTGCAGGTCCTCGATCCGCTCGGCGTGCGTCCAGATCATGAAATCGGCGTCGGCGCGCATCCCGGCCACGTCGTAGATGCCGCGGACCACCACATCGCGGTCGGCGAGACCGTCGAAGAACGCCTTGGCCTCCTTGGTCGCGGCGTCGCGGTCCTCGCCCAGTACTCCGGGCTGCACCTGGAAGACCGAAAACATCAGGTAGCGGATGGTGGAGTTGAGAGCTTGATAGTCGAGTCGCGCCATAGCACTATCGTGCCACTCGCTCCGGAGCGCCCGCGTCGCCGGGCGTGAACTGCTCGATGTGCACCCGGGCCTCCGGGATCCCGGCGGCGCGCAGCTGACGCCCGATATCGCGCAGGAACATGGGCGGACCGCAGACGTAGACGTCGGCGTCGTCGGGCAGGCTCAGTGCCGAGAGATCGACCCTGCCGTGCCGCACGCCGGGAGCCGGTTGCTCGTACCAGATTTCGACATCGGCCTGTTCGAGCCTGGTAGCGAGTTGCCGGAGCCGATCGCGCAGCGGATGGGTCCCCGGTCCACGATCCGCGTGCACGATGAGGGTGCGGCGCCATGGGGCGTGAGCGGCGAGGTATTCCAGGATGCCGACCGTCGGGGTCACCCCGATTCCGCCGGAGATCAGCACCAGCGGCGTCGTCGCGGTGGTGTCGACGACGACATCGCCGAACGGGAGAGTGATCTGCAGTGGGTCGCCAGGGCGCAGATGCTTGTGCAGCCACGAGGAGACCTCGCCCGCCGGGCACCCGCCCGCCGCCTCGACCCGTTTGACGGCGAACGACAGCGCGCCGTCGCGCGGCCTCCCGACCAGGCTGTACTGACGTAGCTGGCGCGCGCCGTCGGGTAGGCGCACGCCGACCGAAATATACTGTCCCGGAACGAAGCCCGGCAGCTCGGTGGCCGGGTCGGCGGATTCGACCGTGAAGACCGCGACGCCGGAGGGGTCGTCGTCACGCGCCAGCACGCGCACATCCCGGAAGACGTCGCCGAAATCCACGCCCGCCTCGGCGTAGAGCCCCTTCTCCTGGTCGATCAGGGTGTCGGCCATCAGCCAGTAGACCCGATCCCAGGCCGCGGCGACCGTCTCGTCGACCACGTCGGCGCCGAGCACTTCCACGATGGCGGCGAACAGGTTGTCGTGCACGATCCGGTACTGCTCCGGAGTCACTCCGAGTGACGCGTGCTTGTGCGCGATCCGCGACAGCATGGTGGCCGGGTGCGGCAGCGCGGGGTCCACCAGATACGTGGCGAAGGTGGCGATAGAGGCGGCCAACGCCCGCTGCTGACTGCCCTGCGCCTGGTTGCCCCGATTGAACGTGTCACGCAGCAGCTGCGGGTGGGCATCGAACATGGTGCGGTAGAACACCGCCGTGATGCGGTCGATGTTCGCCGCCACGAGCGGGAGGGTCGCGCGGACGACGTCGGCGTACCGCGGTTCGAGTTCCGGTTCGGCACGGACAACGCTGTCGAGGTTCATGACACTTCCTTCATCTCAGGGGAAACATTCGCTGGGGAGCGGACGAGTAGATGCAGCAACCCGGCGGTCGACGAGGTGACCAATTCCTCTATCGAATAGCGGTCCAGTTCGGCATAGAAAGCTTTCTTCGCGTCGCCGAGAATTCGGCGCAACCGGCACGCGCCGAGTAATGGACACGGATTCGGTTGGCCGCACTCCACTACGTCGCGGTCGCCTTCCAATTCCCGGATCAGCTCACCGACCGACGCGGCGCGCCCGGCTGCGGTGATGAAGAGTCCGCCGGATCGTCCGCGGTACGCCTGCACCAGACCGAGCTCGACCAGCCGGGAAACCGCCTTGGCCACATGCTTTTCCGACGCGCCCACCTGCCGCGCGATGAGTTTGGTGGTGATTCGGGAATTCTTCTCGTCCTCGACCGCCAGCCGCATGATGGTGCGCAAACCGATATCGGTGAAGTGCGAGAGCTGCATGATGATCACGCTACCGGCGAATTCCCCCGATGCGGCATACCGGCGGAGTGTTCTTAATTACGCCGATTCGTGCGCATTTTCAGCGGGAATTGCAGAGCAGGCCCGGGAAAGCGGAGAATCGCATCGGCGGTATCGCGCTGCCCCGGCGTGCACGAGCGGGCGCGACCCCGGGTCCGCTCAGCGTGCGCTGTCCGCACCGATCGTCGCCGCGATCCGCTGCGCGGCGGCCGTGCCGGAGGCGACGCACGCGGGCACCCCGACGCCGTGCAGGTACGCGCCCGCGACCGCCAGCCCGTCGAGCGCCGCGACCTCGGCTTCGACGGCCGCGATGCGGGCCGGATGGCCGGGCGCGTACTGGGCGAGGCCCCCCGGCCAGCGCTGCACGACAGCCTCCATCGGCTCGATGGCCGCCCCGGTAACGGTAGCCAGGTCCTCGGTGGCGGCCGCGACGAGTTCCGCGTCGGGCCACGACAGCGGGGAGTCGTCCCCGAATTTGCCGAACGAGACGCGAACGAGGGCCGTTTCGCGCCGCGCGAGATGCGTCCATTTGCGGCTGGACAGGGTGAACGCCTTCGCACGCAGCGGCTCTCCGGTGGCCACCAGGATGCCGGAGTTCCGCGGCAGCGCGGTCTCGCGGGGCAGCGCCAGCGCGACCACCGCCGACGAGGAGAGTTCGACGCCCGCCAGTTCCGCCGCGGCGGCGGGGGCGACGGTCTTCAGCAGGCGCGCGGTCACCGGCGCGGGGGTAGCGAGCACCACCGCGTCGACGGCGCCGATCGGGTCGACCACCCAACCGCGCAGCCCCCTGGCCAGACGCGTTCCCGGGGTCGCGGTGACAAACCTCGCCTCGGAGCGTTCGGCGAGTGCCTCGAGCAGCACCCGGTACCCGTCGCGGATGGCACCGAAGACCGGTGCGTTCGAAGGCGGTGGCAGCGCGGCGCCGACGGCGGCGGTGAGGCTGGTCGCGCCGTTGTCCAGCGCGGCGGCGAGGGTGGGCAGCGCGGCACGGACACCGATGGATCGGGAGCTTCCCGCGTACACGCCCCCGAGCAGGGGGTCCACGCTGCGCTCGGCGACTTGTGCGCCGAAGCGATCGGCGACCAGATGGTAGACGTCGATATCGGAGCCCGGCTCCCAGGCCAGCGGCCGGTCGGGTTCGGCGGCAATCCGCCGCAGCGTCTCGGCGTCGACCAGATCGCGCATCGACTCGGCGTTCGACGGAACGCCCATCAACGTGCCCTCCGGAAGCGGATGGGTGGCTCCGGAGGACCACACCAGCGGCCGCAGGCCGGCAGGCGTCACCAACTGCGACTCGAGCCCGAGTTCCCGCAGCATCGCGGGTACCTCCGGCCGTCGGCCGACAAACGCTTCCGCGCCGAGATCCAATGGCTCTCCGGCCAGTTCACCGGTGTAGAGGATGCCACCTACCCGTTCGGCGCGATCGAGCACGACGAGGTCGGCATCCGGCCCGAGCAACGTCCGCAATCGATACGCGGCCACCAGTCCGCTGATCCCACCGCCGACCACCGCGATACGCATGCCTCGACCGTATCGCGTACCGCCACGGCGACAGTCCGACGGTCGGCGAACGATGACCCGGGACACATCGTGCCAACGGCGACAGCTGCCGTGCCGCCCGCAGCTTCCACCCGGACCGGATGGAACCGGCCACTGCGAACCGGCTGTTCCCGATGCCGGGGGGTTCCCCGCTTCGCCTTCCCCTATAGCTCGTGCACGAGCTCCACCAAGGCGGTCAGCACGCCGGGATCGGTTTCCGGCAGCACCCCGTGGCCCAGGTTGAAGATGTGCCCGGTGGCGCCGAGTGTGATCGCCTCGTCCGCTTCGCGCGCGATCCGCCGGGCCTGCGCCTCGACTGCGGCGGGGCCCGCGAACAGGACGGCGGGATCGAGGTTGCCTTGCAACGCCTTTCCGGGCCCGACGCGACGGACGGCCTCGGTCAGCGGCACCCGCCAATCGACACCGACCACGTCGGCGCCCGCCTCGCCCATGGCGCCGAGCAGCTCGCCCGTCCCTACCCCGAAGTGGATGCGCGGCACCCCCGCATCCGCGATCTCCGCGAACACACGCTCCGAATGCGGTAGCACGAAATTGCGGTAGTCGGCCAGCGAGAGCGCGCCCGCCCAGGAGTCGAACAACTGCACCGCGTCCACGCCGGCCCCCAGCTGAGCCTGCAGGAACGCGATGGTGATGTCGGTGAGCACGCCGAGCAGCACGTGCCAGGTCTGCGGGTCGGCGTACATCATCGCCTTGGTGCGCTCGTGGTTCTTGCTCGGGCCGCCCTCGACCAGGTAGGAGGCCAGGGTGAACGGCGCGCCCGCGAACCCGATCAGCGGCGTCTCCCCCAGCGCGTCGACCAGCAGGCGCACGCCGTCGGTGACCGCCCCGACCTCCTCGGGGCGCAACCGGGGCAGTGCGCGCACGTCGTCGACCGTCCGCACGGGCGCGGCGACCACCGGGCCCACGCCTGGCACGATGTCCAGATCGATCCCCGCCGCTTTGAGCGGAACGACGATGTCGGAGAACAAGATCGCCGCGTCGACCCGGTGCCTGCGGATCGGCTGGAGGGTGATCTCGCACACCAGCTCCGGATCGAAGCAGGACTCGAGCATCCCGACACCCGCGCGCACCTCGCGGTACTCGGGCAGCGAGCGTCCGGCTTGGCGCATGAACCACACCGGACGCCTGCTCGGCGTCGCGCCGGTAGCGGCGGCCAGGAACGGGGCATCGGTCAACCGGCGGCGGGTATGAGTGCTCATCACGGCTATCGTATGCGGGCCCGGCAGGAGGGGCGGACGCGGAGGCGGCAGCGATGACCGCGCAGACGCCGCCCGGCCCGTAGCGGCGCGCCTCCGACTGCACGGGGGGCGCAAGGTCTACCGTCAGCAGTCGTGACACCGCTCGACTTCCGCGACGGCGCCGCACCGACCGAAGGACCTCATGGCGAACCAGCTCGATTTCGCGCCGCGGTCGAGGCGATGGGCACCGCAACCGTGCACCCTCGGATCGAGCTCGCGCCCATCCGGCCGCCGCAACGGCTCGCACCGTACTCCTACGCCATCGGCGCCGAGGTCGCCCATCCGGAAACCCCTGTCGTGCCGATCGATTCCGAAGGCGACGCGTTCGGCAGATTGATCCTGCTGCACGATCCGGACGGCGACGACACCTGGCACGGCACCCTCCGTCTGGTCGCCTACATCCAGGCCGACATCGACGCCGCCCTCGCCACCGACCCCCTGCTACCAGAAGTGGCGTGGAGCTGGCTGGTGGACGCGCTGGAGTCACGGACCGAGCCGTTCACCGCGCTGGGCGGCACGGTGACCTCGACCAGCTCGGTGCGCTACGGCGACATCGCCGGACCACCGCGCGCCCATCAGCTGGAACTACGCGCCTCGTGGACGCCCGTCACCACCGATCTGCGGCCGCACCTGGAGGCGTTCTGCGAGGTGCTGGCCTACGCGGCGGGACTACCGCCTGCCGGGGTGACCCAGCTGCGGGTACCACCCGGCTTGTCCGGCGATCGTCCCTGAGCACGCCCGCCGGGGTGGCGTGACCTGCGCCGAAATCGCCGTCACCCGCTCCACCGGGCACATCGCGCCCGGTCCTTCGACACACTTATGCGCCGATAGGACGGCGGCGCCGTAGAGTCGGCACGTAGAGTTCAACACCATGTCCGTACCAGACCAATCCGAACCCTCGGCCGCGACGCCGCTGCTCGCGCCGGTGGAGGGCGTGCCACCGGTACTGGACACCGCCGCCGAGATCAGCGCAGCCGCCGCCCGCCTGGTGGCGGGCACCGGCCCGCTCGCCGTGGACGCCGAGCGCGCCTCCGGGTTCCGCTATTCGGCGCGCGCGTATCTGATCCAATTGCGCCGCGCAGGCGCGGGCACGTTCCTCATCGATCCCATCCCGGTCACCGACGCGCTCGGCCCGCTGGCCGACGCGATCAACGGCCTGGAGTGGGTACTGCACTCCGCGGATCAGGATCTCCCGGGGCTGGCCGAACTGGGCTTGCGCCCGGCCCGGCTCTTCGACACCGAGTTGGGCGGACGCCTGGCGGGTTTCGAGCGCGTCGGGCTCGCCGCGATGGTGGAACGGCTGCTGGGCCGTGCGCTGCGCAAGGGGCACGGGGCGGCCGACTGGTCCACCCGCCCGCTGCCCGCCGACTGGCTGAACTACGCCGCCCTGGATGTCGAACTGTTGCTGGAACTGCGCGACGCCGTGGCCGATGCTCTCGACGAGCAGGGCAAAATGGATTGGGCGGCACAGGAATTCGAGCACATTCGCACGTTGGACCCGCCCGCGCCGAAGGCCGAGCGCTGGCGGCGCACCTCGGGCATCCACACGCTGCGCCGCACCAGGCAGCTCGCGGTGGTGCGCGAGCTGTGGACCGCCCGGGACGCGCTGGCCCGCGCCCGCGACGTGGCGCCCGCCCGCATCCTGCCGGATGTCGCGATCATCGCCGCGGCGACCGCGGAGCCCAGATCCATCGCGCAGTTGCGCACCCTGCCGGTGTTCGGTGGGCCACGGCAGCGCCGGTACTCCCGTGAATGGCTCGCCGCGATCGAGCGCGGCCGCACCTTGCCGGACAGCGACCTGCCGCCGCTCGCCCAGCCCTTCGACGGCCCGCCGCCGGTCAACCGCTGGGAGCGCCGTGATCCGGCCGCGGCGGCCCGCCTGACGCGGGCGCGAGCCGCCATGGGCGATCTGTCGACCGAGCACTCGATCCCGGTGGAGAACTTGCTCGCGCCGGACCTGGTCCGCCGCCTGTGCTGGGACGGGCTGCCCGACTACGCCGCGGTCGAACCCTCCGCCGTCGACGGATTCCTGAAGTCCGGTGGCGCCCGGCCGTGGCAGCGCGAGCTGGCGGTTGCGCAGCTGGCCGCGGTGTTGCCGCCGTCGGACTAGGCACCGCTCGCCTCCGGCGTCAGCGAGCGGCGAGCCACCCGCTGATCCGCCGGGCGATCTCCGGGCCGGTGAGGCCGAGTTCGGCGTGCACTTCGCCGCGTGCGGCATGGTCGAGGAACTGCTGCGGAACACCGAGGTCGCGGGCCGGGATGTCCAGGCCCGAGTTGCGCAGGCGAGCCGACACCGTAGAGCCGATGCCGCCGTGCAGCCCACCGTCCTCCAGCGTGACCACCATCCGGTAGTTCTCCGCGAGCTTCAGCAGGGTGTCGGAGACCGGGAGCACCCAGCGCGGGTCGAGGACGGTGACCGAGATCCCTTCGGAATCGAGCAGATTGGCCGCTTCCAGGGCCGCACCGGCGAAGGAGCCCACCGCGACGAGCAGGACATCGCCGTGCACCGCCTGCACCGATCCGCCGTCCGGCTCGGCCATCCGCAGCACGTCGATGCCGTCGAGTCGTTCGATCGCCGAGATGTCCTCGGCCACACTGCCTTTCGGGAAACGCAGCGCGGTCGGCCCGTCGTTGACGGCCAGCGCCTCGGCCAGTTCCTCCCGCAATGTCGCGGCGTCGCGCGGAGCGGCGACCCGGATGCCGGGAATGATCCCGAGGACCGACAGATCCCACATGCCGTTGTGGCTGGCGCCGTCGGAGCCGGTGATGCCCGCGCGGTCCAGCACCACGGTGACCGGCTGCTTCAGCAGCGCCACATCCATCAGCAATTGGTCGAAGGCGCGGTTGAGGAACGTCGAGTAGATCGCCACCACCGGATGCATGCCGCCGAGCGCGAGTCCCGCAGCGGAGGCCATGGCGTGCTGTTCGGCGATGCCGACGTCGAACATCCGGTCGGGGAAACGCTCGCCGAAGGCGGCCAGCCCGGTCGGGCCCGGCATCGCCGCGGTGATGGCGACGATGTCGGCGCGGCGCTCGGCGTGCGCGATCAGCTCCTCGGAGAACACCGAGGTCCAACCGCGCGCCTTCGGACCGCCGACGGGGACGCCGGTCAGCGGATCAATGGGGTCGCAGGCGTGCATCTGGTCGGCGACGTGGTTCTCGGCGGGCGCGTAGCCGCGGCCCTTCTGCGTCACCGCGTGCACCACGACGGGGCCGCCGAAGTCCTTGGCCCGGCGCAGCGCGGCCTCCAGGGCGACGACGTCGTGGCCGTCCACCGGCCCGACGTACTTGAGGCCGAGATCGCTGAACAGTTCCTGCGGACTCACCGCGTCCTTGATGCCCGCCTTCACCGCGTGCACCATCGAGTACGCCGATTCCCCCACCCGGGGAATGCTCTTCAGGATGCGCTTGCCCGCGTCCAGCGCGTGCTCGTAGGCGGGCTGGGTGCGCAGCGCGGTCAGTCGTTCGGCCAGGCCGCCGATGGTGGGCGCGTAGGAGCGGCCGTTGTCGTTGACCACGATGACCACCGGGCGGTCCGGAGCGGCGGCGATGTTGTTGAGCGCCTCCCAGCACATGCCGCCGGTGAGCGCGCCGTCGCCGACGACCGCCACCACGTGCCGGTCCTGCCCGCTCAGCGCGAACGCCTTCGCCAGACCGTCGGCGTAGGACAACGCCGCGGAGGCGTGCGAGGACTCCACCCAGTCGTGGGCGCTCTCCGCTCTGCTGGGGTAGCCGGACAGGCCGCCCTGCTTGCGCAGCGAGTCGAACTGATCCTTGCGCCCGGTCAGGATCTTGTGCACGTAGGCCTGGTGCCCGGTGTCGAAGATCAACGGGTCGGCCGGTGAGTCGAAGATCCGGTGCAGCGCGATGGTGAGTTCGACCACACCGAGGTTGGGGCCGAGGTGCCCGCCGGTCGCGGCGACTTTGCGCACCAGGAACTCGCGGATCTCCTCCGCCAGCTCGCGCACTTGCGGCACGGTCAGCCGGCGCAGATCATCGGGCGTGTCGACCCGGGAAAGCACTCCCACCTGAACTAGCTCCCTCCGGATAGCGCATCTGATCCGATCAGTCTACGGAGCGGCGGCTGATGCTCCCGCACGAGAACGATCACACCAACCGACATGGCGTCGAAATGTGAGCCTTGACATACGGTACCCGGACCGAGTGACAAGGTGGACCGGCCCGAGCAAGTGGCCTCGCCCGGCAAACTAATCCGGGGTGGTCGCGCGGATCGGCGGCGGCGTCCACCCCGAGCGACTCGCCTCGGAGCCTCGCGCGGCGCGAGGACCGCCGCGACCCTCGAAGCAGGCACGATGGTGCGGTACGCATCGACAGCGAACGACGAGGAGACGTTGTGGGCAAGAAGACCGATTCGCGCACAGGCACCGTCACGACCTACGGGCACGGCACCGCCCGCGCCACCCCCGACTTGATGCGGGTGACGATCTCCGTCGAATCGCGGGCGAGCAAGGTCGCGCTCGCCTACAGCCGGGCCGGTGAGCGCGTCGCCGCGGTCGCGCGGTCGCTGCGCTCCGACGGCGTGGACGGCTCCGACATCGCCACCAGCGGACTGTCGGTGCAGACCGAGACCGTGTGGACCGAGGGGCAGGGCAACCGCGTCACCGGATACCTCGCGAGCACCTCGCTGACGATCGCGTTGCGCGAAGTCGGCGAAGACGCCGATCCGGCCCCTGGCACCGTCATCGCCAACTGCGTCGAGGCGGGCGGTGACGACGTCCGCCTCGGTGGACTCGTCCTCACCTTCGCCGACCAGGAGGCCCTGCTCACCCGCGCCCGCGACGCGGCATGGGAGAACGCCCTCGCCAAGGCCGAGCAGTACGCGCGGCGCGCGCAGCGCGTACTCGGCAAGGTCGTGGAGATCACCGAGAACACCGCCTCCGCGCCGCCGGTGCCGCGCGCGCAGTCCATGTCGGCTCCGATGGAGGCCTACCGCGCCGCCGCCATCCCGGTCGAGCTGGGCGAGAGCGAGATCTCCGCGGGCATCCGCATCACCTGGCAGTTGGACTGACGGCAGGTTCCGCCGGGTCCGCCGAGCATCAGCCCGCCAGGAACTCCACCCGATTGCTCACCGCGTCGTGCGTGTGGAACCGTCGCCGCCCCGGAATCTCCGCCGGATCGGCCACACGACCGGATATCCCGCCACCGGAACCGCTTCGGCGACTGCATCGATGTCCATGACGAACGCCGGGTGCGCCTTGCCGGCCGGGCGGAAGCCCGCGCTACCGGTCCTCCGTGCCTGCGGGGCAGCACAATTGGACGAGATGATTCAGACGAGATGATTCATCGGTCCATCGTGCCCGAGGTCCCGTTCACGAACCGTGCCCGAGACCGCGCACCAACAGGCTGACAGTATCCGCTCCGGCGTGCCGATCCTTCGAGATCTCTTGATATTCCGGTGATTCGGCCCAGGCGCGGAAGGACGGTTCGTCGGGGAAGGACATCAGGACCACCTTCTCGCGGTCGGTGACGCCCTCGATGGTCTGCGGAGACTCGTCGGCGGCCAGCAGCGTGCCGGAGTAGTGGAGGAAGACCTCGAGGAAGCGCGCCTGGTAGCGATCGTAGGCGGCGCGATCGGTGAACTTCAGTTGTGCAATTACGTACACGGTCATGGCGGTGACTCTAATTGGACGGTCCGGCGGCCCGGCTCGGGTCTCGCGGCGGCGCGATCGTTTCCTCGCCGCCCGGGGCCCGCCGTGCCTATATTGAGGTCGTCACCGATCGGGAGGTCGCATGTCGTTCGTGCTCATCGACACACCGCGGCCCCACATCGCCCTGGTGACGCTCAATCGGCCCGAACGGATGAACGCGATGGCGTTCGACGTGATGATTCCGCTGCGCGAGGCGCTGGAGCAGGTGCGCGCCGACAACGACGTGCGAGTCGTCGTGCTGACCGGTGCGGGACACGGTTTCTGCTCGGGAGCCGACCTGACCGGCGCGGGAAGGGTGCCGAACGTCGACGGGCTGACCATTACCAGCGTCGCGCGGCGTTCGATGGATCTGCTCAACGACGTGTTGATCACGCTGCGGCGGATGCACCAGCCGGTGATCGCCGCCGTCAACGGCCCGGCCATCGGCGGCGGGCTGTGCCTGGCCGTCGGCGCCGACATCCGGATCGCCGCCGAGGAAGCATATTTCCGCGCCGCGGGCATCAACAACGGCCTGACCTCGGCCGAACTGGGCCTCAGCTACCTACTGCCCCGAGCCGTCGGCGCGTCGCGCGCGTTCGAGATCATGCTCTCCGGCCGCGACGTCGACGCGACCGAAGCCGAGCGCATCGGTCTGGTCTCGCGCGCGGTGCCGGGCCCCGAACTGCTGGATACGTGCTACGACCTGGCCGAACGCATCATCGGCTACAGCCGGGTCGGCACCGAGCTCACCAAGCGCATGCTGTGGAGCGGTCTGGAGGCGGCCGGCTTCGAATCACACATGCAGCACGAAGGCACGGCTCAGCTCTACGTGCGCCTCACCACCGGCAATTTCGACGAGGCGATGCGCGCCCGCCGCGACCGCAGGCCACCGGTCTACGAGGACTGACCGCTCAGCGCCGCAGCAGCGCCAGGCATTCCACGTGGTGCGTCGCGGGGAAGGCGTCGAAGGCACGCAGATCGGTCAGCCGGTAGCCCGCGGCCTGATACAAGCCGAGGTCGCGGGCGAACGCGGCGGGATCGCAGCCGACGTGGACGATCCGGGCAGGCCCACTGGCGGTGACGGCGCCGATCACCTCTTTGCCCGCGCCGGCGCGCGGCGGATCGAGCACGACGACATCCGGGGCGGCCCCACCGACGTGCTCGAACACCCAGCGCTCCACCCGCTGGGCCCGCAGCTCCACCCAAGGCAGATCGCGCAAGGCGGCGGCGCCGTCGGCCACCGCGGGCCGGGCGGATTCCACCGCGAGCACCACACCGGTCCGCCCGGCCTGCTCGGCGAGGCGCGCGGCGAAGACCCCCGCGCCGCTGTAGAGATCCCAGGCGCGCCCGCCGGGCCCGAGTTCCGACCATTCCGCGATCAGATCCGAATAGCGTTGCGCCGCACCGTGATGCGCTTGCCAGAAGCCGGTAGCCGAGACCTCCCAGCGGCGGCCCGCCACATACTCGACCGCGCGCCCGCTGCCCTCGAACACCCACTCGTCGCGCGCCGCGTGGGCCGCCGCACGTCGCGCGGAGGCCGCGCGCCGGTCGTCGCGGCGGGTGGAATCCGCGGCGATCCATTCTCCGCCACGCCTGCCCCGGCCGTGCGGCCGATCGCGTCGGCCGCTTCCGGCACCCCCGCGCCGATCCCGGCCGGCGGCCTGCCGACCACTCGCGCCCGGGCCGCGACGATCCCCGCCACGGCTGCCCGGCTCGGATTCGGGCGGGGCCAACTCGACGACATGCCGGATCCCGTCACCGTCCACCGCGATCACCAAGTCTGCGCCGGGCCTCCACCGCCGGGCAGCGATGCCGTCCAACGCCCCCGCGACCGGTTGCGGGCACCGCAGATCCGCGATCACGTCGGTGCTGCGATAACGGTGCACGCCCGCGCGTCCGTGGGCATCGACCGCGAGCCGCACGCGCGTGCGCCACCCGCCGATCGTGTCACCGGTCCCGATCGGCTCCACGAGCACCTCCCGCTCGATCCCGGCCAGCCGCCGCAACTGCTCGGCCACCACCGTGGCCTTCAGCGCGCGCTGGGCGACCGGCGTGGCGAAGGAGAAATCGCAGCATCCAGCTCCACCGGGACCGGAGACGGGGCAGGTGGCCCGCACCCGGTCCGGGGACGCCTCGAGCACCTCGACCGCGTCGGCACGGCAGAACGAGCCGCCGCGATCCTCGGTGACCCGGACGCGCACCAGTTCACCGGGCAGTCCGTGCCGGACGAACACCACACGTCCCTCGTGCCGTGCGACACAGAAGCCGCCATGCCCCGGCGGCCCGAGCCGCACCTCGAACGTGCCGGTCCGCCGATCGCTCATCCCGAATGCTCCACTGGCGTCATGTCCGGTCCTCGTACCCGCGCCGGAACGCGCCCGGCGCGTTCACCACCCCGGGCGTCTTCAACCGCACCGACGAGCTCAGCTGCCACGGCACGCTGGTCACCATCACGCCCGGTTCGAACAGCAGCCTGCCCTTCAACCGCAGCGCACTCTGGTTGTGCAGAACCTGTTCCCACCAATGGCCCACGACGTATTCGGGGATGAACACAGTCACCACGTCGCGTGGGGCATCCTTGCGTACGCGTTTCACGTAGTCGAGCACCGGCTTGGTGATCTCGCGGTAGGGCGATTCGATCACTTTGAGCGGCACGGTGATATCGCTGTTCTCCCACTCCCGCACCAGCGCCCTGGTGTCGGCCTCGTCGACGTTCACCGTCACCGCCTCCAGCGTGTCGGGGCGGCTGGCGCGCGCGTAGGCCAGGGCGCGGCGGGTCGGCAGATGCAGCCGGGAGACCAGCACGATCGAGTGCGAGCGGCTGGGCAGCACACCGTCCCATTCGTGCTCGTCCAGCTCGCGCGCGACCGAATCGTAATGCCTGCGAATCAGCTTCATCACCACGAAGATCGCGACCATGGTGAAGATGGCGATGTAGGCGCCGGCGAAGAACTTGGTGATCAGCACGATCACCAGCACCGCTCCGGTCGCGCTGAGACCGACCGCGTTGATCACCCGCGATCGCTTCATCCGCGCGCGCTGCGCCGGGTCGGTCTCGGTGCGCAGCAGGCGGGTCCAGTGCCGCAGCATGCCGGTCTGGCTCAGCACGAACGACACGAACACACCGACGATGTACAGCTGGATCAACTTGGTCACCTCGGCGCCGAACAGCACCACGAACGCGATGGCCGCGCCGGAGAGGAACAGGATGCCGTTGCTGAACGCCAGCCGGTCGCCTCGGGTGTGCAGCTGGCGCGGCAGGTAGCGATCCTGCGCCAGGATCGAGCCGAGCACGGGGAACCCGTTGAACGCGGTGTTCGCGGCGAGCACGAGAATCAGCGCGGTCACCGTCGTGATGAAGAAGAATCCCACCGGGAATCCCTCGAATACCGTCTCGGCGAGCTGCGCGATCAGCGTCTTCTGGTGGTAGTCGGACGGTGCGCCGGTCAGGTCGGCGACGTTGTGCGCGTACACGACTCCGATCTTCTGGGCGAGGATGATGATGCCCATCAGCAGCACGATCGCGATCGTTCCCAGCAGCAGCAAGGTGGTGGCGGCGTTGCGCGACTTGGGCTTGCGGAACGCGGGCACTCCGTTGCTGATCGCCTCGACACCGGTCAGCGCGGCGCAGCCGGAGGAGAACGCGCGCGCGACGAGGAAGGCGAACGCCAACCCGTAGAGGTGCTCGTGCTCGGCGTTCAATCCGAAGCCCGCCGACTCGGCCCGCAACTCCTCTCCCAGCACGAAGATCCGGAACAGGCCCCAGCCGAGCATGACGAACATGCCCGCGATGAACGCGTAGGTCGGAATGGCGAACGTGGTGCCCGATTCCCGCACACCGCGCAGGTTCATCGCGGTGAGCAGGGCGATGGCCACGACGGCGAACAGCACCTTGTGGGTGGCGACGAAGGGAATGGCCGAGCCGATGTTGGACGCGGCCGAGGAGATCGACACCGCGACGGTGAGCACGTAGTCGACCAGCAGCGCGCTGCCCACGGTCAGGCCCGCGGTGGGCCCCAGGTTGGTGGTGGCCACCTCGTAGTCGCCGCCGCCGGACGGGTAGGCGTGCACGTTCTGCCGGTAGCTGGCCACCACCACCGCCATGACGAAGGCGACCGCCAATCCGACCCACGGTGCGTACAGGTACGCCGTCACTCCGGCGGCCGACAGCACGAGGAAGATCTCTTCGGGGGCATAGGCCACCGATGACATGGCATCGGAGGCGAACACCGGGAGGGCGATTCGCTTCGGCAGTAGCGTGTGGCCCAGCGAGTCGCTACGGAAAGGCCTGCCCAGCAGCACTCGCTTCGCTGCCGTCGTCAACTTGGACACTGGAGCGAGCATAGGCCCCCGCACGGTGGATCGCGCGAGTGGCTCGCAGGTTTGCTCGCCGCCTGGAGGGGGAACGTGGCCGGTGGAATCATTCGACGGGTAGCGTTCGACCGAACAGCAAACCAGACCGAACACCATGGTTCCAGGAACGAGGTTGCACGGTGTACGTAGTGATCATGGGGTGCGGGCGCGTCGGCTCGTCGCTGGCCCAAGCCCTGGTCCGCGTAGGTCACGAAGTCACCGTGATCGACCGGGATTCCAGTTCTTTCCTGCGCCTGGGATCCGATTTCCCGGGTGAGCAGGTGACGGGTGTCGGATTCGATCGAGATGTGCTGATAAAGGCGGGAATCGAACGGGCGAACGCGTTCGCGGCGGTCTCCTCCGGCGACAACTCGAACATCATCTCCGCCCGGGTCGCCCGGGAGATGTTCGGGGTGGAGCGCGTGGTCGCCCGCATCTACGACGCCAAGCGCGCCGCGGTCTACGAGCGGCTCGGCATCCCGACCATCGCCACGGTCCCGTGGACCACCGACCGCTTCTTGCGCGCGCTCATCGGCGATACCGGCACCACCACCTGGCGCGACCCCACGGGAACGGTTGCCGTGACCCAGCTGACGCTGCACGAGGAGTGGTACGGCCGCACCGTGCGCGACTTGGAGCAGACCATCGCGGCCAGGGTCGCGTTCATCATCCGGTTCGGCCAGGCACTGCTTCCCGACAGCAAGACCATCATCCAGGCCGACGACATCGTCTACGTGGCCGCCGCATCCGGCGCCGTGGGCGAAGCCGTCGCCTTGGCGACGAAGCCCCCAGCGAGCGAGGACTGAACATGAAAGTGGCCATCGCCGGAGCAGGCGCCGTCGGCCGATCGATCGCCAAGGAGCTGCTGCGTGGCGGCCACCGGGTCATGCTGCTGGAGCGCGAACTCGAGCACATCGATTCCGCCGCGATCCCGGACGCGGTCTGGGTACACGCCGACGCGTGCGAACTGGCCCTGCTGGAGCAGGCCGGGCTGGAGACCTACGAGGTGGTCATCGCGGCCACCGGTGACGACAAGGCGAACCTGGTGCACAGCCTGCTGGCCAAGACCGAATTCGGGGTGCGCCGGGTGGTGGCGCGGGTGAACGACCCACGCAACGAATGGCTCTTCGACGGTTCCTGGGGTGTGGACGTCGCGGTGTCCACACCCCGGCTGCTCGCCTCTCTGGTCGAGGAGGCGGTGTCGGTCGGCGATCTGGTCCGCCTGATGACGCTGCGTCAGGGGCAGGCGAATCTGGTCGAGATGACGCTGCCCGCGGACACCGCGCTGGCGGGCAAACCCGTGCGCACGCTCACCCTGCCGCGCGACGCCGCCCTGGTGACCATCCTGCGCGGCGGTCGCGTGATCGTGCCGCAGCCCGACGACGCGCTGGAAGGCGACGACGAGCTGCTGTTCGTGACCTCGGTGGAGGCCGAGGAAGATCTCCGGCTGGAACTCGCCAACCACGGCATCAGGCCATAACTCCCCGGAATACGGCCGGACGCGGGTTCGCGGCGAAGCACCGCCGGAGCGCTACGCGGCCAGTTTCAGCTGCGCGCGCAGCTTGTTCAGCGCGCGGTGCTGCATCACCCGGACCACCCCCGGGCTGGTGCCGATGGCCTCCGCGGTCTGCGCCGCCGACCAGCCGAGCACGATGCGCATCACCAGCACCTCGCGGTGCGCGGGGGCCAGCACCTTCATGAGTTCTTTTGTGGCGGCCCGCCGTTCGGAGGCCAGCGCCCACTCCTCCGGCCCGGCGGCGGAGGACGCGTAGTCCGGCACATCGGCCATCGGGTAGGCGGGGTGCTGCTGCGAGCGGCGGAACGCGTCGGCGACCTTGTTGGCCGAGATGCCGTAGACGAAGGCCAGGAACGACTTGCCCTGGTCGCGGTAACGGGGGATGGCGTTGACGGTGGCCAGCAGGATCTCCTGCACCACGTCGTCAGCGGTGACCTGCAGGTGAGCCGTGTTGCCCAGGCGCGCGCCGCAGTAGCGCCGCACCAGCGGATGCACGATCCGGATGATCTCCGCGACCGCCTGGCGATCGCCCGCCGCCGCAGGCCCGATCAGCTTGTCCAGCTCGGCCGATACCCGCCGGCTCTCCGAGAGAGCGGGATGGTGGTTCTTGGGCAGCGCCGCGGTGTTGTGCTCGGTAGCCACGTCCGAGTCCTTTCTTGCCGATCAGTGCGTGTTTTTCGGTACGCATAGATCGTCTGAGAAACTCGGAGGGGCGACCAGGCACCCCAGGGTGGGGAAGCACCCACCTCCGCGGTGGGACTTATCCCACCCCTGCGCTTTTCGCCGGGCGGCGGCGGAGGGTTAACGCTCAGGCCGGTCCGGTCGCCACCACCGACTTGGTGGGCAGGTGGCCGGCCCGCCGCACCGCCCAGACGGTGACGCCCAGCGCCACCGCGGTCAGCGGCCAGCCCATCGCGATCCGGGCGAAGGCGAGCCAGCCGGTGCGGTCGGTGTCGTAGAGCTGCGACTGCACCAGGTAGCGGGCCCCGAACACTACGATCCAGGTAGCGGTGGCCAGGTCGTAGAGGCGCACCGAGCGCGGATCGGACCGCCAGTCGGAACCGTGCCCGTTCAGCACGCCCCAGATCACGCCGACCAGCGGCCGCCGGATCAGGATGGACGCGAAGAACACCCCGGCGTATACGAGGCTGGTGTAGATGCCGAAGAGGAAGAAACCCTTGGCCTCACCCATCCGGTAGGCGATGAAGGCGCAGATGCCGACGCCGAAGAAGCCGGAGATGGCGGGCTGGATGGGATCGTGCCGCACCAGGCGCCATACGAGGATGGCGGCGGCCACTCCGAGGGCCGCCCAGATCGCGGCGGTCAGCCCGGCGAGGCTGTTCACGGGAACGAACACGACAACGGGAAGCGTCGAGTAGATCAGGCCGCTGAAGCCGCCGAGTTGTTCGAGGAGGGTCTGCTCGGCACGTTCCTCGTCACGATCGGGCACATCCAGCCCGGTGCGGTCGTCCGATCCTGCGTTGTCGTCGCTCAATGGCATACGTCAGCTGTTCCCGCGCAATTCGTAGTAGGGGTTGAAGATCACTTTGCGGCCGTCACGATCGCCGACCCGGCCACGGACGAGGATGCGCCGCCCCGGCTCGATACCGGGAATGCGCCTGCGCCCGATCCATACCAGTGTGATCGCGTCGGTGCCGTCGAAGAACTCGGCCTGGACGCTGGCCCCCGCCGACTTGGGACATGCTTCGACACTGCGGAGCCTACCCAGCATGGTGGCCTCGTCACCGCGTCGACACTCCGACGCGCGCGACGCGCCCGAGGCCTCTGATGTCTCGGCCAGTTCTTCGGCGTCCAGCTGATCGAGGTCCTGGGTCAGCCTGCGGCCCAGACGTCGAAAATACCCTGAGGCTGCGGATGACATTGTGCACGCTCTCCTGCATAGAGCAGATGGCATGGGTCGCACACCATCGTGAGGGATCCGATCCGCACGACCCGCTGCGGCCGTACAACGCCACTGTAGATGGGTGGGGCCACCCCCGCTACGCTCGGACCGATGTTCGACTCCCCACACCCCGCTCGCGTCGTGGCACTGCCCGGCACCGGATCCGACGCCGATTTCGCCCGGCGCGCATTCGGGCCTGCCAGCGCCGCACGCGGCTGGGATTTCGTCGCGGTGGAACCGGATCCCCGCCGGGTGGTGGCGAGCTGCCTTGCCGCGCTGGAGGCGGCGGCCGGCTCCGGCCCGGTGCTGGTCGCGGGCATCTCGCTCGGTGCGGCGATCGCACTGGAATGGGCCGCCGAGCACCCGG
This sequence comes from Nocardia arthritidis NBRC 100137, assembly GCF_001612765.1. Taxonomy (GTDB): domain Bacteria; phylum Actinomycetota; class Actinomycetes; order Mycobacteriales; family Mycobacteriaceae; genus Nocardia; species Nocardia arthritidis. The sequence continues at coordinate 47,433 of NZ_BDBB01000011.1, forward strand.
ATCGCGTCGTGGGAGTCGTGGCGGCGCTGCCCGCCTGGACCGGACCGGATACCACCGCCTGCCCGGCCGCGCTGAGCGCCGCGGCCACCGCGGCACAGCTGCGCGCCGACGGTCTGGCCGCGGTGACCGACCGGATGCGCGAGAGCAGCCCGCGGTGGCTGGCGGACGCGCTGACCCAGTCGTGGCGGGCGCAGTGGCCGGACCTTCCGCAGGCGCTGGAGGAGGCCGCCGACTACAAGTGGCCCGCCGCCGACTTGCTGGCCACGCTCGAGCCGCCGCTCGCGGTGGTCACCGCGGTCGACGACCCGGTGCATCCGCACGCCGTCGCCGAGGAGTGGGCGGCGCTGGCCCCGCGCTCGCGGCTGTACCGGATCACCCTGGACGAACTCGGCGCCGACCCCGCGATCCTGGGACACGCGGGTATCGGCGCCTTCTTATGATTCCGTCGGCTCAGTTCAGGCCGAGCTGCTGCATGGCCGACCCGTCCGCGCCGCGGCGCGGGCCCTGCGGCATCCGCGGCACCGCCGGTTGCGCGCCGGTCTGCGCCGCCACCTGCGCGGCCATCGCCTGCTGCTGGGCCTCCACCTGCTGTTGATGGGCCGCGGCCAGCTGCTCGGCCAGCTGCTGGGGCAGCACCACCGGCAGCGGCTCCCGTACCGGCAGGGGGTCCTCGCCACGCCGCACCACCGTCTCGCTCAGGATGGCCCGCGCCGCCTTGACCAGCGGGGTGCCGTCGTCGGCCGCGCCCGAGGGGCCCGCCGCGACCAGTCGCACCATCCACCGATAGCCGTCCACACCGATGAAACGCAGATCCGCGCCTTCGGTCAGCGCCAGCAACTCCCGGCCCCACGGGCCGTTCTCGACCGACACCCGGGCGCCGTCCTTGCGCAGCGAGTCGGCCAGATCCGCGGCGACCAGCCGCCATTGGCCCGAGGTCTTCGGGGCGGCGTAGGCCGCGACGGTGATCCGGCCGTGCTCGGTGGCCAGGTGCACCGCTTGCGGCTGACCCTCCGGCGTCATCTCGACCTGCAACTGGCCGCCCGGCGGGACCGGCAGCAGCACCGACCCGAGATCCAGCCGCTGCTCGGACACCGCGTCCAGCAGTTCGGCGACCTCGTCGTAGTCGTAGGGGCCCGGCCTGCCGTGCGGCCGGTCGGCGGTCAGATCCACGCCCTCGTAGGAGCGCTCGTCGGTGGGGGCGTCGTCGTAGAAATCGTCGTCGTACTCGTCGGCGTAGGCGGACTCGTAGTCGGCGTAGTCGTCCGCCTCGTCGTACCGGTCGTCCGCGGCCCGGCTCGCGTTCTTTCTCTTTCCGAACATTCCCGTCATGCCTCCTCGCCGGTCGTCCGGCCCACCCCGTTCGTCTGTGCGGTCAGGCTCGCGTGACCTCCGCTGGAGCCGTACCCGCCCGCCCCCCGGGTCGTCTCGTCGAGCGAGTCGACCTCCACGAAATCCGCCAGCTCCACGCGCTGCACCAGCAGCTGCGCGATCCGGTCGCCGCGACGCAACTCGATCGGCGTGCGCGGGTCGTGGTTGATCAGGCACACCTTGATCTCGCCCCGGTACCCCGCGTCGATCGTGCCCGGGGTGTTCACCACCGACAGCCCGGCCTTGGCCGCCAGACCCGAGCGCGGATGGATCAGGCCGACCGTGCCGACCGGTAGGGCGACGGCGACACCGGTGCCGACCAGCACCCGCTCCCCCGGCTCCAGGATGACGTCTTGCGTGGTGCACAGGTCCACGCCCGCGTCGCCCGCATGGGCGCGCGTGGGCACGGGGATGCCGGGGTCCAGCCGCAGCAAGGGTATGGGTGAAAGTGCGCTCACGTTGGACGAGCCTACGCGTAGGCTGTTTGCCCTCGTGACTTAGTGTTGACTCGTGTCGGACCAGCCCAATCCCATGACCATGGACGAGAAAAAGCAGCCCGCGCAGCACTACCGGGAGCGCCTGTGGGTGCCGCTGTGGTGGTGGCCGGTGGCGTTCGCCGTCACCGGATTGCTCGCGGCGGAGATCCACATGGGCGCGCCGGGCCTGCGGGCGTGGCTGCCCTATGTGCTGTTGTTCCCGGTGCCGGTCTGGGTGCTGCTGTGGCTGAGCCGGCACCGCGTCGAAGTGGCACCGGACGCGAACGGCACACCGGAGCTGCGCGCCGATCGCGCACATCTACCGGTGAATTTCGTTGCCCGCGCGGCCGCCGTCGCCCCCACCGCGAAAAGCGCGGCGCTGGGTCGCCAGCTCGACCCCGCCGCTTATGTCCAGCATCGCCCCTGGATCGGGCCGATGGTGTTGCTCGTGCTCGACGACCCGGACGATCCGACGCCGTACTGGCTGGTCAGTACGCGGCGGCCCGAACGGGTCCTTGCCGCGCTCGGTCTACCGAGCGCGGGCTGACACTCTGCTCGATCTCGTCGAGATCAGGCGGCGCAATCCATGCAGATCATCTGGCCGCCCTTCTCACTTGCCAGCCTGCTGCGGTGATGAACCAGGAAACAGCTGGAACAGGTGAACTCGTCGGCCTGCTTCGGGATCACCCGAACCGTCAGCACTTCCTCGGACAGGTCGGCGCCGGGAAGCTCGAACGACTCCGCGGTATCGGATTCGTCGATATCCACGACGGCGGACTGTGCCTCGTTACGACGAGCCTTCAGCTCCTCCAGCGAATCCTCCGACACGTCGTCGGTTTCGGTGCGCCTCGGTGCGTCATAGTCGGTTGCCATGTCGTCTTCCCCTCGTCCTAACTCCGTATATCCCGGACCGGTCCGCTCACACCCGATTCCTGCCGGAATCGGCGCGACCGGTACCGCCCCGCCGGTGGTGCACGTCACACGTACACCGGTCGCCTATCAGGGCGGATCGTGTCGATCCACTCCCGATAGCGCTGGGTAAACGCAGGACATGCCCTTCTTGTTCCCGCGACCGACCACTGATTCCGCACCGGCGATTCGATCTGGGCCGCCAGACAATAGCGGACCCCGGAGGAAAAGTCGCAATCAAAACACAGCCGAGTCGAAAATGAGGGCCAATCGACACCATCTGGGGAACGCACCGAGACCTTGCGCCGGATCCGGCGTCAGATTTTCGTAGAGTGTGCTGGTGGTTTCACTGATCACCGAAGGTACCTCGACGGATCCGCATGGGCGGCCGTTCCTGCGTCGCCGCCCCCAGCCCTGGCTCATCATGCTCGGCGTTCTCGCTCTGATCTGCGGGATCGTCTGGGTCAAAGCCCTCACGACGCACGACACCGACCACACCGCGATGGCGTGCAACTCGCCCAGCCCCGCGTCGGATCCCGGTGCGCCGCAACCGGCTCCGCTCGGCCAGCGAGTCGGCGCGGGCCGGCTGCAGGACGTGGAACCAGCCCCGCTGGCGGCGAGCAGGGTGCGCGTGCTCAACGCGAACAACCAGCGCGGCCAGGCCGCGCACGTCGCCGCCCAGCTCGGCGATCTCGGCTTCGCGAGCGCACCCGGAACGCAGTACGGCAACGATTCGGTATACGTCAACGGCGACCTGGAATGCACCGGGCAGGTCCGCTTCGGCGTCAACGGCCGTCCGGCCGCCGCCGCGGTGCAGTTGGTCGCACCGTGCGCCGAGCTGATCGAGGATCAGCGCGGCGACGACACCGTCGATCTGGTGCTCGGCTCCTTGTTCCGGGACATCCGGCCCAGCAACGACGCGGAGGAAGTGCTGCGTTCGCTCAAGAACCCGGCGCCGGGCAACTCCACATCCATCGATATCAAGTTGCTCGACGCCGCGCGACAGGCGCGTTGCTGATCAGCCGCGCGGCAGGCGCGTTGCTGATCAGCGGTCCGGAATCGGCTCGGTAGCACCCACCCGGGCCAGCAGTTCGCCCAGTTCCTCGGCGATGCCGGGCGCGGCGGCCACCACCAGGTCGCCGTCGGTGCCCGGCGCCGTCGCGGGCGGGAGCGTCAGCCGCGCGCCCGCCTCCGCGGCGATCAACGCGCCCGCGCCCCAGTCCCAGGCGTTCAATCCGTGCTCGTAGTAGGCGTCCACCCGGCCCGCCGCGACATGACACAGATCCAGCGCCGCCGCGCCGAACCGACGGATGTCGCGCACGTGCGGCAGCACTTGCGCGACCAATTCGGCCTGCCTGGTCCTGCGCTTCCTGCCGTAGGCGAATCCGGTGGCCACCAACGACATCGCGACCGATTCGACGGGCGTGCAACTCAGGTGCTCCACCACGCCGTCGGCGTCGACCCGCAGCGCACCGAGCCCGAGCCCGGCGCTGTAGGTGGCCGCCCGCGCGACGTCCACCACGGCGCCTGCGACCGGTCGCCCGCCACGCAGCGCGGCCACCGACACGGCGTAGCCGGGGACGCCGTAGAGGAAGTTGACGGTGCCGTCGATCGGATCCACCACCCAGTGGACGGTGTCGGCGCTCGCGTCGTCGAGGCTGCCGCCGCCCTCTTCGCCGAGGATCGGGTCGCCGGGACGCTGTTCGGCGAGCAGTTTTCGGATCAGGTCTTCGGTCTCGGTGTCCACGATGGTCACCGGGTCGGTCTCGTGGCTCTTGGACTGCACGGCCCCTTCGGCGTGCGTACCCGCGGGGCCGAACACCTCGGGACGGCGGGCACGGACATGGGCGGCGGCCGTCTCGGCGATGTCGACCGCGACGCGACGCAGGTCGGCTTCGTCGCCACGCGCGACGATCGAGACGAAGGAGTCGGGGGTGTAGTCGGACACTGGCGATGAGGTTTCCGGCACGCCCTCCATCGCATCACACATCCTCGCCGAACGCCCAGCCCCGTGGTCCCATTACTCTTGTCGTGCACGACACAGCGCCGTCGTCGGGCATCCCATTCGCAGCGCCCGCAGTGGCGTCGTGGGCCCCGTGCAGCGCTGTCATCACACCGGCCAGCACAGGGAACGAGGGGTTAGTCATGTCCGCTCGGGGGCACGCATTCGGCATCGACATCGGCGGCAGCGGTGTCAAAGGCGCCGCGGTCGATCTGGCCACCGGCGAGTTGGTCCATGAGCGGATCAAGATCGCGACGCCGCAACCCGCGACACCGGGTGCCGTGGCGGAAGCGGTGGCCGAACTGGTCGCCGAGGCCGAGTGGACCGGGCCGGTCGGCCTCACGCTGCCCGCGGTGGTGACCGGCGGAGTGGCGCGCACCGCGGCGAACATCGACAAATCCTGGATCGGGACCGACGCGCGGGCGCTGTTCTCCACCGCGCTCGGCGGCCGTCCGGTCACCGTGCTCAACGACGCGGACGCGGCGGGCATGGCCGAGGACCGCTACGGCGCGGCAAGCGATTTCGCCGGTCTGGTGCTGCTGCTGACCTTCGGCACCGGCATCGGTTCGGCGTTGCTCTACCACGGCACGCTGGTGCCCAACACCGAACTCGGCCACCTGGAGGTCCAGGGCATGGAGAGCGAGCACCGCGCGGCGGCCTCGATCAAGGAACGCGACGGCCTGAGCTACGAGCAGTGGGCAGCGCAGGTCAGCCTGGTGCTGACCACGCTGGAGGACCTGTTCTTCCCCGTCGTCTTCGTCGCGGGCGGTGGCATCAGCCGCGACGCCGAGCAGTGGATCCCGCTGCTCACCAATCGGACCCCCGTCATCCCGGCCCGCCTGCGCAACACCGCGGGCATCGTCGGCGCAGCCATGGCGATCGCGGGAGGAGTCGCACCGTGAGGCGCGCGGGTACGGCGGGGATGCCACCACCGGCATCGTGCCGTAGGTACCCTGGTTAGATCGTTACAATGGAACGTGCCCGGCTGAGCCGGAGAAACCCCGACCGGCCCTCCGCCGGTGAAACCCGACAGATCGCTCCGCCGGAACACTACTCTGGCGTGACGCCGCACGAGACCGTCACGAAAGGGCGTACGTGGTAGCCACGAATACCCGTCAGACCGCCGACTCGGCCGATGCCGACTCCGCAGATGTAAACGCAGCACGGCCGGTCCGTAAGGCTGCCGCGAAGAAGGCTCCGGCGAAGAAGGCCGCCGCCAAGAAGGCGCCTGCCAAGAAGGCCGCGAAGGCGACCAAGGCTCCGGCGAAGAAGGCCACCACCAAAAAGGCGGGCCCGGACGGCGAGCCCGGCACCGACGAGGCGATCGAGGACGAGTCGCTCGATCTCGACGATCTCGGCGATCTGGAAGTCTCCGAAGAGGACCTCACTGAGGGCGACGATCTGGTCGACGTGGCCGAGGAGGCGGAGACCGAGGAAGCCGAGGAACCGACGCCCGCGGACAAGGCCTCCGGCGACTTCGTCTGGGACGAGGAGGAGTCCGAGGCGCTGCGGCAGGCCCGCAAGGACGCCGAACTCACCGCCTCGGCCGACTCGGTCCGCGCCTACCTCAAGCAGATCGGCAAGGTCGCGCTGCTCAACGCCGAGGAGGAGGTCGAACTCGCCAAGCGGATCGAGGCGGGCCTCTACGCCGCGGAGAAGGTGCGCGAGTTCGCCGAGCAGGGCGAGAAGCTGCCGGTCGCGATGCGCCGCGACTACAACTGGATCGTCCGCGACGGCAACCGGGCCAAGAACCACCTGCTCGAGGCCAACCTGCGCCTGGTCGTCTCGCTGGCCAAGCGCTACACCGGCCGCGGCATGGCGTTCCTCGACCTGATCCAGGAGGGCAACCTGGGTCTGATCCGCGCGGTGGAGAAGTTCGACTACACCAAGGGCTACAAGTTCTCCACGTACGCCACCTGGTGGATCCGGCAGGCCATCACCCGCGCCATGGCCGACCAGGCCCGCACCATCCGCATCCCGGTGCACATGGTGGAGGTCATCAACAAACTCGGCCGCATCCAGCGCGAGCTGCTCCAGGACCTCGGCCGCGAGCCGACGCCGGAGGAACTGGCCAAGGAAATGGACATCACGCCGGAGAAGGTGCTGGAGATCCAGCAGTACGCGCGTGAACCCATCTCGCTGGACCAGACCATCGGCGACGAGGGCGACAGCCAGCTCGGCGACTTCATCGAGGACTCCGAGGCCGTGGTCGCCGTGGACGCGGTGAGCTTCACGCTGCTGCAGGACCAGCTGCAGTCGGTGCTGGAGACACTGTCGGAGCGGGAGGCGGGCGTGGTTCGGCTGCGCTTCGGGCTCACCGACGGCCAGCCCCGCACCCTCGACGAGATCGGCCAGGTCTACGGGGTCACCCGTGAACGCATCCGCCAGATCGAGTCCAAGACCATGAGCAAGCTGCGTCACCCCAGCCGCTCGCAGGTCCTGCGCGACTACCTCGACTAGGTCGCCTCGCCTCGACGCCCGCATTCGTCGCGCCGCTCGATTCCTCCAGCGGCGTGCGGATGCGGGCGTCGCGCTTTTCCGCGGCCCCGAGGTCGCTCGTGTGAGTGCTCGGCTCCCGGGAGCCTCGCTTCGGCCCGTGAACCGATCGTGGGGCGGCGGTCGCCGAGTTGTGCGGAACCCCTTCGCCGCGCCGTGACGCAGCGCACACGGGCCATCGCGGCGGGCGTACGCCCGGCGCGGGCAGACTTGCGGGGTGGTTGCCCCGCCCTCGACTTCGCCCATACCGCGGTCGCCGTGGACGCAGACCGCCGACCTGCGCGCCGAACTGCGTGACACCTGGGCATGGCTGCGCCGTCCCGAATCGCCGCGCCGCATCCTGCCCGCGATCCGGGAGCATCTTGGCGCCGCGCCCGCGAGCACCGCATACGCGTTCACACTGTTCGTCACATGGTGGACGTTGCGCGGGGTCGGGGACTCGGTCGAACGCAGGCTGATCTTCTCGGCGTCGACCAACCTGTACAACATGCGGCACAACCCGGTTCAGGTGCTGGTCGCCTCGGCGTTCTGGACCGAGGGCGGTTTTCCCTGGGCGACCATCGCCGGTTTCCTGGTCGTCATGGCCTATGCGGAGCGCTGGCTGGGCACCGGGCGCTGGATTCTGCTGTTCGCGACCGGCCACATCGGGGCGACGCTGCTGACCGTCACCGGCATCGCCCATGCCATCGACCGCGGTGTCATTCCCTTGCGGGTGGCCGTCGCCGCGGACGTGGGCACCAGCTACGGCTTCTCGGCCGTGCTCGCGGCGCTGGCGTTCCGGTTCCGTGGCGGAGTGCGAACGGTGTGGGCCGGGGCGATCCTGGTGGCGCTCGGCGCGGCGCTGTGGGTGGAACCGACCTTCACCGACTACGGCCATCTGTGCGCCGCCGTGATCGGGCTGGCGGTCGGCGCGACCGCGAGCCTGTTCCGGCGTCGGCTGGAACGAACGGCCGCGCGTAAGGTCCGCTGGGCGCGGAGCTGATCAGGACACCGAAGGCTCGGGACGGCCGCGGTTGCGCAACAGCCCGACCATCGGCTCTACCACACGTGCCGCGATCGGACCCAGCACCGCCATCAGCAGGACGTAGGTCGAGGCGAGCGCGGTGAGCTGACCGGTTGTCGCGCCCGCGCTCACGGCCAGTCCCGCGATGACGATGGAGAATTCCCCCCGGGCGACCAGGGCCGCGCCCGCGCGGGCCCGGCCCAGCTGACGGATGCCCTCCCGGGCCGCGGCCCACCACCCGGTCGCCACCTTCGTCACGACACCGACCACGGCGAGCACGATTGCCCAACCCAACACCGGGGGGATCGCTCGCAGGTCGGTGCTCAAGCCGAACGCCACGAAGAAGATGGCCGCGAACAGGTCGCGCAGCGGTTCGAGCATTTTCACCGCAGCGCGCGCGGTCGAGCCGGAGATCGCGATGCCGAGCAGGAACGCTCCGACTGCCGCCGACACGCTCAGCGCCGAGGAGGCGCCCGCCACCAGCAGCGCCGCGCCGAGCAGCGTGAGCAGAAAGACCTCGCGGTCGGCGCTGTCCACGATCGCCGACACGTACCGTCCGTAGCGCAGGGCCACCACGAGAACCAGCGTGATGGTGACCAGCGCCACCGCCAGCGCGCGCAGCCCGCTGACCCAGCTCAGCCCGGCCAGCACCGTGGTGAGGATCGGCAGGTAGACCGCCATCGCCAAGTCCTCGAAAACGAGGATGGACAGGATGACCGGTGTCTCCCGGTTGCCGAGGCGCCCGAGGTCGTCGAGGACTTTCGCCACGATGCCCGAGGACGAGATGTAGGTGACCCCCGCCATCGCGATCGCGCCGTTGAGGCCCCAGCCCAGCATCAGCGCCACCACCGCGCCCGGGGAGGCGTTGACAACGATGTCCATCAGACCGGCCGGCCAGGAACGGCGCAGCCCGGTCACCAGTTCCACGGCCGTGTACTCCAGGCCGAGCAGCAACAGCAGCAGCACCACGCCGATCTCGCCCGCTACGTGGCCGAAGTCGTAGGCGGCCCGGAGTTCGACGAGACCACCCTGGCCGAAGGCGAGACCGCCGAGCAGGTAGAGCGGGATGGGCGACATACCGACACGGCCTGCGACACGCCCGAGCATGCCGAGAACGAAGAGAACCGCTCCGAGCTCGATCAGGGCGAGCGCGGTGTCCGTCACGGCTCAGCCGTGGGTCAAGATCTTCGCGGCGGCATCCAAGCCCTCCGGCGTGCCGACGACCACGAGCAGATCGCCCGCGGTGAAGGTGAAATCGGGACCGGGCGAGGGATGCAGCTGCCCGGCCCGCATGACCGCGACGATGGAGACCTTCGTGCGGGTGCGCATCTCGGTCTCACCGAGGGTGCGGCCGTCGTACGGGGAGTCGTCCCCGATCGGCAGCTGGCGCGTGGTGATCCCGGGCAGGTCCCGATGGTCGTCGTTGAGTTTGGCGACCAGTTGCGGCGCGCCGAGCAGATTGGCCAGGACCGCCGCTTCATCGGTGGTCAGCGGAATCTGGGCGGCACAGGCGTCCAAGTCGTCGAGCTTGGAGACGATCAGGTCGATATCACCGTCGCGGTGGGCGACCACGCCGATTCGGCGACCGGAACGCACTTCGAAGTCCTTGCGGACACCGATGCCGGGTAGTGCGGTGACGTCGACGTTCACACCCTCCAGACTAACCGGATCACCCGCCCGCGACCGGATCGGTCATCACTTCGGCCGATGGCGCGTCGCGGGCGCTGTGCTGTGATGGAGGCGTGCGGCGGTGGTCGGATGTGCCGGAGCGGACGCGGGACGCGCTGGGCGCGGTAATCGCGTTCGCCGGTGGCGAGGCGCTGTACCTCACCGGCCTGTCCACGATGACCGAGGTGGGCGAGCAGGTGTCGTTGTGGGCGCGTTCGAGCGTGCTCGCCGCGCTGTGCCTGGCGACCTTCGCCCGGCGCCGGACGCCGGTCGCGGCCATGCTGGGTGGGCTCCTGCCCCTGGCGGTGGACATCCGGCTCGGCGCCACGGTGCCGGTGTGGATCATCTACGCCGACCTGATCTACGCGGCCGTGCTCTACGCCGGGCGCCGGGCGTCGCGGATCACGGCCCTGATCTGGTCGGCGCTGTCCGGCATCATCGTGGTGTCGGCCCTCGCGCTGACCGGCGATCCGCGCGCCGTCGCGCTGGCGCTGGTAGGGGCGTTCAGTTTCGTCGCGACGCCGATCTGGTGGGCCAGTTCGGTGCGCACGCACAAGGAGGTCGCGCATGCCGAGCGGAGCCGTGCAGAGGCGCTGGCCCTGGTCGCCGAACTCGACCGCCGCGCGGCCATCGCCGACGAGCGCACCACGATGGCGCGCGACCTGCACGACGTGATCGCCGGGCATCTGTCGGCCATCGCGCTGCACTCGGAGGCGGCGCTGGGGGTGCTGGCCCGCCGCGACGCCGACCCTGCGGTGGCCGGAATCATGCGAGCCATCCGTTCGAACAGCGTCAGCGCGCTGGAGGAGATGCGCACCATGATCGGGTTGCTGCGCAGCGACGACACCGCGGCGGAGCTCGCCGCACCGCGCACCCTCGCCCAGTTGCCGATCCTGGTGGACGCCGCACGCGCGGCGGGCATCTCGGTGCGGGTGCGCGAAGCGCTGGACGGTGCTTCGCTGCCCAGCGCGGTCGACCAGACCGCCTATCGCATCGTCCAGGAGGCTTTGACCAACGCAATGAAACACGCACCGGGACAGGAGGTTCGCATCGATGTGCGGGCCGAAGACGAGATGCTGAGGATATCCGTCCGCAACCGGACCGTATCGGCGCGGCCGGCCCCGGCGGCCGGAGCGGCGCGCCGCGGTCTGGTGAATATGCGCGAGCGGGCCGGAGCGCTCGGCGGAAGCCTGCGCGCCGGAACGGATTGCGGCCATTGGGAAGTCGTGGCCCGGCTGCCGCTCGGCTGCGCCGGTGCCGCATGACGATTCGGGTGGTGATCGCCGATGACCACGCCGCGATCCGCGCGGGTCTGCGGATGATCCTGGACGTCGAGGACGATATCGAGGTGGTCGGCGAGGCGGCCGACGGCGATGTCGCGGTGGCGCAGGCCAAAGCGCTACGGCCACAGGTGGTGCTGATGGACGTGCGGATGCCCGGGATGGACGGAATCGCCGCCACCGAGCGGATCACCGCCGACGGCCTGGCGAAGGTGCTCATCCTGACCACATTCGATCTGGACGAGTACGTCTTTCGCACGCTGCGCGCGGGCGCCTCGGGATTCGTGCTGAAATCCACGTCGGGGCGGGCGCTGGTCGAGGCGGTGCGCGCGGTGGCGGCGGGGGACGGCGTGCTGGCTCCGGAAGTGACGCGAGCTGTGATATCGGCATTCGCCTCGTCGAATCAGCCTGCCGCGCAACCGGCTCCCGCCGGGCTCGACGAACTCACCGACCGGGAACGCGAAGTGCTCGATTGTCTCGGCGACGGCCTGTCCAACGCGCAGATCGCGGGCCGCCTGTTCATCGGCGAAACGACCGTCAAGACGCATGTCTCCCGGGTCCTGACGAAACTGGGTGTGCGGTCGCGGGTTCAAGCCGCCATCGTGGCGCGCGAGATCCGCGACCGATAGTCACTCCGCCAAGGGGGCGAATGTCCCGTCCGCCCCGGGCAGGTACTCCTCGACGCCCGTGACCGCGGCCACCGGCAAAGGCCCGTACAGGTGCGGGAAGAGCATCGCTTCCGGATCGGTCGGCACGCCCGGCTCCCATTCGATCGGTGACCCGACCCGATCGGGGTCGATACGCAACAACACCAGATCGCGCCGTCCTCGGAACAATCGGTTCGCGGGCAGGTGCACCTGCTGCGGCGCCGAGAGGTGGATGAATCCCGCTTCGGCGAGCGAGGGCGCACGGTACTCCCCCGTTTGCCGAGCGGAAAGCCATTCCTCCGAAGTGCATAGGTGAACAAGCGTGTGAGTGTCATAGGTCACGGGTAATCTCCCGGTAGACAACTGGATCGGTCGATCGAGGTGTGACGCAGTGCACATCGGCGACATGACCTGTGGCGTTCGCCCGTAGCGAAATCCCAGGTCGTGTTATCGAAAACACACTGCTTCATACGCGGGAACAAAGTCCCCCGTCCCGAACGTCTGACAGAGTAGTCATACCCCTGCTGGGAAGTAGCGGTAGCGAGCTCGTGGTGAGTGACCACGGGCCCCACACCAGGTGAACGGTCGTCGGGACCGGGAGCCAGGACGGAGGAGTCATGCCAGGAACCCTGACAAGCACCCCACTGACCGCGGTCGATCGTTGCGACCGCTGCGGGGCGGCTGCCCGAGTGCGTGCCGTACTGCCCGCAGGTGGAGAGTTGCTCTTCTGCCAGCACCACGCGAACGAACACATGGATCGGCTGCGTGAGCTGGACGCCGTGATCGACACGGAGTCCGCTCCCGCCCTCTGATTCGCTCCTCGCGTCCTGACACAACAGCATCGGACAACAGAACACCGTTTCCACCGGCAGCGGGCGACCAACAGGTCGCCCGCTGCCGGCGTGTCCGGGCGGCGATCAGTCCCCGGACACGCAGGCGAGGATGCCGTCCAACAGCCTGGCCAGGCCGTATTCGAACGCACCGTCCGGGTCGGCGGGCGCCTGGTACAGCTCGCCGACCGCCGCACCGACGCGCGACGAGAGCGGGAACCGGCTCGGCGGCATGACCTCGGCCAGCAGCGGCCCGTGCACCTCCCACCACTCCGCGTCGCTCATCCGCCCGTTCTCGCGGGCAGCTGCCACCGCCATGCGCGCGTTACCGGCGGCGAACTCCGACAGCACGGCGATCACCCGGTCCATCACCACATCCGGCATGCCGAGCCCCTCGATCGCGGCGAGCTGCCGCTCATAGCGGCGCATCCGTCCCGGCCCGAGCACGAGCCGCCAGGGCGGCACCTCGAGCAGCCAGGGGTGCGCGACGAACTCCGCACGGACCCGGCGGGCCACCCCGGCCAAGCGCTCACGCGGCGGTAGATCCGCCGGTATCGGTGGGTCCTCGTCGGCGACCGCGTCGACCATCAGGACCGTCAGCGCGTCCTTGCTCGGCACGTAGGTGTACAAACTCATCGGCCGCAGCCCCAGTTCGGCGGCGACCGTGCGAATGGTGACCTTCTCGTAGCCCTCCCGGTCGGCGAGCGCGACCGCCGCCGCGACCACCGCGTCGACGGTGACCGTCTGCTTCGGACCGCGCCCGACCGGCCGCGGCGGAAGCTCGTGCCGCCAGAGCAAGCTCATCAGCTGCCTGGCCTGGTCGGGTGTGACGTCGTCGCTCACCGGCTCCTCGGAACAAAATTCGGTACGGTGTACGTTGTCAATTTACTCCGTACGCCATACGTTGATTCAAGGGGTGCGTCCTGCCCAGCACACATGCCACTTACCTACCGGATCGGCACATGTTCGCACTCTGGACCTGGGCGGGACACGCCACGGATCCGGCCCCGTCCGGACCGGGTGACCGCGCGACCGTCGCGCTGGCCGTCCCGGCCGCCGCGGACGGAACCCTGGAGGTCACCGACGTCGACGCCGTCTTGGTGGATCCCGCGACCTTCGCCGACTCGACGCTCGAGCACGCCGGAGAGTCCGTCTCGGCCTGGCAGCGCATCGTGCGCTCCGCACTGGCCGGGGAGCCGCCCGGCCCGGAGACCGATGCCCTGCCCATCGCCGCGCATGCCGTGCCCGACGCGTCCGGCACGGCGGTCGTCTCCGCGCACCGGGCGTTGCGCGTACTGCACGACACCGAGGCCCTCACCGCGGATCTGCGGTCGACGCTGAAAGCGCGCCTGCGTCCCTACCAGGCCCGCGGAATCGGCTGGCTGCGCGAGACCGTGGCCGCGCACGGGGGCGCGGTGCTCGCCGACGAGATGGGGCTCGGCAAGACCGTGCAGGCCATCGGCTTCTTGCTCGACCGCGCCGCGACCGGTCCACAGTTGGTGGTGTGCCCGACCTCACTGGTCGGCAACTGGGCACACGAGATCGGCCGGTTCGCGCCGGGACTGCGGGTCGCCGTCTGGCGCGGCGGCGCCCTCGACACCGACCCCGCCACCGTGGTCGTCACCGGCTATCCGACCTTGCGGCTACACGGACGGCTGCTGACGCAGCGCGACTGGGCGACAGCCGTCTTCGACGAGGCGCAGGCGCTGAAGAATCCACGCACCCAGGTCGCGAAGGCCGCGCGCGCGATCGACGCGGCCGCGACAGTGGCGCTGACCGGCACGCCGGTCGAGAACCACCTCGAGGAGCTGTGGGCCCTGCTGCACCTGGTGGCGCCCCGGCTGTTCGGGCACCGGACGCAGTTCCGGCGCCGTTTCGTGCGGCCGATCCACGAGGGTTCGGCCGCCGCCGCGGCGCGTCTGCGCGACACCATCGAACCCGTGGTGCTGGCCCGCACGAAGAGCCAGGTCGCCGCAGCGCTGCCCGCGAAGATCCACAGCGACCTGCTCTGCGACCTCACCGCCGAACAGGAGCGGCTCTACGACCACCTGCTCGACAAAGCCGTCGAGGACGGATTCGGCGCGGGCATCGAGCGCCACGGCCGCGTGCTCGCGGCGCTGACCGCTCTCAAGCAGGTGTGCAACCATCCCGGGCTGATCACCGGCGAGCTCCACGAACTGGCCGGCCGCTCCGGAAAACTCGACCTGTGCACCGACATCGTCGCCACCAATCTCGAAACCGACAGTCCGACCTTGATCTTCACGCAGTACCGCCAGACCGGTGAGCTGCTGGTGCGGCACCTCGCCGAACAGTTCGGAGTGCGGGCGCCCTTCTTCCACGGCGGGCTCTCTCAGGCCGAGCGCGCCGAGATCGTCACGCGGTTCCAAGCCGAGGACGGACCGCCGGTGCTGGTGCTCAGCCTGCGGGCGGCGGGCACCGGGCTCACGCTGACCCGCGCCGCCGACGTCGTCCACTTCGATCGCTGGTGGAACCCCGCGGTGGAGGCCCAGGCCTCCGACCGGGTCCACCGGATCGGCCAGACCCGCACGGTCACCGTCACCACACTCACCTCGGCCACCACCGTGGAGGAGCACATCGCGGGCATGCACGACCGCAAGGCCGCGCTGCGCGACCTGGGCGACGCGGCGGGCATCGCCGTCCTGGCCGCCCTGGACGACGACCGGCTGATCGAGGTCCTGCGGCGAAAGAGGGAGAATTGATGGCGGACAACGAATTCGGCTACACGGCGTGGGGCATGGACTGGGTGCGGCTGGCCGAGCCGCTGCGCCAGACCCGGCCGGACCCGCTACTGCCCCGCGCGCGCAGCGTCGCCCGCAACAACGGCGTGCGAGCCACCGTCGAGGGCCGGGTGGTGCGGGCCACCATCCACCGCGGCGGCGAGGCGTCGCTGACCCACGTGGAGGTAGCGCCGCTGTCCCGGCAGACGATCACCGCGATAGCCGCGATCGCGCCGGACCCGACCCTGCTGACCGACGACACGCACCGCGCGATCAGCGCGGCCGGGATCGCGCTCGGGCCACAGCTCGCGGGCACCGACTGCTCGTGCACGGCGCGCAAGGCCCGGTGCGTCCACGTCCTGGCCGTCTACTACGAGATGGCGCGCCAAGTCGACGAGAATCCGCGCCTCGCTTTGGCGATCCAGGATTATTTCGCTGCCGCGCCGACGGATTCGGACGAGCCCGCACCGCAGGCGCGGTGGACGCCGATCAGTGCGCTGGACCCGCGGCGATTCTTCACAACGACGCCCGACTGAACGGCCGGGCGACAGCTGACGCGCCCGTCGCGGTGGTACGGGCCACTGGCGAGAGCGACATAGCCGTGACTCGGCGTCGTCGGCGCAACGCCGCCCAGCCGAAAATTCCTCGACAGACCGCGAGTACGAATGTGATCCGCCCCGACCTGACAAGTCCGATCCGGTCCGTTCGACGGCGATGGTTTCGACCGCCCCACGGCCATGTCGGCGACGTACTGGACCTCACTCAGGCCGTATGGCGCGGAAGCGGAAGCTCGAAGCGCCGATGTCGATCCGCACATCGGTGAAGCCGATCCGGCGCAGCCGGTCGGTGGCGGTCTCCGGCGGCACGGGCACACAGGTGTCGCCGAGGTGCATGAGCCGGAACAGGCGGCCGTCGAGCCCGTCGCTGCCCGCGAAGACCCCGCCCGGGCGCAGGACCCGCAGGGCTTCGGCGAACAGCGCGTCCTGCCTGCCGGGTGTCGGCACGTGGTGCAGCATGGTGAAGCAGACCACGGAGTCGAATCCTCCCGGGGGCAAGGGCATGTCGGCGCCGTCGCCGTCGATCACCGTCATCGCTCCGCCGTGCCGCTCGCGTAGCCGGGTCGCCAACGCCGGATCGATTTCGACACCGGTGAGCGCCGAGGTCCGGGCCAGTAACGCGGAGACGTTGGCGCCGTAGCCGGGACCGATCTCCACGGTGTCGGCGCCCAGGTCGAGGCCGGACAGCGCCCACGGCACAATGCGCGTCGCGCTGGTCTTCTCCCACATCGACGAGCGGCACACCAATCGGTGAAATATGTTCATCGCCATGCCTGTGACGCTAGGAACGGATCGCGCCGGGCACGACAGGCTACGGTGACAAATTGTGTCGCAGAACGGCCACGCCGTAGTCCATCCCGCCCCGGCGGGCGCGACCGCCATGGTGTTCGGGGTCGGGGTGCTGCCCGCCAGGCACTGGTTCGAGCGGCACGAGCATCCGCAACACCAGATCGCCTGGGCCTCGCGCGGCGTCCTCGCGGTCGAGGTGGACGACAACCGCTGGGTGCTACCGCCGACCAGGGCGCTGTGGATCCCCGCGGGCGTCGCGCACCGAACCGGCACCTCCGACGGCGCCGCGATGCGCGGCATCTTCCTCGACCCCCGCCGCTGTCCGGTCGAGTTCGCCGTGCCGACCATGTTGCGCGTGACCCGGCTCTTGCACGAACTGTTCGACCTGCTCACCACGGCCGACACCGGCCGGGAGCAGCGAGCGCGGGCCGAGGCGGTCGTGTTCGATCTGCTCGAGCCCGTCCAGGTGATTCCGGTCGGTGCGCGATTGCCCACCGATCCCCGGGCACGGCAGGTGGCCGACGCGCTCGCCGCCGATCCGGCCGACCCGCGCACGCTCGCCGAGTTCGCCGTCGACGTCGCCGCCAGCCCGCGCACGCTGGCCCGGTTGTTCGTGTCGCAGACCGGGCTGGGCTTCGGCCAGTGGCGCACGCAGGCCCGGCTGGCCGCTTCGCTGCCGCTGCTCGCCGCGGGTCTGCCGGTCGCCCGGATCGCGGGCCGGGTCGGCTACGGGACGCCGAGCGCTTACGTCGCGGCGTTCCGGCGGGCGGTCGGCATCCCGCCGGGACGGTATTTCTCCGGATGATCAGGCGTTGGTGCCGCTGTCCACGGTGAGGAACGCGCCGGTCACGCTGCGACCGGACGGCCCGGCCAGGAAGGCCACCGCCGCCGCGACATCGTCGGCGGCGCCGAAGCGACCCAGCGCGGTCAGGTCACGCTGCCGCTGCGCGTGCGCGCCGTCGACGGGGTTCATGTCGGTGTCGGTGGAGCCCGGCTGGACGAGGTTCACCGTGATCGCACGCGGGCCCAGTTCGCGCGCCAGCGCCTTGGTGAAGCCGTTGAGCGCCGACTTGCTGAGGTTGTAGAGCGCCAGACCGTCGAACGGCGCGTGATCGGTGAGGTTGGTGCCGATGCTGATGATCCGGCCGCCGTCGGTCATGTGCGCGACCGCGGCCTGCGCACCGACGAACGCGGCGCGGGCGTGCACGCCGAGCGCGTTGTCGATCTCCGCGAGGGTGAACTCCTCGAACGGCTTCGCCGGGAAGATCCCCGCGTTGTTGACCAGGATGTCCAGCCCGCCGAGTTCGGCCGCGGCGCGGTCCACCGCCGCGCGCACGGCCAGGGCATCGGCGCTGTCGGCCTGGATCGCGACGGCTCGGCGGCCCAGCGCCCGCACATCACCTACCACCGCCTTCGCCTGGCCTTCGGCGTGCTGGTAGGTCAGTGCCACGTCCGCGCCCGCCGCGGCGAGGCGGCGCGCGATCGCCGCCCCTATCCCGCGGCTGCCCCCGGTGACCAGCGCGGCCTTGCCCGTGAGGTCCGGCATAGGTACTCCTCCAATTTTTGTGTCGATCAATACATAAATAGCCAAGCGGATCGGCCATACGGGTGTCAAGGGGTATATTTAACGATCGACACAGAAAGGTCCGGCATGGCTGAACGGGGACGACCGCGTGCCTTCGATCGCACCGCGGCGTTGCGCTGTGCCATGGAAGTGTTCTGGGAGCACGGCTACGAGGGCACCTCGATGAGCGACCTCACCACCGCGATGGGGATCAACTCCCCCAGCCTGTACGCCGCGTTCGGGGGCAAGGAGGCGCTGTTCCGCGCGGCCGTGGAACTCTACGGGCACACCGACGGCGGCTACACCGCCCGCGCCTTGCGCGAGGAGCCGACCGCGCGGGCGGCTGTCGAGGCGATGTTGCGGGACAACGCGAGGGCTTACACCGAGGAGAACAAGCCGCACGGGTGCATGGTCGTGCTCGCGGGATCCACCTACACCACCCGCAACACCGGCATCCGCGACTTCCTGATCGACAAGCGCCGCGACACCACCGAAGACCTCCGGCGGCGGCTCGATCGCGGCGTCGCCGAGGGCGACCTACCGGAAGGCACCGATACCGCGGCACTGGCCGGTTTCTACACCACGGTCCTCTACGGCCTGTCCATCCAGGCACGCGACGGCGCGTCGGCGGCGGAGCTCACCGCGTCCATCGACTGCGCCATGACCGCCTGGCCCGCCGGCTGACGCGGGCTACTTCCGGCGCAGCGCGGCGATGCGCTCACCGAGTTGCTCGGCGGAGGCCAGCGCGGTCGGTGGCCCACCGCACTCGCGGCGCAACTCGCCGTGGATCACCCCGTGCGGTTTCCCGGTGCGATGGTGATGCATCGCCACCAGGCTGTTGAGTTCACGTCGCAGTTCGCCCAGCCGATCGGCCGTGGCGACCCGCTCCGCGGCTCCGGCCACCTGCGCGCCGGGATCGGGGACGGGCCCGGGAACACTGCGCTCGGAAACCTGTTTGGCCTGCCGCTCGCGCAGCAGCGCGCGCATCTGCTCGGCGTCCAGCAGACCCGGAATCCCCAGGTAATCGGCCTCCTCGTCGCTGCCGGCGAAAGTCGCGGTACCGAAGGAGGATCCGTCGTAGATCACCTGGTCGAGTTCGGCGTCGGCGGCCAGCGCGACGAAGGACTTCTCCTGCTCGCCCGGCTCGTCCTGCTGCTTGTTCGCCTCGATCAGCAGGTCGTCGTCGAGGCCGTTCTTCTCCCGGTGCGGCTTGCCGATGACGTGGTCGCGCTGCAACTCCAACTGGGCGGCCAGATCCAGCAACACCGGCACCGACGGCAGGAACACGGTCGCGGTCTCGCCGGGTTTGCGGGCACGCACGAACCGCCCGATCGCCTGTGCGAAGTACAGCGGGGTGGAGGCGCTGGTCGCGTACACCCCGACAGCCAGGCGCGGGACGTCGACGCCCTCGGACACCATGCGGACCGCGACCATCCAGGGCTGGGTGCTGTTGCTGAATTCGGCGATCCGGTTGGAGGAGGCCGGGTCGTCGGAGAGCACCAGCGCGGGCTTCTCACCCGAGATGTGTTCGAGCAGTTCCGCGTAGTCGCGGGCACGGTCCTGGTCGGTGGCGATCACCAGACCGCCCGCGTCCGGCATACCGGAGGCGCGCTTCTGGCGCAGCCGGATGTCGGCGGCGCGCAGCACAGCGGAGATCCAGTCGCCCGCCGGATCCAGCGCGGTCCGCCAGGCGCGGGCGGTCTGTTCGGCGTTCAGCGGCTCGCCGAGGCGCGCGGAATACTCCTCCCCCGCGCTGTCGCGCCAGTGCGCCTCGCCGGAATAGGCCAGGAAGACCACCGGCCGCACCACGCCGTCGGCGAGGGCCTCGGCGTAACCGTAGGTGTGGTCGGCACGGGACTTCGGGAACCCGGACTCGTCGGGTTCGTAGACGACGAACGGGATCTGGCTGTCGTCGCTGCGGAACGGTGTACCGGTCAGCGCGAGGCGGCGGGTGGCGTCGCCGAATGCCTCGGCGGTCGCCTCGCCCCAGCTCTTGGCGTCTCCGGCGTGATGGATCTCGTCGAGAACGACGAGCGTCCTGCGGTTTTCGGTGCGCACGCGATGACGGAAAGGATGCGCGGCGACCTGCGCGTAGGTAACCACGACGCCGTGATAGTCACCCGAGGTGCCGCCGGTGGAATTGGAGAACCGTGAGTCCAGTGCGATCCCGGCGCGGGCGGCGGACTGCGCCCACTGATGCTTGAGATGCTCGGTCGGCGCCACCACGGTGATCTGGTCCACGGTGCGGTCGGCCAGCAGTTCGGCGGCCACCCGCAGCGCGAAGGTGGTCTTGCCCGCGCCCGGGGTGGCCACGGCGAGGAAGTCCCGCGGCCCGGTGGCCAGATACTTCGTCAGCGCCCGTCGCTGCCAGGCGCGGAGCGAGCCGCCGACGACGGTACTCGCCGCTGTCGAATCGCCCGGCGTCTCTGCTTGTCCCGCCACAGCGGCGCCACCCGACCCAGTCACGCAGACGACCCTAGCGGCCCGCCACGGTGTGTCGCCAAACCGACGCGGCGGGCGCGACGGGCATCACACGGCCACCAGCCAGGACACCGGCCGTTCACCCGATGCGAATCGACACGTCGCGCGCACAGTCCGATGCCGATCGCCGAAGTGCGCGATGCTGTAAGAACGATGACCGAGCACCGCGCCCTCCCGGGCGATCCGCCGCGGACCGACGCACTGTCGCCCCGCGCCGCCGCCGTGCGCGCCCCCACCTGGACCGACCGCGCAGGCGCGCGGGCGGCGGTGGTGAGCAGGCGCGCCGCCGCGCTGATCATGCGGGTGGCACGGAAGGCCTGGGCGGATTCCATCTTCGCCAAGTCGGCCGCGGCGGCGTTCTGGCAGACGCTCTCCCTGGCGCCGCTGCTGCTCGGGGTACTCGGCAGCCTCGGTTACGTCGGCGGCTGGTTCGGCCCGGACACGGTGCAGATCGTCGAGTCCAAGATCATCGCGTTCAGCCAGGACCTGTTCAGCGCGAACGTGGTCTCCGACCTCATCGAACCCACGGTGCAGGACGTCCTCGGGCGTGGGCGCGGCGCGGTGGTGTCGGTGGGCTTCGTGCTGTCGCTGTGGGCCGGATCGTCGGCGATGGCGACCTTCGTCGACTCGATCGTGGAGGCACACGACCAGCAGGACGCACGGCACCCGGTGTGGCAGCGCATCTTCGCACTGTTGCTGTATGTGCTGTTCCTGGTGGCGTCGGTGTTCATCCTGCCGCTGGTGGCGCTGGGGCCGACGCTGATCGGGCGGGTGCTGCCCACCGCTTGGCGGGCGACCGGACTGGGACTGCTGGATTTCTTCTACTACCCGGGCGTCGGCCTGCTGCTGATCGTCGGGCTGACCACGCTGTACAAGCTGGCGCTGCACACTTCGCTGCCCTGGCACCGGCTCTTCGGCGGGGCCCTGGTGGCCGGGGTCTTCTTCATGGCGGCCAGCGACGTGCTGCGCCGCTACCTGTCCTGGGTCACCCGCACCGGCGTCACCTACGGTGCGCTGGCGACGCCGATCGCGTTCCTGCTGTTCACGTTCTTCCTGGGCTTCGCGGTGATCCTGGGCGCGGAGTTCAACGCGGCGGTACAGGAGTTCTGGCCCGCCCGGGCGACGCGCATGGAGCAGGTGAAGGAGTGGATCGCCAGCCAGGTGCGCGGAGAGGGAGAGGCCGGAGCCGACGAGGACACGGCAGACCGGAACGAGGCCGCCGCGGGCCCGGACGAGGCCGGGCCCGACGGCTCGCACGCGATGTTCGGTCTACGCGGAGCGAAGTCCTCGCCCGGCGAGTTGTAGGTCTCACTCGCCCTTGCGTAGGCCGTCGTAGACCTTCTTGCACTCCGGGCACACCGGAGAGCCGGGCTTGGGCGAGCGGGTCACCGGGAAGACCTCTCCGCACAGCGCGACCACGTGGGTGCCCATGACGGCGCTCTCGGCGATCCTGTCCTTCTTCACGTAGTGGAAGAACTTCGGGGTGTCGTCGCCCGTCGTCTCGTCGGTCGTCGTATCCGGGCGAACCATGGTGTCGGTGCTCACGCATTCCATGATGCCGCATCGCGCGGTACCGGGCCGAGCACGGTGCCGCATCAGCGGTGACCACGTCCTCCGAGCGGAGCCGATCGCGCGATCGCATCGGATGTGCCCCCCGATCTCGGAGCAGAAGACGACCGTATGTGCGCGGATCGAGCGCGAGTGGAAGACTCGGGGTATGCAGCAGAACGGCGATTCCCCCTCCGCCGACGGCCGCGACCGCGAAGAGCACCCCGACGTGACGATGCCGACGCAGCCCCGCCGTTCCCCCGGATACTTCCCGGGCAATGACGACAAGCACCCGGTGCTGATCACCGAGGCGGCGCCCTCTCTCGAAGATCAGCACCGGGCCCGGGTGCGCCGGTACACGATCATCATGGCGTTCCGTATACCGTGCCTGGTTCTTGCCGCGATCGCCTACAGCACGTTCGGCAATCCGCTGCTGTCCATCCTGATCATCGTCGCGTCGATCCCGCTGCCCTGGATCGCGGTGCTCATCGCCAACGATCGCCCGCCCCGCCGCAAAGACGAGCCCAGTCGCTGGGACCGTCCCCGCACCGCCATCGAGTCGCGTTCGCACAACGCCATCGACGGCTGAGTTCTCCACGGCCCGCTCACCGCGAGCCGAGCGCCCCGCCGAGGACCGGAACTCGGCGAATGACCGCCGACATCACCGCGGCGGCCCCGCACAGACCGCCCGCCAGATACCAGGCGAGGTCGTAGCTGCCCTGGAGGTCGCGGATGACGCCGGCACCGGTGGCCGCCACCGCCGAGCCGATCTGGTGGGCGGCGAACACCCAGCCGAACGCGACCGGACCATCGGCGCCGAACAGTTCGCGGCACAGCACGACCGTCGGCGGCACCGTGGCCACCCAGTCCAGGCCGTAGAAGATGATGAACACCCAGAGACCGGGCTGGATGCCCGGCCCGAGCAGCGCGGGCAGGATCAGCAGCGACAGACCGCGCAGCGTGTAGTAGCCGATCAGCGGGTAACGCGGGTCCATGCGGTCGGTCAGCCAGCCCGAGGCGATGGTGCCCGCCACGTCGAAGATGCCGACCACGGCCAGCAGGCTCGCCGCGGTGGTCGGCGGCATGCCGTGGTCGTGCGCGGCAGTGACGAAATGGGTACCGACCAAACCGTTGGTGGACGCGCCACAGACCGCGAACCCGCCCGCGAGCAACCAGAAGCCGGGACGGCGGGCGATGGTGGCGAGCACCGTGAGCGCCCGCGATGCCCCACCGGCGGCGGGTACCCGCAGGCCCACCGCGCTGTCCGGCTCGGCGCCATAGGCTCGCACGCCCAGGTCACTGGGATAGTCCCGGATGAACAGCAGCGCCAGCGGCGCCACCGCCACCGCGGCGCCCGCGACGATCAACGACGGCACCCGCCAGCCGTGCGCGTGGGCCAGCGCCGACACCAGCGGAAGGAAGATCAGCTGTCCGGTCGCGCCCGCGGCGGTGAGCACCCCGGTGACCAGACCGCGCTGACGCACGAACCACCGGCCGGTGATCGTCGCGACGAACGGCATCGACATCGACCCCACACCCACTCCGACCAGCAGCCCCCAGGTCAGCACCAGGTGCCAAGGCCGGGTCATGAACACCGTCAGCCCGCTGCCCGCCGCGACCAGCAGCAGTGCACAGGTCACCACCCTGCGGATGCCGAAACGGTCCATCAGCGCGGCGGCGAACGGGGAGATCAGCCCGTAGAGCAGCAGATTCAGCGAAACGGCGGTCCCGATGGTTGCGTGTGACCAGCCGAACTCCTCGTGCAGCGGGTCCATCAGCACGCCGGGCACCGACCGGAACCCGGCCGCGCCCAGCAGCGCGATGAAACCGACGCCCGCGACCGGCCATGCCGGATGCACGCGCCGGCGCGGCGCGGTATCGAGGGAATTCGGGGGCGGCGTCCGCAGTTCGGTCACGCGATGAGCCTGCCGGAACTATGTCCACGCAACGAGTGGCGGAAATGCCACATACCATCGAATTCGCGCCAAACGCGGGAGCGCCGGTATCTTCTCGACAAGGCTGGCACGCATACCTGGGGTCGCATGGGACCTCGCGCACCACGATCACCGTTGTTGCGGGCGACAAGACAGGAGTGCACATGATTCGGTGGATCTGGGTCTTCCTGGACCGCCCGACGCAGCGTTTCGACGACTGCGCGAAGTTCTGGTCCACGGTCACCGGCACCGAGCTCTCCCCTCGGCGCGGTCCGAACGACGAGTTCCTCACCTTGTTGCCCGATCCCGCGCTGTTCGCCGCGGCGAGCGTCAAGATGCAAGCGGTGACCGGCCTGGGCGGTGTGCACCTCGACCTGGACGTCGACCACATCCCCTCCGCTGTCCGCACCGCCCTCGACCTCGGGGCGGAGCTGGTCGCCAACCATCCGGACTACGCCGTGCTGCGCTCCCCCGGCGGCCAGACGTTCTGCCTGACGCCCAGCGGCCGCGCGAGGAGCACGCCCGCACCCGCCGTCCGGGCCCCGGACGGCACGTTCTCGCGCCTGGACCAGGTGTGCCTCGATATCGGCCCGCTCGACCACGAGGTGGAGACCCGCTTTTGGAAGCTGCTGACGGGGTGGGCATTCCAGCCCGGCAGGCGGCCGGAATTCGCCCGCCTGCGCTCCGGGGAACAGCAGCTACCCGTGCAGCTGTTGTTGCAGCGCCTCGGGGAGAACCGCCCGACCAGCGCGCATGTCGACTTGGCCGCGAGCGACATCGAAGCCACCGCCGTGTGGCACGAGTCGCTCGGCGCGACCGTGGTGGAGCGTCATGAGCACTGGATCGTCCTGAGCGATCCGGCCGACGCGCTGTACTGCGTCACCGGACGCGATCCCAGCGGAGTCTGATCGGCCGCGGCACGGACGCACGGACGCACGGACGACAGGCCCGGCACGGGGACGTCCACCACGTCGAGGTCCCATGACACAGTGGGCGCTCGATCCGCGCCCGGTGGTCGCGGTGGCAGAGTACCGGTGTGTCTACGAACCGATCGACGACCACCGGATCGCTGCTCACCGCGCTGTGCCCGGACCTGCGGACCGCGCTGACCAGGGTGGGCTATGACGCCGACACCCTGCTCGAGGTACTCGGCGACGCGCACGCGGCATTGGGCCGGTCGGAGCCGGTGCCGGTGCGCCGCGCGGCACGCCGGGCCGGGGAGCTGGGCACGCTGATCCGCCTTCTGTTGCTCGGCGACGCGCTGCCCGAACGGGAGGTGGCCGGGGCGCTCGCGCCCGTGGAAATCGACCGCGCGGTCGCCGCGGGCCTGCTCGACCGCGACGGCGACCAGGTGCGGGCGGCGCTGGACCTGCGGCCGCTGGACGTGGGCGCGGGCACCCGATGGGTCCTGTCCGACCTCGACGATTCGATGCACCGGCGCACCCTGACCGAGGAGCACGTCCTCGGCGTCGGCCACGCCTCCCTCTCGCTGCTGCGCGCCACACCCACCCGGCCGGTCGGCACGGTGCTCGATCTCGGCACCGGCTGTGGCGTACAGGCGGTGCACGCCACCTCCTACGCGCGGCGCGTCACCGCCACCGATGTCAATCCGCGGGCGTTGTGGCTGGCCGAGGCCACCGCGGCGCTCAACGAGCTGGACATCGAACTGGTGGAGGGTTCGTGGTTCGAACCAGTGCGGGGCAGGCGCTTCGACCAGGTGGTGGCCAATCCCCCCTTCGTGGTGGGCCCCGGGCGCGTCGAGCACACCTATCGCGATTCCGGCCTAGCGCTCGACGGCGCGAGCGAATTGGTGATCGCGCAGGCCGCCGACCTGCTCGCCCCCGGTGGCACCGCCGCGATGCTCGCCGCCTGGGTCCATGTCGAGAACGAGGACTGGCGCGGGCGGGTCTCGTCCTGGTTGCCCGCCCACGGCGTGGACGCCTGGGTGGTGCAACGTGACGTCGCCGATCCCGCGCTGTATGTGGGCACCTGGTTGCGGGACGCGGGGGCGGATCCGCGCGATCCGGCGGCGCAGGCTCGCGCGGAGCGCTGGCTGGAGGCTTTCGAGGCCGCCGACGTCGAGGGAATCGGGTTCGGTTTCGTCTACCTGCGCAGCATCGACGGGCCCACCGAACTGCTCGCCGAGGATCTCACCCACGGCTTCGACGATCCGCTCGGCGAGGAGGCCGTCCGGTATTTCGAGCGCTCGGCCTGGTTGCGCGCTGTCTCCGGTGACGAAAGTCTCGCCTGGTCTTCGCGTTTCGCCGTGGACCCGGCGACCGCGCTGGAACGGGTGTATCTGCGGGGCGCCGACGGGTGGGCGCCGGAGGTGGCGCGGCTGCATCGCGGCGACGGGCCCCGCTGGCAGCATGAAGTGGATGAGGCCACGATCGCACTGCTGGCGGGAATGCAGGCCGAGGGCCTGCCGTTGTACGAGCTGATCGAGCTGCTGGCGCTCGCGCACGGATCCGAGGAGGTGAGCGCCGAGTTCGCGGCCGACGCGTTGTCCGTGGTCACCGGATTGGTACGGCACGGATTGATCAGGCCCGTGTGATCGCACGGCGACCGCGCGCCGGTCGGTGCGGGTCCTGGCGGGAGATTGTCCCCGCGCTGCGGTGCTTCTCAGGAACTTCTCAGACGAGAGGGGCGAAAACCGCTGCTCAGAGCGGTTTACGCCAGCCGTAACGGGGAACTTTCTTCCTGTCGGGTCCGTTTATCGGAGTGAGACACCACCGACAGGAGGCAAGTCATGACAAGCCCCGCCACCACTCGTGTGCGCATCAGCGATTCGGACCTCGACGCTCAGAGCCCTGCCGCCGACCTGGTACGCGTGTACCTGAACGGGATCGGCCGCACCGCGCTGCTCACCGCTGCCGATGAGGTCGAGCTGGCCAAGCGCATCGAGGCGGGCCTCTACGCGCAAAACCTGCTGGAAACCGGCAAGCGACTGTCGGCGACCCGCAAGCGTGATCTCGCGATCATCGTGCGCGACGGTCAGGCCGCCCGGTCTCATCTGCTGGAAGCCAACCTGCGCCTTGTTGTCTCGCTCGCCAAGCGTTACACCGGCCGCGGCATGCCGCTGCTCGACCTGATCCAGGAGGGCAACCTCGGGTTGATCCGTGCCATGGAGAAGTTCGACTATGCCAAGGGCTTCAAATTCTCCACCTACGCCACCTGGTGGATCCGGCAGGCCATCACCCGCGGTATGGCCGACCAGAGCCGCACCATCCGCCTGCCCGTCCACCTCGTCGAGCAGGTGAACAAGCTGGCCAGGATCAAGCGCGAACTGCACCAGCAACTGGGGCGCGAGGCCACCGACGAGGAACTGGCCCGCGAATCCGGCATCCCGGTCGACAAGATCTCCGATCTGCTCGACCACAGCCGTGACCCGGTGAGCCTGGACATGCCGGTCGGCAACGATGAAGAGGCCCCGCTGGGCGATTTCATCGAGGATTCCGAGGCCACCTCGGCCGAGTCCGCGGTCATCGCAGGCCTGCTGCACCATGACGTACGTAGCGTGCTCGCCACCTTGGACGAGCGCGAACAGCAGGTCATCCGGCTGCGATTCGGCTTGGACGACGGCCAGCCGCGCACGCTGGACCAGATCGGCAAGCTCTTCGGTCTGTCTCGCGAGCGGGTGCGCCAGATCGAGCGTGAAGTCATGGCGAAGCTGCGCAAGGGCGAGCGGGCCGATCGGCTCCGCGCCTACGCCAGCTGATCATTCCCGGCGCCGGCTGCGTCGAGACAGCGCCGGCGTTCGGCTCGGTGACCCGTTTCCGCTCTGGTCACCTCTCCGCGCCGACCGGTAAGCGCGCGTGCCCGTCCCCTCCGGGTATCGCGCGAGCCGGTCGGCGGTGTCGTACTTCCCCCACGTCGGTCCGGTGGGCTCAGCTCTGATCCACCGCGATGTCGTACTTCACGGTGCCCCCGTCGACCGAGGTCACCGTCAGCATCACACCGAGGCTGTCCCCGCCCGCGGTCAGCGTGCAACGCATGGTCGTTCCTTCCTTGCCGGTGAGATCGCCGGGGCAGTCGATGGCGTCCGGTTCCTGCCCGACCTTCTCGGTGAGCGAATCCTTCACCGACTTCTCCAGCTCGGCCTCTTCGACTTTCGGCGTGCCGATGCTGACGGAACACGCGGTGAGCACCGTCACGAGCAACGACAACAGGGCAAGGCTGCGAATCTTCATGGCGAGCTGAGCCTTTCTCAGGACGAATGTGGCATCCCCAGATCGCGGAGGGAGGGATCGTCCGTTATCGGAGATCTCGCTCGTGACGTGTGTGGGCCGACGTCTCAGCCGCGCCACACTTCCGGCGGACAGCTCGGCCGGGGTAGCTCGTCGTGCTCAGCCGAGCCGACGCGGACCGGTATCGAAACGACTCGGCTCCGGGCCGATACGGCCACGCGCGTAGAGGATCTCCGCCGAGGTCGGTGAGGCCAGCACCGGGTCGAAGGACAGTTCCCGCATCTCCGGCAGATCGTCGAACAGGGCCGAAATGCGCTGAGCCAACTCGGCCAAAGCTGCTTTGTCCACACGCGGGCTCGCGGGAGTGCCCGACAGCAGGGGCGCGGCTCGCGGCGCGTCGATCAGTGCCGTGGCCTCGTCGGCGGTCAACGGCAGCGCCCGGTAGGCGCGGTCGCCGAGCAATTCGATGATCAGGCCGGACAATCCGAACTCGATCACCGAACCGAACGAGGGATCGTCCTGCACGCGCAGAATGCAGCCGACTCCCTTCGTAGCCATCTTCTGGATGTGTAGTACGGGATCACCGCACAACTCCGCCAGATCCGCGTAACCCTGCCGCACCGCTTCCGGTCGCCACAGATCGAGCCGTACGCCAGTGAGATCCGGCCTGCGCCGCCACAATTCACCGGTCGCCTTGGCCGCCACCGGATAGCCGAGTTCCTCGGCGGCTGCCACCGCCTCCTCGGCGCTGCGTACCTCACGGAATCGCACAACCGAAATGCCGTAGCAGGCCAGCAGTTCCACCGTCTCCAGATCGGTGAGCCGCCGACCGCCCGACTCGGCCATCCAGTCGGCCACCAATCGGCGCGCGCGGTCGGTGTCGATGCCCTGCGGCCGCACCACCGGCGACACGGGCCTGGTCCGCCACTCGGCGTATCGACGCACCCGCGCCAGTGCCCGCGCGGCGCGCTCGGGGTCGGGATACGACGGGATCGATCCGTGCGCCGCCGTCGCGCCCGGACCACGTACCGCGAGCAGGTTCGGGATTCCTTGCTCGGCGACGAACGTCGTGAGAATCGGTTTGCCCGAGTCGGGCACCGCGGCCGCCGCCGCCCGGATCGCTTCGGCGAAACCGGCGGTCGGCAGCGGCACCGGGGGCGCGAAAACCACTATCACGGCGTCTGTCTCGTCCGACCGCAGGGCCGCGACCAGTGCGTCCAGGTACGCGCCCGGCGTTGCCTGCGGGCCGAGGTTGACCGGCTCGCCGACCTGCAGGCCCTCGCCCTGCGCCGCGTCGATAGCCAACCAGTTGAGCGCCGTGCTGTTGCCGACGACCGCCAGACGCGAGCCGCGCGGCAGCGGCTGATAGCCCAGCAGCGCGGCGCAGTCGAACAGTTCGGAGATCGAGTCGACCTGGACGATGCCCGCTTGCGCGAACAGATCCCGCACGATCGAACGGTCCATGTCCCCCGCCGGCTGCGCGACCGAGCGGCCGCTGCTCACCGCGACGATCGGTTTGGTCCGCGCCACCCGGCGCGCGATCCGGGAGAACTTGCGCGGATTGCCGAAGCTCTCCAGATACAGCAGCACCACATCGGTGTCCGGGTCGCTGTCCCAGTACTGCAGCAGGTCGTTGCCGGAGACGTCGGCGCGGTTGCCCGCCGACACGAACGTCGACAAGCCGAGATTGCGCGCCGCCGCCTCACCCAGAATGGCCGCGCCCAAGGGGCCGGACTGGCAGAAGAATCCGATCCGTCCGCGCCCGGGCAGCACCGTGGCGAGGGTCGCGTTCATGCCGACCGCCGGGTCGGTGTTCGCGATGCCGAGCGCGCTCGGCCCGACCACACGCATGCCGTGACCACGGGCCGCGGCCACTAGTTCGCGTTCGGCTGCCAGACCACCTTCGCCGGTCTCGCCGAAACCCGCGGTCAGCACCACGAGACCCTTGACCCCCTTGGCCATGCAGTCGTCGAGCACCGACCCGATCGCCGCGGGCGGCACCGCGACCACGGCGAGATCGACCTCGTCGGGGATTTCCCGGACCGTGGCGTACGCCCGCACCCCGCGTACCGATCTGCGGTTCGGATTCACCGGGAACACCGGTCCTTGGAACACACCCGACAGCAGATTCGTCAGCACCGCACCGCCGACTCGTCCCGGTGCGGGGGTGGCCCCGATCACGGCGACCGACCGCGGCGCGAGCAGATTGCCCACGCTGCGCGCCTCCGAGGCGCGTTCGCGCGAATCGCGTACCGAGAGCAGCGCTTCGGTGGGGTCGATGGCGAACTCGAGGTGCAGGACCGATCCGTCCCTGCTGCGCTCGACCTGATAGCCCGCGTCCCGGAACACCGTCACCATCACGGTGTTCTCGGCGAGCACCTCGGCGACGAAGGTCTCGATCTTGTTCTCGGCGGCGGCACCGGCCAGATGCTCCAGCAGGATCGAGCCCAGCCCGCGTCCCTGATGCCCATCGGCGACCACGAACGCGACTTCCGCCGCGCGCGGCCCGTCCCGCTCCAGCAGTTCGTAGCGGCCCACCGCGACGATCGCCTCGCCCAGTTCCAGCACCAGCCCGACCCGGTCGTGATAGTCGACATGCGTGGTGCGGTACAGGTCTTTGGGCGAGATCCGCGGGTACGGGCCGAAATACCGCAGGTACCTGGTGCGATCCGACAGCGCACCGTGGAATTCCTGCAGCCGCTCGGCGTCGCCGGGAGTGATCGGGCGCAGTCGGACCACGCCGCCGTCGGAGGCCAGCACGTCGGCGAACCAGTGCTGCGGCGGTGGGGACGGGGTGGCGGGAGTGTCCGAGGTATCGGGGAAATCAGTCACGAGGGTCCTCCGGGTCCAGACCTAGCAACCCGAAAGTCGCTCGGCGGGTGGCCAGCACGGCCATGTCGACGGCACGTTGGGCGCGGTCGGCCCGCGCGTCACCGGTCTCACCGGTGCCGCCGGGGCCGTCCCACGCACGGTAGGCGACGTCGCCGCCGTCGCCCATGGTGCGCGGCGGCTCCGCCCGCGGCGCCGCCGCGCGGATCGAGTCGATCCAGTCCTGCGGAATCGGCGTCGCCGGGTCGACGGTGCGGTCCAACGCGGTGGCCAGCAAGTGGGTCCACGCCCGTGGCACCACCCGGACCAGGCCGTATCCGCCGCCGCCGACGGCCAGCCAGCGTCCTTCGGCATATCGGTCGGCGATCTCGCGCATGGCGCGGAAGGCCGCGCGCTGTCCGTCGACGGTGAGTTCCAAGTCGGCCAGCGGGTCTTCGCGATGCGTGTCCACCCCGCACTGGCTGACCACGATCTGCGGACCGAACGCCGCCACCGCGCCAGGAACCACCGCGTGGAAACCCCGCAGCCACTGCGCATCCCGCGTGCCGGGCAACAGCGGCAGGTTGATCGAGGTGCCTTCCGCCGCACCCGCGCCGGTCTCCTCCGGCCACCCGGTGTTGGGCCACAGGGTGGCCGGATGCTGGTGCACCGAGATGGTCAGCACCCGGGGGTCGGCGTAGAAGGCCCGCTGCACGCCGTCGCCGTGGTGCACGTCCACATCGATGTAGGCGATCCGGTCGAAACCGTGATCCAGCAGCCAGGAGATGGCCACCGCCGGGTCGTTGTACACGCAGAAACCGGCCGCCGAATCGGCCATCGCGTGATGCATGCCACCGCCGATGCTCACCGCCCGTTTGGTGCGGCCCTCGGCGATCTCCCTCGCCGCGGCCAGGGTGCCGCCGACGATCGTGGACGCGGCCTCGTGCATACGCGGAAACACCGGATTGTCCGGGGAACCGAGCCCGTAGGGCGGCGCGGCCGGCGAACCGACCGGCGGCACGGCGCGTTCGACCGCGTCGAGGTAGTCGGGAGTGTGGATACGCAGCAGATCCGGACGTCCGGCGGCGGCGGGTTCGAGCAGCTCGACACCCTCGAGCAATCCGAGACTTCCGGCCAGCGCCATGGTGAACTTCAGGCGCGCCGGCTGCATCGGATGCTCCGGAGTCCAGGTGTAATCCAGGAACCGCTCGCTCCAGACGACGGTTCCGGCCCGGCTCGTCCCGGACGGGGGCGGCGCCTGAGGTTCGTCGCGCGGTGCAGTGGCCATGATCGCAACGCTAGCGGGAAGCAAGGAACCCCGCGAAACGTTCCTATGCAGTACAAATACAAGAAAGACGCTCATGGCCGCCTGCCGCGCGCCGATCGGGTTGCCGCAATGCCGCCGGAATGTCGTGCGCGGCGTGGAGCGACACGATCCGGCACACGGGGGTGCTGTCGTGCGTGGGTAGAATTCGTGCCGACGAAGGGGTAACAGGTGAAGGATCTGGTCGACACCACGGAGATGTATCTCCGTACCATCTACGACCTCGAGGAGGAGGGCGTGGTGCCCCTGCGCGCCCGGATCGCCGAGCGCCTCGAACAGAGTGGTCCCACCGTGAGCCAAACCGTCGCGCGGATGGAACGTGACGGTTTGCTGCTGGTTGCCGGAGACCGTCATCTCGAGCTGACCGAGAAGGGGCGCAGCATGGCCGTCGCGGTCATGCGCAAGCACCGGCTGGCCGAACGGCTGCTCGTCGACATCATCGGCCTCGACTGGCAGAACGTGCACGCGGAGGCCTGTCGCTGGGAGCATGTGATGAGCGAAGACGTCGAGCGCCGCCTGGTCGAGGTGCTCAACCACCCCACCACCTCCCCGTACGGCAACCCCATCCCCGGCCTCGACGAGCTGGGCATCATTCCGCCCGCCTCCGCCGACGAGACGCTGCTGCGCCTGTCCGATCTGCCGCACGGCCAGCTGCACGCCGTCGTCGTGCGCAGGCTCGCCGAGCACATCCAGACCGACCCGGAGGTCATCGGCCGGCTGCGCGAGGCGGGCGTGGTCCCTGATGCTCGCGTCACGGTGGAGACGAAACAGGGGTCGGTGGTCATCACCGTGCCCGGCCACGACGGCTTCGAACTGCCCGACGAGATGGCGCACGCCGTCCAGGTGAAGCTGGCCTGACGCGTGAAACTTCTCGTCACAGGTGGCGCGGGCTACGTCGGCGGCGTCTGCGCTCAGGTCCTGCTGGAAGCCGGCCACGAAGTGGTCGTGATCGATGATCTGTCCACCGGCAATGCCGACGGCGTCCCTTCCGCCGCCCGGTTCGTCGAGGGTGACGTGGCGGTCGCCGCGCCGCGGCTGCTGGCCGCAGAACCCTTCGACGGAGTCCTGCATTTCGCGGCGCAGTCGCTGGTCGGCGAGTCGGTGCAGCAGCCGGAGAAGTACTGGCACGGCAATGTGGTGAAGACGTTCGAACTGCTGGAGGCCATGCGGCGCGCGGGAACGCCGCGACTGGTCTTCTCCTCCACCGCGGCGGTCTACGGCGAACCGGAGCAGGTCCCGATCACCGAGGACGCTCCGACCCGCCCGACCAATCCGTACGGCGCGTCGAAGCTGGCCATCGACCACGCCATCACCTCCTACGCGGTCGCGCACGGGCTGGCGGCGACCAGCCTGCGGTACTTCAATGTCGCCGGCGCCTACGGTGGCCTCGGCGAGAACCGGGTCGTGGAAACGCATCTCATCCCCCTGGTGTTGCAGGTCGCGGCGGGGCATCGCAAGGCGATCTCGGTCTTCGGCACCGATTGGCCCACCCCCGACGGCACCGCGGTCCGCGATTACATCCACATCCGCGACCTCGCTCAGGCCCATCTGCTGGCTTCGGCGACCGCCGAAGCGGGGACCCATCGGATCTACAACCTCGGCAGCGGCACCGGATTCTCCGTTCGCGAGGTGATCTCGGCCTGCGAGCGCGTCACCGGCCTGCCGATCACCGCGCAGGACGCGCCCCGCCGCCCGGGCGACCCGGCGACGCTCATCGCGTCCAGCGAACGTGCCATCACCGAGCTCGGCTGGCGTCCCGAACACAACGATCTCGACGAGATCGTCACCGACGCCTGGGCTTTCCTGCAGTCGCTCGGTCCCCGCGCGCACAGCGCGAAATAACCGCGCCCGCACCGCCCGGGCCGGCCCAGTGCCGACTCGGGCGGTCACGATCGCGCCACCGTGCCGGAGCCCGGATCGCCGTGTGCCGGGCATGCGTGCGAAGCGGCCGCGCATCGCGAAGTCATCGGAATGCTTCCGCACCCGGCCCGGCTCGCCGGACTACGCATCGCGGACTCGCCGAACGCTAGTGGGACAACGGATCTCACGACGTCGGCGCGCCGAGGTCGACACCGAGACCGGCGGCGGTTCGGTAGCCACTGTGCGCGAGCCGGCGCAGCTGTTCCGGGCGCATGCCCAGGCGCAGCGAGGTATCGAGCAGCATCGCCATCGGGTGTCCCGGGTCCGCCTCCAGCGCGGCCTCCAACGCGATGCCCGCCAACGGTCCGTCGCCACGGACGTAGGCGCTGTAACCGAGCAGAGCGGCGGCCTCGGCACGATCGGCGCCGGACAGCGCGCGGGTCAGCGCGGCCCACACCGCCTCGGCCGCGTCGGCGTGGTCGCCGACGGCCAAGGCGAACATCGAGTCGCGCACCGCCCTATCTCGCAGGGCTGCCGTTATTTTCGCGAGCTCGGGCGCCATCAGCGTGGCGCCCGAGGCGGTGTTGGCGATCTGCCACAGCACATGGTCGAGCGCTTGCCTGCTGTATCCGATCGGATCGCCGCGGCGCGCGGCCCTGGCATAGCGTTCACGCGCGCGCGCCAGCGCGTCCTGTAGATGCGCGGCCACCTCGGCATGCGCGAGTGGGTCCCGCGCGACCAGTTCGGTGAGTTCGGAACGCGAACCGCGGATCGGCCTGCCGTCCAGCACGTGGGTCAGCGTCACCAGCGAGGCCGCCGGATCCCGGAGCACCCCGCGCCGCTGCGGACCCGCCAACGTCCACCAGCGCTGCCCGGCGGCGATCGCACGCACCGCCCACACTCCGCCGAGCGAGATGTCGCACGCCGCCAACCTCCTGCCGAACGAGCCGACCAGCACGTCGAATCGTCCGGCCGCGCATTCCGGCCGGTCTGCGCCCGCCCCTGGTTCCACGGCGCGTTCGTCCACGACGACGGCCAGGACCTCGGCCGCCTCGTCGTGCGCGCAGATCCGCGCGACCGCCGCCGCCAATGTCGCGCCCCGTACCCGCCGCCCGCTGGGCGAGTCCAGATCGAACCGCACCACCGCGTCGACTACCGCGCCACCCGCGGTCCCGTGCCGGAGGACGAGCACGACCACCGACCGTTCCGGGGTGAAGCCCAGCATGGCGGGCACTCCGGCGATCAACTCCGCCGGGTTGTCCACGCACACAACGTGATCAGGCACACCCCGGAACGGCGGATGTTCATCACGGCATCGGGCATCGTCTGCCACGCCACCGGGGTTCCATGCGTCCGTTCCCCTCTGCGCGATATGCGAAGAGGAGTACGGCGCGACCAGGGCGGCGGGAGAGCCGCACACCTCGGCCTCGGAAGGAACGCCGGAGAGCGAGGAATCACTGCCGGTGCCAGGCCGGAAGGTGTCGCCTTTGCCCGCATAGCCGGTATCGACCGGCTCGGGAGCGGGAAACGGGGTCGCGGAATTGGTCATGCTTCGACCATGCGGCCTGGCTGTCTCCGGCCCGCGCCGCCGACCTGGCGATTCCGCTGCCCTGGGGATTTCGCTTCACGCTGTGCACGACTCGACCGGCACGACGGACGTATCGCAATTCGTGTCGGTGGCGCCTGCTACCGTGCCGCCCCTGCCCGCTATCTCTCGCGCACTTTGCGCACCGCGGTGGCGAACAGGGCATCCAACGCCGCGGCATCCGGTTCGTCATCGGCGAAGGACATATACGTCACCGAGACACGCACATCTCCGGCCTGCGCGACATGGGTGCGCATGGACTGGATCAGCTGGGTGCCGCCCGCCTCCGGCCGCACGGTCCTGCGCAGCGAAAGGGCGTCGTCGGCGTCGATCGGCGGTGGCGGAGCCAGCTCGGTCGTCACCGTTGTGGCGGCGCCCGCCCGCTGCACCCGCACCGATCCGCACTGCTCCAGCCGGGCGCGCAGTGCCGTCAACGGCTCGCCGGTGCGCGTCAATTCGACGGTCAGCGTGGCACGCGTGACGTCGTCCGTGCCGACCGCCATGGCGGTGTGCTCGGGGCCGAAGTCCTGGTTCGGCGGCATACAGCGGCTGGGCTGGACATTCGCACCGCGGCCCATGCCGTCCAGATCGCCCGCCGCCTGGGCCACGGCTTCCTGCGGCAGCACCACCGCCGTATAGGGCGGCGGGAACTGGTTCGCATCCGGCAACAGCGTCGGTAGTTCGGCGCTCACGTGCCGGGTCACCGTGGCGGGCACCGAGGCGATCGGGCGCCCCGGTACCGTCGACCCGCATCCTGCGAGCAGCACCGCGCAGGCGACGGGCGCCACCCAGCCCGGCCGCATGCGCCTCGAATCCGCCACGGTCACACCCCCCACTGTGCCAAACTCCTGGTGTCCAGCCGGCGATGCCACGCCGCCGGGCCGGGAATGCGCGAGCCACCGATGCTGTTGCCTCGGAGTACGGGTCGGTGTCCGGCCGTGCGCGGTGACCGCCACAGCATGGGGGACAATGGACAGCGGTCCCCGGTCCGGACGACTGCTCGTCTCGCACCACCAGCAAGGGTGGCGAACGATCGGGCAGGCAACCACACTGGCGCGTGAGGTACGCGTCCGGGCCGCAGGAGCCGCGCAGGAAGGAGTACGCGATGGACTACGAGTCGCGAATGTACGAACTGGAGTTCCCCGCTCCGCAGCTGTCGTCCGCCGACGGCGCGGGCCCGGTCCTGGTGCACGGGCTGGAGGGTTTCACCGACGCCGGGCACGCCGTACGGCTGGCGACCACGCACCTGCGCGAAAGCCTCGAAAGCGAACTGGTCGCTTCGTTCGACGTGGACGAACTGCTGGACTACCGGTCGCGCCGGCCGCTCATGACGTTCAAGACCGATCATTTCTCCGATTACGCCGAGCCGGAACTCAACCTCTGGGCACTGCGGGACACCGCGGGGACCCCGTTCCTGTTGCTCGCGGGCCTGGAACCGGACCTACGCTGGGAGAAGTTCACCACCGCGGTGCGATTGCTCGCCGAACAGCTGGGCGTGCGCCGCAGCATCGGCCTCAGCGCCATCCCGATGGCCATTCCGCACACCCGCCCACTCGGCGTGACCGCGCATTCCTCCGATCGCGACCTGATCTCGGACCATCAGCGGTGGCCTGGCGAGCTGCAGGTGCCGGGCAGCGCGTCGTCGCTGCTGGAATTCCGCATGGCGCAGCATGGGCACGAGTCGGTCGGCTTCTCGGTGCACGTGCCGCACTACCTGGCGCAGACCGCCTATCCGGAGGCCGCGCAGACGCTGCTGGAGAACGTCGCCGACAACGCGGGGCTGGAGTTCCCGCTGGCCGCGCTCGGGGAGGCCGCCGCCCGGGTGCGTGAACAGGTCAACGAGCACATCGCGGGTAACGCCGAGGTGGAGACCGTCGTGCACGCCCTGGAACGGCAGTACGACAGCTTCGTCACCGCGCAGGAGCGGCAGTCGAGCCTGCTGGTGGGCGACGGCGAGTTGCCCAGCGGCGACGAACTGGGCGCCGAGTTCGAGCGATTCCTCGCCGAGCAGAGCCGTGACAAGGGCGAGGACGAGGGCGAGCAGGACTGAGCCGCGCGCCGGCCGGGTCCCGGTCGCCCCTGCACGGCCGCTCGTCGGCGAGGCCGTAGGGTGGTCGGAGTGGATCTGACCGAACTGCTCGACATCCCGGGGACCGACGCCGACGCGCTCTACGAGTCGTTCGGGACGTGGGCCGCCGAGCAGGGCACCCCGCTCTACCCGGCGCAGGACGAGGCGCTGCTCGAGCTGGCATCCGGATCCAACGTCATCCTCGCCACCCCAACCGGTTCCGGGAAATCACTCGTCGCGGTCGGCGCGCATCTGTTCGCCCTGACCCAGGGGGTGCGCACCTACTACACCGCCCCGATCAAGGCGCTGGTGAGCGAGAAATTCTTCGCTCTCTGCGAGGTGTTCGGGGCCGAACGCGTCGGCATGGTCACCGGCGACGCCGCGGTGAATCCGGAGGCGCCGATCATCTGCGCGACCGCGGAGATCCTGGCCAACCTGGCGCTGCGCGAGGGCGCGGACGCCGCCGTCGGCCAAGTCGTGATGGACGAGTTCCACTTCTATTCCGACCCCGACCGGGGGTGGGCCTGGCAGGTTCCGTTGCTGGAACTGCCCCGCGCCCAGTTCCTGCTCATGTCGGCCACGCTCGGCGAGGTCGACTTCTTCGCCCGTGACCTGGAGCGCCGGACCGGCCGCTCCACCGCGATCGTCGCGGGTACCGAGCGCCCCGTGCCGCTGAGCTTCTCCTACGCCCGCACCCCGATTACCGAGACTCTCGAGGAACTGGTCACCACCCACCAGGCCCCGGTGTACGTCGTGCACTTCACCCAGGCCGCCGCGTTGGAGCGCGCGCAGGCGTTGACCAGCGTGAATTTCGCGACGCGCGCCGAGAAGGACGCGATCGCCGGCGCGCTGGGCGAGTTCCGGTTCGCCGCCGGCTTCGGCAAGACCCTGTCGCGGCTGATCCGGCACGGCATCGGCGTGCATCACGCGGGCATGCTCCCGAAGTATCGGCGCCTGGTGGAGCGTCTGGCACAGGACGGCCTGCTGAAGGTGGTGTGCGGCACCGACACCCTCGGCGTCGGCATCAACGTGCCCATCCGCACCGTGCTGCTCACCGGGCTGACCAAGTTCGACGGCGTGCGCACCCGCAGGCTCAAGGCACGGGAGTTCCACCAGATCGCGGGCCGCGCGGGCCGAGCCGGTTACGACACCATGGGCACCGTCGTCGTGCAGGCTCCCGAACACGAGGTGGAGAACACCCGGCTGCTGGCCAAGGCGGGCGATGATCCCAAGAAGCAGCGCAAGGTACAGCGACGCAAGCCGCCGGAAGGCTTCGTGTCCTGGAGCGAGGAGACCTTCGACCGCTTGGTCACCGCGCAGCCGGAGCCGATGGTGTCGCGTTTCACGGTGACCAACGCGATGCTGCTGAACGTGATCGCCAGGCCGGGCAACTGCTTCACCGCCATGCGTCACCTGCTCGAGGACAACCACGAGCCGCGTCCCGCCCAGCGCAGGCACATCCTGCGCGCCATCCGGCTGTATCGCGCGCTGCGCGACGCCGGGGTGGTGCAGCAACTGCCGGAACCGGACGCCCACGGCCGTCGCGCCCGCCTGACCGTCGACCTGCAGCGCGATTTCGCCCTCGACCAGCCGCTGTCGCCGTTCGCGCTGGCCGCACTGGACCTGCTGGACAAACAGTCCCCGAGTTATACCCTCGACGTGGTGTCGCTCATCGAATCCACCTTGGAGGATCCGCGCCAGCTGCTGATGGCCCAGCAGCACAAGGCACGCGGCGCGGCGATCGCGGAGATGAAGGCCGACGGCATCGAGTACGACGAGCGGATGGAGCTGCTCGAAGAGGTGACCTGGCCCAAACCGCTGGCCGAGCTGATCGAACCGGCGTACGAGACCTATCGTGCCGGCCACCCGTGGGTGTCGGAATTCGCGCCGGCGCCCAAGTCGGTGGTGCGCGACATGATCGAACGCGCCATGACCTTCGCGGAGCTGATCTCCTTCTACGAGCTGGCCCGCTCCGAGGGCGTGGTGCTGCGCTACCTCGCCGACGCCTACCGCGCGCTGCGGCGCACCGTGCCCGATTCGGCGCGCACCGAGGAACTCGACGACATCACCGAATGGCTCGGAGAGCTTGTGCGCCAAGTGGATTCGAGCCTGCTCGACGAGTGGGAGCAACTGACCAACCCGGGTGCGGAGACCGACGCCGACCAGCTCGCCTTCG
The DNA here is from genome assembly GCF_001612765.1 of Nocardia arthritidis NBRC 100137. Lineage (GTDB taxonomy): Bacteria > Actinomycetota > Actinomycetes > Mycobacteriales > Mycobacteriaceae > Nocardia > Nocardia arthritidis. The sequence goes on from NZ_BDBB01000011.1 coordinate 87,731, forward strand.
GCGCGGAAACGGTGCGCCCGATCACCGCCAACGAGCGCGCCTTCCGGGTCATGGTCCGTAACGCGATGTTCCGCCGCGTCGAACTGGCCGCACTGCGACGCTGGGACGAACTGGCCGAACTGAGCCCCGGACCGGATTGGGCCGAGGCGCTCGCGGACTACTACGCGGAGTACGAGCGGATCGGCACGGGCCCCGACGCCCGCGGTCCGCAACTGTTCCAGGTGGAACGAAGACCCGGATTCTGGCAGGTGCGCCAGGTGCTGGACGACCCGGCGGGCGAGCACGGCTGGTCGATCGACGCGGTGGTCGATCTGGCCGAGTCCGACGCCGCGGGTGAGGTCGTCTTCGACGACCTCACCGTGTCCGCCGGCTGAGCCCGCATCACCCGTCAGTCCCCTATCCATGCAGGTCAGCAACTCCGTCACGTCGAGAAGACGGGGGTGCGCGACCATGTGGCGAATCCAGGTTTCGACGGATTCGTTTCTGGGTACGGGCCGCTGATACTCTCTCCCCCGCTGCCCAAGCGAAAGATCAACTATGCCCGAATCGCCCTACCTTGTCATCCATCCCGAGCGTGTCCGCCAGAATTACCGCGCGCTCGATGCCGCCCTGTCCACAGACACGGGCGCCACGACGAGGATCCGTTTCGCCGTGAAGGCGAGCCCGGTGCCGGCGATCGTGCGCCTGCTCGACGAGGAGGGCGCGGAATTCGATGTCGCCAGTATCGGCGAGATCGACCTCTGCGTCGGGCTGGGAGTGGCGCCGCAGCGGTTGTGCTACGGCAACCCGATCAAGAAGGCCGCGCATATCGCCCGGTCCTATGCCTTGGGTGTGCGCCGCTTCGCCTTCGACACCGAGGACGACCTGCTGCGCATAGCGGAGCACGCGCCCGGCTCCGAGGTGGAATGCCGGTTCCTCGCCTCGGCGCCGGAGTCGCGCACCCCGTTCGGCACGAAGTTCGGCTGCAGCCCGGGTGAGGCGTTCCGGCTGCTGGTCCGGGCCCGCGACCTCGGGCTCGTGGTCGCCGGGCCGTACTTCCACGTCGGCTCCCAGCAACTGGATCCCACCGCCTGGCGGATCGGCATCGAGCAGGCGGGCCGGATCGCCGAGGCGCTCGCCGACAAGGACATCGCGGTCGGTTCGGTGAACATCGGCGGCGGGTTGCCGATTTCCTATGCCGACCCCGCTCCCGGGCTGGGCGAGGTCGCCGCGGTGGTCAAGCATGCCGCGGCCGAATTCCTCTCCGGGGATACCGGATTGGTCGTCGAACCGGGCCGGGCACTGGTCGGTTCGGCGGGCACCATTCACGCCGAAGTCGTCGGCGTCCGCACCGCGCCGGACGGCAGGCGCTGGGTGTATCTCGACATCGGCCGCTACAACGGAATGGCCGAGACCGAGAACGAGTACATCGCCTACCGGTTCGTCACCGACCGGGACGGCGACCCCGTCGACGAGGCGGTGGTGGCCGGTCCGACCTGCGACGGCGACGATGTACTGTATCAACGCACGCGCGTCCTCCTACCGACCACGTTGCGAGCCGGTGATCGCGTTCGAATCCTCGACACCGGTGCCTATACCGCGAGCTATTCGTCGGTGTCATTCAATGGTTTTCCGCCCTTGACCGTTCATGTCTCGGGCGCTGAGCGAGAGTGAGTTTGCCCATGACGGCGGAATTCACCGGTTGGCATGTGCTGGCCGAGTTCGGTGGTGTCGACGCAGACCTCTGCGACGATCTCGAACGACTCGAATCGGCGTTGCGTGAGTCTCTGATCGCGGCGGGCGTCACCATCTGCGATGTCGTACACAAGAAGTTCGAACCGCAGGGGGTGACCGTCCTCGCGCTGTTGTCGGAGTCCCACGCCTCGATTCACACTTATCCGGAGTCCGGCGACATCTTCGTCGACGTGTTCACCTGCGGCAGCATCGGCGCGGGCGCGTCGAAAGCGGTCGAGCTACTGCGGGACGCGTTGGCTCCCAAGGATGTTCGCATGCAGGTCATCCGCAGGGGACACGGCAGCCAGCGGATCGAGGAACCGGTGGGCGCTGGCCTGACCCGCATCTGGGACCTGCACGAGGTGATCGTCGACACCCACACCCCGTTCCAGCACATGGTCATCGCGCGGACCGAGCAGGGCATCAGCCTGTTCTCCGACGATGACCGCCAGTCCACCGAGTTCTCCCAGCTCACCTACCACGAGGCGATGATGGTCCCCGCCTTCGTGCTGGCCGGGAAGCTGGACAAGGTGCTGATCATCGGCTCCGGCGAGGGTGTGGCCAGTCAGATGTCGGTCGCCGCGGGCGCCACCCACGTCGACCACGTCGACATCGACCAGCTCGAGGTGGAGCTGTGCGCCCGGCACCTGCCCTACGGCTACTCCAGCGACGAACTGGCCGCCGCCGTCGAGGGCGAGGGACCGATCAAGGTGCACTACGCCGACGGCTGGGACTTCCTGGCCACGGCCGCGCAGGCGGGCACCCGCTACGACGTCATCGTGATCGACCTGCCGGACGAGCGCGTCGAGGACGCGCAGCACAATCGGCTCTACGAGGCGGAGTTCCTGTCCCGATGTCGTGCGCTGCTCGCGCCCGGCGGGGTGCTGTGCGCCCAGGCCGGCTGCGCGACCATGTGGCGCAACGAGACGCTGAAGCGGTCCTGGGAGCGTTTCCACGAGCAGTTCGGCACCGTCGTGCACTACGGCAGCGACGAGCACGAGTGGTCGTTCCTGTTCGGGCTGGTGGACGTGGTCGACGACCCGGTCGGCGGGATGACCGATCGTCTGTCGCGGCTGCCCTACCGGCCCGAGACCATCGACGCGCGGGCGCTGGTGCGCGGCGCGATCGAACCGCACGCGCTGCGGGTCTAGGCGAAGACACCCGGATGCGCCGATCCCGATAGGGATCGGCGCATCCGGCGGCACCGCCACGCCGGTCGCCGAAGTCGCGCTGGCTGCCGCAGGTGCTTGCCGAAGATATCGAGCTGGAACGAGCTACTCACCAGGAACATGTACAGCACCAGCCCGATCAGTCCGACAACGTAGAGGGCAGTGAGGTTCGGGGGGATGCTCGCGCCTCCCACCGCGAGCTCGGTCAGGAGCAACCACTCCCGCGCCTGCGGCCAGGCCCAGCCGAGCACCGAGGACCCGAGCAGGAATCCGGCGATCATAACGGCCACAACCTGCACCTGGCCCAGACGCCGCGGCAGCGGATCTCGGCGGCGGAGGGAAACGTAACGGTTCCGGCGCGACTCCCTCGTGACGAGTTCGGGCGCCATCGCTCGCGCGCGCCGTGATTACGCCCGAACAGCTTGTCGGACAGGGAATTCGCGGCTTCAGGAGCGTTGCTGCTCGCGCCACCGCTCGACGTCGACCCCGCCGACACCCCAGTTCGACAGGGCGACTTCATCGATCACGACGTAGGTGCTCGCGGGCGCCTTGCCGAGCACGTCGTACAGCAGATCGGTGACGCCCTCGATCAGCCGCGCCTTCTGTTCGCGGGTCACGCCTTCGTCGGTGACTTTGATGTTCACGTAAGGCATTTCAGGCCGCCCTTCCAGAGATGTACCCGCCGTCGACGGGGAGGATGTGTCCGGTCGTGAATTCCGCATCGGTGAGATACAGCACCGCGGCCGTCGTTTCGGCGACTTCGCCGATGCGGTTGAGCAGTGCGAGCCCGGCGGAGGCCTGTTCGTCGCCGGCGCCGAACAGGGGCGTGCGGATGATGCCGGGGGCGACCGCGTTGACCCGGATGCCGTCGGCGGCGAGTTCGGCGGCCAGGCTGGTGGTCAGCGCGTGCACGCCACCCTTGCTGACCAGGGCCGCCGTGGCGGGTAGCCCGGCGAGGGCGTGGTCGATCAGCACGGTGCCGATATTCACGATGCTGCCGCCTCTTGCTTGCGCCAGGAACCGCCGCACCACGGCCTGCGTGGTGAAGTAGGTGCCTTTGAGGTTTCCGTTCAGATAGCCGTCGAGGTCTCCTTCGGTGACCTCCACGAACGGTTTGGCTCCGAAGATGCCGGCGTTGTTGACCAGCACGTCCACGCCGCCGAACCGCTCGACGGCGACGCCGACCAAGCTCGCTCCGGTAGCGGCCGCGCCGATATCGCCCGCCACCGTGGCCACTCGCTCCGGCGCGCCGAGTGCGGCGGCCACCTCCGTCAGCCTTGCCTCGTTTCGTCCGTTGAGCACGACGTTGTCGCCACGTTCCACGAATGCCCGCGCGATATCGCGGCCGATCCCGCTGGAGGAACCGGTCACGATAACCGTCTTCGCCATCGCTGTCCTTTCATATATACGACCGGTCGTCTTGAAATGGATCGCCGAAGACGCCGGGCGGGTGTGATGCCCTGGATCAGGGCAGGAAGTAGTCGCCCAGCAGGCGATCCAGGCACTTGCGCAGTGGGTCGAGGGTGCGATCGATCTTCATCCTGATCACCGCCCCCTCCCAGGATTCGAGCAGCAGATCCGCCAGTTCGCCCGCCTCGATGTCGGCGCGGATCAGGCTCAGGCGCTGCCCCTGCGCGAGTTGCTCGGCGATACGGTCGCGCCATGCGGCCCATGCCTGCGACAGCGATTCCCGCAGCAGCTCACTGCCTTCCAGTTCGCCGCCCAGATTCGCGATGAGGCAGCCACCGGTGAAATCGGAGGCGACGAAGTCGTCCATCAGCCGCCCGAAGAACGCCCGCAGGCCGCTCACCGGGTCCGGCGCGTCGGCGAATGCCTCTGTCAGGTTGCGTTGGACACAGCGGGAGTGGTGCTCGATGATCGCGCGCCCGAAACTCTCCTTGCTGTCGAAGTAGTTGTAGAACGAACCCTTCGGCACCCCGACCCGGTCGAGGATCTGTTTGATTCCGGTGCCGTGATAGCCGCTGGTCAGAAAGCCCGCGGCACCCTCTTCGACGAGAAGCCGCCGAGTGTCTTCGCTGCGCCGTGGTCGTGCCATACCTGAAATATACGACCGGTCGTCTTGGAATTGCAAGGGGAGACGCCCGTGCGCCTCATGCCGAGGGCCCCGACCATCCCGGTCCGGCCGAATCCGGGAAACCAGCGGGATCTCGGCGCCACCGGGCGGAGCGAGCGGCGAAGAGCGCTAGATGCTCGGCGGCGAACCGGTCCCGCTGCCAGTCCGCCGAATCCGCCGCCACCGTCCAGACATAGGTCCACACCGGAGCGTTCCGGTGGCCGATACGCACTCGGCGCAGGTCGTACTCGTCGTCCTCGAACGCGTCGAGGACCGTCCACTCCGCCGCGGCGAGACCGCTCAGCACCACACCGCGGGTGCGTGCGTGCGAGGCGGCGACCAGCCCCGGGTAGATCCGCCCCGGCAGCGCCGCGGCGCGCCAACCGGCCAGCTCGGCCGGTTCGCTCGGCGGGACTCGCCCGAGCAGCGTCTCCAGCACTTCGGGAAACTGCAGCGTGCCGTAGACGAACAGCGCGTCATCCCACCCGGACAGGCGGCCCAGCCGCGCCTCGCCCGACGCCGATGCCACCTCACGCCTCCTCTCACCCTGGCTCGGCATGCTCCGCCCCACTGGCCGCGCAGCTACATCGGCCGCTGAGCGCGGACGATGGCGGCCAGGTATTCGTAATCATTTGCCCGAGCACTGGAAGTACGGAAGACCAGGCCGATGGTGCGGCCGGGGGCGGGGGCGCCGAAGTGCGCGACATCCAATGTGCCGCGCGCGGTTTCCGTCGCGACGGCCATTTGCGGGATCAGCGTCACACCGAGTCCGCCCGCGACGCACTGCACCACCGTGGACAGGGACGCGGCCCGGGTGTCGCCGACGGCGGCCGGGTGCACATCGGCCGAGCGGCAGGCCTCCAATGTCTGATCGCGCAGGCAGTGCCCCTCGTCCAGCAGCAGCAGCGGCTGCGCGTCCAGCACCGCCGCCGCCAGATCGGTACGCCCGGCCAGCTCGTGACCGCGCGGCGTGACCAGCACGAATTCCTCGGTGTAGAGCGGGATCTCGACCAGGCCGGGCATCTCGGTGGGCACCGCGAGCAGCGCGACGTCCAGCACGCCGGTGCGCAGGGCGTCCAGCAGCCGGGCGGTCTGGTCCTCGACGATCTGCGGACGCAGCTCAGGTAGCCGCTTGCGCAGTTCCGGCAGCAACCCGGGCAGCACGTAGGGGGCGACCGTCGGGATGATGCCCATTCGCAGCGTGCCGCCGAGTCCGTCGCCGGTGGCCGAGGCGACGAAGCGGTCGGCGGCCTCCAGCGTCGCCATCGCCTTGGGTAGCAAGCGCATCCCCGCGGCGGTCACCAGCACGCGGCGGGTGCTCCGTTCGATCAGCTGGAGCCCGAGCCCGTGTTCCAGAGCGGCGAGCGCCTGCGATAACGTGGGCTGACTCACACCGAGGCGCGCGGCCGCGGTGCCGAAATGGCGGTATTCGGCGATCGCCACGAACGCACGCAGCTGTGACAGGGTGGGCTGATAAGTCTGATCAGTCACGCCTATCAGTGTAGTGCGACTGATCACCTTTACCTTTTACGCACCCTTGGGCAAGATCGCCGGTGAGCTTTTCCACCGGCGGTGTGAGTGCCGGGCCGACGCGGTGGCTCGTATAGCCGCAACGGCCCGCAATACCGCAGAACACAGTTGGCAACCAACCTGACGAGGAGACGAGCATGGCCCTGCTGACCATCGGCGACCAATTCCCGGCATACAACCTCACCGCGGTCATCGGCGGTGATCTGTCGAAGGTCGACGCTCAGCAGCCTGACGACTACTTCACCCGGATCACCAGCGACGACCACGCGGGCAAGTGGCGGATCGTCTTCTTCTGGCCCAAGGACTTCACCTTCGTGTGCCCGACCGAGATCGCCGCGTTCGGCAAGCTCAACGACGAGTTCGAGGACCGGGACGCGCAGGTCCTCGGCGCCTCGGTGGACAACGAGTTCGTGCACTTCCAGTGGCGCGCTCAGCACGAGGATCTCAAGACCCTCCCCTTCCCCATGCTCTCGGACCTCAAGCGTGAACTGGCCACCGCCACCGGCGTGCTCAACGCCGACGGCGTCGCCGACCGCGCCACCTTCATCATCGACCCGAACAACGAGATCCAGTTCGTCTCCGTCACCGCGGGTTCCGTGGGCCGCAACGTCGACGAGGTGCTGCGAGTGCTGGACGCTTTGCAGTCCGACGAGCTGTGCGCCTGCAACTGGAAGAAGGGCGATCCGACCATCAACGCCGGCGAACTCCTGGCCGCCAGCGTCTGAGATACCCCTTCGCACCCGGGATTTCGGGTACGCCGCCCGCATCATCGAGAAACGACCCGGTCCCCCACGGGGATCGCACCGAGTAGAGGAATCGCCGAATGAGCATTGAGAACCTGAAGAACTCCCTTCCCGAGTACGCCAAGGACCTCAAGCTCAACTTGTCATCCATCGCGCGCACCACCGTGCTGAACGAGCAGCAACTGTGGGGCACCCTGCTGGCGTCCGCGGCCGCGACCCGGTCGACGAGCACGCTGCGCGAGATCGCCGAGGAAGCCGCCGGCGCGCTGTCGGCGGAGGCGTACAACGCCGCCCTCGGCGCCGCCTCGATCATGGGCATGAACAACGTGTTCTACCGGGGCAAGGCGTTTCTCGGCGGCCGCTACGACGACCTGCGGGCCGGACTGCGCATGCAGATCATCGGCACGCCCGGCGTCGACAAGGCCGACTTCGAGCTCTGGTCGTTCGCGGTCTCCTCGATCAACGGCTGCGCGCACTGCCTCGAGGCGCACGAGCACACTCTGCGCGAATCGGGCGTCTCGCGCGAGGTGATCTTCGAATCGCTGCGCGTCGCCGCCATCGTGGCCGGTGTCGGCCAGGCGGTGCAATCGACCGAGGCGCTCAGCACGGCCGCGATCTGATTTCGCTCGAAAAGAGGCCCCTGTCCTGCGACGGGGGCCTCTTTCGCGTTCCCGATGTGGTCCGGCCGACAGCCCGCGGCGGGGGCACACGGGTAGGCTCGTCGAGCATGGGCACACAGGTTGATGTGGTGCGAGTGTTCACCGACGCGGCCGGACGCTTCGGCAACGAGCTGGGTATCGCGCGGGCGGCCGACGTCGCCGCGGCCGATCGGCAGGCGCTGGCGGCCAAAGCCGGCTACAGCGAGACCGTGGTGGTCGAGGAGCCGGTCGACGGCACGGTCGCGGTGCGGATCTACACCCCCACGGTCGAACTTCCGTTCGCGGGACACCCCTCGGTGGGGACCGCGTGGTGGTTCGCGTCCCAGGGCATCCCCGTGCGGACCCTGGCTGTGCCTGCGGGCCCGGTGGCGGTGGAACTCACCGAGGGATTGACCTGGATCACCGCTCGCGGCGAATGGGCGCCCCCGTTCACCTTCCATCAGCTGGAGGACGCCGAGGTGCTGGCCACCCTGCGCCCGGACGAGTTCCCCGGCGGCCCGCACTACCTGTGGGCGTGGACCGACGAACATCGCGCCGTCCTGCGATCGCGCATGTTCGCGCCGACCATGGGGATCTCCGAGGACGAGGCCACCGGAGCGGCGGCCGTGGCGTTGACGGCCTTGCTGCGCAAAGGCCTGGTCATCACCCAGGGCAAAGGCTCGCAACTGTTCACCCGGTGGGACTCCGACGGGTGGGTGCACCTGGGCGGCCGAGTCGTCGGCGACCAACCGGTGGAAATCTAGACCCCGCTCAGGGCAGCGTGACGCCCACGATGGGATCGCCGCTCGGTACGTCGGAACCGCCGTCGGGTTCGACGCTCACCGCGAGGACATCGCCGGAGCGGAAACCGGTGACGAACGGCCGATCCATCGACGGGAGGTCGCTCAGCACCCCGGCCGAGCGGGCTTGCCCATCAGGGCCGACCAACCACATCTGATACACCCGGCCCGAAGGCGGCGGCGCGACCCGGTCGAACACGACGACCGCGCGCCCGAGCTCGGGCGAGGCGTCGACGACGAGCACACCGCCACCGGCGAACGAGCCGTTCACCGTCCGCGCACCCGGGTGCATCTGCACCTGGTCGGCAGCCGCAGGATCGGACGGCGAGCCGATGAACTGCGCGGTCAGCACGCTTCCACCGAACACCAGGCTCGCGACGGCCGCGATGGGCACCGCCCAGCGCAGCGGCCGCCGCCGCCACGCCGAGATGCGCGTGACGGATGGCCCGGCGGGCTCGTCGGGCAGCGCGGCCAGGATGCGGCTTTCCAGCTCCGGCGGCGGCGCGAACTCGTCGAGCACGGCGAGCCGTCCCATGACGTCGCGCACCTGCCAGACGGTGTCGGAGAATGCCCGGCGCACGTCCGGGTCCGCCGCCGCGAGGCGGGCATCGATATGCCTGCGCTCGATATCGGCGACCGCGTCCAGCGCGCATGGGTAGGCGAGGTCGATGAGGTCGGCCTCCGTCCGTGGCAAGGCGTCAACCATCGGTGCGTTCCCCGGACAAACACTTCTCCAATCTCTTCAGCCCGTCGCGGATGCGGGTCTTGATCGTGGGCAACGGCACCGAGAGATGATCGGCGACCTCCCGATAGGTCCACCCGCTGTAATACGCCAGCGCGATCGCCTCGCGCTGGGTGGGGGTCAGGTTCTGCAGGCAGCCTGCCACCTGTTGCTCTTCGATGCGCTGGGTGACCGATTCCGCGACGACGTCATGGTCGCGACCCAGATGCTCGTGCGCGTACACCAGGTCCCGGCTGGTGGCCGAACTCTCCGCGCGGACCCGATCCACCGCTCTGCGATGAGCGAGCATCATCAGCCAGCCGACCGGGCTGGCCAGCGAGGCGTCGTAGCGGTCGGCCATCGACCACACCTGGAGGTAAACCTCCTGGGTGACCTCCTCGGCGGCGGCGTGACTGCGCAGGATCCGCACGGTCAGACCGAACACCCGCGGGCTGGTGAGCTGATAGAACTCGGTGAACGCGGCACGATCGCCCGTGCCGGTGGCGGCGAGCAGCGCCGCGAGCTCACGGTTCGCCCGAGTGGCCTGGGATCGGTCGTAGCCGGTCGGCAGCGGGCACGCGAGCGCCGGGCCATCGGATTCCTCTCTCGCGCGTGCCGCAGCGCCCGATCGGTGGGGTGAAGCAGAACCGTGTTCGTTGCTCATCGCCGAATCCCGTGCCTGCATGCACAGGGGTTCGGTATGCGGACGGACCCGGATTGGTCGCGGTCACCGAATGATCACGGCCACCAGCATGTAAGCGGCGCCTGCGTCCATCACCACATGTGGCACCGCCGCCCACGGTTTCGCGGGCCCGGTGAGGGCGGCGACGCAACCGCCGGAACGCGCGAGCAACCCCAGCGGGCCCGACGGCCGCGCCTGCGCCCAGCCGGTGCAGGCGGCGACCGCGACCACGAGCGCGTCGAGGAGAAACAGCGCGGCAAGGCCGAGAGCGGGCCCGACGGCCGGGCCGCCCGCGTGGCCGGAGGCGGTGTGACCGGACATCGCGTAGAGCATCGCTGCGGCGGCGGCGATGTGGTAGCCGAGCGGGATCAAGCGGTCGAGCGGCAGCGCCCGCCCCTGGGCGGCGTGCTCGGCGGCGCGCAGCATCAGCAGTCCGGCGAAGACCACGGCCATCGCCGTCAGCACGCCGCGCAACGCGTGCGGGCTCGCGCCCGAGGGGAACAACAGCATGCCGAGCATGACCAGGCACATCACCAGATGGGCGGCGTCGGACTCGGAATGCCCGGCCGCGGCATTCTGGGCGGAGGAAGAATCCGGCAACGCGTCGACGGGATCGGCGGACGGCACCGCAGGCGCCGTCACCCGCGACAGCACGATCACCGCGGCGACGACGAACGCCGCCACCGCCACCCACCGCAACGCGGCATACTCCTGCGCGAACTCCGCCACACCCCACCACCTCTCAGCACGGCGACCACGGTCGTCGCCCTCCCATGCTCGCATCCCGAGACGGTCGGGGTGTCCCTTTTCGATGCGCGCACATCGTCGATCGACCGCGGCGGCGGCGATCGCCGCGCAGAGCGAGATATTCCACCCGCTATCACCGAGATCTTCTGTGGCGCAGCCCGTTACCGCGACGATGCCGGGGCGATCACTTCGAATCACTGCCCGCGGCCGAGTCGCCGACCCGACCCGCACGGTCCCGGGACGTTCGCACGCGCCACGACAGGCGGGCGGCGCGCAGGACTTCTTCCGGCCGGCCCGCCGCCTGTACGCCGCCCACGGCTTCGGTGACTGCCCGCCGTTCGGCGACTACCCTCCCGATCCGCACCGCGTCTTCATGACCCGCGCGTTCTGGCATAGGGTCCGGTGCACGGTTCCGATCGCCGACACGGGCGAATCAGACATCGTTCAACGCGCGGGTGAATCCGTCGACGAGTTCGGCGATCTGGTCGTCGGTCATGATGAAGGCCGGGGAGATCTGCATGGCTCCCTGACCCGCCGCGCGACTGGAGATCCCGTGCGCCCGCAGCGTTTCGACCAGCGGCAACCCTTCGGCGGGGTCGGCCAGTTGGATGGCCGCGACGGCGCCGAACCCGCTGCGCACCTCGGCGACCCTGGGATGTCCGGCGAGCACCGACAGCTGCTCGTGCAGGTTCGCCTCGAGGCGCAGCGCGGCCTCGAGCAGGCCTTCACGCTCGATGATGTCGAGATTCGCCAGCGCGGCGGCCGCGGCGCCCGCGTGGCCGCCGTAGGTGTAGCCGTGCCGCCACCAGACGCCGCCGCCGAAGAACGGCTCCGCCACGCGCGGGGCGGCGAAGACCGCGCCCATCGGGAGATAGCCGGAGGTCAGTCCCTTCGCGGTGGTCATCAGGTCGGGTTCGAGCCCGAGCCGGGACGAGGCGAACCACGCTCCGCCGATGCGGCCGAAACCGGTCACCACTTCGTCGGCGACGAACAGGATGTCGTGATCGCGGCAGATGCGCCGGACTTCGGCGAGATAGCCCGCCGGCGGCGGATACACACCGCCCGCGCCGATGACCGGTTCGCAGAAGAACGCGGCGATCCGATCGGCGCCGACCTCCTCGATCAGGGCGAGCAGGGCTTTCGCGTCGTCCCACTCGACGGTCCTCGCCGCGGGCATCAACTCGCCGTAGCCCTCGCGATTGCCCGGGAGACCCGCCAGCGCCGTGCCCGCCACGTGCATGCCGTGATAGGCCATCCGCCGCCCGACCACGATCGTCTTGCCGGGCTGTCCGAGTTCGTGCCAGTAGCGGCGGGCGAGCTTGGCCGCGGTGTCGACGGAGTCGGAACCGCCCGAGGTGAAGAAGACCTTGCTGCCCGGCACCGGGGCGAGGCCGGCGAGCCGCTCGGCGAGTTCCTGGGTGGCGGGCTCGGTGATGTCGCCGAAATTGGAATAGTGCGCGATCGTGCGCAGCTGCGCGGCCACCGCGTCGGCGATCTCGCCGCGCCCATGGCCCACGTTGGCGAACCACAGGCCTGCGGTCGCATCGAGGTACCGATTGCCCGCCTGGTCGAAGACATAGACGCCGTCTCCGCGAGCGATCACGAACGCTCCGTCCCGCTCGACGGCACCCATATCGGCAAAGCCATGCCATAGCGCGTTCATGTCTCCACCTTTACCGGTTCCCGGGTCGTGGTCCACTCCCGGCCGTCAAGTCGCCGCGCACAGCGCAAGACGGCGCTGATCCGCGCATGTCAGCGGCCGGGATGGGGCTTCAGTTCCCACTCGGCTACCGGCCGCGGTGGCTGGTGGAAAAATCCGCTGGCGGATTTCGCTAGGCTGGTCGATGCAATGACCAGGACAGCCGCCACCGACTCCCGCGAACTTCGCACCCGCTTGGCGAATCTTTCCCTTCGCGACGAACACCGGTTGCGGCGCAGGCTCGACAAAGCGCGCGGCGGCGACCTGGGCGAGGTGGAAGCCGAGATCGCGGCCGCCGAACTGCGGGTCGAGGCGCGGCGCGCGGCGGTGCCGGAGATCCGCTATCCGGAGCAGCTGCCGGTCACCGCCCGCCGCGAGGACATCGCCGCGGCCATCGCCGAGCACCAGGTGGTGATCGTCGCGGGCGAGACCGGCTCCGGCAAGACCACCCAGATCCCGAAGATCTGTCTCGAACTCGGCCGCGGCATCCGTGGCACGATCGGGCACACCCAACCCCGCAGGCTCGCCGCGCGCACCGTCGCCGAGCGGATCGCCGAAGAGCTGGGCACCGAACTCGGCGACGTCGTCGGCTACACGGTGCGGTTCACCGACCACGCCTCCGAGCACACCCTGATCAAGCTGATGACCGACGGCATCCTGCTCGCCGAGATCCAGCGCGACAGACTGCTGCGCCGCTACGACACGATCATCATCGACGAGGCGCACGAACGCAGCCTCAATATCGACTTCCTGCTCGGCTACCTGAAGCAGCTGCTGCCGCGCAGGCCCGACCTCAAGGTGATCATCACCTCGGCGACCATCGATCCCGAGCTGTTCGCCCGGCATTTCGCGGACGAGGAAGGCACTCCCGCACCGATCGTCGAAGTCTCCGGTCGCTCGTATCCGGTGGAGATCCGCTATCGGCCACTCGCGCTGGAACTTCCGGGCGCCGCCGGTGACGAAGACGACGAGGACACCCGCATCGTCGACCGGGATCCGGTGGACGCGATCGGCGACGCGGTAACGGAGTTGTTCGCCGCGGGTGACGGCGACGTGCTGGTTTTCTTGTCCGGCGAACGCGAGATCCGCGACACCGCGGACGCGCTGCGGGATCTGAAGCTGCCGCGCACCGAGATCCTCCCCTTGTACGCCCGGCTGTCGGCCGCCGAGCAGCACCGTGTGTTCGCCCCGCACACCGGGCGCCGGGTGGTGCTGGCGACGAATGTCGCGGAGACCTCGCTCACGGTGCCGGGCATCCGGTACGTCGTCGACCCCGGCACCGCGCGGATCTCGCGCTATTCCATGCGGACCAAAGTGCAGCGGTTGCCGATCGAACCGGTGTCGCAGGCGTCGGCGCGGCAGCGCTCCGGGCGTTGCGGTCGCGTCGCCGACGGCATCTGCATCCGGCTTTATTCGGAGGACGACTTCGAATCCCGGCCCGTCTTCACCGATCCGGAGATCCTGCGCACCAATCTGGCCGCGGTGATCCTGCAGATGACCGCGCTCGGCCTCGGCGACATCGAGAACTTCCCGTTCGTGGAGCCACCGGACCGCCGCGCCATCCGCGACGGCATCGCCCTGCTCGAAGAGCTCGGCGCCCTCGCGCGCCGGGACGGAAAGTCCCGGACCGAGGGCGACGGCGCGACCGCCCTGACGCTGACCCCGATCGGCCGCGACATGGCGCAGCTGCCTGTCGATCCCCGGATGGCGCGGATGCTGGTGGAGGCGCAACGCACCGGTTGCCTGGCCGATGTGCTGGTCATCGTCGCGGCGCTGTCGATCCAGGATGTTCGGGAGCGGCCCGCCGAGCAGCAGCAGGCAGCCGACACCAAACACGCGCGCTTCACGGTCGAGGGTTCCGACTTCCTGGCCTACCTGCGCTTGTGGGACTACCTCGGCGGGCAGCGCAAGTCGTTGTCGTCCAACCAGTTCCGGCGTCTGTGCCGGGAGGAGTTCCTGCACTACCTGCGGATCCGGGAGTGGCAGGACCTGCACGGGCAACTGCGCACGATCACCAAGGGCCTCGGATGGTCGGCGCGGGCGCAGGACCCGGCGGAACCGGACCGAACCGAAGCGGCCGCGCCGGACGTCGAGCAGGGCAACCGATCACGCCGCAGCCGGTCCACGCGCGGGGGCGACGGGCGCCCCGGCGCCGAACGTGGCCGGGGGGCCACCGCGGCGACCGTCGCGGACAACGAAGGACTCCCCTGGGATTCCACCGCCATCCACCAAGCGCTGCTGGCGGGCATGCTGTCGCACATCGGCGTCAGGGAAGCGGAATCCCGGGAATTCCTCGGCGCGCGCAACGCCAAGTTCATGATCTTCCCCGGCTCGTCGCTGGCGAAGAAGCCGCCCCGTTGGGTGATGGCCGCCGAATTGGTCGAGACCTCACGGCTGTGGGGCCGGATGGCCGCGAAGATCGAGCCCGAATGGGCCGAGCGGCTCGCGGGCGACCTCGTCAAACGCGTCTACTCCGAGCCGCACTGGTCGGCCAAGCGGGGCGCGGCGCGCGCCTACGAACGCGTCACGCTGTACGGGATACCGCTGGTCACCGGCAGGCCGGTGGACTACGGCCGCATCGACCCCGAGTTGTCGCGCGAGCTGTTCATCCGGCATGCCCTGGTGCAGGGCGAGTGGCAGACCCGGCACGAGTTCTTCCACCGCAATCGCGCGCTGCTCGACGACGTCGCCGACCTCGAGCATCGCGCCCGCCGCCGGGACATCCTGGTCGACGACGAGGTGCTGTTCGCGTTCTACGACGAACGCCTGCCCGCCGACATCGTCTCGGTGCGTCATTTCGACAGCTGGTGGCGCACCGCACGCCGGGCGGACCCCGGGCTGCTGGATTTCTCCACCTCCACCGTGGTCAACGAGGGCGCGGCCGCACTGGACCCGGCGGCCTTCCCCGACTCCTGGCGCCAGGGCGAACTCGGTTTCCCGCTCTCCTACCAGTTCGAGCCGGGCAACGAGAACGACGGCGTCACCGTGCGGATCCCGGTGGAACAACTCGCCCACGTCCGCGCCGTCGGCTTCGATTGGCTGGTACCGGGCATGCGCGACGAACTGGCCGCCGCTCTGATCAAGACATTGCCGAAGACATTGCGACGCAGCGTCGTCCCCGCACCCGACTTCGCGTCCGCCGCCCTGGCGGCGCTGACCCCGCGGGCGGAGCCGCTGCGGGCCGGGCTGGCGCGCGAGCTGTCCCGGCTGGGTTCGGTGTCGATCGCCCCCACCGACTTCGATGTCTCCGCACTGCCCGACCACCTGCGCATGACTTTCGCGGCCATCGGCGACGACGGCGCCGTGCTCGCCCGGGGCAAGAGTCTGGCCGCGCTGAAAACACACCTGGCCGAGCAGGTTTCCGCCTCCGTCGCCCGGGCCACCGCGGGAGCGGAACGCCCGCCCGCCACGGTGTGGACCTCCGAATCGCTCGGCACCCTCGCGCCGACGGTGCGGCGCGAGGTGGCTGGGCAGACCGTCACCGGATACCCGGCACTCGTCGCCGAGGGCGACGGTGTGGCGGTCCGGGTGCTCAGCTCCGCCGCGGAGCAGGCCGCCGCCATGCGCCTCGGCACCAGAGCGCTGCTGCTGCACGCGCTGCCCGCTTCGGCCCGTAGCTCCACCGCGGGCCTGTCGCCCGCGGATCGCCTTGCCCTGAGCCAGAATCCGTACGGCTCGCTGGACGCGCTGCTCGACGACTGCCGCGCGGCCGCTGCCGACGAACTGCTCGTGGCCGCCGGCGGGCCGGTGCACGACCCGGCGGAGTTCGACGCGCTCGTCGCCCGGATCCGTCCGGATTTCGCCGCCACCGTCGCTCGGTACGTGCGCCTGGTCGTGCCGGTGCTCGCGGGCGCCCACCGGGTTTCGGTGGCGCTGACGCGAACGAGCGAGCGCGACATCGCCGAGGACGTCCGGCATCAGCTCGACAACCTGGTGTTCCGCGGCTTCGTGTCCGAAACCGGCGCGGCCAGGCTGCGTGAGCTGCCGCGCTACCTCCAGGCGGCGGTAGCGCGACTGGAGGCGTTGCCCGGCTCGGCCGTTCGCGATCGGCAAGGCATGGCCGAACTCGATCGGGTGCTCGCCGCCTATGACCGCTTGGTCGCGTCGCTCCCGCAGAGCCGCAGGCACGCGCCCGCGGTCACCGAGATCTGGTGGATGATCGAGGAATTCCGCGTCAGCCTGTTCGCGCAGAAGCTCGGTACCCCGTTTCCGGTGTCGGCCAAGCGAATCGAGAAGGCGATCGCCGCGTTGCGGCGCTGAGTCAGTCGGCGGCCGACAGCGCTTCGGCGCGCGCCTGGCGCATCTCCCGGATCTCGCGTTCGAAGTCCTCGGCCGAGGTGAACGACCGGTAGACCGAAGCGAACCGCAGGTAGGCCACCTCGTCCAGATCGCGCAGCGGGCCCAGGATGGCCAGCCCCACCTCGTGGCTGGGCACCTCGGGAGATCCCTTGGCGCGCACCGCGTCCTCCACTTGCTGCGCCAGCAGGTTCAGCGCGTCGTCGTCGACTTCACGACCTTGGCAGGCCCGGCGCACACCCCGGATGACCTTTTCGCGACTGAACGGCTCGGTGACGCCGCTCCGTTTGACCACCGACAGGATGGCGGTCTCCACGGTGGTGAACCGCCGCCCACACTGCGGGCAGGCGCGACGCCGGCGGATGGCCGCGCCTTCGTCGGCCTCGCGCGAGTCCACCACCCGGGAGTCGGGGTGTCGGCAGTACGGGCAATGCATCCGAGAAATCCTTCGTCGATGCGCGTGCTCGCGTCCGGACCGGGCACCGATCGGGGCGATCGGTCCGGCGAGCCCGTGTACAGAGGTCTATACCCCGGCACCAGACATTCCTCGTGCGACACGCGGAATACCTGCATAACACTTCGAGGATACCCGTCCGGGTTCCCGAATTGCCGCACTCACCCCCGCTGCCGGGCTCGGCTTCCTCATCCGGCGATCTGCCAGTGCGCGGTCAGGTCGGCGAGGAGGTCCGGCAACCGGGCGGCGAGGCGGCCACGGGCCAGTTTGCCCCAGAACGCCTCGCCGAGGACGGCGCCGGCCACGGCGGGGTCGGTCTCCATATCGATATGGCGGGGCAGCAGGTCATCGGTGATGTAGTGCCAGCGTGTCTCGCGGTCGGCCCAGTTGAAGCCGGGCAACGGCACGCGGAGCGCGAGGCTGCGGCCACCTACCTCGGCGCCGACCACCGTGGCGGCGAACACGCCGGGCGCGCGGACGCCCGGGACTCCGGGTTTGCCCGCGATGGTGCTGACATAGGTGAGCACGCGGCCGATCGGCGCCCGGCCCGCCGACGTCTCGTCCCACTGGTCGGCGACGACATGGTTCTGTTCCCGATCGGTCATCCGGATCAGCGCGTCGATGTAACCGTCCCTGGTGCCCGAGGCGATCGACTGCCACGCGGTGCGGATGCCGTCGTCGAGCACACCCGCGGCGTACATCTCGTCGATCCCGCGCATGCCCAGCGCGACATAGGCTTCGTGCATCGGCACCAGATCCGTGAAGATGTGCTTCTGCATGATCATCAGGCGGGTCTGATACCAGGCGACGTCCGCCGCGCTCAGGCGGGAGCCCTCGGTGGCGAGCAGCCGGATGTCCTCCGGCAGCGCCCGCGTCAATTCCGGCGGGGTGGCGCGCAGCAGATCCGCGACCGCGTCGCCGAGCCGATGGATGCCCGGCACGTCCAGCACTACGCCCACATCGCTCATGTCGAAGAAGCCCGAGGCGAACGATCCGCCCGCGATGCCGGCCAGCCCCGCCCAGTAGAACTCCGGGTGGCGCGTGGCCAGCCGCAGGTAGTTGACGTAGACCTGGTTGAAGGTGCGTTCGTTCGCGCGCGGGCCCTGCTCCGGATCCCAGGCCGCCAGATCGATATCGGCGTTCCCGGTGGCGATCACCAGCCAGTACTGATGCAGCAGTGTCGCGTAACGGTGCGGCGCCACACCGTCGGCCCGTGCCTGTCGCAACGCCTCGGCGAGATCCGATTCGTCGAGTGGCAGAGAAGGATTGAGCCCGCCCGCCCCCGAACCGTCACCGTTGCCGGAGGGAAGGTCCAGATAGGCCGCGTACGCGGGTTCCGCCCGAGCGATCGATGCTGCGCCGAGTCCGAGGACCAAACAGAGAGCCAAGGCGGCCGCGCGGAGGAAGACGCGAACCGAGCGGCCTGCGCTGAGGAGTGTCATGTGCTGAAAGATCCCGCCATCGTTCGGGCGGTGTTGCCCGCATCACGTTTTCAGCACGGTAGCAACACGTTCTAGTTTTCGATCAACAATTCCGGCCGCCCAGGGTGGCCGAATTCCCTTCCGCTCAGCGCGAAATGCCACCCACCGGCGCACCCGGGGCATCCACCACCGCCGGTACCGGCCGACCGGAATCACCACCCCACTCGCCTGCGCGCACATGCGCCAGGGCGATCAGCCCCGCCACTACCAAGGCGGTGACCAGCGCGGTGACGGCGAGGACGGCGAACCCGATCTGCGCTTGCTCGACCCGGCGCATCGGGTGTTCACCATGAGCACGCCGCCGCGCCAGCGGTCGCGAACTCCGGTCGTAGGCGACCGCGCCCGCGGGGGGACGCGCCCCGGGCGGGCGCCGATCGGCCGCGGATCGGTGCGCGGGCGTCAGTGCGCGGGCACGCGCATCACACAGCAACCGCCGGGCGGTCTCGTAGCCGAGATCGTCCCGATCGGGATCGGCAGGGCGCTCGGGTTGCGCGACCGCCGAGCCGAGGGAAGGGGTGACATCGCTGATCGCAGTGCTCATCGGACAAACCTCCGTGGTAGGTGCTCCGTCGGCGTTCGAGCTGTTCGAACACGTGTTCAGTCTCGATTCGCTCATGTGTTCGAAGAACTGGTGTTCGATTTCTACCACGCGGCGCCGACGAAGTCAGCAGGAACACCCGACATACGTCGAACAGATGTTTGATCCAGCGGCGTGACCGGACTAGATTCGAAGAACCGAAGACACGACAGGCCATGAGGGACACATGCCGGGCACCGACCGGCCTGGCACAGCAGGAAAGGGCGGTTGCGGTGAGGCAGACGGACGACACGGGTGACGAGACCGAGAGCGGCGCCGACGCGGCGGGTAGCGGGGCGGATCTCACCGTGCGTCAGCGCAAAGTGCTGGAGGTGATCCGCTCCTCGGTGAGCGAGCGCGGCTACCCGCCGAGCATCCGGGAGATCGGTGACGCCGTCGGCCTCACATCCACCTCGTCGGTCGCCCATCAGCTGCGCGCCCTGGAGCGCAAGGGCTACCTGCGCCGCGACCCGAATCGGCCACGCGCCGTGGACGTCCGGGGCCTGGACGAGGTGGTGCGGTCGGTGACCAGCCTGCCCGCCGCAGCGGTCGACGACGGTGAGATCACCGTCGACGTCGACCGTCCCGTCCCCACGTTCGTCCCGGTACTCGGTCGCATCGCCGCCGGTGGCCCGATCCTGGCCGAGCAGGCTGTGGAGGACGTCTTCCCACTGCCGCGCGAGCTGGTCGGCGACGGTTCGCTGTTCCTGCTGAAGGTGGTCGGCCAGTCCATGATCGACGCGGCGATCTGCGACGGCGACTGGGTGGTCGTGCGCCAGCAGAACGTCGCCGACAACGGCGACATCGTCGCGGCGATGATCGAGGGCGAGGCCACGGTGAAGACCTTCAAGCGCACCGGCAAGGACGTCTGGCTGATGCCGCACAACCCCGTCTTCGAGCCGATTCCCGGTAACGACGCCCAGATCCTGGGCAAGGTCGTCACAGTCATTCGCAAGATCTGACGTTCGTGGAACGACGAACGCCGGCCATGCGCTGATGCGCGCCGCCGGCGTTCGCCGAACGACGGAAGGTACGGCGCACTCACAGCTGACTGCCAGCTGATGCGCAGGTGATTCACCAGGACGCTTGCGAAGCTCCAGCGGTGACAGCGATCCCCGCCGCGGCCGCCGTGCCCGATGCGAACCCGATTGCCACCCGCCGCGGATCGACCGGCTTACCTCCCGCGCGAAGGTGGGAGCGCGTGGGGCTGTCCCTCCTGCTGATCGGGACCGCGGTCGCGTATCTGTGGCACATCACGGTCAACGGGATGGGCAACAGCCGTGGTCGCGGTGGCATTGCTGTATCGCGTTCCTGGCGAAGCTGAGGATCGGAGCCGGGGACGACTGGGTCAGCTCGTGCCCACACCGAGGGCTGTCAGCAGCACCAGCACGACGGTGAGCACGGCCAGCACGCCATGGCCCGCGACGATGGCGACGGGAAAGTTCCCTTCGGGAGGTTCTGCACTACCCGCCGAACGGGCACGGTAGGTGGGCAGCCAGCGCAGCAGCATCGCGAATCCGAGCAGCGCGACGGGGATCAGCAGTACGAACGCGACCCACGCCAGTGCGTCCGTGTCGAGGACGAGGTACAGAATCCAGCAGATCAGTCCGGCCACGGCGAGCGTGAAATGACCGAACACGACCGGCACGGGCAGCTGGGTGGAACTCGATTGCCGCGTCCCGCCCCGGGCGATCCACGTGCCGAGCATGAAGAAACCGCCGCCCGCGGTGAGCAGCCAAGAAACCAGTGCGGCGATGCCCATGGTGTGCCTCCTGAAGGATGCGAAGGGATTCAGTGGGTGAAGCCGCCGGCTTGGGTGGTTTCGTCGGCGACCCGCACGCCATAGCGATAAGCCAGCTTGCCGCCGAGATACCCGGAAATCGCCAGTGTCACCAGGCTCGCCGCCGACAGGGTCAGCGGCCCGGCCGGGACCGCGACCGCGAGGTCCGCACCCCGCCGCCACACGAAACCCAGCGCATAGGCGACGGTCACCAGCAAGTTGAGAGTCATGTGCACCAAGCCGGTACGGAAGGCGGGCGTGCCGGTCGGGATCGCGAGCAGATCGAGGAACCCGATTGTCGCGGCGACCAAGGCGCCGAGCACGCCGATCGCGATCAACCAGGACGATCCCTCGACCAGGAAGTCCGGATCGTCGACGAAACGGGACGCGATGTCGAACACGAAACTGGCGACCCAGGCGCCGATCGGGACGGTGACCAGGATCGGGTGGAACGGATGCCCGTAGGGACCGGCCAGCACCGCACTCACCGGCCGCTTTCCCTGCCGTGGATCGCCGCTCATCGCACACCTCCGCCGAGGTCGATCAGGTCGATGACGAAAGCAGACTTACCCGCCGCGCGGGACATTCACACCGCACATCGGGTCGACCACCCTCGACCCCGAGGTCGATTATCTGCCGTCGAATACTCGGCGGGTAACGCGCTGGTTTTTGCACCCGTACGATGACCGAAACACTCGCACGCCACACCGCGACATCATTCGGTTTTCCGTCTGACGAACAGCTACATCATCGGCATCATCGGCATCGGCATGCCGGGGAACATGCGATTCCACCAGTCGCGCACCATCCCCATCATCTGATCCATCACGGTAGTTCACCTCCCTTCGACAGGACTCGAGAAGCAGTTCAGCTCATCGGACACGAAGGTGAGGAAACGCGGTCACACGCCGTGATAATCACCGGGAAACAATTCCTGGGGAGCGATGAATTTTCCGACCGGGCGACCATTGGCGAATCCACGCGGCACTCCTCGTGGTCCGGCTCGACAGCTGTGTACATTCTACTCCGAGCGCGGTTGCCGTAAAATGTCGTCGCGCCTTCGGAATTCGCCGAATTTTCGAGTGCCGCGCATTGAACCGATCCGATCATCGCGCCCGTGAAGGAACGCATCGCCATAGGCCTCGATGGCGGCGGCTATCTTGTCATTCCGAGGGAGTTCGCCGCGACGAATGCGGTGCCCGGGATCGGCGGCGCCGCCCAGAGATCGTCAGCTCGCCGGGCTCCGCCGCACAGCCAGCCGCCGATTGGTGACCTCCAGCTGACGCACCGTGCCCGCCTCCAGAGCCCGCACCCCGGCGTCGTCCAGTCGCCCGCACAGCCGCCCCCAATGCACCGCGACCCGCTCCCCCGCCGCTACGTCGGGCAGCGCCGCGTACCCGTCCACCCGGATCGGCACGGACTCGGACGTCTCCGCCGACAGCGTGAGGCGTTCTCCGTCCCAGCGGAGCCTGCGGCAGCGCAGCGCGACCTCGCCGCCGCTACGGTCGAGGACCGTTCCCCAGGTGATCCGGCAGCTGTCGAGGACGTGCAGGGGATGTGCGTTGCCGTGCCGGAGCAGCCGGGACCACGGGTACACGCCGAAGACGTGGAAACAATGGTTTGCCGCGGCTTCCTCGGCCAACCGTGGGGTCAGATGCGTCCAGTACCCGCCCGCGACCGGGCCGAGCAGACTCAGCAGTTCCGCGGTGAACTCCTGGGGGTCCAGGCTCGCGCCGACTCCACCGCCCAGCCAATAGGACTCGACGAGCCCGCGGTCCAGCGGATCGGCGATGCCGGTCATCCGGGCCATCACCTGCAGGTAGGGCCACGCGCCGGTGAACCGGCGCGCCACCGCGCGCACCTGTTGTTCCGAGCCGTCCCGCAACGCGGCCGCGTCGGGCGGCCCGCAGTAGCCGAGCCGGTTGGGCGCGTAGGCGTACCGGGCGAACATCTCCGCGCCGCCGCCCGTCATCGGCAGGGCCTTCCACCAGCCCGCTCGACGGACCACCGCTGCTCGAGCCTGCCGAATCGCCACACCGCCACCGCTACCGCCCAGGTGAGCACGAACAGCCCGGCGATCAGCAAGCCCATGGCGCCGAGATCCAGTCCGCCGACCCAGGCCACCGGGCCGTCGGCGATGCCGAATTCGTCGGCCAGCACGGAGATCATCTCCTGCGCGCCGATCATCAGGGCTACCACGACCGACAGGCCCGTGACGACGATGTTGTAGTAGACGCTGCGCAGCGGCCCCGCGAACGCCCACCCGTACGCGTAGTTCATGAACGCGCCGTCCAGCGCGTCGAACAGCGTCATTCCCGCCGAGAACAACACCGGCAGCACCAGGATCGCGTACCACGGCAGGGCGGTCGCCGCCGCGCCGCCCGCGATCACCAGCAGGCTCACCTCGGTGACGGTGTCGAAGCCCAGACCGAACAACAGTCCGACGGGGTACATCTGCCACGGTGCGCGCACCGCTCGGGTCAGTGGGCCGATCACCCGCTGCAAGGCGCCGCGGTCGTCCAGCTTCTGTCGCAACGCGGCCTCGTCGTATGTGCCGCGACGCATGCCGCGGAACACCCGCCAGATCCCGATCAAGGAGACCAGGTTCAACAACCCGATGGCGAGCAGGAAGGTTCCCGAGATGCCGGTTCCGAACACCCCGGTCCAGCGGTGCAGCCCGGACTCCTCCTCCCGCAGGTTTCCCGCCAGGGCCTTGACGCCGAACGCCAGCAGCGCGACGAGGACGAAGACGATGGTGGAGTGGCCGAGGGAGAACCAGAACCCCACCGACAGCGGCTTGCGCCCGTCGGCGACCAGCTTGCGGGTGGTGTTGTCGATGGCGGCGATGTGGTCGGCGTCGAAGGCGTGCCGCATCCCGAGCGTGTAGGCGGTGACGCCGAGACCGACGCCGAACACCGCACCGTCCACGACGTACCCGCCGGGGACCACCACCAGCAGCAGCGCCGACCACCCGAGGACATGCAGGGCGACGATGACCGACGCCATCCCCGCGACGCCGCGCCGCTGCCGCCCGTCCCGGGGGCGGGGCGTCGCCGAGGGGGTATCGGCGATCCGAACGATGATCCACACCTCGCCTTCTGGCTCCGGACCGTTGCGTCCGCCGTCAGCAGATTCGCGGCAACTGCTCGCCTGCGGGCAGGTCCACCACCCGGGTCCCGCCGAGCGCGGTGCGGGCCACCACCATGCCGGGATGTTCGGCGACGCACCGGCCGATCGCCGCGGCCTGCGCGCCCAGCGGGTGCTCCCGCATCGCCGCGAGCACGCGATCGGCGTCCTCGGGCGCGACGAACGCCAGCAGCTTGCCCTCGTTGGCCACGTACATCGGGTCCAGGCCGAGCAGCCCGCACGCGTCGCGCACGCCGCCGGGCACCGGCAGCTGCCGCTCGTCCAGGGATACGCCGACTCCCGCGGCGCGGGCGATCTCGTTGAGCGAGGCCGCGACGCCGCCGCGGGTGGGGTCGCGCAGCACGTGAACGTCTGCGCCGGTGGCCAGCATGGCCGCGACCAAGCCGTGCAGCGGCGCGGTGTCGCTGAGCACGGTGGTGCCGAATTCCAGCCCTTCGCGGCAACTGAGCACCGCGACACCGTGCACGCCGATATCGCCGCTGACCAGCACGACGTCGCCGGGCCGCGCGCGCTGCGGCCGGATATCGACATCGGGGGCCACCACGCCGATTCCGGCGGTGTTGATGTAGATCCCGTCCCCGTGTCCGGCGTCCACGACCTTGGTGTCGCCGGTGACCAGCTGGACTTCCGCCGCCAGCGCGGCGGTGCCGACCGCCTGCGCGATGCGCGCGATGTCGGCCAGCGCGGTGCCCTCTTCCAGGATGAACGCGGTGGACAGCACCATCGGGCGCGCGCCGGACATGGCCAGATCGTTCACCGTGCCGTTGACCGCCAGCTCACCGATCGTGCCGCCCGGGAACACGATCGGCTTCACCACGAACGAATCGGTGGAGAAGGCCAGCCGTGCGCCGTCGAGCGTGACGACCGCGGAGTCGCCGAGATCGGCGTGCGCGGCCGAGCCGAACGCGGGCAGGAACAGATGCTCGATCAGTTCGCCGGACATCGCTCCGCCGCCGCCGTGGCCCATCACGATGTTCGGCGCGTCCCGCAGCGGCATCGGGCAGACCCAGCCGTCCATGTCGATCGCCACGGGGGCGGCGCCGTCCTCACGCATGGGCCACCTCCGCGGGCAGATCGAGCCGCCGGTACAGGTAGTAGGCGGCGCACGCGCCTTCGGAGGACACCATGGTGGCGCCCAGCGGGTTCCGCGGCGTGCACTGCTTGCCGAAGGCGGCGCACTCGTTGGGTTTGATCAACCCTTGCAGCACCTCGCCGGAACGGCAGATGGTCGATTCGGCGGTGTGCAGGTCGCCCACGGCGAAGCGGTGTTCGGCGTCGAACTCGCGATAGCGATCCGACAGCCGCCAGCCGCTGCGCGGGATCACGCCGATGCCCCGCCAGGCTCGGTCGGTGACCTCGAAGACGTCCTGCAGCATGGCCTTCGCCGCGGGATTGCCCATCGCCGACACCGCGCGCGGGTAGGCGTTCTCCAGTTCGTGCCTGCCCGACTCCAGCTGCAGCACGGTGCGGCGGATCCCCTCGAGGATGTCCAGCGGCTCGAACCCGGTGACGACCATCGGCACCCTGTACTGCTCGGCCAGCGGCGGATACTCGTCGGTGCCCATCACGGTGCAGACGTGCCCGGCGGCGAGGAACCCCTGCACCCGGCAGGTCGGCGACTCCATGATCGCGGCGATGGCAGGCGGCACCAGAACGTGCGACACCAGCAGCGAGAAGTTCCGGATGCCCAGGCGCTTTGCCTGATACACCGTCATCGCGTTGGCCGGAGCGGTGGTCTCGAAACCGATACCGAAGAACACGACTTCCCGGTCGGGATTCTCCTTGGCCAGGTTCAGCGCGTCCAGCGGCGAGTACACCACCCGGACGTCACCGCCTTCACTCTTGACCCGGAAGAGGTCCTTGGCGCTGCCGGGCACGCGCAGCATGTCGCCGAACGAGCAGAAGATCACACCCGGCTGCGCGGCGATCTCCAGCGCCTTGTCGATGACCTCGAGCGGGGTGACGCAGACCGGGCAGCCGGGACCGTGGATCATCTCGATCTGGTCGGGCAGCAGTTGGTCGATGCCGTGGCGGATGATCGAATGGGTCTGTCCGCCACAGACTTCCATGATCGCCCAGCGGTGGCTGGTCGCGGTGCGGATCCGATCGAGCAGGCGCTGGGCCAGCTCGGGATTGCTGAATTCGTCCAGGTATTTCATGACCGGGCCTCCGGTTCCTCGCGTGATGGCTCGGCGGCTGGATTGTCCATGCCCGCCTGCTTCGCGGCGATGGCGAAACCGTCGCCGAATTCCTCGTTCAGTACGCCGAGGTGCTCGAATTCGGCCAGGGTCCGCAACGCGGACTCCTCGTCCAGCCGCTGGATCGCGAAGCCGACGTGGACCACGACGTAGTCACCGACCGCCGCGTCCGGGATGTATTGCAGGCACACGTCCTTGTGCACGCCGCCGAAGTCGACGACCGACATCAGCGTGCCGTCCCGCTCGTGCAGGCTGAGCACTTTGCCTGGTACCGCAAGACACATCTTGCTTTCTCCTTCGCTCATCCCTCGCTGCACGCGAGGAGTTGCCCGAATGCGAGGCCGCCGTCGTTGGGCGGCAGTCGGTGGTGGGTGATCACGGTGAAGCCGTTGTCGCGCAGCAGCGCACACGCTCGAACGAGCAGCAGGGCGTTCTGGAAGACGCCGCCGGACAGGGCGAGGACCGTCGCCGGGGCGGCGTAGCGAGCCGCGAGCTCGAGCACCAGCCGGGCGACAGCGGCGTGGAACCGCGCGCCAACCACCTGCGCGGGTGCGCCCGCGCGCACGTCGGCGACCACGCCCGCCAGCACCGGTGCGGGATCGATCACGGCCGGATCGCCGCCATCGAGTGCGAACCGGTATGCGGTGGCGCCTTCCGCGCCGGACCGGGACAGTCCCTCCAGCTCGATGGCCGCCTGCGCTTCGTAGTCGACGACGTGCCGCACGCCGCACAGCGAGGACACCGCGTCGAACAGCCGGCCCATGCTCGACGTGGGAGCGCAACCCCATCCGGTCCGGAACTGGTGGGCCAGCACCGAACGCTCGGCGGGCGGGCATGCCGCGACCGCCGGAATGTCCTCGGTCCACTCGATCCCGGCCGACCGCAGATGCGCCAGCGCCATGCGATAGGGCCTGCGCACCGCGAGATCGCCGCCGGCCAGCGGCACGTACTTCAGATGGGCCAGACGGCGATAGCCCTTGTAGCCCGCGAGCAGCACCTCACCGCCCCACACCGCCGCGTCCGGCCCGTATCCGGTGCCGTCGAAGGCGATGCCGACCACCTGCTCGCTCGCGCCGAGTCCGTGCTCACCCATGACGGCGGCGATGTGCGCGTGGTGGTGCTGGACGGTGTACACGGCTCGCTCACCCGCGTGCCTGCGCGCCCACGCGGTGGAGCGGTAGCCGGGATGCGCGTCGGCCACCAGTTGCGCGGGCCGCACCCCGGTGAGTGCCGCGAGGTGGCGCTGGGCCGCGCCGAAGGAGCGCAGCGTCGCCAGATCGTCCATGTCGCCGATGTGCTGGCTCAGCCAGGCGTAGCGACCGTCGGCGACCGCGCAGGTGTTCTTGAGGTCGGCGCCGACGGCGAGCGTCGGCGGCAGCGGAACCGGCAGCAGCAGCGGCAGCGGCGCGTACCCGCGCGAGCGCCGGACGGGCAGTTCGCGGCCGTCGAGCGAACGCACCACCGAGTCGTCACAGGGCACCAGAATGCGCCGGTTGTGCGTCAGCCAGCCGTCGGCCAGCCCGGCCAGCCGGGTGCGGGCGTCCTCGTCCTGGTAGCAGATCGGCTCGCCGCCGAGGTTGCCGGAGGTCATCACCAGCACCTGCGGGCCGGGCGGGTCGCCGGGCAGACCGAACAGCAACAGATGCAGCGGGGTGTAGGCGAGCATGACGCCCAGGTCCGGATTGCCGGGTGCCACCGAGGGAGCCGGGATCGGGCGGCTCGCCCGCGCCGCGCCCACCGACACGGTGTCTTCACCCGGCTGAGCGGCGCGGATCGAATCGGCTGCGAAAGAGGAGGATTCCTCGGCCGCGGACCGGCGAGCGAGCAGCACTATCGGGCGAGCCGGGCTGGTCAGCAGCGTCGCGGCGGCGTCGTCGACGGTGACGATGGCCCTTGCCGTGGCGAGGTCCGGCACCATCACGGCGAACGGCTTGTCCCCGCGGCGTTTGCGCCTGCGCAGCTCCGCCACGGCCGTCTCGTCGGTGGCGTCGCAGGCCAGGTGGTACCCGCCGATGCCTTTGACCGCCAGGACGCCGCCCGCGCGCAGCAGCTGCCGCGCGGCCGTCAACGGCGCGCCGGCTCCCGGTCCGGTATACGCGAGGGTGGGACCGCAGTCGGGGCAGGCGATCGGTTGCGCGTGGAAGCGGCGGTCGGCGGGATCGGCGTACTCCCGCGCGCAGCGGTCGCACATGGCGAAGTCGGCCATCGACGTCCGCTCGCGGTCGTAGGGGAGGCTCGCGATGATGGTGAAGCGCGGACCGCAATTGGTGCAGTTGACGAACGGATGGCGATAGCGGCGGTCGCCGGGATCGCGCAACTCGCGTTCGCAGTCCGCGCAGATCGCGACATCCGGAGAGGCCAGCGTGCGGCCACCGCCGTCGTGGGTGGTACCCGCGATGTGGAAGCCGGTGCCGCCCCGCACCGGGAGCTCGGCCTGCTCGACCGACTCGACCACCGCCAGCGGCGGCGGGCGCAGACGCAGCCGCTCGGCGAACCGGTCCAGATCCTGCGGCGCACCCTCGATTTCGATGACGACGCCGCTGCTGTCGTTGCCGACGCTGCCGGACAGGGACAACTCGGCGGCGGTGGTGTAGACGAACGGGCGGAACCCGACGCCTTGGACCACGCCGCGCACGAGCAGACGACGCCGCAGCCGCTGGGTGGTCATGGCAGGTCTCCGCGTTGCAGCAAGCGCAACCCGTCCAGCGCCGCCGTGGCCCCGGCCTCGTCGGTCTTCTCCACCGCGAAGCCCATGTGGATGATCACCCAGTCACCCGGCCGGGCCGGATCGTCGTCGAGCAGGCCGACGTTCACCTTTCGCTGCTCGCCGGACACCTCGACCAGCGCGATCTGGCCGTGGTAGCCGTCGGGGATCGCCAGCACGCGTCCCGGGATGCCCAGACACATCGTCAGTCCTCCTGTCGCGCTGTGGCCCGCCGCAGCGGCTCGCAACCATCGGGTGCACCGGCGGAGAGCAACTCGGCGAGCACACCGCCCACGGCCGCCACCCCCTCGTCCACCGCCGCGGCGACCGGCTCGGACAGGCCGATACCCTCCGCCACGCAGGCGACCTGGCAGCCGATCACCACCGTGGGTGGGAGCGCACCGCCCAGGGCGCGCACTCCGGCGAAGACCGCGTCCGGGCTCATCGCGTGCGCGTCGAGATGCGCGGCGCCGGTGTCCTCCGCCGCGGTGGCGAACACCTCGATCCGGCCGGGTGCGCCGCGATCGGGCAGCGCGTCGATCAGCACCAGCGCGTCCCAGGGATCGAGCAGGTCGTAGGCGAGGTGCATGCCGCGGATGCCGTAATCCACCGCGCGCACGCCCGGGTCGGGGTGGAGCGGCAGCCGCCGCACCACCTCGGGTCCGAATCCGTCGTCGCCGAGGAAGATGTTGCCGATCCCGGCGATCAGCACCGCGCCCGTGGGTTCACCCCTCTTCCTCGGTCGGCGTTGTCGCGCCGCCCACCCGCGCGTCGTCAACCTTCCCGGTCGCCGTCTCGGAGGGGGCGTTGGCGGTCTCCTTGCGCTCGTCGTAGGGCGGCACCGCCGATTCGGTGCCGGACGGCGCTTCCGAGGTGAACTCGGTGCCCTTCTCGGTGTCGTCGGAGTGCGCGGAGGTCATCTCCTCGTGATGGATGTGCCCCGGCTCCCGATCCGCCGGACCACCGGCCGCGACGTCGGCCCCGGTGTCGCGCGAACCCGGCGCGCCCCGTGCCGATTGCGGCTCTTCGCGATGCTCAGCCATGATGCTCCTTTCCGTCGGCCGCTACATGTGCCGGATCTTGAGGTATCGCCGCAGATCCGGGATCGAGCGCACGCCGAGATACAATCCCGCCGCCACCAGCACGGCGACGACGGTTGTCGACACCACTCCCACGGTTTCCATAGCGGACTTCCTTTCACTTCTCGGTGCCGTCGAGCGGCTCCACTTCGTCGGGGGCGAAATACAGGTAGCGGCCGTACCATTCGTGCAACTCGGCCGCCGGGTCGTCGTCCAGCACGACCCCGACGTGCGCCTGCCCGTCCACGTCCTCGTGGACCGAGACGACCCGGGCGCACCGGCCGTCGAAGAACAGATCCTGGGCGTCGGCCCGCCGCGACGGATGCAGCCGGACCCGGCTGCCCTTGCGCACGAGTACGCCCGCGACCGGCACCGCGTCGAGCTCGGGGCGAACGGCCTCGTCGGCCGCCGGATCCCACCAGTCGAGGCCCTCGGGGATCTCCGGGATCAGTCCCGGACCTTCGGCGTGGGGGTCGCGCAGCACCCCGTGCAGCTGCCGCATCGCGTCGGGTGACATGGCTTCACAGCGGTCGATGATCTCCCCCGCGCGCGGATCGGTGGCCCGCGCCCGCGCCTTCTCCGCGTCGGTCATCGTGAGGATCCGCAGTGTGAGGATCTCGTCGATCTCGGTGGAGTCGAACAGCGCGCCTTCGCTCTGCTCCGCGATCTCCGGGTGGTCGTAGAGGATGATCGGCGAGATCAGCAGCATGCTGTAGTCGCCGGGCGGCCCCGCGAGCACCGGGAAGCAGCGGTATCGATCGCAGCGGGCGGCCGCGGCCACCGCCTCCGGCGGCGGTTCCAGCAGCGAGACGAACTCGCCGCCGGTGATCTCCGCGATGACGTGCGCGCCGATCAGCGAGCGCGCGATGGCGTCGCGCTGGTCGGTCGCGGGTTCGCCCACATTGCGCAGGGTGACGGTCAGCCGCGAGAAGCCGTCGTCCCGGTCGGCCGCGAGTTCCAGCTCGCCCGCCAGCGGCAGCCGGGTCCGCACCAGCGTGCCTCGCCCGGGGGCGGCGGCCGTGGCGATCTCCTCGGTGTCGCGGCCGCCCGGGATGTCCAGCGGCCGCACGAGGCGGCCCGGCGGGACCGGACCGATGACGACCTCCTGCTCGACCGCCTCGTCCCAGGACAGCCACGACCGCTCGCCGTCGGACCACTCGGCGACGGACGCGCCGTCTCCGTCCATCACTTGGCGGCGTTGGAGCTGGAGGAATCGGACGGTCAAGGTGATCTCCGGATGTTCGCCGGGAGCGACCAGGCACTGCGCCGACAGTGCCTGCTCCTCACCGAGCCCTGTTGCGGCGGCTCCGCGCGGCCCCAGCACCCCGAACTGCCATCGCGACTGGTTCTTGCGCGCGTCGGCCCGGTAGGGGTAGAGCAAGTAGCCCTCGTAGAGCACCGCGTCGGCAACGGCACGTGCGCGGGCGCGGGCGTCGGCGGTCGTCACGGCGTCTCCTCGGTGTCGGTCAGCAGGCGGGTCACCGCGTCGTCGAAACCGGGCAGCCCGTGGCCGGACTTGTAGGCGGCGAGCGCACGGAGGGTGTCGTTGTGCAGCCGCACCCACCCGGAATTCGGGAAGTACGCGGCCATCAGATTTCGCCACACCGACACGGGCATCTCGAACTTGTCCTCGCGGTCCCACGGGATCTGCTGGATGGCGAATCCGGTGCTGCCCCGGATGAAAACGGTTCCGCTGAACAGAAAGAGCAGCGGAACCACACCGTCGCGCAACGCGTGCAGGTACTTCGACCCGGTCACCTCGAAGTCGTAGGTGCACGGCATCGGCAGATCCACTTCGGCGCCGCCGGTGAAACCCGGAATCATGGTGGCGCAGTGCATCCAGAGAAACGAACGCTGGGTCTCGTGCCACCGTTCGCGCGGACCGAACAGATCGACCAGGCCCGCGGCCTCCTCGTCGGAGTAGCCGCGGCGGAACGGCTCGATGCGCACCTGCGCGCGCAGGGCGATGGCGTGCACGGGTTCCTCCCCGAGCGCGGCGATGCCGACGCGCGCGGACAGGATCGGCGCGACGGCGTACGGCTCGGGTTTCATCTCGAGCACGGCGAACGTCGTCGAGTACACCGGGCTCATGCCGCACCCCCCGCTCTCGCACGCGCCGCCGCCTCGGCGAAGAACTGTTCCAGATACCGGTGCACGTCCTGACCACCGTCGAATCCATGCCACAGCAACCGCATCCGGCCGACGAACTCGTAACAGGCGTCGATCGGCAGCAGCAGGCAGGCCGCCTGCTCGGCGCGGCGGTCCGGCACCCGGATGAGCAGTGCCTCCACGTCGGGAGCGAGCACATCCAGCTCGGGATGCCGGTGCAGGATCGCGTTCCATTGCTCCAGCGGCAATTCCGATTCCGTCGCGCCCGCGGGCCCGGGATAGAACGCCACCGTCCGCTCCAGGGCGGAATTGCGGAAGAAGAACGCCAGGCTGACCGGGATCTCCAGCGCGTCCCACTCCGCCCCGCTGATCGTGAAATCGGGGAACCCGAGATACCGATCCGGCACCGCTCGATAGCGCAGCGCCGCGTTCTGGTCGACGAACAGCAGATAGCAGCCGCGGCACACGCACATCAGCTGCCTGCCTTCGACGTCCACGACGTGCTGGTGCTGCTCGGCGATCGGCTCCGCGCACATCTCGCACCGTTCGCCGGGCCGGGGATCGGGCCCGCGGTCGGCGGCGATCCGCTGGAGCGCGCGAAACGGTGTGCTCACCCGTGCACCCCCACCGGCACCGCCACCGACAGTTCGCCGGATCGCACGAGCACGGGAAGCGGCTCGAGATGTCCATCGCCGTCGACCCGGGCGCCCGCGTGCACCACGTCGTAATGCGCCCGGCAGGTGGGGCACCGCAGCACCGCGTCGCCGACCGGGAATCCCACGCGCCGTTCCAGCACCGCGCCCGCGAGGGAGCGGTCGCACCCGGGACAGTGGTCCCGGTAGGCGTACAGCTCCTCGCCCACCCGGCAGGCCAGCACGGTCAGCCCGGCGACGTCGAAGCCACCCACCTCGCTCGCATTCAGCTCGGCCAGTTCGGGGACCGCGACCCAGTTGCCGGACCGCGCGCCGTCCGCGCGCACGCGTGAGAACAGCGAGTCGGCGGAGATCACCCCCGCCGACTCCGTCTGCGCGGCCACGACTTCGATGGACTCGATTT
Organism: Nocardia arthritidis NBRC 100137; assembly: GCF_001612765.1. Lineage (GTDB taxonomy): Bacteria > Actinomycetota > Actinomycetes > Mycobacteriales > Mycobacteriaceae > Nocardia > Nocardia arthritidis. The sequence goes on from NZ_BDBB01000011.1 coordinate 121,128, forward strand.
CCGGCGCCGCCGCCCGCACCGCGTCCTCGACGGCCAGTTCGAGTGTCACCGACGAGGACGGACAGCTCTTGCAGCTACCCGCCAGTTCCAAGCGGACCACCCCGTCGACGATGTCGACCAGGTGGACGCCGCCGCCGTGCGAACCGAGGTAGGGGCGCACGCTGTCCAGCGCGGTGCGCACCCGGGTGGACACATCGTGCGGATGCAACCCGTGCACCAGCAGCAGGCTCGCGACCAGATCGTCACGGGCCAACCGCTCGACCGCGTCCGCGTCGAGCAGCGCGACCGCGCGGGTCAGCCCCGCGCCGTAGAGTCCGACCAGTTCGCGCACGAGTTGCTCGGCGCGCTCGCGGGCGAGCGCACCGCCCGCCGAACTCGCCTCCAGCAAGGTTTCGATGCGATCGCCGGCTTCTCGCCACCGGGCCGTATCGAGTGTCGCGTCGTCCTGGTCGTCCGGGCGATCCTCCACCGTCACCTCCGGTCGTTTCTCCCGACGCGGACTCACTCGGGGGTGAGCGTCTGCGTCGGAGAGTGCAGTTTCTCCAGCGACTTTCCGTTGCCGAGATACATGTGCACGCCGCACGGCAGGCACGGATCGAAACTGCGCACCGTGCGCATGATGTCGATGCCCTTGAAGTGCTCGCGGTCGTTCTCCTCGAAGATCGGCTGGCCCTGCACCGCGTCCTCGTAGGGTCCGGGCGTGCCGTAGCTGTCGCGCGGGCTGGCATTCCACGGCGTCGGCGGATACGGGTGGTAGTTGGCGATCTTGCCGTCCCGGATCACCATGTGATGCGACAGCACGCCGCGCACGGCTTCGGTGAAACCGCAGCCGATGCCTTCCGCTGGGACCTCGAACTTCTCCCAGGTCTTGGTGTGGCCGGCCCGGATCTCCGTCATCGCCTTCTCCGCGAAGTGCAGCGCGCAGGCCGCCGCGTACGCCTGGAAATAGGTGCGCGCGCGGTTGCGCTCGAGGGTGTTGCTGCCGTGCACGGGGATTTTCCACTCCAGCGTGACCGGGCCTTTGAGCGCGGTCTTGGGCAGGTTGATCTGCACGCTGTTCCCGGTCGACTTCACGTACCCGATGTCGACCAGGTCGGCCAGCGCTGTCGCCCACAGCCGTGCCAGCGGGCCACCGCCGGTGTCCAGGGAGAGGTGGTCGGTGCCGTCGAACCAGCGCGGCGACATCACCCAGCTGTACTTCTCGTCCAGGTCTCGCTTCTGCGGCCGCGGGTTGGTGTGCTGGTTCCAGGGGTGGCGCCGGTCCACGGGGTTGCCCAGCGGATCGGTCTTCACGAACATCTCCTGATCGGTCCAGTCCTCGTAGTACGAACTGCCCAGCAGGATCCGCAGACCCAGGTTGATGTCGACCAGGGAGGTGGTCAGCAGCTTGCCGTCGACCACGACGCCGGGGGTGACGAACATCTTGCGTCCCCAGTCCTCCATGTCCTTGTACTCGAAATTGCAGAATTCCGGGTCCTGGAACGAGCCCCAGCAGCCCAGCAGCGTGCGCCGCAGACCTACCTTCTCGTACCCCGGCAGCGCCTCGTAGAAGAAGTCGAACAGGTCGTCGTGCATCGGCACGACCTTCTTCATGAACTCCACATAGCGCATCAGCCGGGACAGGTAATCGGTCATCAGCTGGATCGTCGCGACCGTGCCCGGTCCCCCGGGATACAGCGTGGACGGGTGGACGTGCCTACCTTCCATCAGGCAGAACATCTCCCGGGTGATCCGGCTGACCTGCAGCGCCTCCCGGTAGAACTCACCGGTGAACGGGTTGAGCGCCCGCATGATGTCGGCGATCGTGCGATACCCGTGGTCGCCCGCGTGCGGCGCCTCGGTGTTCTCCGCCCTGGCCAGCACGCCCGGGTTGGTTTCGGAGACCATCTTCTCGCAGTAGTCCACGCCGACCAGGTTCTCCTGGAAGATGTTGTGGTCGAACATGTACTCGGCGGCTTCGCCCAGATTCACGACCCACTCGCCGAGGTGCGGCGGGCGCACGCCGTAGGCCATGTTCTGGCAGTAGCACGAACAGGTGGCGTGGTTGTCGCCGCAGATGCCGCAGATGCGGCTGGTGATGAAGTGCGCGTCGCGCGGGTCCTTGCCCTTCATGAAGATCGAATAGCCGCGGAAGATGGACGAGGTGCTGTGGCACTCGATCACTTCCCGGTTCTCGAAGTCGATTTTGGTGTAGATGCCGAGGCTGCCGACGATGCGGGTGATCGGGTCCCACGCCATCTCGACGAGACGGTCCGGCTCGATCGTCCGGTGCGACGGCTCCGGGATGATCTGTGTCATCAGAGATCCTCCTACCAAGTGCGGGTCGCGCCGGTCTCGAGCTTCCGTCCCCGGTGCCGCCAGTGCGGCTCCTTGTCGACCGTGCGTCCGGTGATGTGACGGAGGCTGCGGATCACCGATCCGTAGAGCCCCGATGCGCTGGACGAGAGCTTCCCGCCGGGCGGTTCGTCCATGAACGGCATGAACTTGTCCGGGAAGCCGGGCATGGTGCAGCCGATGCAGATGCCGCCGACGTTCGGGCAGCCGCCCAAGCCGTTGATCCAGCCCCGCTTGGGGACGTTGCACTTGACCACGGGCCCCCAGCAGCCGAGCTTCACAATGCATTTCGGTGAGCCGTACTCGGTGGCGAACTCACCCTGCTCGTAGTAGCCCGCGCGGTCGCAGCCCTCGTGCACGGTCGCCCCGAACAGCCACTTGGGCCGCAGCGCCTCGTCGAGGGGGATCATCGGCGCCTGTCCGGTCGCCATGTACAGCAGATAGGTGAGCGTCTCCGACATGTTGTCCGGCTGGATCGGGCAGCCCGGCACGCACACGATCGGAATACCCGCCTTGCTCTTCCAGTCCCAGCCGAGGTAGTCCGGCACACCCATCGCGCCGGTCGGGTTGCCCGCCATCGCGTGGATGCCGCCGTAGGTCGCGCAGGTGCCCGCCGCCACGATGGCCGTGGCCTTCGGCGCGAGATGGTCCAGCCATTCGCTGGTCGTCATGGGCTGGCCGGTGGCGGGATTGTTGCCGAACCCGCACCAATAGCCCTCTTCCTTGATCTGCTCGTTGGGAATCGAGCCCTCGACCACCAGAACGAACGGCTCGAGTTCCCCGCGGTCGGCCTTGAAGAACCACTCCAGGAAATCATCGGCGCCGCCGTTCGGCCCGCACTCGAAGTCGATGAGCGGCCAATGCACGGCGATCTTGGGCAGACCGGGCAGGGCGCCGAGAGCGATTTCTTCGATGCTCGGCTGCGTGGCCGCCGTCAAGGCGACCGAGTCACCGTCACAACTGAGTCCGGCGTTGATCCAGAGAACGTGGATCAGCGTTTCTTCGGCTCGTACTGCTTCCTGAGTGGGCATGTCTCGCCACCTTCCGCAGCGGACCACCGGGGGCCGAATCTCGCCTTTCTCGAAGAAGGGGTCACCCGTAGATGTGATCCTGATCACTTCACCTTAAGCGCGCCCGGCGGCTTCCTCAAGAGCCGCCGAACCGGCCGCGCGACGCCGGGCGGCCAGCCAGTCATACCAGGTAGACAGGCCTGCACCGCTGCTCACGGACAGCGGAAGGACCTCGACGCCGGGATGTAGCGAATGGATGTACTCCCGGCATCGGTCCAGATCGAAATCGACATACGGCAGCAGATCGGTCTTGTTCACCAGCACCAGGCCTGCCGCCTGGAACATGTGTGGATACTTCAGCGGTTTGTCGGTCCCCTCGGTCACCGAGATGACGACCACCTTCTCCCGCTCCCCCAGGTCGAACAGCGCCGGGCAGACCAGGTTGCCGACGTTCTCGACGAACAACAGCGTGCCCGGCGCCGGGTCGAGCTTCTCCAACGCGCGATACATCATCTCGGCGTCCAGGTGACATCCCGCCCCGGTGTTGATCTGCACGACCCGGCACCCGGTGGCCTGGATCCGTTCGGCGTCGAGCAATGTCGCCTGGTCACCCTCGATCACCGCGATCGGGGTCCGGCCGGACTCGCGGATGGTGCGTTCCAGCAGACTGGTCTTGCCCGCGCCCGGCGAGCTGGTCATGTTGAGCGCGACGATGTCGCGCTCGGCCAGCCAGGCCCGGTTGCGCTGCGCCAGTTCGTCGTTCTTGGCCAGCACCTTCAGCTCGAGGCTGACGGTCTCGGTGGCGGGCAGGTGGACGTGGTCGGCGTCCGGCCCGTGCGTGTGCTCGTGGTCCAGGACCTGCGCATGCTCATGGGGATGCGGGTGCTCATGATCGTGGCCGTGCGCCTCGGAGTGCTGGTGGTCGTGCGGGACGCGAATCAGCGCGGCGGCGTCGTCGCCGCACCCGCAGGTTGCGCACATTCCTCACTCACCTCCATGGATCGGATACGCAGCTCGCGCCCGGAGCGGATCTCGACATCGGCGCTGCCGCAGGGACACAGCAGGATCGGGTCGGGCAGCCGGAACTCGGCTCCGCAGGTCCGGCACGCCCCTACGCCGGGGATCTCCACCAGGACCAGCTGCGCGCCCTCGGCTACGGTCGCCTCGGCCGCGACTTCGAAACAGAACCGCATGGCCTCGGGCACGACCGCGCACAGCGCGCCGACCTCGACGGTGACGGAGTGCACCGGCCGGCCCGCCGCGTGCTCGCAGACGGCGTCGATGACGCTCTGCGTGATGGCCATCTCGTGCATCGCGACCTCGATTCCTCGAGCGGACAACCTTGAGGCTACTCCTCGGCAAACGCGGTGAGGGCCCGATCTTCGATGCTCGGCGAACGCATCTCCATGGCGTTACACCCGAGGCTCGACCGTGTCCCGCTATCGGCCAAGCCGCGGCCGGGATCCCCCTCCGGATCCCCGCCGCCGGCAGCAAACACCTCGTGCTTTACCCGAGCACCGACCCGTCACACTTGCGCTGCCGCGCAAGCTCAGTCTTGGTCGACCGCGCTGTGGACCGCGCCGCTGTGCGCATCGATCGTCACGTCGTACCGCACGCCCGCGGGCGTGGTGAGCTCCACCTCCCACACCGAGGTGCCGCGATCGGAGTCGAGTTCGGTGGACCGGACTCGACCGCCGGGCACGGCCTGCATCGCCTTGTCGATCGCCTGCTGCCTGCTGATCCCGGTGTCGGCCACCAGCGACCAGTCCCCCGCGGACGAGCGGAAGGCGACGGTGTGATCGTCCGGCCCGCCGGTGGCGACAGCGGCCAGGGCCGCGCTGAGACCGACGACGACGGCCGCGACGGCGGTGCCGACGAGGAGCCAGCGAAGACCGGCGTAGGCATGGCGGAAAACGGTTGACATACGAAACCTCCTGCGGGAGTGCTGATTCGAATGCGTCTACGGTGACGCACGGAACTGAAGGCGAGCTGAAGCCACCTGAAGACGGTTTCAGGATCCGTCTGCCACTCTTGGTGAATGCGTCTGCTGATCGTGGAGGACGAGAAACGTCTTGCTCTCACACTGGCAAAAGGCTTGTCGGCCGAGGGATTCGCCGTGGATGTGGTGCACGACGGCGCCGAGGGGCTCCATCTGGCGACCACCACCGACTACGACCTGATCATCCTCGACATCATGCTGCCCGGCATGAACGGTTACCGGGTCTGCGCCGCGCTGCGCGCCGGGGGCAACGAGACACCGGTGCTCATGCTGACCGCGAAAGACGGCGAATACGACGAGGCCGAGGGGCTGGACACCGGAGCGGACGACTACCTCAGCAAGCCGTTTTCCTACCTCGTGCTGCTGGCCCGCATTCGCGCCCTGTTGCGCCGCCGAACCCGCGGCGGAGCACGGGTGCTGCGCGTCGGCGACCTGATCGTGGACCCGGGCACCCGGACCTGCCGCCGCGGCTCGCAGGAGGTGACGCTCACCGCCAAGGAGTTCGCCGTGCTCGAGCACCTGGCCGTCCGCGCAGGGGAGGTGGTGTCGAAAGCCGATATCCTGCACCACGTCTGGGATTTCGCCTACGACGGCGATCCGAACATCGTCGAGGTCTATATCAGCACGTTGCGCCGCAAGATCGACGCGCCGTTCGGGCGCCGGACGATCACCACCGTCCGCGGCGCCGGATACCGGTTGGCAGCCGACCGTGCCTGAGCGGAGCAGGCGTGCCTGGTGGCGGTCGGTCCGCACGCGCACCACGGTCGCGGCGACGGCAGTCGTCGCGGTGGCGCTGACGGCTGCCGGGATCACGGTGCTGGCGGTGCTGCGGCACAACCTGGTGCACAGCGCCGAATTGCAGGCGGAGACCACCGCGCGTGACGTGGCGACCCAGCTCGCCTCGCGCGCCGATCTCGCGCGATTGTCGTTTCCGGACGCCGAAGATCAACCGGTGCAGATCGTTTCGATCGACCGCCGGGTCCTCGCGGCCGCCGACGAACTCGCGGGCAAACCTCCGATGGCCGACTTCGGGCCCCTCTCGAAGGCCTCCGAGGACCAAGACGACGAGCACGACGACGACGAAGAAGACGATGACGATGACGAGGGGGAGTCGGACGACGACGAAAGCCCCTCCTCGACCGCGGACCCCACGACGGCCGACGCGGAATTCGGTGACGTACGGCTGACGGTGGACGCCGAGGACGGACCGCACCCGTTCCGGGTCGCCGCCCTCGCGGTGAGCACCCCCGGCGGGCAGCCCGCCACCGTCTACGCGGGCTCGTCGCTGGAGACCGCCGACAGCGCGGTGGCGGACGCGCGGCAGGCGATGCTGCTCGGCCTGCCGCCGCTGCTCGCCCTGGTCGCCCTGGTGACCTGGCTGGTCACCAGGCGCGCCCTGCGCCCGGTGGAGGCGATCCGCAGGCAGCTCGCCGAGATCATGGACGGTGATCTGTCCCGGCGCGTGCCCGAACCGGGCTCCCACGACGAGATCGGCAGGCTGGCGACCACCACCAACGCCACACTCGCCGCGCTGGAGGAATCCGGGGAGCGCCAGCGCCGGTTCATCGCCGACGCAGCTCACGAATTGCGCAGCCCCATCGCCAGCCTGCGCACCCAGCTCGAGGTGGCCCAGGCGCACCCAGACCTGCTGGAACTGGACGGCCTGATCGGCGACACCATCCGGCTGGAACACCTGGCGGCCGACCTGTTGCTCTTGGCCCGGCTCGACGCGGGCGAGCAACCGCGTGCGGATCGCGTGGACCTGACGGTCCTGGTGCGCGACGAACTGGAGCACCGTGCGGGCGACCGGGTGGCCGTGGAGATCGCGACACCGGAGGACGCCGTCGCGGTCACCGGCAGCCGCACCCAGCTCGCGCGCGTCCTGGGCAACCTCGTCGACAACGCCCAACGGCATGCCGCGAGCATCGTGCGCGTAGCCGTGGAGCGCGGCGCCGACGGGCTGGCGACGTTGTCGGTCGGCGACGACGGCCCGGGTGTGCCGCCCGCCGATCGCGAGCGCATCTTCCAGCGGTTCGTCCGCTTGGACGACGCGCGCAGCCGCGACGAAGGCGGCGCGGGTCTGGGCCTGGCCATCGTCCGCGATGTCGTCGAACGCCACGGGGGCGCCATCCGGGTCATCGACGGCACGGCCGGCGGCGCCTGCTTCGTCGTAACCCTGCCCGCTCGCGTCTGACTACCGCCGCTGTCAGCGGCGATATCGACTGGGGATGCGCTCAACCCCCGAGTGCGCTGCGCAAACGTTCTATGACGATCCTGCGGGCGGCCCGTCCTTCGGGGGTCGGCGTCAGTGGGTAGACATGCGGCAGCCCCTGCCCGGCGTGGTAGTCCACCGTTACTCCGGCGCGACGTGCCGCGTCCACCAGCAGGCGCGTGTCCGGGTGCAGGATGTCGTCGGTGCCGCAGAAGACCGTCAGCGGACCGAGCCCGCGCGGGTCGGCGGCGAGCGGGCTGACCCTCGGGTCGGCGATCTCGAGTTCGCCCCGCCAGTGCTCGATGAGCACCCGAGTCCCCGCGACGCCCAGCCACGGGTCGCGGGGCTGCACCACCGGTATCTGCGGATTACTCAGCGAGAGATCGAGGGCGGGGGCGATCAGCACGGTGCCCGGCAGCCGCACTCCATGGTCGTCCCGCAACACCACCGCGGCCGACAGAGCGATCTGTCCACCGGCGGAATCCCCTGCCAAGCAGACGCTTTCATATATTTCCCGGTTCGCCAGCACCAGGTCGACGAAGCCCTGGACGACTTGCGCGGCCGTCCCGAACGGAATCAGCGGGTAGATCGCGACAGTCACGGCGGCACCGGTTTCCGCGGCGATGGCCGCGCACAGGGCCCAATGCTGCGGTGCGATCTCGTGCACCCAGCCGCCACCGTGCGCGTACACGACATTCCCCCGAGGCCGCCGCCCGCGCGGAGTCAGCGTGTAGACCGGCCAGCCGCCGCGACGGTCCACCGCGATCGCCACATCCGCGCGCAACCTGCGCGGCGGACCGTAGCGCCGTGGCCGCACGCTCAAATCGCGAACCCGCTCCCGCGCCGTGCCGGCGTCGACGAATACCCGATTGGCGCGCGTCGCCTTCAAATATCCGCGCACGATCTGGTTGGCCAGACTCGGCATCGTATCTCCTGCACTTCGGGTGATGGACGGACGCCGGGTCCACCGGCACCTCGGGAGGCGATTGTGCCCCGGGCGATGCCCGGGCCGGCGGCGGATGACGGCCCGAGCGTAACCCGCGCTGTCAGGAGAGTTTCAGGCTGCGCCCGATGATCTCCTTCATGATCTCGGTGGTGCCACCGTAGATGGTCTGGATGCGGGCGTCCATGTAGGCCTTCGCGATCGGGTATTCCTTCATGTAGCCGTATCCGCCGTGCAGTTGCAGGCAGCGGTTGATCAGGTCGAGCTGCTCCTCGGTGCTCCACCACTTGGCCATCGCCGCGTCCTCGGCGGTCAGCTTGCCCTCGTTGAGCAGTTCGATGAACTTGTCCACCATCAGACGCACGGCGGTGGTCTTGGTGGCCAGTTCGGCGAGCACGAAGCGGGTGTTCTGTAGCGCGCCGATCGGCTTGCCGAACGCCTTGCGGTCGCGGACGTACTGGACGGTCATGTCCAGGCAGGACTCCATGGCCGCCGCCGCCATGACGGCGATCGACAGCCGCTCCTGCGGCAGGTTCTGCATGAGGTGGAGGAAGCCCATGCCCTCGGTGCCGAGCAGGTTCTTGCCGGGCACGCGCACGTCGGTGAAGCTCAGCTCGGCGGTGTCCTGGGCTTTGAGGCCGAGCTTGTCCAGGTTGCGGCCGCGCTCGAAGCCGGGCATGCCGCGCTCGACCACGAACAGGCTGAAGCCCATCGCGCCCTTCTCCGGGTCGGTCTGCGCCACCACGATCACGATGTCGGAGTTGATGCCGTTGGTGATGAAGGTCTTGGCGCCGTTGAGGATCCAGTCGTCCCCGTCACGCACCGCGCGGGTCTTGATGCCCTGCAGGTCCGAACCGGTGCCCGGTTCGGTCATCGCGATCGCGGTGATGATCTCGCCCGCGCAGAAACCGGGCAACCAGCGCTGCTTCTGCTCCTCGTTGGCCAGCTCTAGCAGGTAAGGCGCGATCACATCGTTGTGCAGCGAGAAGCCGAGACCGGAGTACTGGCCGCGCACCGACTCCTCCGAGACGATGGCGTTGTAGCGGAAATCCTTCACCCCGCCGCCGCCGTACTGCTCCGGCATGGCCATGCCGAGGAAGCCCTGCTTGCCCGCCTCGAGCCAGACCTGCCGGTCGACGATGCCCTGCTCCTCCCACTTCGCGTGATTCGGCGCGACGTGCTGATCGAGAAACTTGCGGAACGACTCCCGGAACAGTTCGTGTTCGGGTTCGAACAGTGTGCGTTCCACGCCAACCTCCTAGTGACCACACCGGCCGGTCCACACCGACCAGTCGTTGCCCCATACCGTACCCGGCAGGAGAATCCGCGTTCACTTCTGGGGCCAGAACCATGGTCTCACCAGGAGCGGCGGCGCTGGTCCGGATCAGCAGGCGAGATTCCCCGCAAACGGTCGAGGAGTTCGGGGCGGCCGGAAACGACAACGCTGGACATCGAAGATCCCACCCCGGTTCTTCGGCGAGGTCAGCCGATCGCCGGTCGGGTAGCCGCTACACGGCGGCTCGATCCTGTCCGCTGCCGGCTCATTCCGCTGGTAGCGCCAGAGCCCGCTTCCCACAATGGCGTCACCGGTAGGGGGCATTGCGTGCGCATGCGGACTCTCCGTCCACCTACGCGGACAGAACCCCGCCACCCCGCTGTCGCCGACGCCTTCTGCGCCACTCGGCTCGGCGACGACCAGGGCATCGCGCAGGCGCGGACCGACCACGGATCCGGACTCCAGCGCCATCACGCGGCGCGATCGCATCCAGCTGCGTTCGAGTCCGAGGGGCCGACTTGCCGATCGAGCCGGACACCATCGCATCGGCGCCGCGGGCCTGTCGGTACCGAGTGACTCGGAGTCGATCCGACGTCGACTTCACCCCGCTCGGCGGCGACTACACCGAAGCGACCTCATGCCCTCGCTCGATCGGATCGGCGATCATCGGATCGAGAGCCGGGGTAGACCGGACAGTGCCCGCGCCGTCAGAGGTTCAGCCAACCCCGCACGCGGCCCACCAAGGTGCGGCCTTGGTCGCGTGCCCGTTCGGCGAAGAGGAAGTTCATCTCCTCCTCGAGCGCCTTGCGCACCACGTCACGGAACTCGACCGCGGCGGCGTGCATGTCGCCCGCGTTGCACCAGGGCGCCGGGTCGATGGGGGCGCCTGCGGAGAAATAGAAGCGCTCCGGCCGCGGGATGACTGTGGGACCGACGCCGCGGATGAGCGGCGGGGTGAGGTCGCGGCTGAGGCCGAGCGCCTCCACGGTCCAGCGCAGCGGGCGCAGGATCGGATGGTCGCCGTCCACCACGATGTCGTAGGCGTCGTCGACGCCGATCATCGCGACCGGGACGATGGGCGCACCCGCTTCGATGGCCATGCGCGCGAAACCGCTGCGCCCCTCCCACTTCAGCAGGTACTTCTCGTTCTTGCGGCGCACCGCCTCCCGGCCGCCGCCGGGGAACACCATCACGGCCTCACCGCGCCGCAGCAGTGCCAGGCAGTTGGACCGAGTTCCGCGCACCGCGCCGTAGTGGTGCAGCAGGTGGCGTATACCGGGCACGTTGATCAGCACGTTCTCGGCGAGACCGCGGATCAGGCGGCCGCGGCGGCGCAGGACCTCGGGCAGCAGCATCGGCGCGTCGATGCCGCCCAGCAGGTTGTGGTTACCGACCAGCAGCACCGGGCCGTCGGCGGGGATGTTCTCCAAGCCGTAGAAGCGCGGACTGGTCCACGCGCGCAGCGGCGCGAGCAGGGTGTCGATCACCCGCAGATCGGTGCCGGTCAGCGCGACCGACAGCGGCGCACCGTCGGTGAGCGCCGGATCGGCGCTGCTCGCGGCGCCGGAGCGCCGGGTGCGGGAATCGGATCGGGCGTCCGACATGAACCCTCCTGGTGTCGATTCGATGACGATAGCGCAACGAAATCGACTGCGTCGCACCGGATGTGCGCGTCATATCGCGACACGCCCATTCGGTCGAGCGACCAGCCGTTCCTCGTCCCGGCAAGCCCGTCGCGAACTCGCAAGTCATCGCCCCGCCGAGGCGCCCGTACCGAGGCCCGCTCCACCGCACGGAAGCCATGTGGCAGCCGCGCAACCGCGGCCGGAGCACCCCGAGCTGACGTGTGCGCACGTGACGAGGCACCGACAGCCGACGACCAGCGGCGCGCGCCGCCGCCGCGTCGCCGTACGGCGCGGGGAGCGGCTTACTCGCCGGGCTCCCCCGTGCCCGCGTGGGCGTACTCCGACACGGCGGCCGCCAAGGAGTGCGGGACGCGCGCGTGCACGCGGGTTCCGCCTTCCTCGTGGTGGGAGTCGAAGATGCGGCCGTCGGCATGGATGCGGGCGAGCAGGTCGCCGCGCGTGTACGGCAGCAGCACGCTGATCTCCACGTCGAGGCCACCGAGCATTTCGGCGAGCCGCTCGCGCAGCGCGTCGATGCCACGACCGCTGCGCGCGGACACGAACGACGCGTCCGGCAGCAGCGCGCGCAGGTTGGTGAGCTCGGTCGGCCCCATCGCGTCGGTCTTGTTCACCACCAGTAGTTCCGGCGGGGCGGGCGTGCCGGATTCCTTGATCACGTCCGTGATCACCTCGCGGACGGCCTTGATCTGCTCGGCGGGCAGTGCGTCGGAACCGTCCACCACGTGCAGCAGCAGATCGGCGCCGGTCACCTCCTCCAAGGTGGAGCGGAACGCCTCGACCAGTTGCGTGGGTAGATGCCGCACGAAGCCGACGGTGTCGGTGAAGACGACCTCGCGCCCGTCGTCCAGCTCCGCACGGCGGGTGGTCGGGTCCAGGGTGGCGAACAGCGCGTCCTGGACCAGCAGGCCGGCGCCGGTGAGCTTGTTCATCAGGCTCGATTTGCCGGCGTTGGTGTAACCGACGATCGCGACGGACGGGATGCCGCTGGAGTTGCGGCGCGCCCGCATCGTGTCGCGCGCGGTCTTCATCTCCCGGATCTCCCGGCGCAGCTTGGCCATGCGCTCGCGGATGCGACGACGGTCGGTTTCGATCTTGGTCTCACCGGGACCACGCAGACCCACGCCGCCGTTGCTGCCCGCGCGGCCGCCGGCCTGCCGGGACATCGACTCGCCCCAACCGCGCAGCCTGGGCAGCATGTACTCCATCTGGGCCAGCGAGACCTGCGCCTTGCCCTCCCGGGAGGTGGCGTGCTGGGCGAAGATGTCCAGGATCAACGCGGTCCGGTCGACCACCTTGACCTTGACCACCTTCTCCAGGGCGGTCAGCTGCGCCGGAGTCAGCTCGCCGTCGCAGATGACGGTGTCGGCGCCGGTCTCCAGCACGACGGAGCGCAGCTCCTCGGCCTTGCCGGAGCCGATGTAGGTGGCCGGATCCGGCCGGTCACGGCGCTGGATCAGCGCTTCGAGCACCTCGGAGCCCGCGGTCTCGGCGAGCGCCGCCAGCTCGGCCATGCTCGCCTCGGCCTGCGCGGCGGTACCCGCGGTCCAGACACCGACCAGCACGACACGCTCCAGGCGCAGCTGCCGGTACTCGACCTCGGTGATGTCGGCGAGCTCGGTGGACAGGCCCGCCACACGCCGCAGCGAGCTGCGGTCCTCCAGTTGCAGCTCGCCCACGGTGGGATCGGCCGACCAGCCGGACCGGTTCATTCGCGCGGCGTGCTCGGCGACCACGTCGCCGGTCACCGCTTCTTCGCCGGTCACGGCGTCGTCGGCCGCCTCGGCGGCGCGATCGTTCGCGTCCGCCGGAGTGAATTCATACGTCTCTGATTTCCTCATACACCATCCATGCTGCCACGACATCACCGCAGCACGCACGCGGTTATCGGAGCGCGACGCTCACAGCCCATCCCACCACGATCCCGCGAGGCGGCCCGCGGCCACCAGGATCGAGGGCCCGCGCAGCCACGCCGAGCCGCGCTCCAACCCGACGGTCAGCTCACCGCCGGGCACCCGGACCGTCACCCGGCCGGTGTCTGCGGCGATCCGGAACCCGTCGGCGGCCAGTGCCGCGGCGGCCGCGGCGACGGTTCCCGTTCCGCAGGAACGGGTTTCGCCCACACCACGCTCGTAGACCCGCATGTCGACCGAACCCTCGGCATACAGCGCGGTGACGAACTCGACGTTGACCCCGTGCGGGAAGAGGTCCGGATCGAAGCCGGGTGCCACGGTCAGGTCGAGCTTGCCCAGCGCGTCCGCGGACATGCCCGGATCGACGCAGGCCAGATGCGGATTGCCGACGTCGATGCCGATGCCGGGCAGCGCCCAGCCCGCGAGGGTCGCGGTGGACGCGCCGAGTTCGCGCACCGGCCCCATACCGACGGTGACGTCGCCGGTCACCGGGTTCCCGGCATGCACCGTCACCGGGCGCGCGCCGGCGCGGCTGCCGACGACGAAGCTGTCGCGCGTCTCCAGTCCCGATACGTTCAGGTAGTGGGCGAACACGCGCACACCGTTGCCGCACATCTCGGCGATCGAACCGTCGGCGTTGCGGTAATCCATGAACCAGTCGTCGGCGTCGACGCCTTCCGGGATCTCCGTGAGTACCCCGGCGGCCAGTAGCGCACCGGCGCGCGCGACCCGCAGCACGCCGTCGGCGCCGAGCCCGCGGCGGCGATCGCACAGCGCGCCGACCTGCGCGGCCGTCAGCGCCAGGTCGGCCCCCTGGTCCGGCAGCACCACGAAATCGTTCTGGGTACCGTGGCCCTTGGTGAACTCGATATCCGGCACGTGCGATGTCTCCCTATCTCCTCGTCACTTGGCAAACGTCCGGCGCTGCCGGGAAATTTCGTAGAGCGCCACCGCGGCCGCCGAGGGTGCCCCCAGCGAGCTGGCCGTGCCGCCCATCGGGATGTACACCATGTCGTCGCAGGCCGCTTGCCAGGCAGCGCTCATCCCGCTGGTCTCGTTGCCGACGACCAGGATGGTCGCGTCGGTGAAGTCGTAGTCGTAGGCGGCGTGCGGGCCGTGCTCGTCGGTCCCCACGATGCGGGTCGGAATGCCACGGCGCACCTGCCGGTTGCGGAACTCGAGCACCTGTGCGGGCCCGGCGGCGCGGATCACGGGCACGGCGAACAGCGAACCGGTCGAGGCGCGCACGGCCTGCGGGTCGTACTGGTCGGCGCCGTGCCCGGTGACGATGACGCCGCCGGCCCCGAACGCGTCGGCCGAGCGGATCAGGGTGCCGAGATTGCCCGGCGAGTTGGGCCGGTCGAACACCACGATCACCGGGGCGTCCTCCCCGGGCTCACCCGGCTCGAAGGTCTCCAGCTCGGGCTGCCGCGACTCCGCGACCGCCACGAGTTCCGGTATCCCGCCGGACTTCTCGCCGAGTTCGGCCATCAGCTCGGGCACCAGGCCGACCTGCGGCACGCTGCTGGTGTCCAGCACTTCGCGCGCCCAGCCCGACAGCTCCGGGCCGCCCAGGCGGTACAGCAGCGTCTCCAGCGGCCAGTCGTTGGCCACGGCCTGCGTGATCGGACGGACCCCCTGCACCAGGAAACGGCCGTCGCGATGACGCTTGGTGCGGTTGTTGAGATAGGCCTGCCACACCTGGACGGAGGCGTTGCGGGTGCTCACACGTCGGGTCACTGCGGGGTCCGTTCTTTCTCTTCGAGCAGGGCCAGCGCCCTCGCGGCCGGTTCCGGCGCGGCGCCGTCCACCCACCGCACCCGAGGATCGCGCCGGAACCAGGAGCGTTGTCTGCGCACGTAGCGCCGGGTACCGATCAGGGTGCGTTCCTGAGCGTGATTCAGGTCGTATTCGTTGTCCAGGTAGGCCAGGACTTGTGCGTAGCCGATGGCGCGCCGCGCCGTGACGCCCTCGCGCAGGCCGTGCTCGATGAGACCGCGCACCTCCTCGATCAGCCCGCCTTCGAACATCGCCGCGGTGCGCCGCTCGATACGCTCGTCCAAGGCGGCGGTCTGCCGGTCGACGCCGATGATGACGGTGCCCCAGCGCGGCGGGCCGATGGTCGGCGCCGAGGCGGCGAACGGCCGTCCGGTGAGTTCGACGACCTCGAGCGCCCGCACCATGCGGCGACCGTCGGTGGGCAGGATGGTGGCCGCGGCCGCCGGATCGGCCTCGCGCAGCGCCGCGTGCACGGCCGCGACACCCCGCTCGGCGAGCACCGCCTCCCAGCGCGCCCGCACGGCCGGATCGGTGGCCGGGAACTCCCACTCGTCCAGCAGCGCCTGGACGTACATCATCGAACCGCCCACGATGATGGGTACCCGGCCGCGCCCCATGATCGCGACGACGTCCGCGGCGGCCGCCGCCTGATACGCGGCCACGGACGCGGTGTCGGTCACGTCGAGCACGTCGAGCTGGTGATGCGGAATGCCCCGGCGCTGCGCGATGGGCAGCTTCGCGGTGCCGATGTCCATGCCGCGGTAGAGCTGCATGGCGTCGATGTTCACGATCTCGCCGCCGAGCCGCTCGGCCAGATCGAGGGCGAGATCGGATTTGCCGGTGGCGGTGGGACCGACGACCGCGATCGGAGTGATGCCGGAATCGGTCACCGCTCCTCGCTTTCGGCGGGCCGCCAGAGGCTCACGTGGTAACCGACCCCGAACGGGGCGTCGCAGTACAGCGTCTCGACCAGCGGGTCGGCCCGGAACAGCCCCGCCAGCACCTGGTAGGCGGCGCGCCCCGAGAGGCTCAGCTGGGCGCACAGCAGGGGATCGAGTGCCCGCAGCGCGGCGCGATCCCCCGCGCTCAGGGCGTGATCCAGCCGGTCCTGCACCGGCCGGGCCCGTTCGTCGAGGTAGCCGGGCGCCTTGGTGGACAGTGTCGCGGCGCCGTCGGCGACGACGAGCACACCGCGCGGCGCGATATCGCCGTCCAGATCGGCGCGCAGCTTCGCCCCCGCCTCACGGCAGTGCTCCGGCGTCGCGTCCGCGGCGATGATGCGCGCGTCGGCGGTTGCGCTCGGGGCGACCTGCCCGCGTAGCCATCCCCCGATCAGCACGGCCAACGGCAGACCGGCATCGGCCCGCTGCGCCGCGGCGACCGCCGCGCCGGAGAGCCCGACGCGCACGTCCGCGCCGAATCCGCGGAATGTGCCCATGGTCTCCGGACCGAACGTGCTCTCACCTGCTCCGACGCCGAGCACCGTCCAGCGCTCCGCCACGGCCGCGAAGGCGCGCACGGCGTCGAGCACGGCGGACCGCAGCACCGCGCGCGGGTCCGGAGCGCCTGCTCCCGCCGTGTCCGCCACACCGCCGCACAGCTCGGGAACCAGCACGGGTGGCGACGGAACGAGAGCGGCGACGGAGAACACGTCGTAACCGTAGTCGTTGCCGGGACCACCGGTACCGCCCGGCTTCGAGTGTCTCTGCCGGAAATACCGCCGGGATTGATAGTGTTCGAGGAGCTACAACCCAGGTCATCAGGGGTTGGAAACCCCCGGGATTCCTCCTCGGGAAGGCATGGGTCGATGGTCACAAGGGCTCGGACCGGGTTGAATGGGATGAGCTAGGGCGTAACCAGGCAGCCGTGACGCGCGGCAGGGACGAGGAAACATGACCGACAGCAACGGAACCGCGAAAGCCGGCCCCGGCAAGATGCCCCGTTCTTCCGGTGCCCCGAAACCGGGCCGCTCGATTCCACCGCCCAAGCCGCACGCGGTCAAACCCGCCCCGGGCCCCGCCCAGCAGCACCCCCATCCCGTCGTAGTCCCCAGCGTCTCCGATCCGAGCCTGTGGGGCCGGGTCGATGAGGACGGCACCGCCTGGGTGAAGACGCCCGAGGGCGAACGCCAGGTCGGCTCGTGGCAGGCCGGCGACGCCACGGAGGGCCTGGCCCACTTCGGCCGCCGATTCGACGACCTGGCCACCGAGGTCGCCCTGCTGGAGGCCCGGCTGGCCGCGGGGGCCGACGCGCGCAAGACCAAGGCCGCCGCCGTGACGCTGGCCGAGTCGCTGCCGACCGCCGCGGTGATCGGGGACATCGAGGGGCTAACCCGGCGCTTACAGGCCATCGCCGAGCACTCCGAAGAAGCCGCCGCGCATGCCAAGGAAGAGAAGGAACGCGCCCGGCACGAGCACACCGAGCGCAAGGAGGCGCTGGCCGCCGAGGCGGAGAAGATCGCCGCCGAGTCCACCCAGTGGAAGGCCGCGGGCGATCGGCTGCGCGAGATTCTCGACGAGTGGAAGTCCATCCGGGGCGTGGACCGCAAGGTGGACGACGCGTTGTGGAAGCGCTACTCCAAGGCCCGTGAGGCGTTCAACCGCCGCCGCGGCGCGCACTTCGCCGAGTTGGATCGCGAACGCGCCGCCGCGAAGTCGCGCAAGGAAGAACTGTGCGTGCAGGCCGAAGAATTGTCCGGCTCCACCGAATGGGTGGCCACCGCGGGCGTCTTCCGCGATCTGCTCGCCGAGTGGAAGGCCGCCGGGCGCGCGCCGCGCGAGGCCGACGAGGCGCTGTGGCGGCGCTTCAAGAGCGCGCAGGATGTCTTCTTCGCCGCCCGCAACGCCGCCGTCTCCGAGCGCGACGCCGAGTTCGAACAGAACGCGACCGCCAAAGAGGAACTGCTGAGCGCCTACGCCTTCATCGATCCGTCCGCCGATCTGGAAGTGGCCCGCAGCGCGCTGCGCGAGCTCCAGGAGAAGTGGGACGCCATCGGCAAGGTGCCGCGCGAGCGCATGCAGGAACTGGAAGGCAAGCTGCGGGCGATCGAGAAGCGCGTGCGCGACGCCGTCGACGCGCAGTGGCGGCGCACCGACCCCGAGGCGATGGCCCGCGCCGCCCAGTTCCGCGAGCGGGTGGCACAGTTCGAGGAGCAGGCGGCGAAGGCCCAGGCCGCGGGCAACGCGCGCGACGCGGAGAAGGCGCTGGAGCAGGCCAAGCAGTGGCGGGAGTGGGCCGAGGCCGCCGAAGGCGCGGTCAGCAACCGCTGAGTTCGCTCGATCGCGGCCCTTCCCATCGGGAAGGGCCGCTCGTGTGTGCGATCAGGTCAGGAGTCGCCCATCAGGCGACGCCGGTCGCGTTCCTCCGCGGCCGCGGCGGCGTTGCGGCGCTGCTCCTCGGCGGCCAGGTGCAGCGTGGTGCGGCTCCACACCACGCGGACCCAGTGGAAGGTGAGCACGACGGTCACGATCGCGCCCAGGATCAGCCCGATGCCGGGGCCCGCGCCGATGTAGTTGCCCACGCCGGGGGTTTGGCGGTGCCAGATCGAGAGCACGCCGAACACGCTTGCCACGGCGCTGCCCGCGACGGCGATCCAGGCCAGCACCCAGCGGCGGGTCATCAGCGCCAGCATCGAGAACCCGATGCCGAAGATCACCAGGAACCAGACGAAGACCCGCGAGGGCAGCCCGATGTGCTCGGCCCGCGCGACGTCGGTGTTCAACAGCACGTCGAAGCCGCGGGCGGCGCCCGCGTGCGGCAAAACCAGCGAGGCCAGCAGCAGGAACACCGCACCGGCCACGACCATGGCGCGGATGCCGGGATCGATCTCACCGGCGATCTTGCGCTCGACGGCGTCGAGATCGTCGCGGAACTGTTCGAAATCGCCGGTGCTCTCGACGGAGCTCACTGAGTCCTCGTTTCGTTCGTCCGCATCGCGGCTGCCGGGCTGGTGTCGCGGGTTCCCCGCGGACGCGTCGTCGCCGGAGGCGGGAACCGCCCCGTCGCGATCGCGGGTGGCGTCGTCGTCCGGGCCGGTGGTCATGCGCCGCAGCCGGTCGAGCAGCCCGCGGCCGCGGGTTCCGGGGTGGGCGCACCGATGCGGGGCAGTCCGAGCCCCACGCCGATCGGCGCGGTCTTCGGCGTGACACCGCGTTCGTGCGCGTCACCGGCGCGGGTGCGGCGGTGTGTCTTGATCGCGGCATCGGCGACGAGGTGGTGCGGCGCCGCGGCGGTGATGTCGACGGTGACCAGGTCGCCGGGGCGAATCGGCTCGGCGGTGCCGCCCGGCCGGAAGTGCACCAGCCTGCCGTCGCGGGCGCGGCCGCTCATGCGCGCGGTCGCGGCGTTCTTCTTGCCCGCACCCTCGGCCACGAGCAACTCCACCTCGGTGCCGATCAGCTCCCGGTTGGCGGCCAAGGAGATCTCCTCCTGCAGCGCGATGAGGCGGTCGTAGCGCTCCTGCACGACGGCCTTGGGCAGCTGGCCGGGCATGTCAGCGGCGGGCGTGCCGGGCCGCTTGGAGTACTGGAAGGTGTAGGCGCTGGTGAAACGCGCCTGCCGCACCACATCCAGGGTCTCCTGGAAATCCTCTTCGGTCTCGCCGGGAAAGCCCACGATGATGTCGGTGGTGATCGCGGCGTGCGGCATCGCGGCGCGGACCTTGTCGATGATCCCGAGGTAGCGGGCCTTGCGGTAGGAGCGGCGCATCGCCTTGAGCACCCGATCCGAGCCGGACTGCAGCGGCATGTGCAGCTGCGGGCAGATGTTCGGGGTCTCGGCCATGGCCTCGATCACGTCGTCGGTGAACTCGGCCGGGTGCGGCGAGGTGAAGCGGACCCGCTCGAGGCCGTCGACGTGCCCGCACGCGCGCAGCAGCTTGGCGAACGCGCCGCGGTCGCGCGGCTCGCTCGGGTCGGCGAACGACGCGCCGTAGGAGTTCACGTTCTGGCCGAGCAGCGTCACCTCGAGCACGCCTTGGTCCACCAGCGCCTGCACTTCGGCGAGCACGTCACCGGGGCGGCGGTCGACCTCCTTGCCGCGCAGGGCGGGCACGATGCAGAAGGTGCAGGTGTTGTTGCAGCCCACCGAGATGGAAACCCAGCCCGCGTAGGCGGATTCGCGCTTGGCGGGCAGCGAGGACGGGAACGCCTCCAGCGACTCCAGGATCTCCACCTGGGCTTCCCGGTTGTGCCGGGCCCGCTCCAGCAGCACCGGCAGCGAGCCGATGTTATGGGTGCCGAAGACCACGTCCACCCACGGCGCCTTGCGCACCACGACGTCGCGATCCTTCTGCGCCAGGCAGCCGCCGACGGCGATCTGCATGCCCGGATGGCTCGCCTTGGTCGGCGCCAGGTGACCGAGCGTGCCGTAGAGCTTGTTGTCGGCGTTCTCGCGCACCGCGCAGGTGTTGAAGACGACGAGGTCGGCCGTCGCGCCGGGCGCGGCCTTCACGTATCCCGCGTCCTCCAGCAAACCAGACAAGCGTTCGGAATCGTGCACGTTCATCTGGCAGCCGAAGGTGCGGACCTCGTAACTGCGTGCTGCGCCCTCGGCGGGAGCCGACAGTGCCTGTCCGATCGAATCCACCCATCCAGGGTACGGGGCGGCCTCCGGCGGTTTTCGCGCGCATCGGCGCAGGCTCCGGGCGTCTGCCGCCGACGCCGAAGGGGCCGCGAGGTTACGCGCACATGTCGAATCGGCGCGGCGAGACGGTGTGTCGCGGAAAGCCGGGCAAATCCCCGATTTTTGCCTAAGGTCATGACCATGACCGACGACGCCGCCGCTCCGGGCACGACCGGGGACGCCTCTGCCGGGGACGTCAGCGCCGCCACCAGCGCGCCGCCGATGATCTTGATGCGCAATGTGGACAAGCACTTCGGCGACCTGCACGTACTCGAGGACATCACGCTGGAGGTCCCGCGAGGGCAGGTCGTCATCGTTCTGGGCCCCTCGGGCTCCGGTAAGTCGACGCTGTGCCGCACCATCAACCGGCTGGAACCGATCGACTCCGGCGACATCGCCATCGATGGCGTCGCGTTGCCCGCGGAGGGCCGCGCGCTGGCCGCTCTGCGCGCCGACGTAGGCATGGTCTTCCAGTCGTTCAACCTGTTCGCGCACAAGACGATCGTCGAGAACGTCATGCTCGCGCCGGTCAAGGTCCGCAAGGTGAAGAAGGACGACGCCCGCGCCCGCGCGATGCAACTGCTCGACCGGGTCGGCATCGCCGATCAGGCCGACAAGTACCCCGCGCAGCTGTCCGGCGGGCAGCAGCAACGCGTCGCCATAGCCCGGGCGCTGGCGATGAACCCGAAGGTGATGCTGTTCGACGAGCCGACCTCCGCGCTGGACCCGGAGATGGTCAACGAGGTGCTCGAGGTGATGGTGTCGCTGGCCAAGGAGGGGATGACGATGCTGGTCGTCACCCATGAGATGGGCTTCGCACGCCGCGCCGGGAACCGGGTGCTTTTCATGGCCGACGGCCAGGTGGTGGAGGACGCGCCGCCGGAGGTGTTCTTCACCGCCCCGAAGTCGGAGCGGGCCAAAGACTTCCTGGGCAAGATTTTGAGCCACTGATCTGCCGGACAGCGGCCAGCACCCACGGATAGGGAGAAGGAACTCGATGAGGATCAAACGCGCTCTGCGCATCGGCGGCGCAGCGATCGCCCTGACACTCGCCGCCGCGACAGCCACCGCGTGCGGCGGCGGCAGCGACAAGTCCGCCCTGGACAACGCCAAGGACGGCAAACTCACCATCGGCATCAAGTTCGATCAGCCGGGTCTGGGCCTGCGGAACAAGGACGGGTCCTACAGCGGCTTCGATGTCGAGGTGGCCAGGTACGTCGCCGGGAAACTGGGCGTGCAGCCGGACCAGATCACGTTCAAGGAGGCGCCGTCGCCGCAGCGTGAGACGCTGATCGAGAACGGGCAGGTCGACTACATCGTCGCCACCTACTCGATCAACGACAAGCGCAAGGACAAGGTCGACTTCGCCGGCCCTTACTACATCGCCGGGCAATCGCTACTGGTGCGGGCCGACAACGCCGACATCAACGGCCCGGACAACCTCAAGGGCAAGAAGGTCTGCTCGGTGAAGGGCTCCACGCCGGCCCAGAACATCGAGAAGAACTTCCCCGACACCCAACTGCAGACGAACGACACCTACTCGCTCTGCCTCGAGGGCCTGCGCGCCGGGTCCTGGGACGCGGTGACCACCGACGACATCATCCTGGCCGGTTACGCCGCGCAGAGCAGCGGCGCGTTCAAGGTGGTCGGCAAGCCGTTCACCACGGAGAACTACGGCATCGGGTTGAAGAAGGGCGACAAGGAACTGCGGGACAAGATCAACGACGCCGTCGAGGCGATGATCGCCGACGGTTCCTGGAAGAAGGCCTTCGATTCGACTGTCGGCGCGTCCGGCTACCAGGCCCCGCAGCCGCCGACCGTGAATCGGTACTGACCTCCCGTATCCGGACGGGTGGCCCGGCCTCGGCCCGGCGCGGGCCACCCACCGCACTTCCCTGACCATCGAGACCTGATCGGAGGGACGCGTCCGCCGTGTTCGACCTGATCTCGAGGTATGACGACCAAATCCTCGAAGCCTTCTGGGTGACCATTCAACTGACCGTGCTCTCCGCGGTCGGCGCGCTGATCCTGGGCACTGTCGTCGCGGGCTTGCGCGTGTCTCCCGTGCCTGTCGCCCGTTGGGTCGGCACCGCCTATGTCACCATCTTCCGCAACACCCCGCTCACGCTGATCATCGTGTCTATGTCGCTGGGTCTCTACACGACGATGGGCTGGCGCCTCGCCGGTGAGGGGCCGGACTCGTTGGCGCAGAACAACTTCCGCTTCGCTGTCGTCGGCTTGAGCATCTACACCGCCGCCTTCGTCTGCGAGTCGCTGCGTGCCGGCATCAACACCGTGCCGATGGGGCAGTCCGAGGCGGGGCGCTCGCTCGGCTTCGGCTTCCTGCAGAATCTGCGGCTGGTCGTGCTGCCGCAGGCATTCCGTTCGGTCATCGCCCCGCTGGGCAGCGTCCTGATCGCGCTGACCAAGAACTCCACCATCGCCTCCGCCATCGGTGTCGCCGAAGCGGCGACTCTGATGGCGGAAATGACCGAGACCGAAGCCGCGGTCCTGGCGATCGGTGCGATCTTCGCGCTCGGTTTCGTGATCCTGACCCTGCCGACCGGCCTGTTCTTCGGCTGGCTGGCCAAGAAGTACGAGGTGGCTCGATGAGCGTCAGTGAGGCGCTGGTATGAGCGCAGGCGCTTCGGTCCTGTTCGACGCGCCGGGGCCGAAGGCGAAGCTGCGCAACAATATCTACTCGGTACTGGCGCTGGCCGCCGTGGCAGCGGCGGGCTGGCTGCTCTACCGCGGCTTCGCCGAGAAGGGGCAGTTCACCGCGGAGAAGTGGAAGCCGTTCCTGGAGGCCGAGGTCTGGTCGACCTATCTGCTGCCCGGTCTGCGCGGCACGATCGTGGCCGCGCTGCTGTCCATCGTGTTCGCGTTGGTCCTCGGCATGGTCTTCGGCGTCCTGCGGATGTCGGATCATCGCATCGTGCGCTGGGTGGCGGGGGCGATCGTGGAGGTGGCGCGTGCCATCCCGGTGCTGATTCTGATGATCTTCCTGTTCGCCGTGTACTCCGAGTACGACGTGTTCAAGTCCGATGATCTCGCGCTCGCCGCGGTGGTCACCGCCCTGACCGTCTACAACGGCTCGGTCATCGCGGAGATCGTGCGAGCGGGCATACGCTCGCTGCCGAAAGGACAGACCGAGGCCGCGGTCGCACTGGGCATGCGCAAGAACCAGCTGATGCGATTGATCCTGTTGCCGCAGGCGATCACGGCGATGCTGCCCGCGCTGATCTCGCAGATGGTGGTCGCGCTGAAGGACTCGGCGCTGGGCTACCAGATCACCTACGTCGAGGTGGTGCGCTCGGGCCAGCAGCTCGGCGCGGCCGAACAGAACACGATTCCGGCGCTGATCATCATCGCGATCATCATGATCGCCCTCAACAGCGCGTTGACGCTCGTTGCCACCAGGCTCGAACGACGGCTGCGGGCGCGCAAACGTGGCAAGGGCGGCGGCGCCGTCGTTGCCGCGGACTCGATCATCACCGACGCGGCACCCGGTGTCGACATCGGCAAGAAGCCCTGAGCCGACCGCGGAGTCGTTGCCGCGCAAGCGAACTGGCTACTGCGCGGCAATGCCCGGCGGCGCCGATCGAGGCGCCGCGGTGTTGCGCGCGAGATGAGCGCAACACTCGTGCCCTCGGCGGCGTCCCGCCGATCTCGTAGGCATACGCCGATCCCCGGAATTCGACCGGTGGGACGGTCATCAGTGCTTCATACCTGCGGGAGTTGATGACCGATGACCAGCCGTACCGCCGACCCGCTCTTCGACGAGTCGTTCTCTTTCCCTGGCGAACTGCGCCGCGCCGGGCACGCCGGCCCCGCGCGGGTCGCGGCGGTAACCATCACTCGCGCTACCGAGCCGGTAGCCGCACCCACCATCCGTGTCCCGCGTATCCGACCGGCGTGGAACGCAGTTGTGAGCGGGATACGGCTTCGCGCGATCCGGCCACGCCATCGCCGCGAGCGGCCGTGGGCCGAAGCTCAGTCGACGGGCTCGTCGAGGTCGCCCCCAGCCCCTCGATCGGCCAATTCGGCTTTGACCACGCGATAGGCCGTGGCCTGGTTGTAACCGCGCCGAGCGAGCATGCCGACGAGACGACGAATCATCTTGTCCCGGTCCAGGTCTCGCGGCAAGGAGCGCAATTTGCGGCGGACCAGCTCGCCGGCGCGCGTCTCCTCGTCGTCTGTGGTGATGGCGTCGAGGGCGGCGGCGACGTCCGACTGCGCGACGCCCTTGCGCCGGAGTTCCTGAGCGAGCGCCTGCTTGCCTTTACCGGAGAAGGCGTGGCGGGAGTGCACCCATTGCTCGGCGAAGGCGGCATCGTCGATGAGGCCGACTTCGGTGAGGCGGTCGAGCGCCCCTTCGCTCACCTCGGGTGAATATCCCTTGGCGGCGAGACGCTGGGCCAGTTCGGCACGACTGCGGGCGCGGACGGCGAGCAAGCGGAGACACGCCTCCTTCGCCTGCTCGACCGTCCCGCCTTCGGATCCGGCCGCCACCGGATCCGCCGATCGGCCCTCGGGCCGGCCGGAGTCGGCCGAGGACGAACCTGCGCGCTCCCCGCGGTGACCGCGGCGGGACCCAGCCGGACGCGCCCGCTGCGGATCGGACGCATCCGGCCGAGTTCCCATGGTGTCCGGCGCAACCGAACCACCTTCGGCACTCCGGACGAGCTCGGAATCCTGTCCGCGCGGCCGGCTACCGTTCGGCGAACCAGAGGCGGACAGGAGTTCTTCCAGGCGGCGCCGCATGTCCTGCACGACGTCGGCCCCGGGGTCGGCCGAAGATGCCCCGGGTGAGCGGCGGCGGTTCATCGGCTCAGAAATCGGCGGGCACCTCCGCGGCCGCATCGGCCGTCACGTCGGCGCCGATGCCGAGCTTCTCCTTGATCTTCTTCTCGATCTCGTCGCGGACGTCGACGTTCTCCAGCAGGAACTTGCGGGCGTTCTCCTTGCCCTGACCGAGCTGATCGCCCTCGTAGGTGTACCAGGAGCCGGACTTGCGGATGAAGCCCTGCTCGACGCCCATGTCGATGAGCGAGCCCTCCTTGGAGATGCCGTGCCCGTAGAGGATGTCGAACTCGGCCTGCTTGAACGGCGGGGAGACCTTGTTCTTCACGACCTTCACGCGAGTGCGGTTGCCCACCGCGTCGCTGCCGTCCTTGAGCGTCTCGATGCGGCGCACATCCAGGCGCACCGACGCGTAGAACTTCAGCGCCTTACCGCCGGTGGTGGTCTCCGGCGAGCCGAACATCACGCCGATCTTCTCGCGCAGCTGGTTGATGAAGATCGCGGTGGTGCCGGAATTGTTCAGCGCGCTGGTCATCTTGCGCAGCGCCTGGCTCATCAGGCGGGCCTGCAGACCGACGTGGCTGTCGCCCATCTCGCCCTCGATCTCGGCGCGCGGCACCAGCGCGGCCACCGAGTCGATGACGATGATGTCGATGGCGCCGGAGCGCACCAGCATGTCGGCGATCTCGAGCGCCTGCTCACCGGTGTCGGGCTGGGAGACCAGCAGCGCGTCGGTGTCGACGCCCAGCTTGCGGGCGTAGTCCGGATCGAGCGCGTGCTCGGCGTCGATGAACGCCGCCACCCCGCCCGCCGCCTGCGCATTGGCCACCGCGTGCAGCGCCACGGTGGTCTTACCCGAGGATTCCGGACCGTAGATCTCGACGACGCGGCCGCGCGGCAGGCCGCCGATGCCCAGCGCCACGTCGAGCGCGATGGAGCCGGTGGGGATCACCGAGATGGGCTGGCGCGCCTCCTCGCCCAGGCGCATGACGGCGCCCTTGCCGAAGCTCTTCTCCACCTGGGCCAGCGCGAGTTCGAGCGCCTTGTCCCGGTCGTACGCCTGTGGTGCCATGTCCTGATCCCCTTTTCGACGGGTGAGTCTCGTTCTGTGGTTGGCGCCTACAGTAGAGCCCGGCACCGACAAGTTCTGGCGACCAGACTAGACGAACAGGTGTTCGAGTCAAGTGACGCGCCCGGCGCCCTCCACACCGCCCGCACCCTCCTCGGCAAATGCCGTGCGATCAGGGCGCCAGCGTGATCCGGTCGGTGTCCAGCAGCGTCTGCGCCTGCTTGAGCACGCGCAGCGACGGCGTCACCTCGAGGCCGGTGATCCCGTCCAGCGCGCCGAGCCGACCCGTCACGTACCGGTAGAGGTCCGCGGTGTCGCGGCAGATGATGGAGGCGAACATATTGGACGGCCCGGTGGTGGCGGCGACGAAGACGATCTCCGGATGCGTCGCCATCGCGCGCCCCACCGCGTCCAGATCGGCGGGACGCGCGCGCAGCCACGGCGCGCCGCGCACCCCGTAGCCCATCCGCTCGATCGCGAAATCGACGTCGAAGTACAGCACGCCCGCTGCCGTCAACTCGGCCATCCGCCGCGCGACCCGCGGCGCCGTCCACCCGGTCTCGGCGGCGAGCTGAGCGTACGGGGCGCGCCCGTCCCGCCCGAGCAGCGCGAGCATCGCCTCGTCGGCCGGGGACAAATCGACCGGCTTCTCCGGTCCCGCGTCCGCGGGCCACCTACACCGGCCGCGACCGCGGCGTCGCCTTCGGCGTCTGGGGCGCGGTGTCCGGAGCGGCGGCGGGAATCGGCGTGGTGCTCGGCGGGGTCCTCACCGAAGCGCTGTCGTGGCGCTGGATCTTCTTCGTCAACCTGCCCATCGCCGTGCTGGCGATCGCCCTGACCGCCACGGTGTTCCCACCCTCGCGGCGGCGGATCGACCGAGTGGTGGACGTGCCGGGCACGCTGTCGTTCGCGACCTCCGCGACGGCGGTCACCTACGGCGTCATCCGCGGTGGCGAGCACGGCTGGACCGACACGGCCGCGGTGATCGCGTTCGCGTTGGGCGCCGCGGGGACACTGGTCTTCGGTTTCGTCGAGGCGCGCGGTGCCGCCCCGATGTTCCCCCTGGCACTGCTGCGCAACCGCGACTTCGGCGCGACCCTGTTCGGCGCGTCCGGGCAGACGTTCGCCGCGTTCGCGAGCAGTCCCCTGATCTCGCTGTGGCTGCAGCAGCAACTGCACATGTCACCACTGCACGCGGGCCTGGCGATGCTTCCGATGGCCGCCACCGCGTTCGTGGTGGCGGGCGCGTTCGGGCGGCTACTGCACGATGTCGCACCGAAGTGGACCATCGGAGCGGGGTTGATGGTGGTCGGCCTGGGCGCCTGGCTGCTCATGCTCGTTGGCCCCGAGTCCTCCTGGCTCGCATTGATACCCGGGTTCGTGGTGATCGGCCTCGGGATCGGCGTCAACGCGCCCGCGCTGGCGTCGGTCGGCATGGCGGCCGTCGCCCCGGAGCAGGCCGGCACGGCCGCGGGGGCGGTGAACACCGCGCGGCAACTGGGCTTGGCCCTCGGCGTCGCGGTACTCGGCACCGTGTTCCGCGGTGTGGCGACCGCCGAGCAGCCGATGACGCTGCCGCGTTTCGTCGCCGGGCTCGACGCGGCGTTCGGTGTCGCGGCCGCGGTGGGCGTCGGATTCGGGCTGGTCGCCTTCGCCCTGTTCCACCGGCAGCGCGCGAACGCCGAGCCATCCGAAGCCCAGCGGCAGGCCGTCGCCGCCTGAGCACGATCCGAAACGACGAGATGGCGGCGTCGCCTGGACGCCGCCGTCTCCGCGTGGTCCGGAGAACTTCCTCAGTGCTGGGGTAGCACCGACTCGTCGCCCGGATCGCGCGGTCCGAAGATGCGCCGCTCGGATTCCTCGATGCGGACGTCGTTGATGCTGGCCTCCCGCCGGGACATCAGCCCGTCCGGCGCGAACTCCCACTGCTCGTTGCCGTAGCTGCGGAACCACC
This sequence comes from Nocardia arthritidis NBRC 100137, assembly GCF_001612765.1. GTDB lineage: Bacteria > Actinomycetota > Actinomycetes > Mycobacteriales > Mycobacteriaceae > Nocardia > Nocardia arthritidis. The sequence goes on from NZ_BDBB01000011.1 coordinate 149,685, forward strand.
GGCCGGACTCGTCGTGCCATTCGTACTGGAAACGCACCGCGATTCGGTTGCCTTCGAAGGCCCACAGATCCTTGCGCAGCGCGTAGCCGTTCTCGATGGACCACTTTCTGGTGAGGAACTCGACAATGGCGGCGCGGCCGGTGAAGAACTCCGCACGATTGCGCCACACCGAGTCCTCGGTGTAAGCGGCGGCGACGCGCTCTGGATCGCGAGTGTTCCAGGCGTTCTCGGCGGCCCGCACTTTGGCTTTCGCGGATTCCGCGTCGAACGGTGGCAAGGGAGGTCGCATGGGACGGCTCCTTTCTCGTGAGGTTCAGGGGTTGACCGGCGACAGCTCGGCAGGCCCCCACCGCAGCGCTCCCCCGGGCCGCTCGACCACCTCCTCGACGGTGAAGTCGAGGGAGCATTGTGCACCGGCCGCGAAAGTGTCGGCGGCCCAAATCAACTCGGCCGTGCCGGTGAGTTGCAATGTGGCGCCCGTGGACCAATCGGGGATCAGGATCCCGCACCGGGGGTTGACCTCGATGTTGCCCAGCGTCATGAACATCGAATTGCCCCGGTAATCCGGCCAGCGCAGCCGCGTGGGCGAAAGCACGCGGAGGAAGCCGGGATTCCCGCCGCGATGCGAGGCGTCGGCGTTGCCGTCGGCGTCCGCGGTCGCGACGAAGAACGTGTCGGCCGCCGCTATCGCGGCCCGCTGATCGGCATCGAGTTCGACACTGTGACGCACCGTCGGCGTCTCGGCAGCGGGCGTATAACTCTCGATCTCACGCCGGGAGATGTACTTGGGGCAGTTCGAGTACACCTGGTCGGTGACGATGCGCAGGCCCGCGCCCTCGGGCGTCGATCTGCCGTTGACCCGCATCCGCCTGCGCCGCTGCGGTTGCAGGGCGATCATGCCGACGCCGCGGCGATGGGTCAGCGCTTCGTGCAACGGATCGGTGGCCGCGGGCCGGACGCCGACCGATATCGTCCGGTCGTCCACCGCCCGGACGAAACCCGGCTGCCCGACCAGCTCGCTCGCCCACAACCTGCCCGCCGGGTCGGCGGCGGCGAGCACGACCATCCGTTGTTCGGCCAGGAACCCCGCGGCGACCGCGGGGATATCGGGACGGATCATGCGGCCGACCCGTTCGGCGATGTCCGCCTGGCCCATCCGGCGCTGGACGGCGACCTCTCCGCGATGAAACGGCTCAGCCACGATGCTCCCTTCGCTTCGCGGACGACCGGATCAGAAGAAGCCGCAGGTCGGGGCGGCGCCGCTGGGCGCGGGCGCGGATTCCGCGCCGCTGGGCGCGTAGACCTCCAGGCGAATGCCGTCGGGATCGGTGAAGAAGATCCCACCCGAGGCCACGCCCTCACCGTGCGCCACCACCCCGTCGTGCGCGAAGGCCACCGACAGCTCACGCAGCACCCGCTCCACCGCGCGCACCTGGTCGATGCTGTCGACCTGGAACGAAAGATGGTGCAGGCCGGGCGTTTCGGTGGAGAAGGCGCCGTCACTCTGTTCCCACAGCGTGATGACCAACTTGCCGTCCGCCCCGAGGAAGGCCCAGCGGCGCTGCTCGTCGGCGCTCGCGGCGAGCTGCTCGAAGCCGAGGGCTCGGCGATAGAAGTCCACCGAACGATCCAGATCGGAGACGTTCAGGCCGATGTGCCCGGTGGCGAGCTGAGGTGCGGCGACCGCGGTCATGGGTTCCTCCTCGGAATATTTGACCGTTCAATACTGTTTTAACAGTTAGAACATACCGGCCGACGCCACTCGGGTCAACCACCTAAAATGATTTGATCAGTTAGACAGGAGGTGGCCGCCCTGGACTTCGACACGCACTCGATACCCTCGGGCATGCCCGATCCACGCCCCCACCTCGGTGAACCCTTGGCGCTCGATCTGCTGAACACGAGATGGATCGAGCACGGACCACAGGACCTGCTCACCGAGGTCGCCGGACTGCGCACCTGGCTGGCGACCGCCGGCCTCACCGAGCGCGCCATCGCCGACGAGGCCACCTTGCACGCGGTACTGGCCGCGCGCACGGCCATCTACGACGTGGTGGCGCACGCCTCCCCCGCGGGGCTCAACGACGTGCTGGCGCACGGCCGCATCCGCCGCGCACTCACCGAGACCGGACCCGCCGACCTGGTGGAGGTGCCGGAACAAGCCTGGCTGCCCGCCTGGCTGGCCGCCGACAACCTGGTGGAACTGCTGCGCGCCGCGCCCGATCGGATCCGTCAGTGCGCGCACCCGGAATGCGTGCTGTTCTTCTACGACACCTCGAAGAACGGCACCCGCCGCTGGCACTCGATGGCCACCTGCGGCAACCGCACCAAAGCGGCCCGCCACTACGCGCGAAAAGCGTGAAGCTCAGAACAATTCGTCGAGCAGCCGGTAGTACTCCAAGCGGCTCTCGTCCGGATCGGTCAGCCCGTAGGCCGCGAAGAATGCCGTCACTTCCACGTCGCCGAAGTCCGCGCGCAGATCGCGGACGGCCAGTGCCAGATCGCGGTAGCGGTCGGCCACGCCGAGCGCGCCCACGTCTAGCACGATCTCGTTCTCCAGCACGTTCGGCGGGGTGAAATCACCGTGCGCCACCACCAGGTCCTCCCCGGCCGGGCGCTGCCGGAGCAGCCGCGTGAGCACGTCCGCCGGGGTGGTTCCACGGTTGTCTTCGTCGAACTCCTCCGCGTCCACGAGCCCTTCGACGACGTTGCGGCGCGCCTGTGCCAGAACGACATCGAGGCGGCCGTCGAAGGGGCACTCGGTGACCGGAATGCTGTGCAGCCGCCGCAGTAGCCCGCCCAGCACGGCGCCGATCGACGCCGCGTGCGCGCTGCCGGACTTCGCTCGCGCCGCCAGGCTGGGCGCGCCCGCGTCCGCGAGCACCATGACGTCGTCTTCGAACGCCGCGACCTCCGGTACGGCAATCCCGCGCTCGCGCAACCAGGTGAGCCGCTCGTACTCGGCGACCGCCTTCGGTCCGCGTTTGAGCCAGTAGGCGCCGTCGACCCACACCACCCCACCGCTGAGGCCCTCGTGCTCGTCCGACCAGCTCGACGCCTCGCCGAACAGCGCCGCGACGGTGGGCGGCAACGGGATCGGCAGCTCGCCCAGCGTGTCCAGCGCGGCGCGGGTGGCTTCGATCTCCTCGGGATCGCCTTCGGCGACGCGCAGCCGCATCGCCTCGGTCAGCAGCGCGCGCGCCTCGGTAAGATGATTGCGCTCGGCGAGCGCCTTGCCCAGGTGCTGCACGGCGAAGGAGAGCACTTCCGGAGCGGCCGCTCGCGCGTGCGCCACGGCGCGGCGGTACAACGTCTCGGCGGTGCCGACGTCGCCGCGGTAGCGGTAGACGTCACCCAGGTTGATCCAGACACTGATCCTGCGCCGCTCCGTATCAACCAGTTCCAGCGCGCGATCGAGGTGATCGAGCGCCTCGTCGTAGCGGCCGAGCAACATCAGCTCGATGCCGGTCTGCCGGTAGCCGGCGAAGTCGTCGGGGCGCGCCTGCGCCACCCGGGCGGCCAGCCGCTGCGGGTCGTGCGGGATCATCCGCTGCCGCTCGTCGAATCGGTACAGCGGCTCGTCCCGCTCCACCTGCCCCGGGGCGCTCACCAGCGCGCCCTGGGCACGTCGAATTCGGCGCACAGGGCTCGCCACACGTCGCGGGGATCGATCCCGGCCTCGATGGCGTCGGCGCCGGTACGCCCGCCCAACATGGGGATCACATGGTCGGCCAGCAGGGCGTCGCCCCGGGCCACACCGAACTCGGTGTGCAACAGTTCCTGGAATTCGGTCAACCGCACCGTCCCGAACTTACTCCCATTCCGCGCGTGGCCAGGTCAGCGGCACCCACTCGATCAGTAGTGAACGGCGTGGCGAACCTGGTGGCACAGGCCGACAGGATCCGGGAACTCGGTCGCGGCGGCGGCGTCCCTGGCCGCCGCGCTGTAGCGGGGGTCGGCGAGGATCTCCTGGACCGCGGCGCGGACGGCATGGGGCGACAGCGGCCGCACGACGATCGAACTGCCCTGCCGCGCAGCACGATTGGCCAGCTCCCACTGGTCGCCGCCGCCGGGAACGGTGACGATCGGGACGCCCGCGGACAGCGTCTTGGCGAGCAGGCCGTGTCCGCCGCCGCCCACGACGACGGACGCGTGGGTCAGCAGTTCGTCTTGCCGCCCCAGCCCCGCCGTGGACCACGGCGGCAGGTCGGCGGGCGGCGCGTCCAGCATCGAAATCGCCACGCGGACACCGGTTCCGTCCAGAGCCTCGAGCACGGTCTCCGCCATGCCCGCCACGCCGGTGTGCGCGGTCGAGGGGGCGACCATGACCAGCGGACCGTCACCGGGCGGAAGGTCCAGAACCGCGTCGGTCGGCTCCCACAGCAGCGGGCCGATCACGTGGGTGGATTCCGGCCAGTCGGGGCGCGGCACCTCGAGCGCGGGCAGGGTGGCGATCAGGCGAGCGGCGGGACCCGGGTCGACGGCCGGGAGACCGACGCTCTCGCGGGCCCGCTCGCGCTGGCGGCGCCCGTTCCGGAGGGCACGCGCGGTCATGCCGCGCAGTACACCGTCGCGCGCCCGCCCGCGCAGACCCGTGCCGGGGGCGAGCCCGCTTCCGATGGGCGGCAACCCCTTCGACGGCAGGTACAGCGGATGCGGGGACAGTTCCACCCACGGGACGCCGAGCCGCTCCGCGGCCATCCCGCCGCCCGCGGTCAGCACATCGGAGATCACCAGTTCGGGCAGCATGGCGCTCAGTTCGGGCAGGATCTCGGTGGAGATGTGCGCGGCCCGCTCGTGGATGCGCTGTCCGGCGTCGGCGTCGTCGTCCACCGGCCGCGGCGCCAGGCCTTTGAGTCTGCGCACGCCGATGCCTGCGGCGAGCGCTGCGTCGAACCAGCGCGGACCGGTGAACAAGACCGGCTCGTCACCGGCCGCCAGGAACCGCAGGCACAACGCGATAGCGGGGAACGCGTGACCGGGATCGGGCCCTGCGACAACGGCTACTCGCATCCGCCTAGCCTGCCACACCCGCGTGCGAGCCGATCACACCCGCGTCGCGGCGCGGGATCGGTTGGCGCCGCGCCGCCGCCTCTCCCGCTACAACTTGCTCACCGTCGAGTTGCCCGAGCCCGCCACCGCCTTGTACAGCAGGTACAGCCCGAACACGACGGCGCTGATCACCAGGATGGGGAACAGGCCCTTGATCAGCGCGCCGATGACCGTCAGCGCGATCCAGACGACCGCGACGATACCGATGATCTTCCACAACATTTCGATGCCTCCCGAAGTCCGTTTACGCTTCGATCATGACATCCGGGTGAGCGTGAATCACCAGGTGAGGCGGGATATGGGGGTGGAAATCAGGGTTCCCCCGGACGCTGTCGACCGCCCGCGGGGCGCCGATCGGGGTTTTCTCCCGGCATATCGCGTAGGCGAACGGAGCGGGGCCCGGCCGCGCGGTCGGCGCGGCCGGACCCCACCTACCCGATCAGCCCCGTCGGCGCTCGGCGTCCGGAAGGTCTCCGGCCAGTGGGTCGTCGTGCGGCACGCCGTCCGGTTCCCGCATACCGAGATCGGCCGTGTCGACGGCGTAGGAGTCGATCATCGGCTCACGTCCCACGCGCGCCCGCTCGCCCGCCGGCGGCATGCGCAGCGTCTCCTCCTCGCTCCCCGGATAGGTCCGCATGCGGGCCGGGGCGGCGTCTCCCGGTTGCCCGGCGCGCTCCTCCGGCGGGCGAGTCATCTCGGGGCGGGCTCGCCGCGGCTGCGGCACCGGCTGCCTGCCGTAGACGTCCCAGGCGGCCTGCTCCGGGTCGATCTGGTAGTGATCGAACAGTTCCTGCTCGGCCTGCGGGCTGATCTGCCCGTTGTGGTCCAGCTGGGGCGAGGCCTTCACCGCGTCCTTGCCGACCCGCACCTGCAGCGTGGCCGACTCGGGGCGATGCTCGGCCCCGGCCAGCGGGACCAGGGCGTCGGCGCTGAACAGACCGGTGGATACCGCGATCCAGGTGGGTGATCCAGAACTGTTGTCGACGTAGACCCGCTTGACCTTGCCGATCTTCTCGCCTTCGGGACCGTACACCGAGCTTCCGATGAGCGTTTCCAGCATTTCAGTCATGGGTTCCTCCGCAGTTCGTCCGTACGACGGGCAGCCCGACAGAACGCGGCCGACCACCGCACGTGCTGAGAAAAGGGTTCAATCGCTTGTGGGTCGATCGGTGACGTCGGGGCCTGCGAGGCGCTGCGCTCTGCGCGACAGCCGCACCGGGTCCTCGGCGGCCTCACACGACAGATACCGGCTGACATCCAGCCGCTGCGTGTCCTGGTCGAGCAGCGATCGACGGTAGGAAACATCAAGCATGACGTGCTCCTGCCCAGTAGTGCATGTTCCCGGCCCCAGACGAAGCCGGACGAGATCAGCTACAGGGTGGCAACTACCCTCGCGTTCCACGATCAAACAGGACAATGCCCAATTATCCGACGCGAAGCATAAATCACAGACACGCAGCAATCAGATAGCTATCTGGACATTCACCGCATCCCGCGCGGCGCGGCATCGGAAGCGCCAGGTGCGCCCTTGAGCAGCACCAGCGCCGATGGCCCGCTGGTGAACCGGAAGTCCTTGCCGCGGTGGTCCACCTCGCCGTCGGTGGCCAAGGAGACCGGCTGCTCGGCCACCCGCACGTCCACGCGAGAGACCCGGCGATACCGGTAGGTGGGCGAATACTCCAGCGTGCCGGTGAACGTCGCGAAGACCAGCCGCAGCCGCGAGAAGCGGACGTCGGCGCGCAGGTAGCGGACGTCGAGAGTGCCGCCGTGTAACTCCGGGCGCGACATCGGGATCTGGGCAGCAGGGTGGTAGGTGCCGTTGCCGACGAACAGCATCCACAGCGCGGCGCGGGCGCCATCGATGGTGACGTGCAGCGGCTGGGCCCGGAACAGCACGCGCACCATGGCCATTCCCGCGGCGGGCCATTTACCGATCCGGCGCTCCCAGCGCTCGCGGACGCGCACGAAATCGGGATAACCGCCGAGACTCGCGGTGTTGACGAAGACGCGCCGCTCGGCGTCGTCGAAGCACACCTCGGCCACGTCGACGCGGACCGCTCGGCCCGTTTCCAGCCCGGCGAGGGTCACCGCGGTGTCCTCCACTCCAGCGTCCCTGGCGAAGTGGTTGAGCGTGCCGCCCGCGAAGACCGCCAGCGGCAACCGGTGGCGCACCGCGCACTCCGCGACCGCCGACACCGTCCCGTCTCCGCCCACGACGCCGAGCGCGACGATGTCGTCGCGCCGCAGCAGTTCGCCGACCCGCGCCTCGACATCCTCGTCGCCGCCGAGCTCGAGCACTTCGGCGGCAGGCAGCCGGTCACGCAGGGTGGCGAGCGCGTCGTCGCCACCGCCCGATCCCGCGTGCGGATTACCGATCAGCAGCAGCCCGGCGCCGCCCGGCAGCGCGTCCACATGCTCGACCGGCCCCAGGGTGGCGGGCCCGTCGTCGCGCACCGCCCACCACCGCCGGGTGCCCAGCGCGACCGCAGCACCGAACAGCGCGCCCGCGACCACGTCGGAGGGCCAGTGCACGCCGATGTGCACGCGCGAATAGCCGACTGCGGCGGCGACCGGGGCCACCGCGGCGGCCGCCCCGGGCGATTCCAGCGCCAAGCCCGTCGCGAAGGCGGCCGCGGAAGCCGAGTGCCCAGACGGGAACGACGACGAGTCCGGCGGCGCGACCAGCCTGCGCACGAACGGGACGGACTCGTCCGGCGGACGGCGGCGCGGAAACAGCGGCTTCGCCACGCCGTTGGCCACGCCGCTGGCAATGCTCAGCGCCAGCAGCCCGCGCGCCGCGCCGCGCCGGGTCGAGCGATCCCCGGCCACGAACAGGACCGCCCCGAGCGCGATCCACAAGCGATTCTTGTCAGCGGACGTGCTCAACGCCTTCAGCACCCGGTCCGCCGGGGTCGGCCGCACGCGCGCACTGCGGCCGACCAGCCAGCGATCCAGGCTGCTCGTCAGTCCGACCACCCCACCGTCGCCCCCGCGAGTCGAGAGAAACCGCATCGCCGCAGCCTACCGACCGCGCGGGCGACCGCTGCGCGCTCAGGCGTTCGCGGACGCTGTCGGCGCTGTCACAAACCGGTTAGTACGCGACTTCAGTGCACGGATGTACTCTGATCTCGAACGCACAGTGGCGTTGCGCGACAACAGGGAAGGGATGATCCAATGACGCAGACACCCCAATCAGCACACAGTCATGCACCGAATCTCAGGTGACGGCCGGGACTCGATGGACAACACGAACGAGCTGGCGCAGGAACTCGCGGCCGCGGCACGGCGGCACGGTTCGGCGATCGCGGGGATCGTCGGATCGGCCGCCCGTAAGGCGTCCTGGGAAGTGCTCGACCTCATGGCCGAGAGCCGAGAACTGATGGGCGCGGCGTTTCGCGCCAGGGCCGAGGAACTCCGCCACCGGGACCGGCAGAACTGAACCCGGTCCGATCAGATCGGTGGCCGCGGCGACGCGGGCACCGATCTGTCGGCCACCTCGATGAGGGCCTGGGCCCACCCGTCCAGCCGATCGGAGGCGTGTCGCAGATCCGCCACGATGGTGTCGAAGTGGTGGCGCACCACGGTGTTCTCCGGAACCGCGAGAATCCGGCCCGCAGCGGCCACGACCTGCTCGTACTCCTCGACGCCCGCGTCGAGCCTGGCCAGGGTCAGCCGCAGGTTCTCGGTGAGCGCCACCGCGACGGGCGAATTCGCGCTTCCCATGGCGCCGAGGCCCTGTTCCATCGCCGTGATGTCGGCGGCCAGCGCGTGCAGCGCCGCCGCGCCCGAGGCGGCTGTCTCGAGCATGTCGGCCAGTTCGTCGGGGGGCAGCCGATGCGAACGAGCGATGTGGACGCCCAGCCCGTGCAAGGCCTTCTCCCCGCGCGCCAGACGCGCGATCGACGGGCGCGCGTTCGACCACAACGGCGGCTGCTTGCGCGGAACGAACGCCGCCTGCGGCAGCGGCGCGCCCCGCAGCCGCAGATAGCGGCGAGTGCTCAGCGCCGCACCGGTGACCAGCGCGACCGCCCCGCCGCCGAGCATGACCACGGCCCACACCGGCGCGGAAACGACAACGAGGCCAACGGTTCCCGCCGTGGTGAGACCGGACACGGTGCCCAGCTGGAAGCTGCGGCGGCGAGCCCTGCGGCGGCGGCGCAGCTCCCGCTCGCGCGGATCGGCCCAGCGCCGCACGGCGACGAGCGCGTTCTCGCCCACTTCGCGAAGGCTGTCCGGCAGGCTGCCCGGCTGTGGCGCGAGCGCGGCTTGTGCCCGGATCATCGCCGACCCGCGCAGGCGCCGCGCGTCGAGCTGCCGCTCGCGAAATACACTGCCGCTCATACCTTCTCTCCCACCGGTTGCACACATCGGACAGACCGAGACCCGACTCGGCCGACGGCCGGCCGGTCGGGTCCCCACGCCTTGTCTTCCAGTGAACCAGCCCCCACCGACACGTGTTCGCCGAACGCCCGGTCGCAGCGGTTACTGCTGCGCGGCCTGCCCCTTGTTCATCTGCGGTTGCGCCGAATTCGCCTGCGCCGGATTGATGGCGGGCTGGGCGCCACCGGCAGGCAGCTGGTCGCCGCGCATGGACGCGCGGATCTGCTCCAGCTTGCTGTGCCCGGCCATCTGGATGCTGGCCTGCTGCACCTCCAGCATCCGGCCCTGCACCGAGTTCTGCGCGAGTTCGGCGGCGCCCAGCGCGTTGGCGTAGCGACGCTCGATCTTCTCGCGTACCGCGTCCAGGCTCGGCGTGCTGCCCGGCGCCGAGAGCGTCGAATCCATCTGCTGCAGCGAAGCGGAGACCTGCTCCTGCATCTTGGCCTGCTCCAGCTGGCTGAGCAGCTTGGTGCGCTCGGCGACCTTCTGCTGCAACAGCATCGCGTTCTGCTCCACGGCCTTCTTGGCCTGGGCGGCCGCCTGCAGCGACTGGTCGTGCAGGACCTTCAGGTCCTCGACGGACTGCTCGGCGGTGACCAGCTGCGCGGCGAACGCCTCGGCGGCGTTGGTGTACTGGATCGCCTTCTCGGTGTCGCCCGCCGCGGTGGCCTGATCGGCCAGCAGGACGGCCTGGCGTGCGTTGGCGTTGAGCTTCTCGACTTCGTCCAGTTGCCGGTTCAGCTTCATCTCCAGCTGGCGCTGGTTGCCGATGACCGACGCGGCTTGCTGGGAGAGGGCCTGGTGCTGCCGCTGGGCTTCCTCGATAGCCTGCTGAATCTGGACCTTCGGATCCGCGTGCTCCTCGATCTTCGAATCGAAGAGGGCCATCAGGTATTTCCAGGCCTTGACGAACGGACTAGCCATCGATTGATCCCGCCTCCATCTGACATGCCGCGCTCCGGCGCGACTCCAGTGCGCGACCGTCACGCACCCGATATGTGCCTATCCTCCACCATGCGGCACCCGGGCCGGGCGAACCCGGCCCATCCGACGCCTAGGGAGAATCTATCCGCTTTCCGCGGCGGCCCGCAGCGTTGCCGCCGTGGCCACGTCTCGTAGCGCGTCACACGCCCTTCACCAGGACGAGCATGTCCGATCGCGGAGCGGGGATGACGATCCGCGTGTCCTCCGCCAGCGGCAGCGGCCGCGCGGCCGCGTCGGCCGCCGACATACTCGCCGTCGCCGGAGCGGGCGCGGATTCGTCCTGCGCCGCAGGCTCGGCCGCCGTCCGCTCCGACTCGACGGCGGCCGCGGCCGCGGCGTCGTCCGCGGGCGCACCGGCCGTCGGCCCGTCGGCCCCCGCCATGAGCGTGCTCACATCCCACAGCACCCGCGACAGCGGGACGTCCAGCGCTGCGCAGATGGCGGCCAGCAATTCACTGGAGGCCTCCTTGCGACCGCGCTCGACTTCGGAGAGATAGCCCAAGCTGACCCGCGCCGATGTCGACACCTCGCGCAACGTCCGGTTCTGGGCGAGACGCGCACGCCGCAGACTGTCCCCGATGGCCTCTCGCAGCAGCGTCATCTCGTTCTCCTTCGCTCCCGGTCGCCGGGCCGACACGATTCTCGACCCCACGCATGCCGTTCTTTCTGGCACAACGTCGGAGCCGGGGCGGTTGGTTCCCGCCCGGGGCACCTCAGCCGCTCCGCCCGACGCGGTCGGCCGGGCCCGCGCCCGCCTCCCGCACACACCGCAGCAATTCCGCCACCGCCGTGCGCGTCGCACCGAGTCTGATCGTCCACCGGTCGCCGGAGAGTTTCAACCGCATCACTTCGGTATGCCCGGGACCGGCCAGTCCGAGGAAGACCGTGCCGACCGGATGCCCGTCCTGCGAATCGGGGCCCGCGACGCCGGTCAGACCGACGCCCCAGTCCGCGCCGCAGCGTGTGCGGGCGCCGACGGCCAGCTGTTCGGCGGTGCTCGCCGCCACCGGTCCCTCGGTCGCGAGGACCTCCGCGTCCACACCGGCGAGGCTGTGCTTGAGGTCCGTGGCGTACACCACCAGACCACCGCGCAGCACCGCGCTGGCCCCGGGCACCCCGGCGATGGTCGCCGCGAGCAGGCCCGCGGTCAGCGATTCGGCGGTGGCGACGGTTTGCCGCACGGTCACCAGTGCACGCACGAGATCGATGGCGGGCAGGTCGGCGATCAAGGGATCACTCATGTGCCGCGCGTCCGCCCGGGGCCGCCCGCGAACCACACCCGGGCCGCCTGACCGACGTAGTCCAGTCCGGTGCCCACGGTCAGCGCGACCGCCAGGTACATCAGCGGCAATCCGATCCCGGCGACCCAGCCCGACAGCGGCAACAGCACCATGGCGATCGCCAGCGACTGGACCAGCGTCTTGAGCTTGCCGCCACGCCCGGCCGGGATCACCCCGCGCCGCACCACGATCAAACGCAGCAGTGTGACGCCGACCTCACGCCCGCATATCACCAGGGTGATCCACCAGGCCAGATCACCGAGCAGGGACAGCCCGATCACCGCGGACCCGATCAGCGCCTTGTCCGCGATGGGATCGGCCAGTTTGCCGAAATCGGTCACCAGGCCGTATTTGCGAGCCAATTGCCCGTCGAACCGGTCGGTGATCGCGGCGAGGCCGAACAGCGCCGCGGCGGCGATTCGCCAGCCGGTCTCGTGGCCGTCCCCGACGAACAGCGCCGCGACGAACAGCGGCACGATCGCGATGCGCAGCATGGTGAGCACGTTCGCGATGTTCAGCAGCGGCGGCCCGGTCTCGGCCTGGGCGGGCGCGAAGCCGGGCCGGAGCGGGGCGGGCGCGCTCCAGGGGCGGTCCGTCTCGTCGGGTTGCACGCTCATGCCTTCGCCTCACCGGCGACATGCTCGGTCACGGCCGCCTCGTCATCGCGTCGCGCCACCCGGCGCGACGCGATGAGCTGAACGAGTTGATCCGCGGCACACGTTCAGAGTATCGGTAGCCGGGCCGACTACTGTGCACCCCATGACCTCTCGGGGACCATTAGGTGGTTCGACCAGCGACGCGCATCCGGGCGCGGCTTCTGCCGCGCAGAGTTCCCGCCCGGTCGTCCGACGCGCGCGAACCTCCGATGTGCCCGAGATCAAGCGCCTCATCGACGTCTACGCGGGCCGGATCCTGCTGGAGAAGAACCTGGTGACCCTCTACGAGGCGGTACAGGAGTTCTGGGTCGCCGAACTCGACGGCCGCGTCGTCGGCTGCGGCGCGCTGCACGTGCTGTGGGCGGACCTCGGGGAGGTGCGCACGGTCGCGGTGCACCCCGACGTCAAGGGCTCCGGTGTGGGCAAGCTCATCGTGCAGCGACTGGTCGCGGTGGCCCGCGAACTCGAGCTGCGGCGGCTGTTCGTGCTGACGTTCGAGGTGGAGTTCTTCGGCAGGCACGGCTTCGTCGAGATCGACGGCACCCCGGTCACCGCCGAGGTGTACGCCGAGATGTGCCGCTCCTACGACACCGGCGTGGCCGAGTTCCTCGATCTGAGCTATGTGAAGCCCAACACTCTCGGCAATACTCGGATGCTGCTGACGCTCTGAGTCCGTCCCACAGGAAGCGATACCCGTGCCGATCTTCGCCGTCCACTACGCCTACTCCGAGTCCACCATCGCCGACCGGGACGCGCACCGTCCCGAGCACCGTGACTGGCTGGCCGGCCTGCTCGAGTCGGGCGCCCTGCTCAGCAGCGGTCCGTACCCGGACGGGTCCGGAGCGCTGCTGATCTTCCGCTCGGAGGACGCGGGGCAGTTGAAGAACCTGCTCGCCCAGGATCCGTTCGCCCGGGAGGACCTGATCGACGACGTCCGCGCCGTGGAGTGGGCCCCGGTCTTCGGCGCCTTCGCGTCCTGACCGGCTAACGGTCGGCGCGGACGCGCGTCCGCAGCAGGCTGGCGACCGTCGCGACCACCAGGATCACCAGGATCACGCCCAGCGAGACGGGCGTGGAGATCTCCGGGACCGCGACGTGCTCGCCGCCGTTGACGAACGGCAGCGTGTTCTCGTGCAGGGCGTGCAGCACCAGCTTCACGCCGATGAACGCGAGGATCGCCGCCAGTCCGTAGGACAGGTAGACCAGCCGGTCGAGCAGCCCGCCGATCAGGAAGTACAGCTGGCGCAAGCCCATGAGGGCGAAGGCGTTCGCGGTGAAGACGAGGTAGGGCTGCTCGGTCAGGCCGTAGATGGCCGGGATCGAGTCCAGCGCGAAGAGCAGATCGGCGAATCCGATCGCCAGCAACGCCAGCAACAGCGGCGTGACCGCCCGGCGGCCGGCGATCCTGGTCACCAGCTTGTCGCCGTCGTATTCGTCGGTGGTGGGCAGCACGCGCTTGGCCAGGGCGACGATCCTGCTGTCGCGTTTCTCCTCGACTTCGACCTCGTGGCCGCTTTCGCGCAGCAGCTTGACCGCTGTGTAGACGAGGAAGAGCCCGAACAGGTAGAACACCCAGCTGAACGCGTTGATCGCGGCCGCGCCGACGGCGATGAACGCACCGCGCATGACCAGGGCGAGCACGATGCCGATCAGCAGAACCTTCTGCTGGTAGATCCGCGGCACGGCGAAGGTGGACATGATGATCAGGAAGACGAACAAGTTGTCCACCGAGAGCGCCTTCTCGGTGACGAAACCCGCGTAGTACTCCCCCGCGTAGGTCGAACCCCACTGCCAGGCGACCACGCCGCCGAACAGCACCGCCAGCCCGATGTAGACCGCGGACCAGAATCCGGATTCACGGAACGACGGCTCGTGCGGGGTACGGACGTGGGCGAAGAAGTCGAAGACGAACAATCCGAGGATCACCACGACGGTGATGGCCCATTCGAGTGCGGTTACGTGCATGCGGCGTGCCGATCGGTAGCGAAGATCATGATGCCCATAATGCCCGCTTTGTCCGTTCAGGCTCGGTAGCGGGGTGATTGCCACCCATAATTCCACATGCGTTCAGCCGACGTTTCGCGTCACCGTCCTCCCGCGTGCCCGACGAGTACCGTCTCCCGAACCACGCGGACCGGGACGAACGCGCGCCGGCACGCGCGGGATTTGCCGGGTCGGCGGTGCATCGCGTCGTGACGGGCCCGCCCGTCTTCAGCGCTGTGGTGCGCTTCGATCCGCGCCCCGCGTCGGCGACATCGCCGGACTACGCGCGGTGTGCACCTGCGATGCCACATGGGCACCGGCACGCTCTCGCTGGCGCGGCTCGGCGCCCCGACGACCGGTGTTGCCCGGCCTCATTCCAGCGGGGCCCGGACGGGGAAGGGCGGCTGATCCGGCGCCCGGAGAGACTGCCGTCGAGCGATACCCTTCAGGCTCGGAAGAACTGAACCAGGTAGGGTCGTCGGCGAAGCAAAATCGGTTCCCGACACCGGCATCCGGTGTTAGTTTCTGAGCGGCGAAGATCAGACCACAGGAGGGCGACACGATGACCGGGACGGTGCGGCGGCAGGGGTTGCCGAGCGGTGCCCTCGAGTCGCATGCCGGCACCGCGCTATCGGCCTCATCCGCGTGGCGGATGAGCGCGCGGAGCCGCCCCTGAACGTGTCTTTCGCAGACCCGTACGAAGGGGTCACTCCGCGGCCGACCGCCGAGGAGTGACCCCTTTTTCGTGCGAACGGACGTAGCTCAGCTGGTAGAGCAGCGGTCTCCAAAACCGCGAGCCGGGGGTTCGAGTCCCTCCGTCCGTGCCGATCCTCTCAGGTCGGAACTCCGACCTATCCCTCGTAGCCCAATCGGTAGAGGCGCCGGACCTAGATTCCGGGAGATGCGAGTTCGAATCTCGCCGAGGGAACCAGCCGGATCACTCCGGCGGCTGCGCGTCGCCGTCGTCCCCGCCGCCGCGGATCGACCACAGCAACCCTTCCAGCTCATCGGGTTTCACGAGCACATCACGCGCCTTGGAACCCTCGCTCGGACCGACCACGCCGCGGGTCTCCATGAGGTCCATGAGCCGCCCCGCCTTGGCGAAACCGACGCGCAGCTTGCGCTGCAGCATGGAGGTGGACCCGAATTGCGAGGTGACCACGAGCTCCACCGCCTGCAGGAAGACGTCGAGATCGTCGCCGATGTCGGGGTCGACGTCCTTCTTCTCCCCGGCCTTCGCGGCGGTCACGCCCTCCTGGTATTCCGGCTCGGCCTGATTTTTGGTGAACTCGACGACGGCGTGGATCTCCTCGTCGCTGATGAACGCACCCTGCAACCGGGTGGGCTTGCCCGCGCCCATCGGCAGGAACAGGCCGTCACCCATGCCGATCAGCTTCTCCGCACCCGGCTGGTCGAGGATGACGCGGGAGTCGGTCAGCGACGAGGTGGCGAAGGCCAGCCGGGAGGGCACGTTGGTCTTGATCAGACCCGTCACCACGTCCACCGACGGCCGCTGCGTGGCCAGCACGAGGTGAATGCCCGCCGCGCGGGCCTTCTGGGTGATGCGCACGATGGCGTCTTCCACGTCGCGCGGAGCGGTCATCATCAGATCGGCCAGCTCGTCGACGATGGCCAGGATGTACGGGTAGGGCCGGTACACCCGCTCGCTACCCAGCGGCGCGGTGATCGCTCCCGACTTCACCTTCTTGTTGAAGTCGTCGATGTGGCGCACCTTGTTGGCCTGCATGTCCTGGTAGCGCTGTTCCATCTCCTCCACCAGCCAGGCCAGCGCGGCCGCGGCCTTCTTCGGCTGGGTGATGATCGGCGTGATCAGGTGCGGAATGCCCTCGTAGGGGGTGAGTTCCACCATCTTCGGGTCGATCAGGATCATCCGGACCTCGTCGGGCGTCGCCCGCTGCAGCAGCGACACCAGCATCGAGTTCACGAAGCTCGACTTACCCGAACCGGTGGAGCCCGCGACCAGCAGGTGCGGCATCTTGGCCAGGTTCGCCGAGACGAACTCGCCCTCGATGTTCTTGCCCAGACCGATCACCAGCGGGTGGTGGTCGGTGCGGGTGCTGGGCGCCTTCAGCACGTCGGCCAGCCGGACCAGCTCGCGGTCGGCGTTCGGCACCTCGATGCCGACGGCGGACTTGCCGGGGATCGGCGCGAGCAACCGGACGTTCTCCGTCGCGACGGCGTAGGCGATATTGCGCGCCAGGGCGGTGATCTTCTCGACCTTCACGCCGGGCCCGAGCTCTACCTCATAGCGCGTGACCGTGGGGCCGCGGACGAATCCGGTGACGGCGGCGTCGATCTTGAACTGCACCAGTACCTCGGTGATCGCCTCGATCATCGATTCGTTGGCGGCGCTGCGTTTCTTGGGCGGATCACCGTCGGTCAGCAACGACAACGGCGGCAGGGTGTAATCGCCTTCGACCTCGCGATCGGGGACGAACTCCAGTTGCTGCGGCTGCGGGGGCGGTGGCGTCTGATCTTCCACCACCGCGGCCGGACGCTGCTTCCTCGGCTTCGGTTTCGGCGCGGGTTCCTCGACCGGGATCTGCTTGGCGTCGCGCAGCGGGGGTTCGCCGAGCGCCTCGGTGACCGCGTCGGGGTCGCCGAACTCGTCGGGCGGGTAGTTCTCCACGGGCGTGCGACCGCGCCGCCGCCTGGCGGTCGTGCGATGCACCGGGAAGCCGTCGGCGTCGTATTCGGCCGGGTCGTAATCCCGGTACTCGCCGTCGAATTCCCCGTAGTCGTCGCCACCGGTCTCGGTGCCGAAGTATCGGCGCAGCTTGTCCGGCACCTCGCGTACCGTCGTCCCGGTCACCAGCAGCGCGCCGAAGACGATGGCCAGCAACAGGATCGGGACCGAGAGCCAGGCGGTGAGTCCGTTGGTCAGGGGCCCGCCGGTGACGAAACCGACGAAACCGGCGGCACGGGAACGCCCGTGCGCGTCGGTGGGCGCGCCCGCGGCGATGTGCCACAGGCCGAGGATCGGCAAGCCGATCAGCAAGCCGCCGAGCACCAGCCGCGGCCGGATCTCTGGTCGCGGTTCGGTACGCATCAGCACGACCGCGATCCCGGAGGCGACGAATGGCAGTGCGGCGGAGGCCGATCCGGAGATCGCGCGAATCACGTCCTCCACCCAGTGGCCGATCGGACCGCCTGCCGACAACCAGACCGCCGCCGCGATCACGCCGCTCAGCGCGATCAGCGCCAGCGCCGCGCCGTCGCGCCGATGTCCGTGTTCGATCTCGCCCGCGCGGCTCAGCGTGCGCGTGGTCGCGCCGAGCCCGCGGGCCAGCACGGTCCAGCCGCTGCCGATACCGCGCGTGATCACCGCGAGCGGAGCCGTGTTCGACGGGCGGCGCGCCGGCCGCCGGGCCGGGGAGCTACGCCTGCGGGGCGCGGCGGTCGTTCTGGGCGTGGCCGCGCGGGGTGTCGCCGCGCGGGGCGTGGCCGCGCGAGACCGTGCCGTGGTGGTCCTCCCCCGCGCCGATCCCGCCCGCGCCCGAGTCGTCGGGGTGCTGCGGGACTTACCTGCCATGGCCCCAGGCTAGCCGCAATCGCCCCATCCGGACCATCCGCAACACTGGTACCGTTCCGGCGCTCGCGGCTTTTCGCCGGTCGCCGGGTGCCCCACCAGGAGGCGACGGAGTGCCGGTCCGGCGCACGGACGGTTGCGAACACCGCGAGATTTCGTCTGGTACCACGGTTTCGTACCCGAGCAGGCGGCTGTCGCCGAGTAGCTGCCGGCAACCTCCGGATCCGCCCTTACGCGCCCATCAGACCGATCGGTCCGCTTCGAGCACCGCACGGACGGCTTCGGGGGATCCGGCGGTCTCCAGCCGGACTTCGTCCCGACCGAAAGCGTGCAGCAACAGCTCCGAGGGCTTGCCGGTCAGCGTGACGACGTCCTCGGACGCCGACCGCACCACCGCGCGCCTGCCGTCCGGCGTCGCCAGCTCGACCGTGACCGGCGCCTTGCGGTAGGCCATCCTGGCCATCTTGCGCAACGTTGACCACAGTTTGTCCTCGTCGTCCGCGGGCAGTTCGCGCGGCTGCCAACCGGGCTCGGCGCGGCGCACATCCTCGTGATGCACGAACATCTCCGAGAGGTTGACCACCGCGTCGAGTGGACGCAGCGGCGACCACCACGGCGGACCGGTCCGCACCTGCTCCAGCAGCTCGGGAAACGGCTTGTTCGCCGCCTTCGCCTGCACGCGGTCCAGATACCCCGCGAGTGGCTTCACCAGGATGCCCGGCGCGGCGTCGGGCCGTCGTTCGCGAACCACCAGATGCGCGGCCAGGTCACGCACCGTCCACGTGCCGCAGAGCGTGCGCGCGTCCGGCCCCGCCGCCTCCATCGCCTCGACGAGTTCCCGGCGTTCCCGCTGTGCCATAGTCACACCCCGAACATACCGACCACCCTGCGGCGTCGCCGCGCGGCGCGACGGTCCTCGATCGCGGCAATCGCGGTGCCACCCGGGTGTCCACGACGGGGCGACCCCCGGCGGCGCGAGCCCGACCGCGGAACCCCGGACCATTCCGCTCCTCGGCTCCGTCCCGCAACGATGCGCAATGACGTTGCCCTCCAGCGGATTTCACCGCGTACGGAGTCCACGGCAACCGCATGCTCCGGGTTGCGGGAGCAACGACCCCGGACTCTACGCCGACCAATGCGTGTCCATCCCGGGGTGTGCGCGGCTCCCTATGCCGGGAAATCTCCGGCTAGCGCAATGAGAGTCGGCTCTGTACCTTGTCACTCGGTCCATCGGGTCGTGGACCTTATGACAAGAAGGGCAAATCCTCGTGAAGAAGTTTGCTACCGGTGTAGCCGCGCTCGCGGCGGTAGGTGCCGCGCTGGCAGTCAGCGCGCCCGCCGCGAACGCCTACACCAATAACTACGGCGCGATCGCGCTGTCCACCTCCACCGGTTTGATCGGGTACTCCTACGACTACCCGAACTCGGGTGCCGCACAGCAGCGCGCCGTGAGCTCCTGCGGCGCAGCGGACTGCCAGTCGGTGGTCTGGTTCCGCAACGGCTGCGGCGCCGTGGCGTACTCCAGCGGCACCGGCACCTGGAGTTGGGGGTACGCGTCGTCGCGCCGCAGCGCCCAGGGCCAAGCCCTGGCGCACAACGATTCCGACGCCTACATCGTGCACTGGAACTGCACGTCCAACCACGGCTGACGCCCGGACTCCGAGTCGAAGGAAACATCGTGAAACACCGCACTTTCCGGACCGCCGTGGCCGTCGTCCTCACCGCAGTCGCTTGCTCGCTGACCGCCTGCGCGTCCAACGACGACTCCTCGTCCCCGAGCCCCAGCGCCAACCCCAGCCACGCGGCGGGTGAATTGGAGGGTGGCTCGGACAAGGGCGACAAGGAGGCCGGCTCCGCGCCGACCACGCCGTCCTCACCCGCACTGCCCAAGCCCTCCGTGCAGCAACTGAACGAGCGGCTGCAGAAGGCGTTCGACCCGAACGTGCCCAACGAGGAGAAGATCAGCTGGATCCAGGCCGCCGAGCAGGATCCCTATCTGGTCGCCAACCTCGTCGACGCCGCGAAGAAGCAGAAGGTCACCGTCGAGGTCACCAACGTGGGCGACCCGAAGGACAACAAGCTCAAGGCCGACGCCAAGGTCACCATCGACGGCACCCCGGTGGACGACGCGTTCATCCAGTTCGTGTCCGAGGGCGGCCAATGGAAGGTCGACCACACCTTCGCCTGCAACATCGTCAAGAGCGCGAAGATCGAATCCGCCGCCTGCCAGGAGTAGCCGGTCCCGAATCAGCGAAAGGCGCCGGACAGCCGAGCTGTCCGGCGCCTTTTCGGCTTCCGCAAGATCAGACGCCGAGGACGGTCGGCACGATCATCGGCCGACGACGATAGGTGTCGGCCACCCAGCGGCCCACCACCCGGCGCACACCCTGCGCGATCCGGTGGGTGTCGGTCACACCCTCGCCCGCCAGCCGCAGCAGTTCGGCTTCCACCAATTCCGCCGCGTCGAGCAGGGCGGTGGGATCGTCGGAGAAACCACGTCCGCTGACCTCCGGGGTGCTCACCGCCTTGCCGGTGGTCTCGTCGATGGCGACGGTGATCGCGATGAAACCGCCCTCACCGAGCACCAGCCGGTCGGACAACGTCGACTCCCCGACATCGCCCACCGATAGTCCGTCGACGTATACATGGCCCACCGGGACCCGGCCGACGACCGAGGCGATGCCGTCGACCAAGTCGACCACCACGCCGTCCTCGGCGAGCACCACCCGCTCCTCCGGCACGCCGGTCGCGACTGCCAGCGCCGCGTTCGCGCGCAGGTGGCGCCACTCGCCGTGCACCGGCATCGCATTCGTCGGGCGCACCGCGTTGTACAGGTACAGCAGCTCCCCCGCCGAGGCGTGCCCCGAGACATGCACCTTGGCGTTCTGCTGGGTGACGACTGTGGCTCCGAGCCGAGCCAGGCCGTTGACCACCGCGAACACCGAGTTCTCGTTGCCGGGGATCAGCGAGGAGGCCAGCACCACCAGGTCGTCGGGGCGGATGTTGATCTGCCGGTGGTCGCCGCGCGCCATCCGCGACAGCGCCGACAGCGGCTCGCCCTGCGAACCCGTGGAGATCAATACCAGGCGGTGGCTGGGCAGAGTCGCGGCGACATCGAGGTCGACGACCACGCCGTCGGGCACGGTGAGATAGCCCAGGTCCTGGGCGATCTGCATATTGCGGACCATCGAACGCCCGACGAAGCACACCCGCCGCCCGTACTGCTGGGCCACATCGACGACCTGCTGGATGCGATGCACGTGACTGGCGAAGGACGCGACGATGACCCGGCCGCGAGCCTTGCCGATGACCGAATCCAGCACGCCGCCGATCTCGCGTTCCGGCGTGACGAAGCCGGGGACCTCGGCGTTGGTGGAGTCCACCAGGAACAGGTCGACGCCCTCGTCACCGAGCCGGGAGAATCCGGCCAGATCGGTGAGCCGCCCGTCCAGCGGGAGCTGGTCGAGCTTGATGTCACCGGTGTGCAGCGCGACGCCGGCAGGCGTGCGGATGGCGACGGCGAGCGCGTCGGGAATGGAGTGGTTGACCGCGAAGTACTCGCAGCCGAACGGGCCGTGCGTGGTGTGCTGCCCCTCGGTCACTTCCACCAGCTTCGGGTGCAGACGATGTTCCCGGCATTTCGCGGCGACCAGCGCGAGGGTGAACTTCGAGCCGACGACCGGGATGTCGGGCCGCAACCGCAGCAGGAACGGCACCGCGCCGATGTGGTCCTCGTGACCGTGGGTGAGCACGACCGCGACCACGTCGTCGATGCGGCCCTCGATGGGGCGGAAGTCCGGCAGGATCAGGTCGACACCGGGCTGCTGGTCCTCCGGGAACAGCACGCCGCAGTCGACGATCAGCAGTTTGCCGCCGTACTCGAAGACCGTCATGTTGCGGCCGATTTCGCCGATGCCGCCGAGGGCGAACACGCGCAGGCCGTTCTCGGGCAGGGCGGGCGGGGCGCCGAGACGGTCGTGCGCGGCGACCGGAGCCGCCTGGGGCTGAGGAGCTTCGGCCCGCCGAGCGCCGGACTGGCCGCGGCCACGCGCCGGTCGGCGGGCCGCCGTGTTCTGCGCCTTGGGCTCCCGGCGCGGCTGCGCGGGCGCGCTCTCCTTGGCGGAGACGACCGGAGCGGCGTCCACGGTGGCCTCCTCGGGTGCGGGCCGAGGCGGCGCGGCGGCCTCCGGCGACGTGGCAGGCGTCCGCT
>NZ_BDBB01000012.1 GCF_001612765.1 Nocardia arthritidis NBRC 100137
CCCCTCCACCGGCCCACGTCCGGCCACCGGCACGCGTCCCGCGGTGGACCGTGAGGGACGTCGCGTCCCGGGCAGTGGACCCTCCACCGGCGAACGCAGGCAGACGGCGGGCGGCCCGCCGTCGGGTCCGCCGCCTCGTCGTGGCGGCGGCAACGGTGACGGCTCCGATGGGCCGGGCAGGCGGCCGACACAGAAGAAGAAGTCGCCGTGGCGCATCGTGCGGCGCACCCTCTATGTCCTGATCGCGTTGGCCATCCTGCTGCCCAGCGGCATCTTCCTCGCCGCGTACACCACGGTGTCGGTGCCGCAACCGGGAGACCTGAAGACCAACCAGGTGGCGACCATCCTGGCCTCCGACGGTGACACGGTGATCAGCAAAGTGGTGCCGCCGGAAGGCAACCGGACCGACGTCACCATCGAGCAGATCCCGCCGCACGTCCGCAACGCGGTGATGGCCGCCGAGGACCGGGACTTCTACACCAACCCCGGCTTCTCGATCTCCGGCTTCGCTCGTGCCGCCAGGGACAACGTCCTCGGCAAGGAGAGCGCGGGTGGTGGTTCGACGATCACCCAGCAGTACGTGAAGAACGCGCTGGTCGGTGACGAACACTCGCTGACCCGCAAGATGCACGAGCTGGTCATCTCGGCCAAGATGGCGCGGCAGTGGAGCAAGGACGAGATCCTCGCGGCGTACCTGAACACCATCTACTTCGGTCGCGGCGCGTACGGCATCGACGCGGCATCCAAGGCGTACTTCGGCAAGCCGGTGCAGGAACTGACCGTCGCCGAGGGCGCGGTGCTGGCCGCCACCATCCAGCTGCCCTCCAGCCTGGACCCCGAGAAGAACCCGGAGGGCGCGAAGACACGCTGGAACTATGTGCTGGACGGCATGGTTTCCGCGGGCAACCTGAGTGCCGGCGAGCGGCAGAGCCTGCAGTACCCGCAGGTCGTGTCCCTGGCCTCGACCCAGGACAAGGAGCAGGACTCCGGCCCCGAAGGCCTGATCAAGACCCAGGTGCTCAAGGAACTCGCGGCGGCGGGCATCAGCGAGCAGCAGCTGAACACCTCGGGACTGCAGATCACCACCACGATCGACCCGAAGGCGCAGCAGGCGGCGGTCGACGCCGCCACGTCGAAGATGCAAGGCGAGCCGGAGCAGCTGCGCACCGCGGTGGTCTCGATCGATCCGCACACCGGCGCGGTGCGCGCCTACTACGGCGGCAGCGACGGCCAGGGCTACGACTACGCCAACGCCGGTCTGCAGACCGGTTCGTCGTTCAAGGTCATCGGCCTCGCGGCCAACCTGGAGCAGGGCATCCCGCTGTCGCAGATGTACGACAGCTCGCCGATCACGGTGAACGGCATCAAGATCACCAACGTCGAAGGCGAGCAGTGCGGCATGTGCACCATCGCCGAAGCGCTGAAGCGGTCGCTGAACACCAGCTTCTACCGGATGCAGCTGGACATGCAGAACGGTCCGCAGAAGATCGCCGACATGGGTCATCGGCTCGGCATCCCGGACACCATCGCGGGTGTGGGCAAGACCCTGACGGAGTCGGACGGATCCGGGCCGAACAACGGCATCGTGCTCGGTCAGTACCAGGCCCGGCCGCTGGACATGGCCTCCGCCTACGCGACGCTCGCCGCCTCCGGCGTCTACCACGCGCCGCACTTCGTGACCAAGGTGGTGACCGCCGACGGCCAAGTGCTGCTCGATCGCGGCGAAGTGGCCGGTGAGCAGCGCGTCTCGGCCGCGGTGGCCGACAATGTCACCGCCGCGATGAAGCCGATCGCCGGCTACTCCCGCAACCACGGGCTGGCCAACGGACGCGAGTCGGCCGCCAAGACCGGTACCGCGCAGCTCGGCGACACCGGTGAGAACAAGGACGCCTGGATGGTCGGCTACACCCCCTCGCTGTCCACCGCCGTGTGGGTCGGCAGCGTCGACAACTCGGCACTGCGCAACTACGGCGGCGGCATGATCTACGGCTCGGGTCTGCCTTCCGACATCTGGAAGGCGACAATGGACGGCGCGCTCTCGGGCACCCGCAACGAGACGTTCCCGAAGCCCGCGCCGATCAAGGGCCAGGCCGGTGTCCCCGAGTGGTCGGCGCCCTACACCCCGCCCACCACCGTCGACTCCCCCCTGCTGCCGCCGGTCGTGGTCGCGCCGACCCAGGTGGAGATCCTGCCCGGCATCACCATCCCGGTGCCCGGCGTCCAGCCCGCACCGCAGCAGCAGCGTCCGCAACAGCAACGTGAGTCGGACGCGGGCGGCCCGCTGCCCGGCCAGCCGGTCGCACCGACCGACGGTTCCTCGCCGACAGCCACCGGCTCACCGAGACCGGGCAACAGCGGCAACTCGGGCAACGGCGAAGGTACGAGCGGAACCGCGCCCACCCGAAGTCGATAGTTCGTCGTCGCGAACCGGGGCCGACCGCACCACGGTCGGCCCCGTCCTGTGTCGCCTACCTTCGATGAACCCCGTGGTCGGCCTGCTCTCTCGTGCCGGAGCGGTCGGTACCCGAGTCGATCCGGACCGCCGATCGCCCTCCGGGTAGCCTCGGGTTCCGTGACCGATCAGCAGTTGGTGGAGCCACGGAGGAACGGGAGGGCGCCGCTGTCGGACCAGATGGTGCCCGGTGGGGCGTACTACGCCGCTCCCGCTCCGCTCGCCTCCGATCTGCGATCGGCGGACGCGCGCGACCGGCCGAGCCGCAACGATTCCCTCGCGGCGCAACTGTCCACGGTGGTCGGCGGGCCGGTCGGTGATCATGCGCTGATCGGCCGGGTGCGGTTCTGGACGCCCATGCGGGTGCTGCTGGCGTTCACCGTGGTGTTCCTGGCACTCGGCTGGTTCGGCAAGGCGGGATGCCTCCAGCAGACCGATGGCGCGGACGGCCCGACCCTCGATTGGAACAACGGCCGCCAGTACGTGGCGATGTGCTACTCGGACACCGTTCCGCTCTACGGCGCGGAACGACTGAACGAAGGCGCATTCCCGTACAAGAAGCAATGGACCGAGCAGACTCCCGACGGCGGGCGGGAGACGCGATACATGGAGTATCCGGTGCTCTCGGGCCTGTACCAGTACTTCTCGATGCGGATCGCCAAGAGCTGGGACGCCGCACCGCTGCCCGGCGCGCTGCAGGTGGTGATCTACTTCAACGTCGTCGCGTTCGGTCTGGCGATGGCCTGGTTGATCACCGTCTGGGCGTCTGCGCTGCTGTCCGGCCGCCGGATCTGGGACGCGGCGCTGATCGCCTGTTCACCGTTGGTGATCGTGCACGCGTTCACCAATTTCGACGCGCTCGCGACGGCCTTCGCCGCGACCGGCCTGCTCGCCTGGGCTCGGCGCAAACCGGTGCTCGCGGGAATCCTGCTCGGTCTTGGCGGCGCCGCCAAGCTGTATCCCCTGCTGCTGCTCGGTCCGATCGTCGTGCTGTGCCTGCGTACCGAGACGATGCAACGCACGCCGCGCACGCACCTCGGCCTGCGGATCCGCGATATCGACGGCTGGCACGCCTTCCTGGCGTGGGTGCGCGAGACGCCCTACCGCGTCCAGTTCCTCAGCGCCCGTCCGCTCGGCGCCGCGTCCGTCACCGTATGCGCCGCGCTGGCCACCTGGCTGGCGGTGAATCTGCCGATCGCCGCGCTGTTCCCGAACGGCTGGCGGGAATTCTTCCGGCTGAACACCACCCGGCACGCCGACCCGGACTCGATCTACAACGTGATCTCCTCGTTCACCGGCTGGCCCGGCTTCGACGGCGTACTGACCCACGGGGAGCAACCCGCCATCCTCAACGCCGTCTCGCTGCTGGCGTTCGTCGCGGCCTGCGCGGCGATCGCCTACATCGGCCTCACCGCGCCGCAGCGGCCGCGGCTGGCGCAGCTGTGTTTCCTCGTTGTCGCGGCGTTCCTGCTGACGAACAAGGTATGGAGTCCGCAGTATTCGCTGTGGCTGGTGCCGCTGGCCGTCCTGGCGTTGCCGCACCGGCGCATCCTGCTGGCCTGGATGACCATCGACGCGCTGGTCTGGGTGCCGCGCATGTTCTACTACCTCGGCTTGGACCGCAAGGGCCTGCCCGAGCAGTGGTTCACCGGCACCGTCGCCTTGCGTGATCTGGCGGTACTAGGACTGTGCGCCCTGATCGTGCGCCAGATCTACCGCCCCGAAGAGGACTTGGTGCGGCGCGACTTCGTCGACGACCCCGTCGGCGGGATCGTCGACCGTATGCCGGACCCGCTGCTGGCGTGGCTGCCGGAGCCGCTGCGACCGCGACCGGCGGCCGCACGCGGCTGACCGGGCGATCTCACGTGGTGCGCAGGAAGCGCGCCTGCCGTTCCGGCTCCTGCGGCAGCATGTCCAGATCGAGTTCCCAGGCGCTGCCGGTCCACGGGTCGAACAGCGGCGTGCCGCCGATGGTCGGCAGATGGCGGCACGACTGCGACAGCATCGCCACGGTGGTGTCGGCCGAGTCGGATTCTTCGGCGCCGACGATCACGATGGACAGTCCGATCAGCTCACCACGCGTGATCAACGCGCCGATCCGCTGCGCGTCAGAGCTCTGATAGCCGTGTGGGAAATCCGCGGCCAACAGGACTCGATGCTCGGTGGGCGGGGTGAAGGCGCCACTCGAATAGGCCAATTCGGCCAGTTCGGCAGCGTCCACCAGCGCTTGCAACCGCGCCGAGATATCGGCGTGGTCGGTGATCGGCGGACCGTTCAGCACCGGAGCCAGCAAACCGGTGAAGCCACTGAACGCATCGGTCAGATCGATGATGTCGAGCAGCGTCCGCCGCTCCGGCGCCGTGGCGAGCAACCGCGCGAGCAGCGCGCCCACCACGGGCGTGACCGCACGGGTCGATTCGGCATCGATCCACAACGGCCGGTTCAGCGGCACCGGAACGCAATACGGAATGCGCACCGATCCCCGGTCGAGCGCGTACAACTCGCCGAGCCGGATACCGTCGCTCGGTGCGGGCGGCTTGTCCCAAGCGGGCGAGTCCCACGAGGCCAGGGCGGGCGGCAGCGCCCGGTCGGCCTCGGCGAGTTCGCCCATCAGCTGTTCGGCGTCGCGCTGATGGTTGCGCTCGGCGGTGGCGACCAGATCGTCGTGCCGTTGCTGCGCGACCCGGCGCGCCTGCTCGGCTGCCGGAGTATTCCTGGTCGCCGGGTCGGAGACGGCGAGCGACAGTTCGTGATCCAGCCGCTTGGCCGCGTACTCCCGCGCCGAGATCAGCGCGGCGGCCGATCGCGCGGCGTCCTCGAACACCATCCACAGCCGTTCCAGCCCGTGACCGACCTCCAGCGGCGCACCGGCGGCGGCGCTCTGCGCGTCGCCCGCCAGCGGACCGGCCATGGTGTGCGTACCGGGTTGGTCGGTGGGCCCGGATTCCGTG
Source organism: Nocardia arthritidis NBRC 100137 (assembly GCF_001612765.1). Lineage (GTDB taxonomy): Bacteria > Actinomycetota > Actinomycetes > Mycobacteriales > Mycobacteriaceae > Nocardia > Nocardia arthritidis. Next base: position 5,404 of record NZ_BDBB01000012.1, read on the forward strand.
GACGCGCCGTCGACCTCGACGCCATGCGCCGTGAGCAACACGGCGAGACCGCCCGCGTAACCTTGGCCCACCGCGCGCAGCTTCCAAGCCGGACCGCGCCGATACACCTCCAGACAGATCAGCGCCGTCTCACCGGACGACGGGGTGATCGCGAATTCCGCGGTCACGCTGTCGTTCTCGGACAAGGTGGCGGTGACCGGCCCCAGCCCGTCGGCCCGCGCGGGGGCAGCCGGGTCGGCGCTGACCACCAGCAGCACGGCCTTCGCGTCGGCGCGCACCCCGGTGAGCGTGATCGTGACCCCGTCGGCCGCCAACGCGACCCCCGCCGTGGCGGGCTGGTTGTAGAAGACGAAATCGTCGCTGGAGAACACTTTCAGGTTCTCGGCGACCACCAGCGCGGAAACGTCGAGGGCAGCCTCGGCGCGCGCACTGAAACGAACGACCTCACCGGTCAACGGGATGTTCTGACCGGCCTGCAGTTGAATCACCGTGTCTGCCCTGCTGTCGCGCCGCCGGTCAACCGTTGACGAGGAACCGGCCGAGCTGCGGCACCGCCTCACCCGGATGCTTTGCCTGGAAGCCCTCACCGAGCGCCTGCAGTTTCCAGTCGCTGCCCACCCGGTACAGCTTGGACATCGCCATCGCGGTGAACGGCATGCCACCGGCGAGCGTGTACCTGGCCAGCTCGCCGTTGTTCGTCCCGTCGACCAAGCGGCAGAACGCGTTCTGCACCTGCTCGAAGGTGTGGCCCTTGTAGGAGGTCACGATGAACAGCAGCGTGGTGATGTGCGCGGGGATGCGGGTCAGGTCGACCAGGATCACCTCGTCGTCGCCCTCGCCCTCACCGGTGAGGTTGTCACCCTGGTGGCGGATCGAGCCGTCCTTCGAGGTCAGCTGGCCGTAGTAGGCCACGTCCACCGGGTTCGTGTCGGCGAACAAGATGACCGATGCGTCCAGGTCGATATCCACCGTGCGGTTACCGAACATGCCGCGGCTGCGCACCGGATCCCAGCCGAGACCCATCTTGACGAAGGTCAGCGCGGCGCCTTCCTTACGCAGGGTGACCCGCTGGCCCTTGACCAGACTGACCGGGCGGTCCTTGCTCAGGCTGACCTCGGCCGGCTGCTGCGGCTGCTGCGGCACGGGCTGGCCGGGCGGCGGATACCCTGCCCCGGGCGCGGGGGGCGGGGGGTACCCCTGCCCGGGCGGCGGCGGGTAACCCTGGCCGGGCGGCGGGGGGTAACCCGGCCCGCCCTGTGGCGGCTGACCGGGACCCGGGGGCGGGTAGCCGGGGCCGGGCGGCGGGTAGCCGGGGCCGGAGCCGGGCGGCGCGTACTGCGGCGCCTGCTGCTGGGTCGGGTACGCCGGGGCGGTCGGCGGCTGCTGAACCGGCTGCTGCGGAGGCGGCGGCGGGGCCTGCGGCGCCTGCGCGGGCTGGGCGGGCGCATCGTCGACCGTCACACCGTGATCGGTGACCAGCGCGGCGAAACCGCCCGCGTAGCCCTGTCCGACCGCACGCACCTTCCATGCGCCCTGACGACGGTAGAGCTCGAGCGCGATCACGATCGACTCGGTGTTCAGCCCTTCGATCCGGTACTCGTACAACTGATTACCGGCCGCATCGGACACGATCGCGGTCGGTGCGGGAAACATGCCGAAATTGCTGTTCGCGTCGTCCAGGGTGATCACCGCGCGAATCTGATCGATGTCGGCGGGCACGGCGTTCAACGACACCGCCAGCGACGCGGGCTGGCCCGCGGGCGCGGGCTGCAGATTGACGCCGGGGCCGCTGGGCTGGTTGAAGAAGACGAAGTCGGCGTCGGAACGGACCTTGCCCCGCTCGGTGACCAGTAGTGCCGACAGATCCGCCGGCGCCGTGAGCTGGACGGAAATCACCACGTCGTTGGTGGCCAGCGGACCGTTCTGGCCCTTGGCGAGAGTTGCGGACAAGTTCGACCCTTCGCTTGTCGGTGCGTTCGCCTGACACTCTACGAGAAACGCGCTGCGCGGCGCTTGTACTGAACTGCCGAGCTACCCCGACACTCGCGAAAGCATCGGTTAGGGTGACGGCACGCAGATGGAATACGGCGATCACACCGTGTTCCCGATCGAGACAGCAGGCAGACACCGCATGGCGCAACTGTTCGAGCAATCGAAGAAGGTGATCGAGGCTCATCTGGCCGGAACCAGCCTCCGCGC